>NZ_JAAMQI010000005.1 GCF_013523165.1 Pseudomonas entomophila
TACAATGAATCAAGCAATTCGTGTGGGAGCTCATCAGCTGGCTGATGTCGTCGATTAAGGAGGTGATCCAGCCGCAGGTTCCCCTACGGCTACCTTGTTACGACTTCACCCCAGTCATGAATCACACCGTGGTAACCGTCCTCCCGAGGGTTAGACTAGCTACTTCTGGTGCAACCCACTCCCATGGTGTGACGGGCGGTGTGTACAAGGCCCGGGAACGTATTCACCGCGACATTCTGATTCGCGATTACTAGCGATTCCGACTTCACGCAGTCGAGTTGCAGACTGCGATCCGGACTACGATCGGTTTTGTGAGATTAGCTCCACCTCGCGGCTTGGCAACCCTCTGTACCGACCATTGTAGCACGTGTGTAGCCCAGGCCGTAAGGGCCATGATGACTTGACGTCATCCCCACCTTCCTCCGGTTTGTCACCGGCAGTCTCCTTAGAGTGCCCACCATAACGTGCTGGTAACTAAGGACAAGGGTTGCGCTCGTTACGGGACTTAACCCAACATCTCACGACACGAGCTGACGACAGCCATGCAGCACCTGTGTCAGAGTTCCCGAAGGCACCAATCCATCTCTGGAAAGTTCTCTGCATGTCAAGGCCTGGTAAGGTTCTTCGCGTTGCTTCGAATTAAACCACATGCTCCACCGCTTGTGCGGGCCCCCGTCAATTCATTTGAGTTTTAACCTTGCGGCCGTACTCCCCAGGCGGTCAACTTAATGCGTTAGCTGCGCCACTAAAATCTCAAGGATTCCAACGGCTAGTTGACATCGTTTACGGCGTGGACTACCAGGGTATCTAATCCTGTTTGCTCCCCACGCTTTCGCACCTCAGTGTCAGTACCAGTCCAGGTGGTCGCCTTCGCCACTGGTGTTCCTTCCTATATCTACGCATTTCACCGCTACACAGGAAATTCCACCACCCTCTACCGTACTCTAGCTTGCCAGTTTTGGATGCAGTTCCCAGGTTGAGCCCGGGGCTTTCACATCCAACTTAACAAACCACCTACGCGCGCTTTACGCCCAGTAATTCCGATTAACGCTTGCACCCTCTGTATTACCGCGGCTGCTGGCACAGAGTTAGCCGGTGCTTATTCTGTCGGTAACGTCAAAATTGCAGAGTATTAATCTACAACCCTTCCTCCCAACTTAAAGTGCTTTACAATCCGAAGACCTTCTTCACACACGCGGCATGGCTGGATCAGGCTTTCGCCCATTGTCCAATATTCCCCACTGCTGCCTCCCGTAGGAGTCTGGACCGTGTCTCAGTTCCAGTGTGACTGATCATCCTCTCAGACCAGTTACGGATCGTCGCCTTGGTGAGCCATTACCTCACCAACTAGCTAATCCGACCTAGGCTCATCTGATAGCGCAAGGCCCGAAGGTCCCCTGCTTTCTCCCGTAGGACGTATGCGGTATTAGCGTTCCTTTCGAAACGTTGTCCCCCACTACCAGGCAGATTCCTAGGCATTACTCACCCGTCCGCCGCTGAATCCAGGAGCAAGCTCCCGTCATCCGCTCGACTTGCATGTGTTAGGCCTGCCGCCAGCGTTCAATCTGAGCCATGATCAAACTCTTCAGTTCAATACTGCTTGGGTTTTTAAGAAACCCTAAACTTGGCTCAGCAATCTCAAATGACTACTATGATTACTCATGTGTCACTTGTGATGCTGATAATCTATCTGACTATCAGTCCAAACTCACAAGCACCCACACGAATTGCTTGATTCAAGTTGTTAAAGAGCGGTTGGTTGAGAAGCTTTCGTCTCAACCGAGGCGCGCATTCTACGCTGTCCTCGTTGTCTGTCAAGCGTTTATTTTGAAGTTTTTTTCGATCTGGTGTCTGTCGACACCGTGATCACTTCATGTTGCGCTTGCCCCGCTGCAAGTGCATCGCTGCGGGAGGCGAATAATACGTCATTCACAGACAGTGTCAACCACTGCATTGAAAATATTTCCAAATCCCTGGGTCGGGCCCAGGCAACTATTCAAGGCCGCTCTGATCTGTACCTACAGCCCACCTGCAGAGCGAACCCTCCATGAACGATGAACACGAAGAAAAGACCCCCGGCCTCTCGGCCGATGAAGAGCAGGAAGCCTCTCACAACCAACCCCCGCGTGCAGCCGTGCTGCACGAGATCATCCGCACCCAGGGCGACCACGAGCTCGAGCGCCCCGTCGCAGCCCTCTGGTGGTCGGCGCTGGCCGCAGGGCTGAGCATGGGGCTCTCGTTCATGGCGATGGGCCTGTTCTCGGCACGCCTGCCAGACGGCGAGAGCAGTCATGTGATCGCCAGCCTCGGCTACAGCGCGGGGTTTCTGGCCGTCATCATCGCCCGCCAACAGCTGTTCACCGAGAACACCCTCACGGCCGTGCTGCCCCTGATGAGCGCTCCGACCTTCAGCAACCTCGGACGCCTGCTCAGGCTGTGGGGCGTGGTGCTGGTCGGCAACCTGGCCGGCACGTTGCTGGTGGCCTGGGTCATGCTCGAGCTGCCGATCTTCGACGCCAAGACCGACGCGGCCTTCCTCGACATCGGCCGCAAGGTCATGGAGAACGACATCGCCCAGATGTTCGCCAAGGGCATCATCTCGGGCTGGATGATCGCCACCATGGTCTGGATGATCCCGTCCATGGAGCACGCCAAGATCTGGATCATCGTGCTGATCACCTACCTGATGGCCCTGGGCGACTTCACCCACATCGTGGTCGGTTCGGTCGAGGTCTCCTACCTGGTCTGGGCTGGCGAGCAGACCTGGAGCGACTTCTGGCTGCAGTTCGCCTTGCCGACCCTGGCTGGCAACATCATTGGCGGCAGCTTCATCTTCGCGCTGATCAGCCATGCGCAGGTTCGCAGCGACAGCGAGCAGCCACCCTCGCGTGACGGCAAGACACCCGAGGCGCCCAGGACCCAGCGTAACCGTGATACGACCGAAGGCGCGTCGCGCAAGCCATGACGCTCACGCATGGGCAGTCGCCGGACCCGGCTGCCCATGCACCTTTGCAATCCCCCTTCCCCTCCCCTCTTTCCTCTCCTCGACCGGCCGCCGATCGGTATCCCCTGGCATGCCGTCGTATTTTTTCGAATAGCCCATTCCTTGCTCGCTGCGTACCGCTATCATAGGCGGGCATGACGCAACGCCTCTTTCGCTGGAGGGCGGTCGTCGTCATCGACAGCGCTGCAACGTCGTGCCCTGTTCTAGGTATGCGGCGTGATTGGACCGGCCATGCCCTGGCCTCGAGGTCAAGCGATTCCCTATAGAAGTGCTCCTTAAACCGTTTGCCTGCAACGCGCGCCCGACAGCGCCCAGGGATTGACCTCGATCATGATCGACAACACGACCGGCAGTGGTCTTTCTTTCGTCAAGCGCATCTACCGGCCACGCATCGTCGGCAAGGTGCTTGGCCTGATCGCCGTCCTGGCTGCGTTCACCACGCTGACACTGCCCGACTGGGTCTGGGGACTGGTCCTCTTCAATGGGCTGGTCTGGCCGCACGTCGCCTATTACTGGGCGTCACGTGCCCTCGTGCCTTACAGGGCCGAACGACGCAACCTGCTGATCGACTCCTTGATGACCGGCTTCTGGATCGCCTGCATGCAGTTCAACCCTCTGCCCAGCCTGACCATCCTGTCGATGGTGACCATGAACAACGTGGCCGTGGGCGGCAAGCGCCTGGTGGCCCAGGGCATGCTCACGCAGTTGATCGGCATGACGCTGGGCGTCGCTTGCTTCGGCCTGAACCTGCAGCTCATCGTCACGCCCTACCAGGTCTATGCCTGCCTACCGATGCTGACGCTCTACCCGCTGGCGCTTGGCTGGGTGTCCTACCGCCTGGCCATCACGCTGTCCGAACACAAGCAGCGCCTGGGCATCCTGAGCCGTACGGACAGCCTGACCGGCCTGCTGAACCACGGCGCCTGGCAGAACCTGCTGAAGGTGGCGTTCCACCGCTGCCAGGCCAAGGGCGAACACGCCATCATCGCGCTGATCGACGTCGACCACTTCAAGCCGATCAACGACACCTTCGGCCATGCCGTGGGCGATACCGTACTGCGCACGCTGAGCCAGGAGCTCAAGGGCAACCTGCGCCCGACCGACCGGGCCGGGCGTTATGGCGGCGACGAGTTCTGCGTGTTGCTGCGTGACGTCACCGAAGCCCAGGCCTACCAGATCATGGACCGGGTGCGGCAACGCATCGCCAGCTACCATGACCCCTTGCTGCCTGAACTGCGCATCAGCCTGAGCATCGGGCTGGCCAGCTTCCGTGCCGATCTGGGCAGTGCCGATGCCTGGCTGGAAAATGCCGACAAGGCACTCTACACCGCCAAGCGCCAAGGCCGTGACCAGGTCTTCGCCCGCGCGCTGCCGCCACAACTGCGCCTGGTCAATCCAGAAGGATGACCCTGACCACCCGTCGAGGTGCTCGAGCAATCCCCTTCGCGCAGTGATGCACGTCAATACATCGCACGATGCCTGCGATTCGACCTGACCTCGCGCCCCGGCGCAGCGGCCTGCCGACTAGAATGTCTGGCATGGAGTCCGTCCTGACAACCTGCCAGGTAAGGTATGAGCATCGACATCGCAGCCGACATCGCAACGCTTGGGCGCATCACGGCGGTGCCCGCCATTCTGCAAGTCATTCACGAACAGACCGGCCTGCGCTTCGCGGCCGTGGCGCGGGTGACCGAAGACCGCTGGACCGCCTGCGCCGTACTCGACCTGCATCATGTCGGCATCCAGCCGGGTGACGCGCTGGACGTGACCACGACGCTGTGCCATGACATCCGGGCGACCCGTCGCACCATCGTGATCGACCATGCCCGCGAAGACACCCGCTATTGCCGCCATCAAGCTCCGCGCCTGCACGGCTTCGAAAGCTACATTTCGGTACCGATCATCCGCGCCGACGGACGCTTCTTCGGTACCCTGTGCGCGCTCGATGCACGGCCCGCCGCCCTGCGCGGTAGCGCCATCGTACCGATGATGGAGGCCTTCGCCCGGTTGCTGTCGATCCAGATCGCCAGCGAAGAGAGCGCGCAACGCACCGAACACGCCCTGCTCGAGGAACGCGCCATGGCCGACGTGCGCGAACACTTCATCGCCGTCCTGGGCCACGACCTGCGCAACCCGTTGTTCGCCATCAGCGCAGGCGCCGAGCTGTTGGCGCAACGCCTGAAAACGCCACGCGACGTGACCATCGCGCGCCATATCCAGACCTGCGGCAAGCGCGCCTCACAACTGGTACGTGATGTGCTGGACTTCGCCCGGGGGCGGCTGGGCGGCGGCATCGTGCTGGACATACGTCCCTGCCCGGACCTGGACAAGGCCATCGAGCATGTCGCTCTGGAACTGCACAGTGTGCATCCACAACGGGACATCCGCTTGTGCCTGCAGACCTTGCACGGCGTCCACTGTGACCGGGAGCGGATCATGCAGTTGCTGTCCAACCTGATCGCCAATGCCCTCACCCATGGCGCGAGCGATGGCCCCATCACCGTTCAGGCCGAGGTCGAGGACGAGGTGCTGCGCATGAGCGTGCACAACCAGGGCGAACCGATCCCGACCGCCATCCTGGCACACCTATTCCAGCCGTTCACCAGCCCCGTCGATGGCAAACCCCGGCAAGGTCTGGGCCTGGGGCTCTACATCGCCAATCAGATCGCCATGGCCCATGGGGGGCGCCTGAGTGTCGTCTCGACCCAGGAAGCCGGAACAGCATTCACCTTCACCCTGCCACTGACGCAGGCACTGCCCCAGGCCAGCGACACTCCCTCCTCGACCGATGCCGAGGACCATCACAGTCCGGAACGCTCGGCGCTCTGATGCACCCGCACGCTGGCGGTCATGCCCGCGCTGAGCACCGTGCCCGTCGGGACCTGCTCGAGCCGAATGCGCACCGGGATACGCTGCGCCAGGCGCACCCAGTTGAACGTGGGCTCCACCTCGGCCAGCAATTGGCCGTCAGGCGTCGTGTTGCGGTCGTTGATCCCCCGGCTGATGCTGTCGACACGGCCGGGGATCGGCTCGCCTGCGCTCATCAGCCACACCTGCACCGCGTCGCCCTCGTGCACACGTGGCAGCTTGGTTTCTTCGAAGTACGCCTGCACATAGAAGGTGGCATCGTCCACCAGCGCCATGACCGACTGCCCTGCCGTGGCGTAGTTGCCCTGTGCCAGGCGCAGGTTGGTGATGTGCCCTGCCCTGGGCGCTCGCACATCGCTGCGCGCCAGGTTGATCTTCGCCAGCTCCAGGTCCGCCTGGGCCTGGTGCAGTTCGCCGCGGGCGATGGCGGCAGTGATCTGCGCGTTCTCGCGGGTCTCGGCACTGATCGCCTCGGCGCCCAGCGCCACCCGGCGAGCGGCTTCGCGTTCGCGCAGGCGCGCTTGCTGCGCGCGCGTCTCGACCACGGCCTTGGCCTTGTCCACCGCCGC
Source organism: Pseudomonas entomophila (assembly GCF_013523165.1). Classification (GTDB taxonomy): domain Bacteria; phylum Pseudomonadota; class Gammaproteobacteria; order Pseudomonadales; family Pseudomonadaceae; genus Aquipseudomonas; species Aquipseudomonas entomophila_A. The sequence continues at coordinate 6,442 of NZ_JAAMQI010000005.1, forward strand.
CTGGAAGCGCTCCCGATCGATGCGCATCAACAGCTCGCCGGCCTTGACCGGTTGGTTGTCCCGCACTCTGAGTTCGCTCACCCAGCCCGACACGTCCGGCGCTATCACGACCACGTCGGCGCGCACCCGTGCATCACGGGTCCAGGGGGTGAGCATGTAGTACTGCCACAGCTGGTAGCCGGCGAACAGGGCGACGATCACGACACACACGGTGACCAGGACACGGGCGGTCATACGCATACAGGCTCCTTAGCGATAACTCGGCAGATGGACGATCAACGACAACACACAGACGAACAGCGCCGTGTCGAACAACGCTTCGTGCCAGATCCAGCGCCCCACTACCGTGGCCTGCACCAGCAGACGCAGCGCGCCGGTCACCACCAGGGCCAGCACCACATCCAGCAGAAAGGGGCTGATCAACACCCCGCCCACTGCCCATTCACGCAACTCCATCCTCGACCTCCTGCCAACGGCACCAACGGGCCCAACTGCTGCGCAACTGCATGACGGCCCCTTCGGCCAGGCGTAGGGCATCGCTCGACGGTTGTCGCTGCAGCGCGTCGAGCAGCTGCGTGCTGGCCGCGTCGAGGCGGTCTGCCTGATCGGGGGCAGGGCCTGCGGCCAAAGTATCGCGCACCTGCTCCAGGTATCGCTGCTCGGCCCCGGCCAACGGCGCCTGGGCGATGGCCAGGCACATGCGCAGGTGCACCAGCTCGTCGCCGATATCCAGGCCATGCAAGCCGTCGTCCCACCGACGCCGCTCGACGTCAGGCAGCTCGTGGGCGTGCCGCGCCAGCAGCATCAGGCGATCGGCCATGCGCCCGCCGAACCAGCCATCGGCGCTGCGCAGGTCGCGCCGGGTGAGCCTGACCAGGTCGCTCTGGGTCGCCGCGCGCAGACGGCGACGCAGCCAGTTGGGGTGGCGCAGCACTACCAGCTTGAAGGCCAGCACGGCGGCGCTCACCCCCATCAACATGGCCAAGGCGCTGTTGAGCATGGTTTCGACGCTGAACTGCATCGCGTTGAGCGGCGCCACCAGCACGATGAAGTGCAGGCAGAATGACGTGGCGGTCGGCCCGGTGCGCGGGTTGGCCATGCATAACGCGCCGAGAAACAGGGGCACGCCCAGGCCCAGACACAACAGGGCGAAGCCGCTCCACTGCGGCAGCAGGATCTGCCCGACGAAAAAGGCGCTCGGAATGGCCAGGGCGATGCCGCGCAAGAAGCTCAAGCCGATCTGCGCGCCGTTCTCGCGGCTGGCGAACAGGCTGCAGACCACGCAGGTCAGTACCAGTCCACCGATGGCCGACGGCCAGGCCGTGGCCAACCAGAACGTGCACATGGTCAAGAAGGCCAAGGCGCTGCGTGCACCGAACAGCAAGGCGAGCGGCGGATCGCGGTGCGCCGCCAGGCCTTCGACGACGCCCTTGGGCGCCCTGCCCGCCTCCACGTCGACCAGGGCCTGATGCGCGGCCAGGACCTTGTCCAGCAGCAGCGCCAGACGCGCCAGGCAATAGTGCTCGGTGGCGCTGACCTGCTCGTCGTGCGCCGCATCCCGGATACGCTGCCCGAGCAAGGACAGGTCCGCCACCTGTGGCGTCGCCAGGTGGTCACGCACCGTGTCCAGCCACGGCGCCAGACGCGCGGCTTCATGCTCGTCGAGCTGCCGCCATTGGCGACGCACCGAGCGGGCCACCCGCAGCAGCACCATCAACTGCTGGCTCAGACCGCCGATGGCCCGCTCCCGCTGACGCCCACGCAAGCCTTCGAAACCGGCATGCTCACGCTGGGTGTCGATCGCCACGATGCGCCCGAGGATTTCCAGCAACCCCTGACGCGCCTGCTCGTCGCCTGCCAGCACCGCGCTGGCTGCACGCAATCCTGCGTCCCAGGCCTGACGCGCCTGGTCGGCCAATTGCTGTTCGACATGCATGGGCCAGAGCAGCGCACTGGTCAAGGTGGCGCAGACGATGCCCAGGCTGATCTCGGTGCAGCGCGCGACCGCCTGATCGAACACTTGCAGCGGGTTAGAGGTGGCCGGCAAGGCAATGATCGCCGCCGTGTAGCCTGCCAGCACGAAGGCATAGGCCCAGGCACTGCGCAACTGCGTGGAGGTGGCCGTGCAGATCGCCAACCAGGTGGCCAGGCTCAGCAGGAACAGCCAGGGCGTCTGGGCGAACAAGGCGATCAGCAGCACCGCCATGCCGGTCCCGGCCACCGTGCCGGCCAGCCGCGCCAGGCCTTTCTGGATCACCATGCCGGACAGCGGCTGCGCGACCACGAAGGCCGTCATCAAGGCCCATGACGGCTGCTCCAGCTCCAGGCGCATCGCCAACCACAAGGCCAGGCCGCCCCCGAGCACGGTCTTGAGCGCGAACTTCACGGCAGTGGCGGTGGGCGCGAACAGCGCCTGCAAGGTGATCGGCACGGCGGGGAACCCTGGACGTCCATGGGAATGATCCATAGACAGCGGCATCGCGCAGAGGGTCGATCTTCAGCCGATGAAAACGGCACGCAAAAAAAGGGGCAACCGAAGTTGCCCTAAATGCCTTGCGTGCCCTTGTACCCGGGCGCATCGACAGCACGGTTGCCGTGGGTGCGCGCGCGTGAAACAGTCCGGATCGGCGACAGCCTGTCCCGTGAGCCGAAGGTGCCATGGTGGGCACCCGTCGCCGTCCGATGAGTGCAAGGTAATCGATCCGTATGCGCGCGCCATTGATCAGGGTCAATGGTCGCGATGACGTCGCCGCGCCAAGGGCAGGTATTCAACCTTTGCGGGGCTTGCCCTTGGGCTTTTTCTTCTTCTTCGACGTACCCAGGGGCATGGCCTGCTCGAAGGCCTGGCGCATGTCGTCCAGGCGCTTGTCGTTGAGGTCATGGACACGTTTGGCGCGCTCGGCACCGAAGTCGATGAGGTTATCCTGGCTCATGGCATGGTCGTTCTGGCGGGACAGGTGCCCATGATGAAGCGGCGTGTCGGGGCTGACCAGCCCCGGCTCAGATTTCGATGTCCACCAACAGGCCTTGACGCGGGCTGTCTCCGGTCAGCGGCACGACCGGCACGGTGTTGTCGGCATTGAGTTCGTCGCCCGGCACGGCGCTGTAGCGTTCCTCCCGCTCACGCTGGCGCCGCCCTTGCTGCTGACGTTGCTCTTCGCGCAGCAGGTAGGTCTGCTCATCGGGATCGCGCTGGTTCTTCAGGTCGATGGTGCTGTCGCCGGCGCCCGGCTGCACGGCCACCACGGGCGCGATGGCCGGCGCCTGCCTGGGTGGGTCGAGCTGCGACGTGACGGGCACGGCGCTGAGCGGAATGATGGGTGGCAGCATGAGGGCTCTCCTGTTCACCACTGTATCGGCCTGTCAGCCGTGCACTTGAGTGTGCACCGCGCGCCGCGCCGACGCGAGCGCTAATCGAAACGGTCCGATGAGCCGGCTCAACGGGGGTCGCCGTCGTCCTGCTCGTCGGACACGCTGCCGGTCTCGCTCCAGGGCCGCTTGTAGATGGTCTGCCAGACCTCGTCCAGGTGCGCTCGGAACACGTCCGGGGCGGTCTTGAACGAAGCGCTGTCGTGCCGCTCACCACCGATGGGTTCCTCGGCCGCCGGCACGATCAGCGACTCGCCGGTGAGGGTATAGCGGGCCTCGCCCTCGCGCATCTCGAGCGTGATGTCGTGGGGGTCGATGCCACCGCCGCAGAATGCGTGGCTGGCCACGGTCGTTTCGGCGCGCCCGTTGCCGTCCAGGTCGCTCACGCCGCTGACATCGCCGTAGAAATCCACGTCCAGGTCGAGCCCGGCGCAGGTGGTCTCCTGCTCGGTCTGCCAGCGCGGCGTGAAGCCTGCGCCCTCGTGCCGCTCGTACAGGGTCGTGCGCAGCACCACCTTGTCCACTTCCTGTTCGGTTTCGGGATCGGTGGCCTGCCCGTCCACTCGGCTCAGGACCAGCAACCCTTCGCCGTCGATGTCGCGAAAGTGCACGCTCTTGATCGGCGCTCGCACGCCCAGCACTTCCAGTTGTTCGACCGGAACCGGCTCGAGCACGTCGAAACGTTTCTGTTCGCACCCCGCCAGCAGCGCGAGGCCGCTCAAGGCGAGTGCGAGGGGCAACGCAGCGGGGGAAGCGGACATGGCGAAATCACCCTTTCGATCAGCATGGCATTCGTCGATGAAGTGGCCAGAGGCTTTGGTCTGCATCGGCTATCCGTTAAGATAGTCGGCTTTTCATCGCGGGAGTCAGGCAGTATGGCGCAGCAGTATCAACCGGGGCAACGCTGGATCAGCGACAGCGAAGCCGAGCTAGGCCTAGGCACCGTTCTGGCGCAAGACGGTCGCCTGCTGACCGTGCTCTATCCGGCCACCGGCGAGACCCGTCAGTACGCCCTGCGAAACGCACCGCTGACCCGCGTGCGCTTCTCCCCCGGCGACCAGATCACCCACTTCGAAGGCTGGAAGCTGACCGTCCGCGAGGTCGAGGACCACGAGGGCCTGCTGGTCTACCACGGCCTGGACCAACAGAACCAGCCGCGCACCCTGCCCGAAACCCAGCTGTCGAACTTCATCCAGTTCCGCCTGGCCAGCGACCGCCTGTTCGCCGGCCAGATCGACCCGCTGCCCTGGTTCTCGCTGCGCTACAACACCCTCGAGCACATCAGCCGGCAGATGCAGTCCCCGCTGTGGGGCCTGGGCGGCTATCGGGCACAACCGATCGCCCACCAGCTGCACATCGCCCGCGAAGTGGCCGACCGGATCGCGCCTCGGGTACTGCTGGCCGATGAAGTCGGCCTGGGCAAGACCATCGAGGCTGGCCTGGTGATCCATCGCCAGCTGCTGTCCGGGCGTGCCAACCGTGTGCTGATCCTGGTGCCGGAGAACCTTCAGCACCAGTGGTTGGTGGAGATGCGCCGACGCTTCAACCTGCAGGTCGCGCTGTTCGACGCCGAGCGCTTCATCGAAAGCGATGCCAGCAACCCCTTCGAGGACACCCAGCTGGCCCTGGTGGCGCTGGAGTGGGTGACCGAGGACGAAAAGGCGCAGGACGCCCTGTTCGCCGCGGGCTGGGACCTGATGGTGGTCGACGAGGCTCACCACCTGGTATGGCACGAGGACCGGGTCAGCCGCGAGTACGCGCTGGTCGAGCAACTGGCCGAAGTCACGCCAGGCGTGCTGCTGCTGACCGCGACCCCCGAGCAGCTCGGGCAGGACAGCCACTTCGCCCGCCTGCGTCTGCTGGACCCCAACCGCTTCCATGACCTGCACGCCTTCCGTGCCGAAAGCGCGCACTACCGCCCGGTGGCCGAAGCGGTTCAGGAGCTGCTGGACGAGGGTCGTCTGTCGCCTGCTTCCCAGACCACCATCCACGACTTCCTCGGCGCCGAGGGCGATGCCTTGCTCGCGGCCGTGAATGCCGGCGACAGCCAGGCCAGCGCACGCCTGATCCGCGAACTGCTCGACCGCCACGGCACCGGCCGGGTCCTGTTCCGCAACACCCGTGCGGCCATCCAGGGCTTCCCCGAGCGCGAGCTGCACGCCCATCCGCTCCCCCTGCCCGAGCCCTACGGTGACCATCCCGAGCAGGTTGGCGACGGCCTCTACCCGGAAGCGGCCTTCCAGGCGCCGGAGACCAGCGACGATGCGCGCTGGTGGCGGTTCGACCCACGGGTCGAGTGGCTGGTCGACACCCTCAAGCAGCTCAAGCGCACCAAGGTCCTGGTGATCTGCGCCCACGCCGAAACCGCCATGGACCTGGAAGACGCCTTGCGCGTGCGCTCCGGTATCCCTGCCAGCGTGTTCCACGAGGGCATGAGCATTCTCGAGCGTGACCGCGCCGCTGCCTACTTCGCCGACGAAGAGTTCGGTGCCCAGGTGCTGATCTGCTCGGAAATCGGCAGCGAAGGGCGCAACTTCCAGTTCGCCCACCACCTGGTGATGTTCGACCTGCCGGCCCACCCCGACCTGCTCGAGCAGCGCATCGGCCGCCTTGACCGGATCGGCCAGAAGCAGGTGATCCAGCTGCACGTGCCGTACCTGCTCGACAGCCCGCAAGCACGGCTGTTCCAGTGGTACCACCTGGCCCTGAATGCCTTCCTGGCCACCTGCCCGACCGGCAACGCCTTGCAGCACCAGTTCGGCGAGCGCCTGCACGACCTGCTGCACGGCGGCGACGACAGCGCGTGGGACGCGCTGATCGAGGAGGCCCGTGGTGAGCGCGAGCGGCTCGAGGCCGAGCTGCACAGCGGCCGTGACCGTCTGCTGGAACTCAACTCCGGTGGCGCAGGCGAAGGCGAAGCCCTGGTCGAGGCGATCCTCGAACAGGACGATCAGTTCGCCCTGCCGATCTACATGGAGACCCTGTTCGATGCGTTCGGCATCGACAGCGAGGACCATTCCGACAATGCGCTGATCCTCAGGCCCAGCGAGAAGATGCTCGACGCCAGCTTCCCCCTGGGCGACGACGAAGGCGTGACCATCACCTACGACCGTGACCAGGCGCTGTCTCGCGAGGACATGCAGTTCCTCACCTGGGAACACCCCATGGTGCAGGGCGGCATGGACCTGGTGCTGTCCGGCTCCATGGGCAACACGGCCGTGGCGCTGATCAAGAACAAGGCGCTCAAGCCCGGCACCGTCCTGCTCGAGCTGCTCTACGTCAGCGAAGTGGTCGCCCCGCGCAGCCTGCAGCTGGGCCGTTACCTGCCGCCTGCCGCGTTGCGTTGCCTGCTCGATGCCAATGGCAACGACCTGGGCCCGCGGGTGGCCTTCGAGACACTCAACGATCAGCTCGAAAGCGTCCCCAGGGCCAGCGCCAACAAGTTCATCCAGGCCCAGCGGGACGTGCTGTCCAAGCGCATCGCCGCCGGCGAGGAGAAGGTGCTGCCCCGTCATGAGGCCCGTGTCGCCGAAGCGCGCCGTCGCCTGGGTGACGAGGCCGACGAGGAACTGGCACGCCTGATCGCCTTGAAGGCCGTCAACCCGAGCGTGCGTGACAGCGAGATCCAGACGCTGGGCAAGCAGCGCGACGATGGCCTGGCCATGCTGGAGAAGGCTGCGCTGCGCCTGGAGGCGATTCGCATCCTGGTGGCAGGCTAGGCCGCATCGTCAGGCCTTGGAACACCCGCCCGGGGTTCCAGGGCCTGACGCCCGCTCCAGCACCCGCTCACCTGTTACCGACCTCGAGCTGCAAGGGCTCGACTGTTACCGAGCGCCACTTAAGGGGGCAGATCACTGCACCTTGAAGGTGCCGGCCTGCCCCAGGCTGCACCCATAGTGTGCGCTCAACGCTGTTCCTGGTTGTCCTGCACCAGCACGAAGGGCGACACGACCACGGCCCACAGCTGAGGATCGCGTTGCTGAAAATCCAGCGCCTGCTCTACGGCCAGGGGTCCGACGGTGCCGGCCTCCCGCCAGGCGGCGAATGCTGCGTGGTGGTTTTCGGCCATGGCGGCTGCGACTTCGATCAGGTCCAGCGAGGGGTCGACCCAAATCAGGTCACCTTTGGCCCAGAAGCGCTCCAACGCTTTCCATTCGATGGTGGCGGTCTCACCCAGCAGTTTGGCATAGAGGGTGCTTGTTCGATCAGTCATGGCTAGGTATCCGGCAGGGGTCCGTTTGTTTCGAAGCGGCGGATTGTCCCAGAAAAACTTGGTTTCAAATACGGACGAACGGCTTTGGCGCGGTTTTACGGGGCGATGCAGGGGTTATCCGGTGGGTAATGGCGTTTTAATGTACGTTCATGTCGATCAGGCGACACCCTCGAGCCAAGCCTTCAAACCGCGGCTTTTCAAGCGAACGGACCCCGCTCTACACTGTACCGGTACAGTTCCGGGACATGTTCCGGGGGAAGGTGGGCGTGTGTGATGGCATGGCCATGACGCCAGTCCCGCCCGGTCTGTAGCCCTGGCCGCCAGGACCATAAGAATTACAACAGAATGAGTGGAGCACCATGATCAAGATTTCCAAGCTGTTCGCTGCAATGGTATTGGCCGGTGTCGCGAGCCATTCGATGGCCGCCGACACCATCAAGATCGGCATCGCCGGCCCCAAGACCGGCCCGGTCACGCAGTACGGTGACATGCAGTTCATCGGCGCCAAGCAGGCCATCAAGGACATCAACGCCAAGGGCGGCGTCGATGGCAAGATGCTCGAGGCCAAGGAATACGATGATGCCTGCGATCCCAAGCAGGCCGTGGCGGTCGCCAACAAGGTGGTCAACGACGGAGTGAAGTTCGTCATCGGTCACCTGTGCTCCAGCTCCACTCAACCGGCCTCGGACATCTACGAGGACGAGGGCGTGATCATGATCACCCCGGCGGCCACCAGCCCCGAGATCACCTCGCGTGGCTACAAGCTGGTGTTCCGCACCATCGGCCTGGACAGCGCCCAGGGCCCGGCGGCAGGCAACTACATCGCCGACCACGTCAAGCCCAAGGTCGTCGCAGTCCTGCACGACAAGCAGCAGTACGGTGAAGGCATCGCCACCGCCGTCAAGCAGACCCTCGAGAGCAAGAACGTCAAGGTTGCCGTCTTCGAAGGCCTCAACGCGGGTGACAAGGACTTCTCCTCGATCATCCAGAAGCTCAAGCAGAACAACGTCGACTTCGTCTACTACGGCGGCTATCACCCCGAGCTGGGCCTGATCCTGCGCCAGGCCAAGGAAAAGGGCCTGAACGCCAAGTTCATGGGGCCTGAGGGCGTGGGCAACGACTCGATCTCGCAGATCGCCCAGAACGCCTCCGAAGGCTTGCTGGTCACCCTGCCGAAGTCCTTCGACGCCGACCCTGAGAACAAGGCCATCGTCGAAGCGATCAAGGCCGACGGCAAGGACCCGAGCGGTCCGTTCGTCTTCCCCTCCTACTCGGCCGTGGAGCTGATCGCCCAGGGCATCAAGGCTGCCGGCAGCGAAGAGACCGACGCAGTAGCGGCCGCCTTGCACAAAGGCAGCTTCAAGACGCCGACCGGCACCCTGTCGTTCGACGACAAGGGCGACCTCAAGGACTTCAAGTTCGTGGTCTACGAGTGGCACTTCGGCAAGCCCAAGACCGAAGTCTCGCCCCAGTGATCGGTATCTGACCCGCTGACCAGAAGCCCACTGTGCGAGCAGTGGGCTTTGTTTTACGAGGTTCATGGGCCCGGCCGCCGCGATCCGGCGACCGGCCCACCTGAAAATCTTAAAACCGTCACCCGCGGTTCCCTGGTTGTGCGCGTTCGGTCGGCCCGTGCCGTCGGTTGAGGCCGAGCGTGTGCCCGTGAATGCGATCAGGTTTTTAGGAGCGTTGTAATGCCCGAGATCTACCACTTCTTCCAACAGCTGATCAATGGCCTGACCATTGGCAGCACCTATGCCTTGATAGCCATTGGCTACACGATGGTCTACGGCATCATTGGAATGATCAACTTCGCCCACGGCGAGGTGTACATGATCGGTTCCTACGTGGCCTTCATCGCCCTGGCGGGGCTGGCCATGATGGGGATCGACTCGCTGCCGATCCTGATGACCGTGGCCTTCGTCGCCACCATCTTCGTCACCAGCGCCTACGGCTACAGCATCGAACGGGTCGCCTACCGACCGCTGCGCAACAGCAACCGGCTGATCCCGCTGATTTCCGCGATCGGCATGTCGATCTTCCTGCAGAACACCGTGCTGCTGTCGCAGGACTCCAAGGACAAGTCGATCCCCAACCTGATTCCGGGGAGCTTCTCCTTCGGCCCAGGCGGCGCCGAGGAAGTCCTGGTGTCGTACATGCAGATTCTGGTATTCGTCGTCACCCTGGTGTCGATGGTCGGCCTGACCTTGTTCATCTCGCGCTCGCGCCTGGGTCGCGCCTGCCGCGCCTGCGCCGAAGACATCAAGATGGCCAACCTGCTGGGCATCAACACCAACAACATCATCGCCCTGACCTTCGTCATCGGTGCCGCGCTGGCGGCGGTGGCGGCCGTGCTGCTGAGCATGCAGTACGGTGTGATCAACCCCAACGCCGGCTTCCTGGTGGGCCTGAAAGCCTTCACCGCCGCAGTGCTCGGCGGCATCGGCAGCATTCCGGGCGCCATGCTCGGTGGGCTGGTGCTGGGCGTCGCCGAAGCCTTCGGCGCCGACATCTTCGGTGACCAGTACAAGGATGTGGTGGCGTTCGGGCTTCTGGTCCTGGTCCTGCTGTTCCGGCCGACTGGCATTCTGGGCCGTCCGGAGGTTGAAAAAGTATGAATCGCACTCTCAAACCGGCGCTCTTCAGCGCCCTGCTGGTCTGGGCCGTGGCATTCCCCGTGCTCGGCCTGAAACTCAGCATCGACGGCATCAACCTTGTCGTGCACAGCCAAGGGCCCTTCACCCTGACGGTGATCGCGGTCTGCTCGGTGCTGATGTTCCTGCGCGTGCTGTTCGACAAGCAGTGGAGCGCCGTGGTCCGCAGCCGTTCGGACCGCAAGCTGATCTCCCCGGCCGTCAGCAACTTCCTGACCCTGCCACGCACCCAGCGCTGGATCATCCTGGGGCTGATCGTGGTGGCGCTGGTCTGGCCGTTCTTCGGCTCGCGCGGGGCGGTGGACATCGCCACGCTGATCCTGATCTACGTGATGCTGGGGCTGGGCCTGAACATCGTGGTCGGCCTGGCAGGCCTGCTCGACCTGGGCTACGTGGGCTTCTATGCCGTCGGTGCCTACAGCTACGCGCTGCTGTCGCATTACTATGGCCTGAGCTTCTGGATCTGCCTGCCGATCGCCGGGCTGATGGCCGCGACCTTCGGGTTCCTGCTGGGCTTCCCGGTGCTGCGCCTGCGTGGCGACTACCTGGCCATCGTCACCCTGGGGTTCGGCGAGATCATCCGGCTGTTCCTGCGCAACCTCACCGACCTCACCGGTGGCCCCAACGGCATCAGCAACATCGAGAAGCCCACGTTCTTCGGCCTGAGCTTCGAACGCCGCGCCGCCGAGGGCCTGCAGACGTTCCACGAGTTCTTCGGCCTGCCCTACAACTCGATCAACAAGGTGATCTTCCTCTACCTGGTCGCCCTGTTGCTGGCGCTGCTGGCGCTGTTCGTGATCAACCGGCTGCTGCGCATGCCGATCGGACGCGCCTGGGAAGCCTTGCGCGAGGACGAGATCGCCTGCCGTGCGCTGGGCCTGAACCCTACCGTGATCAAGCTCTCGGCCTTCACCCTCGGGGCCAGCTTCGCGGGCTTCGCCGGCAGCTTCTTCGCCGCGCGGCAAGGCCTGGTCACACCCGAGTCGTTCACCTTCATCGAGTCGGCCATCATCCTGGCGATCGTGGTGCTCGGCGGCATGGGCTCGCAGCTGGGCGTGATCCTCGCTGCGATCGTCATGATCCTGCTGCCGGAGCTGATGCGTGAATTCAGCGAATACCGGATGCTCATGTTCGGTGCGCTGATGGTGTTGATGATGATCTGGCGTCCGCAAGGCCTGCTGCCGATGCAACGCCCTCACCTGGAGCTGCGCCGATGAGCCGTGACATCCTGCAAGTCAGCGACCTGAGCATGCGCTTTGGCGGCCTGCTGGCGGTCAACGGCGTCGGCCTGACCGTCAAGGAGCGCCAGGTCGTGGCGCTGATCGGCCCCAACGGGGCCGGCAAGACCACCGTCTTCAACTGCCTGACCGGGTTCTACAAGCCCAGCGGCGGGACCATCCTGCTCGACGGGCAACCGATCCAGGGGCTGGCTGGGCACCAGATCGCGCGCAAGGGCGTGGTGCGTACCTTCCAGAACGTGCGCCTGTTCAAGGAAATGACCGCGCTGGAAAACCTGCTGATCGCCCAACACCGGCACCTGAACACCAACTTCCTGGCAGGCCTGTTCAAGACGCCAGCCTTCCGTCGCAGTGAGCAGGAAGCCATGGAGCGGGCGCAGTACTGGCTGGAGCGGGTCAACCTCACCGAATTCGCCAACCGCACGGCGGGCACCCTGGCCTATGGTCAGCAACGCCGCCTGGAAATCGCCCGCTGCATGATGACCCGTCCGCGGATCATCATGCTCGACGAGCCGGCGGCCGGACTCAACCCTAAGGAAACCGAAGACCTCAAGGCCCTGATCGGCTACTTGCGCGAGGAGCATGCGGTCACGGTGCTGTTGATCGAGCACGACATGAAACTGGTGATGAGCATTTCCGACCACATCGTGGTCATCAACCAGGGCACGCCCCTGGCCGACGGCACGCCCGACGCGATTCGCGGCAACCCCGAGGTGATCAAAGCCTACCTGGGGGAAGCGTGATGCTGACATTCGAGAACGTGTCCACCTTCTACGGCAAGATCCAGGCACTGCACAGCGTCAACGTGGAGATCAAGCAAGGCGAGATCGTCACCTTGATCGGCGCCAACGGCGCGGGCAAGTCGACCCTGCTGATGACCCTGTGCGGCTCGCCGCAGGCGCACGCCGGCAGCATCCGCTACCTGGGCGAGGAACTGGTCGGCCAGCCTTCATCGCACATCATGCGCAAGAGCATCGCCGTGGTACCGGAAGGCCGGCGCGTGTTTTCCCGGCTGACGGTGGAGGAGAACCTGGCCATGGGCGGGTTCTTCACCGACAAGGACGACTACCAGGCGCAGCTGGACAAGGTGCTGCACCTGTTCCCGCGCCTGAAGGAGCGCTATGCCCAGCGCGGCGGGACCATGTCGGGGGGCGAGCAGCAGATGCTGGCGATCGGCCGGGCGCTGATGAGCAAGCCCAAGCTGCTGTTGCTCGATGAACCGTCGCTGGGCTTGGCGCCGATCATCATCCAGCAGATCTTCGACATCATCGAGCAGTTGCGCCAGGACGGCGTGACGGTCTTTCTGGTGGAGCAGAACGCCAACCAGGCGCTGAAGATCGCAGACCGCGCGTACGTGCTGGAAAACGGGCACGTGGTGATGCAAGGGTCCGGCGAGGCGCTGCTGACCGATCCGAAGGTGCGCGAGGCTTACCTGGGCGGGTGATGCCCGCAGTAATGTCAATGATCTGGCCCGATGTCTGGCCGACGTCGGTTCTGACGACGAGTCAGGCATCGGGTTGGATCGATGCAGGTTGATTTCGTGGGCCCTTCGGGCCCAATCGCGGCACTGGGGCCGCTCCTACACCCGTAGTCCCGCCGCAGTAAGACAGGCAGTCACGGTCCTCATGTGAGCAACTGTCTTTTTTCTGCTACAACGCATTGACTGTTTTGTGGGCTCTCCGAGCCCAATCGCGGCACAGGGGCCGCTCCTACACCCGTAGTCCCGCCGCAGTAAGACAGGCAGTCACGGTCCCCCATGTGGGAGCGGCCCCCGTGCCGCGATTTGGCCCGCAGGGCCCACAACATCAGCCACCCCCCTGTTTCAGGCAAACGTGCACTGACACCGCCCTCCGTGTGAGGCCGATTCATCGAGGCGCTGGGCCAACCGCGTCCGGCCTGAAAGGCACCTGCACATGCCCACCCCAAGTCACCCCATCTGCACGGTCGTGCCGAGCCCCCTTCCAGCGCCTTCGAGCACCCGCGCTTGCCCTCCCCCTTGAGATCGAACGCCAGCCTGCGTAACGTGGCCGCCATCTTTCGCCCGCTCCTGGAGCCTGTCCGCATGCGCGCCACCCCTCTGCTGCTCGCCGCCCTGTTGCCCCTGTTCGCCGGTTGCCAGATGTTCTCGCAACCGCCCAGCAACCCGAACCTGGGCACTACCCGTCTGCAGGGCGAGGTCAGCGACAACGGCAGTCAATTGCTGTTTCAGCCCTGTGACGACAGCCGTCACTTCCTGCTCAACGACGTGGCCGACCTCGGCCTGTCCCAGGACGTGAAGAACCTGCCGCAGAGCACATCAGGCAAGGTCTTCGCCGACCTGCGCGGCACCCTGGGCGGCACCCGCACCGCCACCGGCGACGGCACGCTGGACGTCACCCGCGTCTACCGGTTGGAGTCTGCCTCCGGCGCCTGCAACGACCCGGCCTTCAAGCGGCTGACCGTGCACGCCAGTGGCCAGAACCCGGCCTGGGACCTCAAGGCCAGTGGCAAAGGCATGGTCTTGACCCGTGCCGGGCAGCCGCCGCTGGCACTGCCGTTCCTGGAGGAGCAGATCCCGGGCGGCAGCCTGAACCTGTCGACCGAAGCCAACCACCAGCAGGTTCAGGTCTGGCTGGCACCACAGCACTGCGTCGACGCCTCGAGCGGCGCCATCCGGCACCTGCACGCCGAGCTGCGCATCGATGGCCAGACCTTCCAGGGCTGCGGCTATTACGGGGGCGCACGGGACAACTGATCACTGGTGACGTTTCTCCTGCCAGTCGGGGTGACGAAAGGCTTATAATCGGCGGTTTACGTAAAGCCACCGGCCGTTCGAGGCCGGGATACCGGACTCCGCCATGCTACGAATCACCGAACTGAAGCTGCCCCTGGACCATCCTGACGAGGCGCTGCGCGAAGCCATCCTGCAGCGCCTGGGCATCACCGACGAACAGCTGACGGGCTTCACCCTGTTCAAGCGCAGCTACGACGCGCGCAAGAAGAACAGCGAGCTGCTGTTCATCTACACCATCGACCTGGAAGCGACCAACGAAGCCGAACTGCTGCGTCGCTTCGCCGACGATCGCAACATCGGCGTGGCCCCGGACACCACCTACCGGTTCGTCGGGCACGCCAGCCAGGCACCCGAGCAGCGCCCCCTGGTGGTCGGGTTCGGCCCGTGCGGTATCTTCGCCGGGCTGCTGCTGGCCCAGATGGGCCTGCGCCCGATCATCCTCGAACGCGGCAAGGACGTGCGCCAACGCACCAAGGACACCTGGGGCCTGTGGCGCAAGAGCGAACTCAATCCGGAGTCGAACGTGCAGTTCGGCGAAGGCGGCGCGGGTACCTTCTCCGACGGCAAGCTCTACAGCCAGATCAAGGACCCGCAGCATCATGGCCGCAAGGTCCTGGAAGAGTTCGTCAAGGCCGGCGCGCCCGAGGAAATCCTCTACATCAACAAGCCGCACATCGGCACCTTCCGCCTGACCGGCATGGTCGAGCGCATGCGCGAGGAGATCATCGCCCTGGGTGGCGAGGTGCGCTTCGAGCAGAAGGTCACCGACCTGCTGATCGACAATGACCAGCTGCAGGGCGTCGTGCTGCACAGCGGCGAGCAGTTGCACGCGCGCCATGTGGTGCTGGCGCTGGGCCACAGCGCACGCGACACGTTCCGCATGCTGCATGGCAAGGGCGTGTTCATGGAGGCCAAGCCGTTCTCCGTGGGGTTCCGCATCGAGCACCCACAGTCGCTGATCGACCAGGCACGCCTGGGCAAGTACGCGGGCCATCCGAAACTCGGCGCTGCCGACTACAAGCTGGTCTACCACGCCAGCAACGGGCGCTCGGTGTACAGCTTCTGCATGTGCCCAGGCGGCACCGTGGTGGCGGCCACCAGCGAGCCGGGTCGCGTCGTGACCAACGGCATGAGCCAGTATTCGCGCAACGAGCGCAATGCCAACTCGGGCATCGTGGTCGGGATCGACCCGGAGCGGGACTACCCTGGCAGCCCGCTGGCCGGTATCGAGCTGCAGGAGCGCCTGGAGGCCCACGCCTACGTGATGGGCGGCAGCAACTATCAGGCGCCGGCGCAGCTGGTCGGTGACTTCGTCGCCGGTCGTCCGTCCACGGCACTGGGCAGCGTCGAGCCGTCCTACAAGCCAGGCGTGACCCTCGGGGACCTGGCCCCCAGCCTGCCTGCCTTCGCCATCGAGGCGATCCGCGAGGCACTGCCGGCCTTCGACCGTCAGATCAAGGGCTACAACCTGCCCGACGCGATCCTGACCGGCATCGAGACCCGCACCTCCTCGCCGCTGCGCATCACCCGTGACGACAGCTACCAGAGCCTGAACCTCAAGGGCCTGTTCCCGGCCGGTGAAGGCGCCGGTTACGCCGGTGGCATCCTCTCGGCCGGGGTCGATGGCATCCGTGTGGCCGAGGCCGTAGCGCGCGACATGCTGGGCCTCACGGCCTGAGGCGAGCGCCCACGAAAACGCCCCGGGCAGCGAGGCTGGCCGGGGCGTTCAGGTGACGCTGGACTCAGTGCGAAACGCGGCTGGTGCCGTCCACGGTCATGATGCGCACGCGCTCGCCGACCCGGAAGATTTCGTTCGATTGCACGGCCTGAACGTAGGCGCGGGTGCTGCCGTCGTCCTCGCGTACGGTGATTTCCACACCCTGAGTTCGGGTGATGCCTTCTTCGGCCGCCGAACCGGCCAGGCCACCGGCGACCGCGCCGATCACCGCAGCCACGAGGCTGCCACGCCCGCCGCCGATGGCACTGCCCGCCACACCACCGACGATGGCGCCTGCGCCACCACCGATCGGCGTCTTGGTGCCTTCGATCTTCACGGGGCGCAGGGCTTCGATGGTACCCATGCGCACCGTCTGGACGCGCCGGGCCTCATCGCGAGAGTAGGTATCGCCCGCCAGGTTCGAGGCACAGCCGCCGAGCAACAGGGAAAAGGCGGTGAAGCTCGCTACCAGCAATCCGGATCTACGCATGGGAAAAGTCTCCAATAATCGAGTGTCCATTAGACCCCGTGCGCGCAGAGCTGTCACCGGCCAGCCGTTAAATCGTTTTTCATCCAGGCCCGGTTGGCTCACGTCCGCGCACGGTGTGGTTATCCATGGGACCACGCATGGCGGCAATGAGTCCGTCACGCTGACGGCGTGAAGGCATTGGACCAGGAACGCGCAACTCACAGGGTTATTTGCATGCAAGTCTGGCTGGCCAGTGGGTTGCCCGGAATCAGGGCCAGCGACAGGGGCTGGTCAGGTGTCGCCTGCATCGCGGGCAAGCCCGCTCCCACAAGAGGAGCGTGCTTGCCTACATGCCTGGGCTGGCGCCACAGGCCAGGGAAGCCAGAGGATCAGGGCGCGAGGCGTTCGCGCTGCCACTGTCCGTCCACCGCACGGTAGTTCAGACGGTCGTGCAGGCGGCTGGGGCGGCCTTGCCAGAACTCGATGCGATCCGGCACCAGACGATAGCCACCCCAGTGTTCGGGGCAATGCGGCGCGGTATCCTTGAAGCGCGCCTGCGTGGCCTGCACAAGATCCTCCAGTGCTTCACGTCCCGCGATCACGCGGCTCTGCGGCGAAGCCCACGCCCCCAGGCGGCTGCCCAGGGGGCGCACCTGGTAATAAGCGTCGGACTCCTGGGCGGTGACCTTCTCCACTCGACCTTCGATGCGCACCTGACGCTCCAGCGCCGGCCAGAAGAAGGTGATGGCCGCGAACGGGTTGGCCCGCAGCTGCTCGCCCTTGGCGCTGTCGTAGTTGCTGAAGAAGGTGAACCCCTGCGCGTCCAGCCCTTTGAGCAACAGCACCCGACAGTGCGGCCGACCGTCGGCATCGACGGTGGCAAGGGTCATGGCATTGGCCTCGACCGGCGCCTGCTCGGTCTGCACGGCGTCGTCGAACCACTGGTGGAACAGCGCGAACGGCTCGTCCGGCGCCTGCGCTTCGGCCAGGCCATCGCGGGTG
Source organism: Pseudomonas entomophila (assembly GCF_013523165.1). GTDB lineage: Bacteria > Pseudomonadota > Gammaproteobacteria > Pseudomonadales > Pseudomonadaceae > Aquipseudomonas > Aquipseudomonas entomophila_A. The sequence goes on from NZ_JAAMQI010000005.1 coordinate 23,877, forward strand.
TAGTCACGCCGCATATCAGCCAGGGTCTGGGTCATGTCGAGCTTCCTTGACGATCAGTTGGTCTTGTTGGCCGCGACCTTCTTGTCCACGGCGGCCTTCTTGGCGGCAGGCTTGGCTGCTGCCTTCTTCGCTGCAGGCTTGGCCTTGGCCTTGGCCACGGTCTTCTTGGCAGCTGGCTTGGCAGCGGCTTTGGCAGCCGGCTTGCTGGCGGGGGCCTTGACCACGGGCGCCTTGGCGTCCTGGGTGGCGACCATGGCCACAGGCGAGACCACCGGGGTCGCCTGCTGGTACTTGGCGAGCAAGGCGACCATGGTGTTCTGCGGCGTCAGCAGCATTTCGACGCGACGGTTCAGGGCACGGCCCTCGGCGCTGTCGTTGGCGGCGCGTGGCATCACCGAGCCCATGCCCTTGAGGATCAGGCGGTCACGCTGCAGGCCGCTGAGACGGAAGATCGCCGAGACCGAGGCGGCCCGCTCCAGGCTGAGCTTCTGGTTGGCCGCCGCAACACCGCTGCTGTCGGCATGGCCCAGCACCAGTACGGCGGTCTTCGGGTCGCCTTCCACGGCCTTGGCCACACGGGTGATCGGGCCCAACGTGACCGGCAGCAGCATGTTCGGACGGTCCGGGTTGTAGTTGCCGTCGACCGGCAAGGTCACCGCCAGCAGGTCATCGCGGCGCTCGACCTGCAGGTTGGTGCCCTTCACCGCTTCACGCAGTTTCGGCTCGTAATCGTCCAGCCAGGCCTGGGTGGCCTTCTGGTCGATCTTCGGCACCACTGGCTGGGCCTGGGCAGTCTGCTTGCCTTCACCACCGAACGGCCACCACCAGCGGCTGCCGCTCTCGGACTTGGCATCGGCCTTGGCGACCTTTTCGGTCACCGCGTCCTTGACCTCCTTGTCGGCGACCTGATCGGACCCGAACGGCCACCAGTGACGGCTGGTCTGGGCAGAGCCGTCTTGAGCGTGCTGAGCGCAGCCGGTCATGGCCAGGCACAGGGCAAGTGCTAAGGTTTTTTGTGAAGACATCAGCGATACACCATGAATTAGAAGAAGTTCTGCCCAGCCGTGGAGGGGCGTTGGCGTTGAGGATAGACAAAGCCTGCGGTCAATACTTGTACAACCCGATCAAAGGCAACCGGCCAAGGCGCGGACCAGCGCCTGGGCGCGTGGGTCCATCAGGACGTACGGCCCCAGGGTAGAGGTGACGAAGCCGAAGGCGACGTCGCGCCCGGGATCGGCGAAGCCGACCGAGCCGCCGGCCCCTGGGTGACCGAAGGCATTGCCGCCCAGTCCGAAGGTGGCATTGGGCTGGTCGGGCTGGTCGAGCATGCAGCCCAGGCCGAAGCGCGTCGAGGTGAGCAGCGTCAGGTCATGACCACAGCTGTGCTCGCGGGTCATTTCGTCCAGCAGCTCGGCTTCCAGCAGGCTGCCGTCGAGCAAACCGGCATAGAAGCCTGCCAGGGCCCGGGCCGTGCCGTGCCCGTTCGCTGCAGGTTGCTGCATGCGGCGCCAGGCCGGCTTGTTGGTACTGGTCAGCATGCCTGGCGGGTTGGTGAAGGCTCGCGTGGACAGCGCCTCGGGCTCGCGCAGGGTCACATGCAGCAGGCGCTGCGCGGCCGCATCGCCGACAGTGCCCTTGGCGCGGGCCAGGTGTGCGACGCGGGGGAACTCATCATCGTGCAGCCCGATGTGGAAATCCAGGCCCAGCGGCCTGGCGGTGCGGGCGACGATCGAGTCACCGGGCATGCGGCCATCGACGCGACGGATCAGCTCTCCAACCAGCCAACCGTAGGTGATGGCCGCGTAGCCGTGCGCCGTGCCCGGCGTCCACCAGGGCGCCTCGGCAGCCAGCGTATCGACCATGCGTTGCCAATCGTAGAAGGCTTCGGCAGGCAGCAGGTCATGGATGGCCGGCACCCCGGCGCGGTGGCTGAGCAGCTGGCGGACGGTGACGGACTGCTTGCCGGCCTGGGCGAACTCGGGCCAGTAGCGGGCCACCGGGGCGTCGAGGGCCAGCTTGCCCTCGCCCACCAGTTGCAAGGCCGTGACAGCGGTGAACGCCTTGGTGCAGGAGAACAGGTTGACCAGGGTGTCGCTGTGCCAGGCCTCGGCGCCGTCCTTGTCGGCCGTACCGGCCCACAGGTCGATCACCACCTCGCCGCCGACCTGGATGCACAGCGCTGCGCCGCGTTCTTGAGGATCGTCGAACAAGGCGGCGAACGCCTCGCGCACCGCTTCGAACTTCAGCTCGTAATGACCCTGGATCTGCACTTGCCCGCCCCTCGTTCACCGGTGTCGCAAAGGCGTGCATTGTTTCAGTAGTTGGGCGATTTGCATACACCGGGCAGTCAGGCGAAGGGAGAATCCGTGTCCAGTGAAGGTCTTTGGAAGCCGGGCCCAGGGCCCTGGCCTCACGGTGCTTCGACAGGCGCCCCCTTTACTCGCTCGCGCACGACAGCCACGGCGTGCGCATGGCTCTTGCTCACGGCCTCGACGAACCCCGACCAGGGCACATCGGTGATCGCCACCAGTCCCAGGTGACCGTTCTCGCCATCGAGCAGGCGTCCGCTGGCCGGCTGGTCCAGGTACTGGAACCAGTGCGCCCCCACGATCAACGGCTGGGCCAGCGCGGCGTCGATGAAGGCTGCGTAGGCAGGCCCGCGTGCCTCCTCGCGGGGCACTTCCACCGGCCCGGGCCAGAACGGGCCGCGGTCGCGGGAGCCGAACTGGAACTCCGACACCAGTACCGGCTTGTCCAGCTCGGCCAGGCGTGCGAAGTCGTAGCCGTCTTGGGGTGTGAGGGTATAGAAGTTGAAGCTCAGCACGTCACAGAATTCGGCGCAGGCCTGGACGGCCTCGGGCGTGCTGACGGCAAAGCGTCCGCCGAGCAGCAGGTGATTGGGCGCATGCCAGTCCAGCGCGTCGGCGATGGTCTTGAAATAGGTCTGGGCGAACACCGCCTGGAAGTGCTGGTAGTCGCGCTCGATCTCCGGGTGCGCCGGGTCGGGCAGTGGCGCCTCGAAACCTGGGTCCTCCATCAGCTCCCAGGCCGGCAACTGGATGCCCCAGGCCTTGGACAGCCCCTCCTGGTTGCGGTACTTGTCGCGCAGTTGCTTGAGAAACGCCCGCTTGGCCGGCACGTCGGTGGTCAGGCGCAGGGTGCCGAAGGCCAGGCCGTAACGGGCCCTGGGGTCATCGCCCGGTGCCGCCCAGGCCAGCTCGTTGTCGGCGAAGTAGCCGATCAGCCAAGGATCGTCGCGGTGATCGCGGGCCGCGATGGCCACGGCGCGTTCGGTGGCCATGGCAAAGCGCGGATCGAACGGGTCGGGCATGCGTCCCCACCAGTCCATGCCGGTGCTGATGCTGGCGTAGTCGCCGACGATCGACAACGGCAGGGTGTAGGGCACGCGCGCCGCCTGCCCGAGCGCCGGGTCGCTCCAGTTGCCCAGGGTATTGAAGCCCCAGGCCTGGAGCCGGTCCAGCGTGTGGGCCTGCCAGCGGGACGCATCGACCGGCCCGAACGGGCAGGCCGTCCCAGACGTGGCCTTGGGCGTCGTGCAGTCGGCAGGTGCGGTACGCGCCAGGTTGGCGGCGTAGAAGTCGAACCAGCGCCCCTGCTTGTAGCCGCGCCCCTGCGAAGACGCGTTGCCATCATCGTTGTTGCCTTTACCGAAGAACGCCGCCAACGGCTCGCCCTCGGCGGGAAGCTGGGTGAACATCGTCTCCCGACCTGCCACGTAGGTGCGTCCGCCGTCGCGGGCCACGGCATTCACGCCCAGCGAAAAGAACGGGTGGCCTTCCGGCGTGACCAGGTACCAGTGCCCCTCGCGTTTTTCCGTATGGAAGAACCCGGTGGCCTCGAACGCCTGGCCACCGCTGACGCCACCGTAGGCGTCCAGTGCCTGTTGGCCCCGGGCCTGCAACGCTGCCTGCAGGCGTTGCCGTTCGCGATCGGCACCGACCTGGAGCTGGGCATCGCTGTCGACCTTGTCGGGCCAGTGTCCACGGGTCGCCTGCCCATAGCCATCGATCAGCCGGGCATACGCCGCATCGATGGCCCGGGCATCGTCCTGCACCGCCACTTTTTCGATCAGCAGGCTTTGCGCCACGGCCGGTCGTGGAATGCTCAAGGTGATCGAGGCCACCTGGGCCAGGTCGATCTCGCCGCGGCTGGCGGTCACCAGCAGGCGTTGGCCGTCATGCACCCAGGGCATGGGAGGCCCGGCGCGCATGCCTTCGTTCAGCGGGGCATGGGCCTGCAGGGGTATCCAGACCGTCTGGGCGGGCCCGGCTGGCAGGTCGATGCGGCTGGTCAGGCGCTGCCCTCCATTGTCCTGCACCGTCACGTCGACCGTCAGTGCCCAGTCCATGCCGCTTTGCAGGCGCAGGCTCAGCGCCCGCTGGCCCGACCAGTCCCAGACGCCCTGCTGGGGCGCCAGGCGCAACCACGGGTTGGCTGCCGGGTTGAAGACCACGCGGCGCAACACTTCACCCGCAACGGTCTGCTCGGCATTGGACTGCGGCAACCCGGCATCGCCCGTCGTGACCGCAACCACCGAGGCCGGGCGCACGAAACTGAACAACGCCTGCTGCGCGGCCAGGGCCGGTGAAGCCAGGGCCGCGCTCAACGCGGCGACCATCAGGTGACGGATCATGACGCAGGTTCTCCTTGAAAAGCTCGAGGCCCCCGCAGGGGCCCAGGTCAGCCAACCATGGCGCTCGACGTCGAGGGTCAGCCGATCTCTCGCCGGAAAGGCGGCAGCGCATTGAGGATAGCCTTTCCGTAACGCTGGGTGACCACGCGCCGGTCGAGCAAGGTGATGGTGCCGCGGTCCTGCTCGGTGCGCAGCAGCCGCCCGCAGGCCTGGATCAGGCGCAGCGAGGCGTCGGGCACGGCGATCTCCATGAACGGGTTGCCGCCGCGTGCCTCGATCCATTCGGCCAGGGCCGCTTCCACCGGGTCGTCCGGCACGGCGAACGGGATCTTGGCGATCACCACGTGCTCGCAATAGGCACCCGGCAGGTCAACACCCTCGGCGAAACTGGCCAGCCCGAACAGCACGCTGGACTGCCCGTCGTCCACCCTGGACTTGTGCTTGTTGAGGGTTTCCTGCTTGGACAGGTTGCCCTGGATCAGCACGCCCTTGCGCCAGTCGCGGTCCAGCCCGTCGAACACGTCCTGCATCTGCTTGCGCGACGAGAACAGCACCAGCGAGCCGCGCGAGCCTTCGACCAGGTCGGGCAGGTCACGGATGATGGCGGCCGTGTGCGACGGCACGTCACGCGGGTCGGCGCGCAGGTCGGGTACCCGCAGCACGCCGGCATCGGCGTGGTGGAACGGGCTGGGCACCACGCTGGTGACCGCATCGCGGGGCACGCCGGAGCGCATGCGGAAGCGGTCGAACTTGCCCAGGGCGGTCAACGTGGCCGAGGTCACCAGCGCACCATGGGCCACGTTCCACAGGCTGCGGCGCAACATCTCGGCGGCCAGGATCGGGCTGGCGTTGACCTCGATGTCGAACAGCGCGCCGCCTTCGACCAAGGTCAGCCAACGCGCCATCGGCGGATTGTCTTGCGGGTCTTCGGCGGTGAATGCGCCCCACAGCTCCCAGTTGCCCTGGGCGCGCGTCACCAGGGTGCCGAACAGCGGGTACCATTCCTCGGCCTGGTGGCTGGCGATGCCGATGTTCTTCTCACCGTCCATGCCCTCCTTGAGCAGGTCGGCCAGGCGGGTGAACAGGTCGTTCAGCTGACCGAACCCCTTCTTCAGCTCCAGGCCTGCCTCGCGCATGGCCTCGGGCACCACGCCGCCCTCGAAGCGGTAGCGCGGTCGCTCGCGGCCTTCGACGTCCTCGCCGGGGCGAAAATCGGCGATCTGCTCGCACAAGGTGAACATGAACTGCTGCTGGGTGCGCAGCGCACGTGCCAGCTCCGGCACCTGTTCGATCAGCCGGCCCAGGTCGCCGGGCAGCGGGTGCTGGGCCAGCAGCTTGGTGAGGTTCTTGGCCGTCTGTTCCAGCCAGTCGGCGGTGGAGCGCAGGCGCGAATAATGGGCGAAATGGCCGATGGCCTTGTCCGGCAGGTGATGACCCTCGTCGAACACGTAGACCGTGTCGCGCGGGTCGGGCAGCACGGCGCCGCCACCCAGTGCCAGGTCGGCCAGGACCATGTCGTGGTTGGTGACGATGACGTCCACCTTGCCCATGCCTTCGCGGGCCTTGTAGAACACGCACTGCTGGAAGTTCGGGCAGTGGCGGCCGGTGCACTGGCCATGGTCGGTGGTCAGCCGGGCCCAGGCCTGGTCGTCCACGGCCTCGGGCCAGCTGTCGCGGTCGCCGTCCCAGCGGTTACCGGCCAGGCGCTCGATCATGGTGTTGAAGAGCTTCTGGCTGGCTTCGTCGACCTCGATGTGGAAGCCTTCTTCCTCGAACAGTTGCGCGGTGGCCGAATGGGCGTTGCCTTCCTGCAGCAGCAGGTCGAGCTTGGACAGGCACAGGTAGCGGCCACGGCCCTTGGCCAGGGCGAAGCTGAAGTTCAGCCCGCTGTTGCGCATCAGGTCGGGCAGGTCCTTGAAGACGATCTGCTCCTGCAGGGCCACGGTCGCGGTGGCGATCACCAGCCGCTTGCCGGCCGCCTTGGCCGCCGGAATGGCTGCCAGGCTGTAGGCGACGGTCTTGCCGGTACCGGTGCCGGCCTCGACCGCGACCACCGCCGGCTCGCCGGCCCGCCGCCCCTCGTCGTCGCAAGGGATGTCGCCGAGGACCTTGGCCACTTCGGCGATCATCAGCCGTTGGCCATAACGGGGGCGCAGGCCCTTGGCCTCGAGGAAACGCGAATAGGCGCCCTGGATGGTGCTCTTGAGTTCGGTGCTGATCATGGTCTGGGCGCGCCCGGAGGGCTGTATGGATTTTCAGTGTTTCGCATGGGTCGCTATCATACCCGGCTCGCGCGCCGATTGCCCCCCGGAGATCCACATGACTGCCCTTGCCCTGCCCAACCTGCTGCATGCTGCCGCCACCGCGATCTGGCTATTGGGCCTGGGTTACCTGTGGTGGGCGCTGCGTCTGGCGCCGGTCGCGACCGTCGATCGGCCGGCACGACTGCAGCGTTGGGGCGACCTTTTCCGACACCGTTTCGGAGCGGTCTGGCTGGTGCTGGTGATTCTCTCGACCAGCGGCTTGAGCCTGATGCACGCCAGCGGCCTGACCCTGGACACGGTGCCCCGCCCGGTGCAGGTGATGATCGGCGGTGCCATCGCCAGCGTCGCCCTGTGCCTGCGCATCCGCTCGCTGCTCGGCCCGGAACTGGACGCGGCGATCGCGTCGCAGGACTGGCCGACCGGCGCCTGGGTGCTGGCGAGGATCCGACGAATGGTGGGCATCTGCCTGCTCATCGGCCTGGCCGTGGTCGGCGTGGCACTGTGGCAGCTGTCCTGGTGAACGGCTACACCGGGCGAGGCGCAGGCGGGATCAGTCGACCGTACGGCGACGCGACATGGAAACGAGGTGGAAGATCCCGGTCAGCAGGATCTGCAGGCGATCGAAGACGCGGTGACGACGGCCGCGCAAGCGGGCGTTGAAGCACAGCATTTCCAGCACGTGCACGCCCAGTAACAGCGCCCCGGCGGCCGTGATCAACAGATCGAACGGCCTGGCGGCCGGCATCAGCAGGTTCCACAGCACCACCCACCAGAACGCGATGGTCAGCAGCTTGCCCACGGCGGTCACTACGCCCATGACGGCCTCCTCCATTCGGTGATCGACCCGGACAGCCTGGCGCCGCCTCATTCGGCCGTACGTCGTCCAGTAAAGACCCAGGCCGGGCCTCCCGCCAGCCCGACGTTGTGGCACGTGCACGCGCCCTCTATGCCTGGCGCGCCCAACCCCGTTACTCTTGCCGCTCCCGCATGAGGACCGCCCATGAGCGACGGATTTTCCCAACGAACGCCCCAACAGGCCCTGGCGGCCCTGCTCGAACGGGTCTCGCCTCAGCGCCTGCTGCTGGTCGGCAGCCGCTTCCCGGCGCTCGATGCCTTCGCCCAGGCCCATCCGCAGGTCCAGATCGCGATGGCCCCACCCGGCCCGCTGCCGGATGCCTTGGCCGCCACGCGCTTCGACCTGGCCGTGCTGGTCGATTGCCTGGAGCACCTGCCCAAGCGCGAGGGCCTGCAACTGCTGGGGGGCATCCGCAACCTCAATGCCAGCCGCGTGGCGGTGCTGGCCGACCTGGCAGCCTGCGGCTGGCACGCCACGGACTTCTTCGCCCTGGCCTTGTCGGCCAGCGAGCGGTTTTGCCGCGACGACCAGGTGCTGAGCCTGTTCACCTACGACCTGCACGACTACAAGCAGGTGCCGGACTGGCTCAATGCCCGGTTCTGGGCCAACCCGGAGATGTTCGGGAAGTATTGGTGGTGAGGCGGTGTGGACGCTTGCGGTCCGGGAGCCTGTCGCTGACACTGTCGTCTGCTCGTCACTGAATCCCGAGGCTTTCCATGACCCCATCCTCACCCGACCTGCCCGCGCGCCTGCCCCTGGAGCGCGCGCGATGAGCGTGGCGGTCTGCCCCTGCGGCAGCGGCAACCTGCTCGACGCCTGCTGCGGTCACCTGCACGCCGGTACCCCCGCGCCGGATGCGCAGTCGCTGATGCGCTCGCGCTACAGCGCCTACGTGCTGGGCCTGGTCGACTACCTGGTGGACACCACCTTGCCGGTGCAGCGCGAAGCCCTGGATCGCGACGGTATCGCGGCCTGGAGCGCCGAGAGCACCTGGCTGGGCCTGGAGGTGGAGGGGGCCGAGGTGTTCGGCGGCCAGCCCGAGCATGCCTTCGTCACCTTCACCGCACGCTGGCACGACGCTTCAGGCGACCATCAGCACCGTGAGCGCTCGGCCTTCGTCCAGCAGGCCGACCGCTGGTACTTCATCGACCCGACCGTCGGCCTCAAGGCCGGGCGCAATGACCCCTGCCCCTGCGCCAGCGGGCAGAAATTCAAGAAATGCTGCTCCAGTTACCTGGCGCCATGAGATGAGCGCCCTCTTGCGTGCGCTGACCCTCGGGGTCGCCCTGGCGCTGCTCAGCGGCTGCGTGAGCTGGGGCGCGGATACCTGGAAAACGCCCGAACTGCACCTGGTCAAGGTTCGCAAGGTCAAGGCGGGCCTGCACCAGCAGGAGTTCGTGCTGTACGTACGCGTGGTCAACCCGAACGACAGCCGTCTGTTCATCCGGCATCTGGACTACTCGGTGCACCTGGGCGACCTGCTGCTGGTGGACGCCGACGAACGCCTGTGGCGCAGCGTCGGGGCGCATGAGACGCGCACCTTCCAGATCACCGCACGGACCAACCTGTGGAAGCAACTGCGCCCCCTGGCCCGCCTGCTCAAGCGCCGCGAAGCGGTGCCGTACCGGTTGGACGTGGACGTGGCCAGCGGATTATTCTTCTGGCACGACCTGCACTTGTCGCGCAGTGGTGAGATAATGCCCGGTGATCTCAAACCGGAGTAACCGCAATGACCCAGCAACCCCACGTTCATGGCCCTGACTGCAACCACGACCATGACCATGACCACGCTCACGACCATGGTCACGTCCACGGCCCGCACTGCAACCACGCCCCGCAAGAGCCGGTGCGCAACGCGCTGAAGGACGTAGGCCGCAATGATCCCTGCCCGTGCGGCAGCGAGAAAAAATTCAAGAAGTGCCACGGGGCCTGAGGTAGCAGCACGCTGCACGCCGGAGCGACAGCGTCGCCTTGACGTCCCGTCGACCGCTGACCAATCGCATGACCGTCCGCTTGTCGCTCGCGGCTCGCGGCGTGCAGCCGCCCCCCTTTCTCTTTCAGGAGCCTGGCCATGGCCGTCCTTCGTTTTTCATCCTCGCGCCCACCTCTGCGTGCGGCGGCGATGCTGTGCGGTGTGCTCGGCCTGGCCGGCTGTCAGACAGCGTCTCAACACGCCACCCTGCCGCCCGGCGCTGGCGTGCAGTCGCTCAAGGGCCTGGCGCAGAACGTCTCGGTGCGGCGCAATCCGCAAGGCATGCCGCTGATCGAGAGCAGCACGTTCCACGACGCGCTGTTCAGCCTGGGTTACCTGCACGCCGTCGACCGTATCGAACAGATGGTGACCTTGCGCCTGCTGGCGCAGGGGCGTCTGGCCGAGCTGGAGGGGCCCGACGCCCTGGACACCGACCGGCTGATGCGCGCTGTCAACCTGCGGCGCAGCGCCGATCAGCTGTACGCCGACGCCTCGCCGCGCCTGAAGCGCTTTTTCGAGGTCTACGCCCGGGGCGTCAACGCCTACCTGTTCCGCGCCCGCGACAGCTTGCCAGGCAACCTGGCCAAGGCCGGCTACCGGCCCGACTACTGGAAGCCCGAAGATTCGGCCCTGCTGTTCAGCCTGTACGCCTTCAGCCAGTCGGTGAACCTGCAGGAAGAACTCGCCGGCCTGACCCTGGCGCAACGGGTCGGCGTCGATCGACTGGCCTGGCTGCTGCCCAGCGCTGCGGACGAACCGCTGCCCGACGCGGAGGCGGCCAAGCTCCAGGGCCTGGACCTGACCCGAGGGTTGCCGGGGCTCGGCGCCCTGAATGCTGCAAGCCAGCGGTTGGCGGCTTTCGACCTGCTGGGCAGCCCTGGCTCGGCGAGCTGGGTTCTGGGGCCACAGCGCAGCCAGAGCGGCCGCAGCCTGCTCGCCAGCGACAGCCGCGCGGCCTGGGCCCTGTCCCCGGTGCAGATCCACACGGGCAAGTACCAGGCGGCGGGGCTGACCCTGCCTGGGTTGCCGCTGATCCTGGCCGGCTTCAACGGCAAGCTGGCCTGGAGCAGCAGCGCGGTGATGGCCGACAACCAAGACCTGTACCTGGAGAAACTGCGGCGCCAGGGCAACCAACTGAGCTACCTGGCCGACGGCACGTGGCAGCCCGCGCGCGGGCGCACCGAAACGTTCCTGGTCCGTGGCCAGCGCCCGCAGCGTGAGGTCATGTACGAAACGCGGCATGGCACGCTGCTCGGGCAACCGGGTAACGAGACCCTCGGCCTGGCCTTGCAGATGCCGACGCTGCAGGGCGATCGCAGCCTGGATGCGCTGTTCGACCTGACCCGTGCCAGCACCCTGGAGCGAGCGTCCGACAGCGCACGCGCCATTGGCGCCGCCGCGCTCAACCTGGTCTTCGCCGACGCCCAGCACATCGGCTGGCAGGTCACCGGCCGCTACCCGAACCGGCGTGACGGGCAAGGCCTGCTGCCCTCCCCCGGCTGGGACGGGCGGTATGACTGGGATGGCTATGCCGATGCCATGCTGCACCCCTACGATCAGGACCCGGCCAGCGGCTGGATCGGCCACGCCAACCAGCGCAGCCTGGCACGCGGCTACGGCATGCAGCTGTCCAGCACGTGGGACTACCCCGAGCGGGCCGAACGCCTGGCGCAGTTGATCGGCACGGGCCGTCATGACGGCCGCAGCCTGGCAGCCATGCAGAACGATCAGCTCACACCCCTGGCCGGCAAACTCCGGCAGATGCTCGACGCCCCCGGCATGGCCTCGGCGCTGCCGCGTGCCATCGATGCGCTGCCGCCGGCACGACGCGACCTCGCCCGCCAGGCACTGGCCCGGTTGAAGGCCTTCGACGGACGCCTGAGCGCCCAGTCGGCAGACGCGGCGCTGTACGCGCTGTTCCTGCACCAGGTCGCGCGGCAGACGTTCCTCGACGAACTGGGCCCGGCCTCGAGCGAGGCATGGCAGACCTTCGTGGCCAATGCGCGCCTGTCCTATTCGGCCCAGGCCGACCACCTGCTGGGGCGTGACGACAGCCCGTTCTGGGACGACCGTTCGACCCCGCAGCACGAGGACAAACCGACCATCCTGGCGCGCAGCCTGGCAGCCGCGATGGAGGCAGGCCTGGCGCAGCTGGGCAGCGACCCGCGCGCCTGGCAATGGGGCCGCCTGCACGCCTACCAGTGGCCGACGCCGACCTGGCCAGGGTTGGGTGATGGCGTGGCACGCCCTCCCCGTGCCGTCGGGGGCGACTTCAGCACGCTGGCGCTCACGCCCTATGCCTGGGGTCGTGACTTCGACACGCAACTGCCGCCTTCGGCCCGCCTGATCGTCGACTTCGGCCAGGCCGAACCGCTGCGCGTGCTGACCAGCACCCGCCAATCCGGCAACCCGGCCAGCCCCCACGCGGCCGAGGGTCTCGACGCCTGGTTCGCAGGCCGCTTCACGACCCTGCCGCTGCAGCCGCAGCACTTCACCCAGGGGTACGGTACCCAGCGCCTGAGCCTGGTCCCCGAGCGCTAGCCGCGAGAGGGCCGGGACGCCGCGAAACCCTGCGGCGTCCCGACCGCCTTCGGCGCGCCCGGTCGTCACGCGACCGGGCCTGCCAATCCCCTCGAACTCCCCGGCCAGGGCACGACTCCTACCTTGTAACTCCCCTGCCAGTGGCCTGCCCATGGACCTCGTCATCGCCCGCCCCGAAGGGTTGTACTGCCCGCCCGGTGATTTCTACATCGACCCCTGGCGCCCGGTCGAGCGCGCGGTCATCACCCATGGCCATGGCGATCACTCACGACCGGGCAACACCCATTACCTGACGGCCGAGCCCGGCGCAGGCGTACTGCGCAGCCGGCTGGGCGACGACATCCGCCTGCAGACCCTGCCCTACGGGGAACGCCTCGATCACCATGGCGTGACCTTGAGTTTCCATCCGGCCGGGCATGTGCTGGGATCGGCCCAGGTGCGCCTGGAGTATCAGGGCGAAGTCTGGGTGGCCTCGGGCGACTACAAGGTCGAACCGGACGGCACCTGCACCCCGTTCGAGCCGGTGCGCTGCCACACGTTCATCACCGAATCGACCTTCGGTCTGCCCATTTACCGCTGGCCCTCGCAGGCCGAGGTGTTCGCCGAGATCAATGCCTGGTGGCGCGCCAACCGCGAACAGGGCAAGGCCAGCGTGCTGTTCAGCTACGCCTTCGGCAAGGCCCAGCGCATTCTGCACGGGCTGGATGCCGGGATCGGGCCGATCCTCGTGCATGGCGCCGTCGAGCCGCTCAACCGGGTGTACCGGGAGGCCGGCGTGGCCTTGCCGCCGACGGTGTACGCAGGCGATGTGCCGCGCAACGACCCGATGATGCGCGAAGCCTTGATCATGGCCCCGCCCTCGGCCTCGGGCAGCAGCTGGATGAAGCGCTTCGGCGACTACAGCGACGCCTTTGCCAGCGGCTGGATGCTGCTGCGCGGGACCCGGCGTCGGCGCGGCGTGGACCGGGGCTTCGTGCTGTCCGACCACGCCGACTGGCCAGGCCTGCTGTGGGCTATCGAGCAGACCGGCGCCGAACGGGTGATGGTCACCCATGGCTCGGTCAGCGTGCTGGTGCGCTACCTCAACGAACAGGGGCTCGACGCACGGGCGTTCGTCACCGAATACGGCGACGAGGACGACGCCCAGGCCACCGCGGAGGCCTCGGCATGAAGGCCTTCGCCGAACTCTACCTGCGCCTGGACGCCACCACCTCGAGCAATGCCAAGCTTCGCGCGCTGCAGGCGTACTTCGCCGAGGCAGCGCCCCACGAAGCGGCCTGGGCCGTGTATTTCCTGGCCGGCGGACGCCCTCGGCAGCTGGTGCCCACGCGCCTGCTGCGCGAGCTGACCATCGAGCTGACGGGGCTGCCCGAATGGCTGTTCGAGGAAAGCTACCAGTCGGTGGGCGACCTGGCCGAAGCCATCTCGCTGCTGTTGCCTGCGTCCGAGCAGACCAGCGACGAGGACCTGGCGCACTGGGTCGAAGCGCACCTGCTGCCTCTGCGCGGCCAGGCGCCCGAACAGATCAAGGAACAACTGCCCGCGCTGTGGGCACGCCTGGACCGGCCCAGCCTGATGCTCTGCCTCAAGCTGATCACCGGCAGTTTCAGGGTCGGCGTGTCGAAGCTGCTGGTCACCCGCGCCCTCGCGCAGCTGGCCGGGCTGGACGCCAAGCGCGTCGCCCAGCGCCTGGTCGGCTACACCGACCTGTCGCATCGACCGACGGCAGCCAGCTACCTGAAGCTGATCGCCCCAGAGTCGGCGGACGAACATGCCCAGCGCGGCGGGCAACCCTACCCGTTCTTCCTCGCCCATGCCCTGCAAGCCCCCACCGAGCAGTTCGATACGCTGCTCGGAGCGACCGGCGACTGGCAGGCCGAGTGGAAGTGGGACGGTATCCGCGCCCAGGTGGTCAAGCGCGACGGGCAGTTGTGGATCTGGTCGCGCGGCGAAGAGCTGGTCACCGATCGTTTCCCGGAGCTGCACAGCCTGGTCGACAGCCTGCCGGACGGGGTCGTGCTGGATGGCGAGATTCTGGTCTGGAAGGCGCCCGATGCCGACCAGGAAGCCGCGGTCCAGCCGTTCGCCCTGTTGCAGCAACGGCTGGGGCGCAAGACCCTGGGCAAGAAGCTGCTGGCCGATGCGCCGGTGGTCCTGCAGGCCTACGACCTGCTCGAGTGGGAAGGCGAGGACTGGCGCACGCGGCCTCAGCACGTGCGGCGCGCCCAGCTCGAGCGGCTGGTCGAGACCCACCCTTCGGCACCGGTGCTGCTCTCGCCCCTGCTTACCGGCAAGGACTGGGCCGATCTGGCCGAACAGCGCGAGCAATCACGGGCCCTGGGCGTCGAAGGGCTGATGCTCAAGCAGCGCGAGTCGTTGTATGGCGTCGGGCGCACCAAGGACATGGGCCTGTGGTGGAAATGGAAGATCGACCCGTTCAGCGTGGACGCGGTGCTGATCTACGCACAGCGAGGCCATGGACGCCGCGCCAGCCTCTACAGCGACTACACCTTCGCGGTCTGGGACGGCCCGCCCGGTTCGCCGGACCGGACCCTGGTACCCTTCGCCAAGGCCTACTCCGGCCTGACCGATGCCGAAATGCGCAAGGTCGATGCCATCGTGCGCAAGACCACGGTCGACACCTTCGGCCCGGTCCGCAGCGTGACGCCGACCTTGGTGTTCGAGCTGGGGTTCGAGGGCATCGCACTGTCCAAGCGCCACAAGAGCGGCATCGCCGTGCGCTTCCCGCGCATGCTGCGCTGGCGGCACGACAAGCCGGTGGACGAGGCCGATGACCTGGCGACCCTGCAGGACCTGCTGGCCTGAGCGCAGGCATCGATCACGTGCTGCACGATCGCCTGAGCTGTGGTTGTATGGGCCTGTTCCAGCGCCTTTCTTTTTCGTCGACCCAGGAGTCCCATGCGACACGTGATCCATGACCTGCTCGGGCCCACGCCCGGCAGCGTCCGCCAACTGCACAGCTTCCACTACGGCCCGAGCACCGGCGGCAAGGTCTATATCCAGGCCTCCCTGCATGCCGACGAGCTGCCTGGCATGCTGGTGGCCTGGCACCTCAAGCGCCGGCTGGCCGCGCTCGACGCCGAGCAGCGACTGCTGCACGAAATCGTCCTGGTGCCGGTGGCCAACCCGGCGGGCCTCGAGCAGGTCGTGCTCGACGCACCGCTGGGGCGTTTCGAGCTGCACAGCGGGGAGAACTTCAACCGCCACTTCGTCGACCTGTCCGACGCGATCGGCGACCAGGTCGAAGGGCTGCTCGGCCAGGACCCGGAGCTGAACCAGGAGCTGATCCGCGACCACCTGCGGCGCAATCTGCAGGCGCACCCGGCTTATACGCCGCTGCAGGCTCAGCGCCTGACTCTGCAGCGACTGGCCTGCGATGCCGACCTGATCCTCGACCTGCACTGCGACTTCGAGGCGGTCGAGCACCTCTACACCACGCCCGAGGCCTGGCCGCAGATCGAACCTCTAGCAGGCTATCTGGGCGCCCAGGCCAGCCTGCTGGCCACCGATTCGGGCGGCCAGTCGTTCGACGAGTGCTTCAGCCTGCTGTGGCTGCAGCTTCAGCAACGCTTCGCCAAGCGTTTCCCCCTCCCCGCGGGCAGCCTGTCGGTGACCATCGAATTGCGCGGGCAGGCCGATGTCAGCCACGAGCTGGCGCAGCGCGATTGCCAGGCGATTCTCGATTACTTGATGCTCAGAGGCGCCATCGCCGGCCAGGCGCCGCCGCCGCCCGCGCTGCAACGTCCAGCGACGCCCCTGGCGGCCGTGGAGCTGCTGGTAGCGCCCCACGGCGGCCTGCTGGTGTTCCAGGCCGAGCCAGGGCAGTACCTGGAGGCCGGCCAGGTGGTCGCCGAGGTCATCGACCCGCTCGACGACCGCGTCACCCCTGTGCGCACGCTGCAGGCAGGCGTGCTCTACGCGCGCAGTGGCCGGCGCCTGGCGACCCACGGCATGGCCATCGCCCACGTGGCGGGTGAGCGCATCTGCCGCTCGGGCTACCTGCTGGCGCCCTGAGCGAGTAAAACCAACCGGGCCTGCCGGCGGTCTGTAGAGCACACCCTCCAGAACGGTCCGCCGCATGCCGCCAGCTTCCGACCTCGCCAGCCACTGGTTCAGCGCCCAGGGCTGGAAGCCCTTCGCCTTCCAGCGCAGTGTCTGGGCCGCCGTGTCGCGAGGCGAGTCCGGGCTGTTGCACGCCAACACGGGCGCGGGCAAGACCTACGCGGTGTGGTTCGCCGCACTGCGCGCCTTTCGCGTGCCCAAGGCCCGCCAGCCGGCGCCGATCCAGGTGCTCTGGATCACCCCCATGCGCGCCCTGGCGGCGGACACGGCCAAGGCCTTGCAGGCGCCCCTGGCCGACCTCGAGCTGGACTGGAGCGTCGGGGTACGCAGTGGCGACACCGGCGCGGCCGAACGTGCGCGTCAGGCGCGGCGCCTGCCCAGTGCGCTGATCACCACGCCGGAGAGCCTGACCCTGCTGCTCACCCGCGAGCATGCCGAGGAAGAATTCAAGACCCTGCGCATGGTGGTGGTCGATGAGTGGCACGAACTGCTCGGCAGCAAGCGCGGCGTGCAGTTGCAACTGGCGCTGGCACGCCTGCGTCGCTGGCGTCCTGACCTGGTGACCTGGGGGCTGTCAGCCACCCTGGGCAACCTCGAGCACGCGCGCGATGTGCTGTTGCCCGAAGGCGGCTCGCTGGTCAAGGGTCGCCAGGACAAGCGCATCGAGGTCGACAGCCTGCTGCCACCGGCCCTCGAGCGCTTCCCGTGGGCCGGCCAGATGGGCCTGAAGATGCTGGGCCAGGTCCGCGATGAAATCGAGGCCAGCGCCAGTTGCCTGGTCTTCACCAACACCCGTGCGCAGGCCGAGCTCTGGTACCAGGCGCTGCTCGATGCGCGGCCCGACTGGGCCGGCCTGATCGCCCTGCATCACTCCTCGCTGGCGCGGGCGACCCGTGACTGGGTCGAACGCAGCTTGAAGGAGGGCGCGCTGAAGGCCGTGATCTGCACCTCCAGTCTCGACCTGGGGGTGGATTTTTTGCCGGTGGAGCGGGTGCTGCAGATCGGTTCGCCCAAAGGCGTGGCGCGACTGCTGCAACGGGCCGGGCGCTCCGGCCATGCGCCCGGGCGTGCCTCGCGCATCACCCTGGTCCCGACCCACAGCATGGAGCTGGTCGAGGCAGCCGCCGTGCGCCAGGCGCTCGCCGCCGGACACATCGAGGCACGGCAATCACCCCGCCTGTGCATGGACGTGCTGGTGCAGCACCTGGTGAGCATGGCCCTGGGCAGCGGTTTCATGCCCGAACAGCTGCTGGCCGAAGTACGCAGCACCTGGGCGTTCAAGGACCTTCGCGACAGCCAGTGGGCCTGGGCGCTGGCGTTCGTGCGCAACGGGGGCGACTCCTTGAGTGCCTACCCTGACTACCAGCGGGTGGAGGTGCACCCCGACGGCGTCTGGCGCGTGGCCAGCCAGCGCCTGGCGCGTCGGCACCGGATGGGCATCGGCACCATCGTCAGCGAAGCGCAGATCCAGCTCAAGTTCTGGAGCAAGGGCGGGGGCGGACGGTCGCTGGGCAGCGTCGAGGAAGGGTTCATCTCGCGGCTGCGGCCAGGCGACACGCTGGTGTTCGGCGGGCGCATCCTCGAACTGGTGCGGGTCGAGAACATGACCGCCTACGTGCGGCGCAGCACCCAGCGCAAGGCCGCCGTGGCGCGCTGGAGCGGCTCGCGGCTACCGTTGTCCAGCGAACTGGCCGACGCCATGGTGGACCAGCTGGACACGGCCAGCCAGGGGCGCTTCAACGGTCCGGAAATGCGTGCCGTGCGCCCGCTGCTGGACATCCAGGCACACTGGTCTGCCTTGCCCTCACGGGACACGCTGCTGGTCGAGACCCTCGATTCGCGGCAGGGCTCGCACCTGTTCGTCTACCCATTCGCCGGGCGCATGGCGAACCTTGGCCTGGCCAACCTGATCGCCTGGCGGATCAGCCAGACGCAGCCGCTGAGCATTTCCATCGCCGTGAACGACTATGGCTTCGAGCTGCTCAGCCCCAGTCACGTCGCCTGGGCCGACCTGTTGCCCCCGGCCATGAATGCAGACGGCCTGCTAGAGGATGTTTTGCACAGCCTGAACGCCGGCGAGATGGCGCTGCGGCGCTTTCGCGAGATCGCACGGATTTCCGGCCTGGTGTTCGGCGGCTACCCGGCCGCCCAGAAAAGCATGCGGCAGATCCAGGCCTCCAGCGGCCTGTTCTACGAGGTGTTCCGCAAGCACGACGCCGACAACCTGCTGCTGGGTCAGGCCCGCGACGAGGTCCTGCGCGAAGAGCTGGAGATTGAGCGGTTGCAGCGCCAGCTGCTGCGCATCAATCGGTTGCGCCTGGACCTGCACGCCCTGGCGCGGCCAGGCCCGCTGGCGTTCGCCCTGATCGTCGAGGGGCTGCGCGAAACCATGACCAGCGAGAAGCTCGCCGACCGGATCGCGCGCATGGTGGCCGACCTGGAAAAAGCAGCCGGAGGCCCTTGGTCGTGAGCGAGCACCACGTCATCGAACATTGCGGGGAAACGCTGTGGCTGCTGGTGGACAAGGCCCTTTACTGGCCGCGCGAGAAAACCCTGTTGATCGCCGACCTGCACCTGGGCAAGGCAGCCAGCTACCGAGCCTTGCACCAGCCGGTGCCACGTGGCACCACGGAGTTGAACCTGGCACGCCTGGACGCCCTGCTGGCCGCCCATGACTGCGAGCGCCTGGTCGTGCTGGGCGACTTTCTGCACGCCAGGACCGCACGGGCGCCTGCCGTCATGGCACGGCTCGAGGCGTGGCGAGCCCGGCATGCGTCGCTGGAGATCGTGCTGATCCGCGGCAACCATGACCAGCACGCAGGCGATCCGCCTGCCAGTCTTGGCATGCAGGTGGTCGATGAACCTTGGTTGATGGGGCCCTTCGCCCTGCGTCACGAGCCCGAGCCCCACCCTACCCACGCCGTGCTGGCAGGCCACGTGCACCCGGTCTACGTGCTGCGTGGACGCGGTCGACAGCGGTTACGCCTGCCGTGCTACGTGGTGGATGACGCGGTCAGCCTGCTGCCGGCATTCGGCGAGTTCACAGGGGGCTGGGAAGTCAGGCCCACCGGGGCCGCCAGGGTCTACCTGACGGGCGGCGAGCGCGTCTGGGCGGTGCCGTGAGTCAGGCCTGCGGCGCAGGTGGCGGCTCGTCAGGCAGCGTGGGCACACCATCGGGCTGCGAGTCCGGTTCGGTGGGCTGAGGGAAGTCTGGATCAGGTTGTCCGGGCATGCCACCGGCCTGCAGGGGCGAGCGCGGCTGGGCCAGCAGTGACCATGCCAACAGCCCGATCTGGTTGGGCTGCAGCACGGCCAGCTTTGCATTGATCACGGGGTCTAGTTTCATAAGGTACTCCTGGCGAGCGCCTGGCACTCTTGATGAGCGCCAGGACTGTTCACTGGTTTGGAGCACCGATCGGCGAACTAATTCCCGCGCTTCGTCGGCTCAGGTGCGCGGCAGGGTCACGCCACGCTGACCCTGGTACTTGCCACCGCGGTCCTTGTACGAGACCTCGCAGGCTTCGTCCGACTCGAGGAACAGCATCTGCGCCACGCCTTCGTTGGCGTAGATCTTGGCCGGCAAGGTGGTGGTGTTGGAAAACTCCAGGGTCACGTGCCCTTCCCATTCCGGCTCGAGCGGCGTCACGTTGACGATGATGCCGCACCGCGCGTAGGTGCTCTTGCCCAGGCAGATGGTCAGTACGTTGCGCGGGATGCGGAAGTACTCGACGGTGCGGGCCAAGGCGAAGGAGTTGGGCGGAATGATGCAGACATCGCTCTTGATGTCGACGAAGCTGCCGGCGTCGAAGTTCTTCGGGTCGACGGTCGCCGAATTGATGTTGGTGAACACCTTGAATTCATCGGCGCAACGCACGTCGTAGCCATAGCTCGAGACGCCGAAGGAGATGACCCGGCTGTCCTGCTCGCCGCGCACCTGGCGCTCGACGAACGGCTCGATCATGCCGTGTTCCTGCGCCATGCGGCGAATCCACTTGTCCGATTTGATGCTCATGGCCGGTGTCCTGAAAGTGCGATGTGAAAAACCTGGGCGCATCTTACCGGTCCACGCGCCGACGGCAAAGTTTCCCGCCGCAATCCCGCGTCGTCCGTGACGTGCGGCCACCATCGATCCGAATTCCAACAAAGGGGGCATTGGCCATTGGCAGGTCGTGCAAAGTGGGGTAAGGTGACGCCACTGTGCTGCACGTGACACCGAGAATCTCTGTTTGATGCACGATTACCATCGGCCCATCGCTGAATTTTCCTGCTCTTTGCACTCAGTCCCGGCCGGGGCGTTTCCCGCGCCGAAATCAACTTTGTCCAAGGAGACAGACACCATGTCCAATCGCCAATCCGGTACCGTCAAGTGGTTCAACGATGAGAAGGGCTACGGCTTCATCACCCCTCAGTCGGGTGACGACCTGTTCGTACACTTCAAGGCCATCCAGGCTGACGGCTTCAAAACCTTGAAAGAAGGCCAGGCTGTTACCTTCGTCGCTACCCGCGGCCAGAAAGGTATGCAGGCTGAAGAAGTGCAGATCGCCTAAGTCGATCTCGCTTTAGAAAAAACCCGCCATTGGCGGGTTTTTTCATGCCTGCGCAAAAGAGGCCGGCGCCGCCGACCGAGATGGCCGACGGTGCCGGACGCGCTCAGCCCTCGGTGATGGTGATGCTCGGTACCGCAGCGCAGGCGGCCTCTTCCAGCACGATGCGCGCACCGACCTGCCGCGCCAGCTCCTGATAGACCAGCGCGATCTGGCCGTCGGGATCGGCGATGACCGTCGGCTGGCCGTTGTCGGCCTGCTCGCGGATCGTCATCGACAGCGGCAACGAGGCCAGCAGCTCGACGCCATAGCGGGCGGCGAGTTTCTCCCCGCCTCCCTCGCCGAACAGGTGTTCGGCGTGCCCGCAGTTCGAACACACGTGCACGGCCATGTTCTCGACCACACCTAGGACCGGAATGCTGACCTTGCGGAACATCTCCACGCCCTTGCGCGCGTCCAGCAGTGCGAGGTCCTGGGGCGTGGTGACGATCACCGAACCGGCGACCGGGACTTTCTGGGCCAGGGTCAGCTGGATGTCACCGGTGCCTGGCGGCATGTCGATCACCAGGTAGTCCAGATCGTCCCAGGCCGTCTGCGTCACCAGTTGCAGCAAGGCGCCGGAGACCATCGGCCCGCGCCAGACCATCGGTGTGTTGTCATCGGTCAGGAACGCCATCGACATCACGTCCACGCCGTGGGCCTTGATCGGCACGAACCATTTCTGCTCGCGCACCTGGGGGCGCGTACCCTCAGGAATGCCGAACATGATGCCCTGGCTGGGGCCGTAGATGTCCGCATCGAGAATGCCGACCCGCGCGCCTTCACGCGACAGGGCCAGGGCCAGGTTGGCCGCCGTGGTGGACTTGCCGACGCCACCCTTGCCCGAGGCCACGGCAATGACGTTCTTGACGTTGGCAAGGCCCGGGACCTGCGCCTGGGCCTTGTGCGGCGCGATCACGCTGTCGATGCTCACGCGTGCGATCCTGACGCCCTCGAGGCCTTCGAGCGCGGTGCGCAACACCTGCGCCCACCCATTCACGAACAAGCCGGCGGCATAGCCGAGGCGCAACCGTACGTCGACCTGGTCGGCCTGTACCTCGATGTGCTCGACGCACCCGGCGGTGACAGGGTCCTGGTTCAGGTAAGGGTCGGTGTACTGGCGAAGGACGGCTTCGACGGCGGCGCGCGTGACGGCACTCATGGGATCTCCCGTGGCGGAACTGACGTGGTGGACGAGCGCCTATGCTAACCCGTCAGCGATCGACAGGTGCGCCATGGGGTGAAATATCTTCGCCAGCGCTTTATAGTGGCCGATCATCTTCACGTCATCACGCCGTCAAACAAGTAGCCGAGCCACCATGTCCGAGCCACGCCAGATTCTCGTTACCAGCGCCCTGCCCTATGCCAATGGCTCCATCCACCTTGGCCACATGCTGGAGTACATCCAGACGGACATGTGGGTTCGCTTCCAGAAGCTGCGTGGTCACCAGTGCATCTACGTCTGCGCGGACGATGCGCATGGCTCGGCCATCATGTTGCGCGCCGAGAAGGAAGGCGTCACCCCCGAGCAGCTGATCGCGGCCGTACAGGCCGAGCACAGCGCGGACTTCGCCGACTTCCTGGTGAACTTCGACAACTTCCACTCGACCCACTGCGACGAGAACCGCGAGCTGTCCGCCGAGATCTACCGGCGCCTGCGCGACGCCGGGCACATCGCCAGCCGCGCGGTCACGCAGTACTTCGACCCGGAAAAGGGCATGTTCCTGGCTGACCGGTTCATCAAGGGCACCTGCCCCAAGTGCGCGGCCGAAGACCAGTACGGCGACAACTGCGAAAAATGCGGCGCTACCTATTCGCCCACCGAGCTGAAAGACCCACGCTCGGCCATCTCGGGCGCCACGCCCGTGCTGCGTGATTCCAAGCACTTCTTCTTCACGCTGCCGAACTTCCAGGCCATGCTGCAGACGTGGACCCGCAGCGGCACCCTGCAGGAGCCGGTGGCCAACAAGATCGCCGAGTGGCTCGACGCGGGCCTGCAGGAGTGGGACATCTCGCGTGACGCGCCCTACTTCGGTTTCGAGATCCCCAATGAGCCGGGCAAGTACTTCTATGTCTGGCTGGACGCGCCGATCGGCTACATGGCCAGCTTCAAGAACCTGTGCGCACGACGCCCGGAGCTGGACTTCGACGCCTTCTGGAACAAGGACGCCACGACCGAGCTGTACCACTTCATCGGCAAGGACATCGTCAACTTCCATGCCCTGTTCTGGCCGGCCATGCTCGAAGGCGCAGGCCTGCGCAAGCCGACCGCGATCAACGTGCACGGCTACCTGACGGTCAACGGCGCGAAGATGTCGAAATCCCGCGGCACCTTCATCAAGGCCCGTACCTACCTCGACCACCTGTCGCCGGAATACCTGCGCTACTACTATGCGTCCAAGCTGGGCCGCGGTGTGGACGACCTGGACCTCAACCTCGACGACTTCGTGCAGAAGGTCAACTCCGACCTGGTCGGCAAGGTCGTCAACATCGCCAGCCGCTGCGCCGGTTTCATCCACAAGGGCAACCAGGGTGTCCTGGTGGCGGGCGATGCCGAACCGGTCCTGACCGAGGCGTTCCTGGCTGCCGCGCCAAGCATCGCCGATGCCTACGAGGCACGCGACTTCGCCCGCGCCATGCGCGAGATCATGGCCCTGGCCGACCGCGCCAATGCCTGGATCGCCGACAAGGCGCCCTGGTCGCTGGCCAAGCAGAACGGCAAGCAGGACGAGGTTCAAGCCATCTGTGCGCAGGGCATCAACCTGTTCCGCAGCCTGGTGATCTTCCTCAAGCCCGTGCTGCCGCAACTGGCTGCCGATGCCGAGGCCTTCCTCAACGTCGCACCGCTGCACTGGAACGATCACACCACGCGCCTGGAGAACCACCGCCTGGAGGCGTTCAAGCCGCTGATGAGCCGAATCGAGCCGGCCAAGGTCGAGGCCATGGTCGCCGCCAGCCAGCAGGACCTGGCTGCCGCTTCCGAAGACGCGCCACAGACGTCGGCCGGCAACGGCGAACTGGCCAAGGACCCGCTGGCCGAGCAGATCGAATTCGATGCCTTCGCGGCCGTCGACCTACGCGTGGCCTTGATCGTCAAGGCCGAGGCCGTGGAGGGGGCCGACAAGCTGCTGCGCCTGACGCTCGACATCGGTGACGAGCAGCGCAACGTGTTCTCCGGCATCAAGTCGGCCTACCCGGATCCCGCCCAGCTGGAAGGCCGCCTGACGATGATGGTCGCCAACCTCAAGCCACGCAAGATGCGCTTCGGCGTGTCCGAAGGCATGGTCATGGCAGCCGGCCCTGGCGGCGAAGAGATCTACCTGCTCAGCCCGGACAGCGGCGCCAAACCTGGCCAGCGCATCAAGTGATCGCGGGCGCCCCGGTACGCCGGGGCGCTCAGCCACGAGGCGCACCAGCACGAGGCGTGTGCCTGTGGTTTCAGGGCTCTGAAACCCAGGCATGGGCCAGTGCCCGGTGCCTGGAGACCTTTACAGCATGAATGCCGCCAAACGCCTGGAAATCTTCCGTCGGCTGCGCGAGGACAACCCCGAACCCCGCACGGAACTGGCCTACACGACCCCTTTCGAACTGCTGATCGCCGTCATCCTGTCCGCCCAGGCCACCGATGTCGGCGTCAACAAGGCAACGGCGCGCCTGTTCCCCGTGGCCAACACGCCCGAGGCGATCCATGCGCTGGGCGTCGAAGGGTTGAGCGAATACATCAAGACCATCGGCCTGTACAACGCCAAGGCACGCAACGTCATCGAGACCTGTCGGCTGCTGATCGAACGCCACGGCAGTCAGGTGCCCGATCAACGCGAAGCGCTCGAGGCACTGCCCGGTGTCGGGCGCAAGACGGCCAACGTGGTCCTCAACACGGCCTTCAGGCAGCTGACCATGGCGGTGGACACTCATATCTTTCGCGTCAGCAACCGGACGAACATCGCACCCGGCAAGAACGTGCTGGAGGTCGAGCACAAGCTGCTGAAGTTCGTGCCCCGTGACTACCTGCTGGACGCCCACCACTGGCTGATCCTGCACGGCAGGTACGTCTGTCAGGCGCGCAAGCCGCGGTGTGGCAGCTGTCGCATCGAAGACTTGTGCGAATACAAGGCCAAGACCTCGGACGATTGAGCCGATAGCGCAAATCATCCGTTCTGATTGAAAAAATCTTTTTTACCGGCTTCATGAATCCCGTTATAAGGTCGCCCATGGCTCTAGGCTTGGAGTGACACATGGGTAACGAAAAAGAAGACCTCGTGCTGGACGACGATTTCAGTACCAGCACGGAAGACGACGCAGAGCAGCCGGCGGTGAACCTCAAGGCCGACCTGAGCAAACGGCGCACCATCGACAATCTGCTGGAAGAACGCAGACTCAAGCGTCAGCTGGCCGAGTACGATTACGACCTCTAGCAGGCCTGCCTGAGCGCACGCTGGCAGGGGGTCACGTCAGGCCATGGCGATTGGCGAGCTCGATCAGATCGACCAGCGAGCGCGCATTGAGCTTGTGGAGCAGTCGCGTCTTGTAGGTGCTGACGGTCTTGTTGCTGAGGAACATGCCGTCGGCGATTTCCTTGTTGCTGCGGCCCTTGGCCAGTTGCTGCAACACCATCATTTCCCGCCCGGACAGGCGCTCGACCATCTCGGTCTCGGTGCCTCCATTGAGCACGCAACGCGCCTTGTGCAACGCCTGATTCGGGAAGTAGCTGTAGCCTGACAATACCGCCTTGATGGCACTGAGCAATTCGGTGAGTTCCTGCTGCTTGCACACGTACCCCGCAGCGCCTGCCTGCATGCAGCGCATCGAGAAATGCCCAGGCGCCTGCGAGGTCAGCACCAGCACCTTGGTGTTGGTGCTGCACATGGCCAGCCGCGTGATGACTTCGAGCCCGTCGAGCTTGGGAATACCGATGTCCAGAATGACCACATCGGGGCCATGCTCCCTGGCCAGTTGCAGGGCATCGACACCGTTGTCGGTTTCTGCCACCACGTCGTAGCCATGCCGCTCCATCAACATGCGCACTGCCAGCCGGATGACTGGATGGTCATCTACGATCAACACTTTGTTCATAAGCTACCCAACTTTCCGTTGTTCTAGTTCTGAAGCGTTACAATAACCGAGACACTCGATAAATGGCGTATCGCTTCCCAGCCAATTCAATGGCAAAGATAAGACTTACAACAAGTAGCGAAACTTCCTACATTCAGTAACATTCTGATTCGAGTATGGGCAGCGCAATACCGCGGACACGAGCGACACCCTATCAAACGGACAGGGAAACCTAACGTGGGCAACATCGTGCTCGAGGGTCGTCAAATGCGTTTCAACCAGGGGAAATTGCAAGGGCCCGCGCGCCATGCGGCACGGGCAATGCCTGGTCTTCAAGAACGGTTTCACCTTCCGGGCCACAGGGGACGTGTGATACACCCATAGGCATTGTCCTGACAGGCCGCTCGTCATGAACGAAACGCAACCCATCAGCCCGCTCGCCGTGATCGCGATCTTCGCAGGCATCATCGAGGCATCCGCCCTGGCATCGCTGCCCTTTCTGAGCGAGCGCAGCCAGACGATCTACACCTGGTTCCTGGTGGGGTTTCCGTTTTTCCTGACGCTGCTGTTCTTTTTGACGCTCAACTTCAACTACAGGTCGCTGTACTCGCCCGAGGCCCATGCCGAGCGCCAGGGCCGGGGAAGCGGTGCGCCTGCCGCCCACGCGCAGGCACATGACCGTCAGCCGGATGTCGAGGCCACTGCCGAAGCGCAGATCCTGGTGGTTTCAGGGCCGCAGGCCCGAGATACGGTCGAACAGCACCTGATACGGGTGTCCAACACCCCGCCATCGGTGCGTCGTCACTGGATCATCTACGACCTGAATCGCCGCCTGCGCCTGCACGTGATGCTGGAGCCGCTGCCTGCTGGGCAGGAACCGCTTGTGCCAAGTGCGTGACGTGTGCAGGACATGCCAGGTGCGCGATGCCGACGCACCGCGACCCGTGTGCCAGGCCGGAACAGCCCGGCAGGAATACCGGTGTCGTACCGGGAAACGCTCACCCGGCACGACACAGGTTCAACCGCCTCAGAGCATCGAACGGCCTTTGTTGGCCGCGATACGCATGCGCAGGGCATTGAGCTTGATGAAGCCGGCCGCATCGGCCTGATTGTAGGCACCGCCGTCCTCTTCGAACGTGGCGATGTTGGCATCGAACAGCGAGTCGTCCGACTTGCGCCCCACCACGATGATGTTGCCCTTGTACAGTTTCAGGCGGACCACGCCGTTGACGCTGGTCTGGGAAGCATCGATCATCTGCTGGAGCATCAGGCGCTCCGGGCTCCACCAGTAGCCGGTGTAGATCAGGCTGGCGTACTTGGGCATCAGCTCGTCTTTCAGGTGAGCCACTTCGCGGTCCAGGGTGATCGACTCGATGGCGCGATGCGCCTTGAGCATGATGCTGCCGCCTGGGGTTTCGTAGCAGCCACGCGACTTCATGCCGACGTAGCGGTTCTCGACGATGTCCAGTCGACCGATGCCATTGGCGCCGCCGATGCGGTTGAGCTCGGCCAGAACGGTCGCAGGGCTCATCTCGACGCCGTCGATGGCCACGATGTCGCCATTGCGGTAGGTCAGCTCGAGGTAGGTCGCCTGGTCAGGTGCGTTCTCGGGCGAGACGCTCCAGCGCCACATGTCTTCTTCGTGCTCGGTCCAGGTGTCTTCCAGCACGCCGCCTTCATAGGAGATGTGCAGCAGGTTGGCGTCCATCGAGTAGGGCGATTTCTTCTTGCCGTGGCGCTCGATCGGGATGCCGTGCTTCTCGGCGTAGTCCATCAGCTTCTCGCGCGACAGCAGGTCCCACTCGCGCCACGGTGCGATGACCTTGACGCCGGGCTTGAGGGCATAGGCACCCAGCTCGAAGCGGACCTGGTCGTTGCCCTTGCCGGTGGCGCCATGGGAAATGGCGTCAGCGCCGGTTTCGTTGGCGATCTCGATCAGGCGCTTGGCGATCAGCGGACGGGCGATCGAGGTGCCGAGCAGGTACTCGCCCTCGTAGACGGTGTTGGCACGGAACATCGGGAAGACGAAGTCACGCACGAATTCTTCGCGCAGATCGTCGATGTAGATTTCCTTGACGCCCATCGCCTGCGCCTTGGCACGTGCGGGCTCGACTTCCTCGCCCTGGCCCAGGTCGGCGGTGAAAGTCACCACTTCGCAGTCATAGGTGTCTTGCAGCCACTTGAGAATCACCGAAGTATCGAGGCCGCCGGAATACGCCAGTACGACCTTTTTTACGTCCGCCATGCCATCACTCCACGGGGTTGTGCGAAAAGCCCACGATTCTACCGGGCTTGGCTCAAGATTTACAGTGGGGCGACAGCTTGTGACGGCCAGGCGACACGTTTTTGCGAAGCGTGACGCATTCGGCCCTCAGGGTTTGGGCGGCGCTGCGGCCGGCGCAGGTGTACCGGATGCCGGTGCGGGTGCCGGCGCAGGCGCTGCCGTCGGCGCCTGAGGCGCCGCGGAGGCGGCAGGCTCGCTGACCGGGGTGGCGGCCTGGAGCGGCGCACCGCGCTCCAACTGAATGCTGACGCGACGGTTGCGCGCCCGATTGGCCGCCTTGTCGTTACGCGCCAAGGGGTAGCGCTCACCATGGAAACGGACGGTGATCTGCGCCTCGGTGATGCCATGGGCCTTGAAGTAGTCCGCCACGGCCAAGGCACGCCGACGGGACAGCTCGCGATTGGTCAGGCGGTTGCCGCTGTTGTCGGAGTGCCCATCGAGCTCGATGCGATTGACGCTCGGATCGGCCTTCATGTAATCGAGCAGCACATCCAGGCGCGCCTTGGCGGCAGCGTCCAGGTCCGTCCCCTCACGGGCAGGGAAGCCGACCTGGGTCTGGCGGATCTGGTCGTAGTTCATCGGCAGCAGGCGGCTGGCACATGCCTGGTAATCGGCATAGGCCTTGGCGAAACTGACCGGCAGTACGCGCACCTCCATCGTCCGGCCACCCTCCCCGGCACGGTTGCGCACGACCGTGCTGCGCCCGTCGAGCAGGCCGTTGATCAAGCGACTGGTCTGGCCCTGGGAGGCGCTGAAGAGCACGCCCGTGCGGGCCAGGCGCACGCTGCCCAGGTCGATGTCGTCACGCCCGGGCTGCCAGGGCGCAGCGGCCGCCAGCAAGGTCGCAGGCCCTGCACCCAGAGCGTTGCCGGCCGAGCGCAGCTGAAAGGTCGCCGCCTCCCCGGCACGCCGCACGAACTCGCCACTGCCGAAACCGTTCACAGGCTGGATCAGCCGACATTCGAAGACGTCGCCTTCGACCGTCCACGCAATGTTCTCCATGCGCGTCTGGAACGTCAGCGCCATCGCCGGCAGGCTGGCAAACATACTGAACAGGGCAAGGTAACGCTGGCGCACGGCGGGCTCCACGGATGATCACGGCTTACCTCACGGTATCGGTCACCCTGCGGCAAACTTGATAGCCCGTGCCCGAGAAGGGCTTTTCCGGTAGCATTGCGCCTTGAGTTCGACCCGCCTGGAATCCCCAATGTCCGATCGCCTGACCCTCCTGCGTCCCGATGACTGGCATATTCACCTGCGCGATGGCGCGGTGTTGCCGCATACCGTCGGCGACGTGGCGCGCACCTTCGCCCGCGCCATCATCATGCCCAACCTGGTCCCGCCCGTGCGCACCGCCTCCGAGGCCGGCGCCTACCGCGAGCGCATCCTGGCAGCCCGACCGGCTGGCAGCCGCTTCGAGCCGCTGATGGTGCTGTACCTCACCGACCGGACCACCGCGCAGGACATCGCCGAGGCGAAGGCCAGCGGCCTGGTGTACGCCGCCAAGCTGTACCCGGCAGGCGCGACCACCAATTCCGATTCCGGCGTCACCCTGATCGACAACGTCTTCCCGGCGCTGGAGGCGCTGGCCGAGGCCGGTCTGCCGCTGCTGGTGCACGGTGAGGTGACGCGCGCGGAGATCGACGTGTTCGACCGCGAGAAGCGCTTCATCGACGAGCACCTGCGCCGTGTGGTCGAACGCTTCCCGACCCTCAAGGTGGTCTTCGAGCACATCACCACCGCCGATGCTGCGCAGTTCGTCACCGAAGCGCCCGACAACGTCGGCGCGACCATCACCGCGCAGCACCTGCTGTACAACCGCAACCACATGCTGGTGGGCGGTATCCGTCCGCACTTCTACTGCCTGCCGATCCTCAAGCGCAACACCCATCAGGAGGCGTTGCTCGACGCGGCCACGGGCGGCAACCGCAAGTTCTTCCTGGGCACCGATTCGGCACCCCACGCCCGTCATGCCAAAGAGTCGGCGTGCGGCTGCGCCGGCTGCTACACCGCCTACGCGGCGATCGAGCTGTATGCCGAGGCCTTCGAGGGCCGCAACGCACTGGACAAGCTGGAAGGTTTCGCCAGCCTGCATGGCCCGGCCTTCTATGGCCTGCCTGCCAATACCGACACCATCACCCTGGTCCGCGATGCCTGGACCGCACCCGAGAGCCTGCCCTTCGGCGAGCAGACGGTGATACCGCTACGCGCTGGCGAAACGCTGCGCTGGCGCCTGCTGGAGGACCACGCGTGAGCGACGATCTGTACGACGAAGACCAGGACGGTCAATCGGCCAACCTGCGCCACCCCATGGCCGAACGTTTCCGCGGCTACCTGCCGGTGGTCGTGGACGTCGAGACGGGCGGCTTCAACAGCGCCACCGACGCCCTGCTGGAGATCGCCGCGGTCACCATCGGCATGGACGAGAAGGGCTTCCTGTTCCCGGAGCACACCTACTTCCATCGGGTCGAGCCGTTCGCCGGCGCCAACATCGAGCAGGCCGCGCTGGAGTTCACCGGCATCAAGCTCGACCACCCGCTGCGCATGGCCGTCAGCGAGGAGACCGCACTGACCGACATCTTCCGGGGCGTGCGCAAGGCCTTGAAGGCCAATGGCTGCAAGCGCGCCATCCTGGTCGGGCACAACAGCAGCTTCGACCTGGGCTTCCTCAACGCTGCCGTGGCACGGGGGGACCTCAAGCGCAATCCGTTCCACCCGTTCTCCAGCTTCGACACGGCCACCCTGGCCGGCTTGGCGTACGGGCAGACGGTGCTGGCGCGGGCCTGCCAGAGCGCCGACATCGACTTCGATGGCCGCGAGGCCCACTCGGCCCGTTACGACACGGAAAAGACCGCCGAGCTGTTCTGCGCCATCGTCAATCGCTGGAAGGACATGGGCGGCTGGCGTCACTTCGACGACTGAGCCCCCTGACAGCACAAGGCCGCCCGGGTCTTCACCTGGACGGCCTCGAGCGCCGGCGTATCGAACGCCGGCGGCTTGTCGACCAGGCCCGCAGGCCCGGCCCCGGCGCTTACAGTTTGCCGGCGTTCTCGCTCAGGTACGCCGCGACCCCTTCAGGCGAGGCCGTCATGCCCTTGTCGCCCTTCTTCCAGTTGGCAGGGCAGACTTCGCCGTGCTCTTCGTGGAACTGCAGGGCATCGACCAGACGCAGCAGCTCGTCCATGTTGCGACCCAGCGGCAGGTCGTTGATGATCTGCGAGCGCACCATGCCGTTCTGGTCGATCAGGAACGCGCCACGGAAGGCCACGCCGCCTTCGGACTCGACGTCGTAGGCCTTGCAGATCTCGTGGGAGATGTCGGCCGCCAGGGTGTACTTGACCTGGCCGATACCGCCCTTCTCGACCGGCGTGTTGCGCCAGGCGTTGTGGGTGAAGTGGGAGTCGATGGACACGCCGATCACTTCCACGCCACGCGCCTGGAACTCGGGCATGCGGTTGTCCAGGGCGATCAGCTCCGAGGGGCAGACGAAGGTGAAGTCCAGCGGGTAGAAGAAGACCAGGCCGTACTTGCCCTTGATGGCCGAAGCCAGGTTGAAGCTGTCGACGATTTCGCCCGTGCCCAGCACGGCAGCGACGGTGAAGTCCGGGGCTTGTTTACCAACGAGTACGCTCATTGTTCATCTCCTGATAGATAGGCGTCATGCATGGCCCGTGCAGCCAGGCCGCACGGTTCGCAAGGGGCGCCCATCATACATGGCATCCCTCGACAGGCCGACCCTGACCGTCGGTCAGGACGATCAAACGTCTCGACCAAGTGTTTTGACAAGCATTCTCATTACCATTACTCTCCTGACCATCCAGCCGCCACTGACGATGGGCCGACTATGTACGTGTGTCTTTGTGTAGGTGTCACCGACGGACAGATCCGCGACGCGATCTATGAAGGATGCTGCAGCTACAAGGAGGTGCGCGCTGCCACGAACGTGGGCACCCAGTGCGGCAAATGTGCCTGCCTGGCCAAGGAGGTAGTGCGCGATACCCTCGCCGACCTGCACGTCGGTCAGCAAGCCGCCCTGCCCTACCCGGTCGAATTTACAGCCGCATGAATCATCGATTTCCAGAGAACCAGGCCACGGCCTGGTTTTTTTATGCCTTCAATTCAAGCAGTTAGTCGCCAGACGCAGTTTGAAAACATTCTTATTCTTATTGATTTTCATAGACTATTCAATTACTTAAGTTTGACACTTGTCGGGCGCCGCCGCACACTTCAGCGCAGTGCACTTATTCAATGGCAGGCATCCGACATGAAAGGCGACATCAGCGTTATCCAGCACCTCAACAAAATCCTCGGAAACGAGCTGGTCGCGATCAACCAATACTTCCTGCATGCGCGCATGTACGAAGACTGGGGCCTGCATGCGATTGGCAAGCACGAGTACAAGGCTTCGATCCATGCGATGAAATACGCGGACACGCTGATCAAGCGCATCCTGTTCCTCGAAGGCATCCCCAACGTGCAGGACCTGGGCAAGCTGCTGATCGGCGAGCATACCCGCGAGATGATCGAATGCGACCTGCGCATCGAACACAAGGGCCTGCTCGACCTCAAGGCCGCCATTGCCCACTGCGAGACGGCGGGCGACTTCGGCAGCCGTGATCACCTCGAAGACATTCTCGAAGGCAAGGAAGAACAGATCGACTGGCTGGAAACCCAACTGGGGCTGATCGACAAGATCAGTATCGAGAACTACATGCAGTCGCAGATGGGCGAAGAGTAAGCGCGCCCGCGGCTTCACGCCTCTGCCTGCGTGAAGCCCGTAGCACCTTCGCGCCGGGCTGGCTTCACAGGGGAACCGTCCCATGTGCACGCCAGCACCCGCGCGATGTGCATGGAGCGGTCATCGACGAAGCCTTGCGCCCGTCGTGACCTTCACCGACGCGCCGCCCCGCAGGGCGACGCTCGGGTGCATCAGGCTTCGGAAGCCTTGGCCTTGGCCGCCGCGTCCTTGATCAAGGTCTGCAGCTCACCTTTCTCGTACATTTCCAGCAGGATGTCGCTACCGCCGACCAGCTCGCCGCCGACCCACAGCTGCGGGAACGTCGGCCAGTTGGCGTACTTGGGCAGGTTGGCGCGGATTTCAGGATTCTGCAGGATATCGACATAGGCGAACTTCTCGCCGCATCCCATCACTGCCTGCGACGCGCGAGCGGAAAAACCACACTGCGGCGCGTTCGGCGAGCCTTTCATGTAAAGCAGAACGGTATTGTTGGCAATCTGCTCTTTGATTGTTTCGATGATATCCATGGAGCACCTCGGCTTAACTTTCCGACACGATCGCCGGCACGGTAGCGCAGTGTAACGGAAAGCCCAGGGACTTGTCCGGTCGGCTGGCGCGCTGGGCGCCTCTGGCGTCGCGCTCGTCGGTCGAAGGACGACGGCCGACGCTCCGTGGGCGACAGGGGTTTGCCAAGCCCGTCAGGGACCGTGTACAAACGGGTCTGGCCTGGACGTCGCAGGAGGCGCACTTGGCTGGACACGCCTTGTGACAGCCTTGCATCATGCCCTCTTGGTTTCAGGCGACATTTAATTATAGTATTGCGCCCTTCCCATTCTCGTCGCTTGGTGCGGCATACGCCGCAGGTCACACCCGTTGTCGTTCGAAAACGCCGGAACTGACCTGCATTCGTTGCAGATAAGGTAGTCACTCATGAACGCTAGGCACTTCCTCTCCCTGATGGACCTCACCGCTGACGAACTGCTCGGCGTGATCCGTCGTGGCATCGAGCTGAAGGCCCTGCGCCAGCGCGGCGTGGTGTTCGAACCGTTGAAGAACCGCGTGCTGGGCATGATCTTCGAGAAATCGTCCACGCGCACGCGGGTGTCGTTCGAAGCCGGCATGATCCAGCTCGGCGGCCAGGCCATCTTCCTCTCGCCGCGTGACACGCAGCTGGGCCGTGGCGAGCCGATCGCCGACAGCGCCATCGTCATGTCGAGCATGCTCGACGCCGTGATGATCCGGACCTTCGCCCATGCCACCCTGACCGAGTTCGCCGCCCACTCCCGCGTACCGGTCATCAACGGCCTGTCCGACGACCTGCACCCTTGCCAGTTGCTGGCCGACATGCAGACGTTCGTCGAACACCGCGGCTCGATCCAGGGCAAGACGGTGGCCTGGATCGGCGATGGCAACAACATGTGCAACAGCTACGTGGAGGCGGCCCGGCAGTTCGACTTCCAGCTGCGCATCGCCTGCCCCGAAGGCTACGAGCCCGACCCGCGCTTCCTGACCGAGGCGGGCGATCGGGTACAGGTCCTGCGCGACCCGCGCGAGGCCGTGGAGGGCGCACACCTGGTCAGCACCGATGTCTGGACTTCCATGGGGCAGGAGGAGGAAACTGCACGGCGCCTGGCGCACTTCGCGCCTTACCAAGTCAACAAGGCGTTACTCGACCTGGCGGCACCCGATGCCCTGTTCATGCATTGCCTGCCTGCCCACCGTGGCGAGGAAATCAGCCTGGACCTGCTCGACGACCCCCGTTCGGTCGCCTGGGCACAGGCCGAAAACCGCTTGCATGCACAGAAGGCGCTCCTCGAATTCCTGGTAGAACCGGCATATCACCACGCATGAGCCCTTCCCTACTGCTGTCGTTGCGCGATCTCGCCTGCGGCTACGGCGACCAGCGCGTCGTCCAGAACCTCAACCTGCACCTCAACGCAGGCGACATCGGTTGCCTGCTCGGGTCCTCGGGCTGCGGCAAGACCACCACCCTGCGCGCGATCGCAGGCTTCGAGCCGGTGCATGCCGGCGAGATTCGCCTGGCGGGCGAGGTCATCTCCCGGGCCGGGTTCACCCTCGCTCCCGAGAAGCGTCGCATCGGCATGGTGTTCCAGGACTATGCGCTGTTTCCGCACCTGACCGTGGCGCAGAACATCGCCTTCGGCATCGGCAAGCACCCGCAACAGCGTCGCGTGATCGACGAGATGCTCGAACTGGTCAAGCTCGACGGCCTGGGCGAGCGCTACCCGCACGAGCTGTCCGGCGGGCAGCAGCAGCGTGTGGCACTGGCGCGCGCGCTGGCGCCGGAGCCTCAGCTGCTCCTGCTCGACGAGCCGTTCTCCAACCTCGACGTCGAGCTGCGCCGACGCCTGAGCCATGAAGTGCGCGACATCCTGAAGAGCCGTGGCACCAGCGCCATCCTGGTGACCCACGATCAGGAGGAAGCCTTCGCGGTCAGCGACCACGTCGGTGTGTTCAAGGCCGGTCGCCTGGAACAGTGGGACACGCCCTACAACCTCTACCACGAGCCGCAGACGCCGTTCGTGGCCAGCTTCATCGGCCAGGGCTATTTCATCCGCGGCCAACTGACCAGCCACGAATCGGTCAGCACCGAACTGGGCGAGCTGCGTGGCAATCGGGCCTACAGCATGGCGCCCGGTAGCGCCGTCGACGTGCTGTTGCGTCCCGACGACATCGTTCATGCACCGGACAGCCCCTTGCGTCCGCGCATCGTCGGCAAGAGTTTTCTCGGCGCCTCGACCCTGTATCGCCTGCAACTGTCGACCGGCAGCCAGCTCGAGGCGATCTTCCCCAGCCACGTGGACCATCAGGTCGGCGAAGACGTGGGCGTGGCCGTCGAGGCGGATCACCTGGTGGTGTTCCCGGCGCAAGGCAGTGTCCCTGCGCAACTGCCCAGCGCGCAAGCCGGCGTTCGGCGCTACAGCGCCCCGCACTGACCGGCCGGAGGGCGGCAGCCTCGCTGTCGCCCTCTAGCCTCGCCCGATGTCGGCGAATTTAGCCTGGGTCAGCGTCGACAAGGCCTCGGCGGTCAGTTCGACTTCCAGACCACGCCGCCCGGCGCTGACATGCACGGTCGCCAGGCCCTGCGCAGACGCGTCGATGAAGGTCCGCAAGCGCTTCTTCTGTCCCAGCGGGCTGATCCCTCCGACCAGATAGCCCGTCGAGCGCTGCGCCAGCGCGGGGTCGGCCATCTCGCATTTCTTCACCTCGGCCGCCTGGGCCAGGCCCTTGAGGTCCAGGGTTCCCGTCACCGGCACCACGGCCACCAGCAATTCGCCCTTTTCGGTACAGGCCAGCAAGGTCTTGAACACCTGCCGCGCGTCCAGACCGAGTTTCTCGGCGGCCTCCAGCCCGTACGAGGCCGCCTTCGGATCGTGGGCATAGCTATGAACACGGTGGTCGACGCGGGCTTTCTTGAGCAAGGCCAAGGCGGGTGTCATGGGCAGTTCCGAGCAGGGGCGATCAATGCCCACTGTAGGCCAAAACCCTGGTCCGGGCCAGGTCATGCCCTCTTGGCTTGTGCTCGTCGACAAGACGACGCGCAGAAGACCGGTCACGAAATGGCCGACCGTTCGGTTTCGACCTTTGACATTAGTATTTCTTGTCTATATTTTTTCGTTTCTGAAGAAACCCTGCTTCATCAGGGTGCATCCCGATTCAAACGCCCAGCTTCAGTGCGGATCGAAGCGGGCCTTGCTGTCGAGCGCAGCCGCGCCTAACAACAACAAGAACGAGGTCATACATGACGAACACCGCTCCTACCCTTCGGGCTCAGTGCCTGGCCGAATTTCTCGGTACAGCCCTGCTCATCTTCTTCGGCACCGGTTGCGTGGCCGCCATGAAAGTCGCCGGTGCCGGCTTCGGGCTCTGGGAAATCAGCATCGTCTGGGGCATCGGCGTGAGCATGGGCATCTACCTGACCGCCGGCATTTCCGGCGCCCACCTGAACCCGGCCGTCAGCATCGCACTGTGGCTGTTCGCCGGTTTCGAGCGACGCAAGGTGCCGTTCTACATCCTCGCCCAGGTGCTTGGCGCCTTCTGCTCGGCCGCCCTGGTGTACACCTTGTACAGCAACCTGTTTTTCGATTTCGAACAAAGCCATGGTCTGGTGCGCGGCAGCGTCGAGAGCCTCGAGCTGGCGTCGATCTTCTCCACCTATCCCAACGCTGCCCTGGGCATCGGTCAGGCCTTCCTGGTCGAGGTGGTCATCACGGCCATTCTGATGGGGGTGATCATGGCCTTGACCGATGACAACAACGGGTTGCGCCGGGGGCCGATGGCGCCGCTGCTGATCGGCCTGCTGATCGCGGTGATCGGCAGCGCCATGGGCCCGCTGACGGGCTTCGCCATGAACCCGGCACGGGACTTCGGCCCCAAGCTGATGACGTTCCTGGCCGGCTGGGGTGAAGTGAGCCTGACCGGCGGCCGCGACATTCCCTACTTCCTGGTACCGATCGTCGCGCCGATCCTGGGTGCCTGCCTGGGGGCAGCGGCCTACCGTGGCATGATTGCGCGCCACTTGCCGAGCGTGGCCCACGACCCGGTGCAGGCCGATGCGGCCCGTGTGAACACCCCCGTTTCCTGAGCGCCGGCTGCGAACCTCCCGCGAGCCCAGCCGCCTCTCCCTTTTTTTGCAAGGTCACCGACATGACAGACAGCCTCGACAAACAGTACATCATCGCCCTGGACCAGGGCACGACCAGTTCGCGAGCCATCATTTTCGACCGTGACGCCAACGTGGTCTGCACCTCCCAGCGCGAGTTCGCCCAGCACTACCCCCAGGCGGGCTGGGTCGAGCACGACCCGATGGAAATCTTCGCCACCCAGAGCGCCACCATGGTCGAAGCGTTGGCCCAGGCCAACATCAGCCATGCCCAGGTGGCGGCGCTGGGGATCACCAACCAGCGTGAAACCACCGTGGTCTGGGATCGGGAAACCGGCCGGCCGGTGTACAATGCCATCGTCTGGCAATGCCGACGCAGCACCGGCATCTGCGAGCAACTCAAGCTCGACGGACACGAGGACTACATCCGCCAGACCACGGGTCTGGTCATCGACCCCTACTTCTCCGGCACCAAGCTCAAGTGGATCCTGGACAACGTGGAGGGCGTGCGCGAGCGCGCCGAGCGCGGCGAGCTGATGTTCGGTACCGTCGATACCTGGCTGATCTGGAAATTCTCCGGTGGCAAGATCCACGTCACCGACTACACCAATGCCTCGCGCACCTTGATGTTCAACATCCATACCCTGACCTGGGACGCGAAGATGCTGGACCTGCTCGGCATTCCGGCGAGCCTGCTGCCAGAGGTCCGCAGCTCCTCGGAAGTCTATGGCCACACCAAGAGCGGCATCGCCATCGCCGGTATCGCCGGTGACCAGCAGTCGGCCCTGTTCGGGCAGATGTGCGTGGAGCCTGGCCAGGCCAAGAACACCTACGGCACCGGCTGCTTCCTGCTGATGAACACCGGCAGCGAGCCGGTGAGCTCGTCCCATGGCCTGCTGACCACCATCGCCTGCGGTCCGCGTGGCGAAGTGGCCTACGCCCTGGAAGGCGCGGTCTTCAACGGCGGGTCGACCGTGCAATGGCTGCGTGACGAACTGAAGATCGTCAACGATGCGCTCGACACCGAATACTTCGCCAGCAAGGTCAAGGACAGCAATGGCGTGTACCTGGTCCCTGCCTTCACCGGCCTGGGCGCCCCCTACTGGGACCCCTACGCACGTGGCGCGCTGTTCGGCCTGACCCGTGGCGTGAAGGTCGATCACATCATTCGCGCAGCGCTGGAGTCGATCGCCTATCAGACCCGTGACGTGCTCGACGCCATGCAGCAGGACTGCGGTCAACGCCTCAGCGAACTGCGCGTGGATGGCGGTGCAGTGGCCAACAACTTCCTCATGCAGTTCCAGGCCGACATCCTCGGCACCTGCGTCGAGCGCCCGCAAATGCGCGAGACCACCGCACTGGGTGCCGCCTACTTGGCAGGCCTGGCCTGCGGCTTCTGGAGCGGGCTGGACGAACTGCGCGGCAAGGCCGTGATCGAACGCGAGTTCACGCCACGCCTGGAAGAAGCCGAGAAAGAAAAGCTCTATGCGGGCTGGAAGAAAGCCATCGAGCGTACCCGCGACTGGGAGGCCTGACAGCGGCGAGCGGCCTGGGATGAGCCCTGTCAGCGGCTCATCCTGTCGAGGACGCGGCAGGCTGGGGTCGCCCCTGTGGCCCCGCCCAGCCATGCGCTTGCTCGACGCTGCTCGACAGCCCCTTCCACCTTCCAGCTCGTCGCCTGCAGCTCACCGCTTCGCTCCCTGCCGCTAACCGCTCGCTCCCTGCCGCTTTCAGCTTGCAGCTCACGCCCGCCAGCTTGTACCGTCTGGGGCTTTGCCGGCCGCTTGAAGGAAGCCCATGAACCTGCCCCCCCGACAACAACAGATCCTCGAGCTGGTACGCGAGCGCGGCTACGTCAGCATCGAGGAAATGGCGCAGCTGTTCGTCATGACCCCGCAAACCATTCGCCGTGACATCAATCAACTGGCCGAGGCCAACCTGCTGCGTCGCTACCACGGGGGCGCCGCCTACGACTCGAGCATCGAGAACACCGCCTACGCCATGCGCGCCGACCAGATGCGCGACGAAAAACAACGCATCGCCGAAGCCGTCGCCCGGCAGATCCCCGATCATGCCTCGCTGTTCATCAACATCGGCACCACCACGGAATTCATCGCCCGCGCCCTGCTCAACCACGAACACCTGAAGATCATCACCAACAACCTGCACGTGGCTTCCATCCTCAGTGCCAAGGACGATTTCGACGTGCTGGTCGCCGGTGGCAAGGTCCGTCGCGATGGCGGGGTGGTGGGACAGGCGAGCGTCGACTTCATCGATCAGTTCAAGGTCGACTTCGCCGTGGTCGGGATCAGCGGCATCGACGAAGACGGCAGCCTGCTCGATTTCGACTACCAGGAAGTGCGTGTATCGCAATCGATCATCACCAATGCCCGCCAGGTGATCCTGGCCGCCGACTCGAGCAAGTTCGGGCGCAACGCCATGGTCAGGCTGGGGTCGATCAGCCTGGTCGATTGCCTGGTGACCGATCGCACGCCCTCGCCTGCCCTGGCCGAGCTGCTCGGCCAGCACAAGGTACGTCTCGAAGTGGTGTGAGGACAGGCGAGCAGGGTGCGCAAGCGAGTGGCGCGCTGAACATGTGGCTCTGCAGCCCCACATCCACGTTCATTCTGTAGGAGTCCGCCCGCCGCCTTGGCGCCGCGCTGTCGCGCAGAGAACATGTCGATAGCTGGCATGGCTCAGAGGCTTTATCTCTGATCGATTTCTAGGGCCGCTTTGCGGCCCATCGCGGCACAGGGGCCGCTCCTACACCCGTAGCCCCACCGCGGGGTTGCAGGCTATCGCGGTGACCTGTGGGAGCGGCCCCTGTGCCGCGATTGGGCCCGCAGGGCCCACAAAAATCTGAAATTATTTACTGTTAAATCGAAAATTTATTTTATGTTCTGAGAGTGGGCTTGCCACGCCACTCGAGGCCGCTCAACCCTGGAAAGGGTCTGACACGCTGCCTTCACGCCTCTCCAATGTTCGCAAATGTTCGAACCGTCACCTCCATCTATTTTTTCTATGGCAATCACCCTGGTGAAGCCGCCGTTATTGCGCTAGTATTTTCGCAAACGAACATTGATGTTCGCATTCGCTGCGAACGATCATCAGGAGGCCTCGCCGTGTCCCATCCCGCTTCTTCCCAGACAACGCTCGACGACTGCTACGATCTGGCCGTGATCGGAGGCGGGATCAATGGTGTGGGCATCGCTGCCGACGCCGCGGGCCGTGGGCTCAAGGTGTTCCTGTGCGAAAAGGACGACCTGGCCAGCCACACCTCGTCGGCCAGCAGCAAGCTGATCCACGGTGGCCTGCGCTACCTGGAGCACTACGAGTTTCGCCTGGTACGCGAAGCCCTGGCCGAGCGTGAAGTCCTGCTCGCCAAGGCGCCGCACATCGTCAAGCCGATGCGGTTCGTGCTGCCTCACCGCCCTCACCTGCGTCCGACATGGATGATCCGTGCCGGCCTGTTCCTCTATGACCACCTGGGCAAGCGCAAGCGCCTGGGTGCCTCGCGCAGCCTGCGCTTCGGTCCGGACAGTGCGCTCAAGCCAGCCATCACGCACGGTTTCGAATACGCCGACTGCTGGGTGGACGATGCCCGCCTGGTCGCCCTCAATGCCATGAGCGCGCGTGAGCACGGTGCCGACATCCGCACCCGTACACGCTGTCTGGGCGCCAAGCGTGTGGGCAACCTGTGGCACGTGGAGATCCAGAACGCCGACGGCACCTCGCAGACACTGCGCGCGCGCGCGTTGGTCAATGCCGGTGGCCCGTGGGTGTCGAGCTTCATCAAGGATGATCTGCACCTGGATGCGCCTTACGGCATTCGTCTGATCCAGGGCAGCCACCTGATCGTGCCTCGCCTGTACGAAGGCGAGCATGCGCACATCCTGCAGAACGAAGACCAGCGCATCGTCTTCGCCATACCGTACCTGGATCGCTTCACCCTGATCGGCACCACCGACCGTGAATACACCGGCGACCCGGCCAAGGTGCGCATCACCGACGAGGAAACCGACTACATCCTCAAGGTGGTCAACGCCCACTTCAAGCGCCAGGTCAGCCGCGACGACATCCTGCACACGTACTCGGGCGTACGCCCGCTGTGCAACGACGAGTCCGACAACCCCTCCGCCGTGACACGCGACTACACCCTGGCCCTGTCCGCATCGGCCGGCCAGGCACCGCTGCTCTCGGTCTTCGGTGGCAAGCTCACCACCTACCGCAAGCTGGCCGAGTCGGCGATGGCCGAACTCAAGCCGTTCTTCAGCCAGATGCGGGGCAGCTGGACCGCTACCGCACCCCTGCCTGGTGGCGAAGACATGCAGACCCCTGCGCAGCTGGCCCAGGCGTTGGTGGCCCGCCATACCTGGTTGCCGAACGAGATCGCCCAGCGCTGGGCCGTCACTTATGGCAGCCGCGCCTGGCGTCTGCTGGAAGGTGCCCAGGGGCTCAAGGACCTAGGGCAGCCGCTTGGGGCTGGCCTCTACACTCGGGAAGTGGACTACCTGCGTCACGACGAGTGGGCCGTGGAGGCCGAGGACATCCTGTGGCGCCGCACCAAATTGGGTCTGTTCCTCTCGGCCACCGAGCAGCAGGCCTTGCGGGACTACCTGGCACGGACCCGCACGCCAGAGGCCGCCTGACAGGTGACAGGTGTGGGGCACGGCGCACCTTTGCGGTGCAGCGCTGTAGCGTTTCGACCCACTGTCCCTGAGCGACGATGAGCGCCACCACGATGCCCGTTCGGTTTTCCGAACGGGCATTTTGCGTATAGTCGGAGACCCGGACGAGGAGTGGCCTTTTGCCCCC
This sequence comes from Pseudomonas entomophila, assembly GCF_013523165.1. GTDB lineage: Bacteria > Pseudomonadota > Gammaproteobacteria > Pseudomonadales > Pseudomonadaceae > Aquipseudomonas > Aquipseudomonas entomophila_A. The sequence goes on from NZ_JAAMQI010000005.1 coordinate 66,343, forward strand.
TATCCATTGGATTAATCCCTCTTGTTTCCAAGCCTTTATGCCAGGCACAGTGGTTTGGCACGACTCATGCTCTACACTGCTTACCCGAACGCGACGCCACTGGCTGGCGTTCGTTGAACGAAAGAATCCGCCAACGGCTTCATAAGAAAAACAACGTCGAGGAATTATTGATGCGTATCGTTCGTCATTTGCTGGGTGCCGCCATTGCCGCTTCCCTGATCGCCTCCCCGGTCATGGCCGATGAGCTCACCGGCACCCTGAAGAAGATCAAGGATTCGGGCACCATCACCCTGGGGCACCGCGACTCCTCCATCCCGTTCTCCTACCTGGCCGGCAAGCCAGAGCCCGTCGGCTACTCCCATGACATCCAGCTGGCCGTTGTCGAGGCCCTCAAGAAGCAGCTCGATGCACCTGACTTGAAAGTGCGCTACAACCTCGTCACTTCGCAGACCCGTATCCCGCTGGTGCAGAACGGCACCGTCGACCTGGAATGCGGCTCCACCACCAACAACGTCGAGCGCCAGCAACAGGTCGGCTTCTCGGTCGGCATCTTCGAAGTCGGTACCCGCCTGCTGGTCAAGGCCAAGGACGGGCAGCCCTCCTACAAGGACTTCGAGGACCTGAAGGGCAAGAACGTGGTGACCACCGCTGGCACCACCTCCGAGCGGCTGCTCAAGGCGATGAATGCCGACAAGCAGATGGGCATGAACGTGATCTCCGCCAAGGACCATGGCGAGTCGTTCAACATGCTCGAAAGCGGTCGCGCCGTCGCCTTCATGATGGACGACGCCCTGCTGGCCGGCGAGATGGCCAAGGCGCGCAAGCCGTCGGACTGGGTCATCACCGGTACGCCGCAGTCCTATGAAATCTACGGCTGCATGGTGCGCAAGGGCGACGAACCGTTCAAGAAAGCGGTCGACGATGCCATCGTCGGTTACTTCAAGTCGGGTGAAGTCAACAAGAGCTACGACAAGTGGTTCCAGCAGCCAATCCCGCCGAAGGGTCTGAACCTGAACTTCCCGATGAGCGACGAGCTCAAGAAACTGATCGCCGAGCCGACCGACAAGGCCGCGGACGAGAAGCAGTCCTGACCTGACCCGCGGCCTGTCGCCCACCCTGGGCAACGCGTATCCGACAGGCCGCCCATAAGTGTCTAACCTTTCATCCAGGGGCGCCTGCGCCTCTGGATGCTGGAAGTTGTCCGTGAAACGACCGTTCGAGGGGAAATCCCGATGAATTACAACTGGGACTGGGGCGTGTTCTTCAAGTCCACCGGCGTGGGCAGCGAGATCTATCTGGACTGGTACGTCACCGGTCTGGGCTGGACCATCGCCATCGCCGTCTGCGCATGGATCATCGCACTGCTGCTCGGCTCGATCCTGGGCGTCATGCGCACCGTGCAAAACCGGCTGGTATCGGGGATCGCCACCGTCTACGTGGAACTGTTCCGCAACGTGCCGCTGCTGGTGCAGCTGTTCCTCTGGTACTTCCTGGTGCCGGACCTGCTGCCCGAAGGCCTGCAGGAATGGTTCAAGCAGGACCTGAACCCGACGACCTCGGCCCTGATCAGCGTGATCGTCTGCCTGGGCCTGTTCACCGCCGCACGCGTCTGCGAACAGGTGCGTACCGGTATCCAGGCGTTGCCACGCGGCCAGGAATCCGCCGCACGGGCCATGGGCTTCCGGACCTCGCAGATCTACACCACCGTGCTGTTGCCCCAGGCCTACCGGATCATCATTCCGCCGCTCACCTCGGAATTTTTGAACGTGTTCAAGAACTCGTCGGTAGCCTCGTTGATCGGCTTGATGGAGCTGCTGGCGCAGACCAAGCAGACCGCCGAATTCTCCGCCAACCTGTTCGAAGCCTTCACCCTCGCCACGCTGATCTACTTCACCCTGAACATGGGCCTGATGCTGCTCATGCGCCTGATCGAGAAGAAGGTCGCGGTGCCTGGCCTGATCTCCGTGGGAGGCAAGTAAATGGAACTGGATTTCAGTGAAATCGTGCCGGCCCTGCCGGCGCTCTGGAACGGCATGCTGCTGACCCTGGAACTGATGGTCATGGGCGTGATCGGCGGTATCGTGCTGGGCACGATTCTGGCCCTGATGCGGTTGTCGTCGAACAAGCTGATGTCGAGGGTGGCTGGCGCCTACGTCAACTACTTCCGCTCGATCCCCCTGCTGCTGGTCATCACCTGGTTCTACCTGGCGGTGCCGTTCGTACTGCGCTGGATCACCGGCGAAGACACCCCGATCGGGGCCTTCACCTCGTGCGTGGTGGCGTTCATGATGTTCGAGGCCGCCTACTTCTGCGAGATCGTCCGTGCCGGTGTGCAGTCCATCGCCAAGGGCCAGATGGGGGCTGCCCAGGCGCTGGGCATGACCTACGGCCAGACCATGCGTCTGATCATCCTGCCCCAGGCCTTCCGCAAGATGACCCCGCTGCTGCTGCAGCAGAGCATCATCCTGTTCCAGGACACCTCGCTGGTCTACACCGTGGGCCTGGTCGACTTCCTCAACTCGGCACGCGCCAACGGGGACATCATCGGGCGCTCCCACGAGTTCCTGATCTTCGCCGGTCTCGTGTACTTCATCATCAGTTTCTCCGCTTCCTGGCTGGTCAAGCGCCTGCAAAAAAGGATCACCGTATGATTTCCATCAAGAACGTCAACAAGTGGTACGGCGACTTCCAGGTGCTGACCGATTGCAGCACCGAGGTGAAGAAAGGCGAGGTCGTGGTGGTCTGCGGGCCGTCCGGTTCGGGCAAGTCGACCCTGATCAAGTGCGTCAATGCCCTGGAACCCTTCCAGAAGGGTGACATCGTCGTCGACGGCACTTCCATCGCCGACCCGAAGACCAACCTGCCCAAGCTGCGCTCTCGAGTCGGCATGGTGTTCCAGCACTTCGAGCTGTTCCCGCACCTGTCGATCACCGAGAACCTCACCATCGCCCAGCGCAAGGTACTCGGGCGCAGCGAAGCGGAGGCCAACAAGAAGGGCCTGGCCCTGCTCGACCGCGTGGGCCTGAGCGCGCACGCCAAGAAGCACCCGGGGCAGTTGTCCGGTGGCCAGCAGCAGCGCGTGGCGATCGCCCGCGCCTTGTCGATGGACCCGATCGTGATGCTGTTCGACGAACCCACGTCGGCCCTCGATCCGGAAATGGTCAACGAGGTGCTCGACGTCATGGTCGAACTGGCCCACGAAGGCATGACCATGATGTGCGTGACCCACGAAATGGGCTTCGCGCGCAAGGTCGCCAACCGGGTGATCTTCATGGACAAGGGCAGCATCATCGAGGACTGCCAGAAGGAAGACTTCTTTGGCAACCCGAGCGCGCGACACGAGCGTACCCAGCAATTCCTCAGCAAGATCCTGCAACACTGAGGCTGAAGGTGCCCATTGTTCGCCCTGACGGGCAATGGGCGCTGGTGACGGCGAGGGCACTGTGATGAAATGCGACCCCGCCCTGTCCTTGCCTGACCCGCCTGCCTTCGCCGTGAAATCCCGTCTGATCCGCCAACTGCTGCTGCCGCCCCTGATCGTCCTGCTGATGGTCGGCCTGGGCTGCGTGGCGTTCATGCTGAGCGAGCGCAGCGGCATCCGCAGCCTGAGCGAAAACGGCGAACGCCAGCTCGAGCTGCATGCGCGCACCGTCGAGAGCGAGATCAGCAAGTACACCTACCTGCCCAGCCTGCTGGAGCTGGAAGACAGCGTGTCGACCCTGCTCGAAAGCCCGGAAGGCGAAGGGCGTCAGGCCGTCAACGAATACCTCGAAGGCCTGAACCGTCGCAGCCGCAGCAAGGTCATCTTCATCCTCGACACCAGCGGGCGTGTCCAGGCCACCAGCAACTGGCGCGACGCCAGCTCGTTCCTGGGCGAAGACCTGTCGTTTCGTGCCTACTTCCAGGACGCGGTGCGCGGTCGGCCGGGACGTTTCTACGGCATCGGCAGCACCACCGGCGACCCTGGCTACTACCTGGCCCACGGCCTGGAGGAGCACGGCCGGATCAAGGGCGTGGCGGTGATCAAGGTCGGGTTGGACACCCTGGAAGAGCGCTGGCAACGGGCCCGCCTGGAAGCCTTCGTCAGCGACGAGAACGGGGTGATCATCCTCTCCAGCGACCCGGCGCGGCGGCTCAAGTCGGTCTGGCCGTTGACACCGGAAGACAAGGAGCGCCTGGCGCGCAGCCTGCAGTACTACTGGTGGCCGATCAACGAACTGCAGCCGCTGGACCGCGAGGTGCTGGGCGACGGGACCGAGCTGCTGACCTTCCCGGCCCTCGACCAGACCGAAGAGAACGACAAGGAACGGCGTGCCGTGACCTACCTGGCCCAGACGCGGCGCCTGGCCGACACGCCTTGGCGCCTGACGCTGCTCACGCCGCTGCACGAACTCAAGCGCGAAGCGATGATCCAGGGTGTGCTGGCCGGGTTCTTCTTCGCCCTGCTGACCATCGTGCTGATCGCCTGGAACGAGCGACGCAAGGTGCTGGCGACGCGACTGGCGGCCCGCGAGGCGCTGGAGCAGGCCAACAGCCACCTGGAGCGACGCATCGCCGAACGCACGGCCGACCTGCGCGCCAGCAACGAGCGGCTCAAGGGCCAGATCCGTGAGCGCCGCCAGGCCGAGCAGACGCTGCGCCAGGCCCAGGATGAGCTGGTGCAGGCCGGCAAGCTGGCGGCCATCGGGCAGATGTCCACCAGCATCGCCCATGAACTGAACCAGCCGCTGGCCGCCCTGCGCACGCTGTCAGGCAACACGGTGCGCTTCCTGGAGCGCGGCGCCATGGACACCGCCAGCGCCAACCTGCTGACCATGAACGACCTGATCGACCGCATGGGGCGCATCACGGCCAGCCTGCGCTCGTTCGCCCGACGCAGCGACGACAGCGGCCAGGCTTCGCTGGACAAGGCGATCGAGGCAGTGCTGCAAGTGCTGGCGCGACGGATCGCGGCTTGTGGGCTGCGCGTGCACCGGGCGCTCGACGATCCGCGCCTGGCCATCGACCAGACCCGACTCGAGCAGATCCTGACCAACCTCATCGGCAACGCGCTGGACGCCATGGCCCATCAGCCTGCGCCCGAACTGTGGCTGGAGGGCGCGCTCGACGAAGGCCGCTATCGCCTGCACGTACGCGATAATGGCCACGGCATCGACGACGAGACCCGCAAGCACCTGTTCGAACCCTTCTTCACCACCAAGCCGGGCGAGCACGGCCTGGGCCTGGGCCTGACCTTGTCAGCCAGCCTGGCCGCAGCCGCGAAAGGCACGCTCAGCGTCGAGCATCCCGCCCATGGCGGTACGGCCTTCGTGCTCGTGCTGCCCCTGGCTACACCTCAAGCAACCGGTAGCGCACCATGACCCCCGAGCCTCTTACCGTCCTGATCGTCGAAGACGACCCCCACGTGCTGCTGGGCTGCCAGCAGGCCCTGGCCTTGGAGGACATCGCCAGCGAAGGCGTCGGCAGCGCCGAACAGGCGCTCGAACGCATCGACGAGCACTTCGCCGGCATCGTGGTCAGCGACATCCGCCTGCCTGGCATGGATGGCCTCGAACTGCTCAGGCAGCTCAAGGCCCGCGATCGCAGCCTGCCAGTCGTACTGATCACGGGCCATGGCGACATCAGCATGGCGGTCGGGGCGATGCGCAGCGGCGCCTACGACTTCATGGAAAAGCCCTTCTCTCCCGAGCGGTTGGTGGATGTGGTGCGCCGCGCACTGGAACAGCGCAGCCTGTCCCGCGAGGTCACCACCCTCAGGCGTCAGCTGGCCAGCCAGGGCTCGCTGGAAGCGCGCATCATCGGACGCTCGCCGGCGATGCAGCAACTGCGCGAGCTGATCGCCAACGTCGGCGACACCTCGGCCAACGTGCTCATCGAAGGCGAGACCGGCACCGGCAAGGAACTGGTCGCCCGCTGCCTGCACGATTTCAGCCGTCGTCATGACCGGCCGTTCGTGGCGCTCAATTGCGGCGGGTTGCCGGAAAACCTGTTCGAGAGCGAGATCTTCGGCCATGAGGCCAACGCGTTCACCGGGGCGGGCAAACGGCGCATCGGCAAGATCGAGCACGCCAATGGCGGCACGCTGTTCCTCGACGAGGTGGAAAGCATGCCGATCAACCTGCAGATCAAGCTGCTGCGCGTGCTGCAGGAGCGCACCCTGGAACGGTTGGGTTCGAACCAGAGCATCGCCGTGGACTGCCGGGTGATCGCGGCGACCAAGGCCGACCTGGCGGAGCTGGGCCAGCGCGGCGAGTTTCGCAGCGACCTGTACTACCGCCTGAACGTGGTCTCGCTGGAGCTGCCAGCACTGCGCGAGCGCCGCGAAGACATCCTGCAGTTGTTCGAGCATTTCCTCGAGCAGGCGGCCTTGCGGTTCGACCGTCCGACCCCGGCGATCGACAGCCAGACCCTGTCGCGGCTCATGGGCCATGACTGGCCCGGGAACGTGCGCGAGCTGCGCAACGTCGCCGAACGCCATGCCCTGGGCCTGCCGGCCTTCAAGAAACACGATGCCAGCACGGGCCAGACCCTGGGCTTCGCCGAAGCGGTCGAGGCCTTCGAGCGTCACCTGCTGAGCGATGCCCTGCAGCGCAGCGGTGGCAACCTGAGCCAGGCCAGCCAGGAGCTGGGCATGGCCAAGACCACCTTGTTCGACAAGGTCAAGAAATACGGCCTCGGCTGACCGATCACTCGCACGGACCCCAAGACATGGACCTGATCTTCAAAGCCGCCATCGGCGCAGGCGTGGTGGTGTTGCTGGCCATCTTGTCGAAGACCCGCAACTACTACATCGCCGGGCTGGTGCCGCTGTTCCCGACGTTCGCGCTGATCGCGCACTACATCGTCGGCAAGGGACGGTCGCTGGACGACCTGAAGACCACCATCGTGTTCGGCATGTGGTCGATCCTGCCGTACTTCGTCTACCTGGCCGCCCTCTACGTGCTGGTCGATCGGCTGCGCCTGGAAGCCGCACTGGTCGGCGCCGCGTTCGCCTGGCTGATCGCCGCCGCCGTGCTGGTGACCGTCTGGGTCCGCCTGCACTGACCCTGTCAAAGCGCGGCTGAGGGTCGGCCCGCGCACGGCGTCTCGATTGGTCAGATCTATCTACCGCGTGCGCTCGGTCATGCCTCGCTTCAATCCTCAGGCCACTTTCGGCCAAACGAGCGGATTGATGACATGAACGAACTGCCCACGCCCGACATCGCGCCACCCCTGTTTACCACGCACCTGAAGCTGGCTGCACCGACGTCGAACGCAGCATCCGAGGCCCAGACACGGCTCATCGAGCTGGAGACCGAATTCCATGGCCTGATCGTGCAGACCCCGACGCTGCATGAGGTGATCAACCACTGGATCGCGCGTCACGTGTCTCTCGACGCCGACACCGTCGGCCTGGTTTCCAGACAGAACGCCACGGTCCGCTTCGTCAGCCTGGCGCAGCTCGGCCTGCTCGCCTGGCATCATCCAGCGCTGCTCGAGTCAGTGCCCGGTAGTGTCGGCCTCGGCCTGGCCAATGGCGATACGCTGACGACCGAGCTGACAGCTGACGATGTCATCCAGGTGGTGCGCAGGCTCAACGTACGCGATGCGCTCCGGCAGGCTTGGGACCGCTACTGGCACGCCTGCCATCCCGCTTCGCCGTACACCCGCCTGCAGCGGGGTCAGTGGCTGTACCAGCAGCACCTGCTGGCGTCGTTGCAGGTCGCGCTGCATCGCCCGGACATCGACGTGTCGGCCGCGCGCCTCATCGAGGCGGTCCTGCTAGAGCCTCACGCGCCGCACCTGGACGAACAGCCGCTGACGTTCGAAAGCACCCCGGCCTGCCCGGGCGCGTTGGTGATCAGCGTGCAAGGGCTGGCCACCAGATGCGTGTATCGCCCGGATCGACTTCCCGGCATTACCGTCCACAGCGTTGACGACAACCTCTGGCACACGCTGACGGGCAACGCCGAAACACGAGCACCCCTGCAACGCTTCGCGCATCCAGAGGCGAGTTTCATGGTCTGGCACGAGGTGCTCTACAAAGAGCTGGAAGCGACAGTGACGCAGGCCACGGGCCGTCCGGGATGGCGCGCTGCCGCTGAAGCGCTGCAGGCTACCGAGCAACGGCAGCGTGAATGGCAGGCCACGGCGCGGCTGGCAGCGCCAGCGCCTGACGTGGCGAGCGCACCGGACGAGGCACCGGTTTCGCTGTTCGACTTCGGGGGCTTGCAGCTCGACGTGCCTCGTGCCGAGCGCGAGCTGCAGCTTCGCCGATACCTGGAACGCCTCGCCACACTCACCGAGCAGCAGGTCGAGCACCTGACGCGCTACCGAGCCGACTGGGTAGCTGCACGCGACAGCGTTCGCTCGAACGTCGATCTGCTGCTGCATACCTTCCAGTGGCATTCCGAGGTTTCGTCCATCGTGCTCGACGCCTCGCTGCTCCAGGCGCACCGTGACGGCCTGCTGGCCCATGCGCGACAGCAATGGCTGCTGGAGGAGATCGACAGCCAGGAACTGGCCCGTATCGAAGCCGTAGTCGCCTACGGTGACGCCGCAGCGGACGATTCGAGCGACCTGTACCTTCGCCAGCCGCTGATCCTGAAGGCGGCGCGCCCCGAAGACGACATGCCCGCGCAGAGCCATCGCCTGGCCGGAGCGGTCGTCATCGCGGGGTCGATCACGCCAAGCGGCGCGCCCACCGGCAGGCTGTTGCTGTACTGGCTGGGCGAGCATGGCGGCCTGCTGCGCTGCGTCGACCCTGCCGAACTCGAACGTTGCCTGGGCGTCGACCCCATGCACGGGGAATCGGTGGGGTATGCGGCGGTGTCCGGTAACCTGTTCGAGGTCCTGCTTCAGGACGTTCTCACCGAGGGACGCGCGTTACATCAACGCCTGAACGATCAGCACGCTCCGGCAACGCCTGCGCAGAGATTGCTCGAAGTGCGGGAAACGGTCGCCCAGCGGCTGCAGGTACCGCACCCGGCGGCACGCGAGGGAGCCTGGCTCATGCACCAGGAACAGCAGCGCATCGTACAGATGGCAGGCGGTGTCCCTGAGTGGCTCAAGCAACTGTCGGCGACGACCCGGGCGACCTTGAAGGCCACGGTCGAGGATTATGTCGTGGCCGCCGAAAAGGCCCATGCGCTCATGACCCGCGATCTACCTCCACGCGCGGTGCACAGCCGCTTGTTGGTCGCACAACGGCTCAAGCAAGATTTCCCGGACTACGACGACAGCCCGGTGACGATCGATCTGCCCGTCACCACCGAATGGCAGCACGATATCATTGCCGGCAGTGGCGCACCGGGCGTGCCGACCAGACAGCGACTGGTCCCCAGTGCGCAACGCGTTTCCATCGAGCTTGAAGCATTGCTTCTGGACAATGTCGATACGGCCGTCGCGCAGCGGCTGCACTTCGCCACCGTCAGCGTCGATACCCAGCACGCTACCCTGGCGCGTACGCTGAGTGCTGGGCTTACCCCCGCCTACCTGGAAACGCTGGCTCGGGAACTGGATCTGGCGCAGGCCTACGAACAGAAAATACTCGACGCCTACCGCGGCCTTCAGGAAGACACCTGTGCCGTACGCTGGCGCCGCGAGTGCCTGACCCGCCCTCTGGGCCTGATGCTCAAGCTGCAAGCCGTGCTGCTGGAGGCGCAGGGTACGCTGGATGCCCGGGGACAGGCGATTCTGGAACGCGTGCTGAATGCTCGAACCCAGGTGGAAGATCCTGTCGGGGCGCCTACTCCTCATCTGCTGCCAGCGATCCTGACGGCGGGCGGCCGGGATACCGACGACAAGCCTACAACCTTGAGCGGCGTGACGTTCATCCAAGATCGAACCAGTGGCATCACGCTAGTGTGCCAACCCGAACACCCTACGCGCCCTTTGCGTCAGTACGCCTCGCTGGAAGACGCCCGCCTGGCCCTCTACTCGGCAAGCGTGGAGGAACGCGAAATCCTCTATCTCGCTTCGCGGGCGCTGACGGGCGACCCTCGCGCGCACCAGTCGCGCTTGCGTCAGGCACAGCTCGAACGCTTCGACGGCATCATCGGCGTCGGCACTCGCTGGCCAGTCCACCTGTCGCTACCCCAGGTACTGCTCGAGTCGCAACTGGGCAGACTCATCACGGCGCACAGGAACAGCTCACGCTCCAACCAGGACCTCTGGCTGGAACAGTTCACCCAGCAAAGTGGCATGGTCTACAGCTATATCAAGATGGTCTTGGGCGTCTTGCCCTTCATAGGGTCGGTGGTTGCCCTCTACGACCTGGCCGACGCTGCCACAAGCGCGACGGCGGCCTTCCTCGACGGCGATGCTAGGCGCGGTATCGCCGAGCTCAACACCATGCTGCTGGCGTTGATCGACGTGGCCCTGGACCTGGGCACCGGAGTGGCCATCAACCTGAGCGTCGTCCGCCAGGCCACCCGTCAGCGACAACTGCGCATGCTGCGCGAAGGTCTTGCGCGGCCATGGACCGCGCACTCTTCCACGCCGCAAAAGACCTTCGCCTCGTTGCGCGAATATGCATACACCCGCCCATTGTCCCTGCAAGGCCTGCCCCCCGACACCCAAGGACGCTACGCGGGTGTCTACCGACACGCCGAAGGCGATTTCATCCTGATCCAAGGGCACCCCTTCGAGGTTCGCTGGGATGCGACGGCTCATACCTGGCGCCTCAAAGGCACGTCTGGTACTGGCTGGCAGCGCGCCGTGGCACTGGGTGAAGACGGTCAATGGGACACGCATCTCTCGCTGTATGGCGTGCACCTGTACGGCGGGGGGTCAGGCGGCGGGCAGACGCTCGGGCGTCTGGCAGACCAGGTGGAACCGTACTGGCCGGCTGCGCTGCGTGATCGTTTGCCACGTTTCCTGGTGGATCGACACTACCGGCGCCAACGTCTTCTGCAGCATCAGTGCTACCACGAAGAGGCCGCCCTGCAGCGGTCGCTGGCCTCCAGCAATGATGCATTCACGGCCTTCGAGGCATTGCCTGCTGCACAACGCCCTGCGCAGATCGCAGCACTGCTTGAAATGACCAACAACGATATCCGCCTGGCCAAGCGACTCCATCAGTCATGGGACAACTACCTGAGCGTCAGTGCTGGACGTAACCGACGCGTGCCACTGCAACAGAAAGGCAGGGTCGCCAAGGTCATCTGCGAACGCCTGCTCAACCAACTGGGGCTGCATGCCCAGCTCAGTCGGCAGACGCTTGGAGAAATGATGCACTTGCGAAGCGTGCAAGAGGGCCTGGATCTGGTCGAGCGTGCGCCTTACTTGCGTCAGATGCGCCAGCACGCCATTACCCAGCTGAATCGTCGCCAAGCCCTGTTCAAGACCATGGACGACCTCGAGCACTGGTACCCGTTGGCCGAACGCTCTTCGACATTGACTGCCAACGTCGAGCGCAACCGTGCGGCCTTGAATGAAACGTTCCGAGCGTTCTACCAGACCCAGCATCTGATGATCGCCTCCCAGCGTTACGACAATGTGTCGGTGGTCGCCGAGTTTCTGCTCGGACGCCTGGACGAGGTGGAGACCGAAGCACTGGCGGCGCGGAGCACCTTGCTCGACCTTCATCAGGTGTCTGCCAACGTCCAGCAACGGCGGCAGATCCACCAGCAAGCGCGCACTGCCTTCGAGCATTACAGACGGCAAGTGCAGACGACGCACGCCAGCCTGCCTGGTCTGTTCGACGAGGTGTATCTCGACCGGCTGATGGACAACCTGGACACCCTGATAGGCTTGATCGATCGGCAGGTCCGTCGATTGCCGGCCCTTTCATTGCAGCAGCCTGGGCCTGCGCGCAGCCCCAGGCTGTTCCTCGACACCGAAGGCCAGGTGCGAATCGGCGATTTCAGGTCTGCTGCCGGCCAGATGGTCGTGCTCGACGACGAAGGCCAGGTGCTCAGGCGCTACACCCACGCCCAGAACGATCGCTGGCAGCTTCAGGTACAGGCTCGTCAGCGCACACGCGCACTGAGCGAGCTGAAAAAGCTCGGCAACGACCTGCTGGGCGGCCTCGACGATTATCGCCATCGGGTCCGGCAGTACCAGCGCCAGGGCATGCTGGCCGTCGATCTCGAGCACCTGATGCAGATCAGGGCCGAGGACCTGGAGCGTTGCGCGGCGGACCTGCGCAGGCTGGACCCTGCCGCGAGCGAATTACCGCGCCTGGCACAGCAGGCCCAGGCCCTGCGCGCAGAAGGCAGGGTGATGCGCATCACGCAAGCCAAACGCACCGGCACGCCCGACACGGGCCATCTGGACTACCTGCTGGCGCAAGACGAAATTGCAGTGCGACGGATCGGAGGGCGCCAGACCCTGGGCGCCCAGGACTACCTCCAGGAGTATGCGATCGTCGACGTCACCGCCCCGGACCAGCCGACCCTCTGGTACGCGCACTTTCACTACCGCAAGGCTGACGCACCGTTCTCGGCCTTCAGCGCGGCGCACCTGAAGCGCGTGGCTGATCGCCATGTCGGTCGCGAGCAGCCGAACGTATGGCGTGGCACCATCAGCCCGCAGGCTGCCGAGCGGTTCTTCGCGCACGTGTAATCCCTCAGGCGGAGCCATCAGGCTCCGCCCTTCCAGGTGTCCTTCCATCGACAGATGCTCCAACATGAGACACACTCATGCGCCTTGCGCTTTTAGCCAGGCCTTGCTGAGAGAGTCATCGTGCTGGAAATCCGCCACCTGAAAACCCTTCATGCCCTGCGCGAGGCCGATAGTCTCGTGGAGGCGGCCGAACGCCTGCACCTGACCCAATCGGCCCTGTCGCACCAGTTCAAGGAACTCGAAGAACGTCTGGGTATGCCATTGTTCGTGCGCAAGACCAAGCCCATTCGCTTCACCAGCGCCGGCCTGCGCCTGCTGCAACTGGCCGACGCCATGCTGCCCCTGCTGCGCGGCGCCGAGCGCGACATCGCGCGGCTGGCCGGTGGCACCGCCGGGCGCCTGCACATGGCGATCGAGTGCCACAGCTGCTTCCAGTGGCTGATGCCGACCATCGACCAGTTCCGCGATGCCTGGCCGGAAGTCGAACTCGACCTGGCATCGGGCTTCGCCTTCGCGCCGCTGCCGGCGCTGGCGCGAGGCGACCTGGACTTGGTCGTGACGTCCGATCCGCTGGACCTGTCGGGGATCACCTACGTGCCGCTGTTCACCTACGAGGCCATGCTGGCGGTGGCCAACCAGCACGCCCTCGCCAGCAAGCCCTACATCGTGCCTGCGGACCTGCTCGACCAGACCTTGATCACCTACCCGGTCGAACGCGATCGGCTGGACATCTTCACGCGCTTTCTCGAGCCGGCGGACATCGAGCCGGCGACGATCCGTACCTCGGAACTGACGGTGATGATGATGCAACTGGTGGCCAGCGGCCGGGGCGTCTGCGGCATGCCGCACTGGGCCCTGCACGAGTACAGCGCCCGGGGCTACGTCAAGGCCAAGCGCCTGGGCGAAAAAGGCTTGTTCGCCACCCTGTACGCCGCCGTGCGCACCGACATGCTCGATGCGCCCTACATGCGCGATTTTCTGCTGACGGCCAAGGACACCTCGTTCGCCACCCTCGACGGGGTCAGTGCGGTGCGTTGAGCAAGCCGCGGTACAGCGGCAGGATCACATCGCGCGTGAGCGGCGCCGGACGGGGCAGCGATCACCTGTGAACGCCTTCGGACCAGGGCCGCTCAGTGTAAAGCGCGACGCGTGCCTCTGCCCGGCTTTACCCGCTTCGGCAGGACCGCCCGCGAAAGCCCTGTCGAAATAACCGCTTGCCAGCGCGACCGTGGTCGCGCATAACCGCTCGATGACTCTTTCCAAACAGCCTCTCTCGGCGCTCTGCGGCTTTCATCCGGCAGTCGCAGCCTGGTTCACCCGGCAGTTCGATCACGTCACGCCCGCGCAGGCGCGCACCTGGCCACTGATCCAGGCGGGCCAGTCCGTTCTGCTGGCGGCACCGACTGGATCCGGCAAGACCCTGAGCGCGTTCTTCGCAGTGCTCGACGAGCTGGTGCACCAGGGGCTGGCGGCCGAAGACGGGCTGCCTGACCATACCCAGGTGGTCTATGTGTCACCGCTCAAGGCGTTGTCCAACGACATCCAGCTGAACCTGCAACGTCCGCTGGAGGGCATCGCCCAGACGCTGGGGGCACAGGGCCTGGCAGCGCCACGCATCACCACCGCCGTGCGCACGGGCGATACGCCCCAGGCCGCACGAGCGGCCATGCGCCGCAAGGCGCCGCACATCCTGGTGACCACACCGGAATCCTTGTACGTGCTGCTGGGCTCGGCCTCTGGCCGCGCCGGCCTGGCCACCGTGCACACGGTGATCGTCGATGAGATTCATGCCGTGGCCGGCAACAAGCGCGGCTGCCACCTGGCACTGACCCTGGAACGGCTCGAGGCAGTGTGCGACCGCCCTCTGCGGCGAATCGGCCTGTCGGCGACCCAGCGCCCGGTCGAGCAGGTGGCGCGCCTGCTGGTCGGTCACGCGCGCCCCTGCGCCATCGTCGACATCGGCCATGCACGACCACGCGACCTGGCGCTGGAACTGCCACCGGTACCGCTGGGGGCGGTGCTGTCCAGCGAAGACTGGCGCCTGGTCTACGACCGCCTGGCCGAGCTGGCGCGCCAGCACACCACGACCCTGGTGTTCGTCAATACACGGCGCCTTGCCGAGCGCCTGGCACGGCACCTGGGCGAGCGCCTGGGGGTAGCCCAGGTCGCGGCGCACCATGGCAGCCTGGCCAGGACGCACCGGCTGGAGGTCGAGCAACGGCTCAAGCGCGGCGACCTGCAGGTGCTGGTGGCCACCGCGTCGCTGGAACTGGGCATCGACATCGGCGACGTCGACCTGGTCTGCCAGATCGCCTCGCCGGGCTCGATCGCGGCCTTCCTGCAACGGGTCGGGCGTGCCGGGCACCAGGTCGACGGTACGTCCAAGGGGCGGCTGTTCGCCACCTCACGGGACGACCTGATCGAATGCGTGGCCCTGCTCGACTGCGTGCGCCGCGGCGAGCTGGACGTCCTGCACATCCCACGGGCGCCGCTGGACGTTTTGGCCCAGCAGATCGTCGCCGAAGTCAGCAACCAGGCCTGGACCGAATCGGCGCTGCTCGACTGCCTGCGCCGTGCCGAACCCTATGCCGAACTCGAAGAGCGCGATTACCAGGCCGTGCTGCGCATGCTCGCCGACGGGCACCTCTCGCCCCAGGGTGTGCGAGGTGCCTACGTGCAGCGCGACGCCGTCAGTGGCGAGCTGCGCGGCCGTCGCGGCAGCCAGCTGGCGGCCCTCACCAGTGGCGGCACCCTGCCGGACAGCGCCGACTACGCCGTGATCCTCGACCCCCAGGCCCTGAACATCGGCAGCGTCAACGAAGACTTCGCGGTGGAGAGCACCGCAGGCGACATCGTCCAGCTGGGCAATGCGTCGTACCGCATCCTGCGGGTCGAGCCGGGTCGCGTGCGGGTCGAGGAGGCCCACGGCCTGTCGCCGACCATTCCGTTCTGGATCGGCGAGACGCCAGGGCGCAGTACCGAGCTGTCGGCGGCCGTGGCACGGTTCCAGGCGGCGTTCGACCGACAGTTGACCGAAAGCGGGGGCGATCGGGCCCTGGCCTTGGCCTGGCTGCGCGAACACTCTCGGCTCGAAGCGGACGCCGCCGTGCAGGTGTTCGATTACCTGGGACGGGCCTGGGCCGCCCTGGGCGCGCTGCCGTCCCAGGACACCTTGGTGCTGGAACGCGTCCTCGACGTAGCGGGCGACCCCTACCTGATCCTGCATGCGCCCTTCGGCAGCCGCGTCAACCGGGCGTGGGGCCTGGCTCTGCGGGCACGGCTCGGCCGCCTGTTCGACATCGACCTGCACGTGGCCGCTGGCGAGGATGCGCTGGTCTTCGCGTTGCCTGCCGCTGCGCACGCCGCGCTGACCGACCTCTGGCAGTGCCTGCCCAGCGCCACGGCCGAGTCGATCCTGGTCCAGGCGGTGCTCGATGCGCCGTTGTTCGACGTGCGTTGGCGCTGGAACGCGGCGGTGGCCATGGCACTGCCGCGGATGATCGCCGGGCGCAAGGTCGCGCCCCAGGTCCAGCGTCTTAAAAGCCAGGCACTGGTCGAGGCGGTGTTCCCTGAATTGGCCGAGACCGCGACGCCTTTCGCCGAGCGCCCGCTACCGGACCACCCGCTGGTCCGACAGACGCTGGACGACTGCCTGCACGAGGCCATGGACAGCACGGGCTGGCTGGCCCTGCTGCGGCGCATCGAGCAGGCCGAGCTGCGCCTGATCGGCCTCGAGCTGGCGACGCCCTCGCCGCTTGCCCTGGCCAGGCTCGACGCCAAGCCTTACGCGCTGGCGGACGACGCGCCGACGGCGGAACGGCGAGCCCAGGCGCTCTTGAACCGGCGTTGGCAAGCGCCGGCCTCGGCCGAGGCCTTGGGCCTGCTGGACCCCGAGGCCATCGAGACCACACGCGGCCGAGCCTGGCCCAGCCCGCGCACGCCCGATGAACTGCACGATGCCTTGATGACGTTGGGTGCGATCACCGAACAGGAAGCGTTGGGAGCGCCTGACTGGCGCCCGCTGCTCGACACGTTGGTTCAGGCCGGACGCGCCGTCTGCCTGCACGCCGACGGTCTGCGTCTGTGGTTCGCCCGTGAGCGCCTGCCCGTGGGCCAGGCCGTGTACCCCCACGCCGACATCCAACCGCCCTTCTCGCCGCTGCCTGGTTTCGATCGCCCGCTGACCCACGCCAGCGCGGTGCTCGACCTGCTGCGCGCGCGACTTGGCGGCCTCGGCCCTGTGACACTGGAGCAACTGCGTGCGCCGCTTGGGCTGTCAGCCGCGGCCACCGGACACGCCCTGGCGCAGCTGGAGGCCGAAGGGCAGGTGCTGCAGGGCCTGTTCACGCCGGGCACGCCAGCGCCCCAGTGGTGCGAGCGGCACCTGCTGGGGCGCATCCATCGCGACACGATCAAGCGCCTGCGGCGCGAAATCGAGCCGGTCGGTGTGCAGGACTACCTGCGCTTTCTGCTCGACTGGCAACACGTGAGCGACGACACACGACTGCGCGGGCCGCAGGCCGTCGATGAGGCGCTCGACCGGCTCGAGGGGTTTCCCTGTGCCGCAGCGGCCTGGGAAGCGGAGCTGCTGCCCATGCGGGTCGGCGCCTATGCCGCGCACCAGCTCGACCAGGCCTGCCAGGCGGGTCGCTGGGCCTGGTGCCGGCTGGCGACCCAGACCGCCGCCAGCCTGGTGCCCGGTACGCCGCTGCTGCTGATTCCGCGGTCGGCCCTGACGCTCTGGCAGGCGCTTGGGCAGGCGCCGGCCTGGGATCAGCTGGGCACGCGTGCGCAGAAGGTGCAGGGCGTGCTGCAGGCCCAGGGGCCGTTGCGTTTCGACGAGCTGCTTCGGCACGCTCGCCTGTTGCCAAGCGAACTGGAGACCGCGTTGCAAGCCTTGGTCGGCAGTGGCCTGGTGACTGCAGAGCGTTTCATCGGCCTGCGTGGCTTGATCACACCGTCGTCCAAGCGCACGTCCCGTCAGCGGGGGCGTGGGCTGGTGCCCCTGTCGAGCAGCCTGGACCTGGCAGGCCGCTGGACGCTGCTGGACAGGGCAGACGATGACCGCCACCCCTCACCCACCCAGGTCGAGCACATCGCCTGGGCGTTGCTGCGGCGCTATGGCGTGGTGTGCTGGCGGCTGCTGGCGCGAGAAAGCGACGCCTTGCCGCCCTGGCGCGAGCTGCTGCGCTGCTATCACCGCCTGGAGGCGCGTGGCGAGATCAGGGGCGGGCGTTTCATCGCTGACCTGGCCGGCGAGCAATTCGCCCTGCCCGAGGCACTGACAGCCCTGCGCCAGGTCCGTCAGCGTGCGCCGGACGGACGCCTGGCCGTGGTGAGCGCCTGTGATCCGCTCAACCTGCTGGGCAGCGTGCTGCCCGGTGCCAAGGTGCCGGCCATGGGCAGCAACCGGTTGCTGTACCGCGACGGGTTGCCGGTGGCGGTCCGGGTGAACAACCGCTACCGAGCGCTGGTGGACGCCGACCCGGATACGCAGCGACGCTGGCAGGAACGCTTGCTCAAGCCGGTGTCCTGGTTCGACTGACGCCGGCTGCGGACATTGCCAGGTCTTCGGCGCACGCCTGCTGCGGTCGACCGAGGCTGTCAGCGGGTCGTCGACGTGGTGCTGGAGAACCCCGCAAAGCGCTTGTTAAACCCGGCCACACGGCCTTCGGCCTGGGTCTGGCGTTGCTTGCCGGTGTAGACCGGGTGCGAGGCGCTGGAGACGTCGAGTGCGACATAGGGGTAGGTGACACCGTCGGTGTGCTGCTGGGTGCGGTCGGTGTCCACGGTCGAGCCGATGACGAAGTACGCATCGGCTGCGGTGTCGTGAAACAGGACTTGACGGTACTTGGGGTGGATGTCGGGTTTCATGGTTTCACCTCGCTTGTGATTGATACTATATAACATACATTTCCAGCATCCTTCACATCAATCTGCGTCGCTGCCCTGGCGCCGTTTTCCCCTTCGTTTCGATCGTCCGGCCAGCAAACAGGGCTGAGCGATGCCTCTAGAACGGGTTTTCGGGAAGGCTTTTGGCTTTTCACAAAATTTTCATCGAACTCCCCCACCGTCTACGCTTCAGACAGGCAGGCGAAAACAAGACGGGTTGAGCGAACGACTATGGGTGTGTTGTGGCAATCGGAACCAACCAGGACGGACACCGGCGATGAGCGTCCTGATGCGGAGTCCCCGCCCCCTGCGCCGCGTCGACGACGCCGTGTGTGGCTGTGGTCGTTCGTACTGGTGGTAGGCGTCGGGCTGGTGGTCGTGGGCCTGGCCGTACAGGACGAGGTGCAGACCTCGCACCTGCAATCGCGCGAGTTCAGCCGCCTGGCCTCGACCCTGACCTACACGCTGCAACCCGGCCCCAGCGAGGCCATCGTCTACCCAGGCGAAGGCCCGTTCGACAAGCGGCTGGGCTACAGTGCCCTGGGCGAGTTCCTGCCGCGCCTGCTCAAGCGCGATTACCTGGTCAGCCAGCAGGTGCGCTTCTCGCCGGCCCTGATGCGTTACGTCGATCATGGCCTGTTCGTGCCCTACCGGGAAAAGAGCCAGGCCGGCCTTTCCATCACCGACTGTCGCGGCGACACGCTGTACCAGTACACCTATCCCCAGCACGTGTATCCCGACTACGCGGCCATTCCGCCGGTGATGGTCAAGAGCCTGCTGTTCATCGAGAACCGCGACCTGCTGGACCCGAACGACCCACGCAGCAACCCGGCCGTGGACTGGCCGCGCTTTGCCAAGGCGGCCTATTCGCAGGTGGCCAAGTACCTGGCCCTGCCTGGGCAGTCGGCGGGGGGCAGCACCCTGGCCACGCAGCTCGAGAAGTACCGTCACTCCCCCGATGGCCTGACCGCCTCGGGCATGGAAAAGCTGCGCCAGATGTTCTCGGCCAGCGTCCGTGCCTATCAGGACGGCCCGGACACCACCGAAGCCCGCCAGCGTATCGTGCGCGACTACCTCAACAGCGTGCCGTTGTCCGCCGTGCCGGGGCATGGCGAAGTGCATGGCATGGCCGAAGGGCTGCGGGTCTGGTACGGCGCCGATTTCGAGCAGGTCAATGCGACGCTGTCGTCTACCGCCCAGGATGCCGACAGCCTGGCGGCCCGTGGTCTGGCCTTGCGCCAGGTGCTGTCGCTGATGATCGCGCAGCGCCGGCCTTCGTATTACCTGTCCAAAGGGCGCGTGGAGCTTGCCGAACTGGCCGATGCCCACATCCGCCTGCTGGCCGGCAGCGCCATCATCGACCCGCCCCTGGCCGAAGCCGCGTTGGCCAGCAAGGCGGTGTACCGCGACTGGGTCGCGCAACCGACGATCCAGCCGATCGTCACCAACAAAGGCATCAGCCT
Organism: Pseudomonas entomophila; assembly: GCF_013523165.1. Taxonomy (GTDB): domain Bacteria; phylum Pseudomonadota; class Gammaproteobacteria; order Pseudomonadales; family Pseudomonadaceae; genus Aquipseudomonas; species Aquipseudomonas entomophila_A. The sequence continues at coordinate 86,244 of NZ_JAAMQI010000005.1, forward strand.
GGCGCGCAATCGCCTGGCAGGCATGCTGGACCGTCCGCTCTACGACCTCGATCGCCTCGACCTGTCGGCCACCAGCACCTTGAAAGCCGATCTGCAGTGGCAGGTCAGCCAGTACCTGCGCGACCTGGCCGACCCCGCCTTCGCCGAGCAGGTCGGGCTGATCGGCCATCGCCTGCTCACCTCGCGCACCACCGACCAGGTGCGCTACAGCTTCACGCTGTTCGAGCGCACTGCCGACGGCTCGCGCGTACGGGTGCAGACCGACAGCACCGACCAGCCGTTCGACATCAACGAAGGCAGCAAGCTGGAACTTGGCTCGACCGCCAAGCTGCGGGTCATGACCACCTATCTTGAGATCATCGCCGAGCTGCATGATGCCCACGCCGGCAAGCCGATCGCCGAGCTGCGCAAGGTGCCGGTGGCCGACCTGGACGCGCTCAGCCGCTGGTCGCTCGACTGGCTGATCCGCAATCATCAGGACCAGAACCTGGCCGCCATGCTCGACGCCGCTCTGGAGCGCAAGTACTCCGCCAGTCCTGGGGAAGCGTTCTTCACCGGCGGCGGCCTGCACCGGTTCAATAACTTCCGTTCCCAGGACAACGGCCGCAACCCGACGCTCAAGGAGGCGCTGCGCGAATCGATCAACCTGCCGTTCATTCGCCTGATGCGCGACGTGGTGCGCTATGTGACCTATCAGCAGCCTTACAACCGCGAACCGCTGCTCAAGGACGACACCGATCCGCGCCGCCAGGAATACCTGGCACGCTTCGCCGACCGCGAAGGCACGCACTACCTGATGCGCTTCTGGAAGAAATACCAGCGCAAGACCTCGCAGCAACGTCTGGACACGTTCCTGGACGGCATGCGCGTGACCCCGCAACGGCTGGCGGCCGTGCACCGCTACCTGTTCCCCGAGGCGCGCCAGGCGACGTTCGATGCCTTCGTCCGCACCCACAGCCAGGGCAGTGGTGCCGCCCTGGCCAAGCTGACCGACGATCGCCTGGTGAACCTCTATGACAGCTATGGCCCTGGCAAATACGACCTGCCCGATCAGGGCTACATCGCCAAGGTGCACCCGCTGGACCTGTGGTTGCTCGGTTACCTGCTGAAGAACCCGGGCGCGTCGCAGCGCGAGGCGATCAACGCCAGTCGCTTCGAGCGTCAGGAAGTCTACGGCTGGCTGTTCAAGAGCCGTCACCAGGGCGCACGGGACAGTCGCATCCGCACCATGGTCGAGATCGAGGCCTTCCTCGACATTCACCAGCGCTGGAAGCGCGTGGGCTACCCGTTCGATCACCTGGTGCCGTCGCTGGCCACCGCCATCGGCAGCTCGGGCGATCGGCCTGCCGCGTTGTCGGAGCTGATCGGGATCATCCAGAACGAGGGTGTGCGCTTGCCGACCCTGCGCATCGACACCTTGCACTTCGCTGCCGGCACGCCTTACGAGACGCAGCTAGTCAGCGACCCGGACCGTGGGCGGCGCATCCTGCCCGTGGAAGTGGCGCATGCCTTGCGCGATGCGCTGTCGCAAGTGGTGGATGCCGGGACCGCACGCCGGGTTGCGGGCAGCTTCAAGCTGAAGGATGGCTCGGCACTGGTGATGGGTGGCAAGACCGGCACCGGCGACAACCGTATCGAGAGTTTCGGCGCTGGCGGTCGGCTGATCGGTTCACGCTCGCTGAACCGGACGGCCACGTTCGTGTTCTTCCTGGGCGATCATCACTTCGGCACCCTGACCGCCTTCGTGCCGGGCCGTGCGGCGGAGACCTTCACCTTCACCTCGGCCCTGCCGGTGCAGGTGCTCAAGGGCATGGCACCGATCCTGATGCCGTACCTGGAGCCGGGCGAGGCGACCCAGTGCGCCACACCCCCCGTGGCGATGCGTCCGTCGCGTGCGGACCTAGTCGGGGCCCGTTGACGCAGGGTGGCGCCGACCCAGCCGACGGTCGAGCCACAGCAGGGACACGCCGATGGCCAGGAAGCTGGCGAGTACCGCGCCGGCGTTGAGCATGACCCTGGGGTAGCCCAGGGTCGCGACGTCGACGAACGGATAGGGATAGACACCGATCTCGTGCCCCCGCCACAGCACGAACAGAAAATAGACCGCCGGATAGAGGCACCCCGCTGCCAGGTGCCAGGGTCGTATCGTGCCCTTGGGCACGACGCGCCACCAGTACAGGACGAACAGCACCGGCAGGATGTCGTGCAGCAACTCGTCAGCCACCCGTTGCCACCCCGTGGGCGTCCAGAGCTGGCGCAGCAGCAGGTTGTAGGTCAGTGCGACCAGCACGATGCTCGCCGCGATGCACGTACTGACGCCAGGTGACAGGAAAAAGCGGCGCGCCGGGCCGGGGCGGCCGAACGCGGCATGGCTCAACACCGTGGCGACCAGGGTGTTGGTAAGCACGGTGAAATAGCTGAACACACTGATCAGCCCGCCCATCAGGCTGGCTTGCTGCTCCCAGCGCGCCAGCAGCACCAGGTACACCTGCACCACCAGGCCGAACCAGCCCAGCCAGGCGGCGAGCGTCAGCCAGGGGTGGCGGGGCATCACTGTGCCGTGCACAAATCGACGTACAACTGCTCGACCTTTTCCCGCGCCCAGGGCGTCTTGCGCAGGAAGGTCAGGCTCGACTTGAGACTGGGGTCGCTCTTGAAGCAGCGGATGTCGATGCGCTGGGCCAGCCCCTCCCAATGGTAGTGCTCGACCAGGGCGGTCAGGATCTGTGCCAGGGTCTTGCCGTGCAATGCGGCGTGCTGAGCGGTGCCCATGCGTGTCTCCAGTGAGTCAAAGCAGGCCACGATACACCAGTCTGTGCAGGCGCGAGACGCTGCTGCACGGATGGATCGATACCGGTACGTCCCTTCACGCGCACTGTAATAATGTAACCATTTACTACATTCATGATGTTATATTGTAACTATCCTTTTATCCCATCCTGGAATGTTCCCTCCCATGCCTGCCTTATCCCTGCGCCTTTCGCCCCTTGCCGCTGCGTTGTACCTCGCCTCGTTGTCGGTGCAGGCGATCGAACTCGACCCTCAGGTCATCACGGCCAACCCCCTGGGCAATCGTCAGCTGGCGAGCCCCAGCACCGTGCTCGACGGTGACGACTTGACCCAGCAACAGCACGGCAGTCTTGGCGAAACGCTCAATCGACAGCCCGGCATCGCTTCCACCTGGTTCGGACCAGGCGCCAGCCGCCCGGTCATTCGCGGCCTGGACGGCGACCGCATTCGCCTGTTGCGCAATGGCGTGGGGGCACTGGATGCGTCATCGCTGTCCTATGACCACGCCGTGCCACTGGACCCGAACACGGTCGAGCGCATCGAGGTGGTGCGCGGGCCGGCGGCGTTGCTGTACGGCGGCAGCGCCATCGGCGGCGTGGTCAACACCTTCGACAACCGCATCCCCAAATCGCCCATCGACGGCATCCAGGGCTCGGGCGAGCTGCGTTACGGCGGTGCCGACACGACACGCAGCCGTGCTGGCACCCTGGAAGCAGGGGATGGCGCCTTCGCACTGCACATCGACGCCAACAGCCGTCAGTTCGATGAGCTGCGCATTCCCGGCCATGCCTACAGTGGCCACGTACGCAGCGACGAGGCGCCGGGCGGACGGCACCGGCTGGACAACAGCGACGGACGCCAGGACGGCGGCGCAATCGGCGGCGCCTACCACTGGGACCATGGCTACGCCGGGCTGTCCTACAGCCGCTACGACGGCAACTATGGCTCGGTGGCCGAATCCGGCGTGCGCCTGGACATGGAACAGGATCACTATGGCTTCGCTTCGGAGATCCGCGACCTCGAAGGCCTCTTCAGTTCGGTCAAGCTCGATGCCAGCTACACCGACTACCAGCACCGCGAGATCGAAGATGGCGAGGTCAACACCACCTTCAAGAACAAGGGCTATGAGGCCCGGATCGAGGCGCGGCACCGACCGTTCGGGCCGGTGGAAGGCGTGATCGGCGTGCAGGTCGCCCGCAGCGAGTTCTCCGCGCTGGGCGAGGAAGCCTTCGTGCCGCACACCGACACCGACACGGCCGCGCTCTTTCTGCTCGAGCAATGGCACGCGACCGATCGCCTGGACCTGAGCCTCGGTGCCCGTCTGGAGCACACCCGGGTCGACCCGGACGGCCAGGGCAACGACACCTTCGCCGCACTCGACACGGCCAGCCGCTTCACCACCGGCAGCCTGTCCTCGGGTGCGGTGTACCAGCTCGACCCGGTTTGGTCGCTGGCCGCCAACCTGGCCTATACAGAACGGGCACCGACCTTCTACGAGCTGTACGCCAACGGTGCGCACGTGGCCACCGGCGCCTATGAAATCGGCGACGCCGACCTGGGCAAGGAGCGCGCCGTGTCGGCCGACCTGGCGCTGCGCTTCGACAACGGCACCCATGTGGGTAGCGTGGGCGCCTTCTATAGCCACTTTCGCAACTACATCGGGCTGATCGGTACGGGCAACCTGCGCGAGGGAGAAGACGATGAAGGCCTGCCTGAATATGCGTATGAAGGCGTACGTGCGCGCTTCTATGGGCTCGAAGCGCAGGATCGTTGGCAATTGCTGGAAAATCGTTACGGCCACTTCGCCCTGGAGCTTTCTGGCGACTACACCCGTGCGCAGAACCTCGACACCGACGAGCCGCTGCCGCGCATCGCACCGCTGCGCCTGAACAGCGGCCTGCTCTGGTCGCTGGACCGCTGGCAGGCCCGCGTCGATGTGCAGCATGCCGCCGCCCAGCACCGCAAGCCGGCCAACGAGACCCGGACCGATGGCTACACCACGCTTGGCGCCAGCCTCGGGTACCGCTTCGAGGTCGGCCAGAGCCAATGGCTGGCCTTCGTGCGTGGCGAAAACCTCACCGACCAGACCGTACGCTACGCCAGCTCGATCCTGCGCGACATCGCGCCAGCGCCAGGTCGAAGCGTCCAGGTCGGCCTGCGCACGTCGTTCTGACCCTTCCCCTTGCGCCGGAATGCCACGCATTCTGGCGCTCTCTTCCCCTGTCGATTGGCCCTGCCTTACATCCGCTGCTAGCGTCATGACAAGGAACAATTTGTTTAAATTGGTTGCCAGAAACGAAACAGGCTGTAGGCTTGCCCACCTTTCGCTTCACCCATTCCTTTCAACGTCATGCCCACCCCACGGGCCGATGGAGACAATCGACGATGAGCACTGCGAGTGCCAAACACGAAACACTGTGGCTGCCGCGCCTGCTGGGCGTGCTGCTACTGCTGATGGGCCTGGCCCTGGTGGCGGGCGGCCTGACGCTCGTCCAGCTGGACGGGTCGCTGTATTACCTGCTGGGGGGCGCCGCGCTGGCGCTTTCGGGCATCCTGCTGTTGGCCCGCCGCCGCCTCGGCCTGGGCCTGTATGGCGTGTTCCTGCTGGCCAGTACCGTCTGGGCGCTGTGGGAAGTGGGCCTGGACTGGTGGCAGCTGGTGCCACGCCTGTCGCTCTGGTTCGTGTTCGGCGTGCTGCTGTTGCTGCCGTGGGCACGCCGTCCGCTGATCGGTTCGTCGGCCAAGGCCAACGTGGCCGTGCTGAGCATCGCAGTCATCGCCTCTGGCGCTTCGGCAGTCGGCAGCCAGTTCACTCACCCTGGCGAGATCCAGGGCGAGCTGGGCCGCGATACCAGCGAGATGGCCAGCGCTGCGCCGTCGATGCCCGAGGGCGACTGGCAGGCCTATGGCCGTACCGAGCATGGCGATCGCTATTCGCCGCTGCGCCAGATCACGCCGCAGAACGTGTCGCGCCTGGAAGAAGCCTGGCGCATCCGCACCGGCGACATGCCGCGTGACGATGACCCTGTCGAGATCACCAACGAAAACACCCCGCTGAAGGTCAACGGCAAGCTGTACGCCTGCACCGCGCACAGCCAGGTGCTGGCGCTGGACCCGGACACCGGCGAAGAACTCTGGCGCTACGATCCGCACCTCAAGAGCCCGGTCGGCTTCAAGGGCTTCGCCCACATGACCTGTCGCGGCGTCTCTTACTACGACGAGAACAACTACGTCAGCCGTGATGGCAGCCCGGCGCCACAGATATCCGCCGTGGGCCAGGACGTCGCACGTGCCTGCCCTCGCCGTCTGTACCTGCCGACCGCCGATGCGCGCCTGATCGCCCTCAACGCCGACACCGGCAAGGTCTGCGAAGGCTTCGCCAACCAGGGCGTGGTCGACCTCAAGCAAGGCATCGGCCCGTTCACGCCGGGCGGCTACTACTCCACCTCGCCTGTCGCCATCACCCGCGACCTGGTGATCATCGGCGGCCACGTCACCGACAACGAGTCGACCGACGAGCCATCCGGCGTGATTCGCGCGTATGACGTGCACGACGGTCACCTGGTCTGGAACTGGGACAGCAACAACCCGGACGACACCCGTCCGCTGCCGGCCGGTCAGACCTACAGCCGCAACTCGGCGAACATGTGGTCCCTGGCCAGCGTCGATGAAACCCTGGGCATGGTCTACCTGCCGCTGGGCAACCAGATGCCGGACCAGTGGGGCGGCGACCGCACCCCGGGCGCCGAGCGCTTCAGCGCCGGCATCGTCGCGCTGAACCTGGCCGATGGCAAGGTTCGCTGGAACTACCAGTTCACGCACCATGACCTGTGGGACATGGACGTGGGCAGCCAGCCGACGCTGGTGCACCTGAAGACCGACGACGGCATCAAGCCGGCGATCATCGCACCGACCAAGCAGGGCAGCCTGTACGTGCTCGACCGCCGCGACGGTACGCCGATCGTGCCGATCCGCGAGATCCCCGTGCCGCAAGGCGCCGTCGAGGGCGACCACACCGCACCGACCCAGGCCCGTTCGGACCTGAACCTGCTGGGCCCGGAGCTGAACGAGCGTTCGATGTGGGGCGCCACCCCGTTCGACCAGATGCTGTGCCGGATCCAGTTCCGCCAGCTGCGTTACGAAGGCCAGTACACACCGCCTTCGGAGCAGGGTTCGTTGATCTACCCAGGCAACGTCGGGGTGTTCAACTGGGGCGGCGTATCGGTCGACCCGGTGCGCCAGCTGCTGTTCACCTCGCCGAACTACATGGCCTTCGTCTCCAAGATGGTGCCACGCGACAAGGTCGAAGCCGGCAGCCATCGCGAGAGCGAGACCAGCGGCGTGCAGCCCAACACCGGCGCACCGTACGCGGTGATCATGCACCCGTTCCTGTCGCCGCTCGGCCTGCCTTGCCAGGCACCGGCCTGGGGCTATGTGGCCGCTGTCGACCTGTTCACCCACAAGGTGGTCTGGAAGCACAAGAACGGCACTACCCGTGACAGCACCCCGGTGCCGATCGGCCTGCCCGTGGGCGTGCCGAGCATGGGCGGCTCGATCGTCACTGCCGGCGGCGTGGCCTTCCTCAGCGGGACGCTGGACCAGTACCTGCGTGCCTATGACGTGAACAACGGCAAGGAGCTGTGGAAAGGTCGCCTGCCAGCAGGTGGTCAGGCCACCCCGATGACCTACACCGGTAAGGACGGCGCGCAGTACGTGCTGATCACCGCCGGTGGCCACGGGTCGCTGGGCACGCGCATGGGCGACTACATCATCGCCTACAAGTTGCGCTGAGGCATTCGAGGGCGAGCTGCAAGGCTCGCGCTCGGCGCATGAACGCGTACGCAGTCCTTGGGTCCGGTGCAGTGTCTGTACCGGACTCATTGACTGATGCCCCATCGCTGGCAAGCCAGCTCCCACTGGCCCCTATTCCAAGCAACTACCTGGCATCAGCCCAGTCACCGGCCACCTGTGGGAGCGGGCTTGCCCGCGATGCAGGCGGCGCCTGACCAGGCCTTATCGCTGGCAGGCCCTACAGGAACCCAGTCAGTGGGCTGATGGCAGGCAGTTGTCTGGAATGAGGTCCAGTGGGAGCTGGCTTGCCAGCGATAGGGCCCGCATCGACGCTGAGGCGGCGTCCTGCATGCGCCCTGATGGTCATTCACCGCCCAACCCCGCGAAACTTGAAACCCACCCCCGATCCCCCCATCTAAGCACCATAGCCATTCACGCAGGTGCCCCATGAGCGACCAGCAGGATTACCCGGATCATCCCGAAGAACACGAAGTCGAACACATCGATGCCCAGGCCGTTTCGGGACAGCACCTGGCCTTGCCCGGCCAGCAGTTGCCAGACAAGGTCTATGTGATTCCGATCCACAATCGCCCGTTCTTCCCCGCACAAGTGCTGCCGGTCATCGTCAATGAAGAGCCCTGGGCCGAAACGCTCGACCTGGTCGCCAAGACGCCGCACCACTCGCTGGCGTTGTTCTTCATGGACACCCCACCAGAAGACCACCGCCATTTCGATACCTCGGCACTCCCCGAGTACGGCACCCTGGTCAAGGTGCACCATGCCAGCCGCGAGAATGGCAAGCTGCAGTTCGTCGCCCAGGGCCTGACCCGTGTGCGCATCCGCACCTGGCTCAAGCACCATCGCCCGCCTTACCTGGTGGAAGTCGAGTACCCGCGCCAGCTGTCCGAACCGACCGACGAGATCAAGGCCTACGGCATGGCCCTGATCAACGCGATCAAGGAGCTGCTGCCGCTCAATCCGCTCTACAGCGAGGAGCTGAAGAACTACCTCAACCGCTTCAGCCCCAACGACCCCTCCCCGCTGACCGACTTCGCCGCTGCCCTGACCTCGGCCACCGGCCTGCAACTGCAGGAAGTGCTCGACTGCGTGCCGATGCTCAAGCGCATGGAAAAAGTCCTGCCGATGCTGCGCAAGGAAGTCGAGGTCGCGCACCTGCAGAACGAGATCTCTGCCGAGGTCAACAGGCAGATCGGCGAGCACCAGCGCCAGTTCTTCCTCAAGGAGCAGCTCAAGGTCATCCAGCAGGAGCTGGGCCTGACCAAGGACGACCGCAGCGCCGACCTCGAGCAGTTCGAACAGCGGCTCAAGGACAAGACCCTGCCGCCGGCCGCGCAGAAGCGCATCGATGAAGAGATGGGCAAGCTGGCCATTCTGGAGACCGGCTCGCCGGAGTACGCCGTCACCCGCAACTACCTGGACTGGGCCACTGCGCTGCCCTGGGGCGTGTATGGCAAGGACAAGCTCGACCTCAAGCACGCCCGCAAGGTGCTCGACCAGCACCATGCCGGGCTGAACGACATCAAGGACCGCATCCTCGAGTTCCTGGCCGTCGGTGCCTGGAAAGGCGAGATCAGCGGTTCCATCGTCCTGCTGGTCGGCCCGCCCGGTGTCGGCAAGACCAGCATCGGCAAGTCCATCGCCGAATCCTTGGGCCGGCCGTTCTACCGGTTCAGCGTCGGCGGCATGCGTGACGAGGCCGAGATCAAGGGCCACCGACGCACCTACATCGGCGCCCAGCCAGGCAAGCTGGTGCAGGCACTGAAGGACGTCGAAGTGATGAACCCGGTCATCATGCTCGACGAGATCGACAAGATGGGCCAGAGCTACCAGGGCGACCCGGCCTCGGCCTTGCTCGAAACCCTCGACCCGGAACAGAACGTCGACTTCCTCGACCATTACCTGGACCTGCGCCTGGACCTGTCCAAGGTGCTGTTCGTCTGCACCGCCAACACCCTCGATTCGATTCCAGGCCCGCTGCTCGACCGCATGGAAGTGATTCGCCTGTCCGGCTACATCACCGAAGAAAAACTGGCCATCGCCAAGCGCCACCTGTGGCCCAAGCAACTGGCCAAGGCCGGTGTGGCCAAGTCCAGCCTGAGCATCAGCGACAGCGCCTTGCGCCTGGTGATCGACGGCTACGCCCGTGAGGCCGGGGTTCGCCAGCTCGAGAAGCAGCTGGGCAAGCTGGTGCGCAAGGCCGTGCTGAAATTGCTGGAAGACCCCAAGGCCAAGCTGAAGATCGGCCCGAAGGACCTGGAAGCCGCCCTCGGCATCCCGGTGTTCCGTAGCGAGCAGGTCCTGGAAGGCAAAGGGGTGATCACCGGCCTGGCCTGGACCAGCATGGGCGGGGCCACCCTGCCGATCGAAGCCAACCGTGTGCACACCCTCAATCGCGGTTTCAAGCTGACCGGGAAACTCGGTGATGTGATGAAGGAATCGGCCGAGATCGCCTACAGCTACGTCAGCTCGAACCTGACGCAGTTCGGCGGCGACCCGGCGTTCTTCGACGAGGCGTTCATTCACCTGCACGTGCCGGAAGGCGCAACGCCCAAGGATGGCCCGAGCGCCGGCATCACCATGGCCAGCGCGCTGCTGTCGCTGGCCCGTGACCAGGCGCCCAAGCGGGGCGTGGCCATGACCGGCGAGCTGACCCTGACCGGGCAGGTGCTGCCGATCGGTGGCGTGCGCGAGAAAGTCATCGCCGCCCGTCGGCAGAAGCTCTTCGAGCTGATCCTGCCGGACGCCAACCGTGGGGACTTCGAGGAGTTGCCCGATTACCTGCGCGAAGGGCTGACCGTGCACTTTGCCAAGCGCTATGGCGACGTGGCCAAGGTGCTGTTCGCCTGAGTGAGCGGTTGAGCTACGCGCTACAGGCTCCGAGCAGGACGGTGGCGGCGTGTAGCGTGTAGCTCAACCGATGCACGGCAAGGGCGCTTCGGCTAGAATGCCGCCCTTTTCCCGATTCACTCTGGAACTGCCGTGAGCCAAGACCCCGACCGCCTCTTTGCCCAACCCTTGGAGCAAGTGCCCGACTTCGTGTTCAACGAGGACGTGGTGCGGGTGTTCCCGGACATGATCAAGCGCTCCGTGCCGGGTTACCCGACCATCGTGGAAAACCTCGGCGTGGTCGCTGCGCGTTTCGCCCAACCCGGTACGGCGCTGTACGACCTGGGCGCGTCGCTCGGCGCGGTCACCCAGGCGTTGCGTCGGCACGTCCGTACCGAAGGCTGTCGCGTGGTCGCGGTGGACAACTCGGCGGCCATGGTCGAACGCTGCCGCCAGTACCTGACGGCACAGGACTCGATGTTCCAGGAGCTGCTGCCGGTCCAGGTGGTGGAGGCCGACATCCTGGCCTTGCCGCTGGAACCTGCCTCGGTGGTGGCGATGAACTTCACCCTGCAGTTCATCGCGCCTGACGAACGCCTGGCCCTGCTGAGCCGGATCCGCCAGGCACTGCTGCCCGGCGGTGCGCTGATCCTGTCCGAGAAGCTGCGCTTCGAAGAGCCCCAGGCCCAGGCGCTGCTCGGCGACCTGCACCTGGACTTCAAGCGCGCCAACGGCTACAGCGACCTGGAAATCGCCCAGAAACGCAGCGCCATCGAACACGTGATGAAACCGGACAGCCTCGAGATCCACCGCGAACGCCTGTTGGCGGCGGGCTTCTCTCACGTGGTGCCCTGGTTCCAATGCCTCAACTTCGCCTCCCTGATTGCCCTGCCATGATCGATCTCTCGCCGCTGCTTCAACGCCTTGCCCCTACGCCACTGGCCCAGTGGGCTGCTACCCTGCCCGCCCAACTGGAGGCCAAACTGCGCAAGGGTCACGGGGACCTGGCACGCTGGCAGGCCGCCGTCGATGCCCTGCCCGACCTGCACCCTGGCGATATCGACCTGAGCGACGGTGTGCGCCTGGACGCTGCCTGCGACGAGGCGACGCGCCAGCAGGTGCGCACTGCGCTGATGGGGCTCTCGCCCTGGCGCAAGGGGCCGTTCGACCTGTTCGGGGTGCACGTCGACACCGAATGGCGTTCGGACTGGAAATGGTCGCGCGTGGCACCGCACCTGGACCTGGTCGGCAAGCGGGTCCTGGACGTTGGCTGCGGCAACGGCTACTACCAGTGGCGCATGCTCGGGGCGGGCGCCGACCTGGTCGTGGGCATCGACCCGAACTGGCTGTTCTTCTGCCAGTTCCAGGCCGTGCAGCGCTACCTGCCGCACCACCCTGCCTGGCACCTGCCCTTCGCGCTGGAAGAGCTGCCCGCGCAACTGGAAGGTTTCGACACCGTGTTCTCCATGGGCGTGTTCTATCACCGCCGCTCGCCCATCGAGCACCTGCTGGCGCTCAAGGACTGCCTGGTCAAGGGAGGCGAACTGGTGCTGGAGACCCTGGTCATCGAAGGCGACGAGCAGCAGATGCTGGTGCCCGAAGACCGCTACGCGCAGATGCGCAACGTCTGGTTCCTGCCGTCGGTGCCGGCGCTGGCACGCTTGATGCGCCGCGCCGGGTTCAGCGACGTGCGGTGCGTGGACGTCAGCGTCACCCAGGTCGACGAGCAGCGCAGCACGCCCTGGATGCGCTATCAGTCACTCAGCGACTTCCTCGATCCGAACGATCCGACCCGTACGGTCGAAGGCCTGCCCGCGCCACGCCGTGCGGTGATGGTGGCGCGCAAGTGATGCGCGCCCCAGGGCTTTAACGCGCCGCCGCGACGATCAAGGCCTTCATCTCGGCCACGGCGGCCTTGAACCCGACGAACAAGGCATGGGCCACCAGGGCGTGACCGATGTTCAGCTCGTTGAGGCCACGAATCGCCGCTACCGCCTCGACGTTGTGGTAGTGCAGGCCGTGCCCGGCATTGACGATCAGGCCCTGCTCCACGCCCTTGGCCACGCCCTGCGCGATACGCTCGAGCTCGAGCGCCACCTCGGTCGGGGTCTGCGCGTCGGCATAGCGCCCGGTGTGCAGCTCGATGGCCGGCGCACCCACGCGGCGGGCCGCTTCGATCTGCCTGGGATCGGCGTCGATGAACAACGAGACTTCGGCACCGGTCCGCGCCAGGCGCTCGACCGCCGCGTGGATGCGCGCTTCCTGACCCGCCACGTCCAGCCCGCCCTCGGTGGTCAGCTCCTGGCGGGTTTCGGGCACCAGGCAGACATGCGCCGGACGAATGCGCTCGGCGAACGCGATCATCTCCTCGGTGACGCCCATCTCGAAGTTCATGCGGGTCTGCAGGACGTCCTTGAGCAGCAGCACGTCGCGGTCCTGGATGTGCCGGCGGTCTTCGCGCAGGTGCACGGTGATGCCGTCGGCGCCCGCCTCCTCGGCGTCCAGCGCGGCCTTGACCGGGTCCGGGTAACGCGTGCCCCGGGCCTGGCGCAGGGTCGCGACGTGGTCGATGTTGACGCCAAGAAGGATGCGGTTGCTGTGGGTCACGAAGGGCGCTCCTGAAAGTTGAGCCCCACAGCATACGACGTGCTCAGCGCTTGCGAAACAGTTCGCGACTGACCAGCGGCTTGGACCCCAGGTGCACGGCCAGCGCCTGACGCATCAGGCGCTTGGCGGCCAGCAAGCTGCCAGGCGCGTCCCAGTCGGCATCGGCCAGGGCCAGCAGATCGGCCCCGGTGAATAGCCCTGGCTGCGCCAGCTCCACCCGTTCGAGACCGGCATCGACGTGTAGACGGTACAGGGCACCCGGCTCGATCGCCTCGCCCTGGACGTCCTGGTTCAACGAGAAGGCGTAGCCCAGCTCGTCCAGCAAACGCCACTCGAAGGCCCGCAGCAAGGGTTCCAGCGCACGCCCTTCGGCCAGCGCCTGCAACGTCAGGCCATAGTGTTCGAACAGCACCGGGTGCGGCACTTCAGGGGCCAGCAGGCGCACCAGCAGCTCGTTGAGGTAGAGCCCGCTGAACAGGGCATCGCCGTGCAGCCAGGGCGCATTGCCGACGCCCTCCAAGCGGCCCACGGTCTTGAGCTCGCCACGCCCGCGCAGCTCGACCTCGAGCAGGGCGAACGGCCGCATGACGCTGCCGCTCTTGCCCCGTGCGCGGCGCAGGACGCCGCGTACGCAGCCTTGCGGCGTGAAGAAGTCCACCAGGGCACTGGCTTCGCGATAGGCCCGGCTGTGCAGCACGTAGGCCGGTTGTCCGACAGCTTGCTGCATCAGGCATCGTTCCTGGCGGGGGCGGCCTGCCGGGCGGCAGGCCAGGCCGTGTTACAGATCGCCGTAACCGAGCGAACGCAGGGCGCGCTCGTCGTCGGACCAGCCACCCTTGACCTTGACCCACAGGTTGAGCATGACCTTGGCGTCGAACAGGGTTTCCATGTCCTTGCGGGCGTCCGAGCCGATGCGCTTGATGCGCTCGCCCTTGTCGCCAATGATGATCTTCTTCTGGCCATCACGCTCGACCAGGATCAGTGCATGGATGTGCAGCACATGGCCCTGCTGCTTGAATTCCTCGATCTCGACGGTGATCTGGTACGGCAGTTCGGCACCGAGCTGGCGCATGATCTTCTCGCGCACCAGTTCGGCGGCCAGGAAGCGGCTGCTGCGGTCGGTGATCTGGTCTTCCGGGAAGAAATGCTCGTTCTCCGGCAGGTGCTTGGCGATCAGGCCCTCGAGGGCCTCGAGGTTGTGGCCCTGCTGCGCCGAGATCGGCACGATCTCGGCCGCTGGCAATTGGGTCTGCAACCACTGCAGGTGCGGGATCAGCTCGGCCTTCTCGTCCAGGCGATCGGTCTTGTTGACCGCCAGGATCACCGGCCCTTCGACGTACTGGATACGCTCGAGCACCAGTTGGTCCTCGTCGGTCCAGCGCGCCCGGTCGACCACGAAGATCACCACGTCGACGTCCTTGAGGGCGGCCGAGGCGTTGCGGTTCATGTAGCGGTTCAGGGCCTTGTCGTTGGCCTTGTGCATGCCCGGCGTGTCGACGTAGATGGCCTGCACCTCGCCTTCGGTCTTGATCCCGAGCATGTTGTGCCGAGTGGTCTGCGGCTTGCGCGAGGTGATCGCCAGCTTTTGCCCGAGGATGTGGTTGAGCAAGGTCGACTTGCCCACGTTCGGGCGGCCCACGATGGCCACGTAGCCGCAGCGGGTCGAAGTGTTCTCAGTCATTGCCATTCTCCACGCCCAAGGCGATCAGTGCGGACGCCGCGGCGACCTGTTCAGCGATGCGCCGGCTCACGCCCTGGCCACGGCTCTTGTTGTTGAGCAGAACCACCTCGCACTCGACGAGGAAGGTGCGGCAGTGGGGTTCGCCCTGGATGTCCACCACTTCGTAGCGCGGCAGTTCACAGCCACGCGACTGCAGGAACTCCTGCAACCGGGTCTTGGGGTCCTTGTTGGTGTCGACCAGGGTCAGCCCTTCGAACTCGTCGACCAGCCAGGCCAGGATGCGCTCGCGCGCGGCCTGCATGCCGGCATCCAGGTAGATCGCGCCGATCAAGGCTTCCAGTGCGTCGGCCAGAATCGACTCACGACGAAAGCCGCCGCTCTTGAGCTCGCCCGAGCCCAGGCGCAGGTATTCGCCCAGGTCGAAGCCGCGGGCCAGTCGGGCCAGGGTCTCGCCCTTGACCAGCCGAGCGCGCAGCCGCGACAGCTGGCCTTCGCGCGCCTGCGGGAAGCGCTCGAACAGCGCCTCGCCTGCGACGAAGTTGAGGATCGCATCGCCCAGGAACTCCAGGCGCTCGTTGTTGCGGCCAGCGAAGCTGCGGTGGGTCAAGGCCAGCACCATCTGGTCCTGGTCCTTGAAGGTGTAGCCCAGCTTGCGCTCGAGACGACTCAGCGGTGCGCTCATGCCACCACCCGACGGGCAGAGCCGGTCTTCTTGTTCGGCGTCTCGCGAAGGAGCGCCGTCATGTTCAACACAGTGTTCAAATCAACATCCTGGAAAGACTGTTTGGCTGTGCGCCCCGTTCGGGCGTGGCCGGTGCATTCGACCGTCTTGGACACAGCCTATGCCATAAATGCATTCGGCGCCGTCTTGCGACAGCGCCGATTGGGTATTACCGGATCAGGCCGACCCGTGACAGCGTGGGCAAGTGGCTGAGCTTGGGCTCAGGCCAGCTCATCCACACGGCGAAGGCTTTGCCGACGATGTTGCGGTCGGGCACCATGCCGTGCAGCGCCTGCGGGATGTTGGGATCGTCCCAGAAGCGGCTGTCGTTGGAGTTGTCGCGGTTGTCGCCCATCATGAAGTAGTGGCCGGCCGGCACGGTCCACTGCTGGTCCGGCATGACACGGCTACGCCGCATCTCCTTGCGGATCAGGTGCTCGGCGGCGCCCAGCTGCTCCTTGTACCGCTGGGCGCTGCCCAGGGTGCCAGGCTCGGGGCCGACCAGTTGCTCGGCGATCGGTTGGTCGTTGACGTACAGGTGCTTGTCGGCGGTGTAACGCACCGTGTCACCCGGCACGCCCACGACCCGCTTGATGTAGTTGACGTTCGGATCGCTCGGGTAGCGGAACACCATCACGTCGCCGCGCTGGGGGTTGCCCACTTCGATGATCTTCTTGTCCAGCACCGGCAGGCGAATGCCGTAGGAGAACTTGTTCACCAGGATGAAATCGCCCACTTCCAGGGTCGGTTTCATCGACCCCGACGGAATCTGGAACGGCTCGACCAGGAACGAACGCAGCACCAGCACGATGAACAGCACCGGGAAGAACGACTTGCCGTACTCGACCAGCAACGGCTCCTTGTCCAGTCGCTCGACCACGGCCATGTCTGGCTGGCTGACACTGTTCTGGTAGTTGGCGATGGCTGCCCGCCGACGCGGTGCGAGCAGCACCAGGTCGATCAGGGCCAACGCACCACAGACGGCAACGGCGATGACGAGCAACAGCGGGAAATTTAGCGACATAGGACCTAGCTATCCAACTTGAGCACGGCGAGGAAGGCTTCTTGTGGAATCTCCACGTTGCCGACCTGCTTCATGCGTTTCTTACCGGCCTTCTGCTTCTCGAGCAGCTTGCGCTTACGGCTCACGTCGCCACCGTAGCACTTGGCCAGAACGTTTTTCCTGAGGGCCTTGACGGTCGTCCGGGCGACGATCTGGCCGCCGATGGCAGCCTGGATCGCGACGTCGAACATCTGCCGAGGAATCAGCTCCTTCATCTTCTCGGTCAAGGCGCGCCCTTTGTAGTGCGCGTTGTCCCGATGCACGATCAGCGCCAGTGCATCGACCTTGTCGCCGTTGATCAACACGTCCAGCTTGACCAGGTTGGCCGACTGGTAGCGGTCGAAATGGTAGTCCAGCGACGCATAGCCACGGCTGGTGGACTTCAGGCGATCGAAGAAGTCCAGCACCACCTCGTTCATCGGCAGGTCGTACCGCACCTGCACCTGCGCGCCCAGGAACTGCATGTCGCGCTGGACGCCACGCTTCTCGATGCACAGGGTAATGACGTTGCCCAGGTGCTCCTGAGGCACAAGGATGTTGGCCGAGACGATCGGCTCGCGGAAATCTTCGACCGAGGAGACGTCCGGAAGCTTGGATGGGTTGTCGACGTAGATGGTTTCACCGGTCTTGAGCTTGACCTCGAAGATCACGCTCGGCGCCGTGGTGATCAGGTCCAGGTCGTACTCGCGCTCCAGGCGCTCCTGGATGATCTCCATGTGCAGCATGCCGAGGAAGCCGCAACGGAAACCGAAGCCCAGGGCGTCGGAGCTTTCCGGCAGGTACTGCAGCGACGAGTCGTTCAGGGTCAGCTTCTGCAGGGCGTCGCGGAAGTCCTCGAAGTCGTCGGAGCTGACCGGGAACAGGCCGGCGTAGACCTGGGGCTGGATCTTCTTGAAGCCCGAGAGCACTTCGACTTCCGGCGTCGAGGACAGGGTCAGGGTGTCGCCCACCGGCGCGCCGTGGATGTCCTTGATGCTGGCGATGATGAAACCGACTTCACCGGCCTTCAGGTCGGGCATCTGGGTGTGCTTGGGGTTGAAGACACCGACGCTGTCGACCAGGTGCACCTTGCCGGTGGACTTGACCAGGATCTTGTCGCCCTTCTTGACCCGGCCCTGGCGCACACGCACCAGCGAGACCACGCCCAGGTAGTTGTCGAACCAGGAGTCGATGATCAGCGCCTGCAGCGGTGCGTCGATCTCGCCCTCGGGCGCGGGGATGGTCTGTACCAGGCGCTCGAGCACCTCGTCCACGCCCATGCCGCTCTTGGCGCTGCACGCGACCGCGTCGGTGGCGTCGATGCCGATGATCTTCTCGATCTCGTCCTTGACGCGATCGGGATCGGCCTGCGGCAGATCCATCTTGTTCAGCACGGGCATGACTTCCAGGCCCTGCTCGATGGCCGTGTAGCAGTTGGCGACGGACTGAGCCTCGACGCCCTGCCCCGCATCGACCACCAGCAAGGCGCCTTCACAGGCCGCCAGCGAACGGCTGACCTCGTAGGTGAAGTCGACGTGACCAGGGGTGTCGATGAAGTTGAGCTGGTAGGTCTTGCCGTCACGCGCCTTGTAATGCAGCGTCACGCTGTGGGCCTTGATGGTGATCCCGCGCTCGCGCTCCAGGTCCATCGAATCAAGTACCTGGGCTTCCATCTCGCGCGCCGTCAGGCCGCCGCACAGTTGGATGAACCGGTCGGCCAGCGTCGACTTGCCATGGTCGATGTGGGCGATGATGGAGAAATTGCGGATATGACTCAAATCACTCACGGGTCAACACTCGATAAGGCTGCGAGCCGGACGCCCGCGGAAAATAGCCAGGAATTGTACTGGAAAGAGGGGGGGTCGGCTACCTGAGTGAGTGGCAAGCCATGAGCGGCACGCTGCAAGCCGTGCGGTCGGGCCTGGAGGATCCCGTCAGGGTGCAGGCATTCCGATGGCTGCCCCCTTGGAAAGCGTCAGCCCTAATGAGCGCAGGGCCGGTGCACGGAACGAGTCCCCACACCGGCCCTGTTTTCACTTGCCGCTTGCAGCGAGTGACCTACCGCTGCGTCATTCCGCCAGCTTGAAGGTGATGAAGCTGGCACGGCCCTGGCGCAGCACCCGCATCGACACGGAGCGGTTCTTCGGCAGGTCCTTGGCGATCTCGGTGAACTGCTTGGCCGAGGTGATCGCCTGGTTGTTCAGGTGGCTGATGACGTCGCCCGGACGCAGGCCGATCAGGGCAGCCGGGCCATCCTGCACGTCCTTGATGACCACACCGCCCTTGAGCTCCAGCGATTTCTTCTGCTCGGCGCTCAGCTCGGCCACGGACACGCCCAGGCGGTTGCTGCTGCGCTCGGCGCCAGACTGGCCACCGGTGCCGATGTCGGCGTCGTCTTCCGGCAGCGCACCGACGGTCACGTCGAGGTTCTGGCGCTTGCCGTTGCGGATGATCTCCAGCTTGGCGGTGGCGCCATCCTTCAGGCTGCCGACCAGGTGCGGCAGGTCGGCGGACATGACGATCGGCTGACCATTCATGCTGAGGATCACGTCGCCGACCTGCAGGCCGCTCTTGGCCGCCGGGCCGTCTTCGAGCACCTGGGCCACCAGGGCGCCTGCAGGACGCTCGAGCCCGAAGGACTCGGCCAGGTCCTTGTTGACCTCCTGGATGACCACGCCCAGCCAGCCACGGCTGACCTTGCCGTCTTTCTTCAGCTGGTTGGACACGTCCAGCGCCACGTCGATCGGGATGGCGAAGGACAGCCCCATGAAGCCGCCCGAACGGGTGAAGATCTGCGAGTTGATGCCGACCACCTCCCCGTTCATGTTGAACAGCGGGCCACCGGAGTTGCCGGGGTTGATGGCCACGTCGGTCTGGATGAACGGAACGTAGGTGTCGTTCGGCAGCGTGCGCCCCTTGGCGCTGACGATGCCCTTGGTCACCGAGTGATCGAAGCCGAACGGCGACCCGATGGCCAGCACCCATTCACCAACCTTGAGCTTTTCCGAATCGCCCAGCTTGACGGTCGGCAGGTTCTTGCCGTCCACCTTCAGCAGCGCCACGTCGGTGCGTGGGTCGGTACCGACCAGCTTGGCCTGCAATTCGCTGCGGTCGGACAGACGTACGATGATCTCGTCGGCATCGGCGATCACGTGGTTGTTGGTCAGCACGTAGCCGTCGCTGGAGATGATGAAGCCCGAGCCCAGCGACTGGGCCTCGCGCTGGCGGTCACCGCGCGGCGAGCGCGGCTGCTGCGGCAGGCCACGTTCGAAGAATTCGCGGAACATCGGCGGCAGGCCTTCCAGGTCGGGCATCTGGCCTTGTGCGACGCGCCGCGCAGGCAGCTTCTGCTTGGTACTGATGTTCACCACGGCAGGCGAGGCCTGCTCGACCAGTGTGGTGAAGTCAGGCAGGGCTTCCTGTGCCTGGGCGACGGCCAGCTGGCCGAGCATGAACACGGCAGCGAACATCGAGAGGTAGGATTTGAAACGAGGTAGTGACATACGGCTCCCGTCAAAACGAGCGTAGTTGGCAATGAGGCCTCTGCAACGCAGGAGAGGTCAGGCGTCGAGGAGCCTGACCTATAAAAAATCCGCGCGCTTTTTGCAAATGACAAAACGTTAATTTCGTTTCAAGCCATGACCCGAAGGCCCGTCTTCACGGGCGCTCGGGACGGGCCTGGGGCCGCATGGACAGCGCCACGCGTTCGGCCGTGCCCAGCGGCACCTCGCCCACCACCGTGATCATGAACGCGCCCTCGGCGGTGTTCAGCTGCCTGGACACGGCCACGGTCGGCCCCACGGCCAGACGCATGTCCTTGACCTGCGTGTCGTCGACCGGCTCGAGGAACACCGAGAAGCGTGCCAGGCCGTCGTCGTACAGCAGGCTTTCGACCCGGCTGTTGCGCTGTGGATCACGCCGTACGCTGCTGTCGGTCAACTCGAAACCAGGCGGCAGCCACTCGGCACGCCAGGCCGGCGCATCGTCGGTCGTGGCCACCGGCACGGGTTTGACGGGACGACAGGCGGCACCGGGGCGCAACTGCGCATCGGTCGGAGGCGTCGTGTCCAGGCGCGTCATCTGGAAACGCTCCAGCAGCTGTCCCTTGTCGTTGGTCATCAGCGAACGCAGGAGTAGCCCGGTCTGGCGGTCGAGGTGATACTCGAAGCCATAGCGGTGCGCATCACGCGGGACCAGGCTGATGACCACGGCTTCACGACCGGCCACGCGCGAGCGTCCGGTGACCGTGAGGTCGTACCAGCTCATCAGCTTGAGGGGGTCGAGTACGGGAGCGGCCTGGCTGGCCGGTGTCAGGGCATCGTTACCCAAGGCGCCACTGACGCACTGGACCTTGCCATTGACGCGAACGATTTCCTGGGGGGCGTCGTCGAGTTGCGACAGGCGTTCACTGACCTTCCCTGCCTGGACGCGGCGCCAGATGTCGTGGGAAGAGAAGCTGCCGTTGCGCTCGTAAATGAAAGAACCTTGGTAGCTCTGTCCTTGCTCGGCGTGGGCCAGCCTGTTCAGCCAGTCATTCGCCTCGGGCGAAGAACTGGCTGCCAGTGCAGGCGCCGCCATCAAGCCGCTGAAGACCAGCGGCCACAGTGGTAGCGCACGCATGAACGTCCTTGATCAGTGGTATCAGTGGTTTTCCATGCTGGCGGCACGCGCGTAAGGCAGTGCACCGTCATTGCCCTTCAGGGCCGAGTCCTGTGCATGCTGACGCAGGTAGCCTGGCAGGCGCTTGTCCCAGTTGCCTGGATTCTGCATGACGCCGTTGGTGACAGGCGCAGCAGTCTGCTCGGCACCTTCGGTGTAGCCTGCCAGTACGGCCGGACCTTGTGCCTGCGGGGCAACGACGCCCTGCTGGACGGGTTGTTGCGCGGCCAGCTGATTGCCTGCAATGTCATCCTGGTTGTACAGGCGGACACCGGCCAGCACGGCGAAGGTGACGGAGGCTGCAACAGCCAGACGACCCAGGCCACGCCATGCACCGCGCTTGGCAGGGGCAGGCGCTTCTTCTTCTGCCAGGGCTGCAGAGACCGCCGAGGCGATGTCCAGCTTTGGCAGCAGCAGTTCTTTGTGCATCGCTGCACGTGCGACCTGGTAGCGCGCCCAGGTGGCACGCGCTTCGGCATCGTTCGTGGCGTTGAGCACACGACGCAGTTCCAGTTCGTCCGCTTCGTTGTCCATCACCGCGGACAGCGATTCCTGCAAAGCTTCACGACTCATGGCGGTTCCTCTCTTGGCTGTAGCCGCTGTCTCAGGTTTCATGCAACAGGGGTTGCAAGGCTTTATCGATGGCCTCCCGAGCGCGGAAAATCCTGGAACGCACGGTACCCACCGGACACTGCATGACGCTGGCAATGTCCTCGTAACTCAGACCGTCGAATTCGCGCAATGTTAGGGCAGTGCGCAAATCTTCGGGCAATTGCTGGATGGTCCGATGGACGGTGCCTTCGATCTCATCCCGCAACAACGAACGCTCAGGGGACTCAAGATCCTTGAGACCATGATCGCCGTCGTAGAACTCCGCATCCTCGGAGTTGACGTCGCTGTCTGGCGGCCGCCGACCGCGGGACACCAGGTAGTTCTTCGCCGTGTTGATGGCGATGCGGTACAGCCACGTGTAGAACGCGCTGTCGCCGCGGAAGTTGCCAAGCGCTCGGTAAGCCTTGATGAAGGCTTCCTGAGCCACGTCTTGGGCTTCGTGGGTATCGTGCACGAACCGCACGATCAACCCGAGAATCTTGTGCTGATACTTGAGCACCAACAGATCAAACGCTCGCCTGTCGCCCCGCTGTACGCGTTCGACAAGCTGCTGATCCTCTTCCTGGGTTAGCATGAACACTCCTCAGTGATCTTGAAGGAGCGTTGCAACGGCCATCGCTCAGGCTTGCAACCATAGACTCGGGCTTCGCGCAAAAGTTCTCCCCCTTCAAGCAAGTTTCCTGCGACCTCTGACGGCTCGCATGGAAGACGCAGCGCGCTCACGGCCTGCCACGTCGATAGTCTGGTCTTCGATACACAAGCTGCCCGGCTGGGCGCTTCGCTTGTGTCGCCGCGGCAATCATGACGTGTGGGCAGCCTTCTATTGAGAGACTTCCCATGCAGAAAGTTCCCACAAAGATCGGCCTTCCTGACGACGCCCATGGAAATCGGGCGGGCGTGACTGCTATAAAGACAGCCGGTCTGGATTCACGATGGTTTCACAATGCCACCTGCGCGTGACTATTGTGCCGCGCCCCTCCCAAAGAATACTAGTGCCCTGACATGAGCCAACACCTTCAACACGATGTCCTGGTTATCGGCAGCGGTGCTGCCGGCCTTAGCGTGGCCTTGAACCTCCCCGCGCACCTGCGCATCGCGGTGCTGAGCAAGGGCGACCTGGCCAACGGCTCCACGTTCTGGGCCCAGGGCGGCGTCGCGGCCGTGCTGGACGACGCCGACACCGTCCAGTCGCACGTCGAGGACACCCTCGACGCTGGCGGCGGCCTGTGCAACGAGACGGCCGTGCGGTTCACGGTGGAGCACAGCCGCGAGGCCATCGAGTGGCTGATCGAACAAGGCGTGCCCTTCACCCGGGACGCCGAGACCGACGGAGGCGATCGCAGCTTCCAGTTCCACCTGACCCGCGAGGGCGGGCACAGTCACCGCCGCATCATCCATGCCGCCGATGCCACCGGCGCGGCGATCTTCGCCACGCTGCTCGAACAGGCGCGGCGGCGACCGAACATCGAACTGCTCGAGCAGCGGGTCGCCGTCGACCTGATCACCGAGCGGCGTCTGGGCCTGGACGGCGAGCGCTGCCTGGGCGCCTACGTGCTCGACCGCACCACCGGCGAGGTCGACACCTTCGGCGCGCGCTTCACCGTGCTCGCCACCGGCGGTGCGGCCAAGGTCTACCTCTACACCAGCAACCCTGATGGCGCCTGCGGCGATGGCATCGCCATGGCCTGGCGGGCCGGCTGCCGGGTGGCGAACCTGGAGTTCAACCAGTTTCACCCCACCTGCCTGTATCACCCCCAGGCCAAGAGCTTCCTGATCACCGAAGCGCTGCGCGGCGAAGGTGCGCTGCTGCGCCTGCCCGACGGCGAGCGGTTCATGCCGCGTTTCGATGCCCGTGAAGAACTCGCGCCCCGCGACATCGTCGCCCGCGCCATCGACCACGAGATGAAACGCCTGGGCATCGACTGCGTGTACCTGGACATCACCCACAAGCCTGCCGCGTTCATCAAGCACCACTTCCCCACGGTCTACGAGCGCTGCCTGACCTTCGGCATCGACATCACTCGCCAGCCCATCCCCGTGGTGCCGGCCGCCCACTACACCTGTGGCGGCGTGCTGGTGGACGAACGTGGCCTGACCGACGTGCCTAACCTGTATGCGGTCGGCGAGACCAGTTGCACCGGCCTGCACGGCGCCAACCGCATGGCCAGCAACTCGCTGCTGGAATGCTTCGTCTACGGCCGCTCGGCAGCGCAGGACATCCAGGCGCGCCTCGACCAGGTCGCGCCTCCTTGCGCCCTGCCCTGCTGGGACGCCAGCCAGGTGACCGACTCGGACGAAGACGTGATCATCGCGCACAACTGGGACGAGCTGCGGCGGTTCATGTGGGACTACGTGGGGATCGTGCGCACCAGCAAACGCCTGCAGCGCGCCGAGCATCGGGTGCGGCTGCTGCTCGACGAGATCGACGAGTTCTACAGCAACTACAAGGTCAGCCGCGACCTGATCGAGCTGCGCAACCTGGCGCAAGTGGCCGAACTAATGATCCGTTCGGCGATGGCGCGGCGCGAGTCCCGGGGGTTGCACTACACACTCGACTACCCTGCCCTGTTGCCCCAGGCGTTCGACACTATCCTGCAGCCGCCCAACGCTGCCGACTGAACTTCAGGCGCACCCGCAGGCGGCGGTGTGCGTCCGGCGGCATCGCATCGAACGGGATGCACTGGCTGCGCCCCAGGCGCGCGCCCTGGGGCACGTAGCGCACCACCACCAGGCGCGGCAGCGCCACGCTGTCACGGCACAGACGCACCGGCTGCCAACCGGTCGCTCGGGTGTACAACTGCCAGCCGCCAGGCTCGCAGCGCAGCCCGGTGACCGCGTCTGGATGGCTGAGCAGGATCCGCCGTGGCAGTGCCCAGCAGGCATGCCCCAGGCAGGCGAGCACCATCCCCGCGACCAGCCAGCCCGGCAGCGCCGCCAGGAGGAGCGTGCCCAGGGCCAGGGCCTGGACGATCAGGTACGTCACCAGCAGCAGGCGCGAGCCTTGCCAATGGCACGTGAAGCGGTCACTTGGGCTGGACACGGTCCAGAATGATGCGGACCATGCGCTGCAGCTCAGGGTCTTCGGACTCGTTGCGCTCCATGAACCAGCCGAACATGTCCTGGTCCTCGCAGCTCAGTAGGCGACGGTACAGGGCGCGGTCCTCTTCGCTCAGGGTGGCGTAGACCTCCTGGGTAAACGGCACCAGCAGCACGTCCAGCTCGAGCATGCCGCGTCGGCTGTGCCAGAACAGCCGGTTGAGTTCAGTTTGTTCGACCATGGGACCCTCCTCGAATGGCCGGCCAGTATACAGGCCCGCCCCGTCAGCGACACGCGGCATTGGTCGCA
This sequence comes from Pseudomonas entomophila, assembly GCF_013523165.1. Classification (GTDB taxonomy): domain Bacteria; phylum Pseudomonadota; class Gammaproteobacteria; order Pseudomonadales; family Pseudomonadaceae; genus Aquipseudomonas; species Aquipseudomonas entomophila_A. Next base: position 111,340 of record NZ_JAAMQI010000005.1, read on the forward strand.
CGTGCCTGTCAGCCCCTTCGCGCCCTCGCCGCCCGGCCAGACCACGCACCTACCTATTTTGCCCGTGGCCCTCTATCATGACTGCAGACTTTACCAACTGCGATGACCCATGGCCGACTCCGCGTTCTACTGCCCACTCAGCCACGAAGGCATTCTTGCCGTCCACGGCTCCGATGCCGGCAAGTTCCTGCAGGGACAACTGACCTGCAACCTCAATTACCTCGACCCCGCGCATTCCAGTCTCGGTGCCCGCTGCACACCCAAGGGCCGCATGCAGTCGAGCTTTCGCATCGTGCCGCACGATGCAGGCTTCCTGCTGGCCATGACCCAGGAGCTGCTGGCACCGCAGCTGGCGGACCTGAAGAAATACGCGGTGTTCTCCAAGGCCACCTTGAGCGATGCCAGCGCACACTGGTCGCGCTATGGCCTGCAGCAAGGCGAGCCGCTGCTCGCGGCGCTGGGCCTCGTGCTACCGGACGAAGCGGGCGGGCTCTGCACGCACGAGGGCCTGATCGCCGTCAACGTCTCGCCGCAGCGCGCCGAGCTGTGGGTGCCTGCCGAGCAGCACGAGGCCGTGCTGGCACGCCTGCGTGACGCGCTGCCCGAAGCGCCTTTGGACCACTGGCTGCTCGGCCAGGTGCGAGCCGGCCTGGGCCAGGTCATGGCGCAGACCCGCGAGCTGTTCATCCCGCAGATGATCAACCTGCAGGCCGTCGGCGGCGTGAGCTTCAAGAAGGGCTGCTACACCGGCCAGGAAATCGTCGCGCGCATGCAGTACCTGGGCAAGCTCAAGCGTCGCCAGTACCGTCTGCTGCTGGACGACGGCCAGGCGCCGGCGCCTGGCACCGGCCTGTTCTCCCCGGTGCATGGCTCTTCGGTCGGCGAAGTGGTGCTGGCCGCGCCCACGGGCGAAGGCGGCTGCGAGCTGCTGGCGGTGGTGGCAGCCGATGCCGTCGAGTCCGGGCAGTTGCACCTGGGCAGCCCGGAGGGGCCGCGCCTGACTCTGGCGAGCTTGCCGTACGAACTGGATCGCGACCGGGAAATCCAGCGTTGACCTGCTCGCCCTGCGTGTCGCGCCGGGCGGCCTTCTTTTGCGGTAGCTTTTCATGAATACATTGGCTGAGACGGTCAAGGCACAACTGATGGTCGCCATCGAGAATGACGACCTGGTGCTGCCGACCTTGCCCGAAGTGGCGCTGAGCATCCGTGAAGCCGCCGAGGACAGCGAGATCAGCGTCGCGGCGCTGAGCAAGGTCATCGGCCGCGACGCTGCCTTGGCGGCCCGCCTGATCAAGGTGGTCAACAGCCCGTTGCTGCGGGCGACCGTGGAGGTCACCGACCTGCATACGGCCATCACGCGCCTGGGCGTCAACTACAGCTGCAACTTGGCGATCGGCCTGGTCATCGAACAGATCTTCCACGCCCGCGAGCCGGCCGTGGAACAAAAGCTGCGGGCGATCTGGACCAGCAGCCTGGAAGTGGCAGGCATCAGCTACGAGCTGTGCCGTCGCTACACCCGGCTCACGCCGGACCAGGCGGCACTGGGCGGCCTGGTGCACCAGATCGGCGCCTTGCCGATCCTGATCCATGCCCAGGAGCACAACGAACTGCTCTCCGACCCGGTCTGCCTGGACTACGTGATCGAGCAGATCCAGCCGGCGCTGGGCGACAAGATCCTCAGCGCCTGGGAGTTTCCCGAGCAGCTGGTGCGGCTGCCTGGGCAACTTCAGGACCTGGATCGCCACACCGCGCGCATCGACTACATCGACATCGTGCAGCTGGCCCGGCACGTGAGCCTGGGCGAGCCGGGGCGTGCGCTCGACACCCTCCCCGCCTACCGGCACCTGAGCCTGCCCACCGGCACCCGGCTGGAGGCGGCCGAACTGCTGCACGCACGCGGCCTGCTGCGCTGAAGGTCAGTCGGCGATGAAGCTGACGCGCACCTTCAGCCCCCCGTTCTCGCCGTCGTGCAAGGTGATCTGCGCCAGGTGCGCACGGCAGATCTCGCCCACGATCGCCAGGCCCAGCCCCGTGCCGTGCGGCCCGCGCCGGTAGAAGCGCTCGAACACGCGCTCGCGTTCGCTTTCCGGGATGCCCGGCCCGTCGTCCTCGACCTCGAGCACCGCAGGCGCCAGCACTCGAAGCACCACGTCGCCACCGGACGGGGTGTGGGCCAGGGCATTGTCCACCAGGTTGCTGAGCAGTTCGTTGAGCAAGGTCGGCTCGCCCTTGAGCCAGACCGGCGCCTGCGCCTCCAGGGCCAGAGAGACCCCACGGGCGTGGGCCAGCGGCGCCATGGCCATGCCCAGTTCACGGGTCAGCTGGCTGAGGTCCAGGCGCTGCGCGCCGCCCTCGGCGATCGCCCGGGCACCGTTCTCCACGCGCGCCAGCGAGAGCAGCTGGTTGGCCAGGTGCGTCAGGCGATCGGTGCCCTGCACCGCCGATTCCAGCGTCTGCCGCCAGGTCTGCGGGTCATGGGCCCGCAGGCCCAGTTCGACCCGCGCCTTGAGCACCGCCAACGGCGTGCGCAACTCATGGGCCGCCTCGGCAATGAACTGCGCCTGACGCTGGAACTGGCCACGCAGGCGCTCGGTGAAGTGATCGAGGGCCCGCACCAAGGGCTCCAGCTCACGCTGCACCTGCACCACCGGCAAGGCGCGCAGATCGTCCGGCTGGCGCTCCTCGACCGCCGTGCGCAGGCGCTCCAGCGGGCGCAGGGCGGCGCTCACCGCGAACCAGACCATCAGCAATGCGCCGAGCGCCAGCATCCCCAGCCGCAGCAGCGTATCGGCCATCAGGCTGCGGGCCATGCTGACGCGCGCTTCCTCGGTCTCGGCCACGCGGATCTCCGCCATGCCGTTCATGTTCGGCTCGCTGACGGCCTTGAGCAGGCTGACCACGCGCACATTCTCGCCCAGGTACCTGGCGTTGTAGAACCGCGCCAGGGCGGGGTAGTCATCGGTGCGTGGGCTGTTGGCGGGCGGTGCGGGCAGGTGCTCGTAGCCCGAGATCAGCCGCTGGTGAATGTCCAGCACCTGGTAGTAGATACGGCCGGCACTGTCGTAGGCGAACGTGTCCAGCGCCACGTAGGGCACCTCGGCGCTGAGCGTGCCGTCGCGCTGGGACAACCCGGCGGCGATGGTCCGCGCCGAGGCCAGCAAGGTGCGGTCGTAGGCGGTGTCGGCCGCCTCGCGCCCGTTCCAGTAGGCACTCAGGCCACTGGCGAGCATCAGCACCACCAGCAGCAGTGCCAGGTTCCACAGCAATCGCCCGCGCAGGCTGCCGGTGTCACGCATCGCGGTGCTCGAGCAGATAGCCCAGGCCACGGAAGGTGACGATGGCGACCGGCTGACCGTCGAGCTTCTTGCGCAGCCGGTGGATGTAGATCTCGATGGCGTCGGGGCTGGCCTCCTGGTCCAGGCCGAAGACCTGCGCGGCGAGCTGCTCCTTGCTCATCACCCGGCCCGGGCGAGCGATCAGCGCCTCCAGCACGCTCTGCTCGCGCGAAGTCAGGGTCAAGGTGGCATCGCCCAGGCTGAAGCGCCGGGTATCGAGGTCATAGACCAGCGGGCCACAGCGCTGCTGACGCTCGCCACCCAGCACGCTGCGGCGCAGCAGCGCCTTGACCCGGGCTTCCAGTTCGGTCAGCTCGAAAGGCTTGGCCAGGTAATCGTCGGCGCCCAGGTTGAGCCCGTGGACCCGGTCCCTGACGTCGCTGCGCGCCGTGAGCATCAGCACCGGCAGGTTGCGCCCTCGCCCGCGCAGGCGTGCCAGCACCTCGAAACCGTCCATGCGCGGCAGGCCGACGTCCAGCACCGCCACCGCATAGTCTTCGCTGGCCAGGGCCAGGTCCGCAGCGACGCCGTCGTGCAGCACGTCGACCGTCAGGCCCGTGCTCTTGAGCGCCTGGGCCACGCTTTCCGCCAGTTGCAGGTGGTCTTCGACCAGCAGCACACGCATCGTTGTCTCCCCTCGCCAATCGGTGGATGGCGCGAAGTGTACCCTGCCGGCGCGGTCGTGAAGCCCCTTGTAACAATCCTTTCAAATTGAAAGCTTGGTGAAAGGTTCATTCCCTAGCATCGCACCACGGCACAGCAAAGATGCCGGCTATGCACCTCGACTGTGCGTCCAATAAGAACAAGAAATGGAGTCATCGATATGCTGCCACCGCAGCCCCTGGCGTGCGCGCCACACCGATCCCTTTCCGTCCGCCCGTCCGCCATCACCTGTGCCCTGGCCTTCGCCAGTGCAGCGCCGATGAGCCAGGCTGCCTTCTTCGAAGACAGCACCGCGACCCTCGAAACCCGCAACATGTACTTCAACCGCGACTTCCGCGATGGCACCAGCCGTCAGCAGTCCAAGCGCGACGAGTGGGCCCAGGGCTTCATGCTCAACGTCCAGTCCGGTTACACCGAAGGCACGGTCGGTTTCGGCGTGGACGCGCTCGGCATGCTGGGGGTCAAGCTCGATTCCAGCCCGGACCGGACCGGCACCGGCCTGTTGCCGACCCATGACGACGGACGCGCCGCCGACGAATATTCCAAGCTGGGCCTGACCGGCAAGGTGCGCATCTCCAAGACCGAACTCAAGGTCGGCACGCTGATCCCCGACCTGCCGACCGTGCAGCCCAACGACGGGCGCATCCTGCCGCAGACCTTCGAGGGCGCGCTGGTCAGCTCCGAGGACCTGGAGCGCTTCACGCTCATCGGTGGCCGCCTGGAGAAAGCCAAGGATCGCGACAACACCAACCGTGAAGACATCGCGATCAACAACAAGAACAACCGCTTCGGGGCGACCGTGGCGGGCGAGCATTTCGACCTGGCCGGTTTCGACTATGCGTTCAACGATCGCATCAGCGGCAGCTACCACTTCGCCCAGCTGGACGAAGTCTATCGCCAGCATTTCCTGGGCCTGGTGATCAACCAGCCGTTGGGGCCGGGCATCCTGGGCGCCGACGTGCGCCTGTCGAGCAGCGACGAGCAGGGCCAGGCCCGTGCCGGGCGCATCGACAACACCACCTTCAACGGCCTGGTCAGCTATGGCCTGAACGGGCACAAGTTCAGCGCCGCCTACCAGCAGCTGTCCGGCGACAGCGCCTTCCCCTACCTCGACGGCGCTGACCCCTACCTGGTCAACTTCGTCCAGATCAACGATTTTGCCAACGCCGACGAACGCTCCTGGCAAATGCGCTACGACTACAACTTCGGCAAGCTCGGCATCCCGGGCCTGACCTTCATGACCCGCTACCTGAGCGGCGACAACGTCAGCCGTGCCGCCGGCGGCGAAGGCCGCGAGTGGGAACGCGACACCGAATTCAAGTACGTCGTGCAGACCGGCCCGTTGAAGAACGTCGCCGTGCGCCTGCGCAACGCCACCTTCCGCTCGAACTTCGCCCGCGACGCCGATGAGGTGCGCGTGCTGGTGAGCTACAGCGTGGCCCTGTGGTAATCCGACAACAACAACGCTCACGGAGACCGACCATGACCCCAACCCTACGCCGCCTCGTCCTCGCCACCGGCTGCCTGCTGCTGGCCGGCCAGGCGCTGGCCGCCGAACCCAAGCGCCCCGAATGCATCGCCCCGGCCTCGCCGGGTGGCGGCTTCGACCTGACCTGCAAGCTGGTGCAGAGCGCGCTGGTCAACGAGAAGATCCTCAGCAAGCCCATGCGCGTGACCTACATGCCCGGCGGCGTCGGTGCAGTGGCCTACAACGCGGTGGTCGCCCAGCGTCCGGGCGATGCCGGCACCCTGGTGGCCTGGTCCAGCGGTTCGCTGCTGAACCTGGCCCAGGGCAAGTTCGGCCGCTTCGACGAGAACGCGGTGAGGTGGCTGGCCGCCGTCGGCACCAGCTACGGCGCCATTGCGGTCAAGAGCGACTCGCCCTACAAGACCCTGGACGACCTGGTCGCGGCCCTGAAGAAGGACCCGAGCAAGGTGGTGATCGGTTCGGGCGGCACCGTGGGCAGCCAGGACTGGATGCAGACCGCGCTGATCGCCAAGGCCGCCGGGATCAACCCGCGTGACCTGCGCTACGTGGCGCTCGAAGGCGGCGGTGAAATCGCCACCGCGCTGCTGGGCGGGCACATCCAGGTCGGCTCGACCGACATCTCCGACTCCATGCCGCACATCCAGAGCGGCAACATGCGTCTGCTGGCAGTGTTCTCGGAAAACCGCCTGGACGACCCCGAGATGAAGGACATCCCCACCGCCAAGGAGCAGGGCTACGACATCGTCTGGCCGGTGGTGCGCGGTTTCTACCTCGGGCCGAAGGTCAGCGACGAAGACTACGCCTGGTGGAAGGCCTCGTTCGACAAGCTGCTGGCGTCGGACGACTTCGCCAAGCTGCGTGACCAGCGCGAGCTGTTCCCCTTCGCCATGACCGGCGAAGCGCTCGACGTCTACGTGAAGAAGCAGGTCGCCGACTACAAGGCACTGGCCAAGGAATTCGGCCTGGTCCAGTAATCGCCCCGGGCCGGCGTGCCCCTGCAGCGACTCGCGTGCCGACGCGGTCGCAGGGTGCACGCCGTCAGCCTCATCCTTTTCGAGGATTTCCCCATGATCCTGCAACGCCTCTTCGCGCTGGTGCTGCTGGCGGTGTGCGCCGTGCTGGCGGTGATGGCCTGGCCCTACCAGGCCGCGTTTTCCTACGAGCCGGTCGGCCCCCGCGCCTATCCGCTGCTCATGCTCGGGCTGATGAGCCTGGGCCTGTTGTACCTGGCCATTCGCCCGACGCCGATCGTGCGCAAGGACGACGAACCGCCACTGGACCGTGAGACCCTGATCAAGATCGCCTGCTGCATCGGCCTGCTGCTGGTCTTCGCCGCGACCTTCGAACCGTTGGGCTTCATCCTCAGCGCCATCCTGGCCGGTCTGCCCATGGCCCGTCTCTACGGCGGTCGCTGGCTGCACAGCGCCGTGGTGGTGGTCGGCATGAGCCTGTTCCTGTACTGGCTGTTCGACCGTGTGATGGATGTACCGCTGCCCCTGGGCCTGCTCGACGTTCTGGAGAACTGACACATGGATACCTTGAGTTATCTCGGCCAGGGCTTCGGCGTCGCGCTGACCCCTTACAACCTGGTCACTGCCTTGTCTGGCACCCTCATCGGCACGGTGGTCGGCCTGCTGCCGGGCCTGGGCCCGATCAACGGCGTCGCCCTGCTGATCCCGATCGCCTTCGCCCTGGGCCTGCCGCCGGAGTCGGCGCTGATCCTGCTGGCGGCGGTGTACCTGGGGTGCGAGTACGGCGGGCGCATCAGCTCGATCCTGCTCAACATCCCCGGCGAAGCCTCGACGGTGATGACCACCCTGGACGGCTACCCCATGGCCCGCAAGGGCCTGGCTGGCGTGGCCTTGTCGCTGTCGGCCTGGAGCTCGTTCATCGGCGCCTTCATCGCCACCTGCGGCATGGTGCTGTTCGCGCCGCTGCTGGCCAAGTGGGCGATCGCCTTCGGCCCGGCCGAGTACTTCGTGCTGATGGTGTTCGCCATCGTCGCACTGGGCGGCATGGCCGGCGACAAACCGCTGAAGACCTTCATCGCCGCCCTGATCGGCCTGTTCCTGTCGGCCGTCGGCATCGATGCCAACAGCGGCGTCTACCGCTTCACCGGCGACAGCGTGCACCTGGCCGACGGCATCCAGTTCGTGGTGCTGGTGCTGGGCCTGTTCTCGATCAGCGAGATCCTGCTGCTGCTGGAAAAGACGCACCACGGTCACCAGGCGGTCAAGGCCACCGGGCGCATGCTGTTCAACGTCAAGGAAGCGGCCTCGGTGTTCGCGGTCAACATCCGCTGTGGCCTGCTCGGCTTCGTGATGGGCGTGCTGCCTGGCGCCGGCGCGACGCTGGCCAGTGCCGTGGCGTACATGACCGAGAAGCGCATCGCCGGTGAGAGCGGCACCTTCGGCAAGGGCGACGCCCGCGGCCTGGCTGCGCCGGAAACCGCCATCGGTGCCTCGTGCTGTGGCGCCCTGGTGCCGATGCTGACGCTCGGTGTGCCAGGTTCCGGGACCACGGCCGTGATGATCGGCGCACTGACGCTGTACAACATCACCCCAGGCCCCCTGCTGTTCCAGCAGCAGCCAGACATCGTCTGGGGCCTGATCGCCTCGCTGTTCGTCGCCAACATCATGCTGGTCATCCTGAACATTCCGATGATCCGCATCTTCACCCGCATCCTTGCCGTGCCGAACTGGGCGCTGGTGCCGGTGATCGCGATCATCACCGGGATCGGCGTGTACGCCGTGCATGCGACCACCTTCGACCTGTTCCTGATGGTCGGCATCGGCATCATGGGCTACATCCTGCGCAAGCTGGACTTCCCGCTGTCGCCGATCCTGCTCGGCTTCATCCTGGGTGGGCTGATGGAGCAGAACCTGCGCCGCGCGCTGTCGATCTCCAACGGCGAGCTGGGCATCCTGTGGTCGAGCCCGATCAGCCTGGGGGTGTGGGTGCTGACCCTGTGCATGCTGGCCTTGCCACTGCTGCGCATCTGGCGTCGCCGTGCCCGTCAGCGCCAGGCGGCGGCCGGTGCCTGATCGCACCCTCCCGCTGTACTGGGCCACCGGCCTGGTCGGTCTGGCCGGCGGCCTGCTCGCCAGCCAGATCGGCTGGCCACTGCCCTGGATGGTCGGCTCGTTGCTGGCGATCATCCTGGTGCGCTGCCTGACTCCCTGGCAGCTTCCCGAGATCCCCAACGGCCGCAAGTGCGGCCAGTGGATCATCGGCATCGGCATCGGCCTGCACTTCACCCCCGAGGTGATCGAGCAGGTCGCCAGCCACTTCCTCCTGATCCTGTTCGGTGCGCTCCTGGTCACGGTATCGAGCGTGGTCGGTGTCTGGTTGCTCAGACGGGGCGGCGAAGACCCCGCCACGGCGTTCTTCGCCAGCATGCCGGGCGGCTCGGGCGAAATGGTCAACCTCGGCGCCCGCAACGGCGCAGCGCTTGGTCAGGTGGCCGCAGCACAGAGCCTGCGGGTACTGGCGGTGGTGCTGTGCGTACCGGCGCTGTTCAAGTTTCTGCTCGGTGACGGCGTCCCCTTGACCCATGCCGGCCAGGTGAGCTGGGGCTGGCTGGCGCTGGTCGCCCCGCTCGGCCTGCTGGCAGCGTGGCTCTGGCAACGCCTGCGTCAACCCAACCCCTGGCTGTTCGGGCCGCTGCTGGTCGCGGCCAGCATCAGCCTGGCCGCCGACCTGCGCATCGGCCTGCCAGCGGGCGGCAGCCAGGTCGGTCAATGGCTGATCGGCAGCGGGCTGGCCTGTCATTTCAACCGTGCCTTCTTCCGCCGAGCCCCGGCGTTTCTCGGGCGTACGCTGCTGGCCACGGCGCTGAGCATGTCGATCGCCGGGGGCGCTGCCTGGGCGCTCAGTCGCCTGAGCCAACTGGACCTGCGCTCGCTCACCCTGGGCATGATGCCGGGCGGGATTGCCGAGATGAGCCTGACCGCCGAGACCCTGCAGCTGTCGGTCCCCCTGGTGACCGCGATGCAGGTGATGCGGTTGCTGTTCGTGCTGTTTCTGGCCGAGCCGCTGTTCAGGCGCTGGAATGGACGCCGAGGTGACTGACGCCTGCTGCAGCGTCTGCGCGATCGAATCGCGGGCAAGCCCGCTCCCACACCCGTAGCCACACCGCGATGCTACAGTCTGTCGCACTCCCCCCTGTGGGGCTTGCCCGCCTGCTTCACGAGGTGCCTGGCACCCTCCCCTGAGCAGCCCCTACTCCACCGTTTCCGGCAACGACCAGTCGATCGGCGTCATGCCCCGCTGCTCCAGGAACGCATTGGTCCGGCTGAAATGCCCGCACCCGAAGAACCCGCGGTAGGCCGACAGCGGCGAGGGGTGCACCGACTTGAGAATCAGGTGCTTGGTCCCGTCGATCAGCTTCTGCTTGCTCTGCGCATGGGCGCCCCACAGCAGGAACACGACATGCTCGCACTGCTCGCTGACCACCTGGATAACCCGATCGGTGAAGAACTCCCAGCCCTTCTTGGCATGGGAGGCGGCATTGCCGCGCTCGACCGTCAGGGTGGTGTTGAGCAGCAGCACGCCTTGTTCGGCCCAACGCTGCAGGTAACCGTGGCTCGGGATCGGCAGGTTCAGGTCGCGGTGCAGCTCTTTGAAGATGTTGACCAGCGACGGCGGCGTGGGCACGCCCGGCTGCACCGAGAAGCACAGCCCGTGCGCCTGGCCAGGGCCGTGGTAAGGGTCCTGGCCGAGGATGACCACCTTGACCTGGTCCAGCGGCGTGGAATTGAGCGCGCTGAAGATCAGCGGCCCTGGTGGGTAGATCTGCTTGCCCGCGGCATACTCATGGCGCAGGAACTCGCGCAACTGGTGCATGTAGGGCTGGTCGAACTCGGCACGCAGCGCGGCTTTCCAGCTGGGTTCGAGCTTGATGCGATCGTCGTCGGTCATGGATTCGTCCGTTGGCAAGGTGGCGCGACGGTAGGAAAGCCATCGTGCATTGTCAATCAGTCCGACCACAGCCAGGCGCGTTCGCTCCGAGCAGCCATACTAGAGGCGGTCTTGAAGAGGGAACACCATGTCCATTCATTGTGAAGTGCATACCGGCGCGTTCGGCGCACGCATCGGTATTGCGACGCTCGATGCACCCAGGTCGCTCAACGCCCTTGACCTGGCGATGATCGAAACGCTCGACGGCCACCTGCGGTCTTGGGCAGAGGATCCGAAGGTCGCCTGCGTACTGCTGCGCGGCAATGGCCCGAAGGCCTTCTGCGCAGGCGGCGACGTGCGCAGCCTGGTCCAGGCGTGCCGCGAGCAGCCTGGCAGCGCCCCACCACTGGCCGCACGCTTCTTCGCCACCGAATACCGGCTCGACCATCGCTTGCACACCTACCCCAAGCCCGTGCTCTGCTGGGGCCACGGGCACGTGCTCGGCGGTGGCATGGGCCTGTTGCAAGGGGCGTCCATCCGCATCGTCACACCCAGCAGCCAGTTGGCGATGCCTGAAATCAGCATCGGCCTGTACCCGGATGTCGGTGCCAGCTGGTACCTGAGCCGCCTGCCCGGCCGACTGGGCCTGTTCCTCGGCCTGACGGGCGCCCCGATCAACGCCCATGATGCCCTGGACCTGGGGTTGGCCGATCGCTTTCTCAACGAATCGCAACAGGATTCGCTGATCGACGAACTGCTGCAGCTCGACTGGGACGCGCATGTCGACCTGCAGCTCAACAGCCTGCTCAAGGCCGAGCAGCGTTGCGCGATCGACGCACTGCCTGCGGCCCAGTGGTTGCCACGTCGGGCACGAATCGATGCAGTGCTGGACGTTGCCGACCCCGTCGCCGCCTGGCAGGCCGTGTCGGCGTTGCGTCATGACGACGACCCCCTGCTGGCAGCGGCCGGCCAGCGCCTGCACGAAGGCTGTCCGCTGACTGCGCGCCTGGTCTGGGAGCAGCTCAAGCGCGCCCGTCACCAATCGCTCGCCCAGGCCCTGCGCATGGAATACACCCTGAGCCTGAACTGCTGCCGCCACCCCGAATTCAGCGAGGGGGTGCGCGCACGCCTGCTGGACAAGGACAACGCCCCGCACTGGCACTGGCCCGACATCGCCCGTGTGCCGGATGCCGTCGTGGCAGCGCACTTCCAGGAGGACCGCCAGACGCCCCACCCGCTGGCCGATCTGGTGTGATCACCGCTGCCAGCCGCGTGGCCCCCAGCCCGGGGAACGCGTGCCTGGCACGCCACGTTGATCGAACGCACGCCGCTGCTCCTGGTAGCGGCGGTCGTAGAGGCGGCGGTCGCGATCACCTCCGTAGTCGTAGCGACGACGCTGCCCGATGAACCGACGGTCCTGGGCATCACCGCCCTGCCAGTGCGGGTTCAGGCCTGGCGGCGGGTACGGCACGAAGCGTGGCGGCCGCGCATGCCGGTGATAGGCGCGTGGCGGCACCGCGTAGTACCCCGGGGGCGTCACCACTTCATAGCGGTCGACTTGATAATAGGTCGGATAGACAGGGCGGTCGGTGCTGTAGTACTGGGTAGTGTAGGAACCGACATAGGGTGTACACGCCGTGGTCAACAGCCCCAACCAGGCAATCAGCAGCAGTCGTCTGTACATGGCGGCCTCCTGGACCGCTGAGGTTCCGGCCAGCGACGCTGGCAGGCGCGATCGCCACACGGGGATCGACCCTGAATCAGACTGACGAACAGGCGTGCAGTGCCGTCCTTGCAATAAATTGAAACAAAGCTTTACGCCGCTCACATATTCGACTCATTTCGCCACGATCGCTCTAAACTGGCGCCACAGGCACACATCACAGGAAGATCATGCCGTCACGTTCCGTTCTGCTTTCGCAACGCTCGCTGATCTTCACGCTTCTGCTCTTGCTGGCCTGCGGCTTCCTGGCGACTTCGTTCCTGAGCTATTTCGCCTCACGCAGCGCCTTGCGCGACAATCTGCTGAACACCGAACTGCCGCTGACCTCGGACCGGGTGTACGCCGAGATCCAGAAGGACCTGGTGCACCCCATCCTGGTCGCCGCGATGATGGCGCGCGACACCTTCCTGCGCGACTGGATCCTGGGTGGCGAACAGGCCCCCCAGCGAGTGACCCGTTACCTGGAGGAGATCGTGAGCGAACAGGCGGCGTGCACCGCCTTCTTCGTGTCCGACCGCAGCCAGCGCTACTACCAGGCCAAGGGCGTGCTGAAGCAGGTGTCGCCCACGGCCTGGCGGGATGCCTGGTATTTCCGGCTCAAGGACACCAAGACGCCCTACGAGATCAACGTCGACCTGGACATGGCCAACCAGGACGCGCTCACGGTGTTCGTCAACTACCGCGTACTCGACTACCAGCAACGCTTCATCGGCGCCGCCGGTGTGGGCCTGAGTGTCGATGCGGTGGTCGCGCTGATCGATGAATACCAGCAACGCTATCAGCGCTCGGTGTTCTTCACCGATGCGCAGGGGCGCGTGCTGCTGACCGGCTCCACAGGCGGCCCCCACGGGTTGCGGGCCAACCAGTCGCTGGACCGGCAGGCGCCGTGGAACGCGCTGCTGACCGATCGGCCCATTCCCAGCGAGGGCAGCCACGAATACCGCGACGCGGCAGGTCAGCGTCACTTCATGAACGTGCGCCTGGTCCCTGAGCTGAACTGGTACCTGATGGTCGACAAGCGCGAGGACGGTACCCTGGACCGTATTCGCCAGTCGCTGTACCTCAACCTGGCGATCTGCGCCATGATCACCCTGGTGGTGCTTTCGCTGCTCCATGCCATGCTCAAGCGTCACCAGCACGACACCGAGGCCCTGGCCGGCCTGGACAGTCTCACCGGCCTGCCGAACCGCCGCAGCTTCGACCGTACGGCAGGCCAGGCCCTGGACGATGCCCAGCGCGAGCATGAGCCGCTGGTCGCCCTGCTGATCGACCTGGACCACTTCAAGGCGCTCAACGACACCCATGGCCACCTGGCCGGCGACGAAGTGCTGCGCGAGTTCGCCCTGGTCCTGCGCAGCAGCCTGCGGCAGACGGACATCCTGTGCCGCTGGGGTGGCGAAGAGTTCATCGTGCTGCTGCGCGGGGTCGAACCGGCGCGGGCGCACGAGGTGGCCGAGAAGATCCGTCGCCGCACCGAACAGCTGGCCTTCGCCTTCACCGACCATCCCCTGCGCCTGACCACCAGCATCGGCTTGAGTTACCGGCGACCCGACGATACCCTGCACAGCCTGATCAGCCGCGCCGACGATGCGCTGTATCAGGCCAAGCAGCGCGGACGCAACCGGGTCTGCGCCGAACCCAGCGATGCCTGACCTCGACCATGACCGACACACGACGCTGCCCCGCCTGCGGGGGCCTCAACGACTGCGCCCTGGCCGACCCTGCCACTGCCACGCAGGCCTGCTGGTGCTTCGCGGTGAAGATCGACCCGGCCGTGCTCCAGGCCCTCGCCGCCGACCTGCGCGACCGTGCCTGCCTGTGCCCGCGCTGTGCGCAGGGCCTTGATCAGGCACCGCGCGACACACCCGTGGCATGACCCTTTCCTTCCCGCGATCGGACTGACCATGCGCCTGGACCGCTTTCTCGGCAACCTGCCGTGTTTCAACCGCCAGCAGGTGCGCCTGTTGCTGGCCCAGCGGCATGTGCGCGTCAATGGGCAGGTGGCCGACGACCCGCGGCACGACGTCAGCGTCTTCGATCGCATCGAGGTCGAGGCGCGTGTGGTGCAGGTCGGCGAGCCTGCGCACTACTGGATGCTGCACAAGCCGGCAGGTTGCGTCAGCGCCACCCTCGACCCGGAACACCGCACGGTGATCGACCTGCTGCCAGCCGGCATGGGCCACGGCCTGCACATCGCCGGCCGGCTCGACTACAACACCACCGGCCTGATGATCCTGACCAACGACGGGCAATGGTCACGCCGCCTGACCCAACCGGCCACCAAGCTGCCCAAGGTGTACCTCGTCGAGACGCAAGACGAAATCACCGACCAGTATGCGCAGGCGTTTCGCCAGGGCATCTACTTCGCCTTCGAAGACCTCACCACCCTCCCGGCCGACTTGACCGTGCTGGGCCCGCGCCTGGCGCGGCTGAGCATCGTCGAGGGGCGTTATCATCAGGTGAAACGGATGTTCGGGCACTTCGACAACAAGGTGATAGCGCTGCACCGGGAACGGATGGGGAACATCGTGCTGGATGAGGGATTGGCGCCTGGGCAGTATCGAGCCTTGACGGCTGCGGAGATCGCGCAGGTTTGAAAGGCGGGCGCCTTCAGGTTTTTTTGAGCCTCAGGCTTCTCATCGGGCCGAGGTTCTGGTAAAACGTTCAGCTCCGAAGCGAGTGCTGGTCATAACCAGGCGGCATAAGGCAAGACGCGGCGGAGCGCTCGACAAGCGGGTATAGTTTAGTGGCAAAACGAAAGCTTCCCAAGCTTTAGTTGAGGGTTCGATTCCCTCTACCCGCTCCATCTCTTCCTTTCCAAAAAACGCAGAAAACCTCCATCGAGCCTCTCGAGCCATTGAAGATAAACGGTTTGCGCCCGACTCGATTAGGTGATGCTCGTCGCCTTCAAGCCAAGGCGTCTTGATCCATCGTCCGACCGATCTTTAGCACCTGCGACCTTCATTGTTGCCGGTAACGGACCGCTCGTGATCGGCATCTGGTTGCCTGCCCGCGTTTAGCAACCTGCCATTATTTCGACATCCGCTGAGCCCAGCGTCAAAACCGCTGACAAGGCATACACGTCCTCCAATTTGGATTGACGCTCTCTGCCCGTAGCGCAAGGCAAAGGCAATCCTGGCACTTGCGCTATCCATGGGCAGCAAGCAAAAGCAGATGTTATTGCCAGCCACCCATCGAGCAGCGAAAACGCGATCAAGCCTGTCTTTTCGAAAAGGCGTGCCCGCTCGGAGCTTCACCTTTGACGAAGACATAATCGCTTGGGCAAAGCTGCTTGTTAACGTTTTGGGGTAAAATTGCCGAATCGTTAGCGTTTTTGAGTCTTCGTTAAAGGATTTCCACCATGCAGATCGGTTTCAAGGCGCTTGCCGCGCAATACGACATCGCACTGGCGCAACCCTTACGCGTCGACTCTGCGATCGGTGCAAGTCGCATCAGCCGCGACATTGGAAACCAGGTCGAAAATCGCTATCCGGCGGCCTACCATCCAGATGACACCTTTGCCGGCCACTTCGAGTTCGGCCTCAAGTATGAAGAAATCCATCTGGAATTCTTCGCACGCCTGTTCGCCGTGACTGGCCCACAGCCGATCGAGGCCTGGTGCAGAAATGAGCCTTTTGGTCAGTACGCCCGCCGCACGGGTTTCCTCTACGAATGGTTGACCGGACAGCAATTGGACATACCCGACGTAGCCAACGGTGGGTACGTCGATGCCATTTCAGCAGACCACTACCTCACGCGGACGCAGCCGACACGTGTACGCCGCTGGCGCATCAACGACAACCTGCCTGGAACCGTGAGCTTATGCCCCATGGTGCGCCGTACGTTGGCGATTCGGGAGGCGCTGCAGTTCGATCTTGGCGCCGAGCTGAACGAACTGGACCGCACCTACGGTGCCGACACGCTGCTTCGTACAGCCAGTTGGCTGACCTTCAAGGAATCGCGTGCGAGCTTCCTGATCGAGAAGGAAGCGGACCAGGCAGACCGTATCCAGCGATTTGCCCATGTCATCGCCCAATACTGCGGCCATATCCAAGATCCGCTGAGCGACAAGAGCCTGCACACGTTGCAAGCCGCAATCCTGGGCCACGATGCATTCGGGCTCGGGCTGCGGCGTTCACCCGTCTTCGTGGGCCAGGCCACCATGCGGGAGAACATCGTGCACTATATTGCGCCGCACTTCGACGACCTGTCATCGATGCTCAAAGGACTGAGCGCGTTCGAGCAGGCAACGCGAGGAGCCGAGTCGCTTGCCCGTGCCGCAGTCCTTGCCTTCGGGTTCGTCTACATTCATCCGATGCGGGATGGCAATGGGCGGATCCACCGTTTCCTGATCAACGATACCCTCGTACGCGACAAGGCCATGCCGGACGGTGTGATCTTGCCAGTCTCGGCTAGCATCACGAGTTCGGCCGAGTTTCGCTCAGGCTATGACCGTGCCCTGGAAGCGTTCTCTCGGCCATTCATGAGACGGTACGCGACCTCCTATCGCTTTGGTGAGGTCGTGACCTATGAGGACGGCACACCGAGCAATTTCATCTTCGATGACTACGACAACGCACGATATGCTTGGCGTTACCCGGACCTGACCGAACACGTGCTGTACACCGCTCGCGTCGTCGCCCATACGGTCCGAGCGGAAATGGCCGAGGAAGCCAAAGTCCTGATGGTCTTTCAGCGTGCACTGGAACGGCTCAAGGAAGTCGTCGAGATGCCTGACCAAGATGCCAATCGAATCATTCGGTCCGTCAAGGACAACAACTGGACGATCTCAGGAAAACTCAAGAAACAGTATCCTCGACTCGAAGACGAATGCCGGGCCGCTCGCATTCTGGAGGCAGTTCGGTCGGCATTTGAGGAACGGGAGGTCGACGACACCGACGAATGAGGTCGACTGTCCCAGCGTTGCTTCGGTCAATCGCGCTGCGCCCCTCTTCACCCGTCCTGCCAAAGCGCGATGCCTACGCCCTGCCTCCCTCTTCTACACGTATACATACAGACACACGATGCCCCTGGCGCATCGCTTGACCGGTCTATTGATGACAACCATTATCATTAACTGGTCGTCGGCCCAGGTCTTTTACGTGATTCACTCTCGCTTCAACGCCTTCTTTCTCAACCAGCGCAGCACCCTGCTGCGCACCTTGCAGCGCCTGGTCGACAACCCCAGTACCGCCGAGGACCTGCTTCAGGACACCTACCTGCGCGTTGCCCGTGCGTTGCGCAAGCGTCCCGTCGAGCACCTGGAGCCGTTCGTGTTCCAGGTGGCGCGCAACCTGGCCCTGGACCATCTGCGGGCACGCAAGCTGCAGGCGCGAACGCTGCTCGACGATGTGCCCGAGGAGGTGCTGCACAACGTGCCCGCACCGATCAGCACCTGCGAGGACGCCGCCCATGCCGAGCGGCTGCTGCGACGCCTCGGCACGCGCCTGACGCTGACCCCGCGTCAGCGACGCATCTTCACCCTCAGCCGCGTCCAGGGCGCCAGCTACCTGGAAATCGCTGCGCGCGTGCAGGTCTCGCCCAGCACCGTGCAGAAGGAGCTGAAGTTGATCATGGGCCTCTGCCAGGAAGTCGCCGGGCGCTTGCGGTAAAGGTCGGTGACAGCGGCCATGTGCAAGATCGCGCCCCTGCCGGCTCGAACGCGCTTTCCGGGCGATCGCCTTGTCGCGTTGCTCCACCCTGTCGATGACGACGCCGACGCCTGTGCACGGCCTCGACGGTTTTTTTTACGCAATTCCGAGGGCTCGTGCGTCTTGTTATAGCCAATGCAACTGATTCCCATTCATCAAGGGAGCAGTGATCCACCTATAACGATTCGCGCGACAGGGAGCGCCTCGATGTACACAGGTCCACTTCACGCCTCCATCCCCCCACGCCGCCTGGGTCGGCTGTCCTTGCTGACGCTGGCGTTGCTGGCCAGCGGCCTGTACGGCCCCTTCGTCATGGCCGAGCAGCCTGCCCATGCCCGCCCCTCCCCGGCCGGCCAGTCCACCTTCGCCATCGAGCAACAGCCCCTGGCCTCGGCGATCGAGGCCTTCATCCAGGTCACAGGTTGGCAGGTCGGTTACCCGGCCGCCCTGGCCACCGACGTGTCGTCACCCGGCGTGCAGGGCGCCTTGCCGGCCGAGCATGCCTTGCACCGCCTGCTGCAAGGCACGGGGTTGCGTCATCGTCTGGTCGAACGTGGCAACGTGGTGCTCGAACGCGACCCGACCGGTGTCGCCATCGCCCTGCAACAGCTGACCGTCAGCGCCACGCGTACGCCCCAGGACATCGCGTCGGTGCCGAGCACGGTCAGTGTGCGCACCCGCGAGCAGCTGGACCGGGAGAACGTCAACGACATCAAGCAACTGGTGCGGCACGAGCCCGGCGTCACCGTCGGTGGCGTCGGCCAGCGCAGCGGCCTGAAGGGCTACAACATCCGCGGCATCGACGGTGAGCGCGTGCTCACGCAGGTCGACGGGGTGACCGTTCCCGACGGGTTCTTCTACGGCCCCTACGCGCACACTCAACGCAACTACGTCGACCCGGAGATCGTCAAGCGCGTCGAGATCCTGCGCGGGCCGGCCTCGGTGCTGTACGGCAGCAACGCGATCGGTGGCGCGGTCAGCTACTTCACCCTCGACCCCGACGACATCCTCAAGCCCGGCCAGGACGTCGGCGCACGCCTCAAGACCGGCTACGATTCCTCCGATGACAGCTGGCTGACCTCGGCTACCGTCGCCGGTCGCCAGGGCGACGTCGAGGGCCTGCTGCACCTGAGCCAGCGCAACGGCCACGAAACCGAATCCCACGGCCACCGCGGGGGCACCGGCCTGGCACGCACCGAAGCCAACCCTCAGGACGTGCGCACCACCAACGTGCTCGCCAAATTGGGCTGGCACCTGGCCGACGATGCGCGCCTGGGGCTGACCTACGAGCACTACAAGGACGACCGCGACCAGAACCAGCTCAGCGCCGTGGGAGGGCCGTTCGGCAACGGTCGCCCGCGGGGCTTTTACCGCAGCCGCACCGGCAACGACACGGTGTTTCGCGAGCGCGTGGGGCTCGACAACCAGTTCGCGCTCGACACACGCCTGGCCGACCACGTGAAGTGGAGCCTGAACTACCAGTTGGCCAAGACCGACCAGTCCACCGAAGAAGACTACTTCCCGTTCAGCTACCGGGTGCTGCGCACGCGCACCACCGCCTACCAGAACCGCCAGTGGGTCTACGACCTGCAGCTGGACAAGGCCTTCGACCTCGCCGCGACGCAGCATCGGCTGACCTACGGGGCGACCTGGCGACACGAACGCATCACCGGCTCGCGCCACGGCACCGCCACCTGCCTGACCGTCGGCGCCAAGTGCCCCCGCCCGGGCGCCGACCGGCCGGACAGCGCCCAGCCACGGGTGAGCGACTTCCCGGACCCGACCTATGACACCTACAGCCTGTTCGCGCAGGACGAGATCCGCTGGCACGACTGGACGTTCCTGCCAGGCGTGCGCTACGACTACACCCACCTGGCACCGACGATGACCGATGCCTACCTGCGCGCGCTGCAAGGCAGCGATGGCCTGCCCAGCCGCATCGACGACGCGAGCAAGACCTGGCATCGCCTGTCGCCCAGACTGGGCGTGACCTACGCGCTCGACGGGCACAACACGTGGTACGCGCAGTATGCCGAAGGCTTTCGCACGCCCACGGCCAAGTCGCTGTACGGGCGTTTCGAAAACCTCGAGAAGGGGTATGTGGTCGAGCCCAACCCTGGCCTGCGGCCGGAGACCAGCAAGGGCCTGGAAACAGGCTTGCGTGGCCGCTACGACGCCGGCGAGTTCGACCTGGCGGTGTTCTACAACACCTACCGCGACTTCATCGACGAGAACGGTGTGCAAGCGGCGAACCTGGATGCCACGTTCCGCGCCAACAACATTCGGCGCGCGACCATTCAGGGCGCCGAATTCAAGGGCCGCCTGAACCTGGACCGCTTCGGCGGCTTCGAGGGGCTGTACGCCCTGGGCTCGGTGGCCTACCAGCGTGGCCGCAACGACGACACCGGCCAGCCGCTGAACAGCATCGCACCGCTGACCGGCGTGCTGGGCCTGGGCTACGAGCAGGTCCGGCATGGCGCGCAGCTGAGCTGGACCTTGGTCCAGCGCAAGCGCCGCGTGGACGACACCCAGTTTTATGCACCCGATGGCAGCAGCACGGGCGTGCGAACCGCTGGCTACGGCGTGCTCGACCTGACCGGCTTCTACACGCTCACCGACGACCTCACGCTCAATGCCGGGCTCTACAACCTCGCGGACAAGACCTACCGCCAGTGGGAGGACGTGCGCACGTACGCCACCGTCGGCAGCAACGGCCAGAGCGAAGCGGCCGTGACCCAGCCGGCGAACCTGGACCGCCTGACCGCGCCAGGGCGCACGGTCGCCGTCAACCTGGTGTGGGACTTCTGACCGCCTGCCCTGCCTTCTGATTCATTGGCCGGCCAGGGCGATCGTCACGCACGCGATCGCCCTGGCTCATCGTGCTGGATACCTGTTCATTCGCCTGGAGACCTCGCCATGACCCACACCCCACCTGCCGACCGACCCAGCCTGCGCTCGCAACGGCTGAACCACGTGACCCATGCCCCTCACACCGTGCTGGACGCCCTGGTCAAGGCCCACGCGCCCTTCGACAGCCGGGCGCGCTTCGCCCGTTTCGTCGCGGCCCAGTACCTGTTCCAGTCGGAGCTGCAACCGCTGTACGACGATCCACGCCTGATCGCGCTGTTTCCCGATCTGCCCCGACGCTGCCGTGCCGAGCAGGCGCGCCTGGACCTGGGCGATCTGGGCCTGCCTGTCCCGGCCGCCGTCGAGGGCGCGCCGACCGCGCTCGACCTGGGCAATGCACTGGGCTGGATCTTCGTCTCGGAAGGCTCCAAACTGGGCGCTGCGTTCCTGATCCAGCGCGTCGAGGCCCTGGGCCTGTCGGCGCACTTCGGCGCACGTCACCTGGGCGAACCCGACGGGGGCCGTGCCGAAGGCTGGAAGCGCTTCGTGCGTACGCTCGATGCGCTGACACTGAACGTCGACCAGGAGGTCGCCGCCGAGCACGGCGCGGTCGCGGCCTTCGAACGTTTCACCGTTTTGCTCCAGCATGCCTACGCGATCGACACCGCGTACGCCTGACCCGTACTCGACCGCTGATGCCGGCGGTCGAACCACCGTTGCTCGAGACCATGACCCAGCCCGCCCGATCCAAACTGTCCCGCCTGCTCTACGCGCTCCTGGCCTACACCAGCCTGGGCATCGGCCTGATCGCGATCGTCATCCCCGGGCTGCCGACCACCGAGTTCATCCTGCTCGCGGCCTGGGCGGCGACGCGCAGTTCACCCAAGCTCAGCGCCTGGCTGGAAACGCATCGGGTGTTCGGGCCGATCCTGCACAACTGGCGTAATGGCAAGGTCATCCAGCGCCGGGCCAAGGTCAGCGCGACCCTCAGCATGCTCGTCTGCGCCGTCGTGATGCTGGTCTGGCTCGAACACCGCTGGCCGGTGTTCCTGGCCATCGGCGGCATGGCGCTGGGCAACCTGTGGATCTGGTCGCGTCCTGAACGCGTCGTCATGACGCCGCCCCCTGCCCCCTCTTCGCAGGACCGCAAGTCGTGAGAGGGTTGACCTGCATCGCGACCTGTCATGCACTGCTCGGCAGGCAAAGACGCCTGTTCGCATTCACGTCACCCTGAGGAGATCGACATGGCCCGTTTCGTACCTGGTCACCTGCACATCGAGCGTCATGCGCTGAACAAGGACGATCACAGCTATGACCTGAACCTGGACTACGCGCTCGCCCAGGACCCTCAGGAGGGTCAGGGCATGCAGTTCCGGTTGCACGGTACGGTTCAGGAGGCGGCCCTGGACGAGACGTTCTTCCTGCCCAAGGACCAGGCGTTCGACTTCGCTCGTCACGCCACCCGCATCGCGCACCGATATGGGCTGCCCAGCAGTGCCGGCATCGTGTCGGCGCATGCGTCCTACGATGCGATGTTCGAGGACGTCCGCGCCCAGCTGGATGTACACCCGGGCGACCCGGTCAAACCGGAACACCTGGTGTAACCGCAGCCGACGGGAAAGGCGCGGCCCTGTGCAGAGCCGTGCCCGAACTGACTGCCATGGGTCCTGTCGGACCTGCGACCGGCGAGGGCGTGGCACCTCCGGCAGAGCGAATCGCCCAGCGGATACGCCGCACGGCCTGCCAGGCCGGCCAAACCCCACCGATTCCTCCACACCGCCGTCAGACCCCAGGCATACTGCGCGCTTCTACCCTGCGGCCACTCCCCCATGCGCATCCACGTCAGCTTCATCGACCGCGTCGGCATCACCCAGGAAGTCCTGGCGCTGCTTGGCGCCCGCCACCTCAACCTCGATGCCGTGGAGATGGTCCCGCCCAACGTCTACATCGATGCCCCCACCCTGAGCCCCGCCGTGCTCGAGGAGCTGCACGACGCGCTGTTCGAGGTGAACGGCGTGCAGGCCGTGGAAGTGGTCGACATCCTGCCGGGCCAGCGCCGTCACCTGCAGCTCGACGCCCTGCTGGCAGCCATGAGCGACCCGGTGCTGGCAGTCGATCGCGCAGGGCTGGTACTGCTCGCCAACCCGGCGTTCATCGCCTTGTGCGGACGCGAATCGGCCGGGCGCTCGATCGCCGAGCTGTTCGGTGACCCGGCTTTGCACCAGGCGCTTCTGGACAACAACTTTCGCCTGCCGATGCGCGAGATGCAGCTCGATGGCCAGAGCCTGCTGCTCGATGCCACGCCGATCACCGACGCCGGCGGGCTGCTGACGTTGTACCCGCCGCAACGCATGGGCGAACGGCTGTCGGCCCTGCAGCATGGCCATGCCGAGGGGTTCGACGCCTTGCTCGGCGAGTCGACCGCCATCCGCACCCTCAAGGCACGGGCCCTGCGAGTGGCCGTGCTGGAAGCGCCCTTGCTGGTGCAAGGCGAGACGGGGACCGGCAAGGAACTGGTGGCGCGTGGCTGTCATGCCGCCAGCAGTCGTCGCAATGGCCCTTTCCTGGCGCTCAACTGTGCGGCGCTGCCCGAAAGCCTCGCCGAGAGCGAGCTGTTCGGCTATGCGCCCGGCGCCTTCACCGGAGCCCAGCGCGGCGGCAAGCCGGGGTTGATGGAGCTGGCCAACCACGGCACGGTGTTTCTCGACGAAATCGGCGAGATGTCGCCCTACCTGCAGGCCAAGCTGCTGCGCTTTCTCAGCGATGGGACGTTTCGCCGGGTAGGGGGCGACCGCGAGATCAAGGTCGATGTGCGCATCGTCAGCGCGACCCATCGTGACCTGGAGGCCATGGTGGCGCAGGGCAGTTTCCGTGAAGACCTGTTCTACCGCCTGAACGTCCTCAACCTTCAGGTGCCGCCCCTGCGCGATCGCGGCCAGGACATCCTGTTGCTGGCGCACATGTTCATGCAGCAGGCCTGCGCCCAGATCCAGCGCCCCGCCTGCCGCCTGGCCACGGCGACCCACGCTGCGCTGGCCGCCAACCCGTGGCCGGGCAACGTGCGGCAGTTGCAGAACGTGATCTTCCGGGCGGCCGCCATCTGCGAAGGCCCGTGGGTGGGAATCGACGACCTGGACATCGCCGGCACGTCGGTCGCCGGCCGACAGGAAGCCGAAGTCGTCAGTCTCGAGCAGGCCGTGGAGGCCTTCGAACGCGAACTGCTGCAAAAGCTCTACGCCAGCTTCCCGTCCACACGCCTGCTGGCTGCCCGCCTGGAGACGTCGCACACGGCAATCGCGCATCGCTTGCGCAAGTACGGCATTCGGAACCTCGGCTGATCGTAACGATTTCGCTACGATGTAGCGATATCGTTACAAGCCTGTGAAAGTGGTGGTTCTAAGGTTAGCGCCGAAGCGCCTAAGGGCTGACTTTCGTCAAGAGGCGCAAACACTGCAACGTTTTCGTTACAGCCTGTGCACTACGACTGTCTTCACGGCCGATACCGCTCGTCCTGGCGACCGTTTCCTCAGTGAAAACAAAATAAAGCACGTGCCCTGCCAGGATGCTTTTGGGCGCTGGCCAGGCATGCACATGGCCTGCATGCCTCGCTCGAGCGTCACTGACGTCGCAGGATCACGCTGAACCCCGTCAGGCCTGTGCCTGCCCACCCGGCATCGTCCAGGCAGGTTGGCCGCGTTATTGCTACGCAGTCACTCCGAGCACTTCACGTGGCACGACGCACCGCCTTCCTGACCCGTCGGCACCCCTGGACGCCGTGCGCTTCATCGAACGATCACCACAGGTCGAGGCTAACAGCACATGCCCTATACACTTGGCACCGCCAACGAATTCGTCAACCGCCACATCGGGCCTGACCACGATGAGGAGCTGGTCATGCTCCAGACCCTGGGCTTCGACTCGCTCGAGGCGCTGACCGATGCCGTCATTCCTGCAGGCATCAAGGGCAGCAGCGTCCTGCCCGCTGGCGATGGGCAGAGCGAAGCCCATGCCCTGGCTGCACTCAAGGCCATCGCCGAGCGCAACCAGCTGTTCAAGAGTTTCATCGGCCAGGGCTACCACGGCTGCCACACCCCGGCGCCGATCCTGCGCAACCTGCTGGAAAACCCGGCGTGGTACACCGCCTACACGCCCTACCAGCCGGAGATCTCCCAAGGCCGCCTGGAGGCGCTGCTCAACTTCCAGACGCTGATCAGCGACCTCACCGGGTTGCCCATCGCCAACGCGTCCCTGCTCGACGAAGCCACTGCGGCGGCCGAAGCCATGACCTTCTGCAAGCGCCTGTCGAAGAACAAGGCCAGCGAAGCGTTCTTCGTCTCCTGCCACTGCCACCCCCAGACCGTGGACGTGCTGCGCACACGGGCAGCGCCGATGGGCATCGAGATCGTGGTGGGCGACGAGCAGGCCTGGCCGGCTGATGCCTCGTTCTTCGGCGCCTTGCTGCAGTACCCGGCCAGCCAGGGCGATGTGGTCGACCACCGCGCGCTGGTGGAGCGCCTGCACGGTGCCAATACTCTGGTAGTGGTCGCCGCCGACCTGCTGGCGCTGACCCTGCTGACGCCACCGGGCGAGTTCGGCGCCGACGTGGCCATCGGCACGGCCCAGCGCTTCGGCGTGCCCCTGGGGTTCGGCGGCCCGCATGCGGCCTACTTCGCCACCCGTGACGCCTTCAAGCGCGACATGCCGGGGCGGCTGGTCGGCGTGTCGGTCGACCGCTTCGGTGCGCCTGCGCTGCGCCTGGCCATGCAGACCCGCGAGCAGCACATCCGGCGCGAGAAGGCCACCAGCAACATCTGCACGGCGCAGGTTCTGCTGGCCAACATCGCCAGCATGTACGCGGTGTACCACGGCCCGGCCGGCCTGACGCGCATCGCCCAGCGTACCCACACGCTGACCAGCGTCCTGGCGGCCGGCTTGCGTCAGCTGGGCGTGAACGTGACCACGCAGGTGTGGTTCGACACCCTGACCCTGGCCACGGGCGCTGCCACGGCGCAGGTGCACGAACGCGCCCGGGCGCAGCGGATCAACCTGCGGGCGATCGACGATCGGCATGTGGGCCTGTCACTGGACGAGACCACCACGCCTGCCGACGTCGAGACGCTCTGGGCCCTGTTCGCCGAGCAGCAGCCTTGCCCGGACTTCGAGGCCCTGGCCGACACGGCGACTTCGCCGCTGCCGACGCACCTGCTGCGCCAATCGGCCTTCCTGCAGCACCCGGTGTTCAACCGTCACCACAGCGAAACCGAACTGATGCGCTACCTGCGGCGCCTGGCCGACAAGGACCTGGCCCTGGACCGCAGCATGATCCCGCTGGGCTCGTGCACCATGAAGCTCAATGCCGCCAGCGAGATGATCCCGGTCACCTGGCCGGCGTTCGCCGACGTGCACCCGTTCGTACCCGCCGAGCAGAGCCAGGGGTACCGTCAGCTCACCGACGAACTCGAGGCGATGCTCTGCGCCGCGACGGGCTACGACGCCGTGTCGTTGCAGCCCAACGCCGGTTCACAGGGTGAATATGCGGGCCTGCTGGCGATTCGTGCCTACCACCGCAGCCGTGGCGAGGCGCACCGTGACGTCTGCCTGATCCCGTCTTCGGCCCACGGCACCAACCCGGCCACCGCCCACATGGCAGGCATGCGTGTGGTGGTGACCGCCTGCGATGCGCGTGGCAACGTCGACCTCGCCGACCTGCGTGCCAAGGCCGAACAGCATGGCCCGAACCTGGCTGCGTTGATGATCACCTACCCGTCCACCCACGGCGTGTTCGAGGAGGCGATCAAGGACATCTGCACCTTGATCCACACCCATGGTGGCCAGGTGTACATCGATGGCGCCAACATGAACGCGATGGTCGGGCTGTGCGCACCGGGCCAGTTCGGTGGCGATGTCTCCCACCTGAACCTGCACAAGACCTTCTGCATCCCCCATGGCGGCGGTGGGCCGGGCGTCGGCCCGATCGGGGTCAAGGCACACCTGGCACCGTTCCTGCCGGGCCATGCGCGCCTGGGCAATGCGGACGGCGTGGTGTGCGCCGCACCATTCGGCAGCGCCAGCATCCTGCCGATCACCTGGATGTACATTCGCATGATGGGCGGCAGCGGCCTGAAGCGCGCCTCGCAGGTGGCCATCCTCAACGCCAACTACATCGCCCGTCGTCTGGAGGCGCAT
Organism: Pseudomonas entomophila; assembly: GCF_013523165.1. GTDB lineage: Bacteria > Pseudomonadota > Gammaproteobacteria > Pseudomonadales > Pseudomonadaceae > Aquipseudomonas > Aquipseudomonas entomophila_A. The sequence goes on from NZ_JAAMQI010000005.1 coordinate 138,133, forward strand.
TACCCGGTGCTGTACGCCGGCAGCAACGGCCTGGTGGCGCATGAATGCATCCTCGACCTGCGTCCCCTGAAAGAGACCAGCGGCATCACGGTGGACGACGTGGCCAAGCGCCTGATCGACTTCGGTTTCCACGCTCCGACCATGTCGTTCCCGGTGGCGGGCACCTTGATGATCGAGCCTACCGAGAGCGAGTCGTTGCACGAGCTGGAGCGCTTCTGCGAAGCGATGATCCGCATTCGCGAGGAGATTCGCGCCGTCGAGACCGGCCACGCGGATCGGGAGGACAACCCCCTGAAGAACGCGCCGCACACGGCTGCCGAACTGGTGGGCGACTGGCCGCACGGCTACGGGCGCGAGCAGGCTGTGTACCCGGTGCCGAGCCTGGTGCAGGACAAGTACTGGCCGCCGGTAGGTCGAGTCGACAACGTCTTCGGTGATCGCAACCTGGTGTGCGCCTGCCCCTCGATCGAAAGCTATCAGGAGGCGTGAGGAATCAGTATGAACGACACACTACACACGACCCCGCTGCATGCCCTGCACGTCGAGCTGGGCGCACGCCTGGTGCCGTTCGCCGGCTACGAGATGCCCGTGCAGTACCCCCTGGGCGTGCTCAAGGAACACCTGCACACCCGTGCGCAGGCCGGGCTGTTCGACGTGTCGCACATGGGGCAGATCCTGTTGGTCGGCGAGCGGGCCGCCGCGGCGCTGGAGACCCTGGTGCCCGTGGACATCATCGACCTGCCGCAGGGCCTGCAGCGCTATGCGCTGTTCACCGACTCCAATGGCGGCATCCTCGATGACCTGATGGTGGCCCGACTGGGGCAGGACCGGTTGCTGCTGGTGGTCAACGCCGCCTGCAAGGCGCAGGACCTGGCGCACCTGCAGCACCATCTGGAAGGGCAATGCGACATTCACGCCCTCTTCGAGGAGCGCGCCTTGCTGGCCCTGCAAGGGCCGGCGGCCGTGCAGGTGCTGGCGGACCTGGCGCCCGAGGTGGCGTCGATGACGTTCATGCAGGTGCGCGAAGTGCGTCTGCTGGGTGAGAACTGCATCGTCAGCCGCTCGGGCTACACCGGTGAAGACGGCTTCGAGATCTCGATACCCAGCCCGGCGGCAGAGGCGCTCGCCCGGCGCCTGCTGACCTACCCGCAGGTCGAGGCGATCGGCCTGGGCGCCCGCGATTCGCTGCGTCTGGAGGCGGGTCTGTGCCTGTATGGGCACGACATGAGCGTCGACACCACGCCGCTGGAAGCGGGGCTGGGCTGGGCGATCTCCAAGGTCCGTCGCACCGGGGGCGCACGTGCCGGGGGTTTCCCGGGCGCCGACCGTGTGCTGGCGCAGTTTACCCAAGATGTGGCGCGCAAACGGACGGGGCTGCTGGTCCAGGAACGGACACCCGTGCGCGAAGGGGCCGAGATCGTCGATGACCAGGGGCGTGTCATAGGTACCGTCTGCAGCGGTGGTTACGGCCCGACATGCAGTGCGCCGGTGGCCATGGCCTACCTCGAGACCCGGACACCGCCGCAGACACGCCCGTTGTTCGCGGTGGTACGGGGCAAGCACGTGCCCGTGACACCGAGCACGATGCCCTTCGTGGAGACGCGTTACTACCGGGGTCGATGACGACGACAGGGCGGTTCGGCGTGTTCGTTTTCGAACCCGCCGGCAGCCCGCTCGATGGGGCATCAGCCCAGGCGCCATGCGGCTTCCAAGCTGTCGCGGACGGTCGATGAAGGGCGCATGGCAAGGGGGTTGGGAGGGCTTGTATTTGTCGCCGAAGTTGGCGTAGAGTCGGCTCACTGTGTTTGCGTGGGTCGCAACAGTTCGTGACCTGGGCCAGTAGCCATAACCTGCTACAACCCGTTCGTCGTCCTACTTTCCGCACCCCGGCCCAGTGCACTTTCATACCTGTATGAAAGCAACTGTCATCTCATCCAAGCTTCATAGGAAACAAGACAATGGCTAACCGTCAGAACGGTACCGTCAAGTGGTTCAACGACGAGAAAGGTTACGGCTTCATCACCCCAGAATCCGGCGCGGACCTGTTCGTGCACTTCCGTGCCATCGAAGGTAACGGCTTCAAGAGCCTGAAAGAAGGCCAGAAGGTCACCTTCGAAGCCACGCAAGGCCAGAAAGGCCTGCAGGCCGACAAAGTACAAGTCGTCGAGTGATCGCGACGCGTCGAAGGAACCCTCGCCCGGTGCGGGGGTTTTTTTCGCCTTCACGAAATGCCTGTCCTGCACGAGCGCACCGGTCATGACCCGTCCACTTCTGCGCCCTGCTGGGGATTTTCCACCTGCCGGGCTTGCCGTGCGGTTGGCAGCCATGGCCTATGACGGTCTGCTCTGCCTCGCCCTGCTGATGGTGACCTCAGGCCTCTACACGCTGGCGCGAATGGCCGTCGTGGGCGAAGCGCGTCTACGCGCGTTGAGCGAGGCCGGCGCCCTGGATGGCGATCCTTGGCTGAGGGTCGTGTTGCTGGGAGTGCTGTTCGGATTCTTCGCCCTGTTCTGGATGCGCGGCGGACAGACCTTGGGGATGCAGGTGTGGCGGGTGCGCGTTCAGGACGCAGGCGGCGGCGGCCTCAGCCTGCGCCAGGCCGCGGTGCGCTTCGTGGTCGCGGTCGTCTCGTGGGGATGTCTCGGGCTTGGGTTCGCCTGGGCGCTGCGTGACGGACAGCGGCGCTGCTGGCACGACCTGTGTTCGGGCAGCCGACTGGTGCGGTTGCCCAAGCGCCTGGCCTGAGGCGCATCGAGAGAGCCGATCGCCTGCTGAATGTCGAGGGTTCAGGTCGTCGTCGAGGACCCTATCGCGGGCAAGCCCGCTCCCACAGGACCGCGATGGCCTGCATCGCCGCAGTGGGGCTACGGGTGTAGGAGCGGCCCCTGTGCCGCGATAGATCCTGCAGCGCCGCACGGGTGCAGGGCTGCACGGTCCGGCAAGCGGCCGTGGAGACCGCTTGCCGGGCACTGCCGCTCAGCCGGCCCGGCGCAACAGCCAGACCCCGGCCAGGGCGCAGATACCGGCCGGCAACAGCACGGCCAGCAATGGCGGGAAGCCGAACACCTGGCTCGAGGGCCCGAGCAGGTCCTGGGCGATGCGGAACACGAAGCCCACCAGCACGCCGGTGAAGACCCGCTGCCCCAGCGTCACCGAGCGCAGTGGCCCGAAGATGAACGAAATCGCCATCAGTACCAGCGCCGCCGTCACCGCCGGCTGCAGGATCTTGGTCCAGAACGCCAGCCAGTACCGCGCGTTGTTCAGGCCCTGGTCGCTGAGGTAGTGGATGTAGTCCCACAGCCCGGTGATGGACAACGACTCCGGCGCCAGGATCACGGTGTTCAGCAACTCGGGCGTGACCGACACGTCCCAGCGCTCTTCGTCGGCCTTGACCACTTCGGTGTGATCGCCACGGAACCAGGTCGTGCTGACCTCGTTGAGCGTCCAGTGATCGGTCGCATAGGTCGCGCGTCGGGCGAAGCTGGCGCTGAGGATCTTGCGCTGATCGTCGAAGCGGTAACGCGTCACCCCCAGCAGCAACCCGTTGGGCTGGACCGAGTTGATGTGCACGAACTCTTCGCCCTGGCGGTGCCACATGCCGTGCTTGGAGCTCTGCGATTCGCCCGCGCCCTGGGCCAGCGACCGACGTGCCTGCGCCGCGTTCTCGGTGGCCGGCGCCACGTACTCGCCGATCAGCAGGCCGGCCAGCATCAGCACCAGCATCGGTTTCATGACCGCCCAGACGATTCGCCCGATCGACACGCCCGCGGCGCGCATGATGGTCAGTTCGCTGCTGCTGGCCAGCGTGCCCAGGCCGATCAGGCAGCCGATCAGCGCGGCCATCGGCAGCATGTCGTACAACCGCCGCGGAGCGGTGAGCAGTACGTACCAACCGGCTTCCCACACGGTGTAGGTGTCGCTCAGGTCGCCCATCTCGTCGATGAAGGCGAACAGCGAGGCCAGGCCGAGGATGATCCCCAGCACCGCCAGAATGGCCAGCAGCACGCTGGTGCCGATGTAGCGATCCAGCTTGGTCATTGGGTCACCCCCGCACGGCGGGCGGCACGCTTGAGCTTGAGCGGCTCCCAGTACAACAGTGCCAGGCCGATCAGCAGGAACACCCCGTGGACCCACCACATGCCCAGGCCGATGGGCAGCTTGCCCTTCTCCAGGGCGCCACGCACGGAAATCAACATCGTCAGGTACGCCATGTACAGGAGGATCGCCGGCAGCAGCTTGAGGAAGCGGCCCTGGCGCGGATTGACCCGCGACAGCGGCACGGCCATCAGGGTCACGATGAACACCAGGATCGGCAGCGACAGGCGCCACTGCAGCTCGGCCCGCTCGCGCAACCCTTCCTGGCCGATCAGTTGCATCGTCGGGATCGCTTCGCGCTCGGTGACTTCCTCGCTGACTTCCGGCTTGGGCAGCAGCACGCCGTAGGTGTCGTACTGGATGGCGCGGTAGTCGGCCTCGCCTGGGTTGCCGTCGTAGCGGTAGCCGTTCTCCAGGATCAGGTAGCGGTTGCCGTCAGGACGGACTTCCTGGTGGCCACGTTCGGCGACCAGCACCGAAGGGCCACGTTCCTTGGTCTTGTCCTGGTTCAGGCGCTTTTCGGAAATGAACACACCGCCCAGGTTGGCCCGGTCATCGGACAGCTCCTCGGTATAGGTCACCCGCGTGCCGTCGCGCAAGGTCTGGAAGCGGCCTGGCACCAAGGTGTCGAACTCGGTCAGCGCATCCTGCTGGCTGATGATCTTCTGCACCTGCGCCACGCCGACCGGCGCCAGGCTCAGGCTCAGCCAGGCCACCAGCACGGCGATCAGCGCTGCCGGGGCCATGGTCAGGGCCAGCAGGCGCTGCTGGCTCATGCCGGTGGCCGACAGCACCGTCATCTCGCTTTCCAGGTACAAGCGTCCATAGGCCAGCAGGATGCCAAGGAACAGCCCCAGTGGCAGGATCAGTTGCAGGAAGCCGGGCAGGCGGAAGCCCATGATCAGGAACAGCACGCCAGGATCGAGCGCGCCCTGGGCCGCCTGGGCCAAGTACTTGATGAAGCGCCCGCTCATGATGATCACCAGCAGCACGGCGCTGACGGCGCTCAAGGTCACCAGGACCTCGCGGGAGAGATAACGGAAGACGATCAAACCAGACACTCCTGGGTTGTCAGGGACGAACAGCCGGACAATGGGTACAGACAGCGGCTACCAAGGCCGGTTCGCCAGCGGCGGGCCGCCTCGTGAAGTGCGCGCATTATCCTGTGATTGACCGCGCCTGTCACTTCACGACGCGCGACCTGTCATGCCGGGGTTGTCAGCGCGCCTGCCGCAGGCTCAAACTGGCAGCTTTTCGACTGGCCTGCCTTCGCACGGCCAGCTCCGCCGGGCGGGCTCGAACGGGCCGCCCACTGATCGAACATTCGGGGATCCTGACATGGAACTGGTTGTAAAGAGCGCAGCGGCTGCATCGGTGAAAACCGCCACCCTGGTCCTGGCGATCGGCGAAGGCCAGGTGCTGGGCAACAGCGCCCAGGCCATCGATTCGGCCAGCGGTGGCGAACTCGGCCGTGTGCTGGCCCGCGGTGACCTGGCCGGCAAGCCGGGCCAGACGCTGCTGCTGCAGGGCCTGTCCGGGGTCAAGGCCGAGCGCGTGCTGCTGGTGGGGCATGGCAAGGAAAACGCACTCGGCGATCGCGCCTGGCGCAAGCTGGTCACGGCCGTGGCCGGTGCCCTGAAGAACCTGGCCGGCAGCGATGCGACCCTGGCCTTCGACGACCTGCGTGTCGAGGGCCGCGAAGGCCACTATGGCAAATACCGCCTGCTGGCCGAGACCCTGCTCGACAGCGAGTACGTGTTCGACCGCTTCAAGCTCACCAAGGCCGAGCCGCGCGCCCTGAAGAAGCTCGCCCTGCTGGTCGACGACGTGGCCGTGGACGACGCCGAACGTGCCGTGCGCCACGCCCGCGCCATCGCCGGTGGCATGGCGTACACCCGCGACCTGGGCAATCTGCCGCCGAACATTTGCCACCCCAGCTTCCTCGCCGAGCAGGCCAAGGACCTGGGCAAGGCCCACAAGAAGCTCAAGGTCGAGGTCCTCGACGAGAAGAAGATCAAGGACCTGGGCATGGGCGCCTTCTACGCCGTCGGCCAGGGCAGCGACCAGCCGCCGCGCCTGATCGTGCTCAACTACCAGGGCGCGAAGAAGTCCGAGCAGCCCTTCGTGCTGGTGGGCAAGGGCATCACCTTCGACACCGGCGGCATCAGCCTCAAGCCGGGCGCCGGCATGGACGAAATGAAGTACGACATGGGCGGCGCCGCCAGCGTCTTCGGCACCCTGCGTGCGGTCCTGGAGCTGGAGCTGCCGATCAACCTGGTGTGCCTGCTGGCCTGTGCCGAGAACATGCCCAGCGGCGGCGCCACCCGCCCGGGCGACATCGTCACCACCATGAGTGGCCAGACCGTCGAGGTCCTCAACACCGATGCCGAAGGCCGCCTGGTGCTGTGCGACACCCTGACCTACGCCGAGCGCTTCAAGCCGCGTGCGGTGATCGACATCGCCACGCTGACCGGCGCCTGCATCGTGGCCCTGGGCAGCCACGTGTCGGGCCTGATGGGCAACGACGACGCGCTGGTCGAGCAATTGCTGTCCGCCGGCAAGCGCGCCGACGACCGCGCCTGGCAGCTGCCGCTGTTCGACGAATACCAGGAACAGCTGGACAGCCCGTTCGCCGACATCGCCAACATCGGCGGCCCCAAGGCCGGCTCCATCACGGCGGGCTGCTTCCTGTCGCGCTTCGCCAAGACCTATGCCTGGGCGCACCTGGACATCGCCGGCACCGCCTGGATCAGCGGCGGCAAGGACAAGGGCGCCAGCGGTCGCCCCGTGCCCCTGCTGACCCAGTACCTGCTCGACCGCATCGAGGCCTGAGGCCCAGGGCCGACACCCTCACCGGGTGTCGGCCTGCCGTATTCCCATGAGCCAAGTCGACTTCTACATCCTGCCCACCCCCGCCCTGGCGGCGCGGCTGGCGTTCGCCTGCAAGCTCTGCGAGAAGGCCTGGCGGCTCGGCCACCCGGTCTATCTGCACTGTCAGGACGCCGAGCAGCGCGACGCCCTGGACCAGCAACTCTGGCAGTTCAAGGGCGAGGCCTTCGTGCCCCATGATCGGGCCGAGGAGAACGCCGACGGCCCGGTGGTGCTGGGCCTTGGTGCCCAGATCGGACCGCGTGCCGGGCTGCTGATCAACCTGGGCGCCGAGGTGCCGGCCTTCGTCGGCCAGTTCGAGCGCATCGCCGAGATCGTCGTCGAAGAGCCAGGCAGTCGCGAGGCGGCGCGAGAACGGTTCCGTTTCTACCGTGAACAGGGCTATGCTCTGCACAACCACCGCCTACAACGACTCTGACGCCGATGGACAAGCCTGCGCACCTGCCCCGCTCCACGCACCTGCTGGATGACCTGGAATCGATTCGCCAACTGCTCGGCGACCACGACCTCCAGCCACCCTTGCTGACCGAGACCGTCGAGCACGCCGTGCCCGCACCCATCGCCGTGGCCGCCGACCCCGTCGTCACTGACCTCGTTCCTGCCAGTGCCACGTCCCCGGCCGACACGGCCCAGGCCCGCCGCCAGGACACCCTGTTGCACCTGGACGCCGACCTGCGCGCCGCGGCTCAGCAGATCATGCAGGACGTGATCAACGACTTCACCCCTCACATCGAAACCGAAATCAAGCGCCGCCTCGATGCGCGCCTGGAGCGCCTGCTCAAGCGGACCGAGTGAGCTGCACGCTGCACATCAGCACGTCAGCCCCGCCTCGACGTCCTGCGACGCCCTGCACATCCATGACTCATCGCGCTATCGTCCGCTCGTAGCTGACCGCTTGCCGCTTGCCGCCTGTGGCCTGCCCCACCCCCCTCGGCTATACTGCTCGGCTTTTCCCGGACAAATGCCATAGGGTCCCGCCGCGCATGGATAAGACCTACCAGCCGCACGCCATCGAAACTTCCTGGTACAACACTTGGGAGTCGGAAAACTACTTCGCCCCACAAGGTGCAGGCGAGCCCTACACCATCATGATCCCGCCGCCGAACGTCACCGGCAGCCTGCACATGGGCCACGGCTTCAACAACGCGATCATGGACGCCCTGATCCGTTTCCGCCGCATGCAGGGCCGCGACACGCTGTGGCAGCCAGGTACCGACCATGCCGGCATCGCGACCCAGATGCTGGTCGAGCGTCAGCTCGAGGCCAAGGGCCAGAACCGTCATGACCTGGGGCGCGAGCAGTTCCTGGACAAGATCTGGGAATGGAAGGCCGAGTCCGGTGGCAACATCAGCCGGCAGATCCGTCGCCTGGGCTCCTCGGTGGACTGGAGCCGTGAGCGCTTCACCATGGACGACGGCCTGTCCGAAGCGGTCAAGGAAGCCTTCGTGCGCCTGCATGAAGACGGCCTGATCTACCGCGGCAAGCGCCTGGTCAACTGGGACACCAAGCTGCACACCGCCATCTCCGACCTCGAAGTGGAAAACCACGACGAGAAGGGCCACCTGTGGAACCTGCGCTACCCGCTGGCCGATGGCGCCACCACGGCCGACGGCCAGGACCACCTGGTGGTCGCCACCACGCGCCCGGAAACCCTGCTGGGCGATGCCGCCGTCGCGGTCAACCCCAACGACGAGCGCTACCAGGCCCTGATCGGCCAGTTCGTCGTGCTGCCGCTGGTCGGCCGCCGCATCCCGATCATCGCCGACGACTACTGCGACCCTGAGTTCGGGACCGGTTGCGTCAAGATCACCCCGGCCCACGACTTCAACGACTACGAAGTCGGCAAGCGCCACGCCCTGCCACTGCTGAACATCTTCGACAAGAACGCCACGGTGCTGGCCAGTGCCCAGGCGTTCAACCTCGACGGCTCGCTCAACGAAGCCTTCGACACCACCCTGCCCGCCCAGTACGCCGGCCTGGACCGCTTCGCCGCGCGCAAGCAGATCGTCGCCGACCTCGACGCCGCCGGCCTTCTGGTCAGCATCGACGACCATGCCCTGAAGGTGCCCAAGGGCGACCGCTCCGGCACCGTCATCGAGCCGTGGCTGACCGACCAATGGTACGTGTCGACCAAGCCGCTGGCCGAACCGGCCATCGCTGCCGTCGAGAACGGGCAGATCCAGTTCGTGCCCAAGCAGTACGAGAACATGTACTTCTCCTGGATGCGCGACATCCAGGACTGGTGCATCAGCCGCCAGCTGTGGTGGGGCCACCGCATCCCGGCCTGGTACGACGAGGCCGGTCAGGTCTATGTCGGCCGTAGCGAACAGGACGTCCGCGCGCGTCACGGCCTGGGCGACGACGTCGCGCTGCGCCAGGACGACGACGTGCTCGACACCTGGTTCAGCTCCGGTCTGTGGACCTTCTCGACGCTTGGCTGGCCCGAGCAGACCGAGTTCCTGAAGAAATTCCACTCCACCGACGTGCTGGTAACCGGCTTCGACATCATCTTCTTCTGGGTCGCGCGCATGATCATGCTGACCCTGCACCTGGTGAAGAACGAGGACGGCACGCCGCAGGTGCCGTTCAAGACGGTGTACGTCCACGGCCTGGTGCGCGATGGCCAGGGCCAGAAGATGTCCAAGTCCAAGGGCAACGTCCTGGACCCGCTGGACATCGTCGACGGCATCACCCTCGACGCGCTGCTCGAGAAGCGCACCAGCGGCCTGATGCAGCCCAAGCTGGCCGACAAGATCGCCAAGCAGACCAAGGCCGAGTTCCCCGAGGGCATCGCCAGCTACGGCACCGACGCCCTGCGCTTCACCTTCTGCTCGCTGGCCTCCACCGGTCGTGACATCAAGTTCGACATGGGCCGCGTCGAAGGCTACCGCAACTTCTGCAACAAGATCTGGAACGCCGCCCGCTACGTGCTGGACAAGGGCGAGGACTGCGGCCAGAACGGCGAACCGGTCGAACTGTCGCTGGCCGACCGCTGGATCATCTCGCAGCTGCAGCGCACCGAGGCCGAAGTCACCCGCCAGCTCGAGCAGTTCCGCTTCGACCTGGCCAGCCAGGCGCTCTACGAGTTCATCTGGAACCAGTACTGCGACTGGTACCTGGAGCTGTCCAAGCCGGTGCTGTGGGACGAGCACGCACCGGTCGAGCGTGCCCGCGGCACCCGTCGCACCCTGGTACGGGTCCTGGAAGTGGCGCTGCGCCTGGCGCACCCGTTCATGCCGTTCATCACCGAAGAGATCTGGCAGCGCATCGCGCCGCTGGCCGGTGTGCAGGGCAAGACGCTGATGCTGCAGCCGTGGCCGGTGGCCAACGACAGCCGCATCGACAGCGCCGCCGAAGGCGACATCGAATGGCTCAAGGAGCTGATGGTCGGCCTGCGCAACATCCGCGCCGAAATGAACATCGGCCCGGGCAAGCCGCTGCCGCTGTTCCTGAAGAACGCCAGTGCCGAAGACCAGCGTCGCCTGCAGGAGAACGAAGCACTGCTCAAGAAGCTGGCCAAGGTCGAGTCCTTCACGGTGCTGGGCGAGCAGGACGAGGCGCCACTGTCGGCCACGGCCCTGGTCGGCGACCTGCAGGTGCTGGTGCCGATGGCCGGGCTGATCGACAAGGATGCCGAGCTGGCTCGCCTGAACAAGGAGATCCAGCGTCTGCAAGGCGAAGTGCAGCGCGTGGGCGGCAAGCTGTCCAACGCCGCCTTCGTCGACAAGGCACCGCCGGCGGTGATCGACAAGGAGCGTGCCAAGCTGGCGGAAGCCGAGCAGGCGCTGGCGAACTTCACCGAGCAGCACGCCCGGATCGCTGCTTTGTAAAGTGACGATACGCAACACGATCTGACTGGAGGGGCTGCCTGGCAGCCCCTTCGTCGTATCCGCTCCGCCTCCGGCAGGCCATGCTTCTTCAGGACCCTCCCTTGACCCAGAAACCGACCCTCCATCCCCGCAATCGCCACACCGGCCGATACGACTTCCCCAGCCTCATCGCGGCGCACCCGGACCTGGCCCGCTTCACCCTGGTCAACCCGTACGGCAACCCGAGCATCGACTTCGCCAACCCCGAGGCGGTGCGGGTCTTCAACCGCGCACTGCTCAAGGCGCAGTACGGCATCCAGCACTGGGACATTCCGGCGGACTACCTCTGCCCGCCGATTCCCGGTCGCGCCGACTACGTGCACGTGCTGGCCGACCTGCTCGCCGAGGACAACGGCGGCCAGATCCCACGTGGCGCCCAGGTGCGTGCCCTGGACGTCGGGGTCGGTGCCAACTGCATCTACCCGCTGCTGGGCAATGCCGACTACCGCTGGCGCTTCGTCGGCTCGGACATCGACCCGGTCGCGCTGGCTGCAGCGGCGACCATCGTTCAGGCCAACGGGCTGGGCAGGTTCATCGAGCTTCGCCAGCAGACCGAGCGCCGCCATATCCTGCTGGGGCTGCTCAAGCCCGAGGAGCGCCTGGACCTGACCCTGTGCAACCCGCCCTTCCATGCGTCACGGGAGGAAGCGACACGGGGCAGCCAGCGCAAATGGAAGAACCTCGGCAAGCAGGACCCCAAGCGTGCCTTGCCGGTCCTGAATTTCGGCGGTCAGAACAACGAGTTGTGGTGCGAGGGGGGAGAGATCCGCTTCGTCACCCAGCTGATCGGCGAAAGCGTGGCCGTGGGCCAGCAGGTGCTGTGGTTCTCCAGCCTGGTGTCCAAGGCCAGCAACCTGCCTGGCATCGAGGCGGCGCTGAACAAGGCCGGCGTAGCGGCACGGCGGGTGATCGAGATGGGCCAGGGGCAGAAGCAGAGTCGCGTGGTGGCCTGGAGCTTTCAGGACGATGCCCGACGTCGCGCCTGGCAGGCGCATCGCTCGGACAAACCGCAGGCATGAAAAAGCCGCGCCGGGGGACACCGGGCGCGGCTTTCAGTCACGCGTCGACAATTACTTGTTGACGGCGTCGGTCAGGCTCTTGGCCGGCACGAACTTGACGACTTTCTTGGCAGCGATTTCGATGGCAGCGCCAGTCGAAGGGTTGCGGCCGGTACGGGCAGGACGCTCGGAAACTTTCAGCTTGCCGATGCCAGGCAGGGTGATCTCGGCGCCGTTTTCCAGCTGATCAGCGACGATCTGGCCCAGTTGCTCCAGAGCGTTGCGCGCGGTGGTCTTCGGCGCATCGATCGCTTCGGCGATGTCGGCAATCAGTTGGTCTTTGGTCAATGCCATGGTGGTGTTCCTTCCCTATCAATTCAGAGGTTATGCAACGTTCTACATGGGTCATCGAGCCAGGCCCCTCAGGCCCCGGCGTACCGCGTCGTTCGCGTATGTAGATACGCAAACCCGCGTTTGGTTCGACCTCATGCGAGCACGCTGCCAGCAATGCGCTACCCGAAGGACGCACGACCGGCCAAAGCTACCACAGCAGCGCACAAATATCCGCAGACGCAGCGCTTTTGTGCAGGTTTTTCGGGGGTTTGCGGGCAAAAAATCCGCATTTCGTACAAAAAACGAACAACTCCCCAACGCCCGACCATCGCCCTGCCGAGACCGGCGTCGGGTGCGGTAAACTGGGCCCTTTGCCGCGCTCAACCCAGCCGAGATCTCCATGCCCATTCGTCACTGCATCGTCCACCTGATCGACAAGAAGCCCGACGGCAGTCCGGCCGTGCTGCACGCACGCGATTCGGAGCTGACCGAGTCCGACGCCATCGAACACCTGCTGGCCGACCTGAACGACAGCTACAACGCCAAGCAAGGCAAGGCGTGGGGTCTGTTCCATGGCGAGTCCGGTGCCTACCCCTTCAGTGGCTGGCTGAAACAGTACCTGGAAGGGCAGCAGGACTTCACCGCCTTCAGCAAGCAAGCCGTGGAGCACCTGCAGGCGCTCATGGAAGAGTCCAACCTCTCCACTGGCGGTCATGTGCTGTTCGCCCACTACCAGCAAGGCATGACCGAGTACCTGGCCATCGCCCTGCTGCATCACAGCGACGGCGTGGCCGTCAGCGACACGCTCGACGTGACCCCGTCGCGCCACCTGGACCTGGGGCAATTGCACCTGGCGGCGCGCATCAACCTGTCCGAGTGGCAGAACAACCCTCAGTCCAAGCAGTACATCTCCTTCATCAAGGGTCGCAACGGCAAGAAGGTCTCGGAGTATTTCCGGGACTTCATCGGCTGCCAGGAAGGCGTCGATGGCCCCGGCGAAACCCGCACCCTGCTCAAGGCCTTCAGCGACTTCGTCGAGCAGGAGGACCTGCCCGAAGAAACCGCCCGGGAGAAGACCCAGACGTTGGTGGACTACGCCACCAGCCAGACCAAGCGCGGCGAGCCGGTGACGCTGGAGGAGCTGTCCAGCCTGATCGACGAAGACCGGCCCAAGGCGTTCTTCGAGCACATCCGCAACCAGGACTACGGCCTCTCGCCAGAGATCCCGGCGGACAAGCGCACCCTGAACCAGTTCAAGCGCTTCACCGGGCGTGCCGAAGGGTTGTCGATCAGCTTCGAGTCGCACCTGCTGGGCTCGAAGATCGAATACGACGAAGAGGCCGGTACCCTGGTGATCAAGGGGTTGCCGACGCAGCTGGTGGATCAGCTGAAGCGGCGCAAGGACTGACACCGGACAGATGTGCCTGGGCGGAAGGAGACCGCAGCGGCGAGCAGCTCAGACCTGTGTGGGAGCGGGCTTGCCCGCGATGCAGGCGGTGACGGATCGGACGCTGTCGCGGGCTGGACGTCCTTTCACCTGTAGCACAATGGCCGTTCAGCCAGCCCGCTCGATTTCACTCGCATAAGAACGCACCAGCGCCTCCTTGGCCGACTTGCGCAGCTTCTTCACCAGCCGCTCCTGCCGCAAGGCCTCGGATTTGTCCGGCCAGCGCTCGACGTACACCAGCGCCTGGGCCGGGCTGGTCTTGAAATAGCGTGCGCCCTGCCCTTTGCAATGGGCCAGGAAGCGCCGCTGCGGGTCGTCGCTGATGCCGCAATACAGCGAGCCATTGGCCGCCCGCACCAGGTAGACATACCACGGCTTGCCAGCCGCAGTGGCCTGGACGGCCTGTACGCCCAGCGCCTGCGTGGATGCGTGACCGGCTTCGGGTTTCACCTGTGACACCGTTTCAGACCCGCTCGCTGGTGACCTGCACGTGCAACGCACGCCCTGCCTTCAGGCCGAACAACAGCGCACCGATCCCCAAGGTGGCGAAGACCCAGCCCAGGACCGTCCAGCCACCGGTCAGGTCATGCAGCACACCCACTGCGAACGGCCCCATGGAGGCCAGCGTGTAGCCGACGCCCTGCGCCATGCTCGACAGGTTGGCCGCCACGTGTGCGTCCCTGGAGCGCAGCACGATCAGGGTCAGGGCCAGTGCGAAGGTGCCGCCCTGCCCCAGCCCCAACAGGATGGCCCAGCCCCACAGCCCTTGCAGCGGCGCATACAGGCAGCCGAACAGACCCAGCAAGGTGGTCGACATCGCCACGACGATGATCAGCCGCTGGTCCTTGCTGCGTGAGGCCAGCCACGGCAGGCTCAAGGAACTGACCAGTTGCGTCACCACCGAGCCGGACAGCACCAGCCCGGCCTCGGTCGGCGTCAGCCCACGGCCGATGAGGATCGACGGCAACCAGCCGAAGACGATGTACGCCAGCGACGACTGCATGCCCATGTACAGGGTGACCTGCCAGGCCAGCCGGTCACGCCACAGGCCACGCACACGGTACACCGCCCGGTGAGCACCATGGCCCTGTCGGGCCTGGGGCATCCATACCAGCATCGCCAGTACGGCCGGAATGGCCCAGCAGCCCAGGCCGATTTCCCAACTGTTGCCGAAGCGCTGGCTGATGGGCACTGTGGCACCGGCCGCCAACGCCGCGCCCAGGCACAGGGCCATGGTGTAGACGCCGGTCATGGTACCGGCCTGCTGGGGGAAGTCGCGCTTGACGATACCAGGCAGCAGCACGCCGATGATGCCAATGCTGGCGCCCGCCAACAGGCTGCCGAGAAACACGCCCACGGTTCCCAGGCTGCTGCGCAGCAGGATGCCACCGGCCAGCACCAGCAAGATCCCCAGCACCACGCGTTCGGCACCGAACCGGCGGGCCAGCACGGGCGCCAACGGCGCGAACAGGCCCAGGCAGAGCACCGGCAGGGTCGTCAGCAGCCCGGCCTGGGACGCGTTGAGCCCCAGGCTGTCGGACACCTGACCGAGCATGGGCGCCAGGCTCGACAACGCCGGGCGCAAGTTCAGCGCCACCAGCACCAGGCCCAGCAACAGAAGCCATGGCTTCATCGCAGGCGCGGGCGCGGCCTGGAGCGAGTCGTCTTCGGCGTCGATCAGCAGGGTGTCGACCGGGTGCGGCGTGGCGGGGTTCGGGTCTTTCATGGTCATCGAAGCTCACGGTCTGTCGAGGCACGCCGAGGCGGCGGCCTGAAAAGCGCCGGGGCCGCATTGCGGCCCCGGCGTCAGGGATCACGGTTCGACCCGCGATCAGTCCAGCGCGTTCAGCAGGGCCTGGTTCTGCTCGGGCGTGCCGATGGTGATGCGCAGGTACTGGGCGATTCGCGTCTGCTTGAAGTGACGCACGATCACCCCCTGGCCACGCAGGTGGGCAGCCAGCGCGGCCGCATCCTGCTGCGGATGGCGGGCGAAGATGAAGTTCGCCGCCGACGGCAGCACTTCGAAACCACGCTCGACCAGGGCCTGCACCAGCGCCTCGCGGCTCTCGATCACCTGGCCACAGGTCTGCTCGAAATACGCACGGTCCTCGAACGCTGCCGCTGCCCCGACGATCGCCAGGCGGTCGAGCGGATAAGAGTTGAAGCTGTTTTTGATCCGCTCCAGCGCCTCGATCAGGTCCGGGTGCCCGACCGCCAGGCCGACCCGCAACCCCGCCAGCGAGCGCGACTTGGACAGGGTCTGGGTCACCAGCAGGTTGTCGTAGCGGTCGATCAGGCTGATCGCGGTCTGGCCACCGAAATCGATGTAGGCCTCGTCCACCACCACCACCGAGTCGCGGTTGTGCTGCAGCAATTGCTCGATGGCCTCCAGCGGCAACAGGACGCCCGTCGGTGCATTGGGGTTGGGGAAGATGATGCCGGCATTGGGCGTGCGATAGTCTTCGATGCGGATGCGGAACTGCTCATCCAGCGCCACCGGCGTGAAGGGAATGCCGTACAGCCCGCAGTAGACCGGGTAGAAGCTGTAGCTGATGTCCGGGAACAGCAACGGCCCTTCATGCTGGAACAGCCCATGGAAGATGTGCGCCAGCACCTCGTCCGAGCCATTGCCGAGGAACACCTGGTTCGGGGCGATGCCGTAGTGATCGGCCACGGCCTGCCTGAGTACGTCGCTGTTCGGGTCGGGGTACAGGCGCAGGCCCTCCCCCAGCTCGCCACGCATCGCCTCCAGGGCCTTCGGCGAAGGGCCGTAAGGGTTCTCGTTGGTGTTGAGCTTGACCAGCCGTGCCAGCTTGGGTTGCTCACCCGGCACGTAGGGCACCAGGTCCTTGACGAACGGGCTCCAGAATCGACTCATGCTCACTCTCCCTGCCGCGTGTCGCGGATGCGGTATTCGGCGCTGCGGGCGTGGGCCGTCAGCGATTCGCCACGGGCCAGCACCGAGGCGGTCTGGCCCAGCTCGGAGGCGCCGGCCTCGGAGCAGAAGATGATCGACGAGCGCTTCTGGAAGTCGTACACGCCCAGGGGCGAGGAGAAGCGCGCGGTGCCCGAGGTGGGCAGCACATGGTTCGGCCCGGCGCAGTAGTCGCCCAGCGCCTCGCTGGTGTGGCGGCCCATGAAGATCGCACCGGCATGGCGGATCTGCGGCAACCAGGCCTGCGGGTCGGCGACCGACAGCTCGAGGTGCTCCGGCGCGATGCGATTGGCCACTTCGATGGCCTGTTGCATGTCGCGCACCTGGATCAGCGCACCACGGCCGTTGATCGACTTCTCGATGATCTCGGCGCGCTCCAGGGTCGGCATGAGCTTGTCGATGCTGGCGGCGACGCGATCCAGGAAGTCGGCATCCGGGCTGACCAGGATGGCTTGCGCGTCTTCGTCGTGCTCGGCCTGGGAGAACAGGTCCATGGCGATCCAGTCCGGATCGGTCTGCCCATCGCAGACCACGAGGATCTCCGACGGCCCGGCGATCATGTCGATGCCCACCTGGCCGAACACGTGGCGCTTGGCGGTGGCGACATAGATGTTGCCGGGGCCGACGACCTTGTCCACCTGCGGCACGCTCTCGGTCCCGTAGGCCAGGGCCGCGACCGCCTGGGCGCCGCCGATCGTGAAGACCCGGTCGACGCCGGCGATGCAGGCGGCGGCCAGGACCAGCTCGTTGATCTCGCCACGGGGGGTCGGCACCACCATGACCACCTCGGCCACGCCGGCCACCTTGGCCGGCAGCGCGTTCATCAGCACCGACGACGGATAGGACGCCTTGCCACCGGGCACGTACAACCCGGCGCGGTCCAGCGGGGTGACCTTCTGCCCCAGCACGGTGCCATCGGCTTCGGTGTACTGCCAGGAGTCCTGCTTCTGCCGCTCGTGGTAGCGACGAACGCGATCGGCGGCGGTTTCCAGTGCCTGACGCTGCGCCGGCGTGATCCGCGTCAGCGCCAGTTCCAGGCGCGCGCGGTCGAGGATCAGGTCGTCGATGGTGGTGGCCTGGACGCCATCGAAGCGCTGGGTGAACTCCACCAGTGCCGCGTCGCCGCGCTCACGCACGGCCTTGATGATGTCCAGCACGCGCTGATTGACCGCATCGTCGGACACGCTCTCCCAGCTCAGCAGACGATCCAGATGTCGGGCGAACTCCGGATCAGCGGCATTGAGACGAGCAATTGCAGTGGGCAGAGTCATGACGAGGGCCTCGATGATTGGCGAATGCTCAGGCGCCCAGGGCTACCGATCGATCCGCGCGGGCACCCGAGAAGAAGGCTGTGACGCGGAAGGACGGGCGCGACGGCGGACGTCGCGCACGGGAATCAGCCGCGGTGTCGCGATTGCACGGCGTGGCGCAGGGTGTCGATCAGGCGCTGGATGCGCGCGTGCTGCATCTTCATCGACGCCTTGTTCACCACCAGGCGCGAGCTGACGTGGGCGATCAGCTCCTGGGGCTCCAGGCCGTTGGCGCGCAAGGTGTTGCCCGTGTCGACCACGTCGATGATCTTGTCAGCCAGGCCGATCAGCGGGGCCAGTTCCATCGAGCCGTACAGCTTGATGATGTCGACCTGGCGGCCCTGCTCGGCGTAGTAGCGCTTGGCGACGTTGACGAACTTGGTGGCCACGCGCAGGCGACCGGCAGGTTCGGGTGCACCGACGGCGCCTGCGGTCATCAGCTTGCACTGAGCGATCTGCAGGTCGAGCGGCTCGTACAGGCCCTGGCCGCCGTATTCCATCAGCACGTCTTTGCCGGCCACGCCGAGGTCGGCCGCGCCATGCTCGACGTAGGTCGGCACGTCGGTGGCCCGCACGATGAGCAAGCGCACGTCATCCTGAGTGGTCGGGATGATCAGCTTGCGGCTCTTGTCCGGGTTCTCGGTGGGCACGATGCCGGCATCGGCCAGCAGCGGCAGGGTGTCATCGAGAATACGGCCCTTGGATAGCGCAATGGTCAACATGGAACGTGAATCCTTCAGCAGTTCTGACCGGCCGGGTCTGGCCCGACCGGAGGGGTGACGGCTGGCGCACGCCGCTCGGGTTCAGCCCGGAACGCGACGGATCTTGGCGCCCAGCATCTGCAGTTTTTCCTCGATGCACTCGTAGCCACGGTCGATGTGGTAGATGCGGTCGATCAGGGTGTCGCCCTCGGCGACCAGGGCCGACAGCACCAGGCTGGCCGACGCACGCAGGTCGGTGGCCATGACGGGTGCGCCCTTGAGCGTGTCGACGCCGGTGACGATGGCGGTGTTGCCTTCGACCTGGATCTGCGCGCCCATGCGGTGCATCTCGTACACGTGCATGAAGCGGTTCTCGAAGATCGTCTCGATCACCGCACCGGTGCCTTCGGCCACGGCGTTGAGCGAGATGAACTGCGCCTGCATGTCGGTGGGGAACGCCGGGTACGGCGCGGTGCGCAGGTTGACGGCCTTGGCCCGGCGCCCGTGCATGTCCAGCGAGATCCAGTCTTCGCCCGTGGTGACGTCGGCGCCGGCTTCCCGGAGCTTCTCCAGGACCGCCTCGAGGATGGTCGGATCGGTGTCCTTGACCTTCACGCGCCCGCCGGTAATGGCGGCAGCGACCAGGTAGGTGCCGGTCTCGATACGGTCGGGCATGACGCGGTAATGGGCCGAGTGCAGGCGCTCGACACCGTCGATGGTGATGGTGTCGGTACCGGCGCCCTGGACGTTGCCGCCCATGGCGTTGATGAAGTTGGCCAGGTCGACCACTTCCGGTTCACGGGCGGCGTTCTGCAGGACGCTGCGGCCCTTGGCCAGGGCCGCGGCCATCATGATGTTCTCGGTACCGGTCACGCTGACGGTGTCGAAGAAGAAGTGCGCGCCACGCAGGCCGCCCTCGGGCGCCTGGGCCTTGATGTAACCGCCTTCGACCTCGATCTGCGCACCCATGGCCTCGAGGCCGCGGATGTGCAGGTCGACCGGACGCGAACCGATCGCGCAACCGCCTGGCAGGGCGACCTCGGCCTTGCCGAAGCGGGCGACCATCGGGCCGAGCACCAGGATCGAGGCGCGCATGGTCTTGACCAGCTCGTACGGGGCCACCAGGGTCTTGATGGTGCGCGGGTCGATCTCGACCGCGAGCTTCTCGTCGATCACAGGCTCGATGCCCATGCGCCCGAACAGCTCGATCATGGTGGTGATGTCGTGCAGGTGCGGCAGGTTGCCGACCGTGACCGGGCCATCGGCCAGCAGGGTCGCGGCCAGAATCGGCAGGGCGGCGTTCTTCGCCCCGGAAATGCGGATCTCGCCGTCGAGACGCGCGCCGCCAGTGATAATCAGTTTGTCCATTGGAATCTCGCCGCCAAGTTGGCTCAGGTGCGCTCAGCCCAGGCTGCGCTGCTGAAGAATTTCATGGTTACCGCATGGATGCTGCCGTCAGCGATCCAGGGATTCAGGTGGGCGTAGATCGCCTGCTGACGCTTGACCGGGCTTTGGCCAGCCAATTCGTCGCTGATCACGTTCAGCTGGAAGTTGCAGCCTTCGCCCTCGACTTCGACCCGGGCGCCTGGCAGTTTTTCTTCAAGGAACTTCTTAACGTCTACGGCGTGCATGCTCAACCTCAATCGGCGCTCTGTGCGCGCGGGGTCGGTCATCATACAAAAAAGCCCCCCGCCTGCGAAGCCCATGAACGAGCACGCTGACCGAGGGGCGTCGAAGGCCGGCGCGTCTCAGCGCGTCAGCACATCGTCCAGGTCGTAGACATCGGCGATTTCTCGCATGTCGGCGGGCATGTCGCGCAGCTCGCAGGTCTTGCCGGCCGCCTGCGCATCGCGCATGAACGCCAGCAGCAACGACAGGCCGACGCTGCTGGAGCGCCGGACCGCCGAGCAGTCCAGGACCAGGCGCGGTTCACGACAGGCCGCGATCAGCGCCTTGCCCTGCTTGCGCAGCGAGGGACCGCTGCGGTAGTCCAGGATGCCTGCCAGGCACAGGGTGCCCGGCTGTGGCATGCCGATGCTGGCATCACTCATTGCACCGCCTTCTCGGGAGAGCTGTCGGCAGTCTGCTTGGCCTTGGCCACTTCGCCGGCCCAGCCGTCGATGGTCTTGTCCAGATCGTTGCCGTTGCGCTGCATGGCGTCGGAGAACTGGTCACGGAACAGCTTGCCGATGTTGATGCCGTTGACGATCACGTTGCGCACCTTCCACTCGTTGCCGAGCTTCTCCAGGGTGTAGGAGACCGGGTACACCGCACCGTTGTTGCCGCTGACCTTCATGCCGACGCTGGTGCGCTTGCCGTCCTCGGCCTTGGCCGGGTCGAGCTTGATGCCCTGGTTGTCGTAGTCCAGCAAGGCGTTGCCGTAGAACTGCAGCAGGCTGCGCTTGAAGTTTTCCTGGAAGCGCTGCATCTGCGCCGGGGTCGCCTTGCGCGAATACTTGACGGTCATGATGCTGCGGGAGATGCCGTCGGCGTCGACCACCGGGCCCAGGATGCGGTTGAGCGACTGGTAGAACGCCTCGCGGTCGTTGCGGTAACGGTCGCGGTTGTTCTTCAGGTCGGTCAACAAGGCGTCGGTGGTGCCCTGGATCACTTCATGGGCCGATTGCCCGGGGGCGGCGTTGGCCAGCATCGGGAGAGCCGCCAGCAACACCAGCAGGCCACGTCGCAGGATCGAAATCATGAAAACTCCTTATTTAGCTTCTTTGCCAACGGAATTGAGCAGGAACTTGCCGATCAGGTCTTCCAGCACCAGTGACGACTGCGTGTCGTGAATGGTTCCGCCTTCCTTGAGCACGTCCTCTTCACCACCGACGCTGATGCCGATGTATTTCTCGCCGAGCAGGCCGGCGGTGAGGATCGACGCCGTGGAGTCGGTCGGCAGGTTGTCGACGTCGCTGTCCAGCTGCAGGGTGACCCGGCCGGTGTAGCTGTCGCGGTCCAGGTCGATCGCGGTGACCTTGCCGATGGTCACCCCGGCCATGGTGACCTTGGCGCGCACGGTGAGGCCGGCGATGTTGTCGAAGTAGGCATAGACCTTGTAGGTCTCGGTGGTCGGGCTTGCCGAGAGGCCGCTGACACGCAGCGCCAGCAGCAGCAGGGCCAGGATCCCAGCCAGAAGGAACAGGCCGACACCGATTTCCAGGGTGCGGTTTTGCATCAGAAATCTCCAAACATCAAGGCGGTCAGAATGAAGTCCAGGCCCAGGACTGCCAAAGAGGCATAGACCACGGTTCTGGTGGTGGCGCGACTGATCCCTTCCGAGGTCGGCTCGCAGTCGTAGCCCTGGAACACGGCGATCCAGGTGACGACGAAGGCGAACACCAGACTCTTGACCAGGCCGTTGAGGACATCGTCGGTGAAGGAAACGCTGTTCTGCATGTTGGACCAGAAGGAACCCTCATAGACTCCCAGCCAGTCCACGGCGACCCACGAGCCGCCCCAGATCCCGACCACGCTGAAGATCAGCGCCAACAGCGGCAGGGAGATGAAGCCGGCCCACAGCCGCGGCGCGACGATGTACTTGAGCGGGTCGACACCGATCATCTCCAGGCTCGAGAGCTGCTCGGTGGATTTCATGTTGCCGATCTCGGCGGTCAGCGCCGAACCAGCGCGCCCGGC
Source organism: Pseudomonas entomophila (assembly GCF_013523165.1). GTDB lineage: Bacteria > Pseudomonadota > Gammaproteobacteria > Pseudomonadales > Pseudomonadaceae > Aquipseudomonas > Aquipseudomonas entomophila_A. The sequence goes on from NZ_JAAMQI010000005.1 coordinate 160,349, forward strand.
GAACAGCAGGGCGGTGACCACCGGTCCCAGCTCGCGCAGCAGGGTCAGGGCGATCATCTGCCCGACCGCCTGCTCGGAGCCGTACTTGGTCAGGATGCTGTAGCCCTGCAGCGACAGCACCATGCCGATGAACACACCGGACACCGCGATGATCGCCAGCGACAGCACGCCGACCGAATACAGCTGCCTGACCAGCAGCTGGAAACCACCGCCGATACCGCCACGCCCGACCAGGGCATGCATCAGGAACAGGCAGGAACGGCCCAGCACCGCGACGATGTCGATGGCCGCGCGGCCGAACAGACGGACGCGCTCAAGCAAGGATCTTCTGCGCATCAACGCGCTCCCAACAAATCGGCGCGGTAATCGGGCGCGGGGAAATGAAATGGCACGGGGCCGTCAGGGTCGCCCTTCATGAACTGGCGAATGCGCGGGTTGTCCGACCCCATCAGCTCCTCGGGGGTGCCCTGGCCCAGCACCTGACCATCGCCGACGACGTAGAGGTAGTCGGCGATGCTGGCGGTTTCGGCCAGGTCATGGGAGACCACGATGCTGGTGATCCCCAGGGCGTCGTTGAGCAGCCGGATCAGCCGCACCAGCACGCCCATGGCGATCGGGTCCTGGCCCACGAACGGTTCGTCGTACATCAGGATCTGCGGATCCAGGGCGATCGCCCGGGCCAGGGCCACGCGGCGCTTCATGCCCCCGGACAGCTCGTCGGGCATCAGCTCGATGGCGCCACGCAGGCCGACGGCCTGCAGCTTCATCAGCACGATGTCGCGAATCATCTCTTCAGGCAGGTCGGTGTGCACGCGCAGCGGGAACGCGACGTTCTCGAACACATCCAGGTCGGTGAACAGCGCGCCGCTCTGGAACAGCACGCCCATCTGCTTGCGCGCATCGAACAGGTCGGCACGCGACAGGGCCGGCAGGTTCTGACCGTTGACCCACACCTCGCCGCCGGCCGGACGCAACTGCGCGCCCATCAGCCGCAAGAGGGTCGTCTTGCCGCACCCGGAGGGCCCCATGATGCCCGTGACCTTGCCACGCGGGATGCGGATATCCACATCCTTGAAAATGCTGCGCGAACCGCGCTTGAAGGAGACGCCCTTCAACTCGACCGCGTAGTCGCTGTGCACACTCATCTAGACTCCTTGCGATGCGACTTTCGTCAGTTGGACGCCCACCTTCACAGTGAAGGCACACACCTTGGGCCGTCCAGACAGCGGCGGACTATACCATCGGGCATGGGCCCGGCCAAAGGCGCGGGCACCTGGGACAGGGGTTTGCGCACCTCGGCGCGCACGGCAACGCAATCACAGGGTGAGGCTTTCGCCCATACCCGGTATAATCGACAGCTCCAAATCAGATATGCCTCAATCGACATGAGCCCAACCCGCGAGCTGATCCTTTCCGCCCAGCGCACCCTGCAGTTGGAACGCGACGCCATTGGCGATCTGCTGGCCCGTATCGACGACACGTTCGTGCAGGCCTGCCAGCTCATCCTGGGCAGCCGTGGCCGGGTCGTGGTGCTCGGCATGGGCAAGTCCGGCCATGTCGGCAACAAGATCGCCGCAACCCTGGCCAGCACCGGTACGCCGGCCTTCTTCGTGCACCCGGCCGAGGCCAGTCACGGCGACATGGGCATGATCACCCGGGACGACGTGATCCTGGCCCTGTCGAACTCCGGCACCACCGCCGAGATCGTCACGCTGCTGCCGCTGATCAAGCGCCTGGGCATCCGTCTGATCGCCCTCACCGGCAATCCGGACTCGACCCTGGCGCGTGCGGCCAACGTCAACCTCGACGTCAGCGTGGTCCAGGAGGCCTGCCCGCTGAACCTGGCGCCGACCTCCTCCACCACCAGCGCGCTGGCCCTGGGCGATGCCCTGGCCATCGCCCTGCTCGAAGCGCGTGGCTTCACCGCCGAGGACTTCGCCTTCTCGCATCCTGGCGGCGCCCTGGGTCGACGGCTGCTGCTCAAGGTCGAGGACATCATGCATGCCGGTGACGCCCTGCCCTGCGTACGTCGCGCCACTGCGCTGAAGGATGCCCTGCTGGAGATGTCGCGCAAGGGCCTGGGCATGACCGTGGTCGTGGACGACGAAGGGCACCTGGCCGGCATCTTCACCGACGGCGACCTGCGCCGCAGCCTGGACCATGACCTCGACATGCGCCACGCGCGCATCGACGACGTCATGACGGTCCATGGCAAGACCGTGCGCGCCGACATGCTGGCGGCCGAAGCCCTGAAGATCATGGAGGACTTCAAGATCAACGCGCTGGCCGTGGTGGACGCTGCCGACCGTCCGATCGGCGCGCTCAACATGCACGATCTGCTGCGCGCCGGGGTGCTTTGATGCACACGGTCGCCGAGCAATGTGGCGGGCGCGCCTGTCACACGTCTATGCTGCACGTCCGGGATGACCGGGACCGTGTCATCGCCAACCTTCTGTAGAGCTTCGTATGTTCAGCAAGAAAGCCCGCAACATCGCCATGCTGGTCGCGATCGCCGCCGTGCTGGGCGCGATCGGCTACTGGAACGTGAGCCCCGAGAGCTTCCTGGAGAAGCCGGCGGCCCAGGTCGACGAGAGCGCCATCGACTACTACGCGATCAACGCGCACAGCGTCCAGTACCTGCCGGACGGCAAGATGCAGTACGACATGACCGCCGACAAGGTCGAGCACATGAAGGCCAGCGAGGTGACCCTGCTGACCCGCCCGGACCTGCAGATGTACCGCGGCACCCCCTATCCCTGGCACGTCACCAGCGAGCGCGCCGAGGTCAATCCGGACGGTACCGAGGTCGAACTGATCGACAAGGTGCGCGTTGCGCGTACCGACGAACGCAAGCGCGACACCATCATCACCACCACGCGCATGACCGTGTTCCCGCAGAAGCAATATGCGCAGACCGAGCAAGCCGTTAGAATCGACGGCGCCGGTGGCACGACTACGGGCACAGGCATGAAAGCCTATTTGAAAGACGGCAGGATGGACCTGCTGTCCAACGTAAGAGGACAGTATGAGGCTCGTTAAAACCCTCCCCTTTTTGCTCAGCCTGAGCGCGGCACTGGGAAGCGCGAGCGCCTGGGCCCTGCCGACCGACCGTGACCAGCCTATCCGCATCCAGGCCGACGACGCCCACCTCGACGACAAGCAGGGCGTGGCGACCTATACCGGCGACGTGGTGATCACCCAGGGCTCCATGGTCATCAAGGGCAACAAGGTCACCATCACCCGCGCCAGCTCCGGCGACATCGACGTGGTCACCTCGGTCGGCAACCTGGCCTACTTCGAGCAGCGCCAGAGCGCGGCCAAGCCCGACAAGATGCAAGGCTGGGCGGTCACCATCCAGTACCAGGCCCTCAAGGACACGATCGTGCTGACCGACCGCGCCAAGGTCACCAACGAAGGCAACAGCACCGAAGGCGAGAAGATCGTCTACAACACCAAGACCCAGGTCGCGACCGCCGGCCGGGGTGGCAACGTGACGTCGCCCCGCCAGCGCATCGACATGGTGATCCAGCCGAAGAAGAAGGCCGAGTAAATGGCAACCCTCAAAGCCCAGCATCTGGCCAAGAGCTACAAGGGCCGCCAAGTGGTTCGCGACGTCAGCCTGTCGATCGAGAGCGGGCAGATCGTCGGCCTGCTCGGCCCCAACGGCGCCGGCAAGACCACCTGCTTCTACATGATCGTCGGCCTGGTGCAGGCCGACCAGGGCCGCGTCCTGATCGACACCCTGGACGTCAGCCACCAGCCCATGCACGGCCGCGCACGCGCCGGGATCGGCTACCTGCCCCAGGAAGCCTCGATCTTCCGCAAGCTGTCGGTGGCCGACAACATCATGGCGATCCTCGAGACCCGCAAGGAACTCGACCAGGAAGGCCGTCGCAAGGAACTCGAGGGGTTGCTCCAGGAGTTCCACATCACGCACATCCGCGACAACCTCGGCATGAGCCTGTCCGGGGGCGAACGACGCCGCGTCGAAATCGCCCGAGCCCTGGCCACCGCACCCAAGTTCATCCTGCTGGACGAACCCTTCGCCGGTGTCGACCCGATCTCGGTGGGGGACATCAAGCAGATCATCCATCACCTCAAGGCCAAGGGCATCGGGGTGTTGATCACCGACCACAACGTTCGCGAAACGCTGGACATCTGCGAGACGGCCTACATCGTCAACGATGGCCAGCTGATCGCCGAAGGCGACGCCCAGACCATCTTGTCGAACGACCTGGTCAAGGAAGTCTACCTGGGGCACGAGTTCCGCCTGTGATCCCGATCCGGGGGGCCAGTGCCTCCTGGGCGGTACAGGCACGAGCGGTGGCGCGCCAGCGTGCCATGGCACGCCATGCCTTTACACGTCAAGCCTAGGCAAACGCGGCAAATTCAGGCATATGACCTCTTCGTGATCGGCGCTCCGGCGCCCTGGCATATGTGTAGTGGATGGCGCAGGCGCGCCGGCGAACAAGGTATTAAGCCCCAGCCATGAAAGCATCGCTCGTCCTAAAAATGGGCCAGCAACTGACGATGACCCCGCAGTTGCAACAGGCCATTCGTCTGCTCCAGCTTTCCACCCTGGACCTCCAGCAAGAGATCCAGGAGGCGCTGGAATCGAACCCGATGCTCGAACGTCAGGAAGACGGCGAGGATTTCGACAACAGCGACCCGATGGCCGACAACGCCGAAAGCAAGCCGGTTGCCGAAATCCAGGACACCAGCCACCAGGACAACGCCTTGAGCGCCGACAACCTGGAAGACGGCGAATGGAACGAACGCATCCCCAGCGAACTGCCTGTCGACACGGCCTGGGAGGACATCTACCAGACCAGCGCCAGCAGCCTGCCGGCGGGCGATGACGACGAGTGGGACTTCACCACCCGCACCTCGGTCGGTGAGAGCCTGCAGAGCCACCTGCTCTGGCAGCTGAACCTGGCGCCGATGTCCGATACCGACCGCCTGATCGCCGTCACCCTGATCGACTCGATCAACGACCGTGGCTACCTGGAGGAGACCCTCGAGGAGATCTGCGCCTCGTTCGACCCTGAGCTGGACATCGAGCTCGACGAAGTCGAGGCGGTGCTGCACCGCATCCAGCAGTTCGAGCCGGCCGGCATCGGGGCACGCACCCTGGGTGAATGCCTGCTGCTGCAGTTGCGCCAGCTGCCGGCCAGCACACCGTGGATGGGCGAGGCGCAGCGCCTGGTCACCGACTACATCGACCTGCTCGGGGCACGCGACTACAGCCAGTTGATGCGGCGCATGAAGCTCAAGGAAGACGAGCTTCGCCAGGTCATCGAACTGGTGCAGCGTCTGAACCCCCGTCCTGGCCTGCAGATCGAGTCGAGCGAGCCCGAGTACGTGGTCCCGGACGTGATCGTGCGCAAGCACCACGACCGCTGGCTGGTCGAGCTCAACCAGGAAGCGGTGCCCCGGCTGCGCGTCAACGCGCAGTACGCCGGTTTCGTGCGCCGCGCCGACACCAGCGCCGACAACACCTTCATGCGCAACCAGTTGCAGGAGGCGCGCTGGTTCATCAAGAGCCTGCAGAGCCGCAACGAAACCCTGATGAAGGTGGCCACCCAGATCGTCGAACACCAGCGCGGGTTCCTCGACCATGGCGACGAGGCGATGAAGCCGCTGGTGCTGCATGACATCGCCGAGGCCGTCGGCATGCACGAGTCGACCATCTCCCGCGTGACCACCCAGAAGTACATGCACACCCCGCGTGGCATCTACGAGTTGAAATACTTTTTCTCCAGCCACGTCAGCACGGCCGAAGGCGGTGAATGCTCGTCCACGGCGATCCGCGCGATCATCAAGAAACTGGTGGCGGCGGAAAATCAGAAAAAGCCATTGAGCGACAGCAAGATCGCTGGTTTACTGGAGGCACAAGGCATCCAGGTCGCGCGTCGAACGGTCGCCAAGTACCGTGAGTCGCTCGGCATCGCACCGTCGAGCGAACGCAAGCGACTGATGTAGCCTGGATGTGCCACAGCGTTCTGGTGGCAGGTGCAACACCTGCCGCTTTATGCACGGGCAACACAAGGAGAAGCTGTATGCAAGTCAACATCAGTGGACACCATGTCGAAGTCACTCAGCCACTGCGCGACTACCTCGACCAGAAGCTCAAGCGCCTGGAGGGTCATTTCGACAAGATCACCAACGTGCAGGTCATCATGAAGGTCGAAAAGCTTCAGCAGAAAGTCGAAGCGACCTTGCAGATTCCTGGTGGCGAGGTGGTCGCCAATGCCGAACACGAAGACATGTATGCAGCCATCGACGCCCTGGCCGACAAGCTCGACCGCCAACTGAAAAAACACAAGGAAAAACAGCAGAGTCTGCTGCAAGGTGCCGCAGCTCGCTGATCCCCACTTCATGATCCGACTCGAAACCATCCTGACCCCCGGCCGTTCCCAAGTGAACGCGCCGGGAGGCAGCAAGAAAAGCGCCCTCCAGAACGTCGCCCGCCTGATCGCCCACGAGGTGTCCGAACTGCGCGAGGACGACGTGTTCGCCAAGCTGTTCGCCCGCGAGAAGCTGGGCTCCACCGGCTTCGGCAACGGTATCGCCATCCCCCACTGCCGCCTGGCCGGTTGCAACACACCGGTCAGCGCCCTGGTCAAGCTGGAAAAGCCCATCGACTACGACGCCATCGACGGCGCACCGGTGGACTTGCTGTTCGTGCTGCTGGTCCCGGAGGCGGCCACCGAAGCGCATCTGGAGCTGCTGCGCCAGATCGCCAGCATGCTGGATCGCCAGGACATCCGTGACCGCCTGCGCAATGCGCAGAGCAGCGAAGCCCTTTACCACGTGGTTCTGGACACACAGAAAGAGGCTTGAGCATGCGCCTGATCGTCGTCAGTGGCCGGTCTGGTTCCGGCAAGAGCACGGCCCTGAACGTTCTGGAAGACAACGGCTTCTACTGCATCGACAACCTGCCAGCGGCCCTGTTGCCGCAACTGGCGGAGAACGCCCTGCTCAACACCGACATGATGCAACCGAAGGTCGCGGTGTCGATCGATGCCCGCAACCTGCCCACGCACCTGCTCCAGTTTCCCGAATTGCTCGAGAGCACCCGTGCCCGGCACATCCAGTGCGACGTGCTGTACCTCGATGCGGACGAAGACGTGTTGCTCAAGCGTTTCTCGGAGACACGTCGACGCCATCCGCTGACCAACGCCAACCGCTCGCTGGCCGAGGCGATTCGCGTCGAGACCGAGCTGCTGGGGCCGATTGCCGACCTGGCCGACCTCAAGATCGACACCACCCGCCTGAACCTGTACCAACTGCGCGACTCCATCACCCTGCGGCTGCTCGACAAGCCCGAGCCCGGCACGGCGTTTCTGGTCGAATCGTTCGGGTTCAAGCGCGGCATGCCGGTGGACGCCGACGTGGTATTCGACGTGCGCTGCCTGCCGAACCCGTACTGGAAGCCTGAATTGCGCGACCATTCTGGGCTGGAGCAGCCCGTCATCGACTACCTGGCGGCCCAGCCCGACGTCGAAGACATGTTCCAGGACATCTCGGGCTACCTGGTCAAGTGGCTGCCACGCTTCGCCGCCAGCAACCGCGCCTACGTGACCATTGCCATCGGCTGCACGGGCGGTCACCATCGCTCGGTCTACTTGACCGAACGGCTCGGGCGACTGCTCCAGCAGACCTTGAAAAACGTTCAGGTTCGCCACCGCGACCTCTAGCCACAGGATCCACCCTACGATGCCCGCCCGCGAAATCACCATCATCAACAAGTTGGGCCTGCATGCCCGCGCGGCCGCCAAGTTCGTTGGCGTGGCCGGTCGCTTCCCGTGCCAGGTCAGGATCGGGCGAACCGCGGACGCCTTGATCGACGGCAAGAGCATCATGGCCGTGATGATGCTGGCCGCCGGCAAGGGCACCCAGGTGCATCTGTACACCGACGGTGAGCAGGAGCAGGAGGCGATGGACGCCGTGGTGGCACTGATCGAGAATCGCTTCGACGAAGGCGAGTGACACCCGGCTTCCCTACCTGACAGTGCGGGGTTCGCTCAATGACGGGCGGCGCGGGGCCATGCCCGAAGGGAGCAGGACGCTCCCTCGAACACGGATCACCTGTACTGTCAGAAGCCCAGCCAGGCGAGCCCACGCGCCATCAGGAGCACGGTGCCGGCCAGCAGCAGCGCAGTACCGAGCACGAACCTGAACTGCCGCAGGCTACTGGTCGACATCGCTCCGAGGCGCATGATCAATGGCTCACTTCACGGCTTCAGCATAACGGCGTTCCACTTCGGCCCAATCGACCACGTTGTAGAAGGCGCCAATGTACTCGGGACGACGGTTCTGGTACTTGAGGTAGTACGCGTGTTCCCAGACGTCCAGCCCCAGGATCGGCGTGTTGCCATGCATCAGCGGGCTGTCCTGGTTACCGCTGCTTTCGACGACCAGCTTCTTCTCGGGCGTAACACTCAGCCAGGCCCAGCCGCTGCCGAAGCGGCTCAGCGCGGCCTTGGTGAAGGCCTCCTTGAACGCCTCGAAACCGCCCAGTTGCGCGTCGATGGCCTTGGCCACCTCACCTTGTGGCTGACCACCGCCCTGTGGCGACATCACGGTCCAGAACAGGGTGTGGTTGGCGTGGCCGCCGCCTTGGTTGATCACCGGGCCCTGCAGCTTTTCAGGCAGCTGCTTGACCGAGGCGACCAGCTTCTCGAGCGGCCATTCGGCGTACTCGGTGCCATCGATGGCAGCGTTGAGGTTGTTGATGTAGGTCTGGTGATGCTTAGTGTGGTGGATTTCCATGGTCTTCGCATCGATGTGCGGTTCCAGGGCATCGTAGGCGTAGGCCAGTTCAGGCAAGCTATGGGACATGACAATGGATTCCATGTGGTGGGGTTATTAAGTCCGACAGCAGGTGACTACATGAGTGCGCTCGCCTGCCGTCTCGATCGGACGAGCAGACGTTCGGTACACCCAGGCATCGACCGTGCTTGCCGGTCACGTTCTGCGCCAGCAGGCGTGCTGGCGCCATGAGGCATGACGGTGACACGCAGCGGCATCGCCGCCACGCAGGGTCGATGACCGGTCAGATACCGCCTGCCGTGAGCTTTTCAGGGTCGAGCAGGGTGTCGAGCTGCTCACGGGACAGGTCGGTGTGCTCGAGGGCCACCTCGATGATCGGCCGGCCTTGGCGATAGGCCGTCTTGGCGATCTCGGCGGCCTTCAGGTAACCGATGATCGGGTTCAGCGCGGTCACCAGGATCGGATTGCGCGACAACGCCTCCTTGAGCTTGCCTTCATTGACCTTGAAGCTGGCGATGGCCTTGTCGGCCAGCAGGCGGCTGGCATTGGCCAGCAGGGCGATGCTTTCCAGCAGGTTGCGCGCGATCACCGGCAGCATCACGTTCAGCTCGAAGTTGCCCGATTGCCCGGCCACGGCGATGGTCGCGTCGTTGCCGATCACCTGGGCGGCGACCATGGCCGTGGCCTCCGGGATCACCGGGTTGACCTTGCCAGGCATGATCGACGAGCCAGGCTGCAGGGCCTCCAGCTCGATCTCGCCCAGGCCGGCCAGCGGGCCGGAGTTCATCCAGCGCAGGTCGTTGGCGATCTTCATCAGCGCGACGGCAGTGGTCTTGAGTTGCCCGGACACGGCCACGGCGGTGTCCTGCGAGCCGATCAAGGCGAACAGGTTGTCACCCGGCGCGAAGTCCACCTGGGTCAGGTCGCTGAGCTGGCGGGCAAAGCCTGCACTGAACTGCGGGTGCGCGTTGATGCCCGTGCCGACCGCGGTGCCGCCCTGGGCCAGCGCCTGAAGGCTGGGCAACGTGCCCTCGAGGTGCGCCACTGCCCCCTTGATCTGCGCCGACCAGCCACCGAGCACCTGGCTCATGCGCACCGGCATGGCATCCATGAGGTGGGTGCGCCCCGTCTTGACGTGGGCATGCACCTGCACGGCCTTGGTGTCGAGGGTGTCGATCAGGTGGCGCAGTGCGGGCAGCAGCTGTTCGTGCAGGCCCAGCGCGGCACTGACGTGCAGCGTGGTCGGAATGATGTCGTTGCTGCTCTGGCCGCAGTTGACGTGGTCGTTGGCATTCACCGGCTCGCCCAGGAGCCGCGTCGCCAGAGTGGCGATGACTTCATTGGCATTCATGTTCGAACTGGTGCCAGAGCCGGTCTGGAAGACGTCCACCGGGAAATGCTGGAGGAAGTCGCCTGCCAGCAGTTGCTCCACGGCCCCGACGATGGCCCCGCCCTGCCCCGCGCTGATCTGCTCCAGCTCGACGTTGGCCTTGGCGGCGGCCGACTTGGCCAACAGCAGGGCACGGATGAACTGGGCCGGCATGCGCTGGCCACTGATCGGGAAGTTATCGACCGCGCGCTGGGTCTGGGCGCCGTACAGGGCCTGCGCAGGCACCTGCAGCTCGCCCATGCTGTCGCGTTCGATACGGGTATCACTCATCGTCATGTCCTTGCATCAGTTCGTCGGAGGAAATCGAAGGCAGCAGCACGCAGGTGGCCAGCTGCATGGCATAGGGCTGCCAGCGGTCGTTGCGTGCCTCTCGGTCGAGGGTGCGCAGTTGCAGCAGCGGTCGCCAGGCCTGGTCCAGGCAGATACAGCGCCAGTGCCAGGGCAGCATGCGGTCACAGGCCGTGTCGAGCAGCAGGCGGAACGAGGTCAGGGCCACCGTCCAGGGCGAGGTGTCGGTGCAGCACACCAGGTAGCGCCCTTCGGCCAGGTAATGCTCGATCACACGCGGCTCGTCGGGCTCGAGCGCACACCGGATGCGGCAGCTGAGCCAGCGCCAGTTTTCCAGGTAGGGCAATTCGTGAAGGACGGTTTTCATGAACATCATCGCCAGTTGCTTAGGTAATGATATTCATTATTAAGTGATAAATTGAATCACTTCAAGTGGGAGCCACGCGTGGGCCTGTAATGTCTTCGTCTACATCGCTGGCTTGCCCGCGATGCAGGCGGCGTCTGATCGGACACCATCGCGGGCAAGCCCGCTCCCACAGGTCCCTATTCCACACAGATACCAGCGTAATGATCACTCCTCCTGTGGGAGCGGGCTTGCCCGCGAGGCAGGCGGCGTCTGGCCAAGCTTTATCGCTGGCAAAGCCAGCCACACAGGCTCCGATTCCACACAGGTATCGGCGTAATGATCGCTATCTTGTGGGAGCGGGCTTGCCCGCGATGGGCGGCGCAAGCCGCTCTTGGAAGGCGATTCGAATCGAGTGGCGAACGCCAGGGTAATCAGCCTCTGCAGCCTGCCCGTCGCAGGCTGCAGCAAGCCGATCGTCACTCGCGTGACAGACCCGGCGCCTTAACTGCCTGCCACGGTCATGCGCTCGATCAGCACCGAACCGGTGTGGATGTTGCTGCGCGTTTCGACGTCGCTGCCGATGGCGACGATCTTTTCGAACATGTCCTTCATGTTGCCGGCAATGGTCACTTCCTGGACCGCGAACTGGATCTCGCCGTTCTCCACCCAATACCCTGCCGCGCCTCGGGAATAGTCGCCTGTCACCATGTTCAGGCCATGCCCCATCAGTTCGGTGACCAGCAACCCCTTGCCCATCTGTCGGATCAACGCGGCCTGGTCCTGGTCGCCATGGGTGACGAAGAGGTTGTGCACGCCCCCTGAGTTGGCCGTGCTCGGCAGCCCCAGCTTGCGGCCGGAATAAGTCCCCAGCACATACGACACCAGCTCGCCCTTTTCGACGAACGGCTTGGCATAGGTGGCCAGGCCATCGCCATCGAAGGCTGCGCTGGCCAGAGCACGCGGCAGGTGAGGACGTTCGTCCAGGGTCAGCCACTCTGGAAACAGGCGTTGCCCCAGGGCGCCTTCGAGGAAGGACGACTTGCGATACAGGTTGCCCCCCGAAATGGCCGACAGGAAGCTGCCGAACAGGCCACCGGCCAGCTCGGCCGAGAACAGCACCGGCACTTCGCACGTGGGCACCGGACGCGCGCCCAGCCGGCTGGCGGCGCGTTGCGCGGCCCGTTGACCGATGCTGCGAGGGTCGGCCAGCAGGTGGCCCTGGCGATTGACGTCGTACCAGTAGTCGCGCTGCATCTGGCCGTCGCCCTCGGCGATCATCACGCAGCTCAGGCTGTGCCGCGTCGAAGCGTAGCCCCCGACGAAACCATGGCTGTTGCCGTAGACACGGCACCCCTGGTGGGTGTTGAGGCTGGTGCCATCGGCGTTGCTGATTCGCGAATCGGCCTCGAACGCGGCGGCTTCACAGTCCAACGCAAGCTCGATGGCGCGCTCGGGCGAAACGTCCCAGGCGTGATAGAGATCGAGGTCCGGCAGCTCGCGTGCCATCAGCGCCGCATCGGCCAACCCCGAGCAGTCGTCCTCGGAGGTGTGCTTGGCGATCGCCAGGGCGGCCGCGACGGTTTCGCGAATGGCCTCGGCGCCGCTGGCCGAGGTGCTGGCCGAGCCTTTGCGTTGCCCGACATAGAGCGTGATGCCAAACCCCTGGTCACGGTTGAACTCCACCGTCTCGACCTCGCGCTGGCGGACCGTGGTGGACAGGCCCTGCTCCAGCGAGACGGCCACCTCGCAGGCGCTGGCGCCCTGACGGCGGGCTTCGTCGATGATCTGCTCGACTTGTTCCTGCAAGGCCGGCAGGTCCTGCGGGCCTATGCTCTGGACTGCGCTCATGGTTGTCTCCCACTGATTCTGTATTCGGCGGAGGTCTTCGTCCGAGCGGATCGGACAAGCTGCCTCCGACTGGTTATCATGGCGGCGTTTTTCAGCGGACGGCCCCCATGGTTGATTCTTACGACGACGCCTTCGATGGCGAAAAAAGCAAAACCCAGATCAAGCGCGAGCTGCATGCGCTGGTCGAACTCGGCGAGCGCCTCACCACGCTCAAGGCCGACACCCTGGCACGCCTGCCTTTGACCGATGCGCTGCGCAAGGCACTGGCCGAAGCCAGCAAGCACACCGCGCACATCGCCCGCAAGCGACACATGTCGTTCGTCGGCAAGCTGATGCGCGACCAGGACGTCGAGGCCATCACGTCGGTGATCGACCAGCTCGACAGCTCGACGCGCGAGTACAACGAACGCTTCCACGGCCTGGAGCGCTGGCGCGACCGATTGGTCGACGGCAACGACGAGGACCTGGAACGCTTCGTCAACGAGTACCCGGACACCGATCGCCAGCACCTGCGCTCGCTGATCCGCCACGCGCAGCACGAGAAGGCCCGCGGCAAGCCGCCGGCGGCGGCGCGCAAGGTCTTCAAGTACATCCGCGACCTCGACGAGACCCAGCGCGGCCTGCGCTGATCGGCGCAGCACGCCTGGCCACCCGTGCCTCGGCACGGGCAGCGCCGGGCGTCGAACGGCGCTTCACCCGCCGGTGCCCCCCACGGTGATCGCGTCGAGCTTGAGCGTCGGCTGGCCGACACCCACCGGCACCGACTGACCATCCTTGCCGCAGGTGCCCACGCCACTGTCGAGCGCCAGGTCGTTGCCGACCATCGAGACCCGGCTCATCGCCTCCGGCCCATTGCCGATCAGCGTCGCGCCCTTGACCGGCGTGGTGATCTTGCCGTCCTCGATCAAGTAGGCCTCGCTGGTGGAGAAGACGAACTTGCCGCTGGTGATGTCCACCTGCCCACCGCCCAGGTTGGCGCAGTACAACCCGCGTTTCACCGACGCGATGATCTCTTGCGGGTCGCTGTCGCCGGCGCGCATGTAGGTGTTGGTCATGCGCGGCATCGGCAGGTGCGCATAGGACTCGCGCCGACCGTTGCCGGTGACCGCCATGCCCATCAACCGCGCGTTGAGCTTGTCCTGCATGTAGCCTTTGAGGATGCCGTTCTCGATCAGCGTGGTGCACTCGGTCGGCGTACCTTCGTCGTCCACGCTGAGCGAGCCGCGTCGATCGGGCAAGGTACCGTCATCGACGATGGTGCACAGGCTGGAGGCCACCTTCTGGCCGATCTTGCCGCTGTAGGCCGAGCTGCCCTTGCGGTTGAAGTCGCCTTCCAGCCCGTGCCCGACCGCTTCGTGCAGCAGCACGCCGGACCAGCCTGGGCCCAGCACCACGGGCAGCGTACCGGCCGGCGCCGGCTTCGCCTCGAGGTTGACCAGTGCCTGGCGCAACGCTTCGCGGGCGTAGCCCATCACACGCTCTTCGGTGAAGTGGCGGTAGTCGGTACGGCCGCCGCCGCCCTGCCCGCCCCGCTCACGACGGCCGTTGTGCTCGACGATCACGCTGACGTTGAACCGCACCAGCGGGCGCACGTCGGCCGCCAGACTGCCATCGGCTGCGGCGACCAGGATACGCTCCCAGACGCCGGCCATGCTGACGCTGACCTGCTGGATCCGAGGGTCCAGCGCACGCGTGGCGGCATCGACCCGCTTGAGCAGCTCGACCTTTTCCGCACGGCTGAGCACATCCAGGGGATTGTCCGGCGCATACAGCGCAGCGACGTCCTGGCTGCGAAACGCCTGGACCTGCGCGTTCTGGCCGGCACGGGAGATCGACCGCGCGGCGCGTGCCGCCGAGGTCAGCGCTTCGAGGTTGATGGCGTTGCTGTAGGCGAAGCCGGTCTTCTCACCCGACTGGGCACGCACCCCGACCCCTTGGTCGAGGTTGAAGCTGCCTTCCTTGACGATGCCGTCTTCCAAGGCCCAGGTTTCCGATATCTGCCCCTGGAAGTACAGGTCCGCAGCATCGATGCCAGGGCTGGCCAGCTCGCCCAGCACCGTCTGCAGGCTGTCCAGGGTCAGACCGCCCGGGGTCAGCAACTGCTCGCTGACGGTGGTTAACATCTGGCTCATAATCACTCCGAAATAGGCGCGGGCCGCACAGCGTCCCGCGAGGAAAAGCGTCGGTGCGCCAGCACCGGCATGCGCGCCCGGATGGACGCCTGTTCTTGGCTGTCGCGCGTGGCGATCAGCACGGCTTCGCCCTGGGCCTGTTGCGCGATCACGCGCCCCCAGGGGTCGACGATCGCGGCATGGCCGAAGGTTTCCCTCGGTCCCGGGTGCGTGCCACCCTGGGCCGCAGCCAGCAGGTAGCACTGGGTCTCGATGGCCCGCGCCCGGATCAGCACCTCCCAATGCGCGGCACCGGTCACCGCCGTGAAGGCCGACGGGGCGCTGATCAGTTCTGCTCCGGCGGCGCGCAGGGCGCTGTACAGCTCCGGGAAGCGCAGGTCATAGCACACGCTCAGGCCCAGGCGCCCGACCGGTGTGTCGGCCACCACCACCTCCAGGCCATGGGCATAGTCGTCCGACTCGCGGTAGCGGCCTCGATGATCGGCCACGTCGACATCGAACAGGTGCAGCTTGTCATACCGTGCCACGATCTCCCCTTGGGCGTCGACCAGCAGCGAGCAGGCACGCGGTTTGGCGTCGGGACGATCGAGCGGTGGCAACGGCACGGTGCCGGCCACGATCCATAAGGTGAGGTCACGGGCCGTGCGTTTCAACCAGGGCAGGATCGGCCCGTCGCCCGATGCTTCTGCCCGCCCCAGGCCGGCGGCGTCGCGACACCCCATGGCGGCGAAGTTTTCGGGCAACACCGCCAGCCGCGCCCCACCTTCGGCGGCCTGCTCGAGCAGGGCACGCGCCTGCGCCAGGTTGGCACGCACGTCCTGCTGGCTGACCATCTGAATCACCGCTGCCTTCATCAGCGCTCCTTGCGTGGTCTCTGAAAGGGCTTCACAAAGGTGATTCTAGGCGCTTTCAGGGGGCCGACGACGTGATAATTCACGCTGGCGAAGCGCGAGACCTTGTCCCCGATCAGCTGGTCGACCAGGAACAGGGCGCCCCCGACCACGGGCGCGCCCACCAGGATCGCCGCCAGGGGCAGGTTGTCGGTGACCGGCAGGCTCACGCGCAGGTTGGCGACGACGCGCTCGCGCGCCAGGTCCAGCGTGCCCTCCAGGTCGAGATTGCTCGACGGGCTGGTGACGCTGATGGGTTCACGGGTCACGTAGACGCCTTCACTGGCCATCAGCAGGCCCTTGACCCGGTCGTAGGCCAGGCCCTTGCCCAGCAGGTCGGAGAAGTCCAGGCGCAGCCGTCGACCGATGGCGTTGAAGTTGAGCAGCCCGAAGACCCGCAAGGCCTGCGCACCGCCCTCGATCTCCACGAACTGGCCGTCGCGCAGTGACGCGTCGAGGCTGCCGGAGAAGCGCTTCAGGGCGATCCAGGCGGGCGAGCCCGGCCAGCGGCCGTCGGCGTCCACGCGGAACGCACGGCTGGTGACGGTCGGCGCAAAGCCCCAGGCCTTCAATACCGCGCCCAGATCACCCCCATGCAGACGGCCCTTGAACGCGCTGGTCGTGGCACCCGGAGTGCCCTCCCATGCAGCCTGGCCTTCGATGCGCAGCCCCTTGAGGTCCAGGTCGATGGCGTTCACGTCCACGCCCTTGGCCGTCGGTCGCAACTGCATGGCCCAGCGGCCGTAGAACGCGTCACCGCGATAGAGCTTGTCGATGCTCAGGTCGAGCATCGGTGCCTGACGTGGATCGAAGCTGGCCAACGGGTCGGGGACGTCCTCGGCGCGGTCCTGGGTCTCGTCGCCCGCGGGCAGGCGCAACGTGCGCAGGCGCACTACCATCGGTGCCTGCTTGGCGTCCGGCAACTGGGCGTCGCCGATCACCTCACGGCTGTCCAGCCGTAGATCCCATCCGCGTGACAGCCGCGCCAGGCGAACGACCGCCTGGTTCAGGTCGAAGCCAAAGGCCGTCAGGCGTCCGATGCTGAGGTGAACCGACTGCAGCCATTGTTGCAAACCATTGGTGCTTGAGCCGCCGGTGCCACTGCCTGCTGCGTCCAGGGTGCCCGCCCGCTCCAGGGCCTTCTGCCAGGCCTGGATGTCGAGCGTGTCCAGGCGCCCTGCGACGCGCAGGCCCTGCTCGACCGGCAGCAAGGCCTCGGCGCCCCCCAGGCGCAACTCGCCACGCCCCTGCAGGAGACGCTCGGCCGGCGCGGCATAGACCAGCGTGGCCAGCCCGGCATAGCGCGCCTCGAGACGCCGCTCCGCGCCGTCCAGGCTCATGCCGAAGGTACTGTCGCGCGCCGTGCTGGTGGCCTTGCCGAACGGCGCTGGCAGGTCGATCGTCACCCCCTTGAGGTTCGAGTTCACCGTGAGCTGGTTGCGAGCACCCAGGTCGAGGCGCAGGCGATAGGGGATCTCACCCGACACCGGCAGCGGCTGTTCGAACTGCAGCCAGTCGGTCAGCGCCTTCAGCGCCACCTGGCCCTGCGCATCGATGCGGGTCTGCAGGCGGCCGGGTGCGCCTTCGGCCGCAAGGGTGGCGGTGACCGGGCGGTCGAAGGCCCGCAGGCGAATGTCGGTGCCGCTCAAGCCCTTGTCCAGGTCGAAGGTGAACTCGCCGCCCAGGCGGCTCAGCTCCAGGCGTGGGGACGCCACCGTCAAGCGTGCGTCGGTGGTCTGGAAATCGACCCTGACCTTGGGCGACTGCTCGCCCCCCAGTGGGATGCCGAGCCGGACACGGCCCTTCAGCGGCCCCTGGCCTTCCCAGCCGGCGAAGATCTCGCCGGTGCCGATGGGCGCCTCCTGGAGAATCTTCAGCCCGTCGCCCAGGCTGCCATCGAAGGTGCCGTCCAGGTTCAGGTGGCTGTGCTGCTGGCCTTCGGCCGGTGGAATGTCGACGCTGACATCGCTGACCCGCGTACCGAGCAGCATCCCGCGGCGCGCCTTGACCCGCACGCTCGAGTTCTCGATGAACACCTGACCGTCGACCTGCTGCACCTGGGGCCAGCCTGGCTGGAAGTCCAGGGTCGCATCGTGCACCTTGAAGAACAGGCTGATGCTGCGTGAGTGGGCGGGCGCCGCATGGCTGAGCGACCCTTGGTACTGGAAGTAGCCCTCGTCGACGGCGCCCTTGACGATGGCACTGCGCAGCCATTTGTCCAGTGCCGGGCTGAGCACCTGAGGCAGGTACTTGGCGGTGTAGCGACCGTCGCCGTCGGTGAGGCCGACGCGCAGGTCCATGTAGTCCTCGCGGTGATCGTCCAGGTGCAGGCGGATCAGGAAGTCCGCGGCGATGTGACCTTCGTCGCCCAGCACCTTGATGTACGGAGCGGCCAGGGTGAAGCGCTGGGCGTCGAGCTGCCAGGTCAGGCGCGCGTTGGCCTTCGGGTAATGCCAGGGCTTGGCGAAGATCGGGTCCAGGTGCAGCATGAAGTCGTCGCTGTCGAGCCGCAGCTCGCCATGCCCCAGGTCACCCTGCACACTGCCGCTGACGTTCCCTGCCGCTGGCGCGCCATGGTAGGCGTCGAAGCCAACCCGGTCGAGGTTGGCGGCGAAGCTCAGGCGCTGGGCACCCTCGGCCTTGGGCCGGACCTGCAGCTTCACGTTGTGCAGCGTGCCAGTCACCTGCAAGGCATCGATCGCGGTTCTGGCGGCCTCCGGCAGCGGCGCCAGGGCATCGACCAGCGGGGTAAGCGGGGCCAGGGGCAGTGTGTCGATGTCGATGTTCCAGGTTTCGTCGGCCGGTTGCTGGCCGGCCTGCTGGCGCACCAGCAGACGTGATGACAGCGGCGTCTGACCCACGGTCGCGGTCAAGGCATCGACCGTCAGCCGCATTCCCTCGTCACGCCGATCGACCCAGGCCGACACGGCCACGTCCTGCACGGCCACCGGCGCTTGCCGGGCATGGGCGCCCTCGAGGCGCGGCGCCGCCAGCTTCGCCACTGCACTGTGCAGGCGGCCCTGTCGCCACTCGACCCAGGCCTCGCCCCCGGCCTGCAACGTGCTGGCGTGCCAGTCGCCCAACAGGTGGGTCGGCAGCCAGCGGGCCCAGTCGGCTTGCGGCAGCTGCACATAGGCCTCGAAGGAAGCATCGCGCCAGGCGTCCGGATCGACCTGGGCACGCAGGCTCACGCTCAGCGGATGGCCATCGGGCAGGTTGGCCTGCACGTCCAGGCGCTGGTTCGGCGCGGCGGCCTGAAGGCCCAGGTTGACGTAAGAGAGCGTCAGCGGGGCGTGCTGCCAAGGACGTAGCGTCAGTTGGCTGTCGAGCACGTCGACCCTGCCCAACTGGCGCAGGCGCTGCAGCATCTGTCCAGGGTCGCTGGGCGCCTCTTCCCGAGAGGGCACCCCGTCGGCCGACCAGCGCCCGTTCGCATCTTCGCGCAGCCCCAGGTGCAAGCCTTGCACTTGAAGACGTGACAGGCGCGGCTCGCGCGCCAGCAGGCTGGCCCAGAGCCCTGGCACCACACGGGCCTGGTCCAGGTGCAGGACCTGTTCGCCCTCGCCCACCTGCACATCACGCAGCGTCAGCACGGGCGCCAGGCCTTGCCACTGCCCTTCCAGCGCACCGATGCGCACCGGTACGCCCAAGGCTTGGCGCGCCTTGGCTTCGACCAGGTTGCGGTACTCGGCGACCAGCGGCACCAGGGCGCGGCCCAGGCTCGCATAGACGGCGACCAGCACGATGAAAAGTGCGCACAGGGCCAGGGCCCAGCGGATCAGCGCAGCGAAAGGACGCATCGAACGCTCCATGGCCAAGACATAGCGAGACAGGCCCACGGAGTCGATGCCACCCGAGCCGTCCACGTGCCTTCCGCGTGCCCGGCGGTTTTGCCCGGCTTACTGAGGAGGAAGGCGACGCCAGGACGTCTCAGAGCAGCACCACGTCGTATTGCTCCTGCGAATACATGGACTCGACCTGAAAGCGAATGGTTCGGCCAATGAACGCCTCCAGTTCGGCGACATTGCCCGACTCTTCGTCCAGCAGGCGATCGACCACCTTCTGGTTGGCCAGCACCCGATACCCCTCGGCCTGGTAGGCCCGGGCTTCGCGCAGGATTTCGCGGAAAATTTCGTAACACACGGTTTCCGGGGTCTTCAGCTTGCCGCGCCCAACGCAGGCCAGGCAGGGCTCGCACAGCACCTGCTCGAGGCTTTCGCGGGTGCGCTTGCGGGTCATCTGCACCAGGCCCAGCTCGGTGATGCCGATGATGTTGGTCTTGGCGTGATCGCGCTCGAGCTGTTTTTCCAGCGTGCGCAGCACTTGCCGCTGGTGATCCTCGGTCTCCATGTCGATGAAGTCGATGATGATGATCCCGCCGATGTTGCGCAGCCGCAGTTGCCGGGCGATGGCCGTGGCGGCCTCCAGGTTGGTCTTGAAGATGGTTTCCTCGAGGTTGCGATGGCCGACGAAGGCACCCGTGTTGACGTCGATGGTGGTCATCGCCTCGGCCGGGTCCACCACCAGGTAGCCACCGGACTTGAGCGGCACCTTGCGCTCCAGCGCCCGCTGGATCTCGTCCTCGACACCATAGAGGTCGAAGATCGGCCGCTCGCCGGGATAGTGCTCCAGGCGGTTGGCGATTTCCGGCATCAGTTCTTCGACGAACTGGGTGGTCTTCTGGAAAGTCTCGCGCGAATCGATGCGAATCTTCTCGATCTTGGCGTTGACCAGGTCGCGCAGGGTGCGCAGGGCCAGCCCCAGGTCCTCGTAGATCTCGGTCGGCGCGCCGCAGGTCTTGATCTGCTGGCCGATCTGCTCCCATAGCCGACGCAGGTAGCGGATGTCCTGGAGAATGTCTTCCGGGCGCGCCCCTTCGGCAGCCGTGCGCAGGATGAAGCCGCCGGCGTTCTTCATGTCTTCGCGGGCCATGCAGTCGGTGACCACCTGCTTGAGCCGATCCCGCTCGGCTTCGTCCTCGATCTTCAGGGAGATGCCGACGTGGCTGCTGCGCGGCATGTACACCAGGTAGCGCGAAGGAATGGACAGTTGCGTGGTCAGGCGTGCGCCCTTGCTGCCGATAGGGTCCTTGGTGACCTGCACCACCAGGGCCTGCCCTTCGTGCACCAGGGCGCTGATGGTCTCGACGGCCGACCCTTCGCGCAGGGAAATCTCCGAGGCATGGATGAAGGCCGCCCGCTCCAGCCCGATGTCGACGAACGCCGCCTGCATGCCCGGCAGGACCCGCACCACCTTGCCCTTGTAGATGTTGCCGACGATGCCCCGCCGCTGGGTGCGCTCGACGTGCACCTCCTGCAGGACACCGTTCTCCACGACCGCCACGCGTGATTCCATCGGGGTGATGTTGATGAGGATCTCTTCGCTCATGGCCGCTTCTCGTCAGAATTCTTGTAAGGGTGGCTCGTGCCACGGGACCAGGCCACTAGCGCAGGGGCGACTCCTCGACGGGAGCCGGCTGGATCTGCCAGCATGCCACGCCAAAACGCTCCAGCAGTGCAGCGGTTTCGGCCAGCGGCAGACCGACCACGGCCGAGTAGCTGCCCTGCAAGGCCGTGACGAACACGGCACCCAGGCCCTGCACAGCATACCCGCCCGCCTTGTCCAGTGGCTCGCCGGTGGCCCAGTAGCGCTGCGCCTCGGCGTCGTCGATGACGCGGAACGTCACCTCGGTCGCAACGCACAGGCTCTCACACCGCGCGCCATCCGTCACCGCGACGGCAGTCATGACCTGGTGGCGACGACCGGACAGGGCCGCGAGCATGGCCAAGGCGTGCGCGCGGCTCTCCGGCTTGCCGAGGATCTGCCCATCGAGCACCACGGCGGTGTCCGACCCCAGCACCACGCCGGGCTCGGCGAGACGCGCCAGCCCGGTCTCGGCCTTGGCCCGTGCCAGCCGCTCGACGTAGGCCGCCGCGGTTTCGTCGGGGTGCACCGATTCGTCGATGGGCGCGCTGACCACCGTGAGCGGCACACCGATCTGCGCCAACAGTTCGCGGCGGCGGGGGGAAGCGGAAGCCAGGTACAGCGTGTTCATGCGGACGTCTCCCTGTCGAGCCGGCGTGATGCTCAATTGACGCCCAGGCGTTTGCGCACATCGCGCAGGGCGAAGCTCAGCCAGGGCCAGAGCAAGGCGCTGACGACAGCGGACCAGACCAGGGCGAGCGTCGGCAGACGGTTGCCGGTCAAGGCGCTGAGCCAGAGCTGGATCAGTTGCGCGATGCCGAAGATCACCAGGATCACCAGGCTCTGCTGCCACAGCGGGAACATGCGCAGCCGTTGCTGCAGCGACAGCACCAGGAAGGTGATCAGCGTCAGGATCAACGCGTTCTGCCCCAGCAGGGTGCCGTACAGCACATCCTCGGCCAGGCCCAGCACGAACGCCGTGGTCATGCCGACCCGGTTCGGCACCGCCAGCGCCCAGAAGGCCACCAGCATGGCCAGCCACATTGGCCGGAAGACTTCCATGAATTGCGGCATGGGAGAGACGCTGAGCAGCAGACCGACCGCGAAGGTCAGCCAGATCACCCAGCCATTCTTGCTGCGAACGCTAGCCATCAGTGCCCCCGTGGCGGTGCGGACGTGGCCGGTGCCACGGATGGGGACGACGCGGGTGCCGCGCCGTCGGTCGGTGCCGCAGGTGCGGTGGTGGCCGGTGCAGCGCCCGGCGCCTGGCCCGTGCCGGAGGCCGGCGTGCCCGAGGCGGCTGGCAGCTGTTTGCGGTCGGCTTCCTCCTGGGCCATGGCGGCGTCGGTGGCGCGCTGTTCGGGCGTGCGGCTGTCGGTGAACACCAGCAGCATGTAGCGGCTGCGGTTGAGCGCGGCGGTCGGGATGGCGCGCACGATGGCGAACGGCTGCCCCGAATCGTGGATCACTTCATTGACGGTGGCCACGGGGTAACCGGCCGGGAAGCGCTGGCCCATGCCGGAACTCACCAGCAGGTCGCCTTCCTTGACGTCGGCGGTGTCGGCGACGTGGCGCAGCTCCAGGCGTTCCGGGTTGCCGGTGCCGCTGGCGATGGCCCGCAGACCGTTGCGGTTGATCTGCACTGGAATGCTGTGGGTGGAGTCGGTCAGCAGCAGGACGCGCGAGGTATAGGGCATCAGTTCGACCACCTGGCCCATCAGGCCGCGGGCATCGAGCACCGGCTGGCCGAGGAACACGCCGTCGCGCTCCCCCTTGTTGATCAGAATGCGGTGAGTGAACGGGTTCGGGTCCACGCCGATCAGCTCGGCGACCTCGACCTTCTCGTTGACCAGCGCCGAGGAGTTGAGCAACTCGCGCAGCCGCACGTTCTGCTCGGTCAGGGCCGCCAGCTTCTGCAGGCGACCTTGCAGCAGCAAGGCTTCGGTCTTGAGCTTCTCGTTCTCGGCGATCAGTTCGGTACGGCTGCCGAACTGGCCGGCCACACCTTGCCACACGCGCTGCGGCAGGTCGGTCAGCCAGTACGATTCCATCAGCACCAGCCCCATCTGGCTGCGCACGGGTTTGAGCACGGCAAAGCGCGCATCGACCACCATCAGGGCAATCGACAGCACCACCAGCACCAGTAGACGAACGCCCAGCGAGGGGCCCTTGGAGAAAAGCGGTTTAATGGGCCGTTCCTCGTGGACGACGGTTCAGGGTGGAGGGGCCACGGTACGCGGCCCAGCCTGCGAGTCGCTGCATCGGGGCCCGTCGGACGGGCCACGCAGCGCCTACAGGTAGCATCGCTGAGGACAACTGTAAACCGGGGCGAGCCGCCCACGGCGTCAGCATCACTCGCTGGAGAGCAGGTCCATGGCGTGCTTGTCCATCATTTCCAGCGCACGACCGCCGCCACGGGCGACGCAGGTCAGCGGGTCTTCGGCGACGATGACCGGCAGCCCGGTTTCCTGGGCCAGCAGCTTGTCCAGGTCACGCAGCAACGCGCCGCCGCCGGTCAGCACCAGGCCGCGCTCGGCGATGTCGGACGCCAGTTCCGGCGGCGACTGCTCCAGGGCGCTCTTGACCGCCTGGACGATGGTCGCCAGGGATTCCTGCAACGCTTCGAGCACTTCGTTGGAATTGAGCGTGAAGGCACGCGGCACACCTTCGGCCAGGTTGCGCCCGCGCACGTCGACTTCGCGGACTTCGCCACCAGGGTAGGCGGTGCCGATTTCCTGCTTGATGCGCTCGGCGGTGGACTCGCCGATCAGGCTGCCGTAGTTGCGGCGCACGTAGGTGACGATGGCTTCGTCGAAGCGATCGCCGCCGACCCGGACCGACTCGGCGTAGACCACGCCGTTCAGGGAGATCAGGGCGATCTCGGTGGTACCGCCGCCGATGTCGACGACCATGGAACCGCGCGCTTCCTCGACCGGCAGGCCGGCACCGATGGCCGCGGCCATCGGCTCTTCGATCAGGAACACCTCACGGGCACCGGCACCCAGGGCCGATTCGCGGATGGCGCGGCGCTCGACCTGGGTGGACTTGCACGGCACGCAGATCAGCACACGCGGGCTGGGCTGCAGGAAGCTGTTTTCGTGCACTTTGTTGATGAAGTACTGCAACATTTTTTCGCACACGCTGAAGTCGGCGATCACGCCGTCCTTCATGGGACGAATGGCCGCGATGTTGCCGGGGGTCCGGCCGAGCATGCGCTTGGCTTCGGTACCGACGGCGACGACGCTTTTCTGGTTGCCATGGGTCCGGATGGCAACGACCGAGGGCTCATTCAGAACGATACCGCGCTCACGCACGTAGATAAGGGTGTTGGCAGTCCCCAGATCGATGGACAGATCGCTGGAAAACATGCCACGCAGTTTCTTGAACATGGGAAAGTGACCCTAGGCAAAGCGTGGGTAAAAAGTGCGGCAAACTCTAACAATGGCGGGGATTTTGGGCAAGGCGCCAATATGTTAAATTGGCAGTTTTTCCGAGCATGCCAGCAGATGATCGCGGCCATTGGACCGCAATGATGCCAACATGTTCCTCACCGCCGCCGCTTCCGTTTCCCTTGGAGATCCCCATGGCGCTTCAACGCTCCGACGTGGAGAAGATCGCCCACCTGGCCCGCCTGGGCCTGGATGAGCGCGAGCTGCCACGCACCACCGACGCCTTGAACAGTATTCTCGGGCTGGTCGACCAGATGCAGGCCGTCGACACCGACGGCATCGAACCGCTGGCCCACCCGCTCGAGGCCAGCCAGCGCCTGCGTGCCGATCAGGTCACCGAACGCAACCAGCGCGACGCCTACCAGGCCATCGCGCCCGCGACCGAAAACGGTCTGTACCTGGTTCCGAAAGTCATCGAGTAAGGGATAGCACCTGCCATGCATCAATTGACACTGGCCGAGATCGCCCGCGGACTCGCCGACAAGTCGTTTTCTTCCGAAGAGCTGACCGGCGCCCTGCTGGCGCGCATCCGGTCGCTCGACCCCTCGATCAACAGCTTCATCAGCGTGACCGACACGCTGGCGCTCGAGCAGGCACGGGCCGCCGACGCGCGCCGTGCAGCGGGCGAGTCCGGGGCGCTGCTCGGTGCACCGATCGGCCACAAGGACCTGTTCTGCACCACCGGCGTGCGCACCAGCTGCGGCTCGCGCATGCTCGACTCGTTCAAGGCGCCCTACGACGCCACCGTGGTCGAACGCCTCGCCCAGGCGGGCATGGTGACGCTGGGCAAGACCAACATGGACGAGTTCGCCATGGGCTCGGCCAACGAATCGAGCCACTACGGCCCGGTCAGGAACCCGTGGAACCTGGAGCACGTCCCGGGCGGCTCCTCCGGAGGGTCGGCCGCCGCCGTGGCCGCGCGTCTGCTGCCGGCCACCACCGGCACCGACACCGGCGGCTCGATCCGCCAGCCGGCGGCGCTGACCAACCTCACCGGCCTCAAGCCGACCTACGGTCGCGTCTCGCGCTGGGGCATGATCGCCTACGCCTCGAGCCTCGACCAGGGCGGGCCGATGGCCCGTACCGCCGAGGACTGCGCGCTGCTGCTGCAAGGCATGGCCGGCTTCGATCCGAAGGACTCCACCAGCATCGACGAACCGGTGCCGGACTACAGCGCCAGCCTGAACGCTCCGCTGCAGGGCCTGCGCATCGGCCTGCCGAAGGAGTACTTCGGTGCCGGCCTCGACCCGCGCATCGCCGACCTGGTCCAGGCCAGCGTCAAGGAACTGGAAGCGCTCGGCGCCGTGGTCCGCGAGATCAGCCTGCCGAACATGCAGCACGCCATTCCGGCCTACTACGTGATCGCCCCGGCCGAGGCCTCGTCCAACCTGTCGCGTTTCGACGGCGTGCGCTTCGGCCATCGCTGCGAGAACCCCAAGGACCTCACCGACCTGTACAAGCGTTCGCGCGGTGAAGGCTTCGGTGCCGAAGTGCAGCGTCGCATCATGGTCGGCGCCTACGCGCTGTCGGCCGGCTACTACGACGCCTATTACCTCAAGGCGCAGAAGATCCGCCGCCTGATCAAGAACGATTTCATGAGCGCCTTCGAAGACGTCGACCTGATCCTTGGCCCGACCACGCCGAACCTGGCCTGGAAGCTGGGCGCCAAGGGCGACGACCCGGTCGCGGCGTACCTCGAGGACGTCTACACCATCACCGCCAACCTGGCCGGCCTGCCCGGCCTGTCGATGCCGGCCGGTTTCGTCGACGGCCTGCCGGTCGGCGTGCAGCTGCTGGCGCCGTACTTCCAGGAAGGCCGCCTGCTCAACGTCGCGCACCGCTACCAGCAGGTCACCGACTGGCACACCCGCGTCCCTACCGGCTTCTGAGGAATTCACACATGCAATGGGAAGTTGTGATCGGGCTGGAGATTCATACCCAGCTCGCCACCCAGTCGAAGATCTTCTCCGGCAGCGCCACCACCTTCGGTTCCGAGCCCAACACCCAGGCCAGCCTGGTTGACCTGGGCATGCCAGGGGTCCTGCCGGTGCTGAACCAGGAAGCGGTCCGCATGGCGTGCATGTTCGGCCTGGCGATCGATGCCGAGATCGGCCAGCGCAACGTGTTCGCGCGCAAGAACTACTTCTACCCCGACCTGCCCAAGGGCTACCAGATCAGCCAGATGGACCTGCCGATCGTCGGCAAGGGCCACCTGGACATCGCCCTGGAGGACGGCACCGTCAAGCGCGTCGGCATCACCCGCGCGCACCTGGAGGAAGACGCCGGCAAGAGCCTGCACGAAGACTTCAATGGCGCCACCGGCATCGACCTGAACCGCGCCGGCACACCGCTGCTGGAGATCGTCTCCGAGCCCGACATGCGCAGCGCCAAGGAAGCGGTGGCCTACGTCAAGACCATCCACGCCCTGGTGCGCTACCTGGGCATCTGCGACGGCAACATGGCCGAAGGCTCGCTGCGCTGCGACTGCAACGTCTCGATCCGGCCCAAGGGCCAGGTCGAGTTCGGCACCCGCTGCGAGATCAAGAACGTCAACTCGTTCCGCTTCATCGAGCGCGCCATCAACAGCGAGATCCAGCGTCAGATCGACCTGATCGAGGACGGCGGCAAGGTGGTGCAGGAAACCCGCCTGTACGACCCGAACAAGGACGAGACCCGTTCGATGCGCAGCAAGGAGGAAGCCAACGACTACCGTTACTTCCCCGACCCGGACCTGTTGCCGGTGGTGATCGAGGACGCCTTCCTCGAGGCCACGCGCGCCAGCCTGCCCGAGCTGCCCCAGCAGAAGGTGCAGCGCTTCCAGGCCCAGTACGGGCTGTCGGCCTACGATGCCAACGTGCTGGCGTCGAGCCGCGAGCAGGCCGACTACTTCGAACAGGTCGTGCAGATCGGCGGCGACGCCAAGCTGGCGGCCAACTGGGTCATGGTCGAGCTGGGCAGCCTGCTCAACAAGCTCGGCGTGGAGATCGACCAGGCGCCGGTCAGCGCCGCTCAGCTCGGCGGCATGCTGCTGCGCCTTCGTGACAACACCATCAGCGGCAAGATCGCCAAGACCGTGTTCGAAGCGATGGCCGCCGGTGAAGGCGATGCCGATGCCATCATCGAGGCCCGCGGCCTGAAGCAGGTGACCGACAGCGGCGCCATCGAGCAGATGCTCGAGGCGGTACTGGCGGCCAACGCCGATCAGGTCGAGCAGTACCGTGCCGCCGACGAGGCCAAGCGCGGCAAGATGTTCGGCTTCTTCGTCGGTCAGGCGATGAAGGCGTCCAAGGGCAAGGCCAACCCGCAGCAGGTCAACGAGCTGCTCAAGGCCAAACTCGAAGGGTGATGCCACGCCAGGTCAGCAGGCCGGCACCGACAAGGGCCGGCCTGCTGACCTGGGCATCACGGGTTCGGCACCGCTCGGCCGAACCAGCGCTGCCCTGTGGGAGCCGGCTTGCCGGCGATGGGCCCGCTCATCCGGCGCCTGTCCTCGCCGGCAAGCCGGCTCCCACAGAGGCAGTGCAGCAAGGCTTCACCGTGCAGCCTGGAGCAGGCTCAAGGAATTCTGCAATGCAACGTCCACTCTACGCGCTGGCGCTGACGGCCGTGCTGGCCGGCTGCGCCAGCCATGACGTCGACCCCCGTGGCTACGACCAGACCGGCAAGGCCTCCTGGTATGGCGCGCGCCATCAAGGCAAGCGCACCGCCAGCGGGGAACCGTTCAATGCGCGCGGCCTGAGCGCCGCACACCGCAGCCTGGCGTTCGGCAGCCGGGTGCGTGTCACCAACCTGAGCAACCAGCGCAGCGTCGTGGTACGCATCAACGACCGAGGGCCGCACCAGCGGGGCCGCCTGATCGACCTGTCGCGCGCCGCGGCGGCGCAGATCGGCATGCTGCGCAGCGGCACGGCCCGGGTTAGAGTACAAGGCTTGCGCGACTGAGCAGAGGAGCAGCAGACCATTCACAACCTGGCCAACCTTCCCACCCTCAGCCTCCTGCAACTGGGCATCGGCCTGGCGTTCCTGGTGCTGGGCGCCGAACTGCTGGTCCGGGCCGCGGTGCGCCTGGCCCTGCGCCTGCACGTGCGCCCCTTGGTGATCGGCCTGAGCCTGGTGGCCTTCGGCAGCACCGCGCCGCAACTGACCGTCAGCCTGCAGGCCGCCTACCAGGGCGCGCCGGACGTCGCGGTGGGCAGCGTGATCGGCAGCAACATCTTCAACGTGCTGGTGGTGCTGGGCCTGGCGGCGCTGATCGTGCCGCTGCGGGTGTCGCGGCAACTGGTGCGCCTGGACCTGCCACTGATGATCGGCGCCAGTGTCCTGGTGGCGCTGCTGGCCCTGGACCGCGAGCTGGGACGGCTGGACGGCGCGCTCCTGTTGCTGGGGCTGCTGGCCTACCTGGGCATGCTCTGGCATCAGTCGCGCCATTATGCCCGCATCTACCCCGCCCCCGCCGCCGCCAGCCCTCACCGGGGGCGGTTCTGGATGCTGACCTGTGCGCAGGTCCTGCTGGGCCTGGTGCTGCTCAGCGTGGCAGGGCACTTTCTGCTGGAGGCGGCCGTGGAAGTCGCCACCGACCTGGGCCTGTCCGAGCGGGTCATCGGCCTGACCGTGGTCGCGGTCTGCACGTCGCTGCCCGAGCTGGCAGCGGCATCGATCGCCGCGTTGCGTGGTGAGCGCGACATCGCCGTCGGCACGGTGATCGGCAGCAACCTGTTCAACCTGCTGGCCGTGCTGGGGCTGACGGCCGTCACGGCCCCCCAGGCGCTGTCGATCTCGCCCAACGCCCTGGACTTCGACCTGCCGGTGATGTGTGGCGTCGCGCTGCTGAGCCTGCCCGTGTTCTATTCGGGGTATCGCATCACGCGGGTGGAGGGGCTGGTGCTGCTGTGCCTGTACCTGGCGTATGGGCTGCACGTGGTCAGCTTCACCACCGGGATGCCGCTGGCAGGCCGGGTGGAGCAGTTGATGCTGCACTACGTGCTGCCGGTGCTGGCCGTGGGGTTGACGGTGACGACGGTGCGGGCGTGGCGTCGGCAGCATTGATAAGAGGCGTGAGGGCTGACACGCCGTCCTTCAGGACAAGACCGTACACAAGCATGGCGCTGTTGTGAGTACAGGTTGGCCTGACGCCGGGCGTGGCTGATTTTATGGGCCCTGCGGGCCCAATCGCGGCACGGGGGCCGCTCCCACAGGTGACCGCGATAATCTGCAACACTGCGGTGGGGCTAGGGGTGTAGGAGCGGCCCCTGCCGGGGCGCCGGACCGGCCGCGATTGGGCCCGACAGGGCCCACATTAGCACTGGCAGAAACCTTAGAATCTCCCGCACAGACTGCAATACTCTGCTTCATCGAGGTGTGGCCGGGGGTGTGAGCGGCCCCTGCCGGGGCGCCGGACCGGCCGCGATTGGGTCCTGCGGCCCACAAAACCCGTCACCGCGTAAAGCACAGGACAACGCAGAACGCTACCTGCCCTTTGTCAGCCCTGCCGACGCTTCTTCAGGCGGAACGCCACCCACAGCACCGCGATCCAGGCCGGAATCAGCAGCACCGAGATGCGGATCGGCGGCGTCAGGTACATCACCACCAAGATCAGCACGATGAACGCCAGGCACAGGTAGTTGGTCACCGGTGCGCCCCAGCTGCGGTAGAACGGCACCTTGCCCGCGGCCACGCTGGCCTTGCGGAACTTCAGGTGGGTGATGCTGATGCTGGCCCAGTTGATCACCAACGCCGACACCGCCAGGGCCATCAACAGGCCGAATGCTTCACCCGGCATGAGGTAATTGATCACGACGCACAGCCCGGTCGCCAGCGCCGACACGCCCAGCGCCACCAGCGGTACGCCACGGCGGTTGACGGTGGTCAGCACCCGTGGCGCATCCCCCTGGCTGGCCAGGCCGAACAGCATGCGGCTGTTGCAATAGACGCAGCTGTTGTACACCGACAGCGCCGCTGTCAGCACCACGACGTTCAGCACCGTGGCCACCAGGTTGCTGTCCAGCGCGTGGAAGATCATCACGAACGGGCTGCCCCCCTGCACCACCTTCTGCCACGGGTACAGTGCCAACAGCACGGCCAGTGCGCCGATGTAGAAGATCAGGATGCGGTAGACCACCTGGTTGGTGGCTTTGGGAATGCTGTGCCGTGGATCGTCCGCCTCGGCGGCGGTGATGCCCACCAGCTCCAGCCCGCCGAACGAGAACATGATCACCGCCAGGGCCATCACCAGCCCGGTCACGCCGTTGGGGAAGAAACCACCGTACTGCCACAGGTTGGCAACTGCGGCATCCGGGCCGCCGTGGCCGCTGGCGAGCAGCCAGGCGCCAAAGCCGATCATGCCGACGATGGCCACGACCTTGACCAGGGCGAACCAGAACTCCAGTTCGCCGTAGACCTTCACCTGGCTCAGGTTGAGCAGGTTGATCGCCACGAAGAAGATCGCCGCCGTGGCCCAGGTCGGGAACTCGGGCCACCAGTACTGCACGTAGATGCCCACGGCCGTCAGCTCGGCCATGCCCACCAGCACGTACACGACCCAGTAGTTCCACCCCGAGACGAAACCTGCGAACTCGCTCCAGTAACGGTGGGCGAAGTGGCTGAAGCTGCCGGCCACCGGCTCTTCGACGACCATCTCGCCCAGCTGGCGCATGATGAAGAACGCCATGAGGCCGGCGATCGCATAGCCGAGCAGCACCGATGGCCCGGCCAGCTGGATGGTCTGGGCGATCCCGAGGAACAGCCCGGTACCGATGGCACCCCCCAGTGCGATCAACTGGATATGACGGTTTTTCAGCCCGCGTTGCAACGGCTCGGGCGTGCGCTGGTCTTGCATGCAGTGTCCTCAGGTCAGGGGGCAGTGGTGTTGAAGGTGTCGGCGCGGCAACGCTAGATCCATCCGCCCCACTGGAGGATGAACAGGCCGATGTTGGTGGTCACGGCGGCCAGCAACGTGGTGATCACGATGATCGAGGCGGCCAGCTCGTGGTTGCCCCCGGACGCCCGTGCCATGACGTAGCTGGCGGCAGCGGTCGGGCTGCCGGTGTAGAGAAAGAGGATGCCCAGCTCGGCCCCGCGAAACCCGCACAGCCAGGCACCGAGCGTACCGATCAGCGGCAGGCCGACCATCTTCAGCAGGCTGACGTCGATGGCCAGGCGGCCGCTGGCACGCAACGCGGGCAGGGACAAGGTGCCGCCGATGCAGATCAGCGCCAGGGGCAGGGTCATCTGGGCGAGGTAGTCGCCGCTGGTCAGCAGCCAATTGGGCAGGCCGACCTGACCATAGGCCATCGGCACTGCGACCAGCACCGACAGGATCAGCGGGTTCTTGAAGATCCCCTTGCAGATGCTCCACGGGTCGGACTTCAGCAAGGGGCTGTAGACCGCCAGCACGATCACCGACAGCGTGTTGTAGAGCACGATGACCAGCCCGGCCAGCACGGCGCCCAGCGAGATCCCGTAGTCG
This sequence comes from Pseudomonas entomophila, assembly GCF_013523165.1. Taxonomy (GTDB): domain Bacteria; phylum Pseudomonadota; class Gammaproteobacteria; order Pseudomonadales; family Pseudomonadaceae; genus Aquipseudomonas; species Aquipseudomonas entomophila_A. The sequence continues at coordinate 192,356 of NZ_JAAMQI010000005.1, forward strand.
CCGTACAGGCTGGCGGCCAGGGCCAGGCCGATGACGCCGTTGTTGCCCCGGAAGGCGCCTTGCACGTAGATGCCACGATCGACCACCGGACAGCGCCAGATCGCGGTCAGCCAGCAGATCAGGAAGCCGGCCAGCGTGATGCCGGTGAAATACAGCAGCACGGCGGGTTTCACCGCCGCCGACAGATCGGCGTGGTAGATGCCGAGAAAGAGCAGGGCCGGCATGCAGACGTTGAACACCAGGTTGGAGGCCACCTGGTTGAACCCGTCGTCGATCACGCGCAGGCGCTTGAGCAGCACGCCCATGAACAGCATGGCGAACACGGGCGCCGTGATGTTCAGGATCTGGATGAGAAGGGCGAGCATGGGGCGGTTCCGACGGTAAGCGACAAGCGACCTATCATACGTCAGCCGCAGGGCCTTGCGCCCGTTACGACCGGACTAAAAGGAAGATTCCTGCGTCAGTTCGGTCTTTTGGCCGACAGGCTACGGGGGTCTGCCCCGCCCCGCCACGGCAGCGCCTGGCGGAGCGGCCGTGGCCGCCGCACGGGGTCGTGGCGACTCAGCGCCGTACCGGGCGCTTCTGCAACTTGCGCTGCAGGGTACGGCGGTGCATGCCCAGGGCACGGGCCGTGGCCGAGATATTGCCGTCGTGTTCGGTCAGCACGCGCTGGATGTGCTCCCACTGCAAGCGGTCCACCGACATCGGGTTCTCCGGCACCAGCGAGTCCAGGTCGGCATGGGTGGACAGCAGCGCGGCCAGCACGTCGTCGGCGTCGGCCGGCTTGCACAGGTAGTTGCAGGCGCCGCGCTTGATCGCCTCGACCGCCGTGGCGATGCTCGAGTAGCCGGTCAGGATCAGCACGCGCATCTCCGGGTCCAGCTCCAGCAGCTTGGGCAGCAGCACCAGGCCCGAGTCGCCTTCCATCTTCAGGTCCAGCGTGGCGTACTCGGGCAGATCCTTCCTGGCCAGCGCCAGGCCTTCCTCGGCCGATCCGGCAGTGCTGACGCGAAAGCCTCGGCGGCTCATGGCGCGGGCCATGACGCGGGTGAAGGTAGCATCGTCATCCACCAGCAGCAGGTGCGGCAGCTCTTCGACTTCCACCTGGTTTTCTTCGCTCATCAACGTTCTCCTCGGGTGCCGTAAGGCAGACGCAATTCGGTCAGGGTGCCACCCTGCTCATGACTATAGAGTTTCACCGAGCCGCCCGCACGCGTCACGCTGGCCTTGCTCAGGAACAGGCCCAGGCCGAAGCCCTTGCCCTTGGTGGTAATGAATGGCTTGCCAATGGCTTCGGCGATCGCCGGCGGCACGCCGGGGCCGTGGTCACGGATGGTGATGACGATGTCATGCGCATCCCAGTCCAGGCTCACGTCCAGGTTGTCCGGGCAGGCGTCGGCGGCATTGTTGAGCAGGTTCAGCAACGCCTGGGTCAGGTCGGGCGGCGGCGTCAGGCGCGGCGCCTCGCCCGGGCGCAGGCGGTGGAAGCGGTAGCTGGTCTCGGGGCGCATCAGGTGCCAGCGGTCGAGCGATTCGCGCAGCCAGTCGGTCACCGGCTGCTCGTCGACGGCCATGCGACGGTTGGCTTCGGCGGCCCGCACCAGATGCTGCAAGGTCTCCTTGCACAGCTTGACCTGGTCCTGCAGCACGCCGAGGTCTTCGAGCAACTGCGGGTCGGAATGGTCCTGGCGCATTTCGTTGAGCAGCACGCTCATGGTCGCCAGGGGCGTGCCCAGTTCATGGGCCGCACCGGCAGCCTGGGTGGCCACGGCCAGCAATTGCTCGTCACGCAGGCTGTCCTCGCGGCGCTCGCTGCGCAGCTGCTCCTGGCGGCGCAGCTCCTCGGCCATGCGCGCGGCGAACAGCGTGATCACCGCGGCGGCCAGGGCGATACTCAGCCACATTCCGTAGACCTGCATGGTGTCGCGGGCCAGCGGCAGGTGCTCGAGCGGGTAGAACTGCACCAGCAGCAGGCTGTAGGCCACCAGCGCGATGCCCGAGAGCACCAGCGAATAGATCCATGGCAAGGTCACGGCCGCGATGGCCAGCGGCACCAGGTAGTAGGACACGAACGGGTTGGTCGAGCCGCCCGAGTAGTACAGCAGCACGCTATGGATCAGCAGGTCGCAGGCCAGCTGCAGGGCGTACTCCAGCTCGGTGACCGGCAGCGACAGGCGCAGGCGCAAGGCGGTGAAGGCACACAGCAGCGAGGACAGCGCCAGGGTGATGCTCAGCGACAGCCACGGCAGCGGCATCAGCTCGGTCCAGTAGGCCACGGCCACCGAGCCGGCCTGGGCGGCCAGCACCAGGATGCGAATAAGGGTCAGGCGCCAGAGGTTCTGACGGTTGGCGGACAGCGGGTGTGCAGCGGCGAGCATGAGCTCTCCTGATGAGTGCTCCAGAAAAATCGGCTGGAGTATACCGAAGCGACGCGAACCACGGCGGCGATGCGGCAAAGCGCCACACTTTGTCACAGTGTCGGCCAGGGTCTCGCTGAACCGAGCACACGCGGGCCGGTCTTATCGGCCATGCGTGCAACGATACCCTGTTCACGCCCCATTCGAGGAGTTTCACATGCACCTGTCCCGTCGCGGCACCGCCTTGATCCTGTCGTGTGGCCTGCTGGCCAGCCTGCCCGCCCTGGCCGAGGACGCGCCCCGCTACAACCAGATTTCCCTGCGCGCCGAGGTCAGCAAGGACGTGCCACGCGACCTGATGGTCGTCACCCTGTACAGCGAAGCCCAGGACAGCGACCCCGGCAAGCTGGCCAAGGGCATCACCGAGACCCTGAACAAGGCCCTGCAGCAGGCCCGCCAGGTCAAGGACGTGAAGGTCAGCCAGGGCAGTCGCAACAGCTACCCGGTCTACGACGACAAGGGCCAGAAGATCACCAGTTGGCGCGAGCGCGGCGAGCTGCGCCTGGAAAGCGCCGACTTCCCTGCCCTGTCCAAGCTGACCGGCGAGCTGCTGCAGGACCTGAAGATGGGCAGCATGGACTTCTCCATCGCGCCGGCCACGCGCAAGGGCAACGAGGACCAGTTGCTCAAGGAAGCGGTCGCCGCCTTCAAAGCCCGCGCGCAGATGGCCACCGAAGCGCTGGGCGGTACGGGCTACAAGATCGTCACCATGAACCTCAACACCACCGGCTACCCGCAGCCTTACCTGCGCGCGCCGATGGCCATGAAGGCCATGGCGGCCGACTCGGCCGCGACGCCCGATGTGGAAGCCGGCACCAGCGAAGTGAACATGACGGCCGACGGCACCATCGAAGTGCAGGTGCCGTGACGTACATGGTGTCCTGCCAAGTCTGAACACACGTCATTCCTGCTGAAAAATAGGAGATTTCCCCACTAAATATGGGAAGTCTCCTACAGCTTTTCTTATTTCAAAATAACTGCAACAGGCTGACTCTTGTGCCAAAAACCTGGCCAAAAGTCACTAAATGTCATGAATGCGACATTCACTTGCATTCAAGTTCCCAACCGTCCCCTTCGGCCCGTTCCACTGGTTGCGTTCTCGATGACCCTTGTCCAAGTATGGAAAAACCGGTGTTCGAACCGGTCCTCCCGACTATGACAAGAACGAGGCCTTCATGCTCAAACACGCCGTCATCCCGCTTCTGGTCGGTGCCAGCCTGCTCGCTGGCGCTTCCTCGGTGCAGGCCGCCGCCAACCTGGTGTTCTGCTCCGAAGGCAGCCCGGCCGGGTTCGACCCCGGGCAATACACCACCGGAACCGACTTCGATGCGTCGGCCGAACCCCTGTTCAACCGGCTGACCCAGTTCGAGCGTGGTGGCACCGCCGTGATCCCGGGCCTGGCGACCCGCTGGGAGGTCTCGGACGATGGCCTGGTGTATACCTTTCACCTGCGCGAAGGCGTGAAGTTCCACACCACCGACTACTTCACCCCGACCCGTGACTTCGACGCCGACGACGTGCTGTTCACCTTCAACCGCATGCTCGACAAGCAGCACCCGTTCCGCAAGGCCTACCCCACCGAGTTCCCCTACTTCACCGATATGGGGATGGACAAGAACATCGCCAAGCTCGAGAAGCTCGACGCCCATACGGTCCGCTTCACCCTCGCCCAGGTCGATGCCGCCTTCATCCAGAACCTGGCCATGAGCTTCGCCTCGATCCAGTCCGCCGAATACGCACAGCGCCTGCTCGACGAAGGCCGGCCGGCCGACATCAACCAGAAGCCGATCGGGACCGGCCCGTTCGTGTTCAGCCGATACCAGAAGGACTCGACCATTCGCTACAAGGGCAACAAGCAGTATTGGAAGCCCGAGGACGTGAAGCTCGACAACCTGATCTTCGCCATCACCACCGATGCCTCGGTGCGCATGCAGAAGCTGAAGAAGAACGAGTGCCAGGTCACCCTGTTCCCGCGGCCGGCCGACATCGAGCCGCTCAAGGCCGACAAGAACCTGCAGATGCCGCATCAGGCAGGCTTCAACCTGGGCTACATCGCCTACAACGTGATGGACAAGATCAAGGGCAGCGACGCGCCCAACCCCATGGCCAAGCTGGAAGTCCGCCAGGCGCTGGACATGGCCGTGGACAAGAAGAAGATCATCGAGTCCGTTTACCAGGGCGCAGGCCAGCTGGCGGTCAACGCCATGCCACCGACCCAGTGGTCCTATGACGACAGCATCACGGGTACGCCGTACGACCCGGAAAAGGCCCGCCAGCTGCTCAAGCAGGCCGGCGTCAAGGAGGGCACCGAGATCACCTTGTGGGCCATGCCGGTGCAGCGCCCGTACAACCCCAACGCCAAGCTGATGGCCGAAATGCTTCAGTCCGACTGGAGCAAGATCGGGATCAAGGCCAAGATCGTCACCTACGAATGGGGTGAGTACATCAAGCGCTCCAAGGGCGGCGAGCAAGGCGCCATGCTGATCGGCTGGAGCGGCGACAACGGTGACCCGGACAACTGGCTGGGCACCCTGTACGGCTGCGATGCGATCGACGGCAACAACTTCTCGAAGTGGTGCTACAAGCCCTACGACGACCTGATCAAGCAGGCCAAGGCCACCTCCGACCAGGCCAAGCGTACCGAGCTGTACCAGAAGGCCCAGCACATCCTCAAGGAGCAGGTACCGATCACGCCGATCGCCCACTCCACGGTGTACCAGCCGATGAGCGCCAAGGTAGAGGGCTTCAAGATCAGCCCCTTCAGCCTCAACTCGTTCTACGGGGTCGGCATCCGCCCGTGACACGCGCCCGGGCCTGACCGCTCCCGGTCGGCCCGGTCAAAGCGAATTCCCAACGGCTTGGGAAATTTCCCTGACAGAAAAGGCAACGGACTCTACCTCCGCCTTCCTGACGTCCCTAACGTCAGGAACGGCCCCCTGCTGCCGCGAGTTGGCCAGGCCGCTGCCTCGAACCGACAAGGATGACCTCATCATGCACCTTCGCCCTCTCGCCGGCTGCCTGCTCGGCCTGGCCCTGCTGACCCAGGCGTCGACCAGCCAGGCGCGCACCCTGGTGTTCTGCTCCGAAGGCAGCCCGGCCGGTTTCGACACCGCGCAATACACGACCGCCACCGACAACGACGCCGCCCAGCCGATCTACAACCGCCTGGTAGAGTTCGAGCGCGGCGGTACCGCCGTCGAGCCCGCGCTGGCCCGGCGCTGGGACATTTCGCCCGATGGCCTGCGCTACACCTTCCACCTGCGCGACGACGTGCATTGGCACACGACGCCGTACTTCACGCCCAGCCGGCCATTCGACGCCGATGACGTGCTGTTCACCTTCGAGCGCATGCGCGACAGACAGCACCCTTTCCGTCAGGCCTATCCCACGGAGTTTCCGTATTTCGTCAGCATGGGCCTGGACCGCAACATCGTCGGCGTCGAGAAAACCGGCCCGCACACGGTGGTCTTCACTCTGGCCCAGGTCGACGCGGCCTTCCTGCAGAACCTGGCCATGAGCTTCGCCTCGATCCTGTCGGCCGAATACGCCGACCAGTTGCTGCACACGGGCCGCCCCAGCGACCTCAACCACAAGCCGATCGGCACGGGGCCGTTCGCCTTCCAGCGCTACCAGAAGGACGCGCAGATCCGCTACCTGGCCAACCCCCGCTACTGGAAAGCCGGGCAAGGCAATGTCGACACGCTGGTGTTTTCGATCAACGTCGACCCAGCGGTGCGGCTGCAGAAGCTCAAGCGCAACGAGTGCCAGGTCACCCTCAACCCACGCCCGGCGGACCTGCCGTCGCTCGGGCAGACGCCAGGGGTGACGGTGATGACGGCGCCAGGCTTCAACCTCGGCTTCCTGGCCTACAACACCCAGCGTGCGCCGTTCGACCAGGTGCAGGTGCGCCGGGCCCTGGACATGGCCGTGAACAAGCGGGCGATCATCGATGCGGTGTACCAGGAGGCGGGTCAGGTGGCCGTCAACGCCATGCCACCGACCCAGTGGTCCTATGACGACCGCCTCCAGGATGCGCCCTACAACCCGGCCAAGGCCAAGGCCCTGCTCGAACAGGCCGGAATCACGCCGGACCGCGAGTTCACCCTGTGGGCCATGCCGGTGCAGCGCCCCTACAACCCCAACGCCCGGTTGATGGCCGAAATGCTCCAGGCGGACTGGGCCAAGGTCGGGCTCAGGGTACGCATCGTCAGCTACGAATGGGGCGAGTACGTCAAGCGGCTGAAAAGCGGCGAGCACGACATCGCGCTGATCGGTTGGACGGGCGACAACGGCGACCCGGACAACTGGCTCGGGACGCTCTTCGGCTGCGCGGCGATCGGTGGCAACAACTATGCCCGCTGGTGTGACGCCGATTACGACGCACTGATCACCCAGGCGCGCAGCGTCACCGAGCGCCAGCAGCGCACACCGCTCTACCAGCAGGCGCAACGGCTGCTCAAGCAGCACGTGCCGATCACGCCCATCGCGCACTCCACGGTGCACCAACCCCTCAGTACCCGGGTTCATGGGTTCAAGGTCAGCCCGTTCGGGCGCAACGACTTCTTCGCCGTCGACCTCGAGTAAACCCTTTCCGCCAATGGGGGCATGCCTTGCCCCCACGGGGAAGGTGCGTCCTGGGGAGGGCGCCGTCGGCGGCACTGGCTTCACTGCAACACCCCGGCCTGCACAGGCTGGACATAACGAGAACCACCAAGGAGCTTCGAACATGAGACATTCCCTATCGGTCGTGGCAGCGCTCTGCCTGGGAGCCTGCATGGGCCAGGCCCAGGCAGACGACACGCCGCGCCTGCCCCTCGACCTCAAGACCGACAGCGCACAGGCAGGCGCCGGCGGTTTCTTCGACGATCAACACCTGTCGGGCAGCACGCGCAACTGGTATGCCCGCGAGCATTCGTCGCGCGACGCCCTGTGGCGCTACACCCAAGGCGACGGCAGCCGCCGGAGCACGCACTCGCGCACCAACTGGGTCCAGGGCACGGTGCTCGACTACAGCTCGGGCTTTACCGAAGGCACCGTGGGCGTGGCGGTCCAGGCGGCGCTGTACAACGCCGTGGCGCTGGAACGCGGGCGTGCCCGGGTGGCCGGTCCCAACAACCGTACCTTGACCCATCGCAACGGCGAGGCACTGGACCAGTGGAGCAAGGCCGGGCTGGCCAACGTGAAGCTGCGCGCGTCCAACACCACCTTGACCGCCGGGCGTCAGGCGATCAACACGCCGGTCCTGGCCACCCTGGGCAACCGTGCGCTGCCTTCGAGCTTCCAGGGGATCAGCCTGAACAGCAGCGAATTCGAGCAGCTGTCGTTCGAGCTGGGTACTTTCGATCGCGTCTCGCCCCGGACCGAGCAGAGCCTGAGCACGTTTCGCAGCGAGTACGCTGCGGTCAGCGCCGAAAGCGATCGCATCAGCCTGTTCGGCGTCAATTACCGCCCCTCCGCGTTCCTGAACACCAGCCTGTTCGCTGCCAAGGTCGATGACTTCTGGAACCAGTACTACGCCGATGCCAGCCACTCGCTGACCGATGGCGAGGACTGGAGCCTGGTGACCACCGTCAAGTACTACAAGACGGTCGACGAAGGGCGCCGCCTGCTCGGCCCGATCGACAACGACACCTACAGCCTGGACTTCTCGCTGGCCTACCAGGCCCACACCTTCGGCCTGGCCTGGCAGCAGGTGCTGGGTGACGAATACTTCGACTACCTGCACGAGAGCAACGGCATCTACCTGGCCAACTCGCTGTTCTCCGACTACAACGGACCGAACGAGAAGTCGCTGCAGCTTTCCTATGCCCTGGACATGGCGCCGTATGGCGTGCCCGGGCTCAAGCTCAACCTCTACACCGCCCGCGGCTGGGGCATCGACGGCACGCACTACAAGGGCACCGGCTACGACGTCAGAGGCCTGGACGGGGAGCACCATGCCGAGTGGAGCGTAGGCGCCACCTACGCCGTGCAATCCGGTGCGCTCAAGAACGCCACGGTGCGCGCGACCTACACAGCGCACCGCGCCAGTCGGGCCCAGGCCGACGGCAGCCTCGACGAGTTCCGCGTGGTGACCACGATTCCTTTAGACATCCTTTGAAGCACGCGCCGTCACGCCACACACGTCGCGTGACGGCCCTGCCCTTCGCCATCAGGAGGTTTCATGAATGCATGCATGCGCCGGATCGCTCTGGCGACCGTAGCCTTAGGGATGGCCGGCAGCCTGGCCGCCAAGCCCCTGGTGGTCTGCACCGAGGCCAGCCCGGAGGGGTTCGACATGGTCCAGTACACGACGGCAGTCACCGCCGATGCCGTGGCGGAAACGCTCTTCGATCGTCTGGTCAGGTTCGCGCCCGGCACCACCGAGATCGAGCCCGCACTCGCCGAGCGCTGGGATATCAGCCCCGATGGGCTCACCTATACGTTCCATCTGCGCCGTGGCGTGGCCTTCCACCGGACCGACTACTTCAGCCCGACCCGCGAACTCGAGGCCGACGATGTGCTGTGGAGTTTCAGGCGCCAGCTCGACCCCGCTCACCCCTGGCATGACAAGACCAGCGTCGGCTATCCCTATTTCGAAAGCATGGCGCTGCGTGACCTGATCCGTTCGGTGGACAAGACCGATGCCCATACGGTGGTGTTCACCCTGAACCGGCCCGATGCTCCCTTCCTGCGCAACCTGGCCATGGCCTTCGCCTCGATCTACTCAGCCGAATACGCCGACCAGCTGCTGGCCACCGGGCAGACCCAGGCGCTCAACAGCAAGCCGATCGGTACCGGGCCGTTCATCTTCCAGCGCTACAGCAAGGACGCCCAGGTCCGCTACAAGCCAAACCCCGCGTACTTCCGGGGCAAGCCACCGGCCGACGCACTGATCTTCGCCATCACCCCGGACAACAACGTGCGCCTGCAAAAGCTGCGTGCCAACGAATGCCAGATCGCGCTGCACCCCAAGCCGGACGACGTCCCGGCGATCAAGGCCGACCCTGTGCTCAAGGTCGCCGAGAACGACGCGCTGGTCACCGGCTACATCGCGCTCAACACCCAGCATCGCTACCTGAACGACGTGCGCGTACGCCGTGCGTTGAACCTGGCCTTCGACCGCCAACGCCACGTCGCGCAACTGTTCGGCCAGGGCAACGCCCAGGTGGCGATCAATCCCTACCCCGCCAGCATGCTGGGCTACAACACCGACAACCGCAGCCCGGCCTACGATCCGGCCGCCGCCCGGGCCCTGCTCGCGCAGGCTGGGGTGCCGGAGGGTACGACCTTCACGCTGTTCACCCGCAACGGCGGTGGCCCGACCAACCCCAACCCCCGGTTGTCCGCCGAAATGCTCCAGGCCGATCTGGCCAAGGTCGGGTTGAAGCTCGACATCCGGGTGATGGAGTGGGCCGAGATGCTGCGTCGCGCCAAGCGCGGCGAGGCCGATCTGGTGGCCACGGGCTGGGCCAGCGACAACGGGGACCCGGACAACTTCCTCAGCCCGCTGCTCAGCTGCGACGCGGCCGCGTCCGGGGAGAACTATGCACGCTGGTGCGACAGCCGATTCCAGGCGCTGATCAGCCGCGCGCGTCAGGTAAGCAACGAACAGGAGCGGGCGACACTCTATAGCCAGGCCCTGGCGGTGTACGATGAGCATCAGCCGTGGCTCGCGGTGGCGCACCCCCGGGTATTCGTCGCCATGCGCGCCAACGTGCAGGGCTATCAGGTCAACCCGCTGACCAGCAACAACTTCGCCACTACCCTGGTGGAGTAGAACAATCACGACCGTCGGCTCACGAAGCCGACGGCACCGCCTGACCGCTGATGAGGTGACGTGCGACCATGTTGAGTTTTATTGCCCGACGCATCGGGCTGCTGATCCCGACGTTCTTCGGCATCACCCTGCTGACCTTCGCCCTCATTCGCCTGATCCCCGGTGACCCGGTGGAGGTGATGATGGGCGAGCGCCGGGTCGACCCCCAGATGCATGCCGAGGCCATGCAGCGCCTGGGCCTGGACAAGCCCCTGCCCGTCCAGTACCTGGACTACATCGGCAAGCTGGCCCATGGCGACCTGGGTGAATCGCTGCGCACCCGCGAGAGCGTCTGGAGCGAGTTCACGACGTTGTTCCCGGCCACCCTGGAGCTGGCCCTGGCGGCCCTGCTGTTCGCCGCGGTGGTCGGCATCCTGGCCGGGGTGATCGCCGCCCTCAAGCGTGGCTCGTTGCTCGACCATGGGGTGATGGGCATCTCGCTGGCCGGGTACTCCATGCCGATCTTCTGGTGGGGCCTGATCCTGATCATGTTCTTCTCGGTCAGCCTGGGCTGGACCCCGGTGTCCGGGCGCATCGACCTGCTCTACGACATCGAGCCCAGGACCGGGCTGATGCTGATCGACACCTTGCTCAGCGACGAGGAAGGCGCGTTCAAGGACGCGCTGATGCACCTGATCCTGCCGGCCATCGTGCTCGGCACCATTCCGCTGGCGGTCATCGCCCGCATGACCCGTTCGTCCATGCTCGAAGTGCTGCGCGAGGACTACATCCGTACCGCCCGCGCCAAGGGCCTGTCGCCGGCACGGGTGGTGTTCATCCACGGCCTGCGCAACGCGCTGATTCCGGTGCTCACGGTGCTCGGCCTGCAGGTCGGCGCCCTGCTCGCCGGCGCCGTGCTGACCGAGACGATCTTCTCCTGGCCGGGGATCGGCAAGTGGCTGATCGAAGCCATCGGCGCACGCGACTATCCCGTGGTCCAGAACGGCATTCTGCTCATCGCCTGCCTGGTGATCCTGGTCAACTTCGTGGTGGACATCCTCTACGGGTTGGTCAACCCCCGCATCCGTCATCAGCGCTGAGGCCCGATCATGGTGAATCCTGTCGTGAACGACGCAACATCGACCGCCCCGAACGGCAGCCTCGACCAGAGCCTGCTCTACCCCTCACCCCTCAAGGAATTCTGGCACGCCTTCTCGCGCAACAAGGGCGCGGTGATGGGCCTGGCGTTCCTCTGCCTGATCGTCTTCTGCGCGCTGTTCGCGCCCTGGGTCGCGCCCCATGACCCGAGCGAGCAGTACCGCGACGCGCTGCTCACACCGCCGGCGTGGCTCGAGGGCGGCAGCCTGCAGTACCTGCTGGGCACCGACGAGCTGGGCCGCGACCTGCTCTCGCGCTTGATCCATGGCGCACGGCTGTCGCTGCTGATCGGCCTGTCCTCGGTGGTGCTGTCGCTGATCCCTGGCATCTTCATGGGCTTGCTGGCCGGCTTCTTCCCGCGCCTGCTCGGCCCGTCGATCATGCGCATGATGGACGTGATGCTGGCGCTGCCATCGCTGCTGCTGGCGGTCGCCGTGGTCGCCATTCTCGGCCCGGGCCTGATCAACACGGTGATCGCCATCGCCATCGTGTCGCTGCCGTCCTATGTGCGGCTGACCCGTGCGGCGGTGATGGGCGAACTCAACCGCGACTACGTCACCGCCGCACGCCTGGCCGGTGCCAGCCTGCCCCGCCTGATGTTCGTGACCGTGCTGCCGAACTGCATGGCGCCGCTGATCGTCCAGGCCACGCTGAGCTTTTCCTCGGCGATCCTCGACGCGGCGGCCCTGGGCTTTCTCGGGCTCGGCGTGCAACCGCCGACCCCGGAGTGGGGCACCATGCTCGCGTCGGCCCGCGACTACATCGAGCGGGCCTGGTGGGTGGTGAGCCTGCCGGGCCTGACCATCCTGCTCAGCGTGCTGGCGATCAACCTGATGGGCGATGGGCTGCGTGACGCGCTCGACCCCAAACTCAAGAACGCCGCCTGAGGACCACGCCATGTCACTTCTACAGATCAACAACCTGGCGGTGCGATTCGGCGACGCCAACGCCACCCCCGTGGTCGATGGCCTCGACCTGAGCGTCTCGGCCGGCGAGATCCTGGCCATCGTCGGCGAGTCCGGTTCGGGCAAGTCGGTGACCATGATGGCCCTGATGGGGCTGATCGATGCGCCCGGGCGCATCACCGCCGACACCCTGCGCTTCGACGGCCTCGACATGCTCGGCCTGAGCGCCCGGCAGCGGCGCAAGGTCATCGGCAAGGACATCGCCATGATCTTCCAGGACCCGATGACCGCGCTCAACCCCAGCTACACCGTGGGCTTCCAGATCGAGGAAGTGCTGCGCCAGCACCTGGGCCTCAAGGGCCGGGCCGCTCGTCAACGGGCGCTGGAGCTGCTGCAGAAGGTGGAGATCCCTGCAGCCGAAAGCCGCCTCGATGCCTACCCTCATCAACTGTCCGGCGGCATGAGCCAGCGTGTGGCGATCGCCATGGCCATCGCCGGCGAGCCGCGCCTGCTGATCGCCGACGAACCGACCACGGCGCTCGACGTGACCATCCAGGCGCAGATCATGGAGCTGCTGGTGAACCTGCAGAAGGCCCAGGACATGGCGCTGATCCTCATCACCCATGACCTGGCCGTGGTCGCCGAGACGGCGAAGCGGGTGTGCGTGATGTACGCCGGTCAAGCGGTCGAGGTCGGCCAGGTGCCCGAACTGTTCGACATCCCGGCCCACCCCTACACCGAGGCGCTGCTGGCGGCGATCCCCGAGCACAGCCTCGGTGCCGAGCGCCTGGCCACCCTGCCCGGCATCGTGCCCGGACGCTACGACCGGCCCAGCGGCTGCCTGCTGTCGCCGCGCTGCCCTTACGTACGCGACAACTGCCGCCAGCAGCGACCGGCGCTCGACCCCAAGGCGCAGAGCCTGGCGCGCTGCTTCTACCCACTCAACCAGGAGGTGGCGTGATGACCGTGGTCCTGACCGCGCGTGACCTGACGCGCCATTACGAAGTGTCCCGCGGCCTGTTCAAGGGCGCGGCGCACGTGCGCGCCCTCAACGGGGTGTCGTTCGAGCTGGAGGCCGGCAAGACCCTGGCCGTGGTCGGTGAGTCCGGCTGCGGCAAGTCGACCCTGGCCCGCGCCCTGACGCTGATCGAGGAGCCGACGTCCGGCTCGCTGCGTATCGATGGCCTGGAGGTCAAGGGCGCCGACAAGGCCGAGCGCAAGCAGCTGCGCCGCGACGTGCAGATGGTGTTCCAGAGCCCGTACGCCTCGCTCAACCCGCGGCAGAAGATCGGCGACCAGCTGGCCGAACCGCTGTTGATCAACACGTCCTTGAGCAAGGCCGAGCGCCGTGAACGCGTGCAACGGATGATGGAGCAGGTCGGCCTGCGCCCCGAGCATTACCAGCGCTACCCGCACATGTTCTCCGGCGGCCAGCGCCAGCGCATCGCCCTGGCCCGGGCAATGATGCTGCAGCCCAAGGTCCTGGTGGCCGACGAGCCGACCTCGGCGCTGGACGTGTCGATCCAGGCGCAGGTGCTCAACCTGTTCATGGACCTGCAGCGCCAGTACCACACGGCGTACGTGTTCATTTCGCACAACCTGGCGGTGGTCCGCCACGTGGCCGATGACGTGCTGGTGATGTACCTGGGAGCGCCGGTCGAGATGGGCGAGAAGCAACGGATCTACGACAAGCCCCTGCACCCCTACACCCAGGCGCTGCTGTCGGCCACGCCCTCGATCCACCCGGACCCGAGCAAACCGAAGATCCGCATCGCTGGCGAGCTGCCCAACCCGCTGAACCCCCCGTCTGGCTGTGCGTTCCACAAGCGCTGCCCTTATGCCACGCAACGCTGTGTGACCGAGGTGCCGACATTGCGGACGGTCGATCAGCGGCAAGTGGCCTGTCACTATGCCGAGCAGTTCCTGTAGCGGCTGCACGACGCCTGCAAACGAAAACGCCGTCATCCAAGATGACGGCGTTTTCGTTAAAGCCCCTGAGTCAGATCAGTGTACGAAGATCGCGATCAGGATGATGATCGGAATTGGGATGCCCAGGAACCACAACAGAAGTGAGCGCATAATCGTTTCTCCTTGTTCAATGAACGGAATGGTCAGTTAGCGGATCGTTGCGTTGGTCACGGTGCGACGGTCATCGGTCTCGATCCAGCGAGCCGAGTCACGCTGACGACCACCGAACAGCGCGGCGATGCTGGCGAAGAAGGCGCCGCACAGCATGGCGATGAAGGTCCACAAGGCGGTCCAGGCGGCGGCCTTGGCAGCAGCGTCAGCGGCTTCCTGAGCAGTGCGCTTGGCGTCTTCGGCCGCTTGGCGTGCCTGGGCGTAGACTTGATCGACACGGGCTTCGGCTTCGGCCTGGGTCAGGCGGGTGCGCTGGGCGACCATCTGGGCCAGGTAGGCACGGTCATCGACGTTCAGGGTACCGTCACCGGCCAGAGCCTTGGTGAAGATGCGGTTGGCGACGCCATTGGCAGCGTCTTCGCTCACGCCGCTTGGGCCTTCGCTGCGGAACAGGCTGTCGACGAAGTAACCCATCGGGTTGCTGCCGCGGCCATCGTTGTCGGCAGCAGCGCCTACAGCAGCGCTGGCACCCGATGCGACGCCACCCACGACCGAAGCACCGGCCTGAGCACCGGCGCCGATGACATTACCAGCGGCGCTGATGATGAGCATGGCAGCGACCAGCGTAGCGACGGCCCACGACAGGAAACCGTGTGCGGTATCGCGGAAGTACACTTCGTCCCCGTGCAGATTGGCCCACTTCACGCGCAGGCGACCGGCGACGTAGCCGCCCAGGCCTGACGACAGGATTTGCGTGATCAACAGCCAGACGATCGTGGAGATGCCCAGGGCTTTCGCACTGGCGCCCTCGTTGGCCCACGGCGACATGGCGGCGAAGCCAAGGCCCGTGCCCAGGATGACAAGGATCAACGACAGCGAGGCCGCAGCGGCTGCACCAGCGAAGATGGCTGCCCAGGACACGCCCGAGCGGTTGCCGTCGGTGACGGCAGATGGGTAATCGGCAGAGGTGATCATAGTGAGTGGCGCCTTTTTTAGTGAGCAACAAATCCGTTCGCAAAGGGGTCTTTGCACAGGGCATGCCAACTGTGTCAAAACATTAAATCCAGGAATTTCAAGGCGTTATGGAGAGAGGGTAGAAACCGCATCATGCAAAATGCCGGATAGCGTTGTTAGGGGCACGGTTTTCTGCAAGACAGCCCAGGTGGAGGTGTCCTGAAAAGGAGAAAAAGTGACGGCATACATAGCGGGAAGGGCTAAAAGGCTGCAAGCACTGGGGTAGGCTGGCGTGGCGGGCCCTTCGGGCCCACTGGGACTCACACATCAATCCTGGGCAGGCAAGACCTGACCAGGGATCGGCCGGCCACCGCGATCGTCACGACGGCCGGCGATCACTCAGTGGTGCTCGCGCGTCGCGCGGAAGTTGACGTCCGGCCAGCGCTCTTCCATCAACGACAGGTTGACCCGGGTCGGGGCCAGATAGGTCAGGTGCCCGCCCCCGTCGATGGCCAGGTTCTCCATGGCCTTGACCTTGAAGTCCTCGAGCATCTTCTTGTCGTTGCAGGTGATCCAGCGTGCCGACCAGACGGTGATCGGCTCGTAGGCGCACTCGACCTTGTACTCTTCCTTCAGGCGGCTGGCGACCACATCGAACTGCAGCACCCCGACGGCGCCCAGGATGATGTCGTTGCTGCGCTCCGGGAAGAACACCTGGGTCGCGCCCTCCTCGGCCAGCTGTTGCAAGCCCTGGCGCAGCTGCTTGGACTTGAGCGGGTCCTTAAGGCGTACCCGGCGGAACAGCTCGGGCGCGAAGTGCGGAATACCGGTGAAGCCCAGCGGTTCGCCTTCGCTGAAGGTGTCGCCGATCTGGATGGTGCCGTGGTTGTGCAGGCCGATGATGTCGCCGGCGTAGGCTTCTTCGAGCTGTTCACGTTCGGACGAGAAGAACGTCAACGCATCACCGATGCGCAGGTCCTTGTTCAGCCGCACGTGACGCATCTTCATGCCCTTCTCGTACTTGCCCGAGCAGATGCGCATGAAGGCGATGCGGTCGCGGTGCTTGGGGTCCATGTTGGCCTGGATCTTGAACACGAAGCCGGTGAACTTCTCTTCGGTCGGCTCGACGGTTCGTTCGTTGGCGACTCGGCCCAGCGGCCGCGGTGCCCAGTCCACCACTGCATCGAGCACGTGATCCACGCCGAAGTTGCCCAGCGCCGTGCCGAAGAACACCGGCGTCAGCTGGCCATTGATGAACTCGTCCTGGTTGAACTCATGGCAGGCACCCTGCACCAGCTCCAGCTGCTCGACGAAGCTGTCGTACTGGTCGCCCAGGTGCGCGCGGGCCTCGTCAGAGTCGAGCTTCTCGATGATCTTGGTTTCGGTGCGTTCATGGCCGTGACCAGGGGTGTAGACGATGATGTAGTCGCCGGTCAGGTGGTAGACGCCCTTGAAGTCGCGGTAGCAGCCGATCGGCCAGGTGATCGGCGCGGCCTTGATCTTCAGGACGGCTTCGATCTCGTCGAGCAGTTCGATCGGGTCGCGGATGTCGCGGTCGAGCTTGTTGATGAAGCTGACGATCGGCGTGTCGCGCAGGCGGCAGACGTCCATCAGGGCGATGGTCCGCGGCTCGACCCCCTTGCCCCCGTCCAGCACCATCAACGCCGAGTCGACCGCGGTCAGCGTGCGGTAGGTGTCTTCCGAGAAGTCTTCGTGGCCGGGCGTGTCGAGCAGGTTGATCATCTGCTCACGGTAGGGGAACTGCATCACCGAGGTGGTGATGGAGATGCCCCGTTGCTTTTCCATTTCCATCCAGTCGGACGTGGCGTGGCGGTCGGACTTGCGCGACTTCACGGTACCGGCGACGGCAATGGCCTTGCCCATCAGCAGCAGCTTCTCGGTGATGGTGGTCTTACCGGCGTCGGGGTGGGAAATGATGGCGAAAGTGCGGCGCTTCGCGACTTCGGAAGCCTGGTTGGTCATGAGAAATCGCCTGACGTGAGGATCAAAAAAGGGCGCAGATTGTACCCGAAGTCCCGAGCAGACCCAACCGATCGGCAGCCGACCGGTCAAAAGCCTCATCTCACTGGGGGGATCTTCTGGACAGCGGCTGTCGGGTCGCAAGTGACCGCTGGCCGAAAATGTTGCTCGTCCGAAAAAAATTTGTCCCTGCGAGGGATCTGCGAAGGGTGCCTTGCCTGACCATAAATTTGAACAATTGGCAGGCAGAGCATTCCAGGGAAACAGACCCCGCGCACGGACGCTCAAGGCGTTTCGGAGGGCTCTCGTCTCGAAACTCGGCGAACGCGTGGCAGTGTGCGCTTTTGTGCGAAAAAGCTGCAAACGCCTCCCCTTCCACAATAGTTGACGCTTACCCGGGGCTCGGTTGCATTTGCCCGCCCGACACGGGTCCAGCAGCCCTGTTTCATGGGCGATCCGCGACGAAAACGCCGGGATTGCCAGTTGATCTTGCCGGCTTCACGTCCTAGAGTGCGCGCCGAGCGTCCATGCTGGAAACGATCCATGCGGCTCAAGTACTGACGACGAGACAGCAAGGCCGCCCTGCCCTTCAGCAGAGGCTCGGTCGGTCTTTTTGCTTTCGGCGACATGCCTTGGGAAGTAGGCGAACCAAAGTGGGAATACAGAGGGCGCTCAGCGTACAGCCACTTACCTTTTCCGTTTGCCCATGGAGTACTCGCGCATGTCGATTCAGGTCGAAGATTATTTCGCACGTGACACGTTCACCAAGATGAAGGCGTTCGCCGACACGCAGGAAACCCCGTTCGTCCTGATCGACACCCAGATGATCAGCCAGGCCTACGACGACCTGCGCGCCGGTTTCGAATTCGCCAAGGTCTACTATGCGGTCAAGGCCAACCCTGCCGTGGAGATCATCGACCTGCTCAAGGACAAGGGCTCGAACTTCGACATCGCGTCGATCTACGAGCTGGACAAGGTGATGAACCAGGGCGTGAGCGCCGACCGTATCAGCTACGGCAACACCATCAAGAAGTCCAAGGACATCCGCTACTTCTACGAGAAGGGTGTGCGCCTGTACGCGACCGACTCCGAAGCCGACCTGCGCAACATCGCCAAGGCCGCACCGGGGTCGAAGGTCTACGTGCGTATCCTGACCGAAGGGTCGACCACCGCCGACTGGCCGCTGTCGCGCAAGTTCGGCTGCCAGACCGACATGGCCATGGACCTGCTGATCCTCGCCCGTGACCTGGGCCTGGTGCCGTACGGCATTTCGTTCCACGTCGGCTCCCAGCAGCGCGACATCAGCGTCTGGGATGCGGCCATCGCCAAGGTCAAGGTCATCTTCGAGCGCCTGAAGGAAGAAGACGGGATCGAGCTGAAGCTGATCAACATGGGGGGCGGCTTCCCGGCCAACTACATCACCCGCACCAACAGCCTGGAAACCTACGCCGAAGAGATCATCCGCTTCCTCAAGGAAGACTTCGGCGACGACCTGCCGGAAATCATCCTCGAGCCGGGCCGTTCGCTGATCGCCAACGCCGGCATCCTGGTCAGCGAAGTGGTGCTGGTGGCGCGCAAGTCGCGCACCGCCGTCGAGCGTTGGGTCTACACCGACGTGGGCAAGTTCTCGGGCCTGATCGAAACCATGGACGAGTCCATCAAGTTCCCGATCTGGACCGAGAAGAAGGGTGAAATGGAAGAAGTGGTGATCGCCGGCCCGACCTGCGACAGCGCCGACATCATGTACGAGCACTACAAGTACGGCTTGCCGCTGAACCTGGCGATCGGCGATCGCCTGTACTGGCTGTCCACCGGGGCCTACACCACCAGCTACAGCGCCGTGGAATTCAACGGCTTCCCGCCGCTGAAGGCGTTCTACCTGTAATGCATCGGCGGCAGGTCACGGTTCGTTCCTGACCTGCCGCCGATGTCGTCACCGCTGTGGCTCAGCGTCGCAGATACTCACCGGATCGGGAGAAGCGGTCGAACTCCAGGACGCCGGTATGCCCGATGTCCAGGCGCAGGAACAGCTTGTTCGCCGCGCCGGCTTCGACGTAACGGTTCTCCCAGGCCTTGCGGTTACGCACCCCCAAGGGAACGCTGCCCACCGCCGCGACGGTGATGCCATCGTGGGCACCGCATTTGGGCACGCCGAACGGGTTTCCATGGGCCCAGAGCCGCCACAGCACGGGCCGGCGCTTGATCGAGTCGTAGCCGACCCAGTTATCGCTCAACTCCCACGCGTGATAATGGGCGTCTCCGTCCTGGGACTCCACCGCGCGCACCTGGTAACCAGGTCGATCCGCCTCGTAATAACCGAACCAGAACTGCTGGGGTTGCTCCACGGTGCTGAACGGGCAGATGCTCAACCAGCGATGCGTGCGCTGGTAGATGGAATCGGACGTTATCTCGAACGAATCGAGAAGCCCTTCGTAGCCCGGTGTTTGACAGGTCACGGTGGCGATGAACGAACGCTCCTGGATGTAATGCATGGCAGTCTCCTCAGGTAGGTGAATGACGAGACTCACACGTCACCCGCTCTCGACGCAGAGCACACCATTTCCCGTCCAAGGGTCGGCTGCCGCTCGCCCGTGCAGCGTCTGCTGAAGAAAGCGTGCCAAAGGATGCCGCTTCGGGGGCGCGAAACGTTCGCATTCATCGCATAATGCCCGCCGATCGCAAGAAGGCCGCAAGACAGGATGAACGGTGTGTTCAAGAAGACGATGTTCCAGCTGCACTGGCTGTTCGGCATAACCGCAGGCCTGGTGCTGGCACTGATGGGCACCACCGGCGCCCTCTGGTCCTTTCAGGACGAGTTGCTGCGCCTGTTCAACCCTGACATGCGCATCGCAGCGCCCCCGGCTGGCGAACGGCTGGCGCCTGCCGAGCTGATCCGCCGCGTCGAAACGGCTCAACAGGACACGGTGTCGATGCTCTGGGTCGACCTGCGCCGGCCAGAAGCGGCACGCGTGTTCTTCACGCCCGCGCCAGGTGAACGGCGCGGCGCGCTGCGCTATGCCGACCCGTACACGGGCGCGCTCAAGGGCGAGATGGCCGGCCAGGGCTTCTTCGACCTGATGCTGCGCCTGCACCGGTTCCTGGCCATGGGCGCAACCGGTCGGCAGATCACGGGCGCCTGCACGCTGATGCTGGTGTTCTTCTGTCTATCGGGGCTGTACCTGCGCTGGCCCCGGCACGCCTTGAACTGGCGCACCTGGCTGTTGATCGACGGCGCCAAGCGTGGCCGTGCCTTCCAGTGGGACTTGCACGCCGTGGCCGGTACCTGGTGCCTGTTGTTCTACCTGCTGTTCGCCCTCACCGGGCTGTTCTGGTCGTACGAGTGGTATCGCCAGGGGTTGAACCGACTCCTCGCCGATGCGCCCACGGCCAGCGTACCGAAGACACACGTTGCACGCGGCCAGCCTCCGTCATCGGGCGACAGCGTCCAGGCACCACGCGCCCCGACCAACCCTGACGCGCTCTGGCAGACCCTGCGCGACGCAGCCGGGCCGGGACTTGCCGCCTACAACCTGCGCCTGCCGACGGCCGCTGGTCAGCCGGCGATGGTCTTCTACCTGCTCGACCAGGCGCCGCACGAGCGCGCGTTCAACACCCTCATGCTCGACCCGGCCACGGGCGCCATTGGCCAGCACGACCGCTTCGACGACAAATCCGCCAAGGCGCAGCTGCTGGCCAGTGTCTACGCCCTGCACGTCGGCAGCTATTTCGGCCTGCCCGGGCGGCTGCTCGTCACCCTCGCCAGCCTGACCATGCCCCTGTTCTTCGTCACCGGCTGGTTGCTCTACCTCGACCGCCGTCGCAAGCAGCGTCAGGTACGTGCGGTCCGTGGACACGTGCAGCCCGTGGCGCCGAACGAGGACAGTTGGCTGATCGGTTATGCCAGCCAGAGCGGTTTCGCCGAGCAGCTCGCCTGGCAGAGCGCCGGGCAGTTGCAGGCGGCCGGCCTGTCGGTGCAGGTGCGTCCGTTGCGCGCCGTAGATGAGCACGTGTTACGCGAAACACGTCGGGCGCTATTCGTGCTCAGCACCTTCGGTGATGGCGAGCCGCCCGACAGCGCTCGCCTCTTCGAGCGCAAGACGCTGGGCCAGCCCTGGACGCTCACGCACCTGAGTTATGCCGTGCTTGCCCTGGGCGATCGCCAGTACCCTGCGTTCTGTGGATTCGCCAGGCGGGTCCAGGCCTGGCTCGACACCACTGGTGCCGACCAGGCGTTCGACATGGTGGAGGTGGACAACGCCGACCCCATGGCGCTGGGCCACTGGCAGCAGGCGCTGGCGCGACTGACGGGCACGCAGACAATCAGCGCCTGGCAACCGCCGTCGTACGGCCATTGGCGACTGCGCGAGCGCGAATGGCTCAACCCCGGTAGCCAGGGTGCCCCCGTGTTTCGCCTGGCACTGAGCGCCGACAGCCCGACCACCTGGGACGCGGGCGATCTGGTGGAGGTCATGCCGCGCAATGGCCGCGACGCCATCCTGGCCTTCGTGACGACGCTGGGGTTGCAGGCCGATGCGCTCGTACAGCGCCACGGTGTCTCACTGCGCTTCGACGTGGCGCTCGCCGGTGTTCAGTTGCCGACTGGGCGCGAGCACCTGATCGGCCTGCAGGCCCAGGCCGTGCTGGATGCGCTGGCGCCGATCGGGCCGCGCGACTACTCCATCGCCTCGATCGCCAGCGACGGCCTGCTGGAGCTGATCGTGCGCCAGACACGAGACGAACAGGGCGTCTTGGGACTGGGGTCGGGGTGGCTGACCGAACACCTGGCCGAGGGTGGCGTCGCGGCGCTGCGAATCCGGCGCAACAGCGGTTTCCATCTGCCCGAGGTCCCTGCGCCGATGATCCTGATCGGTAACGGTACGGGCCTGGCCGGCTTGCGCAGCCTGCTCCGGGCACGCATCGTCGCTGGAGAGTCGCGCAACTGGCTGCTGTTCGGCGAGCGTCAGCGAACCTGTGATTTCCATTGCGCGCAGGAGGTTCGGCAGTGGCTGGACCAGGGTGACCTGGCGCACCTGGACCTGGCCTTCTCGCGTGACCAGGCCGAGAAGCGCTACGTGCAGGATGCATTGCGCGCGCGCGCCGAGCGCTTGCGTGCCTGGGTGGCCGACGGGGCTTACCTGTACCTGTGTGGCAGCCAGCGGGGCATGGCCTCGGGCGTGGACGCCGTGCTGAACGACGTGCTGGGCGAAGCCCAGGTGCAGGCGCTGATCGAGGAAGGCCGTTACCGACGCGACGTCTACTGACCCCTGCCGCGCAGGACCGGCCCCTGGTTTGCCCGACGGGTCGGCCGTGCACCGAGTCAGGTGCGCCGAGCGTCAGCGCAGCACGAAGGCGTCGGCGTCGAGGTCGGCCGGGAACCGTGTGCGGTAGGTTGCCAGGTCGGCCGCGCTCAAGGTGGCCTTGAACACGCCATTGGCGTCGCCTGCGTTGAGCAGGGGGTCGCCGTGGAAATCCAGCACCTGGCTGTCACCCGCGTAGTCCAGCCCCTTGCCGTCGCTACCGACACGGTTCACCGCAGCGACGTAGCAGAGGTTCTCGATGCCCCGGGCCGGCAGCAGGCGGTTCCAGTGCTGGCGCCGTGCAGCTGGCCAGTTGGCGGTATAGAGCAACAGGTCGGTGTCCCGGGCATCACGGCTCCACACGGGAAAGCGCAGGTCGTAGCAGATCAGTGGACGAATGCGCCAGCCCTTGAGCTCGAACTGCACCTGGCGCTCGCCCGGCGTGTAGTGCTCGTGCTCGCCCGCCATGCGGAACAAGTGGCGCTTGTCGTAGTGCAACACCTCGCCGTCCGGGCGTGCCCACAACAGCCGGTTGCGGTGGCTGCCGTCCTCGGCCCGAACGATCACGCTGCCGGTGACCACCGCGCCCACGGCCACCGCCTGCGCCTTGAGCCAGGCATGGGTCGGGCCCAGCTCGGGTTCGGCCAAGGCCTCGGACTGCATGGTGAAGCCGGTGGTGAACATCTCTGGCAGGATGACCAGGTCGACCGTGCCGACCTGGGCCAGCAACGTCTCGAGATGGGCCTTGTTGGCCTGGGGGTCGTGCCAGGCCAGGTGCGTCTGGACCAGGGCCAGGTGCAGGTCGGGCAATGCATTCAGATCGCGCATAGTCGTTCCGCTGCCTGGCGCAGCGTCTCCTCACGTTTGGCGAAGCACAATCGCACCAGGCGCTGCCCGGGGATCGGTCGCTGGTAGAACACCGAGATGGGGATGGTCGCCACACCGTGCTCCCGGGTCAGCCACACCGCCATGGCGGTGTCGTCGAGGTCAGGACGGATGGCACTGTAGTCGACCAGCTGGAAGTAGGTGCCCTGGGCCGGGGTGAACCGCAAGCGCGACGACGCCAGCAGGCCACAGACCAGGTCACGCTTGGCCTGGTAGAACGCGGGCAGACGTGCCACGTGCGCCGGGTCCTGGACCATGAAGTCGGCCAAGGCATGCTGCAACGGGGTGACCCCACAGAAATTGACGTACTGGTGGACCTTGCGCAGCTCGGCCGACAGCGTTGCAGGTGCCACCACATAGCCGGTCTTCCACCCGGTCACGTGGTAGGTCTTGCCGAACGAACTGACCACGAAGGCACGCGACCGCAGGGCCGTATGTGCCAGGACGCTGGCATGCCCTACCCCGTCGTAGACCAGGTGCTCGTAGACTTCATCGCTGAGCAGCAGAAGGTCGCGTGCTTCGACGAGGGCCGCCAAGCGGTCGAGGTCGTCTGACGTGATCAGCGCCCCGCTGGGGTTGTGCGGCGAGTTGATCACGATCATGCGCGTGCGTGGGCTCAGGGCATCGTTCAGGCGCTGCCAGTCGATGCGAAAGTCGCCAGCGTCCAGCGGCACGTGCACGCACCGCCCGCCGGCCAGGCGCACCGCCGGGTCGTAGCTGTCGTAGCACGGGTCGAAGACGATCACCTCATCGCCCGGCCGCACCACCGCGTGGATGGCGCAGAAGATGGCCTCGGTTGCCCCGGGCGTGATGGTCACTTCCTGCTCGGGGTCCACGCAGGCGCCGTACGACGACGCGATCTTGATCGCCACCTGCTCGCGCAAGGCTGGCAGCCCGGCCATGGGTGCGTATTGGTTGTGCCCGGCGAGCACATGCCGACCCACGGCTTCGAGCAAGCCCTGGGGCCCGTCGAAATCCGGGAACCCCTGCGAGAGATTCAACGCCCCCATCTCGGCCGCCAGTTGCGACATGGTGGTGAAGATGGTCATGCCGAGGTCCGGCAGCTTGCTGTCGATCATGGGGCGCTCCATGGGGTCCGGGGGGCGGCAAGCTGCAGGTCAGCGCTGCACGTCAGGGCGCCAGTGCCGCCTCGACGTCCTGTGGACACCTGACCGACCGCCCCTACCGCCCACGTGCAGCTCGTCGCTACGCTTACCGCTTGTCCTTGCGCTTCTTTTCCGCCTTCTTGTGGTGAGACATCAAACGGCGCTTCTTGTTGACCTGGCGATCGGTCAGGGTGTTCTTGTTGCCCTCGTAGGGGTTGTCGCCGCCCTTGTACTCGATGCGGATCGGCGTGCCGACCAGGCGCAGGACGCGGCGATAGGTGTTTTCCAGGTAACGCGAGTAGGAGCGTGGCACCTTCTCGACCTGGTTGCCGTGGATCACGATGATCGGCGGGTTGGCACCACCCAGGTGAGCGTAGCGCAGCTTGATGCGGCGACCGTTGACCAGGGGTGGCTGGTGTTCGCTGACGGCGTCTTCGAGGATCTGGGTCAGGCGGCTGGTCGGCCAGCGGGTCACCGCCGACTTGAACGAGGCCTGGACCGACTTGTACAGGTGGCCGACGCCCGTGCCGTGCAGCGCCGAGATGAAGTGGATGTCGGCGAAGTCGACGAAGAACAGCCGGCGTTCCAGCTCGGTCTTCACGTAGTCGCGCTCGCCCGGTGCCATGCCGTCCCACTTGTTCAGGGCGATGACGATGGCACGGCCGGCTTCCAGCGCGAAGCCCAGCAGGTTCAGGTCATGGTCGACCACGCCTTCGCGGGCGTCCATGACGAAGATCACCACGTTGGCGTCCTTGATCGCCTGCAGCGTCTTGACCACCGAGAACTTCTCGACTTCCTCGTGGATCTTGCCACGCTTGCGCACTCCGGCGGTGTCGATCAGCGTGTACTTCTCCTCGTCGCGTTCGAACGGGATGTAGATGCTGTCACGGGTCGTGCCAGGCTGGTCGTAGACCACCACGCGCTCTTCGCCGAGCATGCGGTTGACCAGGGTCGACTTGCCGACGTTGGGGCGGCCGATGATGGCGATCTTGATGCCATCCTTCTCGCTCGGGCCAGGGATGCGTACGGCTTCTTCGCCTTCGGCCACGTCCTGATCGAGCGCGTCGTCTTCCTTGTCACGCGGCAGGTGGCCCAGCACCGATTCCATCAGGGCATTGATGCCACGGCCCTGGGAACCGGCCACCGGAATGGCGGTGCCCATGCCCATCGGCGCGAACTCGGCACGGGCCGTGTCCGGGTCGATGTTGTCGATCTTGTTGGCGACCAGGACCGCCTGCTTGTTCCGCTTGCGCAGGTGCTCGGCGATCATCTGGTCGCCAGCGGTCATGCCGGCACGGGCGTCGACCAGGAACAGGACGTAGTCGGCTTCTTCGATGGCCAGCAGGGACTGCTCGGCCATCTTCTCGTCCATGCCGACCTCGTCACCGGTGATACCGCCGGTGTCGATCAGGATGAACGTGCGGCCTTGCCACTGCGCCTCGCCGTACTGGCGGTCGCGGGTCAGGCCCGACAAGTCGCCGACGATGGCGTCGCGGGTCTTGGTCAGGCGGTTGAACATCGTGGATTTGCCGACGTTCGGCCGACCCACCAGGGCGATAACGGGAACCATGAGGCTCTCCAAATACGTGAATTCTTGAAAATGCAAAGGCCGCTGCAAGGCAGCGGCCGAAGTTCATGCGGTACACGAAGTACCCGCCCGAGGCCGGCAAGGCCTCAAGCATAGCGTCAGCGGACGGTCAGCGCTTCGAGCTTGCCACCGTTGCCGAACACATAGAGCGTGTCGCCGACGACCAGGGGACGAGCACGCAGGCCATCCCGGTCGACGCGCTCGCGGCCGACGAAGCGACCGTCGACCTGGCTGAGCAGGTGCAGGTAGCCTTCGAAGTCACCGACGGCGACGTAGCTGGAGAACACCTCCGGTGCCGACAACTGGCGACGCGCCAGCGATTCGTTGCTCCACAGGGCGCTGGCCGAACGCTCGTCGATGCCTTCGACGGTGCCCGAGGCCTGGCTGACGTAGACGTTGCCGAAGCCTTGGGCGACGCCGACGTAGCTCGACGCATCGCGCTGCCACAGAGAGCGGCCGGTTTCCAGGTCCAGGCCCGCGACGCGGCCCTGGTAGGTGCTGACGTAGATCACGCCACCGGACAGCAGCAGCCCGCCGTCGATGTCGACCACGCGCTCCAGCTCCGAACGCCCTTGGGGCACGGCGACCCGTGCCTCCCAGACCGGCACGCCGTTCTGGGTGTCCAGCGCGATCACCTTGCCGGTCGACAGGCCAGCCACCGCCAGGCGGTTGGTGACGATCGGCGCACCGGTGCCGCGCAGCGTCAGCACGGCGGGCGTGCTTTCGTAGATCCAGCGGCGATCGCCGGTGGCGGCATCCAGGCCGATCACACGGTCGTCCTGGGTCTGCACCACCACCACGTCACCGTTGCTCGCCGGTGGCGCCAGCACTTCGCTGGTCACCCGCGAGCGCCAGCGCTCTTCACCGGTGTCGGCATCCAGGGCGATGACCTCGCCCTTGAGGGTGCCGAGCATGACCAGGCCATAGCCTACGCCCACGGCGCCCGACACCGGCAGGTCCAGGTCCTGCTTCCAGAGCACGTCGCCGTTGCTGCGGTTCAGGGCCATGACCACGCCATGGACGTCCGAGGCGTAGATGCGGTCGTTCTCGACGGCCGGCACCAGCGTGTTGTAGGTGTCGCCCTGGCCATCGCCGATGGAACGGCTCCACAGCTTGGTGAGGTGAACCTCTTCGGTGAACTGGGTCAGCTCGGCCGGTGGCAGTTCCTTCTTGCTGTTGCTGCTGCAACCCGCTGCCAGAACGGCAAGGGCCAGCACTGCTGCTTGTTTCCAACCGATCACGTCAGGCGTCCCCTTTGGCCAGGTCATCCAGCTTCAGTTGCAGGCCACCGACTGCGGCGTCATCCGACAGCGCAGCCTTGGCTTTTTCGTAGGCCCCATGGGCATCGTCGGCACGACCCAGCTGTACCAGCAGGTCGCCCTTCAATTCTTCGCGGCTGGCCAGGAAGGCCTTGTCGGCATCGCCGTCCAGCAGCTTCAGGCCTTCTTCGGCCTTGTCCTGGGCAGCCAGCACACGGGCCAGACGCTGGCGCGAGATCTCGCCCAGCGTGTCGTTGGCCGGCTTGTCCATCACGCCCTTGAGCTCGGCGGCGGCATCGTCCAGCTTGCCGTCGTCGACCGCCACGCGGGCCACGAACAGGCTGCCGTACTGGGCATAGGCGGTACCGCCATACTCGCTCTTCAACTTGCTGGAAAGCTCGGCGACCTTGGTCGTGTCCGGCTGGCCATTGGGCGTCAGCGACGTTTCCAACAGGGCCTGGTACAGGATCGACGCGCCCTGGGACTGGTTGGCCTGGTACTTGTGCCAGGCCTGCCAGCCCACCACCACGGCGGCGGCCAGCAACGCGCCGGTCAGCAGCGGCTTGCCGTTACGGTTCCACCAGTCCTTGGCCACGGCCATCTCGTCATCATCGGTACTCGACACCCCAATACTCCTTCTAAGCAATTCGGCTGTTCGACCGCTTCACGCCTGGGCGAGAGCGGCATCCAGATACCCGGCCAGGGCATCCCAGGCAATGTTCTGTTGTTCACCTTGGCCACGCAGCGGCTTGACGCCCACCTGCCGAGCGGCCAGCTCGTCGTCGCCCATGATCAGCGCGTACAGCGCGCCGCTCTTGTCGGCTTTCTTGAATTGGCTCTTGAAGCTGCCGCCACCGGCGTTGACCTGCAGGCGCAGCCCCGGCATAAGGTCGCGCAGCCCTTCGCTCAAGCGCAGCGCCGCCAGCTCCGCCTGCTCGCCGAAGGCGCACAGGTAGACGTCCACCTGCCGGCTGATCGACTCGGGCACCTGGCCCAGGGTCTCGAGCAGCAGGATGAGGCGTTCGATGCCCATGGCGAAGCCGACGCCGGTGGTCGGCTTGCCGCCCATCTGCTCGACCAGCCCATCGTAGCGGCCACCGGCACAGACCGTGCCCTGGGCACCGAGCTTGTCGGTCACCCACTCGAACACCGTCTTGCTGTAGTAATCCAGACCGCGCACCAGCTTGGTGTTGAGACGGAACGGAATGCCCGCGGCGTCCAGACGTGCCTTCAGGCCCTCGAAATGCAGGCGCGATTCCTCGTCGAGATGATCCTCGAGCTTCGGCGCATCGACCAGCACGGCCTGGGTACCGGCATCCTTGCTGTCGAGAATGCGCAGCGGGTTGCTCTTGAGGCGGCGCTGGCTGTCTTCGTCGAGCTGATCCAGGCGTGCGGACAGGAACTCGACCAGCGCGTCGCGGTAGCGCGCACGCGCTTCGCTGGTGCCCAGGCTGTTGAGCTCCAGGGTAACCGCGTCACGGATACCGAGCAGCCCCCACAGGCGCCAGGTCAGCATGATCAGCTCGGCGTCGATGTCCGGCCCGTCGAGGTTGAACACCTCGACACCGATCTGGTGGAACTGACGATAGCGGCCTTTCTGCGGGCGCTCGTGGCGGAACATCTGGCCGATGTACCAGAGTTTCTGCACCTGGCCATTGCCAGTGATGCCATGCTCGAGCACGGCGCGCACGCAGGCCGCCGTGCCTTCGGGACGCAGCGTCAGCGAATCGCCGTTGCGGTCCTCGAAGGTGTACATCTCCTTCTCGACGATGTCGGTGACTTCACCGATCGAGCGCTTGAACAGCTCGGTGAACTCGACGATCGGCGTGCGGATCTGGCTGTAGCCATAGGTGTCCAGCAGGCCGGCCACGGTGCCTTCGAAATAGCGCCACAGCGGCGACTGCTCGGGCAGGATGTCGTTCATGCCACGAATGGCTTGCAGCGATTTGCTCACGGAAGATCCTTACGCATCTGTCGGTCAGCCTCGGGCGATCAATGCCGCGTCGGCTTCGGCCTTTTCGGCCGCTTTCTGGCGGATGAGCTTTTCCAGCTCGTCCACCAGGTTGTCATTGGTGAGTTTCTGCGACGGTTTGCCGTCGATGTAGATCAGGTTCGGCGTACCGCCGGTCAGCCCCACATGGGCCTCCTTCGCCTCGCCCGGGCCGTTGACCACACAGCCGATCACCGCCACGTCCAACGGCACCAGCAGGTCCTCGAGCCGACCTTCCAGGTCGTTCATGGTCTTGACCACGTCGAAGTTCTGCCGCGAGCAGCTGGGGCAGGCGATGAAGTTGATGCCACGCGAGCGCAGCCGCAGCGACTTGAGGATGTCGTAACCGACCTTCACCTCTTCCACCGGATCGGCCGCCAGCGAGATCCGGATGGTATCGCCGATGCCTTCGGCCAGCAGCATACCGAGACCGACCGCCGATTTCACCGTCCCCGAACGCAGCCCACCGGCTTCGGTGATGCCCAGGTGCAGGGGTTGCACGATCTGGCGGGCCAGCTGACGGTAGGCGTCGACGGCCATGAACACGTCGGAGGCCTTGACGCTGACCTTGAAATCCTGGAAATCCAGCCGGTCCAGGTGCTCGACGTGACGCAGGGCCGACTCGACCAGCGCAGCGGGCGTGGGCTCGCCGTACTTCTTCTGCAGGTCTTTTTCCAGGGACCCGGCGTTGACGCCGATACGGATCGGGATGCCACGGTCGCGCGCGGCGTCGACCACCGCGCGAACACGGTCTTCACGACCGATGTTGCCGGGGTTGATGCGCAGGCAGTCGACGCCCAGCTCGGCCACGCGCAAGGCGATGCGGTAGTCGAAATGAATGTCGGCGACCAGGGGCACCGAGACCCGCTGCTTGATGCGACCGAACGCCTCGGCGGCGTCCATGTCCGGGACCGAGACCCGCACGATGTCGACGCCGGCATCGACCAGACGCGTGATCTGCGCGACGGTGGCGTCGACATCGTTGGTGTCGGTGTTGGTCATGCTCTGCACCGCGATGGGCGCATCGCCGCCCACGGGCACCTTGCCTACCCAGATTTTTCGGGATTCGCGGCGCTTGATCGGAGATTCACCGTGCATGAATTACTGTCCCAACTTGAGGCGAGCGGTCTGGCCGCTGGTGAACGGTGCGGTATCGACCGCCTGGCCGTTATAGGAAACCTGGGCGCCGCGCGCGAAGCCCAGACGCACCGACAGCGGCGGCTTGCCGGACAGCTCGAGACGGTCGCCCTTGCGCTTGACGCCGCTGGACAGCACCTTGCCCGTGGCATCGGAGACCTGGGTCCAGCAGTCGGCGGAAAAGGCGATGGTCAACTGCCCCTGGCCGGCCACGGGGGTGGCAGCCGGGGATGCGGCAGTCGCCGGGGGAGCCGGGGTCACCGCTGGCTGCGTCACGGCAGGCGCAGCCGGTGCGCTGCTGGCGGTGGCAGCCGCGCTCGCAGCGGCGACCGGGGCGGTGCCTTGAGACGGTGCAGGCGTACCCGTGGAAGCCTCGTCGGTCGCCTGAGGCAATGCCAACGGTGCCGACTCGGGCTGTGCGCCTGCAACGACGGCCTGGTCTTCAGGCTCGTCCAGCGGGTGGATCTGGGTCGTGCCGTCGGCGCTTTCGACCTCGACGTGTTCCATGGCCAGGCTGCCGGCGTCCTTGCGCGTACCGCCCTGGTCCTGCCACCAGGCGAACCCGCCGCCTACGACGGCCAGCAGCAGCAACAGGCTGACACCGCGCAGGATGTTGTGGGACAGGCGCATGGGTTCTTCGATACGGCCCAACGAGTGCACGTCGCTGCCCTTGGCATGGGTGCCGGTGTGGTGATCGAAGGCATCGACCAGGGGCGCCTGGTCCAGGTCGAGCAGTTTCGCATAGGCGCGAATGTAACCGCGGGCGAAGGTGTGTCCGGGCAGCCGATCGAAGGCGCCCGTTTCGAGATGGTTCAGCGAACTGACGGTCAGGTTGAGCTTGCTGGCCACGTCCGCCTGGGTCCAGCCACGGCTTTCGCGGGCCTGACGCAAGCGCTCGCCGGGATGCTGGCCAGTCGCTGCTGCTAGTTCGGGATGCGCGGCTTTCATCATTGCTCCGACAGGTATTGCTGATAGTCCGGCGTGCCGGGATAAAGTCCATTCAAGGCGCGGCCCGAGGCGGCCGCTGGCGCACGAGCGCCTGCCTCGCGCGCCAGTCGCCGCTCCAGCGCCTGACTGCGCGGGTCGGGTTCGGCTACCTGCTTGAAACGCGCATGGTAGTCATGCGCCTGCGCCAGGTCACCTTCGTCGAGCGCCAGCTCGGCCAACGCCAGCAAGGCGCGCGGCTGATGCGGATCGAGCGCGATGGCCTTGCGCAAGTGGGTACGGGCCTCGTCGCGACGACCGCGCTTCAGGGCAGTCATGCCCAGGTTGCCGTACACCTGCGAACGCTCAGGATACAGCGTATCGCGCGTCGCTTGGCGAAACATCTGCTCGGCCTGGGCAAATTCTCCACGAGCATAAAGGAAACTGCCGAAGTTGTTGCAGATTCGTGCGTCGTGCGGGCGAGCGGCGAGGGCCGTATGGAAGTGCGCCCTGGCAGCCTCGTCGTCGTCCTCGGCCTGTGCCACCAGCGCCAGGGCTGCATGGGCATCGGCATCTCTGGGCTCGAGCGCCAGCGCGCGAACCAGGGAGCGCTTGGCCTGCTGCACTCGCCCCTGGTGCAGGTAGCCCAGGCCCAGCTGCACGTAGGCCTGTCCTGCCTGTGCCCTGCCCTCGCGACTGGCGAGCGGGTCGATCGCGCCGCTGGTGACGCAGCCGGCCAGTAGCGAGAGCGACAGAATCGACAGCGCGGCGCGCAGGGTCATCGGCGCGGTTCCGTCAGTTGCCTGCGACGCCGTCGTTCATCTCGGCGTCAGCGTTGAGCTGGCGCACGGCGATGTAACGCTCGCTGCGTCGGGTGCGGTCCATGACCTGACCGACGAGCTGTCCGCAGGCGGCATCGATGTCTTCGCCACGGGTCGTACGGGTGGTCACGTTGAAACCACCGTGGTGCAGCAGGTCCTGGAACCGTCGGATCGCATTGTTGCTGGGGCGCTCGTAACCCGAATGGGGGAACGGGTTGAACGGGATCAGGTTGATCTTGCACGGCACGTCGCGCAGCAGCTCGATCATTTCGGCAGCATGCTGCGGCTGGTCGTTGACGTCCTTGAGCAGGGTGTACTCGATGGTCAGCACACGCTTGCCACCCAGGGTGGCCATGTAGCCCAGGCACGAGTCCAGCAGCATCTTGAGCGGGTACTTGCGGTTGATCGGCACCAGCTGGTTGCGCAGCTCATCGTTCGGCGCATGCAGCGACAGCGCCAGGGAGACGTCGATGTGCTTGGCCAGCTCGTCGATCATCGGTACCACGCCCGACGTGGACAAGGTGACGCGACGCTTGGAAATGCCATAGCCCAGATCGTCCATCATGATCTTCATGGCGGCGATGACATTGTCGAAGTTCAGCAGGGGCTCGCCCATGCCCATCATGACCACGTTGGTGATGGCGCGGTCGATCTTGGCGGGAACGGTCCCGAAGGATTTGTTCGCGACCCACACCTGGCCGATGACTTCGGCGGCGGTGAGGTTGCTGTTGAAGCCTTGCTTGCCAGTGGAGCAGAAGCTGCAGTCCAGGGCACAGCCGGCCTGGGACGACACGCACAGGGTGCCACGGTCGTCGGTGGGGATGTAGACGGTCTCGACGCAGCTGCCAGAGGCAACGCGGACCACCCACTTGCGCGTCCCGTCGGCGGAGATGTCTTCACTGACCACTTCCGGCGCGCGAATCTCGGCAACGCGCTTGAGCTTTTCGCGCAAGACCTTGCCGACGTTGGTCATGGCGTCGAAATCATCGACGCCAAAGTGGTGAATCCATTTCATCACCTGCCCGGCACGGAAGCGTTTCTCCCCGATCGAGTCGAAGAACTGTTCCATTTCCGGCTGGGTCAGACCCAGCAGGTTGATTTTTTCAGCAGATGTCGTCATGGATTCACCCTCACTCGTCAGCCTTCGCTTAGCGAGTGGTTACCTCGGTAGCAGCGAAGAAGTAAGCGATTTCGCGAGCAGCGGCGGCTTCGGAGTCCGAACCGTGAACGGCGTTGGCGTCGATCGACTCGGCGAAGTCGGCGCGGATGGTGCCGGCAGCAGCTTCTTTCGGGTTGGTGGCGCCCATCAGCTCACGGTTGCGCGCGATGGCGTTCTCGCCTTCCAGCACCTGAACCACGACAGGACCGGAAGTCATGAAGGCAACCAGGTCACCGAAGAAGCCACGCTCCTTGTGCTCGGCGTAGAAGCCTTCGGCCTCGGCCTTGGACAGCTGCTTGATCTTGGAAGCGACGATGCGCAGGCCGGCTTCTTCGAAGCGCGAGGTGATCTTGCCGATGACGTTCTTGGCAACGGCGTCAGGCTTGATGATGGAGAAAGTACGTTGAACAGCCATGGAAAACTCCGGAATTTGAGTGTTGCGAAAAATTGAACCCGCGGATTATACGCGGGTTCCAG
Organism: Pseudomonas entomophila; assembly: GCF_013523165.1. Lineage (GTDB taxonomy): Bacteria > Pseudomonadota > Gammaproteobacteria > Pseudomonadales > Pseudomonadaceae > Aquipseudomonas > Aquipseudomonas entomophila_A. The sequence continues at coordinate 226,230 of NZ_JAAMQI010000005.1, forward strand.
GGGATTGCCTAACCTGCGCGAAGCGCCTCAGTCGGCTTCTTCGATCCACGCCGCCTGGATGGCTTCGAGCACCTTTTCACCGGCGCGCTTGGGATCGTCGGAAAACTCCGGCAGCTCCTGCACCCATTTGTGCAGCTGGACGAAATTCACATAGCGAGGATCGACGTCCGGCTTGCTTTCCGCAAGCTGGATGGCGATCTCAAGTACGTCAACCCATTTCAGACTCATGCAGACGACCCTCAGTGCGGCGCTTCAGCGGCGTGGTTGAGCGAGTACTTGGGGATCTCGATGGTCAGGTCTTCGTCGGCCACCTGCACCTGGCAACCCAGGCGCGACTGCGCCTCCAGGCCCCAGGCCTTGTCCAGCATGTCTTCTTCGAGCTCATCGGCTTCTTCGAGCGAGTCGAAGCCCTTGCGCACGATGCAATGGCAGGTGGTGCAGGCCTTGACGCCACCGCAGGCGCTTTCCATCTCGATGTGATGGTCATGGGCCAGCTCCAGGATGTTGGTCCCGGTCGGCACGTCCACGGTCAGCCCTTCGGGGCAGAATTTCTCATGCGGCAGGAATGTCACCAGCGGCATCGGTTACTCCTCGATCTCATTCAGGTTGCGCCCGGCCAGTGCGGCTTTGACCGTCGAATCCAGGCGACGGGCGGCAAACGCGTCGGTCACCTGCGACAGACGCTTGGTCTGTTGCTCGATGGCAGGGCCATCGGTGCCGGTCAGCAAATCACGCAGGTCCTGCATCTGCATCTGGATCGCCAGACGCTCTACTTCGTCGAGCAGGCGCTCGCCATCGGCCTGCAGGGCACCCTCGACCGCTTCGAGCAATCGCTCGGCATCGACCTGGTGCTCGCGCAGCTGACGGGCCTGCTTGTCGCTGCCGGCATGCTCGAAGGAGTCCTTGAGCATGCGGGCGATTTCCCCATCGGTCAGGCCATAGGACGGCTTGACCTGGATGCTGGCTTCCACGCCGGAGCCGACCTCGCGCGCCGCGACGCCGAGCAGGCCGTCGGCATCGACCTGGAAGGTCACGCGGATCTTCGCCGCGCCGGCCACCATCGCCGGAATGCCGCGCAGCTCGAAGCGCGCCAGGGAACGGCAGTCGCTGACCAGCTCGCGCTCGCCCTGCAGCACGTGGATCATCATGGCCGACTGGCCATCCTTGTACGTGGTGAACTCCTGCGCACGCGCGACCGGGATCGTGGTGTTGCGCGGGATGATCTTCTCCATCAGGCCGCCCATGGTCTCCAGACCGAGCGACAGCGGAATCACGTCGAGCAGCAGCAGATCGCCACCTTCGCGGCGGTTGCCGGCCAGCGTATCGGCCTGCACGGCGGCACCGACGGCGACCACCTGGTCAGGGTCGATGGACGTGAGCGGCGTGCGCCCGAACAGCGCGCCGACCGCTTCGCGCACCCGCGGCACGCGGGTCGAACCGCCGACCATCACCACCTCGGCGACCTCCTCCAGCTCCACGCCACTGTCGCGCACGGCGCGGCGGCAGGCCTTGAGGCTGCGGGCGACCAGCGGCTCGATCATCGCGTCGAAGGCGGCACGGGTCAGCTGACCGGCCCAGGCGCCATGGCGCACCTCGACCGATTCGGCCTCGGTCAGGGCTTCCTTGGCGGCGCAGGCGGTCTGCATCAGCTGGCGCTGCGTCGAGGGGTCGAGGTTGTTGTCCAACCCGGCCTGCGCGATGATCCAGGTGGCGATCGCATGGTCGAAATCGTCACCGCCCAGGGCGGTGTCGCCACCGGTGGCCAGCACCTCGAAGACCCCGGCGGTCAGGCGCAGGATCGAGATGTCGAAGGTCCCGCCGCCCAGGTCGTAGATGGCGACCACACCTTCGGCGTTCTGGTCCAGACCATAGGCCACGGCAGCGGCCGTCGGCTCGTTGAGCAGCCGCAGCACCTCCAGGCCGGCCAGACGCGCGGCGTCCTTGGTGGCCTGGCGCTGGGCGTCGTCGAAGTAGGCCGGGACGGTGATGACCGCCCCGACCAGCTCGCCGCCCAGGGTCTCTTCAGCGCGCTGACGCAGCGACTTGAGGATGTCGGCCGACACCTCGACCGGGCTTTTCGGGCCTTGCACGGTGTCGATGAACGGCATGTGCGATTCACCGTCGACGAAGCGGTAGGGCAATTGTTCGCCCAGTTGCCGCACGTCGGCGCGGCCACGCCCCATCAGGCGCTTGACCGACAGGATCGTGTTGAGCGGGTCGAGGGCGGCAGCGGCGCGGGCGCCGTGGCCGACCTGGGTCCCTTGGGCCGAGTAGCGCACGGCCGAAGGCAGGATAACCTGACCTTCGGCGTCGGGCAGCGGCTCGCTACGGCCGCTGCGCACGGCGGCGACCAGGGAATTGGTGGTGCCCAGGTCGATACCCACCGCCAGGCGCCGCTGGTGCGGCTGGGGGGTCTGACCGGGTTCGGCGATCTGCAGTAGGGCCATGCTTATCTGAGTACCTTAGGCATCGTCACGGTCGACGCCGGGTTAATCGTCGAGGCGCTCTTCGAGTTGGCGCACTTCTTGGGCAAGCTTGTCGAGGAACTGCATGCGGCGCATCAGGCGTTCGGCCTGTTCACGCTGCGCGGCATCGTCCCAACAGGCAGCGAAGGCTTCGTCGAGCGAGCCCTGGGCAGCCTTGACGCGGCGCTTGAAGACGGCGACGCCATCGAGGTCGGCCTCGTCGTGCAGCTCTTCGAGCTCTTCGCGCCACTGCAACTGCTGCATCAGGAAGTCCGGGTCGTGGACCGTCACCTCCTGAGGCACTTCCTGCCCACCGAGGGCCAGCAGGTAGCGGGCACGCCGTGGGGCGCTGCGCAGGGTCTGGTAGGCTTCGTTGAGCGCGGCAGAGCGTTCGAGCGCGAGGCGTTGCTCACGTTCGGAGGCGTCGGCGAAGCGATCCGGATGGACCTCGCGGGCCAGTTCGCGGTAACGAACGGCCAGCGCATCGAGGTCCAGACGGAAGGCCGGCTGGAGGTCGAACAGGGCGAAATGGCAAGGAGTACCCACGGCAGCCTCAGACGTTGAAGCTTTCGCCGCAGCCACACTCACCGCGCACGTTGGGATTGTTGAACCTGAAGCCTTCGTTCAACCCTTCCTTGACGAAGTCCAGCTCGGTGCCATCGAGATAGACCAGGCTCTTGGGGTCGATGATGACCTTCACGCCGTGGTTCTCGAAGACCTGGTCCTCACCGGCCAGTTCGTCAACGAACTCCAGCACGTAGGCCAGGCCCGAGCAGCCGGTGGTGCGCACGCCCAGGCGAATGCCTTCGCCCTTGCCGCGACCCTCTAGGGAACGCCGCACGTGGTTGGCGGCGGCTTCTGTCATGCTGATAGCCATCGAGACTCCTTACCTTGCAACAGGTGCGTTAGAGCAAACCTTTCTTCTGCTTGTAGTCGCGCACGGCCGCCTTGATGGCGTCCTCGGCGAGCACCGAGCAGTGGATCTTCACCGGCGGCAGGGCCAGTTCCTCGGCCAGCTGGGTGTTCTTGATGGTCTCGGCTTCGTCGAGGGTCTTGCCCTTCATCCACTCGGTGGCCAGCGAGCTGGAGGCGATGGCCGAACCGCAGCCGTAGGTCTTGAACTTGGCGTCTTCGATGACGCCCTGCTCGTTGACCTTGATCTGCAGACGCATCACGTCACCGCAGGCCGGAGCGCCGACCATGCCGGTGCCGACGTCCGGATCCTCGGCATTCATCTTGCCGACGTTGCGTGGGTTTTCGTAGTGGTCGATGACCTTTTCGCTATATGCCATGGTGCAATTCCTTCCTCATCTGGGAGCCGCTCTTGCCGGCGACTGCTTGGCGGCTGCTTAGTGGGCGGCCCACTCGATCTTGGAGATGTCGACGCCGTCCTTGTACATGTCCCACAGCGGCGACAGTTCGCGCAGCTTGCTGACCGCTTCGCAGACCTTGCGGGCGGCATGGTCGACGTCTTCTTCGGTGGTGAAGCGACCGAAGGAGAAACGGATGGAGCTGTGCGCCAGCTCGTCGTTGCGACCCAGTGCACGCAGCACGTAGGACGGCTCGAGCGACGCGGAGGTGCAGGCCGAACCGGACGATACGGCGATGTCCTTGAGCGACATCAGCAGCGACTCGCCTTCGACATAGTTGAAGCTCAGGTTCAGGTTGTGCGGTACCCGCGCGGTGCTGCTGCCGTTGATGTACAGCTCCTCGAGGTCGGAGACCTGGCTGAAGAAGCGGTCGCTCAGGGCCTTGATGCGCACGTTTTCGGCTGCCATCTCCTGCTTGGCGATGGCGAAGGCTTCACCCATGCCGACGATCTGGTGGGTCGGCAGGGTGCCGGAGCGCATGCCGCGCTCGTGACCGCCGCCGTGGATGCCGGCTTCCAGGCGCACGCGCGGCTTGCGGCTGACGTACAGCGCGCCGATGCCCTTGGGCCCGTAGACCTTGTGCGCGGAGAACGACATCAGGTCGACCTTGAGTTTCTGCAGATCGATCTCGACCTTGCCGGCCGACTGCGCGGCATCGACGTGGAACAGCACGCCACGCGAGCGGGTCAGTTCGCCGATCGCGGCGATGTCGGTGATGGAACCGACTTCGTTGTTCACGTGCATGATCGACACCAGGATGGTGTCATCGCGCAGGGCCGCCTCGATCATGGCCGGGGTGACGATGCCGTCTTCGCCAGGCTCGAGGTAGGTCACTTCGAACCCTTCGCGCTCGAGCTGGCGAGCGGTGTCGAGGATCGCCTTGTGCTCGATCTTCGAGGTGATGATGTGCTTGCCCTTGCTGGCGTAGAAGTGCGCCACGCCCTTGAGGGCCAGGTTGTCCGATTCGGTGGCACCACTGGTCCAGACGATCTCGCGCGGGTCGGCGTTGATCAGTTCGGCCACTTGGCGGCGCGCGTGTTCGACGGCCTCTTCGGCCTTCCAGCCGAACAGGTGCGAGCGCGACGCCGGGTTACCGAAGTTTCCGTCGAGCGTCAGGCATTCGACCATTTTCTGGGCGACGCGTGGATCGACGGGCGTGGTCGCGGAGTAATCGAGGTAGATCGGCAACTTCATTTCGTATCTCCTATCAGGCGGTCGCGCCGCTCGTCGAAACGGTCATTCGACGGCGGACGTCTCAATCTTGTCCAGGTGGGCGGAACGGCCCGCGACACGGCGCAGGTCCTGGCGGTGGGCAACTTCCTGGACTTCTCGGCGGATGACCAGGTCGGCCAGGCTGATGCCACTGAGGAACGTGTGGATCTGCTCGCTAAGGTCACACCACAGGTGGTGCGTCAGGCAGGTGTCGCCGCCGTGGCAATCGCCCAGCCCCTGGCAACGGGTAGCGTCGACCGACTCGTTGACCGCGTCGATGACTTGCGAGACCTGGATGGTGTCCATGCCTCGGGACAGCTGGTAGCCGCCGCCTGGGCCTCGTACGCTGGAAACCAGGCTGTTGCGACGCAACTTGGCGAACAGCTGTTCCAGGTAGGAGAGGGAAATGCCCTGGCGCTCGGAGATGTCGGCCAACGATACCGGTCCATGCGTGGCATGCAATGCCAGATCGAGCATGGCAGTCACCGCGTATCGGCCTTTGGTAGTCAATCGCATGGCTATCGGGTACCACGGGAGTTACAGGATAGTGAAGGGGATTATGCAATTCCCGAGCATTCAAGTCAACTATAAAACCTAGTGCTTTAGTCGGAATTAACCCCGAAAGACGGGCCGCATTATAGCAGGTACGCGGCATGAGCACACGCCTCGTACCTGCCCGCTGTCAATGCGGCTGGGTGTCGCCCTGCGCGTCCTGCTTGACCTCAGCGAAGTCCTCGTCCCGCAGGGCCGGCATGTCCTTGGCCCGGTAGCTGCTGTCGAGCTTGCTCAACTCGCCGCAGACCTCTTCCAGGCGACCGTCGACCGCCTGCAGGTGATCGAGCAGCAGGCCGATGGCCCGGGCCACCGGGTCGGGCATGTCGCCACTCACGCCGTAGGCGTCGAACCCGATCTTCGCCGCCATGGCCTTGCGCTTGGCCTCGACCTCGCCATCCTCGGCCTTGACGATGATGCGCCCGGGGATGCCGACGGCCGTGGCCCCGGCAGGCACTTCCTTGGTGACCACGGCATTGGAGCCGATCTTGGCGCCTGCGCCCACGGTGAACGGGCCGAGCACCTTGGCCCCGGCGCCGACCACCACCCCATCCTCCAGAGTCGGGTGACGCTTGCCCTTGTTCCAGCTGGTGCCGCCCAGGGTCACACCCTGGTAGAGCGTCACGTCGTCACCGATCTCGGCCGTCTCGCCGATGACGATGCCCATGCCGTGGTCGATGAAGAACCGCCGACCTACCTTGGCCCCCGGGTGGATCTCGATCCCCGTCAGCCAGCGGCCGAAGTTGGAGACCAGGCGCGCCAGCCACTTGAAGTCGCGGACCCACAGCGCATGCCCCAGCCGGTGCAGCCAGATGGCGTGCATGCCGGGGTAGCAGGTCATCACCTCGAAGGCATTGCGCGCCGCCGGGTCGCGGTGGAACACGCTCTGAATATCTTCACGCAGACGCTCGAACATCTATCGGTCCTTCCGTTTGTGCGGTTCGCCCCGCGCTACTTTCTGGGTCTCGGTGAGGATACCGCGCAGGATACTCACCTCGGTCCGCTCGACCGCGCTGCGTCCGTACAGGCGCCGCAGGCGCGGCATCAGGTGACGGGGCTTTTCCGGGTCGAGAAACCCGATGTCCACCAGGGTCTGCTCCAGGTGCTGGTAGAACAGCTCCATCTCGTCCATGGTCGCCAGCTCCGACGGGGTCGGTGCCGGTTTCGCCGGTGACGCGCCTTCCCCGCCACCGGCCAGCCACGCGGTACGTACCTCGTAGGCCAGCACCTGCACCGAGGCGGCCAGGTTCAGCGAGCTGAATTCGGGATTGGAGGGGATGTGCACGTGGAAGTGACAGCGCTGCAGCTCATCGTTGGTCAGCCCGGCGTGCTCACGCCCGAAGACCAGGGCGATCTCCTCGCCGAGGGCGGCGTGCTCGATCACCGTACGCCCGCACTCGCGCGGATCGATCAGCGGCCAGGGCAGGCGCCGGTCGCGGGCACTGGTACCCAGCACCAGACGCGTGCCGGCCAGCGCTTGCTCGAGGCTGTCGACCACGACCGCGTTGGCCAGCACATCATCGGCCCCCGAGGCCCGGGCCGACGCCTCGGCCGCAGGGAACTGCTGGGGCTGGACCAGCACCAGGCGCGACAGGCCCATGTTCTTCATGGCACGCGCAGCGCCGCCGATGTTGCCGGGGTGGCTGGTATTGACCAGGACGACACGAATGTTTTGCAGCACGGTAATGCGCTCGCGGAGGCAGTGGACGGAGGCGGAATCTTACAGAAGGCACCTCGCCAGCGCCACGAAAGCGAACGTCACGCTTCAGCGCGCGAACTTTTCTGCTAGAATGTGCGGCTTTCTTTAACACTCCAGGTGACCCACCCATGCAGCCTATGCTGAATATCGCGCTGCGCGCCGCTCGCAGCGCCAGTGAACTGATCTTCCGCTCCATCGAACGCCTGGATACCATCAAGGTCGACGAGAAGAACGCCAAGGACTACGTGTCGGAAGTCGATCGCGCCGCCGAGCAGAGCATCGTCAACAGCCTGCGCAAAGCGTATCCGAACCACTCCATCCAGGGCGAGGAGACAGGTCTGCATGCCGGCACCGGCGAGGAAGGCAAGGACTACCTGTGGATCATCGATCCACTGGACGGCACGACCAACTTCCTGCGTGGTATCCCGCACTTCGCCGTCAGCATCGCCTGCAAGTACCGGGGTCGCCTCGAGCACGCCGTGATCGTCGATCCGGTCCGCCAGGAAGAGTTCACCGCCAGCCGTGGCCGTGGCGCCCAGCTCAACGGCCGTCGCCTGCGCGTCAGCGCGCGCAGCAGCCTCGAAGGCGCCCTGCTCGGCACCGGCTTCCCGTTCCGTGACGACCAGCTCGGCGACCTGGACAACTACCTGAGCATGTTCCGCGCCCTCACCGGCCAGACGGCCGGCATCCGTCGCGCAGGCGCCGCGAGCCTGGACCTGGCCTACGTGGCGGCCGGTCGCTTCGATGCGTTCTGGGAGTCGGGCCTGTCCGAGTGGGACATGGCCGCCGGCGTGCTGCTGATCCAGGAAGCAGGCGGCCTGGTCAGCGACTTCAATGGCGGTCACGACTTCCTCGACAAGGGTCACATCGTCGCGGGCAACGTCAAGTGCTTCAAGGCCGTGCTGACGGCGATCCAGCCGCACCTGCCGGCACACATGAAGCGCTGATCCGTCACGCCGCGTCGAAAAAAGGCGACCCCTGGAGGGTCGCCTTTTTCATGCCTACTTGACCACCTTCAGGCTCGGCGGCCCGCTCGGACGTGGCGGCTGGCCGCCGTCGTCCGGCGACTCATCGTCAGGGCGCTCCTCAAAGCCCACCTCGACGTCCTCATCGTCCATCAGTGCAGGCTCCAGCTCGAAGACCATGCCCTGCCCATTCTCGCGGGCGTAGATACCCAGAATGGCAGCGACGGGCACGTACAGCGTGTGCGCCACGCCACTGAAGCGCCCCTCGAAACTCACGGCCTCGTTGTCCATGTGCAGGTTGCGCACGGCACTGGGGGAGATGTTCAGGACGATCTGGCCATCACTGGCGAAACCCTGGGGGACCTGGACGGCCGGGTAGTCGGCATTGACCAGCATGTGGGGTGTGCAATCGTTGTCGACGATCCACTCGTAGAGCGAGCGCACCAGGTAAGGGCGACTGGAGTTCATCAACGGCTCCTTAAGCATTGCGCATTGCGCGTTCGGCAGCGGACAGGCTCGCCTGGAAAGGCTCGCGAGCGAACTGTCGCTCCATGTAATCGGCCAGCGGCTTGGCCTGCCGTGGCAACTCGATGTTCATCAGTGGCAGACGCCACAGTATCGGCAGTAGACAGCAGTCGGCCAGACTTTGCTCCTCGCTCATGAAACAGGCGAACTCGGCGAACACCGGCGCCACGCCGATCAGGCTGTCGCGAAGGGCCTTGCGCGCCAAGGCACGCTGGCCGTCGGGCAGACGCTCGTCGAGGACGATGTCGGCCTGCACGCACCAGTCGCGCTGCACGCGGTGCATCAGCAGACGTGTATTGCCACGGGCCAGGGGGTAGACCGGCAGCAGCAGCGGATGAGGATAACGCTCCTCGAGGTACTCCATCAGCACGCCGGGCTCGTAGAGCGCCAGGTCACGGTCGACCAGCATCGGCACGCTGCCGTAGGGGTTGATCTCGATCAGGCGCGCCGGCAGGCGACCCGCCTCGACCTCGACGATCTCGACATTGACGGCCTTTTCCGCGAGCACCAGGCGTACGCGGTGGGAATAATGGTCAGCGGGGTCGGAATAACAGGCCAACCCGTTGGGCGCACCCATGGTGCTCCTCCTCGCAAACAAAGGGATGTGGTGACAAAGACGAACGCGCCCCGAGGGACTTTCGTGTCGGCACGAAAGCGCTCGAAGGCGCGTGTACGGTGTACAGGCTCGACGCGCTCAGGGCACGTCCTTCCAGTAGTCTCGCTTGAGCAGGTAGGCCAGGGCCATGAACACCGCCAGGTACAGCAGCACATAGACGCCGAGGCGCCGATGCTCGAGCCGGAAAGGGTCGGCCGAGTAGGCCATGAAGGCCACCAGGTTCCTGATCTTCTCATCGAACTGCCGGGGCGTCAGGGTACCCGAATTCGGCACCAGGGTCAGCTGGTCACAGGGCGCGCCAGCCGCTGCCGGCTCGCCACCTGGCGCACACGCCAGTACTTGTCGCCCCTGCAGCCCTGCCAGCACGTTGGGCATCCCCACCCCTGGCAGCACGCGGTTGTTCGACCCCAAGGGACGCGACGGGTCTTCGTAGAAGCTGCGCAGGTAGGTGTACAGCCAGTCGTCACCACGCACGCGCGCGATCAGGGTCAGGTCCGGCGGCGCGACGCCGAACCAGGCCTTGCCGTCTTCGGGGCGCAGGCTGCTGACCATGTGATCACCGATCCTGGCACCGGTGAATACCAGGTTCTGCAGCATCATGGCAGGGGGGATGCCCAGGTCGTCGGCCACCTGCTCGTAACGCTGGAACTGCATGCCGTGGCAGCCCATGCAGTGATTGACGAACGTTCGCGCACCGTCCTGCAAGGCGGCCCTGTCGCTCAGGTCGATGCGCGCCTCGTCCAGCACCGCCGGTGCCGCCCACGCACCCACCGGCCAGCACACCAGCATCAACGCCATCAGCAGACCCCTCATCGGCGCGTCACTCGCGCAGGCACAGGCAAGGTCCGTTCGCGACGGGTGTAGAACGGCATCAGCAGGAAGTAGGCGAAGTAGATCACGGCGCACACCCGCGCCAGCCACACCCCCCAGAGGCTCGGCGCCTGCAGACCCAGCACCCCCAGGGTCACGAAGGCGACGCAGAACAGTGCCAGGAAGGCCCGGCTGGCCCAGCCCTTGTAGCGCATCGAGCGCACCGGGCTGCGGTCGAGCCATGGCAATGCGAACAGCAAGGCGATCGCACCGGCCATCGCCAGGACACCGAACAGCTTGTCGGGCACCGCGCGCAAGATGGCGTAGAACGGCGTGAAGTACCAGACCGGGGTGATGTGCTCCGGCGTCTTCAAGGTGTTGGCCGGCTCGAAGTTGGCGCGCTCCAGGAAATACCCGTTCATGTCAGGGAAGAAGAACACCACCGCGCAGAACACGAACAGGAAGACACCGACGCCGAACAGGTCCTTGACGGTGTAGTACGGGTGAAAGGGCACGCCATCGAGCGGCAGGCCGCTCGGCCCCAGGTGCTGCCTGATGTCGATGCCGTCCGGGTTGTTCGACCCCACCTCGTGCAACGCCATGATGTGCAGCACCACCAGCCCCAGCAGCACGATCGGCAAGGCGATCACGTGCAGGGCGAAGAAGCGGTTGAGCGTGATACCGGAGATCAGGTAGTCACCGCGCACCCACTGCGCCAGATCCTCGCCGATCACCGGAATGGCGCCGAACAGCGAGATGATCACCTGCGCCCCCCAATAGGACATCTGCCCCCAAGGCAGCAGATAGCCCATGAACGCCTCGGCCATCAGCGCCAGGTAGAGCAGCATGCCGAACACCCACACCAGCTCCCGAGGCTTCTGGTAGGAGCCATAGAGCAAGCCCCGGAACATGTGCAGGTAGATCACGATGAAGAATGCCGAGGCGCCGGTCGAATGCAGGTAACGCAGCAACGCGCCGTACTCCACGTCGCGCATGATCGACTCGATCGAGGCGAAGGCGCCTTCGGCCGTCGGCGTGTAGCTCATCGTCAGCCAGAGCCCGGTGACCAGCTGATTGACCAGCACCAGCAGCGCCAGCGACCCGAACAGGTAGAACACGTTGAGGTTCCTGGGCACGTAGTAACGGCTGAGGTGCTCTCGCCACAACCGGGTCAGGGGAAAGCGTGCGTCGATCCACTGCACCAACTTGCGCATCACGCGCCCTCCTGGTCGACACCGACCACGATCACATCCTCGGATTCGTAAGCGTGGGGTGGTATAGGCAGATTGAGTGGTGCAGGCTGCGCCTTGTAGACACGCCCGGCCAGGTCGTACCGCGAACCGTGACACGGGCAGAAATACCCACCCACCCAGTCAGCCCCCAAATCGTCGGGCGCCACTTCGGGCCGAAAGGAAGGCGAGCACCCCAGGTGCGTGCACAACCCGATGACCACGAAGATGTCCGGTCGGATCGCACGGGTGCGAGGGTCCACATAGGCAGGCTGGCTCGAGTCGAGGGAGCGAGGGTCGGCCAGCTCGGGCGTGAGCGTGTCGAGGGTCGCCAGCATCGGCTGACCCCGGCGCAAGATGAACACCGGCTGACCGCGCCACTCGACCACCATCTGCTGACCGGGCTCGATCTTCGCGACGTTGACCCTGACCGGCGCACCGGCGGCCTTGGCCTTGGCGCTCGGTAACCAGGCCTTCACCAAAGGCACTGCAGCACCGACCACCCCAGCCGCACCCACCACGGAAGTGGCCGTCACCAGGAAGCGGCGCCGGCCTGTGTTGACGCCGTCGTTGCTCATTTCACTTCTCCACCGCCATGAATCGCCGCTCGCCACCGAACGGGACGGCAGACCAAAACTGGCCGAATGGTAAGAACACAGGCGGGGGATGACAAGGTAAATAGCATTGCCAGGCCAGTGCGCAGAGCCGCACGAGCCGTTGATGAACGCCAGACACAAAAAAACCCGACTCCACTGGAGCCGGGTTTCTTGGACTGCCGAAGCGTGATTAACGCTTGGAGTACTGAGGACGCTTACGTGCTTTACGCAGGCCCACTTTCTTACGCTCGACTTCACGGGCGTCGCGGGTCACGAAGCCGGCACGACGCAGAGCGCCACGCAGGGATTCGTCGTATTCCATCAGCGCACGGGTGATACCGTGGCGGATAGCACCGGCCTGACCGCTGACACCACCACCGATGACGGTGACGTAGATGTCGAACTTCTCAACGGTCTCGGTCAGCTCCAGCGGCTGGCGAACAACCATGCGAGCGGTTTCGCGGCCGAAGAAGGTGTCCAGAGGACGGTTGTTGATGGAGATGTTACCGGTGCCCGGACGCAGGAAAACGCGAGCGGTTGCGGTCTTGCGACGGCCAGTGCCGTAATTTTGAGTCGCCGACATAATGAACTATTCCGTTAAATCTTCAGTTCTTGGGGCTGCTGAGCAGTATGAGGGTGGTTAGCGCCCGCATAGACCTTCAGCTTACGGTACATGTCGCGACCCAGCGGGTTCTTAGGCAGCATGCCTTTGACCGCGGTCTCGATCACGCGCTCAGGGGCCTTGGCGATCAGCTTCTCGAAGCTGATTTCCTTGATGCCGCCCGGGAAACCGGAGTGGGAGTAGTACATTTTGTCCGAAGACTTGGCACCAGTGACACGAACCTGCTCGGCGTTGATGACGACGATGTAGTCGCCGGTGTCAACGTGAGGGGTGTACTCTGCCTTGTGCTTGCCGCGCAGGCGCAGTGCGATTTCGGTAGCCAGACGACCCAGGGTCTGACCAGCGGCGTCGACCACGAACCAGTCGCGCTTTACTGTTTCTGGTTTAGCAGTAAAAGTTTTCATTCTTTATAGCCTCAAGGGCCGCCCAGCGAAAATAAGACGGCGGATCTTACTGGATAGTGCTTCGCTTGACAAGACAAGCGCGCAGCCGCATAGGGACGCTATCGGGGGCTCGGGTCAGCGCGTCCAATATTCGGCAGGGTTCTTTCGTGGGTGGTGCATCACTCCCACCGCACTGAGAGGGTGAGGATTATCCAGATTGCAGCGAATTTTTCAACCCGATTTGTCGAGTAACCGTGCATTTCGTGACGGCGGTAGCAGACATGACCTTGTGGTGAGCAGGGGTACTGGACAGGGCTGCCGAAAGGTAAGACGATCCAGCCAACGAAAGTCCTATTTTCCCTATAAGAATAATCACCATGATGTTCGATCCCCCTTCGGCGTCGTTGCGGCGCGTCAGCATTCTGGCCATCGACACGGCCTTCGCCTCTGCCCTGATGCAGGCCAAGGACTTCTTCCACCTTGCCTGCCTGCGCTTCGGTCGACAACTGGGCGTCGGCCCGCATCCCATGTTCGAGATCCACCTGGTGAGCCCGGACGGGCAGCCCGTGGACAGCTTCAGCTCCGTGCAGATCCCCGTGGACGGCGGGCTGGACAATGCCGACATCATCCTGCTGCCCCCTTTCGCGGAGAACTTCGACACGGTGTCGGCGCGCTATCCCCAGGTGCCTGCCTGGCTGCGCGACCAGCACGCGCGGGGCGCCGTCCTGTGCGGCGAGTCCAGCGGGGTCTTCTGGCTGGCCGAAGCCGGCCTGCTCGACCACAAGGAAGCCACCACCTACTGGCGTTTCTTCGACAGCTTCGCCGCGCGCTTCCCGAACGTGAACCTCAACCGCGACAAGCACCTGACCGACGCCGACAACCTGTACTGCGCGGGCGGCACCACCTCGGCGTGCGACCTGTACATCTACCTGATCGAGCGCTTCTGCGGCGCGAGCGTGGCCCGGACCGTGGCCCGCGACATCCTGTACGAGGTGCAGCGCAGCTACACCCCAGGGCGCATCGGGTTCGGTGGTCAGAAGCTGCACCAGGACCTGCTGATCCTGCAGATCCAGCACTGGCTCGAGGAACACTTCGCCGACAAGTTCCGCTTCGAGGACGTGGCCCGCAACCACGGCATGAGCATCCGCAACTTCATGCGCCGCTTCCAGAGCGCGACGGGCGACAAGCCGCTGCATTACCTGCAGCGGCTGCGCATCGAAACGGCCAAGGGGCTGCTGTCGAGTACACGCAAGAGCATCAAGACCATCAGCTACGAGGTGGGTTACGACGATGCCAGCTTCTTCGCCCGCCTGTTCCGCCAGCACACCCAGCTGTCACCCAACCAGTATCGCCAGCTCAGGGCGTCGGGGACTGAGAGCAGCAGGCCACAGGCGGTGGTCGAGGTGGAGTAGCGACGAGGGGCAGCGGATGAGGGACACTCATCCGTAGCGACACCCCGGTGTGGGCATTGATCACAGCACCCTGTGGGAGCAACTGTCTTATAGGCGGCGTCGTGTCGCTGAACCTGTTCGGGTCGACTGCCACAACCAGATCGCTGGCTTTACGGCCCCTGCGGGGCCGATCGCGGCACAGGGGTGAACTGGCTTAATGATTTTGGACACCTTCTTCGGACGCTATAATGGCGTCCAATTGGAGGCAAAATCAGTGCGCAATTCTTATTCGAAAGAACACAAAGTTCAAGCTG
>NZ_JAAMQI010000060.1 GCF_013523165.1 Pseudomonas entomophila
CCCTGACCAACGCCCAAGGCTTGCCGGTCAGCGGCCATAACGGCCTGAGCTTCACCTTGACCGACGGCACCGTGGTCAAGGTCCCGGCTGGCAGCACCACCGGCACCGCGACCATCGTGGTGAAAGATGATGCCTATGTTGGCGGCCAAGCGGACATCGTCAACAAGCTGGTCTCGGTCAGCGGTGGCGATAACTTCGAGAAACTCACTCTCGGCGATGAGACGCGCACCACGACCGTCACTGACGAGCCGGGCACTCCGGGTAACCCAGGTACGCCAGGCGGTACCAACGGCGGTGATTTGCTGACTGTCGGTATCACCGCCGACCAGAGCACCGTCAACGAGAACCAGCCGGCGACCTTCACCGTTACCACTAACCGTGTGCTGGAGCGTGATCTGAACGTCACCCTCAGCAACGGCGATACCGTGACTGTGAAAGCCGGCTCGACCACGGCCACTTACACCCTGGCAGCACAAGGTGATGACGTCTTCAAGGACGGCGAAACCGTGAAGCTGGGCGTGCAGAGCGCAGTCGATGCCGGTGGCAAAGGCTTCGAGAACCTGCAGC
>NZ_JAAMQI010000061.1 GCF_013523165.1 Pseudomonas entomophila
TACCTGGAGTGCCCGGCTCGTCGGTCACATCGGTAGTGACATAGCCGGAGGTCGACAGCTTCTCGAAGACGTTGCCACCGGTGATACCGGTGATGGTCTTGACGATGGTGCCCTGCCCGCCAACGTACACGTCATCGGCGGTCGTCAGCACGTAAGTGCCGCTCGCCTTGCCCGCGTCGATGGTGACGACGCCGCCACCTTCCAGCGTGAAGGTCATGCCGCCGTGACCGGTGACCGGCAGGCCGTCCTTGCTGATCAAGGTCACGGTATAGGTGATCTGACCGCCTTCGGTGACGGTAGTCTTGTCAGCGGTGAGCGTTGCGACGACTTCGTTGATGGTGTCGGTGATCTGCAGCGTTGCTGGAGTGGTGCTCAGTTGCAGGTTCTCGAAGCCTTTGCCACCGGCATCGACTGCGTTCTGCACGCTCAGGTTTACAGTTTCGCCATCTTTGAAGACGTCGTCGCCCTGGGCGGCCAGGGTGTAAGTGGCCGTAGTTGAGCCCGCTTTCACAATCACGGTGTCGCCGTTGCTGAGGGTGACGTT
>NZ_JAAMQI010000062.1 GCF_013523165.1 Pseudomonas entomophila
TCACTGGCCACAAAGGCATGACCTTCACGCTGGAAGGTGGCGGTGTCGTCACCATCGAGGCGGGCAAGGCGAGCGGCACTTACGTACTGACGACCGCCGATGACGTGTACGTTGGCGGGCAGGGCACTATCGTCAAGTCGATCACCGGCATCACTGGCGGCAATGTCTTCGAGAAACTGTCGACTTCGGGCAGCACGTGCACCACGGTCACCGACGAGCCAGGTACGCCAGGCAATCCGGGTGGTACCGGTACGCCGAACGGTGGTGACCTTGTCACTGTTGGCATCACCGCCGACCAGACCAGCGTCACCGAGAACCAGTCGGCGACCTTCACCGTCACTACTAACCGTGTGCTGGAGCGTGACCTCAACGTCACCCTCAGCAACGGCGATACTGTGACTGTGAAAGCGGGCTCGACCACGGCCACTTACACCCTGGCAGCCCAGGGCGACGACGTCTTCAAAGACGGCGAAACCGTGAAGTTGGGTGTTCAGAGCGCAGTCGATGCTGGCGGCAAGGGCT
>NZ_JAAMQI010000063.1 GCF_013523165.1 Pseudomonas entomophila
GTGTGATTCATGACTGGGGTGAAGTCGTAACAAGGTAGCCGTAGGGGAACCTGCGGCTGGATCACCTCCTTAATCGACGACATCAGCCAGCTGATGAGCTCCCACACGAATTGCTTGATTCATTGTAAAAGACGATCAAGACCCTGTTATAGGTCTGTAGCTCAGTTGGTTAGAGCGCACCCCTGATAAGGGTGAGGTCGGCAGTTCAAATCTGCCCAGACCTACCAGTTTCTGGGGCCATAGCTCAGCTGGGAGAGCGCCTGCCTTGCACGCAGGAGGTCAGCGGTTCGATCCCGCTTGGCTCCACCACCTTTCGCGGTACGCTGTAGCAGTTTTGATCAGAACCTAGAAATGAGCATTCCACGCTGAATGTTGATTTCTGGCTTTTGTCAGATCGTTCTTTAAAAATTCGGATATGTGATAGAAATAGACTGATGGCCACTTTCACTGGTGGTGATCAGGCTAAGGTAAAATTTGTGAGTTCTGCGCGAGAGCGCAACATGCGAATTT
>NZ_JAAMQI010000064.1 GCF_013523165.1 Pseudomonas entomophila
CATCCATCAAGTAAAGGGTATGTCCTGCTTCATGGACCATATCGGTAAACAGCAGGTGATAGACATTGGTGGCCTCGACTGCAATCGAGACCTTGCCGTGTAATGCCTTGATCCATTGTTTAATGGCCGTCTTGTTGTTGGCAATAGTGCTCAACTGTCCGGAGCTGTCTTCGTAAATGACCAGCTCAGCCTTGGCAACGTCGACGCCTATGATCGTGCTGTGCTCGGATGTCGGCATTGCCATGGGCGCGTCTCCAGGGGTAAGGTCTAAGGGCTTGAAGGGCCACCCAGAGGCGCAGGCTTGTACTTTCGTCGGTCAAAACCGGAAGCATTCCTTATCGGCGCTTGGGTGAAGGGAGGAGGGGCGAAATCTCCCACGGTCTGTACTGCGCGAACAGTCAGAAGCGGATCTAGTCCCTCCTCCTCCCTTCAAGTCCTACCATACAAGCGGCCCC
>NZ_JAAMQI010000065.1 GCF_013523165.1 Pseudomonas entomophila
ACTGAAGATCGCCCAAGTCGCCGCGATCGACACGGGTGACCTGGCAACCCTCGGCACCGCCCAGATCGCCGCGCTGACGACGAATCAAGTCGCCAATGGCCTGACCACGGACCAGATCGTTGCACTGACGACCAACCAGGTGAAAGCACTGGGTTCGGCCCAGATCGCTGCCCTGGGCACCGGCCAGCTGGCCGCGATGGAAATCGAAGACGTGACGGCCCTGAAGACGAACCAGGTCGCTGCACTGACGACGAACCAGATCGCCAACGGCCTGACCACCGACCAGCTGGTCGCGCTGACCAGCAGCCAGATCGCCGCCCTGACGACGAATCAGGTCGCCAACGGCCTGAGCACCGCCCAGATCGTGGCCCTGACCAGCGGCCAGATCAATTCGCTGACGAGCGCCCAGGTCGGTGCACTGAAGAT
>NZ_JAAMQI010000066.1 GCF_013523165.1 Pseudomonas entomophila
CACCCTGGCAGCACAAGGTGATGACGTCTTCAAGGACGGCGAAACCGTGAAGCTGGGCGTGCAGAGCGCAGTCGATGCCGGTGGCAAAGGCTTCGAGAACCTGCAGCTGAGCACCACCCCAGCAACGCTGCAGATCACCGACACCATCAACGAAGTCGTTGCTACGCTTACCGCTGACAAGACCACCGTCACCGAAGGCGGTCAGATCACCTACACCGTGACCCTGATCAGCAAGGACGGCCTGCCGGTCACTGGCCACAAAGGCATGACCTTCACGCTGGAAGGTGGCGGTGTCGTCACCATCGAGGCGGGCAAGGCGAGCGGCACTTACGTACTGACGACCGCCGATGACGTGTACGTTGGCGGGC
>NZ_JAAMQI010000067.1 GCF_013523165.1 Pseudomonas entomophila
GGCGGAGTGAGGCGGCGTCAGGGTCTGCGGGTGTCCTGACAGCGCGCGGGGTCGCAATGCGGCCCCGCGGAGTGGGTCTGGCATTCTGGTAGAACCTGCGTCAACGCAACGACTGCTTTGTGGGCCCTGCGGGCCCAATCGCGGCACAGGGGCCGCTCCTACAGGACCGCGAAAGCTTGCCTCGCCACGATGTAGCTACGGGTGTAGGAGCGGCCCCTGTGCCGCGATTGGGCCCACAAGATTTGGAAAGCAGCCCCTCACCCCAGCGGGCAGCGCAACACCAACCGTGCCCCGCCCAGTGCGCCAGCGCCCACCTCCAGCTGGAACCCGTGCAAGTCCACGATCGCCGCGACGA
>NZ_JAAMQI010000068.1 GCF_013523165.1 Pseudomonas entomophila
GATGCAAGGGTACTGGCCCGGTACCTCAAGAACGAAGGCGCCAACCTTAGCCCCTGGATCCCGCCTTCGACGCTCTATCGCGACCTTGTCAGCCTGTTTCGCAGGCGCGCGATGCTCGTCCAGACGCGTACAGCGCTGAAGCTGAGCTGGGAAGGTGAGCCGCTGCTCAAGAACCTCTTGAAGTCCCAGCTCACCTCGATGAAGCGCATTGAAGACCTCATCGAAAACATGATCAAGAAACTGCTCGAGCAGGCAGGACTGATGCCGTTAGTCAGGCGATGCATGAAAGTTGAAGGCGTTGGTTTTCTCACCGCTGCGCG
>NZ_JAAMQI010000069.1 GCF_013523165.1 Pseudomonas entomophila
GGCCGGGCGGGGCGTCAGGAAGTACAGCGGTTCGCGCTGGCGGTCCTGCTCGTGGGCCACGAACCCCCAGAAGGTCAGCACCGGTTGCACGCCCTGTGCGGTCTGCACCAGATAGACGTGGTCGTCGCTCGGGCAGAATGGCACCAGGCCCAGCAGCTTGCCGAAGATCACCTGGTCGCCCTGACCGCGCTTGCCGGCCGAATCGACCAGGCTCGACGCGCTGCTCAGGACCGCCTGGCGAAAGTGCTGCAGGCGCTCGCGGGCTTCGTCGCGCTCGGCCTCGGTGGCGGCGCGCCAGGCGATCACCTCGCCCGGCA
>NZ_JAAMQI010000006.1 GCF_013523165.1 Pseudomonas entomophila
GTGCGGGGTTGCCCCTGGGGCAACCCCGCACCACGGCGGGTTTTTTGTGCCCGGTGCAAAGAGGCGCTCACCGCCCAGCCCTGTGGCCGCCGCTTCAGCCCGTGACGATCTGGTTCTTGCCTTGGCGCTTGGCCTGGTACATGGCCGCATCGGCACGCGAGAACAGGATGTCCAGGGTGTCATCGGTGTCGCCAAGGCCGGTCAGGCCCTGGCTGATCGTCACTCCGAAGTTTCGCTGGCCATGGCTGAAACTCAGGCGCTGGATCTCGCGTTGCAAGCGCTCGGCGATCTGCTCGGCGACCTGCGCGGTGCAGCCCGGAAAGACGGCGGCGAACTCCTCGCCGCCGATGCGTCCGAACAGGTCGCCACGGCGCAGCACCGAGCGGCCGCTGTCGGCCACGCGCTGCAGCACCTGGTCACCCTGCTGGTGGCCATAGCTGTCGTTGATCTGCTTGAAGTCGTCGATGTCCAGCAGCAGGAACGCCAAGGGCGAGCCGTCCTGGCGCGACGTCTCGAACGCCTGCCGCGCGCAGTCGAAGAAGTGCCGGCGGTTGCTGCTCTGGGTCAGCACGTCAGTGGTCGCCAGACGCTGCAGTTCACCCTCCAGGCGCTTCTTGTCGGTGATGTCTTCCGCGATGCCGACGATGACAGGACGCTTGCCCCCTTCCTGCTGGCTGATGAAGCACTTGTCGCTGAGCCAGCGCATCTCGCCGGCGCCATTGATGATTCGGTATTCGCGGTCTTCCACGGCGCCTGTCACCAGCACCTGGGCCAGGCTGCTTTCGGCGTAGTCCAGGTCATCGGGGTAGACACTGTTGCGCCACTCGTTGAAGTCGGCCATCACCAGGTTGGGTGGGCGCCCGAAAATGCGTCCGTAGGCGGGACTGACGTATAGCACCTGCTGGGTTTCCCAGTCGAAGGCCCACAAGACTGCGTTGACGCTTTCGAGCAACGAACTGAACAGCCGCTCACGCTCGCTCAGGCGCGCGACCTCACCCTGTGCGTGCAGCAGGGCCAGCAAAGTCTTGGCGGTTTCGGACTTTGGATCGGGCGCGTAGGGAGAGGTGTCATCGACCATTTGCACGAAAAAGGCTCTCGGCGGGGGTGCGTGCGACCCATGATCGGCCCGCCACGCGGGCTATGGCCGTTTGAGCGGGAAACCGGGACGAAGTTCCGGCCTCGCCCGGCGCTGCGCCGACGAACGTCAGGGGCCTGAGACGTGACGGGCCGCACGTATCGGACAAATCGGCTGTCATACGGGCAGTCACGGCGACGTTCACTCTCTATAATGCCGCCATCCTTTTCAGGGGTTCGTCCACCGGTTATGTCTGCTTCACATCGTGACGCCTTGCGCATGGCAGCGCTCTACCTGGCCTTGTCGGTCATCTGGCTGACAGTCTCCGACCAGGTGTTGCGCACGTTCCTGGTCGATCCCGCCAGGCTGGCGTTGGGTCACCAGATCAATGGCCTGCTCTGGGCCGTCTTCAGCGCGCTGCTGATCTTCATCTCGCGCGCCCGTCTGCTCGACTCGATCGGCCTTGGCGTGCAACTGCGGCGCGAGGACCGCGAGCGCCTGCGCATGGCTTCGGCGGTGTTCGACAGCACCCTGGAGGGCGTCCTGGTGACCGACCGGCATGGCGTGATCGTGCACGTCAACCGGGCCTTCATGCGCATCACCGGTTATGCGCAGGACGAGGTGCTCGGGCACCGCCCCAGCAAATTCAAGTCAGGTCGCCACGGCGTTCCTTTCTACCAGGCGATCTACGCGACCCTGGCCGAGAAGGGCGAGTGGAGCGGGGAGATCTGGAACCGCCGCAAGAACGGTGAAATCTACCCGCAGTGGCAGACCATTCGCGCCGTGAGCGATGACGAGGGCACGCACAGCCACTACGTGGCGGTCTTCAGCGACATCAGCGCGATCAAGCACTCCGAGCGTGAGCTGGCCTACCTGGCTCACCATGACCCTTTGACCGGGCTGGGCAACCGCCTGCTGTTCACCGACCGCGCCGAGCACGCGCTGGTCGCGGCACAGGCCGAAAAATGTGGCTGCGCCTTGCTGTTGCTGGACCTCGATCACTTCCAGAGCATCAACGATGGCCTGGGGCACACCACCGGCGATGCGCTGCTCAAGCTGGTCGGTGAGCGCCTGGTGGAGACGCTGGGCAGTGGCACCACGTTGGCCCGGCTAGGCGGCGACGAGTTCGCGGTGTTGCTGGAAAACTGCCAGCAACTCGGACAGGCGGCCACCTTGGCACAAACCCTGGTGGAACGCTTGAAGGCGCCTTTCGACTTCGACGAGCACCGGCTGTTCATCAGCGCCAGCATCGGCATCAGCCTCTACCCCAGCGACGCCTCGAGCGCCGAGCAACTGCTGCGCAATGCCGATTCGGCCTTGTTCAAGGCCAAGCGCAACGGCCGCGCGTGCTATGCCCTGTACACCGAGGAGCTGACCACCCATGCCCAGCACCGGGTGGAAACGGCAAGCGAGCTGCGTCATGCGCTGGAGAACGACGAGCTACGGGTGTTCTACCAGCCGGTGCATGCGCTGAGCGACCTGCGCCGCGTAGGCTTCGAGGCCTTGGTGCGCTGGCAGCATCCGCAGCGCGGCATGGTCTCGCCAGCCGAGTTCATCCCGATCGCCGAGCGTATTGGGCTGATTGCCGAGATCGATACCTGGGTACTGGGCCAGGCCTGCCGCCAGATGGTGCGTTGGCAGGCCGAGGGGCGCGACCTGGCGTTCGTCGCGGTCAACCTGTCCAGCCGGCTGTTCGCCGACCACACGCTCCACCGGCAGGTCGACCGTGTCCTGCGCCAGACCGGGCTGGCACCGGCCATGCTCGAGCTGGAGGTGACCGAGAGCGCGATCATGGATGAGCCGGAAGTGGCGCTCGAGCAACTGCACCGTCTGCGCGAGTTGGGCGTCAGGCTGGCCATCGACGACTTCGGCACAGGGTACTCCTCGCTGCTGCGCCTCAAGCGGATGCCGGTGCACAAGCTCAAGATCGACCAAGGCTTCGTCGCGGGGCTGGGCCATGACGATGACGACCGCGCCATCGTCGAGGCCGTCATCGCACTGGCGCGCAGCCTGGACATGCAAGTGCATGCCGAGGGCATCGAACAGGCCGATCAGGCGCAGTTCCTCATGCAGCATCGGTGCGAGTTCGGTCAGGGCTACTGGTTCGGTCGGCCTCGCCCGGCGTCGGAGCTGACCTGGCCCTAAGTGGCCTCCTTTCAGGCGTGCGTACCCAGGAACTTGCGCAAGAACTGCCGCGTACGCTCCTCCTGCGGCGCGGCGAACAGCGCCTTGGCCTCACCCTGCTCGACGATCCTGCCCTGGTCGAAGAAGACCACGCGGTGCGCCACGTCGCGGGCGAAGCTCATCTCGTGGGTGACGATGATCAGGGTACGGCCTTCGTGCGCCAGGTCGCGAATGGTCGCCAGGACCTCGCCGACCAGTTCAGGGTCCAGCGCGGAGGTCGGCTCGTCGAACAGGATCACCTGTGGCTCCATGGCCAGCGCCCGGGCGATGGCGACGCGCTGCTGCTGGCCGCCGGACAGGCGCCGTGGATAGGCGTCCTCCTTGCCGGCCAGGCCCACCTTGGCCAACAGCTGACGGCCCAGCGCCAGGGCCGTGTCATGCGCCAGCCTGCGCACCACGGTAGGCCCTTCGATGACGTTTTCCAGGGCCGTGCGGTGCGGGAACAGGTTGAAGTTCTGGAACACGAAACCGACCCGCTGGCGTAGCTGGCGGATGACGCCTTGCTGCGCCTTGAGCGGACGCCCTGCATCGACCTGCAGGTCGTCCAGGCGGATGTGTCCGGCGTCCGGGGTTTCCAGCAGGTTCAGGCAACGCAGGAAGGTGGTCTTGCCCGAGCCACTCGGTCCGATGATGGCGACCACTTCGCCGGTCTGCACCGTCAGGTCGATGCCGTCGAGCACGGTGTGGCCGTTGAAGCGTTTGGTGAGGCGCTCTACCGTGATCATGACTCAGTGCTCCAGGTCATGGCGATTCACCCGCCGCTCGAGGCGGTGCTGGACATGGGCGAGCACGCTGGCCAGTACCCAGTAGATCAACGCGGCGGCCAGGTACATCGTGAAGACCTCGAAGGTGCGCGCGGTGATCAGCTGCGCCTGGCGGAACAGCTCGGGCACCTGGATGGTGGCGGCCAGTGCCGTGTCCTTGACCAGCGAGATGAAGCTGTTGCCCAGCGGCGGCAGGGCGGTACGGGCGGCTTGCGGCAGGATCACCCGGCGCATGGCCTGGGCACGGGTCATGCCGATGCTGGCGGCGGCCTCCCACTGGCCGCGCTCGATCGAGCCGATCGCCGCGCGCAGGATCTCGCAGGCGTAGGCTGCCATGTTGAGGGAAAAGCCGATCAGCGCAGCAGGCAACGGGTCCAGTTCGAGCCCGACCTGCGGCAGGCCGTAGTAGATCAGGAACAGCTGCACCAGCAAGGGCGTACCGCGAAAGAACGACACGTAGACCCGCGCTAGCCAGTCGATCGGCCGCACGCGCGACAGCCGCATCAACGCCAGGCCGAAGCCCAGCGCCAGGCCGAAGATCATGCCACCGACACTGAGCACCACGGTGAAGCCGGCGCCCTTGAGCAGAAAGGGCGCCGACTGCATGACCAGTTGCAGGCTGTCTTCGATCATTGCGTCACGTCGGCGCCGAAGTACTGCTTCGACAGCCTGGCCAGGGTGCCGTCGGCCTTGAGCGTCTCCAGGGCCTTGTCGATGGCGGCGAGCAGTTCAGGCTCGCCCTTGCGCAGTGCCACGCCCGATTCGAGTCGCGAGAAGGCCTCGCCTGCCAGCACGGTGTCCTTGGCCTTCTGGGCGTATTCCAGGGCCGCCAGGCGATCGACCAGGATGGCGTCGATACGACCGTTGCGCAGGTCGGCGAACTTGCTCGGATCGTCCTCGTAGGTGCGCACGTCGGCCTTCGGAACTTCCGCTCTGACCCACTGCTCGTAATTGGTGCCGAGACCCACGCCGACTTTCTTGCCTGCCAGGTCCTTGGCCGAGTGGATGTTCAAGGCGTCGGCCTTGCTTTTCAGGACCAGCGCCTGGATGCCCGAGACCGTGTAGGGCGTGGAGAAATCGTATTTCTGGCGGCGTTCGTCGGAGATCGTCACCTGGTTGATCACCACGTCCAGTCGCCTGGACTCGAGCGCGGCCAGGATGCCGTCCCATTTGGTGGGTTGCAGCTTGGCCTCAACGCCCAGCTGGTGAGCGATGGCCTTGGCCAGCTCGACCTCGAAGCCGGCCAGGGTGCCGTTCTCGTCCACGAAGCTGAACGGTGGGTAGGTGCCTTCCAGGCCGATCCGCAGGGTGCCACGCTCCTTGACCGTTGCCAGTGCCTCGCCGGCCTGGGCCTGGCCTAGAACGGCGGTGCCGATGAGCAAGGCCAGACTGGCACGGATCAGCGGTTGAGTGAATCGCATCATGGTACGGCTCCAGGCATGACAGGAAGGGACGTGTAGAAGGTTAGGCGAAGATTGCCGAACCGTCGGCACAGCGCGAAGGATCGCGGCGAAAAGCCATTGGCAAGGGCGCGAAGCGGCGCGTCGGTCCTTGGAAACCTGACCGCTGATGAGGAGATCACCGTGAGCGACAATCCAGCAACCGAGCTGTGGCACCTGCAGCAGATCGTCGGCGAACTGCGCAGTGCCCGCGCACAGTGGCGTGCCAGCAATGGCCGCAGCAGCGCCGAACGGGGCGGGCGACAGCTGCCTTCTCGTGATGCCATGGGGCAGGTCCTCGAACAGCTGCGCGGCGCCTTGTTCCCCATGCGTCTGGGGCCGGTCGACCTGCGCGAAGAAAGCGAGGACTACTACGTCGGCCACACGCTCGACAGCGCCCTGACGGCACTGCTGACCCAGGCCCGCCTCGAGCTGCGCTACGCGGCGCGCCAGGACAAGGCCGAGCTGGCGGCGGCCGATGCCCGTGCCCTGACGGTGGTCCAGGACTTCGCCGCCGCCTTGCCGCACCTGCGTGTGCTGCTCGATACCGACGTGCTGGCGGCCTACCACGGCGACCCGGCGGCGCGCAGCGTGGACGAGGTGCTGCTGTGCTACCCAGGCATTCTGGCCATCATCCATCACCGCCTGGCTCACCACCTGTACCAGGCCGGTCTGCCGCTGCTGGCGCGCATCAGCTCGGAGCTGGCGCATTCGGCCACCGGTATCGACATCCACCCCGGGGCACAGATCGGCCCGAGCTTCTTCATCGACCATGGCACAGGCGTGGTCATCGGTGAAACGGCCGTCATCGGCCAGCACGTGCGGATCTACCAAGCAGTGACGCTGGGGGCCAAGCGCTTCCCGGCCGATGAGTCCGGGCAGCTGCAGAAAGGCCATGCACGCCACCCGATCGTCGAGGACGACGTGGTGATCTATGCCGGCGCGACCATTCTCGGACGCATCACCATCGGCCAGGGTTCGACCATCGGTGGCAACGTCTGGCTGACCCGCAGCGTGCCGGCCTACAGCAATATCACCCAGGCTAACCTGCAGCTCGATTGTCAGGAGCGGAAGGTCTGAACGCGCATGGCGCAAAGCCATGTTCTGCGGCTGCCAGCGGGCCTCACGAGGGGCGAAACGCCGCCGTGGGGCGGCCCCGCCTGTCATGGCCGGTTCGCATTGACGGGCGATCCATGTTTAACTTGAACGCTTGTTCAACTAAAAAACGCTGGTCCGCTGCCGGTGTTCACCCGGAGGTTTCCCTTTGCTGAACCCGTTCGATCCGTACCCACCCTTCGATAACGAGGTGCACCGTCCATGAGTGCATCCACTGGCCTTGCACACGACAACGTCCGCATGAACCCCCCGGTATTCTGGTTCGCGGCAAGCTTCATCCTGCTCTTCGGTCTGATCGTCATCCTCAACCCCCAAACGGCAGGCGAATGGCTGCTGGCGGCACAGAACTGGGCGGCCAACACGGTCGGCTGGTACTACATGCTGGCGATGACCCTGTACCTGGTCTTCGTGGTGGTCACCGCCTTGTCCGGCTACGGCAAGATCAAGCTCGGTGCCGACCACGACGAACCCGAGTTCAGTTACCTGTCCTGGGCCGGCATGCTGTTCGCCGCCGGCATCAGCATCACCTTGTTCTTCTTCTGCGTGTCGGAGCCGCTGACGCACATGCTGCAACCGCCGCAAGGCGAGGGCGGTACGGTGGAATCCGGGCGCCAGGCGATGCAGCTGCTGTTCCTGCACTGGGGCCTGCACGGTTGGGGCGTGTTCGCCTTCGTCGGCATGGCGCTGGCGTACTTCGCCTACCGCCACAATCTGCCCCTGGCACTGCGCTCGGCGCTGTACCCGCTGATCGGCAAGCGCATCAACGGGCCGATCGGCTATGCGGTGGATGGCTTCGGCATCATCGCCACGGTGTTCGGCCTGGGCGCCGACCTGGGCTTTGGGGTGTTGCACCTGAATGCCGGCCTGGACTACCTGTTCGGCATCAGCCACAGCCAATGGGTGCAGGTCGGGCTGATCGTGGTGATGGTCGGCGCCGCGGTGGCCGTGGCCGTCGCCGGTGTGGAAAAGGGCGTGCGGGTGATGTCCGACATCAACATGTTCCTGGCCTGCGCGCTGCTCCTGTTCGTGCTGTTCGCCGGCCCGACCCAGCACCTGTTCAATACCCTGATCCAGAACCTGGGCGACTACCTGGGCGCCTTGCCGAGCAAGAGCTTCGACGTGTACGCCTACAGCGAGAACCGTGACTGGCTGGGTGGCTGGACCGTGTTCTACTGGGCCTGGTGGATTGCCTGGGCGCCCTTCGTGGGGCTGTTCATCGCGCGCATCTCCCGTGGGCGCACCATTCGCGAGTTCGTCTTCGGCGTGCTGCTGATTCCGCTCGGCTTCACCCTGGCGTGGATGTCGATCTTCGGCAACAGCGCCATCTACCAGGTGCTCAACCATGGCATGACCGCGCTGGGCCAGTCGGCCCTGCAGGACCCGTCGATGAGCCTGTACCTGCTGCTCGAGACCTACCCGTGGAGCAAGACGGTGATCGCCGTGACGGTGTTCATCAGCTTCGTGTTCTTCGTGACCTCGGCCGACTCGGGCACCGTGGTGCTGTCGACCTTGTCGGCCAAGGGCGGCAGCCCGGATGAAGACGGTCCCAACTGGTTGCGCATCTTCTGGGGCGCGATGACCGCGCTGATCACCAGCAGCCTGCTGTTCGCCGGCAGCATCGACTCGTTGAAGTCGGCGGTGGTGCTGACGTCGCTGCCGTTCTCGCTGATCCTGCTGTGCATGATGTGGGGCCTGCAGAAGGCGTTCTACCTGGAGTCCCAGCGCCGCATCGCCCAGATGCATTCGCTGGCACCGTTCGCCGTGACCCGCCGCGGGCGCGGAGGCTGGCGCCAGCGCCTGAACCAGGCCGTGCACTTCCCGTCGCGGGACGAGGTCTACCGGTTCATGGACGACGTGGTGCGACCGGCCATCGGCGAAGTGACCGAGGTGTTCGAGCAGAAGGGCCTGAGCCTGATCACCCAGGATGACCCGAGCCACGACAACGTCAGCCTGAAGGTCGGTCATGGCGAAGAGCAGCCGTTCATCTACCAGGTGCAGATGCGCGGGTACTTCACCCCCTCGTTCGCCCTGGGCGGGATCGGCAGTCAGGAGCTCAAGAACCGTCGCTACTACCGTGCCGAGGTGCACCTGAGCGAGGGCAGCCAGGATTACGACCTGGTCGGCTACAGCAAGGAGCAGATCATCAACGACATCCTCGACCAGTACGAACGGCACATGCAGTTCCTGCACATGGTGAGGTAAAGACCGACAGCGGGTTTCACCACCTGTGAAACCCGCTGTCACAACCCTGTGGGAGCGGGCTTGCCCGCGATAGCGTCCGGTCCATCGCCGCCTGCAATCGCGGGCAAGCCCGCTCCCACAAGCTGCTTGCGCAGCCATGCCCGGACCGAAGGCTGCAGAGGTCTGGGTGGGAGCTGGCTTGCCAGCGATAGGGCCCTGCCAGGCGCCGCTTGCGTCAACCTGTCAGATCGGTGACCCACCCTCATCCGCCAGACCGTATAGCTTCCAGCCCCACGGCCGGTGCAGCATCTTCCTCCTCCTCACCGACGAACGGTCGGTCATTTCACATTCCTTTCATCCGACGAATGCGTCCTGCCTGCTGATTTCTAGCGACTTGTATCGCCGACTGCTATACCTTTCCCTCGCGAATGCCCCACAGTTATTCCATAAAAATATTAGTTTTTAACAAAACGGTCATTTTGGATTTATAGGATTGTCACTATCCTAGCCAGCCGCGCCTTAGACCAAAGTCGCGAAATGATTAGTAACGATTGACTTGGATGTCACTCATTGGTGCTAAATCGCCGATCGAGCAGTAAGCGGGGCAGCAGACCCCTGCGCTGACGACTGACAAGAATTAGAACGTAAAGGAGCAATACATGCACAAGTCCAGCCTGGCCTTGGCCGTGGCCCTGGGTGTCTTCGCCCAGCAAGCAAGCGCTGCCGGTTTCGTCGAGGACAGCAAACTGTCCCTCAGCTCGCGCACCATGTACTTCAACGCCAACGACCGTGATGGTGGTAACGACAACCGTGAGTCGGGTCAGGGCTTCAAGCTCGACTACCTGTCCGGTTACACCCAGGGCGTCGTCGGTTTCGGTGTAGACGTTCAGGCGCTGTGGGGCATTCACCTGGACGGTGGCCGTGGCCACCACCCGAACAGCAGTACCTTCTTCCCGAGCGACAGCGACGGTTCGGCCGTGCATGACTGGGCCCGTATCGGCGGCAACGCTAAGGCCCGCTTCTCCAAGACCGAGGCGCACTTCGGTAGCGCTCTGGCCCCGAACCTGCCGATCCTGGTATCCAACGACGGTCGTCTGCTGCCACAGACCTTCGAAGGCGGCACCATCCAGTCGAAGGAAATCGACAACCTGACGATCAACGCCGGTCAGCTGACCCATGCCATGGGCCGTGCGTCGAGCAACCGTACGGGCCTGTCGGTCGGCGGTGCCACCGAAGACAGCAACAAGTTCCGCTACGGCGGTGCTGACTGGAAGGTCACCAAGGACCTGACGCTGCAGTACTACTACTCGAACCTGGAAGACTTCTACAAGCAGCACTTCCTGGGTCTGGTCCACGTCCTGCCGATCGCCGACGACCAGTCGCTCAAGACCGACCTGCGCTACTTCGACAGCAGCAGCGATGGCCGCAACGGGGATGCGGGCTACCGCTTCACCCAGAACGGCGGCTACGGTAAGAACCTAGGTAAGGTCGACAACAAGACCTGGTCCGCGATCTTCACCTATACCCTGAGCAGCCACGCGTTCACCCTGGGTCACCAGCGCGTCAGCGACGATGGCGGTTTCGTCTGGCTGAACCAGGGCAACGTGACTGATGGCAACGGCCGTGCCGAAGGCGCCGGTGGTTCCAGCTTCTACCTGTTCACCGACAGCATGATCAACCAGTTCGCTAAGGCTGGCTCTAACACCACGTTCGGTCAATATGCCTACGACTTCACCAAGCTTGGCGTACCAGGCTTGAAAGCCTCTGTCACCTATCTGCACGCCGAAGATGTCCGCAACAGAGACGGCAGCGGCACCTTCAGCGAATGGGAGCGCGATGCCCGTATCGACTACGTGGTGCAGGAAGGTGTGTTCAAGGGCTTGGGCACTAGTCTGCGTCACGGTGTATACCGCGGCCCCAGCAACACCAACTCGCTGGCCGACCAGGACCAGACCCGTCTGATCTTCAACTACACTTACAACTTCCTGTAAGCCATAGTCGAAAAAGCCTCGTTCATGACGAGGCTTTTTTTATGGGTGATATTTCATATGCCCACAGGGAATAAATAAATCCCCACTTATTCTTTTTCTTATTCCTCAAAAGCCCGCACAGTGACGCCATCAGGTCTACAGCATAGGAGCCCCACACCATGAGCCTCAAACTGGGCGACATCGCCCCCGACTTCGAGCAGGACTCCAGCGCCGGCAGGATTCGCTTCCACGAATGGCTCGGCGACAGCTGGGGCGTGCTGTTCTCGCACCCGGCCGACTTCACCCCGGTGTGCACCACCGAGCTGGGCCTGACCGCCAAGTTGAAAGAGGAGTTCGCCAAGCGCGACGTCAAGGCCATTGCCTTGTCGGTCGATCCGGTCGATTCCCACCACGGCTGGATCAAGGACATCAACGAAACGCAGAACACCGTCGTCGATTTCCCGATCCTGGCCGATGCCGATCGCAAGGTCTCCGACCTCTACGACCTGATCCACCCGAATGCCAATGACACGCTGACCGTGCGCTCGTTGTTCGTGATCGACCCGAACAAGAAGGTCCGCCTGACCATTACCTATCCGGCCAGTACCGGGCGCAACTTCAACGAGATCCTTCGGGTGATCGATTCGCTGCAGCTGACCGACAGCCACAAGGTCGCCACGCCCGCCAACTGGCAGGACGGTGACGAGGTGGTGATCGTGCCATCGCTCAAGGATGAGGACGAGATTCGCCAGCGCTTCCCCAAAGGGTATCGCGCCGTCAAACCTTACTTGCGTCTGACGCCGCAACCCAATCGATGAGGGCAGGCACTGCCAACGTTTAGCCAAAGCAGGGTATTTGGGCCGTTTCGACGGCCCTTTTTTATGCGCGTGCGACGGGGGAAGAGATGCCTGGATCACGACCTTAAAATATGGAATAACCAAATGAAAAAATATGATTTATGGATATATAAGACAACCTGTTAACGTGATCCTCAGTTCGACATCCCCCACGAGGCCTCGGTAGCGACAGCTGCCTTCGGCCTGGCCAGGGCTCCAGCTCAGCCAGCGATCCGAACCTTCCTTTTCGCTTCACCGCTGTCCCACCTCACTGGCCCGTCAACGGGTGAGCAGGTGCCACCTGAACCCATTCGTACAGGAGAGTGCCATGCGCACCATCTTCGTGCGTCGTGGTCTGGTCGCCCTGTTCGCGGCGGCCGTGTCCTTCGGCGCGATTACCCAGGCCCAGGCAGAGACCCTGCGCATCGGTTACCAGAAATACGGCACCCTGGTGCTGCTCAAGGCCAAGGGCACGCTGGAAAAACGCCTGGCCGCCCAAGGCGTCGACGTGCAGTGGACGGAGTTCCCGGGCGGCCCCCAGCTGCTGGAAGGGCTGAACGTGGGCTCCATCGACTTTGGCGTGACGGGCGAGACGCCACCGGTGTTCGCCCAGGCCGCCGGGGCCGATCTGGTCTATGTCGCCTACGAACCCCCGGCGCCGCACAGTGAAGCCATCCTCGTGCCCAAGGACTCGCCCATCCAGTCGGTGCAGGCGCTCAAGGGCAAGAAGGTCGCCCTGAACAAGGGCTCCAACGTGCACTACCTGCTGGTGCGCGCCCTCGAGGACGCCGGCCTGACCTACCGTGACATCCAGCCGGTCTACCTGCCGCCTGCCGACGCACGTGCGGCGTTCGAGCGCGGCAGCGTCGATGCGTGGGTCATCTGGGACCCTTACCAGGCGGCCGCCGAGCAGCAGTTGCAGGCCCGCACCCTGCGTGATGGCGAGCACCTGGTCGACAACCATCAGTTCTACCTGGCGACCCGGGACTATGCGACCCAGCACCCAGCCGTGGTCAGCGCCCTGATCGACGAAGTCCGCGCGGTGGGTGAGTGGTCCCAGGCCAACCCCCAGCAGGTGACCGACCAGGTCGCGCCGCTCCTGGGGCTGCCGGCCGACATCACGCTCACCTCGGTCAAGCGCCAGGGCTATGGCGCTGCGCCGCTCACGCCCGAGGTGGTCGCCGCGCAACAGAAGATCGCCGACACCTTCCACACGCTGAAGCTGATCCCCAAGCCCCTGAGCATCCGCGACGTGATCTGGACACCCCCTGCCAAGGTCGCCAGCGCGCCTTGACGACTTGCCGCGCCGGGACCTCTCCCGGCCTGCGCCACCTTGAGGAGACAACTCCAATGAGCCTTGATATTTTCTGGTTTCTTCCCACCCACGGCGATGGCAAATACCTGGGGACCTCCGACGGTGCCCGTGCCGTCGATCATGGCTACCTGCAGCAGATCGCCCAGGCGGCCGACCGTCTCGGCTTCGGCGGGGTGCTGATCCCCACAGGACGCTCCTGTGAAGATTCCTGGCTGGTCGCCGCTTCGCTGATTCCAGTCACCCAGCGACTCAAGTTCCTGGTGGCGCTGCGCCCCGGGATCATCTCGCCGACCGTCGCTGCACGGCAGGCCGCGACCCTGGACCGTCTGTCCGGTGGTCGTGCGCTGTTCAACCTGGTCACCGGCGGCGACCCGGACGAACTGGCAGGCGATGGCCTGTTCCTGAGCCACGAGGAGCGCTACCAGGCGTCGGTCGAGTTCACCCGCATCTGGCGCAGGGTACTGGAAGGGGAGGTGGTCGACTACGACGGCCAGCACCTGCAGGTCAAAGGCGCCAAGCTGTTGTACCCCCCGGTCCAGCAGCCGCGGCCGCCGCTGTATTTCGGAGGTTCCTCCGAAGCGGCGCAGGATCTGGCGGCCGAGCAGGTCGAGCTGTACCTGACCTGGGGCGAGCCACCGGCCGCCGTGGCCGAGAAGATCGCCCAGGTGCGCGCCAAGGCCGCCGCGCAAGGCCGCAGCGTGCGCTTCGGCATCCGCCTGCACGTGATCGTGCGGGAAACCAATGAAGAAGCCTGGCAGGCCGCCGAACGACTGATCTCGCACCTGGACGACGACACCATCGCCCGCGCCCAGGCCTCGCTGGCACGGTTCGACTCGGTCGGCCAGCAGCGCATGGCCGCCTTGCACGGTGGCAAGCGCGACCAGCTGGAAGTCAGCCCGAACCTGTGGGCCGGGGTCGGCCTGGTACGCGGCGGTGCAGGCACCGCACTGGTCGGCGATGGGCCGACCGTGGCGGCACGGGTCAAGGAATACGCCGACCTGGGCATCGACACGTTCATCTTCTCGGGCTACCCGCACCTGGAAGAGTCGTACCGGGTGGCCGAACTGCTGTTCCCGCACCTGGACGTGCAGCGCCCGGCACCGGCGGCCAGTGGCAGCTATGTGAGCCCGTTCGGCGAAATGGTCGCCAACGACATCCTACCCACTGCCGCACAGCGCTGAGGACCTGGACATGAGTCGTTCGAGCAACACGACCTGGGGCCAGCGTCTGGCGCCATGGGCACTGCCGGTGCTGCTGCTGGCCGTCTGGCAGCTGGCGGTCAGCGCCGGTTGGCTGTCGACCCGCATCCTGCCGGCGCCCAGCGCGGTGGTCAGCGCCGGTGTCGAACTGTTTCGCAGTGGCGAGATCTGGACCCACCTGGCCATCAGTGGCTGGCGGGCGGCCCTGGGCTTTCTGATCGGCGGCAGCATCGGCCTGCTGCTGGGGTTCATCACCGGCCTGTCGAACTGGGGCGAGCGCCTGCTCGACAGCTCGGTGCAGATGATCCGCAACGTGCCGCACCTGGCGCTGATCCCGCTGGTGATCCTGTGGTTCGGCATCGATGAGTCGGCGAAGATCTTTCTGGTCGCGCTGGGCACGCTGTTCCCGATCTACCTCAACACCTACCACGGTATCCGCAACGTCGACCCGGCCCTGGTGGAGATGGCGCGCAGCTACGGCCTGTCCGGGTTCAGCCTGTTCCGGCAGGTGATCCTGCCCGGCGCACTGCCGTCGATCCTGGTCGGGGTGCGCTTCGCCCTCGGCTTCATGTGGCTGACCCTGATCGTGGCCGAGACCATTTCCGCCAACGCAGGGATCGGCTACCTGGCGATGAATGCCCGCGAGTTCCTGCAGACCGATGTGGTGGTGCTGGCGATCGTGCTGTACGCCGTGCTGGGCAAGCTGGCCGACCTGGCAGCACGTGGCCTGGAACGGGCCTGGCTGCGCTGGCACCCGGCGTATCAACCTGCGAAGAAGGAGGGCGTATGACCTCGCTGACGGAACGACCCCCACACCTGCTACGCGGCATTCCCCTGGCCTCGCGCGGCCTGCGCAAGACGTTCGGCACGCGTGAGGTGCTGCGCGGCATTGATCTGCAGATCCCGGCCGGCCAGTTCGTCGCCATCGTCGGACGCAGCGGCTGCGGCAAGAGCACGCTGCTGCGCTTGCTGGCCGGGCTGGACCAGCCGAGCGCAGGCCATCTGCTGGCCGGTGCCGGGCCCTTGGAGGACGCACGCGAAGACACGCGGCTGATGTTCCAGGACGCACGTCTGCTGCCCTGGAAGAAAGTCATCGACAACGTTGGTCTGGGCTTGTCCGGCGACTGGCGCCCGCGTGCGCTGGAGGCCTTGGCCTCGGTCGGCCTGGCCGAACGCGCCCACGAGTGGCCGGCGGCGTTGTCCGGCGGCCAGAAGCAGCGGGTGGCCCTGGCGCGCGCCTTGATTCACCAGCCACGTCTGCTGCTGCTCGACGAGCCCCTGGGCGCCCTCGATGCCCTGACCCGTATCGAGATGCAGCAACTGATCGAGCGCCTGTGGCACACGCACGGCTTCACCGTGCTGCTGGTGACCCACGACGTCAATGAAGCCGTGGCCGTGGCCGACCGCGTCATCCTCATCGAGGACGGCGAAGTCGGCCTGGACCTGACCGTCGACCTGCCGCGGCCTCGGGTACGCGGCTCGCATCGCCTGGCGGCGCTGGAAAGCCAGGTGCTCGAACGTGTCCTGTCGCTGCCGGGCGCACCCCCGCAACCGGATCCTGTCGCACCCCTGCCCACGCAACTGCGCTGGGCTCACTGAACCGTCCACTGTCAGCAAAAGGAATCACACCATGACCATCAAAGCGATCAACGTGCGCAACCAGTTCAAAGGCACCGTGAAGGAAATCCTCGAAGGCCCCGTCCTGTCGGAAATCGATGTCCAGACCGCTTCCGGCATCGTGACCTCGGTCATCACCACCCGCTCCGTGCGTGAGCTGGAACTGGTGGTGGGGAGCGAAGTGATCGCCTTCGTCAAGTCGACCGAGGTGTCGATCGCCAAGTTGTGAACCACGGTACTGCCGCATGACCGCCTTCGTCGGCTGTCGCCTTGCGCTTCTGTCTGGAAGCCGTCTGGCGACACGCCTGCGGGGCTAGCGTTTGGCCAGCCACGGCGGCAGGTACACCCCCACGTACGCCACGAACACGCGCAGCCCTTCCTCGGCCATGCGCGGCGTGATCGCGCCATGCACGTGCAGCGAGCGCGCATACACCCGGTCGCTCAAGGCCATCGCCAGGGCGAACACGTCCACGTCATCGGGCAGGACCGGCAACTGGAAGTGCCGATCGAACACCGCCTGCATCAACGCGCCCAGTTCCAGGTCATGCTGCCGGTCGGCCTGGTCGATCTCGGCAAGACCATGCTGCCCCAGGATGAGTTGCCGCGCTGCCGCATCGGCCTGATAGCGTTCGAGCATGCGTCGTTCGAGCACCTGGGCTAGGTCATGCCAGGTCTGCAGTGCCGCCGCGTCCACTGGCGCCTGCAACGTCGCACGAAAGGCCCGGTGCACGTCGAGGGTCAATGCCTCGAGCAGCGCCGGAACGCTGGCGAAGAAATGATAGACCGAAGAGGGTGGCATCCCCGCCAGCCGGGCCACGTCGTACATCGACAACCCGGCCACGCCCGACTCGGCCAGCAAGGTCCGGGCGGCCGCCAGGATCGCGTCGATCCTCGCCTGACTGCTGGCCCGCGGTTTGCGCGGGCCGGACACCCGGCTCATCAGTTGCTGATGGCCAGGATGCTCGCCTGGTAGGCGCTGACGAACAGGTCGAAGTCGCCGACCTCTTCCTGCTCCAGGCGCGACTGCTCGGCCAGCGAGTCACGCGCGGTCGATTCGTAGGCCTGCTGGGTGGCGACATCCAATGGGGTTTCACGGAACGTTTCGGCGTGGGCACGGCTCTGGCGCAGCGAGAAGGCCACGAAGCCCTCCTGATGCTCGGTCATGCGGGCCAGCACCTGGGCCGAAGGCGTGAGCGAGGCGTCATCGACCTTGGCCTGTTGCGCGGCCAAGGCCTGTGCATGGGCGTCGCCGCCGTGGGCCTGGTCCAGCAGGTCGGCCAGCGGCCCGATGTCAGCGAGCAGCTCGGTCGCCCAGTGCTTGAGCGTCACCGATTCGCCCCCGCGGCGAAGCTCCAGGCCAGGACGTCGGCCTTCCTTGACCACCGACAGGAAATTCTGCGTGCAGTCCTGGCACTCGGCACCCTCGAACAGCGGGCTGTCCTGCAGCGCGCAGTACAGCAGGAAGGCATCCAGGAAGCGTGCTTCGGGCAGGTCGATGCCGACCGGCAGCAACGGGTTGATGTCCAGGCAGCGCACTTCGATGTACTGCACGCCACGCGTCATCAACGCCTGGATCGGACGCTCGCCGGCGTAGGTCACCCGCTTGGGGCGAATGTTCGAGTAGTACTCGTTCTCGATCTGCAGGATGTTGGTGTTGAGCTGAACCCAGTCGCCGTCCTGGTGCGTGCCGACCTCGACATACGGCGGGTAGGGCGTTGCCACCGCCCGGCGCAGGCTGTCGGTGTAGCTGGCCAGGTTGTTGTAGCAGGGCGTGAGCCCGGCCTGGGCATTGCTCTGGTAACCCAGGTCGCTCATGCGCAGGCTGGTGGCGAAGGGCAGGTAGAGCGTGTTGGCGTCGAAGGTCTCGAGCGAGTGCGCGCGGTCGCGCAGGAAACCGGCGTCCAAGGCTGGCGAAGCACCGAACAGGTACATGAGCAGCCAGCTGTAGCGGCGGAAGTTGCGGATCAGCGCGATGTAGGCCGACGACTGGAAGTCGCGGTCGCTCTCGCCGGTGTCCTGCCCGTCACGCAGCAGGGGCCACAAGGCCTCGGGCAGCGAGAAGTTGTAGTGGATGCCGGCGATGCACTGCATGGTCCGCCCGTAGCGCAGGGCCAGGCCCTTGCGGTAGACGTGCTTGAGCTTGCCGAGGTTGGAGCTGCCGTACTCGGCGATCGGGATGTTCTCCTCGGTCGGCAAGGTGCACGGCATCGAGGGGCTCCACAGGTATTCGTTGTGCAGCTTGCTGTAGACGAAGCGGTGGATCTGGTCGAGCCTGTCGAGCACCTCGGCCGGGTCGGCCAGCGCTGGGGTGATGAACTCCAGCAGCGACTCGGAATAGTCGGTGGTGATCTGCTCGTTGGTCAGCGCCGACCCCAGGGCTTCCGGGTGCGGTGTCTGGGCCAGGCGACCTTCGTCGGTGACTCGCAGCCCCTCGCGCTCGATGCCGTGCAGGCACTGCTTGAGCAGGGGAAGGTGGGCGCTGAGCAGGCTCAGGCGGCGGTTGAAGAGGTCGCTCAAGATGTATTCCTTCACACGTCAGTCGCCCCAATATGGGGGTAGCCTCGACGGTCTGCAAGGTTGGGAAAAGGGGAACTGGCGTCGTCGCCTGGTCAACACGAGCTCCGGCAATGCCTGTGCACTGCCGAAGGTACCGTAAAGAATGCTCGGGCAGCTAGAGCAGGGCGAAGGTTCCCTGGGCCTTGGCGACCCGTTTGTCGCCCTGGAACACGTCGGCCTCCACCACCAGGGTGCGTCGTCCGGCGTGCAGCACGTGCGCCGTGCACACGACCTCGCCCTCGCCGACCGCGCGCAGGTAGTTGATCTTGCACTCCAAGGTCACGCTGTTCTGGTCGAAACCATGGCTGGCCGAGCAGGCCAGGCCCATGGTGATGTCGACCAGGCTGAACAGCGCGCCACCGTGCAGCATGCCGCCACGGTTGCGCAGCGTGGGCGTCAGCGTGAGCGCGACCGTGGCCTCGGCCGACGCGGCGTCCAGGCGGAGCAGCCGACAGCCGAGCAGTCGGCTGAAGGCACTTTCGACGTGCTCGGCGGGGACGTCCATCACTTCTTCTTCAGCGTCTTGGCGTTGGCGAACAGCGAAGCCATGGCGTTGTTGGCCGGCGCTGGCGTCTCGCGTGGCCGGGCCGGTTGCGCTGCGCGCGCACCGCCGGTGCCGTGGCCACGTCCACCGCGTTGGCCTTCGACCTTCTCGCCCGGCGTGTCGCTCATGCGCATGGACAGGCCCACGCGCTTGCGCGGGATGTCCACCTCCATGACCTTGACCTTGACCACGTCGCCAGCCTTGACCGCCTCGCGTGGATCCTTGACGAATTTTTCGGACAGCGCCGAAATGTGCACCAGGCCATCCTGGTGAACCCCGACGTCGACGAAGGCGCCGAAATTAGTCACGTTGGTCACCACGCCTTCGAGGATCATGCCGGGTTGCAGGTCCTTGAGGTCTTCCACGCCATCCTGGAACGTGGCGGTCTTGAATTCCGGGCGCGGGTCGCGGCCTGGCTTGTCCAGCTCCTGGAGGATGTCGGTGACCGTCGGCAGGCCGAAGGTCTCGTCGGTGAAACGCTTGGGGTCCAGGCGCTTGAGAAAGCCGCTGTCGCCGATCAGCGAGCGGATGTCGCGGTCGGTGGTGGCGGCGATGCGCTGGACCAGCGGGTAGGCTTCCGGGTGCACGGCCGACGCGTCCAGCGGGTTGTCACCGTTCATCACGCGCAGGAAGCCGGCGGCCTGCTCGAAGGTCTTCTCGCCCAGGCGGCTGACCTTCTTCAAGGCTGCACGGGTCGCGAACGGCCCGTTGGCGTCACGGTGTGCGACGATGTTGTGCGCCAGGGTCGCATTGAGGCCGGAGATGCGTGCCAGCAAGGCGACCGAGGCGGTGTTCACATCGACGCCCACGGCGTTCACGCAGTCCTCGACCACCGCGTCCAGGCCACGGGCCAGCTTCACCTGGGACACGTCGTGCTGGTACTGGCCGACCCCGATCGACTTGGGCTCGATCTTCACCAGCTCGGCGAGCGGATCCTGCAGGCGCCGCGCGATCGACACCGCGCCGCGCAGCGACACGTCCAGCTCGGGGAATTCACGGGCCGCCAGCTCCGAGGCCGAGTACACCGACGCGCCGGCCTCGGAGACCATGACCTTGGTCATCTTCAGGGCCGGGTACTTCTTGATCAGTTCGGCGGCCAGCTTGTCCGTCTCGCGGCTGGCGGTGCCGTTGCCGATGGCGATCAGCTCGACCGAATGCTTGGCGCACAGGGCTGCGAGCACGACGAGGGTGCGGTCCCAGTCGTTCTTCGGCACGTGCGGGTAGACGGTGGCGGTATCCAGCAGCTTGCCGGTGCGATCGACCACCGCGACCTTGCAACCGGTGCGCAACCCCGGGTCCAGGCCGAGGGTGGCGCGCGGCCCGGCGGGGGCGGCCAGCAGCAGGTCGTGCAGGTTGTGGGCGAACACCTCGATCGCTTCGCCTTCGGCGCGATCGCGCAGCTCGCCGAACAGGTCGGTCTCCAGGTGGGTGTAGAGCTTGACCTTCCAAGTCCAGCGCACCACCTCGCCCAGCCACTTGTCGGCCGGACGGCCACGGTTGGCCACGCCGACGTGTTCCCCGATCATCAGCTCGCACGGGTGCAGGGTGCCTGGCAGCTCCTCGCCGACCTTGAGGGCCGCGCTCAGCACACCTTCGTTGCGCCCGCGGAAGATCGCCAGGGCTCGGTGCGACGGCACGCTGCGCAGCAGCTCGTCGTGGGCGAAGTAGTCGCGGAACTTGGCGCCTTCCTCCTCCTTGCCAGCGACCAGGCGGGCGCTGAGCACCGCCTCCTGCTTGAGGAAGGTGCGCAGTTTCTCGAGCAGGCCGGCGTCTTCGGCGAAGCGCTCCATGAGGATGTACTTGGCGCCTTCGAGGGCGGCCTTGACGTCGGCCACGCCCTTGTCGGCCGCGACGAAACGGGCCGCTTCGATCTCCGGCGTCAGCTGCGGGTCGGCGAACAGCCCGTCGGCCAGTTCGCCCAGGCCGGCCTCGAGCGCGATCTGGCCCTTGGTGCGGCGCTTCTGCTTGTACGGCAGGTAGAGGTCTTCGAGGCGGGTCTTGGTGTCGGCCAGGTTGATCTCGCGCGTCAGTTCGGGCGTCAGCTTGCCCTGTTCCTGGATGCTGGCCAGGATGCTGGCGCGGCGCTCGTCGAGCTCGCGCAGGTACCGCAGGCGTTCTTCCAGGTGGCGCAGCTGGGTGTCGTCCAGGCTGCCCGTCACCTCCTTGCGGTAACGCGCGATGAAGGGCACGGTCGAGCCTTCGTCCAACAGGGTGACGGCCGCCTCGACCTGCTGCGGGCGTACGCCCAGTTCCTCGGCGATACGGCTGTTGATGCTGTCCATGGAGTCCACCTGAAAGTCTGTCGAGGCCGGCGCCATGACCGGCGGCACTGGGAAAAGCCGCGCATTATACGCGCCGCGTCCCGGTTGCGGTGATGGCCCGGTGCCAGGCAGGCGGCGGGTGCGGCGCGCTCGGCGTCGTGCATCGCGCTCGGCGCGCTCGCTCGGGCCGGTGCCGCGCTGCGGATTCCGTGTTCCGGGAGGAAAAATCTGCTAACAATGCACCCGGCACGGCGTCCCCTGGCTACGCCATAATGCGCGCCGAGATCAGAGGAGTTATCCATGAGCAGCACCGCAACCAACGCTGAAGGCGAAAAGATTCTCATCGTCGACGATGACCCGGGTCTGAGCAGCCTGCTGGAGCGCTTCTTCACCAGCAAGGGCTACCGTGCGCGCGCCGTCCCCAACGTGGAGCAGATGGACCGTCTGCTGGCCCGTGAAGTCTTCAATCTGATCGTGCTCGACCTGATGCTGCCGGGCGAGGATGGCCTCTCCGCCTGCCGTCGCCTGCGCGCGGGCAACAACCAGATCCCGATCATCATGCTCACCGCCAAGGGCGACGAGCTCAGCCGGATCAAGGGCCTGGAGCTGGGGGCCGACGACTACCTGGCCAAACCGTTCAACCCCGACGAACTGGTCGCCCGGGTCAAGGCCGTGCTGCGCCGTCAGGCCACCAGCGTGCCGGGCGCACCGGGCAGCGAGGACGAGACGGTCACCTTCGGGGACTACGCGCTGTCGCTGGCCACCCGCGAGCTGAAGAAGGGTGACGAGGTGCACATGCTCACCACCGGCGAGTTCGCGGTGCTCAAGGCCCTGGTCATGCACGCACGTGAACCGCTGACCCGCGACAAGCTGATGAACCTGGCGCGGGGTCGCGAATGGGACGCGCTGGAACGCTCCATCGACGTGCAGATCTCGCGACTGCGCCGCATGATCGAGCCGGACCCGTCCAAGCCGCGCTACATCCAGACGGTCTGGGGTGTCGGCTATGTGTTCGTGCCGGACGGAAACGCCAGCAAATGACGGCCAGCTCTTCGGCTGGCTGTGCCGCGACAGGGCGGGCCCACGGGTTCGCCCTGTTTTCGTCTGGGCCGTCCAAGACGATCCTGCCGGCTCGTTCACCCTCGCACCTTGGTAGCCGTTCCCGATGAAGACCCCCGTGTGGTTCCCGCAAAGCTTCTTCGCCCGCACCTTGTGGCTGGTGCTGATCGTGGTGCTGTTCTCCAAGGCCCTGACCCTGGTCTACCTGCTGATGAACGAAGACGTGCTCGTCGATCGTCAGTACAGCCATGGTGTGGCGCTGACCCTGCGTGCCTACTGGGCCGCCGATGAGGAGAACCGCGACAAGATCGCCGAGGCCGCAGGCCTGATCCGCGTCACCGGCGCCGGTGTGCCCGAAGGTGAGCAGCACTGGCCCTACAGCGAGATCTACCAGCGCCAGATGCAGGCCGAGCTGGGCGAGGACACCGAGGTGCGTCTGCGCATCCACGCGCCGCCCGCGCTCTGGGTCAATGCTCCCAGCCTGGGGCCGGGCTGGCTGAAAGTGCCGTTGTATCCGCACCCCCTGCGCGGGCAGAAGATCTGGAACGTGCTGGGCTGGTTCCTGGCCATCGGCCTGCTCTCCACCGCCTCGGCCTGGATCTTCGTGCGCCAGCTCAACCAGCCGCTCAAGCGCCTGGTGTTCGCCGCGCGCCAGTTGGGGCAGGGGCGCAGCGTGCGCCTGCCGATCAGCGACACGCCCAGTGAAATGACCGAGGTGTACCGCTCGTTCAACCAGATGGCCGAGGACGTCGAGCAGGCCGCACGCGAACGCGAACTGATGCTGGCCGGTGTTTCCCACGACCTGCGCACGCCGCTGACACGCTTGCGGCTGTCGTTGTCCCTGCTGCCGACCGAAGGCGAGCTGACCGACGACATGGTGCGTGACATCGAGGACATGGATGCCATCCTCGACCAGTTCCTGGCCTTCATCCGTGACGGTCGCGACGAGCCTGTCGAGGAGGTCGACCTGGTGAGCCTGGTGCACGAGGTGGTGGCGCCGTTCAATCAGCCGGAGGAGCGCGTGCGGCTGTGCCTGGAGCCCATTCCACCCTTCCCGCTGCGCCGGGTCTCGGTCAAGCGCATGCTGACCAACTTGGTGGGCAATGCCCTGTATCACGCGGGCGAGGCAGTGGAAGTCGCCGCGTCCGTGTCCGGGGATCAGAGCGCGCCCTACGTGGTGCTGAGCGTGCTCGACCGGGGCGCGGGCATCGATCCGTCGGAGCTGGAGACCATCTTCAACCCGTTCATCCGCGGGGACCGGGCACGCAGCGGCAAGGGCACCGGGCTGGGTCTGGCCATCGTCAAGCGCATTGCCGCACAGCATGGCGGCAACGTCGAACTGCGCAATCGCTCTGGCGGGGGCATCGAGGCCCGTGTGCGCCTGCCGTTGGGGTTGCTGCTGCCACGCGATGCGGTCTGAGCCGCCGTCCTGAGTCGGATCCTGCCGGGCGCGATGCCCGGCAGGGGCGACGGGGTCAGCCCTTGCCCTTGGTACGGGTCTGGTTCGGCCCGCCGTGTTTTTCCAGGTGTTCGATGATCATCCCGGCGACGTCCTTGCTGGTGGTGACCTCGATGCCTTCCAGCCCTGGGGACGAGTTGACCTCCATGACCAGCGGCCCGTGGTTGGAGCGCAGGATGTCCACGCCGGCGACGCTCAGGCCCATGACCTTGGCGGCGCGGATGGCGGTCATGCGCTCCTCGGGCGTGATCTTGATCAGGCTGGCGACGCCGCCGCGGTGCAGGTTGGAGCGAAACTCGCCAGGCTTGGCCTGACGCTTCATCGAGGCGATGACCTTGTCGCCCACCACGAAGCAGCGGATGTCGGCGCCGCCGGCTTCCTTGATGTACTCCTGCACCATGATGTTCTGCTTGAGGCCCATGAAGGCCTCGATCACCGATTCGGCTGCCTTGGTGGTTTCGCACAGCACCACGCCGATCCCCTGGGTGCCTTCCAGGACCTTGATCACCAACGGCGCGCCGTTGACCATCTGGATGAGGTCCGGAATGTCGTCGGGGGAGTGGGCGAAGCCGGTGATCGGCAGGCCGATGCCCCGTCGGGACAACAGCTGCAGCGAACGCAGCTTGTCCCGCGAGCGGGCGATGGCCACCGATTCGTTGAGCGGGAACACGCCCATCATCTCGAACTGGCGCAACACCGCGCAGCCGTAGAAGGTCACCGAGGCCCCGATGCGCGGGATCACGGCGTCGAAGCCTTCCAGCGGTTTGCCCCGGTAGTGGATCTGCGGCTTGTGGCTGGCGATGTTCATGTAGGCGCGCAGGGTGTCGATCACCACCATTTCATGGCCGCGTTGAGTACCGGCTTCGACCAGGCGGCGGGTTGAATACAGACGCGGGTTACGCGAAAGCACAGCGATCTTCATGCAGCACCTGTGGCTGGAATGGTTGAAACCGGAAAGGCCGGTTTATCCTGGACGTACTTCAGACCCGGGTTGACCACCAGTTGACCCTGGACCAGCGCCCTGGAGCCTAGCAGCAGGCGGTAGCGCATGGTCTTGCGACAGGTCAGCGTGAACTCGACGTCCCAGACCCGATCGCCCAATGCCAGGGGCGTGCGGATCACGTAGCGATACTGGGCGTGGCCATTGGAGCTCTTGATGGTCTTCATGGTCACCAGGGGCGCTTCGCAGCGGCGATGCCGCAGCTGCACGATCGAACCGAGGTGGGCAGTGAATCTGACCCACGGCTGACCGTCTCGTTCGAACGGCTCGATGTCCGTCGCATGCAAGGCGGAC
This sequence comes from Pseudomonas entomophila, assembly GCF_013523165.1. Taxonomy (GTDB): domain Bacteria; phylum Pseudomonadota; class Gammaproteobacteria; order Pseudomonadales; family Pseudomonadaceae; genus Aquipseudomonas; species Aquipseudomonas entomophila_A. Next base: position 24,870 of record NZ_JAAMQI010000006.1, read on the forward strand.
GTGCTGGCTCCGGTGTCGACCTTGGCACGCAAGCCGGCCAGGCCGAGCAGGGGCAGGGCCACCCACTCGCGCAGGCCGATCACACTCAGGTGGTCAAATGTTTTCACGACTGCATCACCCTGCGAATTCAGGTGGGCACTGTACTGCACGGCAGGGCGTTTTTGCATCCGCCACCGACAGTAGTACAGTTCTGTGACAGACAGCATTCGAGGAAGCGAGATGGCGCAAAAGTCGGAAGAAGACGACAAGGTCCGTCTGGACAAATGGCTATGGGCCGCACGGTTCTACAAGACCCGCGCCCTGGCCAAGGCGGCGATCGAAAGCGGCAAGGTGCATTGTCGGGGCGAGCGCTGCAAGCCGGGCAAGGAACCACGGGTCGGTGATCACTTCGTGCTGCGCACCGGCTTCGACGAGCGCACCATCGTGGTCAAGGCGCTCTCCGTGGTGCGCCGGGGGGCGCCGGAGGCCCAGACGCTGTACGAGGAGACCGAGGACAGCATCCGGCGTCGGCAGCAGGCGGCGGACCTGCGCAAGGCCGGGGCGCTCGGTGTCACCACCGAGGGGCGCCCGACCAAGAAGCAGCGCCGGCAGATCCATCAGCTGCAGGGTAGCCATGACTGAGGCGACGGGGCGCTAAGGCGCCCCGGTCATCAACGTGGCGCCTTGACCACGCTCAGGCACTTGACCAGCGGCACTCGCGCCAGCAGCGCGAACAGCCCGGACGTCCAGCGCAGCAGGGCCGCGCTGGCCTTGGCTGCCAAGGGCGTATAGCAGCTCCAGCCCAGGGCCAGGATCGCCATCAGCAGGCCACCGATGTAGTCGTCCTGGCCCCAGTGGGCACCGGCGACCAGGCGCGGCAGCATGAACAGCACGGCCAGGCCCCAGACCACCAGGTACTGCCCGATGCGACGGCTGAACAGGCTCATGAACAGTGCCCAGATCAGCAGCACGGAGGCATGATCGCCCGGGAAACTCTGGCCGGAGCGGTCCTTGAGTTCCCAGCGCGCTTCCAGGTGCGGGTAGAAGTCGCTTAGGCGCACGGCATCGGGCAGCACCATCGACGGGCTCTCGTGTTGCCAGCCCATCGCGTCGGTCCACTTGGAAAACAGCGCACGAATCACCACTAACAGGATCAGCGTGACCAGAAAGCCGAAGAAGGCTTCGCGGACCTGGCAGGCCCTGAACACCCAATTGCCCTTGATCAGCAGGCCCAGCAGGATCAACCCCACGACGATGTCGAACGGGCGCAGGCTGCCGACCGCCCAGATCGACCGCCACACCACATGGTCGGTCAGCGGCGTATTGAGGCTGTGGAACAGCCATTCGTCGAATGCGGTGCACAACATCTGGCCAAGTGGCCATAACCAGAAACACAGTAGAGCGATGGGCAGCACGGTACAGGCTGCCAATGGCCCCCAGGACCACTTGGCTTGGAACAGTGGCCGATTGTCCATAAGATACCTTCCATTACACGCAGGGATTCAAGACGCCACGAGGGCGCCAAAACGGGCTCGTCATCGAGCTGCAAACATTTTGTCATTATTTTCAGATACCCAGAACTCATGCACGATATTCCCGAGACCGATTTCACCCAACGTTTCATCTTCGATGACCGCGATGTGCGCGGCGAGTGGGTGCAACTGGACCGCAGCTACGCCGAAGTGCTGGCCCGTCACCCGTATCCGCGCCCGGTGGCCCTGCTGCTTGGCGAACTCATGGCCGCTGCCGCGCTGCTGGTGGGGACGCTGAAGTTCGACGGCATCATGACCCTGCAGGCGCGTTCGTCGGGGCCGGTCCCTTTGCTGATGGTCGAGTGCTCCAGCGAGCGCGACATCCGCGGCATGGCCCGTTACGAAGCCGAGCAGATCGCCGACGACGCCACCTTGCACCAACTGATGCCTTCGGGCGACCTGACCTTCACCATCGACCCGGTCAAGGGCCAGCGTTATCAGGGGATCGTCGACCTGGACGGTACCGACCTGTCGCAGTGCTTCACCAACTACTTCGTGCAGTCGCAGCAGGTGAACACCCGCTTCTGGCTCGACGCCAACGGTGAGCACGCCCGCGGCCTGCTGCTGCAGCAGTTGCCGGTCGACCGTGAACGCGACGAGGACGACCGCGCGGCCAGCTGGCAGCACGTGACGACCCTGGCCGCGACCCTGTCGCACGAAGAGCTTCTGACGCTCGACAACCAGACCCTGCTGCACCGCCTGTACCACGACGAGGCCGTACGCCTGTTCGATACCCACCCGCTGCGCTTTCGCTGCAGCTGCTCCCGCGAGCGTTCCGGCAATGCCCTGATCAGCCTGGGCGAAGCCGATGCACTGGCCCTGGTGCACGAAATGAACAACCGCGTCGAGGTCGATTGCCAGTTCTGCAACGAGCGCTATGTCTTCGATGAAGCCGACATTCGCCAACTGTTTGCAGGGGGCGGGACAGAAGCGCCGTCAGAAACTCGTCACTGAAACGTTTAATCTCAGGGGATTCTCCTGTCATGCAGCGCTAAGCGGCTGTTCTGACAGGAGGGGTCTACTTTTTTTGGGCGTTTCTGGCATAATCCGGCCACTTTTTTTCGCTGTAGTAGTTTGGAACAGACGACTACAAAACGTTTGGAACACTCGGCCGCAGGCCTGATAGGGTATTCTCATGACGCAAGCCAACAACACCGTGTACACCGACCTGAATGTCGATGATCTGGTAAAAGAAGCGCTGTCTCGCGGTGAAGGGGAGTTGGCTGACACGGGTGCGCTGGTGGTGCAAACCGGCCACCGTACCGGGCGTTCGCCAGCCGATCGTTTCATCGTCGACGAGCCGAGCACCACCGAGGCCATCGCCTGGGGCCCGATCAACCGCAAGTTCCCGGCCGACAAGTTCGATGCCCTGTGGGACCGCGTGGAAACCTTCAACGCTGCCCAGGATCACTTCGTTTCCTACGTTCACGTAGGGGCTGCCGACGCGCACTACCTGCCCGTGCGCATGACCACCCAGACGGCCTGGCAGAACCTGTTCGGCCGCTGCCTGTTCATCAACCCGGCCCAGTACAACCCGGCCGGTCGTGACGAGTGGCAGATCCTCAACGTGGCCAACTTCGAGTGCGTACCCGAGCGTGACGGCACCCACTCCGATGGTTGCGTGATCATCAACTTCGCCCAGAAGAAGGTGCTGATCGCAGGCATGCGCTACGCCGGCGAAATGAAGAAAGCCATGTTCTCGGTGCAGAACTTCCTGCTGCCGGCGGCCGACGTGCTGCCGATGCACTGCGCTGCCAACATCGGCGAAGACGGCGACGTCACCCTGTTCTTCGGCCTGTCCGGCACCGGCAAGACCACCCTGTCGGCCGACGAAAGCCGCTACCTGATCGGTGACGACGAGCACGGCTGGGGCGAAGGCGTGGTGTTCAACATGGAAGGCGGTTGCTATGCCAAGTGCATCGACCTGTCCGAGAAGAACGAGCCGGTCATCTGGAAAGCCATCAAGCACGGTGCGGTGCTGGAAAACGTCATCATCGATGACGCCAAGCACGCCGACTACACCGACGTCAGCCTGACTCAGAACAGCCGTGCCGCCTACCCGCTCGAGCACGTTGCCAAGCGCTCCGACGCCAACCTGGGCGGCGAGCCGAACGCAGTCATCTTCCTGACCTGCGACCTGACCGGCGTACTGCCTCCGGTGTCGATCCTGAACAACGAGCAGGCGGCCTACCACTTCCTGTCCGGCTACACCGCCTTGGTCGGTTCCACCGAGATGGGGTCGGGCAGCGGCATCAAGTCGACCTTCTCCACCTGCTTCGGCGCGCCGTTCTTCCCGCGCCCGGCCGGTGAGTACGCCGAGCTGCTGATCAAGCGTATCAATGGCTTCGGGTCCAAGGTCTACCTGGTCAACACCGGCTGGACCGGTGGTGGCTACGGCGTCGGCAAGCGTTTCAACATCCCGACCACCCGTGCCGTGATCGCCGCCATCCAGAGCGGCGCGCTGATCGGTGCCGAGACCGAGCACCTGGACATCATCAATCTGGACGTGCCGAAGGCCGTGCCTGGCGTCGAGACCAACCTGCTCAACCCACGCAACACCTGGGCTGATCCGGCTGCCTACGACGAGGCCGCCAAAGGCCTGGCGAAGCTGTTCATCGAGAACTTCAAGAAGTTCGAAGTTTCCGAGGCCATCGCGGCAGCGGGTCCACAGCTGTAAGAGGCTGGTGACTGCCCGACGGCTCAGTCACTGAGACCGTTGGGTTGAAGCACTCAGGGCCGCCAGGCGGCCCATTGCTGGCAAGCCAGCTCCTACAAGGCACGCAATGGAGCCACGTGCCTTGTGGGAGCTGGCTTGCCAGCGATTTGGCTGCGCAGCAGCCACCCGGACACCCTCTGACCAATAGGTCGCCCTCCATGATCGATGCTCCCTCCCGTACCGATTGCGGTTACTTCCACACCCTCACCAGCCGTTACCAGGACAACGACGCCAATGGCTTCCTGTCGAGCGCAGCCGTGCACGCCTGTTTCGAGTCCGCCGTGCAGGCATTCTTGTTGCAACGGGCCGGGCTCGACCTGCGTGAGGGTGCGTTGGCGGCCTTCGTCATCCACACCTCGGCGGACTTCCTGGCGCTGCCCGGTTTCCCCGACGACCTCGAAGTGGGGCTGGGCATCCTGGGCGCCAGTGGAAGCACCGTGGAATATCGGCTCGTGCTGTTTCGCCGGGGCGACGATCAGGCCTGTGCGACGGGCCGGTGGGTGCAGGTGTTCGTCGACCGCGCCAGTGGAGAGCCGGCGCGGTTGCCGGAAGGGCTGAGAGAAGCACTGCGGACCCTGTAGGCCGGGTGCAAGCCAGGGCCGGCTACAGGGGCGGGTAGGCCCGGCGTCGCCCTCAGCGGTGGCGCCAGTGACGCTTGTGCTTGCGGTGGCCGTAGTGATGGCCACGGTCGTAACGACGGTTGTCGTAGCCACGACGATCACGTCGATCGTCCTGATCGGCCTTGTTGCCCATGTAGTTGCCCAGGGCACCGCCTGCACCACCGCCTGCGGCGGCGCCGATCAGGCTGCCGGTGGTGCCACCTACGCTACGACCGACCACGTTGCCGCCTGCGGCGCCCAAGGCACCGCCGATGGCTGCTTCACCACGCTGACGCTTGTTGGCCCCAACGGCGCTGCCGGCAGCGCCACCCAGGCCTGCGCCGATGGCCGAACCGGTGCTGCCGCCAATCGACTGGCCCACGACGGAGCCGAGTACCCCACCCAATGCGCCACCAACGCCGGCTTCGGTGTTGCCACCCGCCATGACGGCACCACTGAACAGGCCAAAGGACAACAAAAGAATCGAGGAGTACTTCTTCATTGAGAAAGCCTCATGTAATTGACGAGGCGAATGTGAAGTGCGAAGTTGAAACTGGCAACCAAAAACCGACGAATAACCCGTTGCACTAACAGTTTGTCAGGTTATTGTTTTTGCACTGAAACTTTCTTTCCAAGTCCCGGTCTTAACGGGTTGCGCTTATTAAAACCCCCTCGAATGCGAGGGGGTTTTTAGTTCCCGCTTTACTTAAGTTTTACACAATACGCCCGGTGTCGCGAGGGGCTTCCAGGCGAATGGCCACGAACTTCGACGTGGGGGTGTGGCTGCCATCGCCGATACTGTCCAGCGGCACCAATGGGTTGACCTCAGGGTAGTACGCCGCTGCCTGACCCGCCGGAATGTCGAACGCCAGCAGCGTGAAGCCGTTGACGCGTCGCTCGATCTTGTCACCCCACAACGACACGATGTCCACCTTCTGCCCAGGCACGAAGCCCAGGCGCATGATGTCCGCCTCGTTGGCGAAGATCACGTCGCGCTGGCCGCGTACGCCGCGGTAACGGTCGTCCAGGCCATAGATGGTGGTGTTGTACTGGTCATGGGAGCGCATCGACTGCATGACCAGGTCCGGCACCTGGCCGCTGGCACGTACGCGTTCGTCGATCAGGGTGTCCGGCAGCAGGTTGGGCTTGAAGTTGGCCTTGCCGGTGGGGGTCTTCCACACTCGGGAGCCCGCCGTGTTGCCCAGGTAGAAACCGCCTGGCTCGAGCAGGCGCTCGTTGAAGCCGGCAAAGCCCGGGATGGTGTCGGCGATCAGCTCGCGGATGCGGTCATAGTCGGCCACGGCCCAGTGCCAGTCGATCGGGTGGTTGCCCAGGGTCGCTGCTGCGATCCCCGCCACCACGGCCGGTTCCGAACGCATGGCCTTGGACAGCGGCTGCAACTGGCCGTTGGATGCATGCACCATGCTGAAGGAGTCTTCCACGGTGACGGCCTGCGGGCCCTCGACCTGGCGGTCGATATCGGTCCGCCCCAGGCACGGCAGGATCAGCGCCTGCTTGCCGTGCACCAAGTGGCTGCGGTTGAGCTTGGTGCTGATCTGCACGGTCAGGTCGCAGTTGCGCAAGGCCTGGTGCGTGCGCGCGGTGTCCGGCGTCGCCTGGGCGAAGTTGCCGCCCAGGCCGATGAAGACCTTGGCGCGGCCGTCGAGCATGGCGTGGATCGCCTCGACCGTGTTGTGGCCGTTCTGACGCGGCACCGTGAAGCCGAAGCGACGCTCGATGTTGTCCAGCAGCACCACCGGCGGGCGCTCGTTGATGCCCATCGTACGGTCGCCCTGCACGTTGCTGTGGCCACGCACCGGGCACAGACCGGCGCCCGGCATGCCAAGGTTGCCGCGCAGCAGCATGACGTTGACGATTTCCTGGATGGTCGGCACCGAATGGCGATGCTGGGTGATGCCCATCGCCCAGCACATGATCACCCGCTTGCCCTTGCAGTACATGCGCGCGGCCTGTTCGACCTCGGCCAGGGACAGGCCCGACTGCGTTTCGATGTGCGCCCACGGCGTGGCGTCGACCGCCTCGAGGTAGGCGTCGATCCCATGGCCGTGCTCGGCGATGAAGGCATGGTCGAAGATCGCCGGCTCACCCTTGGCCTGCGCTTCGCGTTCCCATTGCAGCAGGAACTTGGCCATGCCGCGCAGCAGCGCCATGTCGCCGCCCAGGGCCGGGCGGAAGTAGGCGGTGTTGGTCGGGCGGTCGCTGTTGGTGAGCATCTCCAACGGGTTCTGCGGGTGCTGGAAGCGCTCCAGGCCACGCTCCTTGAGCGGATTGACCGAGACCACCTGGGCACCGCGCTTGACCGCGTCACGCAGCGGGTCGAGCATGCGCGGGTGGTTGGTGCCTGGGTTCTGACCCCAGACGAAGATCGCGTCGGCGTGCTCGAAGTCGTGGAAGGTCACCGTGCCCTTGCCCACACCGACGCTCTGGCCCAGCGCCACGCCACTGGCTTCGTGGCACATGTTCGAGCAGTCGGGGAAGTTGTTGGTGCCATAGGCGCGGACGAACAGCTGGTACAGGAACGCGGCCTCGTTGCTGGCCCGGCCCGAGGTATAGAACTCGGCCTGGTCGGGGCTGTCCAGCCCCTTGAGGTGCTGGGCGATCAGGGCGTAGGCACTGTCCCAGTCGATCGGCTGGTAGCGATCGGTCTGCGGGTCGTACACCATCGGATCGGTCAGGCGGCCTTGGTACTCCAGCCAGTAGTCGCTCTGCTCGAGCAGCGCGCTCACGCTGTGCTTGGCGAAGAACGCCGCGTCGACACGGCGCTTGGTGGCTTCCCAATTGACGGCCTTGGCGCCGTTCTCGCAGAACTTGACCATGCCGCTTTCGGGCGAGTCGCCCCAGGCGCAGCCCGGGCAGTCGAAGCCGCCGTTCTGGTTGGTCTTGAGCAGGGCGCGGATGTTCTTCAGCGCGTTGTCGCTGCCGACCCAGGCCTTGGCCACGCTGCGCAGCGCGCCCCAGCCGCCGGCCGGGCCGGCATAGGGCTTGTAGCGAGGGTTGGATTTGGTCTGGGGAAGTTGCTGATGGGTGGTCATGGCGATCACGGCTCCCTCACGGGGCTGAATACCCGCGGTGCACTGTGTTTGGGCAAATGAATGAGGTTGAGGTTGTGGCGGCGCGCCCACTGCGTGGCCAGGCCGGTCGGCGCGGACAGGCTGACCAGGGTCTGGATGCCGGCACGCAGGACCTTCTGGATCAGTTCCAGGCTGCAGCGGCTGGTCACGATCGCCAGGCCGCCGGCCGTGTCGATGCGCTGGCGCAGCAGGCCACCGATCACCTTGTCCAGGGCGTTGTGTCGGCCGATGTCTTCACGGCCCATCAGCAGGTCGCCCCGGGCGTCCATGAACAGGGCGGCATGCACGGCACCGCAGTCCTGGCCCAGGACCTGGAACGGTTCGATCCGCTGGCGCAGGCCCTGCAGCCAGGCCGCCGGGGGGAGCGGGGCGCCGGGCAGCGCGCTCAGCTCAGGCAGCGCCTGCTCCAGGGCCTCCACCCCGCACAAGCCACAGCCGCTGGTTCCCGCCAGTTGGCGGCGCTGGTCTTTCAAGGCCCAGAAGGCACGGCTGGAAATCTGCACGTCGGCGTGGAGTGCCGAGCCACTGCCTGAGAGCCTGAGGTCGTACACATCGGACAGGTCGGCGACGATGCCGCTGCCGACGCTGAACCCGACCACGAAGTCCTCGAGGTCGGTGGGGCTGACCAGCATGACCGCCTGGTTGAGGCCGTTGTAGGCGATGGCCAAGGCCACTTCCTCGGCAAGCGGTGTCGCCTCGGCGCAGGACGCGTCGAGGGGTTGGTAGTCGTAGGTGCTGCGAGCGGCAGGCAGGGCGAAGGACGTGGATGCCGCGCAGACCGGAAGTGTGCTGTTCATGGCAACGGATCACCGGCGGCGTTTATCACTCGATCAAGCGTATGCCTCTATGGACAACCCGTCTAATCGCTTGACTCGATACCGTGATAGACGCCGTCGATGGACGGCTGTCTGTCCGTTGCCGAGGCGGTCACAGCCCGTCGAGCAATGCCCGGTAATCCTCCACGGCCGCGAACTCCTCGGTGTCGCGCGGTCCGCGTCGGCTGTCCGGCTCGCGCACGGCCAGCAGATGGCCCACGCCGAAGCGCTGGGCGCTGCGCAGGACCGCCAGGGTGTCGTCGATGAACAGGCTGCGCGCGGGCGTGAAACCGAGGTCCGCCTGCAGGGCGTCCCAGAACTGCGGGCTTTCCTTGGGGAAACCATAGTCATGGGAGCTGATCAGGCGCTCGAAGTACGGCGCCAGCTCCACCCGCTCCAGCTTGAGCGACAGCGAATCACGGTGGGCATTGGTGATCATCACCACACGCTTGCCCGCGTCACGCACGGCAGCCAGGAACACGTCGGCGTCCGGGCGCAGGGCGATCAGGTCGGCGATCTCGCGCTTGAGCTCACGGATCGGCAGGTTCAGCTCCCGGCTCCAGAAGTCCAGGCAGTACCAATTGAGGGTGCCGGCGTTGCGCTCGAACAGCGGTTGCAGCTCCAGCTCGGCCATCGCACGGCTCACGCCATGCACCTGGGCGTAGCGGGCCGGAAGGTGTTCCAGCCAGAACTGATTGTCGTAGTGCAGGTCGAGCAGGGTGCCGTCCATGTCCAGCAGCACGGTGTCGATGGACGTCCAGTTCAGAAGAGGCATGTGAAGTTCTCGATCGGTCGGCAAGCCACGGTATAGTAACCCGTTCATGCCAAGGAGCCGTTCCCATGCGCCAGAAACCCACCGTGCTCGGTCGCGAGATCGTCGCCAGCAGTCGCCTGTTCCGAGTCGAAGCCGTGCAACTGCGTTTCACCAACGGGACCGAACGGACCTACGAGCGGCTGGTCGGCAGCGGCACCGGCCACGGCGCGGTGATGATCGTGGCCATGCTCGACAGCGAGCACGCCGTGCTGGTCGAGGAATACTGCGGCGGCACCGACAGCTATGAGCTGTCCTTGCCCAAGGGCCTGATCGAGCCCGGCGAGGACGTGCTGGCGGCCGCCAACCGTGAGCTCAAGGAAGAAGCCGGCTTTGGCGCGCGCCAGTTGGAGCACCTGACCGAGCTGTCGCTGTCGCCTGGCTACATGAGCCAGAAGATCCAGGTGGTGCTGGCCACCGACCTCTACGAGGAGCGCCTGGAAGGCGACGAGCCCGAGCCGATGCGCGTGGACAAGGTCAACCTGCGCGAGCTGTCGGCGCTGGCCATGCACCCGCAGTTTTCCGAGGGCAGGGCACTGGCGGCGCTGTACCTGGTACGCGACCTGCTGTCGCAACGGGAGCTGTTCGCATGAGCGACGATCGCGACCTGATGCAGGCCGTCGTCACCCTGGCACGTCGTGCCGGCGAGGCGATCATGCCGTTCTGGCGCGCCGGCGTGGCGGTGACCGCCAAGGCCGACGACTCCCCCGTGACGGCAGCCGACCTGGCAGCGCATGCGGTCATCGAGGCCGGCCTGAAGGCGCTGGCACCGGAGATCCCCGTGCTGTCGGAAGAAGACTGCGACATCCCCCTCACCCAGCGCGAGGGCTGGACGCGCTGGTGGCTGGTGGACCCGTTGGACGGCACCAAGGAGTTCATCGCCGGGAGCGAGGAGTTCACCGTCAACATCGCCCTGGTCGAGCGTGGCGAGGTGGTGTTCGGCGTGGTGGTGATGCCGGTCAACGGCCGCAGCTACCACGGTGGGCGCGGCCTGGGCGCGTGGCGGGCCGACGTGGGCGATGTCGAGCGCCCCATCCGCGCCCGGCACCAGCCACCGGTGGGCGAGCCCTTCACGGTCGTCGCCAGTCGGCGTCATTCCAGCCCTCGGCAAGAAGCGCTGCTGGCAGGGCTAGGCGATGCGCTGGGAGCACTGACCCTGGCCAACATCGGCAGCTCCTTGAAGTTCTGCCTGCTGGCCGAAGGGGCCGCCGATTGCTACCCGCGCCTGGCACCGACGTCGCAATGGGACACCGCTGCCGCCCAGGGCGTGCTCGAAGGCGCCGGTGGCGAGGTGCTCGACCTTCAGGGCCAACGCTTCGCCTATCCGCCCCGGGCGTCGCTGCTCAACGCGCACTTCCTGGCCTTGCCTGCGGCCGCCCCCTGGCGCCAGACCTTGCTGACGCTGGCCTCAGACCTTTCGACCTCTGTGGAAAAAGCCCCAAGATAAGGGCATTGTTGTATCCACAGACTCATCCCCAGGCTACAGGCAAGCGCAGTCCTCTTGTGGAGGCTGTGTGAAAACTTCTCGACCGATGCAGCTGATCAAGAAACAACCTGAAGATCACGGTCCTACGCGAATTCTGGGTTCATTGAGTCGCCAAGCTTCTTCAGAATTCGCGTAGGAACACGCTTTGAAAAAAGCAGGTGGGGTTTTCACACAGCCTGTGTGGAAGCGGGCTTGCCCGCGATAGCGTCCGGTCCATCACCGCCTGCATCGCGGGCAAGCCCGCTCTCATGGAACATAAAATATCTTGTTGATTTTAAAAGGAATAATTTCAGGATTTTGTGGGCCCTGCGGGCCCAATCGCGGCACAGGGGCCGCTCCCACAGGTGACCGCGATAGCCTGCAACCCCGCAGTGGGGCTACGGGTGTAGGAGCGGCCCCTGCCGGGGCGCCGGACCGGCCGCGATGGGCCGCAAAGCGGCCCTAAAATCGATTAGCAATGAAGCTCCGGATCCTGCCAGCTATCGCCATGTTCTCTGCGCGACAGCGCGGCGCCAAGGCGGCGGGCGGACTCCCACAGAAGGGATGAAGCGCCCTGCCAGATCAGCGTGTGGCCCACAGCCTGGCAGGCAAAGACGCTGAAAGGCATGACGTCGGCCTCAACGGTGTAGCACGTACTGCCCGCTGAAGGTCACGGCCGGCGTCTCGTCCCCTTCATTGAGCACGACGGTGTCCAGGACCAGCCGCGCCCGTCCGCGCCGCTGGTACAGTTTGACGAAGCGCTCCCAGGTGTCGGCAGGCGGCGCCTCGCACACGGCGACCGCGGCCCCGGTGACCGGTAGCGGATAGCTGACCTGGCCTTCCTGGATGACGATGTGCCCATCCTCGATGCCGGCTTCGCGCAGGCGCAGGTGCAGCCATCCCCAGCCGGCCAGCACGGCGCCGCAGTACAGGCTGCCGCCGAACATGGTGTTCTTGTGGTTGACGTTGGCCGCCAGCGGCAAGCCCAGGCGCAGCGTGTGGGCTTCCCAATCCAGTACCTCCAGCCCCATTTGCCGCGTCAACGGGATGTCGTCGTGCAGCAGGGCCTGCAAGTCGTGACAGGTCTGGCGATTCACCGCGGGTCCTCCTGGTCGTCCTGTGCGTGGCCGTCGGTGAAGCTCAGGCCGTGTTTGCGCAGCTTGTCGTGCAAGGTCTTGCGCGGCATCCCCAAGGCTTCGGCGAGGCTGCGCAGGGACGTGTGCGGTCGCGCCATCTCGGCGACGATCAACGCCCGCTCGAACTGCTCCACCTGCTCGCTCAGGCTTCCGTCTGACTGCGCCACGGCGCCTGGAAGCGCGACCTCGACCGGCTCCTGACCGTCCAGCGCCAGCTCCAGGCCCAGGGCGAAGCGCTCGGCGGCGTTCTGCAGCTCACGCACGTTGCCCGGCCAGGTGTGGCGCAGCAGCAAGGCGCGCTGGGCGGGTTGCATGTCATGGGGCGGCAGGCCATGGCGCTGGCTGGCGGCATCGGCGAAGTGCTGGAACAGCATCAGGATGTCGTCGCCACGCTCGCGTAAGGCAGGAATGCGCAGCGAGGCGACGTTCAGCCGGTAATACAGGTCGGCGCGGAAGCGGCCTTGGTCGGCCGCCTGGCGCAGGTCTTCCTTGGTCGCGGCGATCACGCGGATGTCCAGCGGGATCAACTGATTGCCCCCCAAACGTTCGACCACGCGCTCCTGCAGCAGGCGCAGCAGCTTGACCTGCACGTCCAGGCTCATGCTTTCGATTTCGTCGAGGAACAGGGTGCCGCCGTTGGCGAACTCGAACTTGCCGATGCGGCGCTTCTGCGCGCCCGTGAACGCCCCCGGCTCATGGCCGAACAGCTCGCTCTCGACCACCGATTCGGCCAGCGCACCGGCGTTGATCGCCACGAAGGGCCCACTGCGCCGGGCCGACAGGTCATGCAGGGCGCGCGCCACGACCTCCTTGCCCGCCCCGGTCTCGCCGAGGATCAGCACGTCGGCGCGGGTGCCGGCCAGTGCGCCGATCTGCTCGCGCAGGCGCAGCATCGACGGCGACTGGCCCACCAGGCGGGTCGCCAGTTGCTGACGGTCGCTGAGCGCCAGGCGCAGGCTGCGGTTCTCCAGCACCAGCCGGCGTACATCGAGCGCACGCCGCACGCTGTCGAGCAGCGCATCGCTGGCGAAGGGCTTTTCCAGGAAGTCATAAGCACCGGCCCGCATGGCCTGTACCGCCAGGGGCACATCGCCATGCCCGGTGATGAGCAACACCGGCAGCTCGCGGTCACGGGCGTGCACGCGCTCGAGCAGCTGCAGGCCATCGATGCCTGGCATGCGGATGTCGCTGACCAGCACGCCAGGCCAGTCGGTCTCGATTCGTTCGACCAGGCCCTGGGCGCTGTCCAGTGTGGCCACCTTGAGGCCGGCCAGGTCGAGGGTCTGGCTCAGGGCACGGCGCAGGTGCGGGTCATCGTCGACCAGGATCACCTGGACATGGCTGTCGATCGTATCTCCGGGCGTCATGCCGAAGGGTCCTCCGAAGATGGCAGGCTGGCGCCGGGCTTGGCGATCCGCAGTTGCAGGGTCAGCAGGGCGCCGCCTTCCGGGTGGTTGGCCAGCAGCAGTTCCCCGCCCAGCGCACGCATCAGGCTGTCGCAGATGGCCAGCCCCAACCCCAGGCCCTGGGTGCGTGTCTTGGTGGTGAAGAACGGCTCCTTGGCCTGTTCCAGGGCCTGGCGGGTGAAGCCGGGGCCGTTGTCGCGAATGTACAGGTAGACGTGCTCGTCGTGCCGTTCGGCACTGATCCACAGGCGCCGCGGGTTGGCTTTCTCGGTCAGGGCGTCGAGGGCGTTGGCCAGGAGGTTGCCGAGCACCTGGCGCAGCCGGGTTTCACCAGCCTGTACCCAGAGAGGCGCGTCCGGCAGGTCTCGGATCAGCTCCACCGCCATGGCCCGGCGCCGCTTGGCCAGCAGCGCCAGGGCATCGTCGAGGGCCGGCTGCAACGCCACGCTTTCCGGCGCATGCCGGTCCCGCCGGGCGAAGGCGCGCAGGTGCGCGATGATCGAGGCCATGCGCCCGGTCAGTTCGCCGATCAGCTTGAGGTTGCCGCGCGCGTCGTCGAGGCGCTGGTGGTCGAGCAGGATCTCGGCGTTTTCCGCGTAGCTGCGAATGGCCGCCAGCGGCTGGTTGAGTTCATGACTGATGCTCGCCGACATGGTCCCCAGCACCGACAGCTTGCCGGCCTGGACCAGCTCATCCTGGGCACGCACCAGGTCTTGCTGGGCCTGCTCGCGCTCGAGCACTTCCTCCTTGAGCCGGGCGTTGAGCCCTTCGAGGTCGGCGGTCCGCGCCACCACGCGTTTTTCCAGCTCCTGGCGGCCATGGGCCTCCAGGCCGATGCGGTCGATGTAGTGGCGTCGCCGCTGCATGCCCAACCCCAGCAACAGCATCAGCACCAGCAAGGCCCCTGCGCCGATGGCCATGACCGTCTGCACCGAACGATCGACCAGCGTGCGCGGCGCCAGGATGCTCACCTGCCAGCCGGTTTCGGCGATCCCTTCGCTCTGCACCAGCCAGGCATCGGGCTTGAGTTCCAGCGGTTGCGGGGACTTGGTGGGGTAGGGCTGGATCGCCGCGACCGCTTCACGCTCGGCCTCGCTCAAGGGGCGTGTCGCACGGAATCGCCAGTCCGGACGCGAGGTCAGCACCACCACGCCATGGTGATCGGTCAGCAGCAGCTGTTCCGGGGTGTGGCCCCACAGGGTCTCGGTATGGTCCAGATCGACCTTGACCACCAGCACGCCGATGACCTGTTCGCCCTCGCGCACCGCGGCGGCGAAGAAGTAGCCCCGCTTGGCCGAGGTGGTGCCCTGGCCGAAGAACCGGCCCAGACGGCCTTGCATGGCTTCCATGAAGTAAGGCCGGAAGGCGAAGTTGCGCCCTGCGAAGCTGTCGGGCTTGTCCCAGTTGGAGGCGGCCAGGGTGTTGCCGTTGACGTCCATCAGGTACATCACCTCGGCGCCGGTCTGGCGGGCGATGTCCTTGAGCACGCGGTTGGCGTTGGTCAGCCCTTCGAGCCTGAGCGGGTCGGCGAGCGCCGTGCGCAGGGCCGGCAGCTCGCCCAGGATCTGCGGCAGCGTCTCGTAGCGGTGCAGGGTGCCGAGCAGGTTGGCGACGTACAGGTCGAGGGTCTGGCGGTTCTGCGAGGCCAGCTCGCTCTGGTAATACCGCTCGGCCAGGTGGTGCAGCGGCCACAGCAGTGGCGCCAGGCAGACGGCCAGCAGGGCAAGGCTGCGCCACCGGGGGCGGCGCGGGGGTATCGGAATGGAGATCATCGCGAGCATGCGTCAGGAGGGCCTGACGCAATTATGCGCTAGTTGAAGGCATCCATCAGTGCCTGCCGCCAATCAGACTGTGTCACCTGCCACTGCTCGCGCAGTCGGGTGCCGTTCAGGCGCGAATTGAGCGGACGACGGGCAGGGGTGGGGTATTCGCTGGACGGGATCGGGACCAGCCGGGCACAGGGCTTGCTCTGGGCGGCAAGCCGTTCGGCGATGGCCTGCGTGAACCCGAACCAGGAGGTCTCGCCCTGAGCCGTCAGGTGATACACCCCCCAGGCGCCCGCCTGCCCGTTTTGCCAGCGTTCGATCAAGGCTGCCGTGCTGGCGGCGATGGTGTCTGCCGACGTCGGCGCACCGACCTGGTCGTCGACCACGCGCAGCTCGGGCTTTTCCTGGAGCAGGCGCTGCATGGTGAGGAAGAAGTTGCGGCCATGGTTCGAGTAGACCCAGCTGGTGCGCAGGATCAGGTACTGACCGCCCGCCGCGATGACCGCCTGTTCGCCGGCCAGCTTGCTTTCGCCATACACCCCCAAAGGGTTGGGGGTGTCGTCTTCGTCGTACGGAGCGGGCTTGAGGCCGTCGAACACGTAGTCGGTCGAGTAATGGATGAACGGCACACCCAGCTCGGCGGCCACCTGGGCGAGCAGCCCTGGTGCTTCGGCGTTGATGGCGAACGCCTGGGCCTGGTCGGTTTCCGCCTGGTCCACGGCCGTATAGGCCGCTGCGTTGATGATCAGGTCCGGGCGCAACTGGCGAATCCGGTCACCCACTTGCGTCGCTTGTGCCAGATCGATCTCGGCCCGGCCCCAGGCATGCAGGCGATGATGCGCCAGGCGCTCGCGCAAGGCACGGGCCACTTGGCCATCGTGGCCGATGATGAGGATGTCGAGCGTAGGCGTAGGGCTCATGAAGGCTCCTGGGTCAGAGGGTCAGGCACATCGCCCTGACCCAGTCGAGGGGACGTCCGCAGATCAGGCGATCAGGTCCTGGGGGGCGCTGTTGCCCAGGCGCTCGCGCTGGTAGCTGCCGTCCTGAACGTGGCGGCACCACTCCAGGTTGTCCAGGTACCACTGCACCGTCTTGCGCAGCCCGCTCTCGAATGTTTCACGTGGAACCCATCCCAATTCGCGCTCGATCTTGCTGGCGTCGATGGCGTAACGCTGGTCATGACCGGGACGATCCTTGACGAACGTGATGAGGTCGGCGTAGCTGGACAGACCGGCAGGGCGCTGCGGAGCGAGCTCTTCGAGCAGCGCGCAGATGCCGCGTACCACGTCGATGTTCTTCTGCTCGTTATGGCCGCCGATGTTGTAGGTCTCGCCGACCTGGCCTTCGCTCACCACCTTGAACAGGGCGCGTGCATGGTCTTCGACGAATAGCCAGTCGCGGACCTGCAGGCCGTCGCCATACACCGGCAGCGGCTTGCCTTCCAGCGCATTGAGGATGACCAGCGGGATGAGCTTTTCCGGGAAATGGTAAGGCCCGTAGTTGTTCGAGCAGTTGGTCAGCAGCACGGGCAGGCCATAGGTGCGGTGCCAGGCGCGAACCAGGTGATCCGAAGCCGCCTTGCTGGCCGAGTATGGCGAGCTGGGTGCGTAGGGCGTGGTTTCGGTGAACAGGTCGTCCACACCGTGCAGGTCGCCGTAGACCTCGTCGGTGGAAATGTGGTGGAAGCGGAAGGCGGCGCGCTCCGGCTCCGGCAGGGCCGACCAGTAGCCACGCACGGCTTCGAGCAGGCTGTAGGTGCCGACGATGTTGGTCTGGATGAACGCCGAAGGCCCATCGATGGAGCGGTCGACGTGCGACTCCGCTGCCAGGTGCATGACCGCATGGGGCTGAAAGCGCGCGAGAACTTGGCTGACGGCGGCCTGGTCGACGATGTCGGCCTGCACGAACTCGTAGCGCGTGTCGGTGGCGATGCTGTTCAGCGATTCCAGGTTGCCGGCGTAGGTCAGCTTGTCGAGGTTCAGCACTTCATGGGACGTGTCGTTGATCAGGTGACGGACCAGCGCCGATCCAATGAAACCTGCGCCGCCGGTGATGAGAATTCGCATAGGAGTGCTGCCTTGCCTGACTGTCGGTTCTTGATAGGGCATGAGGGTCGTCGTTCGGCGCGCATTATTCAAGGCTGGCCGCGTTCGGACGACGCGTCACGGTGCGACAGCCTTTGATGCCACGGGTGTGAAGACGTTCTTGTTGTCGATTTTAATCGGTAATAATTGAGGTTTTACAAAGCGTCTGGAGGCTTTATCGCTTCCAGGCTCGATAAATATCGACTATAAAGAAGGCGTTAGAAACAACCCACCTTGCCACGTACTCGCGTAGTCTTGGCCTTTCAGTTCACCCATTCGGCCTGGCCGCTGGCCGCCCTTGAAGAGGTTACCCATGAAGACCCTCACCACCACCCCCCGTGCCGACGGCTTCCACATGCCGGCCGAATGGGCACCGCAGAGCCAGGTGTGGATGCTCTGGCCCGAGCGCCCCGACAACTGGCGCCTGGGCGGCAAGGCGGCGCAGGCCGCGCACATCACCCTGGCCAAGGCCATCGCGCGCTTCGAACCGGTCACGGTCGGCGTGTCCGCCGGCCAGTACGAGAACGCCCGCAGTCGCCTGGACCTGCCCAACATCCGTGTGGTCGAGCTGAGCAGCGATGACGCCTGGGTGCGCGACACCGGCCCGACGTTCGTCGTGAACGACCACGGCGAGGTGCGCGGTGTGCATTGGGACTTCAACGCCTGGGGCGGTTTCGACGGAGGGCTGTACGCACCCTGGAGCCGTGACCAGGCCGTGGGCGTCAAGGTGCTGGAGATGGAACGCTGCCAGCGCTACCACACCGAAGGCTTCGTGCTCGAAGGCGGTTCGATTCACGTGGACGGCGAGGGTACGCTGATCACCACCGAAGAGTGCCTGCTCAACCGCAATCGCAACCCGCACCTCACGCGCGAGCAGATCGAAGCGGTCCTGCGCGACCACCTGGCCGTGGACACCATCGTCTGGCTGCCGGAAGGCCTCTACAACGACGAGACCGACGGGCACGTCGACAACTTCTGCTGCTACGTCCGCCCGGGCGAAGTGCTGCTGGCCTGGACCGACGACCCTCAGGACCCGAACTACGGCCGCTGCCGCGCGGCCCTCGACGTGCTGAACGGCAGCCGTGACGCCAAGGGCCGTGAGTTCCTGGTGCACAAGATGCCCATCCCCGCGCCGCTGTACGCGACGCAGGACGAATGCGACGGCGTCGACCAGATCGCCGGCAGCCAGGAGCGCAACCCTTCGGTGCGCCTGGCCGGCTCTTACGTCAACTTCCTGATCGTCAACGGCGGCATCATCGCCCCGAGCTTCGACGACCCGATGGACGCCGAGGCCCGCACCCTGCTGACCACGCTCTTCCCCGACCACGAAGTGGTCATGATCCCAGGCCGCGAACTGCTGCTCGGTGGCGGTAACATCCACTGCCTGACCCAGCAGCAGCCGGCGCCGCACAAGGGGTGAGTGGCGAGGGGCAAGCTGGCCGCGCGAGGGAAGCCATCGGCGTTTCCCTCAGTCTCTGCGGCCCAGGCGTGTAGCTGGCCCCCACCCAGGCGCCTGCCATCGCGGGCAAGCCCCCCACTTCACCGCAGTGATACAAAGTATCGCGGTCCCTATGTGGGAGCGGCCCCCGTGCCGCGATGGACCGCAAAGCGGTCCCTCGCCCAGCCCTACCGTCTCCCTATCTATCCTCGTCCCAACCGCCCCCGCTTGCAGCCTGCAGCTCCCAGCTTTTTGTTTCAGACCTTTCCTACACCCCCTCCAGAAAAAACAGATTGCACCGATCCGGCCGCCATCTACGCGTAATTTCTCTGCCAAGCCCCCAACCTTTAGTTATAACGCTCTGCTTTTCACGTTTTTTTGACATCTCCGCTCTGGCGCGGCTAGGATGCCGCGTCCGCCTGTTGACCTCACCAGTCATGCGGGTATGCGAGGCCCCGCCGTCTTGGCGAGCGCTTCCCACCCGGACCTGTGCAGCGTCGAACCGACGAAGGGGCGTCAGGCCCGGCGTTTCGTTCAACAGCGCGTTTTTGATTCGTTACAAGGAAAACAACATGTTCAAAACCAGGATCAGCCTCGTCGCCGTGGCACTGATGGCCGCGACCCAGGCCCAGGCCAATGACCAGGCCGCCAGCAACGGCTTCATCGAAGACAGCAGCGCCAGCGTCCTGCTGCGCAACGCCTACATCCACCGTGACAAGAAGCACGGCGCCTCGAACCAGGCCGAGTGGGGCCAGGGCTTCATCGGCACCTTCGCATCCGGCTTCACCCAGGGCACCGTAGGCGTGGGCGTCGATGCCTTCGGTCTGTACGCCCTGCGCTTGGACGGCGGCAAGGGCCGCAACGGCGGGGCGGGTGTCGACTTCTTCAAGCCGAGCGACAGCGCGCCGACCAATTCCCCGCACAACCTGGCGCGTGCCGGTGCTGCGATCAAGTTCCGCGTGTCCAACACCGTGCTCAAGTACGGTGACATGATGCCGTCGCTGCCGGTCCTGCAATACGACGACTCGCGCCTGCTGCCCGAAAGCTTCGCCGGCACCATGGTCACCTCCAAGGAGATCGAGGGCCTGGAGCTGAACGCCGGTCGCTTCACCCAGGAAGCGCGCAAGAGCATGGAAAGCCGCGACAGCGGCGGCCTGAAGTCGATCAACGTGCTGGGCGGCAGCTACAAGTTCAGCGACAACCTGTCGGCCTCGCTGTACACCTCGGACATCGAGGACGTGCTGAAGAAGCACTACCTGGGCGTCAACTACGTGCACCCGATCGCCGACGACCAGGCACTGACCCTGGACTTCAACGGCTACAAGACCAGCATCGACAGCAAGTACGAGCGTGAAGCCGGCCTGACCGGCGACTCCAACACCATCTGGAGCCTGGCCGCGACCTACGCGTACGGCCCGCACTCGTTCACCCTGGCGCATCAGCGCAGCACCGGCAGCACCGGCTACAACTACGGCTGGTACCAGAACCGTGGCGGCGTCGGCGACGGCGGTTCGACCATCTACCTGGCCAACTCCTACTGGTCCGACTTCAACGCCGAGGACGAACGCTCCTGGCAGCTCGCCTACGGTCTGGACTTCAGCGCCTACGGCGTGCCTGGCCTGAGCTACAAGGTCGCCTACGTACGGGGTGACAACATCAACACCCATGGCTTTGGCGAAGGCAAGGAGCGCGAGCTGTTCAACCAGGTGCGCTATGTCGTGCAGGAAGGCCCGGCCAAGGACCTTTCGGTCAAGCTGCGCAGCTCGATCCTGCGCACCTCCAACAGCGTGCGTCAGAACGGCTACAACGACGACGGCAACGAAGTACGCGTGTTCGTCGAATACCCGATCAGCATTCTCTGATCCGGTAGACGGGGTCGCGTGAGGTTTCGCAGCACGCGCCCCCGACCGCACCGATGCCCCTTCGAGGATCTGCTTCGCACCCAGCGAGGACTCAAAGGGGCGTCGGATAGCGGGCTCCAAAGGCCAAACCTTTCAACGTCTTTGGAAAAAGCCTCAAGATAGGGTCGCTGGTGCATCCACAGGTTCACCGGCCTGATACAGGCAAGCGCACTCCATCCTGTGGGAGCGGGCTTGCCCGCGATGGCGTCCGGCCCATCACCGCCTGCATCGCGGGCAAGCTGAACTGGCTTAATGCCCGCTCCCACAGGGGATGAACCACGCTGTCAGAGCAGCGATGTGGTCCACATCGTGTTGGCAAAGACGTTGAAAGGCCTGGCCCCAAGGGCCTTCCCCCAGGCACCCCTGATCACCTTCAAGGCGTCCGCTCGACCGGCAGGCTCACCGTTGCCTGCAACCCTCCGCCTTCCCGGTTCACCAGCGTCAACTGCCCGCCATGGCTGGTCGCGATCCGCTGGGCGATGCTCAACCCCAAGCCATACCCCCCGTGCGCCCGGTTGCGCGACGCTTCGCCCCGCACGAACGGCTCGACGATGCTGGCCAGCTGCGCCGGATCGATGCCTGGCCCTCGGTCCTGCACCTGCACGTGCACCCAGCCTGCCTCACGCGTCAGCCAAACGCCGACATCGTGGCCGTAGCGTAGGGCATTGGTGATCAGGTTCTGCAGGCACCGCTGCATCATCAACGCATCCACCTCCAAGGCCCCCACGCTGCCCTGCACCGGCAACGGCTCATCGGCACTGGCCAAGTCGGCGCAGACCCGGCTCACCAGGCGATCCATGGCCACGACCTGCAGGTTCTGTTGCTCGCCGGCCTGCAGGTAATCGAGCACCTGGCCGATCATGCCGTCCATCTGCGCGACGTTCTGGCGCAGGCGGTCCTTGTCCGTGCCCTCGGGCAGGCGCTCGAGGCGCAGGCGCATGCGGGTCAGAGGGGTGCGCAGGTCATGGGAGACCGCCGCCAGGAAGTAGGCCTTGTCGTGGATCATGCCGACCAGCCGCTGCTGCATGGCATTGAACGCCTGCGCCGCCTGACGCACCTCGTGCGGCCCGTCCAGCGGCAGTGGCGGCTGCGCCAGGTTCTGGCCCAGCCCGCGCGCGGCTTCGCTCAGCCGTTGCAGCGGGCGCAGGCACAGGCGCACCGCGACCAGGCAGACCAACAGCACCGCGATGATCCGCAGGACGTAGACGCGCAGCAGGTAGTCGCCGATCAGCACCCAGGCCGACTCGCCGCTCCACCCCTGCAGCTCGCGCCCGTCGACGATCAGCCAGTGGCCATCCGGCAGCCCCACGGCGAAGCGCAGGTGCGCCTGGGCCGTGCGCAGGCCGAACAGGCTGTGCCAGACCACCGGCCGTCCCTGCTCGTCGATCAGTTCACCGTGCAGCAGACGCACGCTACGTGGCTGGCCCAGCTCGTAGGTGAGCGCCTGGTCGAGCAGCAGCTCGATCCGGTGCCGGCCGGGCCGACCGTCATGGCGCGTGGCGGGCAAGCGATCGGCGCAACGCACCCGGTAGCGCGGCGGCACCTGGGCGCTGGGCACATGGCAGTCGGCCTGGGCGATGAGCGGCGCGGCACGCGCTGCCATCAGACGCACCGGCGCCTCCAGCACCTGGGCGAAGCGCACGTCGAACCAGATGCTGCTGGACATCAGCTGCACCACCAGGGTGCCGCTGACCATGATCAGCAGCAACTGGCCGAACAGGGTCCGCGGCCACAGGCGGCGGAGCAGGGCAGGGACGGCCACCTCAGCTGGCCGCGACGGCGCGCGCGATGCTCAGCAGGTAGCCTTCGTTGCGGATGGTCAGGATCTGCACGCCGCTGTCCGGGAGGCGTTGCAGGTGCTGGCGCAATCGGCTGACGCACATGTCCACCGAGCGGTCCTCGGGCAGGTGGTCGCGGCCGAAGGCGCTGCGCGTCAGCAGGTCCCGCGAGACCACACGTTCGCTGGCCTCGAGCAGTTCACGCAGCACGCGGTGGTCGGAGCGCGGCAGGGTCAGGGTCGTGCCGTCCGGGAAGGTCAGCAGGCGCTTGACCGGGTCCAGCCGATGCCCGGCGAAGGTCTGCACCGCGTCGGTCGGCGTGTCGAGGCCTTCGAGCCGTTGCGGGCGGCGCAGCACGGCCTTGATGCGTGCGATCAGCTCGCGGGGCTCGAAGGGTTTGGCCAGGTAGTCATCGGCACCGACTTCCA
Source organism: Pseudomonas entomophila (assembly GCF_013523165.1). Taxonomy (GTDB): domain Bacteria; phylum Pseudomonadota; class Gammaproteobacteria; order Pseudomonadales; family Pseudomonadaceae; genus Aquipseudomonas; species Aquipseudomonas entomophila_A. The sequence continues at coordinate 47,816 of NZ_JAAMQI010000006.1, forward strand.
GCCCGACGATACGGTCCAGGGTGCTGCCCTTGGCCGACAGCATGATCACCGCCAGCCCCGGATGCGCCTGCAGCTGCCGGCACAGGCTCAGGCCGTCCTCGCCCGGCAGCATCAGGTCCAGCACCACCAGCTCGACCTTGTGCTGCGCCAGCCGAGCGCGCATCTGCGGGCCGTCGGCTGCCGCGATCACGGTGTAACCGGCCTCGCTGAGGTAGTCGCAGAGCAGTTCGCGGATCTCGTCGTCATCGTCGACGACCAGGAGCGTGGCATTCATGGGTAACGGCCTCGTTGGAAAATGCTGGCGCTCATTACGTTCGATTACATCTCCGTACAAGCTCGTCATGGAGCCCGAGAGCCGCATTCGTAGAATCCTACCAAAAAATCATCTGCGAATACGACGCTTTCCCAATGACCCCATCGAACCGCTCCACCGCCGTCGCCCTCATCAACCGGGGTGGCAGCCGCCTGACCCCACTGGCCGCCTGCATCGCCTTGAGCCTCAGCCATGGCGCCCTGGCCGCCGACGTTCAGCCCTTGCAGCTCGACGCCACCCAGATCGAGGACAGCGCCCTGATCGCCGACGAAGCCGGTCAGATCGGCTACACCGTCGAGTCCACGCGCAGCTCCACGGGCCTGAACCTCACGCCCCGGCAGACGCCGCAGTCGGTCACCACCATCACCCGTCAGCAGCTGGACGACCGGCAGATCCAGACCATCGAGCAAGCGCTGGAGACCACACCCGGCGTCACCGCCAGCAAGGCCGAAGTCGGCGGGCGTACCGACTACCGCGCCCGTGGTTACTCCATCAGCAACTGGAAGGTCGATGGCCTGCAGTTCCAGGGCGGCTCCGACTTCAACGGCGGCGGCAACGCCCTGAACATGGACCTCTACGAGCGCATCGACATCGTGCGCGGCGCCAACGGCCTGCTGGGCGGCACGGGCGACCCCTCGGCCACGGTCGACCTGATCCGCAAGACCCCGACCCGCACCTTCGGCGGCAGCGCCTACGCTACCTATGGCAGCTGGGACAAGCGCCGCCTGGGCGCCGACCTGAACCTGCCTCTGTCCGAAGACGGTCGCGTGCGCTCGCGCTTCGTGATGACCCAGCAGGAGGCCGACTCCTTCCGCGATCACCAGTCCGACCGGTCCCGCGCTGCCCTGGCCACCTTCGCCTTCGACCTGGACGACGCCACCACACTCGGCGCCGGCTTCCAGTACGAGTACAACAAGGTCGTCGGCGGCGGCTGGGGCGCGAACATCCCGATCTGGTACGCCAACGGCCACAAGACCGACCTGCCACGCAGCACCAACGTGGTGCCCAGCTGGAGCTTCGGCGAATATACCACCCGTACCACCTTCGGCTCGCTGCAGCACCGCTTCGACAACGACTGGAGCCTGGACCTGCGCCTGGCCCAGAGCAGCAGCGATGCGCTCAATCACCGCGGCTTGGCCAAGGTCAACTCGGCCGGCCGTGGCCGCTTCGGCGGGTACTGGAACGAGGACGGCAGCGGCGCGGTGCTCAACGGCCTGCACAGCTCCACCGACACTACCCAGCAGTCCGCGCAGATCGACCTGAACGGGCCCTTCCAGCTGTTCGGCCGCACCCACCAGGCCATGGTCGGCTACAACGACAGCCGCACCGTCGCCTGGTCACCCCAGTACAGCTGCACCCTGGTCGGCGCCGACCGCATCAGCGCACCGTCGGTGGGCTGCCAGTTCCGCGCCAACAACGGCTTCCCGGTCAGCAACTGGTACGACGGCGTGGACGACGACTTCGACATGCTGACCTCCAGAACCGGTCTGCACACCAAGACCACCACGCGCCTGCAAGGCCTGTACGCCGCCACCCGCTTGAGCCTCACCGACCCGCTGTCGGTCATCCTCGGCGTACGCAGCAGCGACTACAGCGCTGTCACTCGCAGCACCGCCGGCGTACGCAGCAGCCAGCAAGAGCATGGCATCGTCACCCCCTACATGGGCGTGGTGTACGATCTCGACGACACCTACTCGCTGTACGCCAGCTACACCGACATCTTCACCCCCCAAAGCGCCGAGACCAGCACCGGCGGCAAGGTCGAACCGATTCGTGGGCAAAGCTACGAAACCGGCCTCAAGGGCGAATGGTTCGACGGGCGCCTGAACGCCTCGGCGGCGTACTTCCGCACCAAGCAGGAAAACAAGGCCGTGACCGACGGCGACCTGCTGACCCCGACTGGCGCTGCCGCCTACACGACCGGCACCGGCCAGGAAACCGACGGCATCGACCTGGAACTCGCTGGCGCCCTGACCCCGAACTGGAACGTCTACGCCGGCTACACCTACCTGCACTTCCGCCGCGTCGACAGCGATGGGCGCAGTGATCCTTCGCACCTGTTCAAGGCGTCCACCACCTACCACCTGTCCGGGCCACTCGAGCGCCTGACCGTTGGGGCTGGGGTGACGGCGCAGAGCAACATCCGCGCACTGTCCACGCCAGCGGGGCAGCCGGTGAATGGGGTGAGCAGCGGGTCGACCGATGTGAACTGGTCGGGGTATGCGATCTGGAATGCAATGGCCAAGTATCAGGTGACGGATGAGACGGCGGTGAGTCTTAACGTCAATAACTTGTTCGATAAGCATTACTACACCCGGTATGGGTTCTATGCGGGGGCGATTTATGGGGATCCGCGGAGTATGGCGGTGACGGTGAATACGGCGTTTTGAGGTGAGGTGAGGTGAAGTTGGAGTGGGCCGTTTAGGGCCTGCTCAGGGGGCTGGGCTGTGGACTCGTTAAAGCCCCTTCAGCCCTGCCTGCGTTATCTCATCCACAAGTCGACGTGAAACCGCCGATCTGTGGGAGCCAGTTTACTGGCGATGAGGGCTGTGAAGGACCAGGCTGCTGCAATGGTAGCCGAACAATACAATGTTTTTGTAAAGCAGATGCTTCGTTATTTATGATCATGGGCGCTCTGCGGCTTTAAGCCAGTCATTTATACCGTCAAGGCCTAGAGTTAGTAGCGAATCCTGCGTCGCCACCACGCGCTGCAGCATGGCACCAGCGTCTGACTCCTCCTGCTCTTCAGCCTGCGCGAAAAGTCGGGTTAGCAATTGTGTAAAGTTGTCTTCGTAGTTACATAGATAGAGTTTTGCCTGTCGAGCGAAATCAAGATAGATTTCGGTCGCTTTTAAAGCATATATGGGGTCGCGAAGTGATATAGCATTCAGCCATGCATCAAAACCATATATGTCGCTTGGTGTAGAATCCGCGTCTGTTCCTAGCAATAACAAGCAGCGCTGAATTAGCTTAATGGGTATGGCAACCAACTGTGTTTTCTCTTGGAAGAGGCTGCGGAACTTGCGGGCAACTGCAAGAGCACAATAGTTCTCTGCATACAAACCGGCTTCAAGGCCGGCAAGACACTGTTCCTGGTGCTGCTGAATGTTTTTACTGTGAGTCCAAACGCTTGCAGCACCACACCACGCTTCGACGTTTTCTCCTGCATTGATTTCTGCGATAAAGGAAGAAAACTCTAAACGTTTAGAAAGAGCTGCTAGTGCAGATATACGCCCCCAGGTCTTAAGATCCTTGTTGCTGCCCTCGCGATAAAGATGTGTTAGCCACAAAGCGACAATTTCAAAATTTTGGTGGTAAGCGTAGTACAGGCTAGATTCGGCTATTGGCCAAAGTCCGGGAGACTTCTGTTGCATGGTAAGGCCAAATAGCTCCCAGCCAATTTCGGGATGATGGCTTTGCAAATAGGGCATACGTCGTAGCAATAGAGCACGTATAGCGGGGTGCGGGTCTGTGGCAAATAGGCGTAAAGCATTCGATAGTAGTTGGGGCCACGGTATGCCGTTCTTTTCAAGTTGATTAGCCACGATCATCAAGGCTTCCGCTGCGTTCCCCTTAGCCATATTGATGCCAATTGTAACCAAGTCAACGGAATTTCCCGAGATGGAGCTCTCTTCCTGTAGTGTTGCAAAATCCACAGCCAAAGATACTAGGCGTGAAGTGTCCTGTGATAGTTCAACTATGTACGCACAGCTCTCTATCGCTTTAGATGCAATGCGGTTGTGGTGCCAATGACTTGGATGTGCTTCCAATTCACTCAAGATTTGTTGCACCAAAGTTGTCTCATTGGGCTCCTCTTGAGGTGACCAGGTTCCATTTACCTGCAAGTTGCCATATCGTTGAGCTATATAGGTCGCAATGCCCGCCATGAGATCATCTCGAAAGTGGTTCGAGATCCGCTCCCAGTTGTCTGATAAAAGATTCATAAATCGGGAGGGATAGCGTGAGGCCGCCTCACGCAATTGTGAGCCAACCTCTCTCCTTCCCCCCATTAGGAAGTCATCAAAAGAGTTGCTGACATGTGCGCCGTAGTGATTTAGCAAGCCCAGTACAGAGTCATTGCTTGCACCAAGAAAGATTTCAAAAGAAAACGGGGCGTAAATCGCTCCTCCGCGTATGTGAACTTTTGGCTGGCGATTCAAAGGCCATATTTCTTTTTCGCACTCGTCTAGTACAGACTGTGCGTCTGCTGAGCGCAGATGGCAAGGGATGGTAAGAAGCAGTTGCGCTTGATCCCTTAGCGCCCATGCAATATGTTCTGGGCTAGATGCAGTGTCCAGGTGAAGTGTTAAAAGGGTCGACTGGATTGCGTCTTGCGTGGCCATATCAAGGTGCAGGAAAGCGGCCTGTATAAGCGTGCCGAGTTCATACGACAAAGCGGATTCAAGCAGCTTTTTGTTACAAAGCATGCGGCCAATTACATCCAAGTTAGCTATTGGTGCTGCTATACATGCAAGGATAGCGAAATAGTACAGTGCGCCTTCTGTGTGGAAGCACAAATGTTCACTCTTACTTTTCCACCAGTCCGATTGCGTACTTGCTTGATGCACGATGGCGGATTCAACAGCGTCCAGCAGTATGCGTTCATCGTCAAGGTGTTGGTGGTTAGTCTGGTTATGTGCGTCGCTATATGAGGTTTGGTATAGGAATCCATCCCAAAAATTCTTCGGAACTTCGCCATGTCGTGAGTACTTGATTTGGCTCCACCGCTCAATCGATGTTATAGCCAAGTCAAGGAATACCGTGGACTGCCGCATTCGATACGCGATGAAGTTTTCATTAGTTGCCCCAAACTCATGCGGATGGCAGTGCAGCTTTTCGCCAAAGTTATAGGCAAGTACGTCTTCATTAGTAACTTCGCCAGCGACATAATGCCAAAGGACTGCATCATCCATATAGCCATCTTTCACACAGCGCGCGAGCGCATGTCCGAGAAAACTGTGCTTTTGCCTCGGTAATTTAAGCAGTTTTGCAAGCAAAGGCACAAGCATTGCCGAATGATCTGAATGGACTTGAGTGATCGCATGTGCAATAGCATTTGTCAGTTGGGTATTATCAACACCATTCAATGCTAATACCTCAATCCAAAATGCGAACACCCCTGCAGGATCGTCATTTTTCCATTGAGATACTCGGTGCACGTGCATTATTAATCCGTCAGCTTCGCCGGTATCTTTCAAAAATGGAACTAGATACTTCATCCAAAAGTAATGCCATTCTACCCGAGTTGCCTGCGTGTAGATCACCTGAAAAACATCACGATGCTGGTTGCGCATGTCGCGTATCAAAAGCCAGTCATCATCGTGTGGAGATTGCTCTGCGAAAGTTTCCGCCACAAGGCGGCGAATATGGAAGGCATTATTGCCGGTCAAAACAGTACGCATTTGTTTTCTTAATTCGCGTCGATCTCCGATTGTCAGCTGCTTAACAAAGCTACGAATGCTTGGGCGCACAAAAGGCACAGGCGATAAATTTTGTATGAATGTGTTCAAAGTAATAGCTTGGCGTATTGCGCCGCTAATCACCAATACGTCGAGCAGCGTCTGATGGCCGAATGTCAGCTGTCCATCCTGCGTCTCATGCAGCACCTTGTTACTAAGAAGTGAGCGTTGGATATCTTGGGAAGCGGTGCATCGCTGACGTGGCACCGCAAGACTACGCAACTTTAGCATTTCAGATGCCATGGCTTCGATGGCTTGCATGGCAGCATCGCCCAGCGCGCTATTGGCTTGTACGATCGTGGCAAGGTAGCGCTGTGCCAGCGCTTGGCTAGTCACCACATTGAAGCTGCCTCCTTGCTGCGCCAGTTCAACAAACAAAGCCAGTTCACGTGGATTGCAAATCAATTCGCGCGTGTTCATATCGATAGTCGATATATCAATGCTGAGTTTTACGAGTAGCGGCTCTATCTCGGTATTCCATTTCAATGGCTGGCAGGTGATCTTTTTACTCCAACTACGCTGGGCGATACGCCGATCGTAATGACAGTCAAAGTCACGACAGGCGGCGACAACGGTAATATTTGGAACAAGCAACAGACGATCAATCTGCGCAAGGAAGTACGTAAGTACGGTGTGTTCACGAGCAATAGAAAGTACATCTAGCGAATCGATCATTATCACCACGTGCGCGTCTTCTGCCATTCGTGCTGCTTCTTCTACCCAATGTTCGTGCAGGCCTAAGGCTTGACGGTCTTGCGCAGTGGTGATGTCGGCGAACTCACGCGATTGAATGAACAGCGGCAGCAGGTTAATGCGGGTTTGGACGAAGTCTTCCAGTGCTTCTTGCACCGCAAGCATTACGCAGGTCTTGCCAGAACCAGGCAAACCGGTTAGCAAGATAGATCCATGTTTAGCTTTAATGGCTTCAATGATTTCTTCGACAGATGGATTCGAAACTATTTCGTTGCCAATATCTCTGCGCCATGAGCGGCCAATAGCAGAAGTGCTTTTGAATGAAGTGCGAGCCTTAAATATGTCTATGGGAGGGGTTAGCAGCGAACCTGAGTCGTCCAGTAAGGCTTTCAGATCGTCCTTTGTCAATCGATGTTGCGTAGCACTACTTTCGCCATGGCTGCTGACGCGCATCCCAAGGTAGTCAAGGCGTGTCCATATGGTATTATAAGCCGCCGTACTATTACTTACTAAGCGCCGCAAACGCTCGCGCAGAAATGATTCCATACGATCCAGCTCTGGACTGATTTCAAACGTCGTTTGTTTTAGAAGCTGGTAGGTTGAAAGACTCGACGCCTGTTCGGTAAGCAGATTCGCTAGTTCGGCATCTGACTCATGGAGCACCTTACCCAAATTGGTTCGGTAAGTTTCTTCATCGGCAAAGTTGGTGCTGTACTCACGCAGCCTTGAAAGGTTGCCAAACGAACTGCGCGAGTAGAAGCGAATTTCCGCTGTCGGATCTTTGGTCAACAAGGTGATTGCTTTGCGCAATTCGTCGGCAAGATCGGCAGTGGACCAAGCCTTATGTAGCGCCTGGTTTTTTTTGCATTGACAGTAAATTTTGGAGCCATCTAATTTTCCGATCACCACATCATCCACTGCCTCCCTTACTGAATCTATTTCAAGCCACTGGTAACTAGCCTCCGAAAGAATGCTTAAAGCCCATTCAAAGGCAATCAGCGTTTGATAACCATCTCCTCGATTGGACTGAATACCTGCTTTGCTCATTTATTTATCCTGTTTGATTGTGACTGCCCCTTTAACTATTCGGCAGCTAGGCTGTAGTAGAATTTATTTCCCAGCACGGTTAGCGCACGCTACGCAATATCCGGATTCGTCCAAAACTCTCTAGAATTGAGTATGACATTTTTTGCGAGCGGCACCGGCTGATTAAATATCACTTCCAATGCTGTATGTAATTGTAGTACATTGGTTGCCCAAAGGCGGTCTGCGGAAATGAGACCTTATCTGCGCATAGATTGACCGTCAATATGGATGTCGCCACCGGGCATTCCGCAGTGCTGCCGAACCTTATCCACGTAAGGCCAAGTGTGAGGACTCTCCCGCTTTCCTAGGTAGGTGGTTAGCGACAACGCTACCGTTACCGACCATCCTCACTGAAAAAAATGGACCATGCCGATTGTCTGCCTTTGGCCGCTTGAGGTTTTCGCCGGCATCCGTTTGACCTTTAGATGCTTGTTGCAAGCATCGGCGAAGCTGACCACGCGGTGGTTAACGAACGGAGTCAGCCCTTCGTGCCATTAGATTTTACATATTTGAGAAGCCAGAATTTACGGCCAGGGGTTAGGCCAGAAGTTATATGCTGTCAACGTAGAAAAGCTTATAAGTGCGATCGAAGGTCCTAGGCTTTGTACGAAAAGTCGTTGTGACTAAAATCGCTGACATGACTGATTGGAGGCCCGCATAACAAGGCGTTACGGACTCTTTGATGCATCATGGGAGCTGATCAAGGATCTAGTTTCTCCAGAGCAGGAAATGGACCATCCTCGCAGTGATGATTGTCAAATTCTCCACGGAATCCTTTGGATCTTGTGCTCAGACGCTTCCTGGCGTGACCTGCCTGAACGCTTCGGCCCTGGTCAAAGGTGTATCAGCGTTTTCGTGACTGGCGCAACGATGGCATTCGAGCGAGTACTGGAGCATCTGCACATCCGGCTGAACCGAGAGGGACTGATTGATTTGGACATCTGGATGGTCGACTCCCCCGCAATACCAGCAACCGAGCCTCTTCAGGCGCTGGGAAAAAGGGGGGATCTGAAGAACCGTTAGACCATGCCTTGGGGTGCAGCCGAGGCGGTCTGACCACCAAGATTCACACGGTGTGCGATGTCAATGGCGTGCCACTGCATTTCAGGCTTTTCACCAAGACGAGCCAGTGATATTTCCCACGCTCAGCCACTGCTGGATGCTGTAAGAATTGCTGGCAAGCCAGGACGACCGCGTAAACGTAGGCAGTGGCTGCTGGCTGACAAGGGATACCATGCCGAACACTTGTGCCAGTACTGCGACCGTTACCGGATGCAGCCGGTGATCCCATTGCGTACCATGCCGCGCAAACCCCGGCCTGGCTTGCCTCGGCTGTCTGACCGGCCAAAATATCGGCAACGGAACATCATTGAGCGGATGTTTGGCTGCTGAAAGAAAATCGCAGTATCAGCACTCGCTATGACAAGCTGGCCAAGAGCTTTGCAGCCATGGTCACCTTGGCCTGCAGCCTACGCTGTATGCGGCAATACTTTTTGTACAAAGCCTAGCGGTTCCAAATTAACGGGTAAGTTCAAAGTGTCCTTTAGTGTCGCGGTTTGTAAAATAATTCCCTCTAAGAATTTCATTTTCCGCAGTAAAAAGTTTTAATGTTGAGGCCCCTTCATATGGGAGCGATGGCTCCCCTCCAATATTCTTAGGAATGACTCGATAAAAATAAAAAATTACTGGTCTTCCCGAAACTGAATCTTTAGATGTTTTCACTACGATGGTTTCGGAGTCGGAGCCGGCTGAACAAACTTCCATGCTCAAGGATACGAGATTTTGTTTAATGCTAGCCTTAGCATCTACAATTCCTTCCTTCCCATTCTGGCTCCAATGGATTTTCATCTTCCAGTTGCCGTTTAGATCTGGGAACAAGAGTTCGTTTAGTTTCGGAAACTTAGCCCAAAGCTTTCTCCAGAAAAAATGCGCGCTAACAAGTAGAAATAGCTCTAAGACTCCAGCGCCTCCTAGCACAACTCTCAAGAGGGCACTTGCCGAAATTTCAGAGTTATATAAAAATAAAGCCAGTACTATTAAAAGCGCCAAGGTGGCATAAGCTTGGCAGACAAGGGCTATTATTTTAATAGGAGAAATAATTGCAAACACTTAAACACCCTCAAAGTAAAATTCTTGGCCATTTTTGAAAATTGCTATGCCTAATGTTGGAGTAGCCACCGCACTAAGCACCACTCCTGGGATTTTTGAGCCAAATAGCGCCGCTAAGTATCGCCCGCCAAACCGCCTTTCTCGATTCAATCGGATGTTGTGCACTATTGGAGGGGAAAAGTATTGAGCGACGCGGACTAGTTTTAATGTTGTTGTCAAGATGTGAAATCCATCATGGAGGTCACTGTTCAAGGAGGATATTTGCGCTAGATTTACTGCTAATTTTTCATTGTTAGGAACCGTTACATTAACCCTAAGTGGGAAGATAGGGAGGTCGAATTCCTCGTTCCAGACTATCACTCCGACGCCTGAAAAATCCTTGCCAGAAAGCTTTACCACTTCCCTTAAGATATCGATAAGTTTCTCAGTCATAATTTTTCTGCCTACCAGCCACCTAGGAGTTGTCATGCGATCTTAGAGGCTGCAGAAGCCTTTCTCTCTCTACCTGAAAGCTTGGCCTCTTGTTCTCCGGCGCTAACGATATCGCTCAGTAACTCTCTAAAGTCTGATGGGCTTTTATTTAGCCGCATTCCTACAAACGTTCCGGGAAACGAGAACTTTGACGTAATGAACTCGCGATGCGAGCCTATTAGTTTTGCTTGGCCGCTACCCAGCGTAAACCATCCGAAATTACTTCCGACTTGACTCAGGATATAAAGCCCAAAACCAGAGTTGTCATAAATGTTTTTCTCTTCGCTGAGGCCTATTGTTCGACTAACGCCAGGGCTTATAGCTTGTGACAAAGCTTCCTCGTCACTCTCAATTTTGAGAACGTCTCTGAGTGAGCTGGATATACCAATGCCCTCATCAACCACTGCAAACTCTGCAGTGCCATTTGCCCAGCGCTGGCCGCACACCCAGCATTCATCCACTCCTGAGTGCTCAAAAACATTTCTAACAATCTCTCTGATGGAGTAGGTGTAAACTCTTAGCTCTTTGCTGTCATCATGTGATCCGGCCAGCACGCCTGCGAGACCACGAGCTATCGACTCTATAGACGCATACCATTCGTCTTTGCCATTGACTTCTGCGGATTTATCTGGTCTTTTTATAATCGTGATAGGCAGATATGTAAGAGATCCCTTCGCTTCGCCAACCTTTTTTCCTGCTTGAATATTTATGAAGTCGAAAAAGCCTAAATGCATTAAATACGAGTGAGCTTGATTGTTTTCTTTTACCTCCGATCGCCATGTATCAAGATTGAGTGACTTCCGGTAGCTGACCCAGTTACGTAGCACGACTCCCGCAACTAGCATTGCTATTGGCGTGGAAAACTCAAGGGCTCCTAGGTTTACGGTGACTCTCTTTGGGTGATCTTTTGCATCATCCAGTAGTTTAAAAAATGGCTCTAGGTGCTCTTTTTCAAAGCGTTTTGGAAGATCGATATTCATGTTGTTTTCAAACTCATATTCTCGCGGAGTTACCAAATCCCATCCAAGCTACTGAGTTTCGCTTTACTCTACCTTGGATCTGCTTCGGCACCGCTGAGGTTAGTCCTAACTGACTGGAGTGCTACACCATCATGCGACCTGATCGTAGCGCCTTGGATCTAGAAAAGAGGTTACTTTCATTCGGGACCAGCATTCCCGGTGGCAGCCGTTGGTATCAAAATCATAACCTTTCTCAGAGGTAAAACACCCATGATTTTTCTAAACGATGAGTAAGCAGCCGCACGGTCAGCAAATAGTAATAGCGCGCGTCTTCGCTGTGTCGATGTATGCGATGCTCAAAAAACCAAGCCACATGCTTTCTCTGCCACGCCCAAGGCGTCTCTAGCTCCCAGCGCTCTGCAATCTCAGCCTGGATGATATTCGCCTGTCGCACATGGCGTTGCCGAGTGGCGTGCGAACCGGTCAGCACGCCAGCCAAGAACAACTCCATATCGAATGGCTTGCTCATGACTGCCCTCCAATGTAGGCCGCGACAACGTCGATCCGACCGTGCTCCAACTCGTAGCCGATTTTCTTCGGGCCTCATGACCTAGATTCCTATCTGCCTGGCAACATTGGCCGCCGTTAGTAGGAGCGGGGTGTTGGGTGATTTGCTCATAGCGTTCGCATGCGTACGCTGCTCGTAGCTCATGGAAGCCTTTAAGGTTGTGTACATGCAAGATGTCCCGCGCAGGGCGGATGATTTCTTGCAGAAGACTTAGGTAGCTTTCGTGTGGCGCAATCAGGTTGCGGCTGCGCGCAGGCGACATCTGCCGTGCAAACCCAAGCGTACCTCGAATATGATCGTCCACCGCAATCCAACGCGGTGCCGAAGCGCCAGCGCGGCCGCCTTTAGTACCATCCTGAATGTTAATACTGCCTAGGTCGTTAGTCTCACAGCTTAGCCTTGGCAGGTCAGCCAAAATGGCCTCACGCAAGCGCGTGCCGGTGGCTCGCGCCAAAAGAACAACCGCGGCTGCCCGTAGTTGTTGTTGGTCGCAAAGAGCATCAACGATTTGCTTAACCTGTTCGCGGTCTTGGCCCTGAGGTACCGAGTGTCGAACCTCGGTGCGCTGCATACCTAACGCCTTGCTCGGACTTGGTAACTTCACGTGCTGATCACCGCCAAGCGCAGCCATGGCCCTGTTAACGCTGGATAGCCGATTTTGTGCGGTACTGACAGCGAGATCACCGCGCCTAACCATGTCGCGCAAATGCGCCGCATAGTCGGCCAGCACCTCCCGATCAATCAGCCGCGCATCATTGATACCGGGCCCTTGTTCGGAGCGGCACCACTTCACGAATGCCTGCCACCGATCACAGTGTGCCTTCACCGTGCCGTCGTGACCGCCGCCGAACATGTCTTGAGCACCTGCGGACCTGCGTAGCTCAATTGCCTGCCGTAGCCGAAATTACGGCCATCGCGTTTACCCACCAATGCCATGTCGGTCACCTCATCGTCCTGAGCGCGATATTCACCGTGTTCTCGGACATCGGTTTCCACAGTTTGGCATCCCTTGCGAACACTTGGTCGAACTTGCCGGTGACCGCATGGATCTGCTCAAACAAAACACTGCCTGCGGCGATAAGGGTACAACGTGAATAACCCTGGCCCTCTTCGCACCATTGTGGAAGAGGGCACGCCATCTAGCGCCGAGATGGTGTCGAGGAGCTCCAGGCCTTAGCTGTCAAGCGCTTGAATGATCACGATCTGGGGACGTAGACCAGCATCGTTCGAGGGCAGGATCAGGCTTGTGCGAAAGCTAAGTTTGTCGAGCATATCCATCATGGCGTCCAGGGTAAATTTCTCGATCTTGCCGTTGGCCAGCTCGGAAATTCGGGACTGGGTGACGTTCAGTCTGATTGCGGCCTCATGCTGCTTGAGGCCCATTTTTTTGATGCAGTCAGTGATGAAGATGGCAAGGTCCATTTTCAAGGCCATCTTGCTGGCCTTCTCGGCATCGTGGGTGGCGTGGAAAGGACTTTCGTGGAATTGAAGCGGCATGGCTTGATTCATCGGGATTATCGTAAATTTAAGATAAAATCGTAGCCGCGCAGGGTGGGTAAGTCCAAAGCGTTTCTTTTTGAGGATGTGTATACGTTTTGTGCTGTGCTGTTGGGCAGTGAATCGCGTTCCCCTAGGATTGCTGGGGTTACCATGCAACCCATCGCGGTCAATCCGGCTTCCGCGCCGATCGTATCAACCTCAGGTTTGTGGGTGTCTGTGGTAGCTGGCTTGCTGGCGATGAGGCCAGAACATGCAACACCTGGCGGGGTTGCACCTAAGTCGAAGACATTGACGTTGGGTGCTGTGCAGTGTTTGTAGGAGTTCTTCCGCCGTTCCCTTGCCGCGCTGTCGTGCAGAGAACGTGACGATAGCTGGCAGGGTTCGAGGCTTTATTGCTAATCGATTTTTAGGGCCGCTTTGCGGCCCATCGCGGCACTGGGGCCGCTCCCACACGGACCGCGATTGCCTGTACCGCTGCGGCGAATGAGCGGCCCTTGTGCCGCGATTGGGCCTGAAAGGCCCACATCTGCACTTGGCAGAAACCATGGAATCTCCCACGTGGACCGCAATTGCCTCTACCACTGCGACGGATGCGAGGGGTCCTGCCCGGACGCCGGACAGGTCGTGGTTAGGCCCGCAAGGGTCACAAAATCCTGAAGTTATTTCCCTTTAGATCAGGGATTTTATGCCCTGTGATAGGTAGTTTGCCGGCCATAAGATCAGAGCGGGCAACACCTGGCAACCGTACCTACCCGAGCACATCGGCGTCGAACAGATTGTTTCAACGCGAACCTGGATGAGGCAGGCGTAACACGAGGTTTTGCACCGGAAACAAAAAAGGCCCACCTTTCGGTGAGCCTCTTGAGTACTGCGTATGGTGCCGGCACCAGGAGTCGAACCCGGGACCTACTGATTACAAGTCAGTTGCTCTACCAGCTGAGCTATACCGGCCTAGGGGCGCATTATAGCGATCGATTCACCGGTGTAAACCACTTCCGTGCGATTAATCGCACAATCGCTAAGTCACCGCCCACAAACGGGATTTTCCTACCCGCCTCAGCGCATCGAGGCTGAGTTGAAGAACAGCGTGTGGTTGTCGCACCCACCCCGGCGGCAGCGATCGGTGCGGGCCTCCAGCGGCAAGCCGCGGTCACCACCGAGCTGCATGGTCGGCATGTCCCAGTCAGCGGATGCAGGGGAGTGGGCCGGGCTGGCGCAGGCGGCGAGCAGGGCGAGAGAGGCGAGGGCAAAGAGCGTTTTCAACTGAGTCACGGGCTTAGCTTCTGGATTCAGGGATTCTGGAGGGCGGCTATGATACTGCCGTCAGCGTCGAAGCTGAATGCTCCAAATGTATGAAAGTGGTACGGCGTTGTGCCAATCCCCACCGTTTCGGACCGTCCAGGCCTGTTTTGGAGGACTGTTCGGCAGCCTCGGGAATAACCGCCAAAACGCTTATTCACAATCGGTGTGCCAAGTCAGACAGGTTTTCAGATCATTTGGAAATTGCCTAGGCTCCATCCTAAAGCCCCCATTTCGCGGGTTATAACGCCTGCCTTCCCAACCTCGGAGCAACTCGACGCAGGCAGAGGAACTGTGATTACGCACCCCTTATCACGGGCTTGTACACAGACTTATCCACAGGTTGTCCCTAGCGTTCCGCCAGGATGAGCAGGTTCCGGGGCGTCAACGCATAGTCACAAAATACCCCGACCCGTACGTCGTACCCGTGTTCGCGCAAGTACAGCGCCCGGTCGAGCACCAGCCACAGCTCCAGCGGCCGACGGAACAGGTGGCGTACCCGTTCCAGGTTGCGCACCTGCGCCAGTCGCTGCCAACCCTTGGCCTCCAAGGCCGCCCAGTCCACCGGGCCTTGCAAGGGCAGGCCCTTGAGCTGCGCCAGGTCCCGGCAGTAGGTCTCGAACGGTTTTTCCAGCCATGCGACCGGCAGCGACGGCGTGGGCAGGTAGGCATCGACCCCGCGCTGCTGACGTTGCAACACATCGAAGCCCAGCCGTCGTGCCATGGAGGCGTCCCGCTGACGCCGCGTACGGGCGCCCGCGGTGACGGCTTCGCTCAGGGGCAGGCCGAGATCGTCGAGGGACAGGTGCAGCGACGAGGCGCGTGCCGTTTGGGAGACAGGCGTGTACTGCTCGCCGGCGATACGGTTGTAGCAGCAGGGCGCCACGGCGATCTGCGGGCAGCCGCACTGGCTGGCCAGGTGCAGCAGGCGCACGTGCAGGTCGCCACAGGCATGCAGCGCCACCGGGCTGAGGTGGCCGTCGAGACGGTCGGTGCAGTCGGCGGCCATGACGTCCTGCCGCACATGTCGGGCAGGGAGGTGATGGTGATCGCTGAGGGCCTGGCCGGCGCCCACCAGCGTGGCGTCGTACTCCAGGCAGGTCAGGCGCTGGCCGGGTTGCAGCAGGCGGCGGCCGAGGTGGCCCTTGCCGGCGCACCAGTCCAGCCAATGGTCGGGGGGGCGTGCGTAGGTCAGGCAGCGGCCGAAGGCTTCGATCTGCGCCCATTTGCGGCCGGGCACGCCGGTGGCCTGGCGATGGCCCGCGGCGGCGAGTTCGACCTGGGGCAGTGGCCCTACCTCAGCGAGGCGCAGCGCCTGCTCGGCCAGCGAGGGGAAGGGCATTGGCAGCGCCGTCGGGTCGGGCGTCTGTTCGGCCTCGTCCAGCGAGCGCTCGCGCAGCCAGGCCGCCAGGGCAGGGTGCTCGTGCTCCCAGGCCAGCGTGGGCTCGGTGAAGGGCCGAGGCCGCCACAGGGCCTGGTGGGCGATCAGGAAGCGGTCGAGCGCCTGGAAGCGCTCGTCGAGTCGGTCGCCGTGCATGTGGGGAATCGGAGTCATGGTCGGTCGGCAGACGCGGGGCCGTTGCCAGCCCCGCGCTCAGTGGCTCAGCGGCCCTGGCTGGCGTCGACGCGCAGCCAGCGTTCGAGCAGCTTGAAGCACTGCACCAGCAGGAAGGAGATCAGCAAATAGAACACGCCGGCAGCGAAGAAGATCTCCACCGGCAGGTAGGTGCGGGCGATGATGGTCCGCGCCATGCCGGTCAGCTCGAGCAGGGTCACGGTGCTGGCCAGGGCACTGGCCTTGAGCATCAGGATCACTTCGTTGCTGTAGGCCGGCAGGCCGATGCGCGCGGCGCGTGGCAGCATGATGTAGATCAGCGCCTTGCCACGGGACATGCCCAGGGCGCGGGCCGCTTCGATCTCGCCCCTCGGGATGGCCTGCAGGGCGCCACGCAGGATCTCGGCGATGTAGGCGGCGGTGTGCAGGGTCATGGTCAGCACCGTGCACCAGAACGGATCGCGCAGGTAGGGCCACAGCGAGCTGCTGCGCACCGCATCGAACTGCGCCAGGCCGTAGTAGACCAGGAACAGCTGCACCAGCAGCGGGGTGCCACGGAAGAAGAAGATGTAGCCGAACGGCAGCGCGCGCACGTACCAGCTGCGCGAGGAGCGGGCGATGCCCAGCGGGATGGCCAGGATCAGCCCGGCGATGACCGCGATGGCCACCAGCTCCAGCGTCAGGGTCGCGCCCTGGGCCAGGCGCGGCAGCCACTTGATGATGACGTCCCAGTTCATGCGTTGTCCCTCGCGAAGCCGCGAGCGGCGCGTTTTTCCAGCAGGTGCATGCCGGTCATGGCGATGACGGTCAAGCCCAGGTAGATGAACGCGGCGACCATGTAGAAGGTGAAGGGCTCCTTGCTCACGGTCACGGCGATCTGCGCATGGCGCATGATTTCTTCCAGGCCGATGACCGAGACCAGGGCGGTGTCCTTCATCAGGATCATGAACAGGTTGCCCAGGCCCGGCAGCGCCACGCGCCACATCTGCGGCAGGACGATGCGTGAGAGGATGCGGCCGCGGGACAGGCCCAGCGCCAGGCCGGCCTCACGGTGCCCCTTGGGGATGGCCAGGATCGCGCCACGGAACACCTCGGTGGCGTAGGCGCCGAAGCACAGGCCCAGGGCGATCACCCCGGCGGCGAAGGCGTCGAGCTCGAGCCCGGGCAGGTTCAGGGCTTCGCCCAGGCGGTTCATCAGGCTCACGGTGCCGAAATAGATCAGCAGGACCCAGAGCAGTTCGGGGACGCCGCGAACCAAAGTGGAATAGGCGCCGCCCAGCCATTGCAGCGGCTTGATCGGCGAAGTCTTGGCCAGCGCGCCGAGCAGCCCGAGGACCAGCCCCAGCAGCAGGGCGCACAGCGCCAGTTTTACGGTCATCAGTGCGCCGGCCGCCAGGGCCGGACCGAATCCGTGCAGGTCGATAGTCATGGGTAGGTGCATTCAAGGGACGGGCGCCGCGCAGGGGCGGCGCCGGTCGGGGTGACTCAGTAGATGCTGAACGGGAAGTACTTGTCGTTGATCTTCTTGTACGTGCCGTCGGCGACGATTTCTTTCAGGGCGGCGTTCAGCTGAGTGCGCAACGCGTCGTCACCCTTGCGCACGGCGATGCCGATCTTGTCGCTCTCGACCACCGGCTCGCCCTTGAACTCGTAGTTCTGGCCGTCCTTGCTCTTGAGCCACTCGTAGTTGACGTACTTGTCGGCCAGGATGCCGTCGATGCGACCGGACACCAGGTCCAGGTAGGCATTCTCCTGGGTGTCGTACAGCTTGATGTCGATGTCGTTGCCGTAGTTGTCTTCCAGCCAGGTGCCGGCCAGGGTCGCGCGCTGGGTGCCGATGGACTTGCCCTTCAGGTAGTCCTTGTCGGTCTTGAAGTCGACGTTCTTCGGCGCGATGAACTGCAGCTTGTTGGAGTAGTAGGGGTCGGTGAAGTCGACCGCCTGCTTGCGCTCGTCGGTGATCGACAGCGACGACACCAGGAAGTCGAACTTCTTGGCGTTCAGGGCCGGGATGATGCCGTCCCAGTCGGAGGTGACCACGTCGCACTCGACCTTCATCTTGGCGCACAGGGCGTCGCCAATGTCCCGGTCGAAGCCGACCACGTTACCGCTGGCGTCCTTGTTGTTGAAGGGAGGGTAGGCGGCCTCGATACCCATGCGCAGCTTCTCGGCGGCCATCGCATTGGCAGAGAACACCAGCGTGGCGGCAGCGGCCAGGAGGAATTTCTTGTAGGTCTGCATGTGTTGCTCCGTTAGCTGTGACTGGACATGAACTGCTTGCAACGCGCCGAGGCCGGGTTTTCGAAGACCTGCTGCGGCGTTCCTTGCTCTTCGACCAGGCCCTGGTGCAGGAAGACCACTTCGCTCGACACCTGGCGGGCGAAGCCCATCTCGTGGGTGACCAGCAGCATGGTACGGCCTTCCTCGGCCAGGGCACGGATGACGCTAAGCACTTCCTGGACCATTTCCGGGTCGAGCGCCGAGGTCGGCTCGTCGAACAGGATGACCTTGGGCTTCATGGCCAGTGTACGGGCAATCGCCGCCCGTTGTTGCTGGCCACCGGAGAGCTGTGCCGGATAGGCATGACGCTTGTCGTGAATGCCGACCTTGGCCAGCAGCGCTTCGGCATGCTCGATGGCCTCGGCCTTGCTCTGGCCCAGCACGCGGCGTGGTGCCTCGATGAGGTTGTCGAGGATCGACATGTGCGGCCAGAGGTTGAAGTTCTGGAAGACGAAGCCGATCTCGCTGCGCAGGCGGTTGATCTGGCGGTTGTCGGCGGCGATCAGCTCGCCGTTCTTGACCGGCTTGAGCTTGAGCTCCTCGCCGGCGACGAGGATCTGCCCGGCGTGCGGGTTTTCCAGCAGGTTGATGCAGCGCAGGAGCGTGGACTTGCCTGAGCCGGACGAACCGAGGATCGAGATCACGTCACCATCGCGTGCGGTGAGCGAAATGCCCTTGAGAATCTCCTGCTCGCCATAGCGTTTGTGCAGGTTGCGGATTTCAAGCGCGGGCGTGGCCTGGGCCATGTGCGGTCCTCATGTCTTCGAGTGCGTTCCCAGCTTATTGGCGGCCTTCCTGGCGAGCGCCAAGCTAGCATAGCGGCTTCGTGACAGCCACCGGGTCGCGGTTTGCTTCAAGGGGCGCCAGGGCAGGTTGTCGCATCGTCACAGAAGACTGTCGCGCGGATGTCTGCCTGGCTGCTCGTCCGTGATGAAGCCTTTGATGAAAAAAAGGCGCGATGGTGCCAGTTTTGACGCGGTGAGGGAAGTCGCGCCCGACGGGGTAGTACCTTTTCAGCCAGGGTTGGCTGGCCGGTTGTACCTGGATTGCGACCTGGTTGCGCCGTCGAGGTGCACGAGTGTTACCTAGGCCCACCTTTGGTGCAGTTGTAAGTGAGTATTTCAGTAAAACCCGGTCTGAGGGGGGATTTGGCGGGCTTTCGGTCACTTTATGGCTAAAAGGCCTGTAAGCCTTGTTTTACGGGGTTGTGCGAAATATCCGACACTCTGTGTGGCGTCATGGCGCGCTTATTGCCAGTGGATCAGCATGGTGCGCAATGCGGCACCGGTTCACAGATCGACTGGTACCTCGCATTCGCAGACGTTCACCCTTCACAAAAGGTGCTTTCATGAGCGGTAGCCACAATTCCAACGACCTCGCTCAGGGGCTCAAACAACGGCATGTCACCATGCTGTCCATCGCTGGTGTCATCGGTGCCGGCCTGTTCGTCGGCTCCGGCCATGCCATCGCCGAAGCCGGCCCGGCCGTGCTGCTGGCCTATGCCGCTGCCGGCACCCTGGTGGTGCTGGTCATGCGCATGCTGGCCGAAATGGCCATTGCCTCGCCCGACACCGGGTCGTTCTCCACCTACGCCGACCGGGCCATCGGCCATTGGGCCGGGTTCACCATCGGCTGGCTGTACTGGTGGTTCTGGGTCCTGGTGATCCCGCTGGAGGCCAACGCCGCCGCCGCGATCCTGCACGCCTGGTTCCCGGCCGTGGACCTGTGGGCCTTCTCCTTGCTCATCACCCTGGCCTTGACCGTCACCAACCTGTTCAGCGTGAAGAACTACGGCGAGTTCGAGTTCTGGTTCGCCCTGCTCAAGGTGCTGGCGATCGTCGCCTTCATCGTGGTCGGCTGCGTGGCCATGTTCGGCCTGGTGCCGGGCAGCCAGGTCAGCGGCGTCAGCCACCTGTTCGACACCGAAGGCTTCATGCCTCACGGCCTGGGCGCCGTGCTGGCGGCCATGCTGACCACCATGTTCTCGTTCATGGGTACCGAGATCGTCACCATCGCCGCGGCCGAGTCGAAAGACCCTGGCAAGCAGATCACCAAGGCGACCAACTCGGTGATCTGGCGGATCTGCCTGTTCTACCTGGTGTCGATCTTCCTGGTCGTGGCCCTGGTGCCGTGGAACAGCCCGGAACTGGCCAGCACCGGCTCCTACCAGACCGTGCTGAACCTGATCGGTGTGCCGAACGCCAAGCTGATCGTCGACATCGTCGTGCTGATCGCCGTCACCAGCTGCCTGAACTCGGCGCTGTACACCTCCTCGCGCATGCTGTTCTCCCTGGCCAAGCGCGGTGATGCACCGGCCGTGGCCCAGCGCACCAGCAAGGCAGGCACGCCGCACTGGGCCGTGCTGATGTCGACGGCAGCCGCCTTCCTGACCGTGTTCGCCAACTTCCTCGCACCCGCAGCGGTGTTCGAGTTCCTGCTGGCCAGCTCGGGCGCGATCGCGCTGCTGGTGTACCTGGTGATCGCCGTGTCGCAGCTGCGCATGCGTCGTCAGCGTGAAGCGAACGGTGAGGCGATCGCCTTCAAGATGTGGCTGTTCCCAGGGCTGACCTGGGCGACCATCGTCTTCATCATCAGCGTGCTGGTGGTCATGGCGATCCGTCCGGACCACCGTGCCGAGATCGTCGCGACCGCGCTGCTGAGCATTGGCGTGGTGGCGGCAGGCCTGCTGGTGCAGCGTCGTCGCAAGGCGCAGGGCCTGGGCAATGGCCGCGTGGCGCTGGATCACTGATCGCGTGAGTGCAGGGCCGCCAGGCGGCTCTCTGCGACACCTGCCGACCACGATCTGACCTGAACGCAAAAGGCCTCGCTCCTGAATGGGAGCGAGGCCTTTTTCATAGCTGGGCTTTGGTGCCTTCAGCCGAACTGCTTCTGCTGTTGCTGCTGCTTGGCGACCGCTTCGGAGGCCGCGATGTAGGCCTCCTGGAATTCGTCGCTTTCCAGCCAGGCCATCGTGGTGTCTTCATCGGCGCCGTCGAGCCAGTCGCGGTAGGCGGTGAACACCAGCACGATGTAGTCGGTGGCGTGCTCTTCCTTGTGGCCCTTGAGCACCAGTGCCAGCAGCGGGTCGACCAGGAACACCGAGATCATCGGTACCAGGCCGCCTTCCTGGGCCTGCTTCATGCGGGCGAACAGGTCGTCATAGCTGCCCGAGTCCTTGGCCTTGTTGAAGACCTGCTCGACGCTGGTGCTCTCGCCGCTGCTGGCCTTGACCGACTGGCCACTGCGCACCATGCGGTTCTGCTTGGCTTTGCTGGCGGCGCGCTTGGCGCGTTTCTGTTGTTTGGTGTTGGAGGCCATGGGCGCGGTCCTTGGAGTGGGGAGGGGCGATAGGCTGGGTTGGCTGGTGGGGGCTGCTGGGCAGCCCATCGCGGCCGGTCCGGCGCCCCGACAGGGGCCGCTCCTATAGGGGAGGCGGCGTCGATCTGATCGAGGGCGCTGCCTCACGCCTCTGGAGCCAGCCTCGATCACTCGATCATTACTACCCGCCCAACAAAAAACCCCTGAACCTTTCGATTCAGGGGTTTCGGTATTTGGTGCCCAGAGACGGAGTCGAACCGCCGACACGAGGATTTTCAATCCTCTGCTCTACCGACTGAGCTATCTGGGCAACGGGGCGCATTAAAAAGCTTTTTCAGGTTTCGGTCAAGCGTCTTTTTAAATTTTTTTAAATTAATTCCGTCGCTTACGGTTTTCCGGCTCATTCGCTCGGTGGCACGTACCCTTCGGCCTTGGCGTAGTCCTCGCCCGAGAAGAACTTGTCCATCTCGCCCTGGAGGAACTTGCGGTCCTCGGCGTTCATCATGTTCAGGCGCTTCTCGTTGATCAGCATGGTCTGTTCCTTCTGCCAATCGGCCCAGGCTTTCTGCGAGATGTGGTCGAAGATGTCCTGGCCCTTGGCCCCCGGGTAGGGCGGACGCTCCAGGCCTGGCAGTTCCTCGTTGTACTTGCGGCACAGCACGGTGCGGGTCATGGCGACTCTCCTGCGTTCAATTCATCGGCCGCGCGGTGCAAGAGCTTCTTGACCGGGGCGGCAAGGCCCAGGCGCGGCGGGGTGGCGAGGTTATACCAGAGCCAGTCGGCCTCGACCACGGGCGCGGCGGTGGTGTCGACACGCACCTGCCAGGGCGCGATGGCCAGCTGGAAATGGCTGAAGGTGTGGGTCAGGCCGGCCAGCGCGTGCTGGGTGAGCACCTGCAGGCCGTGCTGGGCGGCCAGGTCCTCGATCTGCTCGACCTGCTCCAGTTCGGGCAGGCTCCACAGGCCGCCCCACAAACCGCTGGAGGGGCGCCGGTAGAGCAGGATCTCGCCGGCCTCGTTGGTCAGCAGCGGCATCACCGTCTGACGTTGCGGCAGGGTCTTGCGTGGCTTGGGCTCGGGGAAGCGGGTTTCCAGGCCCAGCAGGTGCGCTTCGCAACCGGCTTGCAGCGGGCAGATCAGGCAGGTCGGCTTGCTGCGGGTGCAGACCGTCGCGCCCAGGTCCATCATCGCCTGGGTGTAGTGGTTGACCCGTACGAGCGGGGTATACAGCTCGGCGGCGTTCCACAGCGCGTTGGCCACCTTCGGCTCGCCCGGGTAGCCCTGCTGCGCGATGAAGCGGGCCAGCACGCGCTTGACGTTGCCGTCCAGGATCGGCGCGCGCAGGCCCATGCTGATGCTGGCGATGGCGCCGGCGGTCGAGCGGCCGATGCCCGGCAGCTCGGTCAGTTGGGCGACGCTGCGCGGAAACTCGCCGCCGTACTGTTCGACGACGATCTTCGCGGCCTTCTGCAGGTTGCGGGCGCGGGTGTAGTAACCGAGCCCCGTCCACAGGTGCAGCACCTCGTCTTCCGGTGCCTCGGCCAGGTCACGCACGGTCGGCAGCGCGGCCATGAAGCGGTCGAAGTAGTTGAGCACGGTGCTGACCTGGGTCTGCTGCAACATGATTTCCGACACCCACACCCGGTACGGGTTGATGTCCTGCTGCCAGGGCAGGTTGTGGCGGCCGTGCCGGTCGAACCAGGTCAGCACGGCACTGGAGAACTGCTGGGAATTCATCGTTTGAACAGGCCCTTGAGCGCGTCTTTGAGCTCGGGACTGACCTTGTCACCCAGCTTTTCGTCGATCTTCTCGTTGAGTTTGTCGTTGAGGCGGTTGCCCGCCAGTTTGGCGGCCACCTGGCCCAGGCCGTCCTTGTCCAGGCGGCAGGCCTTGGCGCCCAGTTCCAGTGGGCCACGGCAGCGCAGGGGCAGCTCGACGCCCACGTAGCGTTCGTTGACCTGGCAGGCCGGGTCCGGCATGGCGCGCTGGTCGCCCTCGACGATGACGCCGATGCGGTAGTCCATGCCCAGCACGCGCAGGTCCAGGTCGCCGTGACCGTTCACGGTCAGGCCCGGAATCCGTGCCTTGAGGTCCGGGTTGCTGGCCACGCCGTTGCGGATCGCCAGGCTGCCGCGCAGCTCCTGGAACGGCGTGTCCTTGCCGCGTGGCTCGCCGGTCAGCGACTTGCGGTTGAGGGTGGCGATGGCCTGGCACAGCTGCTGCTCGAGGTTGGCCTCGACCAGCACACCGTTGGCGATGCTGAAGTTGGCCTTGCCGTTGAGCGTGTCGATCAGCGCCTTCTGGCTGTTGCCACTGGCGGTCAGGTCGCTGGCCAGGGTCAGCTGGCCTTTGACCGGTGGCGCCTTCTGCGGGTCGTCGGTCTTGATGAAGTGCTCCACCGGCACGTTGTCGATGCGGGTGTTGACGCCGATCTGCGGCACGGCCGGGCGGGCGTCGAGGGTGCCGGTGACGGCGAAGCTGCCGTTGTACAGGTTGCCGCGCAGGCCTTGCAGCGTGATCAGGCCGCCCTGGCCGCTGGCCTTGAGGCTGGCGTCATCGATCGGCAGCGTGTCCAGGGTCAGGCGTCCGAAGGCCAGGTCGGCCTGCAGGTCCAGGGTGCGCACGCGCTCCAGAGGCAGCAGCGGGTCGCTGCTCCAGGCCTGCTGGGTGGGCTTGCCCGGCAACTCCGAGGTGCCGGCACCGGCCACGGCGGTGGCTTCCTGCTGGTTGACCTCGGCCTGGCGCGCGGCCTTGGCGCCCTTGGCCGCCTCGCTCTTGGCCGGCAGGTAGCGGTCGGCGTCGAGCGCATCGGCCTTCAGCTGCACGCGCAGGGCCTGGCGAGCGAAGTCCTCGACTGCCAGGCGACCGGTGAAGGTGCTGTCGTCGAGCTTCAGGTTGAGGCCTTCGAGGGCCAGGCTGTTCGGGCTGGCGTCCAGACGCCCGACCAGCTCGAGCTTGCCGAACGCGGCAGGGTCGCCCGTCGCCGGCAGCGGGTGACCGATGCCATCGAGGAAGGTGCGCAGGTTGAACTGGGCGATCGACAGCGTGCCGTTGACCCGTGGCGCCGTGTCCAGGCCGCTGACGTCCAGTTCGCCCAGGGCGCGCAACTGGTTGGCCGAGACCTTCAGGCTGCTCCACGCCGCCGTGTGGGCGGCCATGTCGACCAGCAGTTGGCCCTGCGCAGCGAACGTCAGGGTCTTGCCGGCCAGCGGTTCACCGGACGTCTCGCCGGACAGGCGCATGTCTTCGAGGGTGTAGCGCTTGAGCGTGCGGTCGAAACGCGCCTGCCCGGCCAGTTCGGCACGGACCTTGAGGTTCGGCTGGCCGACGCTGAGGAAGCCCGAGGCCTTGAGCGGGATGTTGATGCCTTCGTGCACGGCATCGGTGCTGACCTGAATGCTTTCGGCCTCGAAGGTCTGGCCCGTGGTGGCGTCGCTGTAGTGCACGCGGGCGTTGTTGACGGTCAGGCTGTCGATGTCGAGCTTGAGCGCGCGTTCGTTGCCCTCGCGCGCAGCAGGCGTGGCCTTTTCGTCAGCCGGGGGCGTGGCGTCGGGCGAAGCAGGGGTGGTGGCATCCGTCACCGGCGTGCCGATGTCTTCCCAGTTGCCGTGGCCCTGGGCATCACGCGCCAGCGTCAGGTTCAGGCCTTCGATGCGCACGTCGCTCATCTGCACTTCGCGGCGCAGCAGCGGCAGCACGCGCACCGACAGGCCGAGCATCTGCAGGTCGGCGAAGGGGGTCTTGGGGTTCTGCAGGGTGGCGACGCTGGCCTGGTGCAATTCCAGGCCCAGCCAGGGGAACAGGCTCCAGCCGATGTCACCGTCGAGGGTCAGTTCGACGTGGGCCTTTTCGCGAGCCAGCTGGCGAATCTCGTCTTTGTAGTCGTTGGGATCGAAGAGGTGGGTCAGGGCGAATCCCAGAGCCACGATGATCAGCAGCAACCCGAGCAGCACCAGCCCCAGGATTTTGCCAAAGGCTTTCATGGGCGAGTCCTTGTAGTCCGATTTCTGAATATGGCGACCGCCGAGTATAACGCCGCGGCTCGCAGGCCTGAGTATCCGACAAGACATATGGGGCATTTCGTGCACTTTTTGTCGGCTTTGGCGACAGTCAGGGCCTACCGTGGTCCTTTCGTGCAGGAGCGCGCGGCCGAAGTGTCGCAAAGCGGCGCATGCGTCAATGATGGCATTTCGTCTTTAAAGGCGCGCGCGACCGTCTCGTCGCTGGTACTCTTGCGCGCCTGCAAAACGCCTGCGACCGGTTGTCGCGGCGTTGTCAGCACCGGCTGGCCATCGCCTGCGTGCAGTCAGGACGGCACCGCGCATCGATCCGCCTCGCGAATCCGACACTTGAGGAACAACAATGAACAAGAGTATCGAGACCGGAGCCAGGGCCAGCGCCCCAGGTTTCCTGTCCAAGGAGCGCATCATCGCTCGCCCCGGCTTCAACCGCTGGCTGGTCCCGCCGGCGGCGCTGGCCATCCACCTGTGCATCGGCATGGCCTACGGCTTCTCGGTGTTCTGGCTGCCGCTGTCGCAAGCCATCGGTATCAGCGCTCCCGTCGCCTGCTCGCCGGACATGGGCTTCATCGCTCGCCTGTTCAGCGCCGAATGCGACTGGCCGATCTCGATGCTGAGCTGGATCTATACCTTGTTCTTCGTGTTCCTGGGCTGCTCGGCCGCGGTCCTCGGTGGCTGGCTCGAACACGCCGGCCCACGCAAGGCCGGCCTGGTCTCGGCCTTGTGCTGGTGCGGCGGCCTGCTGATCTCGGCCATTGGCGTGAAGACCCACCAGCTGTGGCTGATGTGGCTGGGCTCGGGGGTGATCGGGGGGATCGGCCTGGGTCTGGGCTACATCTCGCCGGTCTCGACACTGATCAAGTGGTTCCCGGACAAGCGCGGCATGGCCACCGGCATGGCGATCATGGGCTTCGGCGGCGGCGCGATGGTCGGCGCTCCCCTGGCCACCACCCTGATGGGGCACTTCGCCACCGGCCAGGACGTCGGCGTCTGGCAGAGCTTCATGGTCATGGCGGCGATCTACTTCGTGTTCATGACCGCTGGCGCGCTCGCCTACCGCGTACCGCCGACCGGCTGGAAACCCGCCGGCTGGACCCCGGTGCAGAAGAAGGCCGGCAGCGGCATGATCACCGACCGCCACGTGCACGTCAGCGTGGCCTGGAAGACGCCTCAGTTCGTGCTGATCTGGCTGGTGCTGTGCCTGAACGTCTCGGCCGGTATCGGTATCCTCGGCATGGCCTCGCCGCTGCTGCAGGAAGTGTTCGGCGGCAAGCTGCTGGGCAACGAGCTGAGCTTCAGCGAACTCAATGCCGGCCAGCTGGCACAGATCGCCGCCATCGCTGCGGGCTTCACCGGCCTGCTGAGCCTGTTCAACATCGGCGGGCGGTTCTTCTGGGCCTCGTTCTCCGACTACATCGGGCGCAAGAACACCTACTTCGCCTTCTTCGCCTTGGGCGTGGCGCTGTATGCGCTGATCCCGAACATGGGCCACATCGGCAACGTCGCGCTGTTCGTGGCGGCCTTCTGCATCATCCTGTCGATGTACGGCGGTGGCTTCTCCACCGTGCCGGCCTACCTGGCCGACCTGTTCGGCACCCAGATGGTCGGTGCGATCCACGGTCGTCTGCTGACCGCCTGGGCTGCCGCCGGCGTACTCGGCCCGGTGCTGATCACCTACCTGCGCGAGTACCAGCTGGCGCTGGGCGTCGAGCGTTCCGCCGCCTATGACATCACGCTGTACATCCTGGCCGGCCTGCTGGTGCTGGGCTTCATCTGCAACGCCCTGGTGCGTCCGGTGGCCGACAAGTACTTCATGACCGAGTCCGAGCTGGCCGCCGAGCGCGCGCTGAGCCATGACAAGGGTGCCGATGGCAGCCAGGTCTTGGAGTGGAGCGCAGCCCCGGCCAGCAAGCCGCTGGTGGTGGTGGCCTGGCTGGTGGTGGGCATCCCGCTGGCCTGGGGGATCTGGATCACCCTGCAGAAGACCGCCGTGCTGTTCAACTGACCTTGCAGCGAGCCGGGGCGACGCAGTGCGTCGAACCCCGGCACGAAGACGGCCCGTGCAACGCGGGCCCTCGTCGACGGGCACATGCCTGCGACCGGCAAATTTCCCCGATCACACGTCATCCGCGTTTCAAGCCGGGCATTTCTGCGCCTATAATGTGGCCCTTTTCGCCCAACGATTCTTGCGGAGCTGGTGATGGTCGAACGTAAGGCTTCCGTCGAGCGCAATACCCTGGAAACCCAGGTGAAGGCCTCGATCAACCTCGATGGCAGTGGCAAAGCGCGCTTCGCCATCGGTGTGCCCTTCCTTGAACACATGCTCGACCAGATCGCCCGTCACGGGCTGATCGACCTGGACATCGAGTGCCACGGCGACCTGCACATCGACGACCATCACACGGTCGAAGACGTCGGTATCACCCTCGGCCAGGCGTTCGCCCAGGCCATCGGCGACAAGAAGGGCATCCGTCGCTACGGGCATGCCTACGTGCCGCTGGACGAGGCGCTGTCGCGGGTGGTGATCGACTTCTCCGGTCGTCCTGGCCTGCAGATGCACGTGCCCTATACCCGCGCGTCGGTCGGCGGCTTCGATGTCGACCTGTTCCAGGAGTTCTTCCAGGGCTTCGTCAACCACGCCCTGGTGACGCTGCACATCGACAACCTGCGTGGGCACAACACTCACCACCAGATCGAGACCGTGTTCAAGGCCTTCGGCCGTGCCCTGCGCATGGCCGTGGAACTGGACGACCGCATGGCCGGGCAGATGCCCTCCACCAAGGGTTGCCTCTGATGCAGACAGTAGCCGTGATCGACTATGGCATGGGCAACCTGCACTCGGTGGCCAAGGCCCTGGAGCACGTGGGCGCGGGCAGGGTGCTGGTCACCAGCGACGCCGCCGTGATCCGCGAGGCGGACCGCGTGGTGTTCCCCGGTGTCGGCGCGATCCGCGACTGCATGGCCGAGATCCGTCGCCTGGGCTTCGACAGCCTGGTGCGCGAGGTCAGCCAGGACCGTCCGTTCCTCGGCATCTGCGTCGGCATGCAGGCGCTGCTTGAGCACAGCGAGGAGAACGACGGCGTCGACTGCATCGGCCTGTTCCCGGGC
The DNA here is from genome assembly GCF_013523165.1 of Pseudomonas entomophila. Classification (GTDB taxonomy): domain Bacteria; phylum Pseudomonadota; class Gammaproteobacteria; order Pseudomonadales; family Pseudomonadaceae; genus Aquipseudomonas; species Aquipseudomonas entomophila_A. The sequence goes on from NZ_JAAMQI010000006.1 coordinate 76,553, forward strand.
AAGGTGCGGTTCTTCGGCAAGGACCTGCATGAAGACAGCCAGCACCTGAAGGTGCCGCACATGGGCTGGAACGAGGTGACCCAAGGCGTCGACCACCCGTTGTGGCACGACATCCCCGACCGGGCGCGCTTCTATTTCGTGCACAGCTACTACATCGAGGCCGGCAAGCCGAGCCAGGTGGTCGGTCGCGGTCACTATGGCGTCGACTTCGCTGCCGCGCTGGCCGAGGGCTCGCGCTTCGCCGTGCAGTTCCACCCGGAAAAGAGCCACACCCACGGCCTGCAACTGCTGCAGAACTTCATCAGCTGGGACGGCCGCTGGTAATGACCCGCGCGCGCGCCACGCCACCGCGCATCACCCTGGCGCCCGAGCAGGAACGCCAGGCGCTGGAGACCTTGAAGCGGTTTCTCGAAGACCGCTTCGAGCTGCAGCTGGGGTCGTTCGAGGTGGCCGAGGTGCTCGAGCTGTTCAGCCGGGACATCGCGCCCCACTACTACAACCGGGCGATCGCCGACGTGCAGGTGCACCTCAAGGACCGCTTCGAGAGCATCGAAAGCGACCTGTGGGCGCTCGAGAAAGGCGACTGACCCGACGATCACCGCACGCACGGTACGATCGCCAGACGAACCATTGACGCGCATGCGTGCGGCCATCGACGCGCAGCATGCCGCCTGAACCGACGAAGGACACAGCATGCTGATTATTCCCGCTATCGATCTGAAGGACGGCGCCTGCGTGCGTCTGCGCCAGGGCCGCATGGAAGACTCCACGGTGTTTTCCGATGACCCGGTGAGCATGGCCGCCAAGTGGGTGGAGGGCGGTTGCCGCCGGCTGCACCTGGTCGACCTGAACGGCGCCTTCGAAGGCCAGCCGGTCAACGGTGAGGTGGTGACCGCGATCGCCAGGCGCTACCCGCACCTGCCGATCCAGATCGGCGGCGGCATCCGCTCGCTGGAAACCATCGAGCACTACGTCAAGGCAGGCGTCAGCTACGTGATCATCGGCACCAAGGCGGTCAAGCAGCCCGAGTTCGTCGCCGAAGCCTGCAAGGCCTTCCCCGGCAAGGTGATCGTCGGGCTGGATGCCAAGGATGGCTTCGTCGCCACCGACGGCTGGGCCGAGGTCAGCTCGGTGCAGGTCATCGACCTGGCCCGTCGCTTCGAGGCCGATGGCGTCTCGGCGATCGTCTACACCGACATCGCCAAGGACGGCATGATGCAAGGCTGCAACGTGCCGTTCACCAAGGCCCTGGCCGAAGCCACCTCGATCCCGGTGATCGCCTCCGGCGGCATCCACAACCTGGGCGACATCCAGGCCCTGCTCGACGCCAAGGCCCCAGGCATCATCGGTGCGATCACCGGCCGTGCCATCTACGAAGGCACCCTCGACGTCGCCGAAGCCCAGGCGCTCTGCGACCGTTGAACAGGGTGAGCTGCAAGCGTGCAGCTTAAAGGAGAAAGTTCATGGCTTTAGCGAAACGCATCATCCCTTGCCTGGACGTGGACAACGGCCGGGTGGTCAAGGGCGTCAAGTTCGAGAACATCCGTGACGCCGGCGACCCGGTGGAAATCGCCCGGCGCTATGACGAACAGGGTGCCGACGAGATCACCTTCCTGGACATCACCGCCAGCGTCGACGGCCGCGACACCACCCTGCACACCGTCGAGCGCATGGCCAGCCAGGTGTTCATCCCGCTGACCGTAGGCGGCGGCGTGCGCACCGTGCAGGACATCCGCAACCTGCTCAACGCCGGTGCCGACAAGGTGTCGATCAACACGGCTGCCGTGTTCACCCCCGAGTTCGTGGGCGAGGCGGCGGACCGGTTCGGGTCCCAGTGCATCGTCGTGGCCATCGATGCCAAGCAGGTGTCCGCGCCTGGCGAACCACCGCGCTGGGAGATCTTCACCCACGGCGGGCGCAAGCCGACCGGCCTGGATGCCGTGGCCTGGGCGCGCAAGATGGAAGGGCTGGGGGCGGGGGAGATCCTGCTGACCAGCATGGACCAGGATGGCATGAAGAACGGCTTCGACCTGGGCGTGACCCGGGCCATCAGTGATGCGGTGGGGATCCCGGTGATCGCCTCCGGTGGCGTCGGCAACCTGCAGCACCTGGCCGACGGCATCCTGGAAGGGCATGCCAGCGCGGTGCTGGCGGCGAGCATCTTCCATTTCGGCGAATACACCGTGCCGGAAGCCAAGGCCTACCTGGCGCAACGCGGGATCGTGGTGCGCTGAAGCCCGTGCGACGTGGGGTTGCGGGTTGCCTGCATCGCGGGCAAGCCCGCTTTCACAGGTGAGTTGTGGATCCTAGGTGGGCAAGGCAAGCAGAGGTGGCTGTCTTCTTCTGCTTCACGATGCCAACGCGGCGTGGATTTTGTGGGCCCTGGCAGGCCCAATCGCGGCACAGGGGCCGCTCCTACAGGGGACCGCGATTGCCTGTACCACTGCGATGTGACTACGGGTGTAGGAGCGGCCCCTGTCCCGCGATTGGGCCCGCAGGGCCCACAAGATCACAGGTATGGCAAAGTATGGATCAAGCGCAGTCACTCCCGCGGAATACCTCCCACAGGGGGCCGCGATTGTCTGTACCACTGCGGTGTGACTACGGGTGTAGGAGCGGCCCCTGTGCCGCGATTGGGCCCGCAGGGCCCACAAAACAGGCGCCTGCTTATTCACAGGCCTGCGCCTACCCGTGACTGCGCCCCAGCAACGCATGGTACAGCTCGCTGTCCCCCAGGATCCCCACCACCGAATTGCCCTCCTGCAGCACCAGCTTGTTGCCCGTCTGGTAACGAATCTGCAGGGCTTCACGCATGCCGATGTCGGCATGCACCAGCGTCGGCCGGCGCCCCAGGTCATCCACCGATTGCCCCGGTACCCAGTTCTGCAAGGCCATGCCATTGACGCCCTGGCGCGCCCCCGTGATGGTGTTGCCCTCGGCCAGGTCAAGCCAGGAATCGTTGCTCGGGTCGAGGCACACCGAGCCGTTGAGGCGTTTGCAGTTGTCCAGCGTGCGCATCAGGCTGCGACCGCACAGCACGTTGAGCGGGTTGGTGTGGGCGACGAAGGTGCGCACGTAATCGTCGGCCGGGTTGAGGACGATCTCTTCGGGACGGCTGTACTGGATGATGCGGCCATCTTTCATAATGGCGATGCGACTGCCCAGCTTGAGTGCTTCGTCCAGGTCGTGGCTGACGAAGACGATGGTCTTGTTCAGTTTGCGTTGCAGCTCCAGCAGCTCGTCCTGCAGCCCTTGCCGAATCAGCGGGTCGAGCGCCGAGAAGGGTTCGTCCATCAGCAGGATGTCGGCGTCCATCGCCAAGGCCCGGGCCAGCCCGACCCGCTGCTGCATGCCGCCCGACAGCTCATCGGGCTTCTTGTTGCGCCACTGCGTCAGGCCGACCAGCTCGAGCTTCTCGTCCACCAGCGTGCGCCGCTCCTTCTCGGGGCGACCCTGCATTTCCAAGCCGAAGCTGATGTTCTCGCGCACGGTGAGCCAAGGCATCAGGGCGAACTTCTGGAACACCATGGCGATGCGCTGGGTGCGCATCATCTTCAGCTCGGCAGGCGTGCAATGCGCGATGTCGATCTGGCTGCCTTCGTGCTCGACGAACAACTTGCCGCGGCTGACGGTGTTCAGGCCGTTGATGCAGCGCAGCAGGCTCGACTTGCCGGAGCCGGAGAGCCCCATCAGCACGCAGATCTCGCCTTTCTGGATGTCCAGGTTGGCCTTTTCCACCCCCAGCACCAGGCCGGTACGCTTGAGGATCTGCTCGCGGTTCAGGCCTTGATCGAGCAGGGACAGGGCTTCGCGTGGCTTGTTGGAGAAAACCACGTCGACGTCTTCGAATCGAATGATGCTCATGCTTCGCTCCTGGCCGGCAGCTCGGGTTGCTTGCAGATACGGTCGAGCATGATCGCCAGCAGCACGATGGCCAGGCCGGCTTCGAAGCCCAGTGAGATGTCAGCGGTGTTCAGGGCGTTGACCACCGGCTTGCCCAGCCCGTCGGCACCGACCAGGGCCGCGATCACCACCATCGACAGCGAGAGCATGATGCATTGCGTGACGCCGGCGGCGATGCTCGGCATGGCGTGGGGCAGCTCGATGCGGGTGAGCAGCTGGCGCCGCGAGCAGCCGAACGCCTTGCCGGCGTCGAGCAGCTCCTGGGGCACGTCGCAGATGCCCAGGTAGGTCAGGCGGATCGGCGCGGCGATGGCGAACACCACCGTCGAGATCAGTCCAGGCACCACACCGAGGCCGAACAGGGTCAGCGTGGGGATCAGGTAGACGAAGGTCGGCACGGTCTGCATCAGGTCCAGCACCGGTCGCAGGGCGGTGTAGAACATCGGCTTGTGCGCCGCGATGATGCCCAGCGGCACGCCGAGGGCCACGCACACCACCGTGGCGAAGGTGACCTGGGCCAAGGTCTCCATGGTCTCCTGCCAGTAGCCGAGGTTGAGGATCAACAGGAAGGAGAGGGCGCAGAACAGGGTCAGCGACCACTTGCGCTGGATCAGGTGCGCCAGCGCGGCGAGCAGGGCAATCAGGACGAAGGGGTTGAACCAGGTCAAGGCACTGGTGACACCATGGATCATCAGCTCCAGGCCTTGAGCGATAGCGTCGAAGTAGTTGGCGCCATGCTGGGTCAACCATTCGACAAATGAGGCCATGTACTGCCCTAGCGGTAATTTCTGATCGATAAGCATGATAGCGAACGTCCACCTGCAAGGATTGAGGTCAACCTGCGTCGTCACGGCGGCGACGCAGGGGCATGCGTGCTGCTACTGCGCCAGCTTGGCTTTCGCGGCTTCCAGCCCCGGTTGGCCATCCACGGTCGTCACACCGGCCAGCCAGGCGTCGAGCACCTGGGGGTTGGCCTTCAGCCAGGCCTTGGCGGCGGCCTCGGGTTTGACCTTGTCGTCCAGAATGGCACCCATCAGCGTGCTTTCCATGTCCAGGGTAAACGACAGGTTCTGCAACAGGCGCCCGACGTTGCCACACTGCTCGACGTAGCCCTTGCGGGTGTTCGTGAACACGGTGGCCTTGCCATAGTCGGGGCCGAAGAAATCGTCGCCGCCCGAGAGGTACTTGAGCGCGAAGCGCTTGTTCATCGGGTGGGGTTCCCAGCCCAGGAACACGATGTCCTCGCCGCGCTGTTGCGCGCGTGCGACCTGGGACAGCATGCCTGCTTCGCTGGACTGCACCAGCTTGAAGCCGGCGTCCTTCAGGCCGAAGGCGTTCTTGTCGATCATGCTCTGGATCGTGCGGTTGCCGTCGTTGCCCGGCTCGATGCCATAGAGCTTGCCGCCCAGCTGCTCCTTGAAGCGGGTAATGTCGGCGAAGTCCTTCAGGCCCTTGTCATACAGCGCCTGAGGGACGGCCAAGGTGTACTTGGCGTTCTCCAGGTTGGCGCGCACGGTGTCCACCGTGCCGGCGTCGCGATACGGCTTGATGTCGTTTTCCATGGTCGGCATCCAGTTGCCGAGAAACACGTCCAGGTCCTTGCCGGCCGCCAGCGACTTGTAGGTCACCGGCACCGAGATCATGGTGGTCTTCGTCGTGTAGCCCAGTGCCTGGAGCACCGTGCTGGTCACCGCGGTGGTCGCGGTGATGTCGGTCCAGCCGACGTCGGAGAAACGAACGGTCTGGCATTGTTCCGGCTCGGCGGCCGAAGCCATCAGAGCGGTTCCGAGCAATGCGACCGGCAACAGCGAAAGCGTGCCTCTCATGGGGGTGGACTCCTGTGTTCTTTTCTTCGGGTGTCCCGGGTCGCCGTGCTTCTGGGGCAGCGGTCGGCCAATGGCTGCCGGGCGGCAGCGGTCGGGGCCGTGCAGTGATGAGTCGCTTTCGATCATCCACCAGCGTTGGGCGATCGACTACTGCCAGGGTCGTAACCAGTACAGGGTGGGTCGCATCCAGAGCGGAGGGTGTCGCATATGGAGATTTCCCGGGGGATAGGGGCGTTTTTGCGGCGTTCGCGACCTTGAAAGCGTCTGGCAATGGGCTTTGAGGCGGGGCGTAGGCGGACAAAAGTACGTCGGTTGCAGACCGCGTGCGACCCGGTAAAAGCCCGATGATGCGTGCCTGTGCGGCGGTCCCCTGCCTGAGCCTGTCAGGCCCGCCACCCGCGTCATGTCGCGGGAAGACAAGCCCATCAAGAGGTGATTCGACAATGGCCATCAGCGTGTTCGACCTGTTCAAGATAGGTGTCGGGCCTTCCAGTTCTCATACGGTCGGCCCCATGCGCGCCGCAGCCCTGTTCGTTCAGGGCCTGCGCGAGCGTGGCGAGCTGGACCAGGTCGAGCGGGTCGAAGTCCGCCTCTACGGTTCGCTGTCGGCCACCGGCATCGGCCATGGCACCGACAACGCCACGATCATGGGGCTGATGGGGGAATGGCCGGACGCCATCGACCCGACCCAGATCGTCCCGCGCATCGCCGACCTGCGCGAAACTAACACCTTGCTGCTGGATAACCGGCGCCCCATCGAGTTCGTCTGGGCGCGCGACATGCGGCTGCTCGACGAGAACCTGCCGTACCACCCCAACGCCATGACCCTGATCGCCGAAGGTCCAGGCGGTGCCTCGCTGCACAGCGACACCTACTACTCGGTGGGCGGCGGCTTCGTGGTCGATGCCGCGCAGGCAGCCAGCGGTGTGCTGGACGCCGATACCACCGTATTGCCCTACGATTTCGACAGCGCGGCGCAACTGCTGCGGCTGTGCGAGGAAAACGACCTGAGCGTGGCGCAATTGATGATGGCCAACGAACGGGTCTGGCGCAGCGAGGCAGAGATCCGGGCAGGCCTGCTCAAGCTCTGGGAAGCCATGCAGGAGTGCGTGAACAACGGCCTGAAGTACGAAGGCGTCCTGCCCGGTGGGCTCAACGTCCGTCGTCGGGCCGCCAAGCTGCACCGCAGCCTGCAGGAGCTGGGCAAGCCGAACGTCATCGGCTCGACCTTGAGCGCGATGGAATGGGTCAACCTGTTCGCCCTGGCGGTGAACGAGGAAAACGCCGCCGGCGGGCGAATGGTCACCGCGCCGACCAACGGTGCCGCGGGGATCATTCCGGCCGTGCTGCACTATTTCATGCGTTTCAGCAGCGTCGTGGGCGAGGCCGACGTGGTGGACTTCTTCCTGGGTGCGGCAGCCGTCGGGATCCTGTGCAAGAAGAACGCTTCGATTTCGGGCGCTGAAGTCGGCTGCCAGGGCGAGGTAGGGTCTGCCTGTGCCATGGCCGCTGCCGGGCTCGCCCAGGTGCTGGGCGCCACGCCCCGGCAATTGGAGAACGCAGCCGAAATCGCCCTGGAGCACAACCTGGGCCTGACCTGCGACCCGGTGGGTGGGTTGGTCCAGGTGCCGTGCATCGAGCGCAACGCGATCGCGGCGGTGAAAGCGATCAACGCCGTGCAGATGGCGTTGCGCGGTGATGGCGAGCACTTCATCTCGCTCGACCAGGTCATCCGCACCATGCGCGATACTGGCGCCGACATGCACGACAAGTACAAGGAAACCTCGCGCGGCGGCCTGGCCGTCAGCGCCATCGAGTGCTGAGTCGCCTGCACTCTTCTGCGTCATGACACCCTCGGCGTGCCGCGTTGCGGTGCGCCGACATCCCTTGAATGCCCTCTTGCCTGAAGACAGCACGATCACCAACGGTGACAGATGGGTGCTGTCGCGTGCAGGTATGTTTCCTGCCAGTGCTACTTAAATGCTCACTAACGGTAAGGAAACGCGCTAGCGCAAGGGTTAGCAAAGGATTACAGGCCCTGTCGAAACCGCCTACAAACTGACTGCATGGTCGTTTTCAGGATTTTTTGGACGACCGTTCAATCTCAGGCACGACATTTGCGTCGTGTTTGACAAAGCCCCGCAGACGAATCGGGGCCCTGACAAGAAACAGTGCCCGCCTGAGGCACACCCTGCATTGTGTGGAGAAATCGCGATGACGTCGTACACCTCCGGAAGCCAGAACCAGAACCGCGCAGCCCCTCAGTCCATCGGCTTTCTGCTGCTGGACAATTTCACGCTCATCTCCCTGGCTTCGGCCGTCGAGCCGCTGCGCATGGCCAACCAACTGTCGGGGCGCGAGCTGTATCGCTGGCACACCCTGACCCTGGATGGCGGACAGGTCTGGGCCAGCGACGGCTTGCAGATCACGCCGGATGCCTCCATGCACAGCGCGCCGCCCATGGACACGATCATCGTCTGCGGAGGCGTCGGGATCCAGCGCGCCGTGACCCGCGAGCACGTGAGCTGGCTGCAGACCCAGGCGCGCCAGTCGCGCCGCCTTGGCGCGGTCTGCACCGGCAGCTGGGCACTGGCCTGCGCCGGGCTGCTGGACGGGTTCGATTGCAGCGTGCACTGGGAGTGTCTGGCCGCGATGCAGGAAGCCTTCCCACGGGTCAACATGAGCACTCGCCTGTTCACCCTCGACCGTAATCGCTTCACCAGCTCCGGCGGTACCGCGCCACTGGACATGATGCTGCACCTGATCAGCCGCGACCATGGCCGTGAGCTGTCGGCCGCGATCTCGGAAATGTTCGTCTACGAGCGTATCCGCAACGAACAGGATCACCAGCGCGTGCCGCTCAAGCACATGCTCGGCACCAATCAGCCGAAGCTGCAGGAAATCGTCGCCCTGATGGAGGCCAACCTGGAAGAGCCGATCGACCTCGACGAGCTGGCCGTGTACGTGTCGGTGTCGCGCCGGCAGCTGGAGCGTCTGTTCCAGAAGTACCTGCACTGCTCGCCCTCGCGCTACTACCTCAAGCTGCGCCTGATCCGCGCGCGGCAGTTGCTCAAGCAGACGCCCATGTCGATCATCGAGGTGGCGTCGGTCTGCGGCTTCGTCTCCACGCCGCACTTCTCCAAGTGCTACCGGGAGTACTTCGGCATTCCGCCACGTGACGAGCGTGTCGGTTCGAACACCACCCAGCAGGTGGCGATGATGCCGATCCCGCAAGCCATGGTGCTGTCTCCGCACAGCGGGCCGATGGCGGCCTTGAGCCAGGCGCGCAACGAGTCGACCTTCGCCAGCGTGAGGTTGTAGAACGGCGGTGCCTGCATCGCGGGCAAGCTCGCTCCCACAGAAGGGTGGCGACGCGCTGAGCGGTCAGCGCCGCAGTCATCGTGTGCGGGCTTGCCCGCGATGAGGCCGGTGCAGGCGCTGCATCGGCGCCAAGAGGGCAGGGAAGAGGGTACGGCGAGCGCCGCCTGAAAACCCGCGCCTTGGCAGAAGCATCCGCCAAGGCCAGGTCGCTGTTTCAGCTGCGGGTCTTGAACTGCGCCAAGGCGGGCAGCAACTGTTTGTCGATCGCCTGGCGCACCGCCGGCAGAATCGTCGCACTGCTGGTGTACATGGCCTCGACCACGTCCTTGAGCGCACGGGCGTTGGCGTCGGTCAGGCCCCGTACCACCGTCTCGCAGGCCTGTTCGGCGCTGGCGCCGGCCGGGATGTCGAACCCGCGCGAGCGCAGGTGGCCTGCCAGGTCGTCCTGGTCAATCAAATCCGCATGCATCATGGCTGTTTCCCTCGTCGATCGCTGAGCGCGTACTGCTGTTGTTTGCGACCGATTCTGTGTCGACAGCGACAGGCCCGCAACCCTGACGTACGCGCATGGCCGCTTTGACTAAGAACAGGTCGTTTCCGGCTAAACCGGTCGCTCGGCAAGTGACCACACTGCATGCATCGACCGCACCGAAGGGCTTGGTCACCCTCGTTCGTGCATCGTGGACAGTGCTCGCGCTTGGCCCCGGACGCTCACGGCTTTCGGGGCCATTTTTTTACCGTATCCGTCATGTTGCCCGGTGCCCCGATACCTGGGGCATACGCCTGAGCATCTGGCGATGCCGTCACTGCAAGGAGCGACGTCTGTACCTTCGCAGGCGCCGCAAGGAAAGGCTGAGGCAAGGTGTGCGCAAGCGACGCAGAAGCCTGGTCTCTACGGCTGCAGGATCGATTGCAGGTATTCGGAGCGGTCATCGCTGTGTTGGGCCAGGCAGTTGTTCCACGCGGCCTGATAAGGCTGACTGTCCGGCTCCAGGCTGCCGGTTTCGGCGTCGCAATCAGCCTTGCGCACCTGGCGCCACAAGGTGTCGGCTGCAGTCAGGCGGGTCATTAGCGTCTTTGCCTGGGCCTCGGGGTATTGCTCGGCGACCCGTTGCAGCAGTTCTTCGAACGCTGCCTTGAGTTCACGCTCTGCCGTCTGCTGGTTGAAAGCCGCACACGCATAGGCCTGTCGGTCGTTCTCGACCGTATCGCACGGCGTGCTCTCGTCCTGCGCCGCGTGGGCGCTCAACAGACAACCCATCAGGGCCAGGCCTGCCATACGTTTCATCCGTCGTTCTCCAGATTGCCGTGAAAGAAGCGCGATTCTCGCGTAAGCCCCGTCCATTGAATAGCAGGGTGCATGCGTTTTCATCCGCAGGCTTGCCGCGCGCGTAGTGCGCGCTACGGCAAGTTGAGCATCGCACGTCATCTCACGGTGAAATTGTCGAGCGCCGGGACTGAAGGCTTGGGCACAGGCGGCATGTCATGGCTGCTTTCGACCACGGCCGTATACCGGTTCGCCTTGTCGCCGAGTGCCCGGATGACCTTCGTCCTGATGCCATCGTAAGTGGGCATGAGTTCGAACTGACTGGTGCGCAGCGTGAAGCGCGCGCCCTCAGGCATCGTATCGAATACGTGGTCCGACGTGTCGGGCGTCAGGGCCGCTCCAGGCGCTTCCACGGTCAGCGCGAACGTCCGGATGTCGGAGGCGTCGGTCACCTGGACCAGCTCGAACCACAGGTTGTGCGACGGCAGGCCGTCATGGGGTTTGCAGACGGCATTGCGCAAGATGGACAGTGCCGATGCGTTGGCAGGCTGGCGCAAGGCATCCAGGGTATGGCGCAGCATGGCCTTGGCGGAGGACGGCAGGCTTGATGCGTCGATCATTTCCGTCAGCGTGACGACAGGTTCGTCTGGCGTGATCGAATGGACCGTGGCGCTCATGCGCATCCATTGTGTCCGCGCCAGGGCGCTCGTGTAGCGGTGGTGCCAATCGCTCAGCGTGGTGAAAGCTGCCTTGTCGGCCAATAACTGAGCCAGCAGGGACGAGTGCAGAAGATCGGCTTTCAGCGTGGCAGCGATCGACGGTGAAAAGACCACGATCTGCGCAGCATTGATGTAACAGTGGGGGGCAGGCATAGAGACGTCCTTTAGGCGGTGTGTCGAACGCGTCGGCACACCTGGGGTTCACAATTCGATATTGGCGAAGAAGTCCTGGGCGCCCATGTAGAGTTTGTCTTCGATCTGGTTGCGGATCCTGGCGTAGTGGGAGGTGTTCAACTCGATCTGCGTGGCCGCGCGGTAGATGTCGACGTCGGTCCGGTTGAAGCGGAAGAACAGCACCTTGCGTTGTCTGACCCGTTTCTTGAAGTCGATGCACGTCATGATCATCGCTGGTGTACCCGAACGGGTTTCCGTGCAAGGCAGGGTCTGGAAGGTGGCGAACGTCTCGGACGCGCTGTTGTTTTCCAGAATGTTCAGGGCCTTTTCATTGCTCTCCAATGCACCGAACGCCCGGCGTGCCATTTCGACGAAGGCAAGCTGCCCCTGGCTGGCCGCCTGGATGATTTCCAGGGCAATCTGGTCCATGGAGAAGCTGCGCGCCGAAGGCGAGTAGCGTTGACGCGCGTAGTTGCGAGTGTTCCAGCCGGCGTACCTGAGCACTTCGAAATACGCGTCGCACCATTGGCCAAGATGCGTTTCCTTGTTGGCCCTCTGGTTGGCGACCTGCTGGGCAAGGGACACGCAGTTCATGACGTCCTTGGCGTTCTGTTCGGACAAGCGATCGGTCAGGCCGACGACCGCATCGCCAATCACGGCCCCATTGTCCCTGCCCGCATGCACCAGGTCGCCAGGCAGACCGTTGGGAGGCGTGGATAGCAGGGTATTGAAGGTCGAGCGCTGGGGTGCAGGCGCCAGTTCGATTGCCGAGAAGTAGTCGATGGCTTCGGATTGCAGCATGGTAAGTCTCCTTGTGGATGTGCCGTTCGTATACGGCCCGATCAGCATGCTGCGGCCATGCCGGACATCCCAGAGGGAGGCGTTTCAGCGCGAGCCAGACGTTCGGCAGCGCCCCGAATCGACGATTGACGCTTTCGGCAAACCCCCTGTCGTTTTTGCATCCTGTTCGTCGGTCGCGCAGGCATATGCTGGCCTCCAAAGCGCCCATGCACTCGCGGCGCGACCAAGATCGATAAGAAGGGGACAGCCTGATGAGCCCAGCCGAATTACACGCCGACAGCATCGTCATCGACGGTCTGATCATCGCCAAGTGGAACCGTGAACTGTTCGAAGACATGCGCAAGGGCGGCCTGACCGCCGCCAACTGCACGGTGTCGGTATGGGAAGGGTTCAAGGCGACCGTGGACAACATCGCCGCCAGCCAGAAGCTGATCCGCGAGAACAGCGACCTGGTCATGCCAGTGCGCACCACGGCCGACATCCGCAAGGCCAAGGAGCAGGGCAAGACCGGCATCCTCTTCGGTTTCCAGAACGCCCATGCGTTCGAAGACCAGATCGCCTACGTGGAGATCTTCAAGCAGCTGGGCGTGGGCATCGTGCAGATGTGCTACAACACCCAGAACCTGGTCGGCACCGGTTGCTACGAGCGTGATGGCGGCCTGTCGGGTTTCGGTCGCGAGATCGTCGCCGAGATGAACCGCGTCGGCATCATGTGCGACCTGTCGCACGTCGGCTCCAAGACCTCCGAGGAAGTCATCCTCGAGTCGAAGAAGCCGGTCTGCTACTCCCACTGCCTGCCCCTGGGCCTGAAGGATCACCCTCGCAACAAGTCCGACGAAGAACTGAAGTTCATCGCCGATCACGGCGGCTTCGTCGGCGTGACCATGTTCGCGCCGTTCCTGGCCAAGGGCATCGATTCGACCATCGACGACTACGCCGAAGCCATCGAGTACGTGATGAACATCGTCGGTGAGGACGCGATCGGTATCGGGACCGACTTCACCCAAGGCCATGGCAAGGACTTCTTCGAGTACCTGACCCACGACAAGGGCTACGCCCGCCGCCTGACCAACTTCGGCAAGATCATCAACCCGCTGGGCATCCGTACCGTCGGCGAGTTCCCCAACCTCACCGAGACCCTGCTCAAGCGCGGCCACTCGGAGCGGGTGGTGCGCAAGATCATGGGCGAGAACTGGGTCAACGTGCTGCGCGACGTCTGGGGCGAATAAACCCTCACCCCACGTTTCAGCCTTGGCCGCCGTGCCAGGGCGCTCTCATCCAACAATAATTCTGGAGTTAGGTTTCCATGGCCAAGATCGCCCCGCAATTGCCCATCGAAGTCGACAGCGAGACTGGCGTCTGGACCTCCGATGCCTTGCCGATGCTGTACGTCCCACGTCACTTCTTCGTCAACAACCACATGGGCATCGAAGAGGTCCTGGGTGCCGACAAGTACGCCGAGATCCTCTACAAGGCCGGCTACAAGTCCGCCTGGCACTGGTGTGAAAAAGAAGCCGAGTGCCATGGCCTGGAAGGCGTGGCGGTGTTCGAGCACTACATGAAGCGCCTGTCCCAGCGCGGCTGGGGCCTGTTCGAGATCCAGGACATCGACCTGGACAAGGGCACGTGCAGCGTCAAGCTCAAGCATTCGGCGTTCGTGTACGTGTACGGCAAAGTCGGCCGCAAGGTCGACTACATGTTCACCGGCTGGTTCGCCGGTGCCATGGACCAGATCCTCGCTGCCCGTGGCAGCTCGATTCGCACCGTGGCCGAGCAGGTCTACGGTGGCTCTGAAGAAGGTCACGAAGATGGCCTGTTCGTAACGAAGCCGTTGTAAAGCCGGAGAACGCGTCATGGCCTTCGAAGCAATGTTCCAGCCGATCCAGATCGGCAAACTGACCATCCGTAACCGTGTGCTCAGTACCGCCCACGCCGAGGTGTACGCCACCGACGGCGGGATGACCACCGATCGTTACGTCAAGTACTACGAAGAGAAGGCCAAGGGCGGCATTGGCATGGCGATCTGCGGTGGATCGTCCGTGGTAGCCATCGACAGCCCCCAGGAATGGTGGGCGTCGGTGAACCTGTCGACCGACCGGATCATCCCGTATTTCCAGAACTTGGCCGATGCCATGCACAAGCATGGCGCCAAGATCATGATTCAGATCACCCACATGGGGCGGCGTTCGCGCTGGGACGGCTTCAACTGGCCGACCCTGATGTCGCCGTCCGGTATCCGTGAACCCGTGCACCGGGCCACCTGCAAGACCATCGAGCCCGAGGAAATCTGGCGGGTGATCGGCAACTACGCCCAGGCGGCGCGCCGTGCCAAGGAAGGCGGCCTCGATGGCGTCGAACTGTCGGCCGTGCACCAGCACATGATCGACCAGTTCTGGAGCCCGCGCGTCAACAAGCGGACCGACGAATGGGGCGGCAGCTTCGAGGGCCGCATGAAGTTCGGCCTGGAAGTGCTCAAGGCCGTGCGCGCCGAGGTCGGTGACGACTTCTGCGTCGGCATGCGCATCTGTGGTGACGAGTTCCACCCGGACGGCCTCAGCCACGAAGACATGAAGGAAATCGCCAAGTACTACGATGCCACCGGCATGGTCGATTTCTTCGGCGTGATCGGCTCGGGGTGCGACACGCACAACACCCTGGCCAACGTCATTCCCAACATGAGCTACCCGCCGGAGCCGTTCCTGCACCTGGCGGCCGGCATCAAGGAAGTGGTCAAGGTCCCGGTCCTGCACGCGCAGAACATCAAGGACCCGAACCAGGCACAGCGCATCCTCGAAGGCGGCTACGTCGACATGGTCGGCATGACCCGCGCGCACATGGCCGACCCGCACCTGATCGCCAAGATCAAGATGGGCCAGGTCGACCAGATCAAGCAGTGCGTCGGTGCCAACTACTGCATCGACCGTCAGTACCAGGGTCTGGACGTGCTGTGCATCCAGAACGCCGCGACCTCCCGTGAGTACATGGGCGTGCCGCACATCATCGAGAAATCCACCGGGCCCAAGCGCAAGGTGGTGGTGGTCGGTGCTGGCCCTGCCGGGATGGAAGCTGCACGGGTCGCGGCTGAACGTGGCCACGACGTGACCGTGTTCGAGAAGAAGGAGCAGATCGGCGGGCAGATCACCATCGCCGCCAAGGCGCCGCAACGCGACCAGATCGCCGGTATCACCCGCTGGTACCAGCTGGAGTTCGCCCGCCTGAAGATCGATCTGCGCCTGGGCACTGCCGCGGATGTCGACACGATCAAGGACCTGCGTCCGGACATCATCGTGCTGGCCGTCGGCGGTCACCCGTTCGTCGAGCAGAACCCGCACTGGGGTGCTGAAGAAGGCCTGGTGGTGAGCAGCTGGGACGTGCTGGACGGCAAGGTCGCACCGGGCAAGAACGTGCTGGTCTACGACACCATCTGCGAGTTCACCGGCATGTCCACCGCCGACTTCATCGCCGACAAGGGCAGCCAGGTCGAGATCGTCACCGACGACATCAAGCCGGGCGTGGCCATGGGCGGGACGACCTTCCCGACGTACTACCGCAGCATGTACCCCAAGGAAGTGATCATGACCGGCGACATGATGCTGGAAAAGGTCTACCGCGAGGGCGACAAGCTGGTGGCGGTGCTCGAGAACGAATACACCGGCGGCCGCGAAGAGCGTGTGGTCGACCAGGTGGTGATCGAGAACGGCGTGCGGCCCGACGAGGCGCTGTACTACGCCCTCAAGGACGGTTCGCGCAACAAGGGCCAGATCGACGTCGAGGCGCTGTTCGCCATCCAGCCACAGCCGATCCTGTCGCAACCGGGCGAAGGCTACCTGCTGTATCGCATCGGCGACTGCGTGGCCCAGCGTAACGTGCATGCGGCGATCTACGACGGCCTGCGGTTGTGCAAGGACTTCTGATCGCGTCCGTATCGACCCCGTCCTGACGGACGGGATTGGTTCCTCTGTGGGAGCGGGCTTGCCCGCGATGTGCCAGTACACGCAACGGTGTTGTCTGATCTGACGCATTCGCGGGCGAGCCCGCTCCCACAGGGGTCAGCGTCGCCCTCGAGCGCGGCGCGCAATCGCAGTTGTTGTGGGAGCCTCCCATGTTGAACACCCTGATACCCATCCTCCTGTTCGCCGCACTGGCACTGGCCGTGCTGGGGGCCGTGCGCCGCATGCGCATGTGGCGCCGTGGCCGTCCGTCCAAGGTGAACGTGCTCGGCGGCCTCCTGGCCGTGCCACGTCGCTACCTGGTCGACCTGCACCATGTGGTCGGGCGCGACAAGTACATCTCCAATACCCACGTGGCCACCGCAGGCGGCTTCGTATTGTCGGCCCTGCTGGCCATCGCGGTG
This sequence comes from Pseudomonas entomophila, assembly GCF_013523165.1. Classification (GTDB taxonomy): domain Bacteria; phylum Pseudomonadota; class Gammaproteobacteria; order Pseudomonadales; family Pseudomonadaceae; genus Aquipseudomonas; species Aquipseudomonas entomophila_A. The sequence goes on from NZ_JAAMQI010000006.1 coordinate 92,918, forward strand.
TACGGCTTCGGCCTGCAGAGCCAGATCCTCGGCTACGCGCTGCTGGTGGCCACGGCCGTCATGTTCACGGGTGCCCTTTTCGTCTACAAGCGCCGCGTGAACCCGCCGGCCCGCCTGTCCAAAGGGCCGTGGATGCGGCTGCCCAAGAGCCTGCTGGTGTTCGCTGCGACCTTCTTCGTCGCCACCTTGCCGGTGGCGGGCATCCTGCCGGCCGGCACCGGCGGCTGGATTCTGGTCGGCCTGCTGTGCCTGGGCGTGTTCTGGGGCGTGTCCGAGATGTTCTTCGGCATGACCTGGGGCGGGCCGATGAAGCACGCCTTCGCCGGTGCCCTGCACCTGGCCTGGCACCGTCGCCCCGAACGTTTCGGGGGTGGCCGCTCCAGCGGGCTCAAGCCGATCGACCTGGAAGACCCCAACGCCCTGCTGGGCGTGGAAAAGCCGGCCGACTTCACCTGGAACCAGCTGCTGGGCTTCGACGCCTGCGTGCAGTGCGGTCGCTGCGAGGCGATGTGCCCGGCGTTCGCCGCCGGTCAGCCGCTCAACCCGAAGAAGCTGATCCAGGACATGGTCGTGGGCCTGGCCGGTGGCACCGATGCCCGGTTCGCCGGCAGCCCGTACCCTGGCAAACCGATCGGCGAGCACGGCGGTGGCCCGCACCAGCCGATCGTCAACGGCCTGGTCGATGCCGAGACGCTGTGGTCGTGCACCACCTGCCGTGCCTGCGTCGAGGAATGCCCGATGATGATCGAGCACGTCGATGCCATCGTCGACATGCGCCGGCACCTGACGCTGGAAAAAGGCGCCACGCCGAACAAGGGCGCCGAGGTGCTGGAAAACCTGATCGCCACCGACAACCCGGGCGGCTTCAACCCGGGCGGACGGATGAACTGGGCCGCCGACCTGAACATGCAATTGCTCGGCGAGGTCAAGCGCACCGAGGTGCTCTTCTGGGTCGGTGATGGCGCGTTCGACATGCGCAACCAGCGCACCCTGCGCGCCTTCGTCAAAGTCCTCAAGGCCTCTGGCGTGGACTTCGCCGTTCTCGGTCTGGAAGAGCGTGACAGCGGCGACGTGGCCCGCCGTCTGGGCGACGAGGCGACGTTCCAGCAACTGGCCAAGCGCAACATCCAGACCTTGAGCAAGTACAGCTTCCAGCGCATCGTCACCTGCGATCCGCACAGCTTCCACGTGCTCAAGAACGAATACGGCGCCCTGGGCGGCGAGTACCAGGTGCAGCACCACAGCACCTACATCGCCGAACTGATCGCGGCCGGCAAGCTCAACCTCGGGCAGCACAAGGGCGGCAGCGTGACCTATCACGACCCGTGCTACCTGGGCCGCTACAACGGTGAATACGAGGCCCCGCGCGAGGTCCTGCGTGCCCTGGGCATCGAGGTCCGCGAGATGGAGCGTTCGGGCTTCCGCTCACGCTGCTGCGGCGGTGGCGGCGGTGCGCCGATCACCGACATCCCCGGCAAGCAGCGGATTCCCGACATGCGCATGGAAGACATTCGTGAAACCCAGGCCGAGGTGGTCGCGGTCGGATGCCCGCAATGCACGGCCATGCTCGAAGGTGTGGTCGAACCTCGGCCACAGATCAAGGACCTGGCCGAACTGGTGGCCGACGTGCTGATCGAGGGCGAAGCCCCGGCCTCGGCACGCCAGGCTGCGCCCGCCAAGCCTGAACTCGCGGAGGTGCACTGATGAGCGATATCATTCGTCGCGACCCACGGGTCGAGTGGATTGCCCGTAACCGTCTGCACCCGCTGCATGCGGCGATGCAGACGCAGCAGACCCAATGGATGGGCCCCAATGGCGTGATGCGCAAGAACACCCATGCCATCGCGGCGGGGTTCATGGGCCCCAACGGCCTCAAGCGCATCGACCGCAGTGGTGCCCAGCAGGGCACTGTAGGGGGCACACGCCGTGGCGCAGCCGCCGACGTGCAGTTGCCGTTGCATCAGGTACTGAACCCTGCGTTCTACGTCGCCGTGGTGCCTGACATGATCGGCGGACGCCTGGGCGCCTACGATCGCGACGTGCTGGGCCTGGCGCGCAGCCTGGCAGGCAACGAGGGCGCGGTTCTGGCCATCGTGTTCGGCGAGCACAAGGAGAACCACTTCGACACCGCAGGCGTCGACCGCCTGCTGCTGATCGAAGGTGACCAATACCAAGGCTATGCGCCTGAGCAACTGGTGCAAGGCCTGCGTGCAGTGGATAACCAGTTCTCGCCGCGGCACTGGCTGCTGCCGGACAGCCGCGGCAGTGGCGGCGAGCTGGGGCGACGCCTGTCGGCGACGCTGGGCGAGCGGCCGGCGACGCGCGTCTGGCAGGTCAAGGACGGCCAGTGCATCGGGCGTGCCGGTGCCGGGCAGCAGGACCTGCAGCGCAGTGTGCCGCGGGTGATCCTGGCTGCGCCCGAGTGCGCCGAGCCTGTCAGCGAAACGCGTCACGAGGCGCTGCCGGTGGAGCTTTCCGTACAGGTGCCACGCAGCCTGTCACGCATCGAAGACCTCGGGTCGGTCGCGGTCGACCCTGCCTCCATCGCCATGGCCGAATCGGAGTTCATCGTGTCCGGCGGCAATGGCGTCAAGGACTGGGACCTGTTCCACCGGGCTACCGCCGCACTGGGGGCGACCGAGGGCGCTTCACGAGTGGCGGTCGACGACGGCTTCATGCCACGCAACCGCCAGGTCGGCGCGACCGGTACCTGGGTCACGGCGCGGGTCTACGTGGCCGTGGGGATTTCCGGGGCTGTCCAGCACCTGCAAGGCATCGGTGCCTGCGAGAAGGTGGTGGCGATCAACATGGACCCGGGGTGCGACATGATCAAGCGCGCGGATCTTTCGATCATCGGCGACAGCACGGCGGTGCTCCAGGCACTGATCGAAGCGGTTCAGGCGTTACGTGGAAACGAGCAGCGTGACGCAGCCTGAGGAGGCAAGCATGAAGACCAAAGTCATCAGCCTGGTGTCGATCGGTTCGCACCCAGGCTCAGGTCGCGCTCGGCGCGCCGAGCAGGATGCACGGGCCGTGGAACTGGGCCTGCAACTGGCTGGGGAAACACTGCAGGTCGTGCATGCCGGCGATCCTCGCGAAGAGGCCTTGCGCGGTTACCTGGGGATGGGCCTGGACCATCTGGACGTACTCGAGCAGCCCGCCGGGGCGGACGTGCTGGGCGTGCTGACCGATTACCTGAGAGAGGCCGGTGCGCAACTGGTACTGACTGGCAGCCAGGCCGAAACCGGCGAGGGCTCGGGCATGCTGCCGTTCCTGCTCGCCGAGCGCCTGGGTTGGCCATTGGTGGTCGGCCTGGCGGAGGTAGAGTCGATCGAGAATGGCACCGCGCACGTCCTTCAGGCATTGCCTCGAGGGCAGCGGCGACGTCTCAAGGTACGGCTGCCCGTGCTGGCGACCGTCGACACCGCTGCGCCCAAACCGCGCCAGAGTGCCTTCGGTCCGGCACGACGAGGCGTGCTGGCCGCACGCACCGCAGCGATCGAAGAAGACGACCTGCTGGCCGAGGCCGAGCTGCAACCGGCCAAGCCACGACCCAAGCGCCTGAAGGTGATCAAGGCCAAGAGCGGCGCTGACCGGATGAAAGCGGCGACGGCCAAGGCCAGTGGGGGCGGTGGCAAGGTGCTCAAGGATGCTTCACCGCAGGAGGCGGCGCAGGCCATCATCAAATTGCTGGTGGAGGAGGGTGTCGTGCGCTGACGGCGCCTGACGAAGCTTCACCTGGCAGTTCTATCAGTTTCCACACCGGGGCCTTTTCGCTAGATTGCATGTCGAGCGAGGAGGCCCTATGAACTCTGGACGTATCTCAAGAAACCCGCTGCCTGACCGTGTGACAACGGCCTTGGCACGCTCTGGCAGGCTTTATACGGCCTACGGTTTCAGCGCTCAGGGTTCAGGCCTTTCACTGGCATTCAACGGTGAGCCTCGCGATCCCCTCACAGGTCATGACCATCTGGGCAATGGTCGACGGACATTCAACCCGGTCCTGATGCGGTTTCACTCGGCGGATACGTTAAGCCCTTTCGGTGCGGGCGGCATCAACGCGTATGCCTATTGTGGCGGCGACCCCATTGGTCGAAAGGATCCTTCCGGTCAACAGTGGCTTCCGGCGATGGTGCAGGGTACGGCCTTTCTCGCGAGTGCGGCGACCGGGCTGTCCGCCATCAACCGGACCGCCGCCGGCATCGTCAGGCGTCGTGTCGCCTTGATTCAAAGTCTACCCCCACCCTCTCAACCACTGAGTGCGCGAGTGGCCAATACTGGGCATTTCCTGGGAGCCGGAACGTTGGCGATAGCGGCACGGTCAATGTCGCTGGTAGGAGGGCTGCCCAGTGCGCCAACCAGTCCCATTGCAACTCACGCTGCGGCTTATCTCACGGCGGGTGCGGTATTGGTAACGGCGGGAACTGGACTCCTGGCCAAACCGATTTTCACGCAGTGGTGGCGGCAGGCAGGCATGCATGGAATATCACGCATGGGCGTGTTGGGCGAATCTGTCTACCAGGCCTCAGGTGTCGGTCTGGTGGTCGAAGGTGTCACGAGCGCCATGGTAGCCATGGGCAGAGGTGTTTCGCGCTCGTACATGCACGTGCGCGGATGGCTGAGCCATTATTGGGAGAACACGGCAAGGGGGCAGGAGATTCGCGATCCTGCACAGCATGTGTGAGACATGCCCCATTCCCAGAGGAATGGGGCGGTGCCATCACTGCGTCTTAACTTCCTTGAGATAGGGCGCAGGCTCAGCCCCGAGGTTGTTCAACACCCGCTCGCTGTACCAGTCGATGAAGTTCACCACACCGAACTCGTAGGTCTTGGAGTACGGCCCCGGCTGGTAGGCCGTGGAGTTGATGCCGCGTTGGTTCTCCTCGGCCAGGCGACGGTCCTGGTCGTTGGTGGCGTCCCACACCTTGCGCATGTTCGCCGGGTCGTAGTCGACGCCTTCGACGGCATCCTTGTGCACCAGCCACTTGGTGGTGACCATCGACTCCTGGGCGCTGATCGGCCAGACGGTGAAGACGATCATGTGATCGCCCATGCAGTGGTTCCAGGCATGCGGCAGGTGCAGGATGCGCATCGAGCCCAGGTCCGGGTTCTGAATGCGGCCCATCAGCTTCTTGCACGCCGGCTTGCCGTCCATGGTCATCGACACGGTGCCCTTGAGCAGCGGCATGCGCACGATGCGGTTACGCAGGCCGTGGCTCTTGTGCAGGTACGGAATCTTCTCGGCTTCCCAGGCGGCGGAACAGGCCGCGACCTGGTCCTTGAATTCCTGGCTGGCACGTGGATCGTTGGTGTCGTCGAACTCCAGCAGGGTCTGCAGCAGCTCGGGGTGCGAGCCGTTGCAGTGGTAGCACTCGCGGTTGTTTTCCAACACCAGCTTCCAGTTGGCCTTCTCGAACAGTTGGGTCTGTACCGCGACCTTCGTGTTCTCCATGTCGTACGGTTCCATGTAGTGGTCGAGCGTGGCCAGGAACTCGTCGATCGCCGGCGGGTTCTCGGCCAGGCTGATGAAGATGTAGCCACCGGCGACCTTCACGTTGACCGGCTTGAGGCCGTACTGGGCCATGTCGAAGTCGGTGCCCATCTCGGTGCCGGCGAACAGCAGGCGACCATCGAGCTCGTAGGTCCACTGGTGGTACGGGCAGACCAGCTTGGCCACCTTGCCCTTGTCGCTGACGCACAGGCGCGAACCGCGGTGACGGCAGACGTTGTGGAAGGCATGCACCTTGCCTTCGGTGCCGCGCACCACCAGGATCGGGTTCTTGCCGATCTGCAGGGTGATGTAATTGCCCTTGGCCGGGATCTCACAGGTCATGCCAGCGATCAGCCACTCCTTGTGGAAGATCTCCTGCATGTCGATCTGGAACAGGCGCTCGTCGGTGTAGAACGGCTGTGGCAGCGAGTAGGTGCGCTCGCGGGTCTGCAGCATCTCGGCGGTAGCCTTGCGTGCAGGTTCCAGTGGATCGCCCAGGCTCAGGGTTGCGGTGACGTCCATCGTATCGGTCCTCTTGGCCGCAGGCGGCCAACGAAAAGTGGCTAATCGTTCTTGTTGTGCCGCAAGGCTGTTTACAGGAAACAGCGTGTTCATTTGCGGTGGAGTGTGCGTTCGCCGCCGTCCCGATCCGTATCCATGGGCGACATGGCCGAATCCGTTCCCGACGCGCCAGCCCTTGCCGCACAAGGCTGGTCGCGATAAGCACGCCGACGTCGTAGATAGGCAAGTGCGGCCTGTCGGGCTTGCGCATCATCGACGCATAAAAAATGCCGTTGTCGGCTGTTGGAGACGAACATGTCCAATCCTTTCCTCAATCCGGTCACCACCCAGACCTGGGCCAATGGCCGCCACGTCGTGCGCTGCGTCAAGGTCATCCAGGAAACCTGGGACGTGCGGACCTTCTGTTTCATGGCCGACCAGCCAATCATGTTCTTCTTCAAACCTGGGCAGTTCGTGACCCTCGAACTGGAGATCGAAGGCCAGCAGGTGATGCGCTCCTACACCATCTCCAGCTCGCCGTCGGTACCCTACAGTTTCTCGGTGACGATCAAGCGCGTACCGGGGGGCAAGGTCTCGAACTGGCTGCACGACACCCTGCACGAGGGCCAGGAGCTGGCCGTGCACGGTCCGGTGGGGTTGTTTAATGCCATCGACTTCCCGGCGCCCAAGGTGCTGTACCTCAGCGGCGGTGTGGGCATCACGCCGGTGATGTCGATGGCACGCTGGTTCTACGACACCAACGCCAACGTCGACATGGTCTTCGTGCACAGTGCACGCTCGCCCAAGGACATCATCTACCACCGCGAGCTGGAACAGATGGCGTCGCGCGTGCCGAACTTCGGCTTGCACATCATCTGCGAGAAGCACGGGCTGGGTGAGCCCTGGGCCGGCTACCGGGGCTATCTGAACCACCGCCTGCTGGAGCTGATGGCGCCGGACTTCCTCGATCGCGAGATCTTCTGCTGCGGCCCGACGCCCTACATGAGCGCCGTCAAGCGCCTGCTCGAAGAAGCAGGCTTCGACATGAAGCGTTACCATGAGGAGTCCTTCGGCGCGACACCGGCAGAGGCCAAGGCCGACGCCGTGGAGCATGCCGAGCAGGCAGCCGACGCACCGGACGTACCGACGGCGGACCTGAACCTGGTGGAGTTCGTCGACAGCGGCAAGAGCATTCGCATCGCCCCGGGCGAGACCGTGCATGCCGCGGCGGCCAAGGTCGGCCTGATGATTCCGAAGGCCTGCGGCATGGGCATCTGCGGGACCTGCAAGGTGCTCAAGCTCGGTGGCGAAGTGGACATGGAGCACAACGGCGGCATCACCGAGGAAGACGAAGCCGAAGGGTACATCCTGTCGTGCTGCAGCGTGCCCAAGGGTGACGTGCGCATCGAGTACTGAGGCCGTTTTCTGCACGCTGGCAGCGGGTGGCCAGCGTCTCTTTCCTGCTGGGTTCTAGACGGACGGCCAGGCGTCTCCGGAACCCAACGCGCGCGCTCGAGTCCATGTGCCCACCGGGTAACAGATGTTACCGATATTTAATGGCAGGCACGGGCGCTTTTCTTTATCGTGTGCGCCCCCGCAACAACCGAGATAGCGCAATGTTGGAAGCATCCCTGAATACCCTCGAACAACTGGTCGGCGACCTGGTGCAGCAGAATGCCCGCCTGGCCGAGCAGAACGCCCAGCTCACGCAAGAGCTGTCCCAGTCCAAGGAAGAGAACGACACGCTGCAGCTGGCGTTGATGGAACACGAGGAAAAGCACGGTGCCACCGCCGCGCGCATCCAGGCGCTGGTCGCGCGCGCCAGCGCCGGTACCGTCGGCGCATGAGTTCGGTCAACGTCGTGTCGATCCTCGGCAGCGACTACTCGATTAAGGCGCCCGAGGGCCAGGAGCAGACGCTGGCGCAGGCCGTGCAGATGCTTCAGCGCTCGTTGAGCGAGACCAAGCGTCAGTACCCGACCCTGATCGGCGACAAGCTGCTGGTCCTGGCCGCGCTCAACCTGTGCTCGCGCCAGATCGACCTGCAGCGTGAGCACCAGCAGACGCTCGAGCGTTGTCAGGAACAGGTCAGCGCCACCGTGCAGACCCTCAGTCGCACGCTGGGTGAGGGCTGAGGGCGATCGGCTCGCTGGTCATGGCGTCGGTGTCGGCACGGGCGCCATCGCGGGCAAGCCCGCTCCCACAGGCCAGAGTGCCCGTGCCCTGTGCCTGAAACAGAGACCCGGTGGGAGCGGGCTTGCCCGCGATAGCGTCAGCCCCGCCACAGTACTCTTGCCAGGCCAGCCCGATCCTGTCAGTTCCTGAAGCTCTCAACCCGCCATGACCTGCCGGATATCCGCCGCCAGCGCCTGCACCCGCGCCACCTGAATGTCCCAGGAGCACATGAACCGCGCACCGCCGCTGCCGATGAAGGTGTAGAACCGCCACCCTTTGTCTCGCAAGGCCTCGAGGGCCGTTTCCGGCATCTGCAGGAACACCCCGTTGGCTTCGACCGGGAACATCAGGCTCACCCCGGGGATCTCGGCCACCAGGCGGCTCAACAGCTGCGCGCAGTGGTTGGCATGCTGGGCATGGCGCAGCCAGGCGCCGTCTTCCAGCAACCCGACCCAGGGCGCCGACAGAAAGCGCATCTTCGAGGCCAGCTGGCCGGCCTGCTTGCAGCGGTAGTCGAAGTCGGCTGCCAGGTCATGGTTGAAGAACAGGATCGCCTCGCCCACCGCCATGCCGTTCTTGGTCCCGCCGAAGCACAGCACATCCACGCCCGACTTCCAGGTCAGCTCGGCCGGCGTGCAGCCGAGGAACGCGCAGGCATTGCTGAACCGTGCCCCGTCCATGTGCAGGTTCAGGCCCAGCGCCTTGCAGGTCGCGCTGATGGCCTTGAGTTCGTCCGGGCGGTAGACGGTCCCCACCTCGGTGGCCTGGGTGAGCGTCACCACGCGGGGCTTGGGGTAGTGGATGTCCTGACGCTTGCTGGCCACCTCACGAATCGATTCGGGCGTGAGCTTGCCGCCGACGCTGGCTGCCGTGAGCAGTTTGGAGCCGTTCGAGAAGAACTCGGGCGCGCCGCATTCGTCGGTCTCGACGTGGGCGGTCTCCGAACAGATGACGCTGTGGTAGCTCTGGCACAGCGAGGCCAGGGCCAGTGAGTTGGCGGCCGTCCCGTTGAAGGCGAAGAACACTTCGCAGTCGGTTTCGAACAACTGCCGGAAATGATCGGCCGCGCGTTGCGTCCACTGGTCATCGCCGTAAGCGCGCTCGTGACCGAGGTTGGCCTGCTCCATCGCCGCCCAGGCTTCAGGGCAGATGCCGGAATAGTTGTCGCTGGCAAATTGCTGGTTGTTGTTATTCATGACCCAGTCCCGGAACGGTGAAAACGCACTCTAAACCATTGCCCGCCCTCTGCCTACGCACGCCCAGACCCCTGTTGGACACCCAGGATGAAGACGGACGCAGGCCCTCTGGCAAAGGCCTTTTCGGCGCCCTTATGTCGCGATACCAGGCTGTGCGCATGCCTTGCCTCGACACGCCCGACAGGCAGTCCATCCCCAGGTTCCGTCGTCTCGACCGAGCAATGTCGTAAACGCGCCATTGCAAGGCGTGCGCAGGCATCTGCCACACCCCGTCGCGGCCCTACCATCGCCGCAAAGGGTCGAAGTGCCCTCAATGACAAGAATGATCGCTGCCGGGAGAATCAAGATGTTCAGCAAGCAAGACCAGATTCAAGGTTACGACGATGCACTGCTGGCGGCGATCAATGCCGAAGAGCAGCGTCAGGAAGACCACATCGAGCTGATCGCCTCGGAAAACTACACCAGCAAGCGCGTGATGCAGGCTCAAGGCAGCGGCCTGACCAACAAATATGCCGAAGGGTACCCGGGCAAGCGTTACTACGGCGGTTGCGAGCATGTCGACAAGGTCGAGCAGCTGGCCATCGATCGCGCCAAGGAGCTGTTCGGTGCCGACTACGCCAACGTCCAGCCGCACTCCGGTTCGTCGGCCAACAGCGCCGTGTACCTGGCCCTGCTGCAGCCGGGCGATACCCTGCTGGGCATGAGCTTGGCCCATGGTGGTCACCTGACCCACGGCGCCAAGGTCTCGTCGTCCGGCAAGCTGTACAACGCCGTGCAGTACGGTATCGACACCGCCACCGGCCTGATCGACTACGACGAGGTCGAGCGCCTGGCCGTCGAGCACACGCCCAAGATGATCGTCGCCGGCTTCTCGGCCTATTCCAAGACCCTGGACTTCGCCCGTTTCCGCGAGATCGCCGACAAGGTCGGTGCACTGCTGTTCGTCGACATGGCCCACGTCGCCGGCCTGGTCGCCGCCGGCCTGTACCCGAACCCGATCCCGTTCGCCGACGTGGTCACCACCACCACCCACAAGACCCTGCGCGGTCCACGCGGTGGCCTGATCCTGGCCAAGTCCAACCCGGACATCGAGAAGAAGCTCAACGCCGCAGTCTTCCCCGGTGCCCAGGGTGGCCCGCTGATGCACGTCATCGCTGCCAAGGCCATGTGCTTCAAGGAAGCCCTGGAGCCTGAGTTCAAGACCTACCAGAAGCAGGTCATCGAGAACGCTCAGGCCATGGCCCAGGTCTTCATCGAGCGTGGCTACGACGTGGTCTCCGGCGGCACCGACAACCACCTGTTCCTGGTCAGCCTGATCCGTCAGGGTCTGACCGGCAAGGACGCCGATGCGGCCCTGGGCCGTGCTCACGTCACCGTCAACAAGAACGCCGTTCCCAACGATCCGCAGTCGCCGTTCGTCACCTCCGGCCTGCGCATCGGCACCCCAGCCGTCACCACCCGTGGCTTCAAGGTCGCCCAATGCGTGGCCCTGGCTGGCTGGATCTGCGACATCCTCGACAACCTCGGCGATGCCGATGTCGAAGCCGATGTCGCCCGGAACGTCGCCGCCCTGTGCGCGGACTTCCCCGTTTACCGCTGAGTGGGAGCTTTGATCATGAAACGCTTTTCAGGCTTCGGCCTTCTCAAACATTCCCTCAGCCACCACGAGAACTGGCAGCGCATGTGGCGCACGCCGACGCCGAAGAAAGTCTACGACGTGGTCATCGTCGGCGGTGGCGGTCACGGGCTGGCGACGGCCTACTACTTGGCCAAGGAACACGGCATCACCAACGTGGCCGTGATCGAGAAAGGCTGGTTGGGCGGCGGCAACACCGCGCGTAACACCACCATCGTGCGCTCCAACTACCTGTGGGACGAATCGGCCCGCCTGTACGAGCACGCCATGAAACTGTGGGAAGGCCTGTCCCAGGACCTCAACTACAACGTCATGTTCTCCCAGCGCGGCGTGTACAACCTGTGCCACACCCTGCAGGACATCCGTGACTCCGAGCGTCGGGTCAGCGCCAACCGCCTCAACGGCATCGACGGCGAACTGCTGAACACCGAACAGGTGGCGGCCGAGATCCCGTACCTGGACTGCTCGAAGAACACCCGCTATCCGATCCTCGGCGCCACCGTGCAGCGCCGCGGCGGCGTGGCCCGTCACGATGCCGTGGCCTGGGGCTTCGCCCGTGCCGCCGACGCCCTGGGCGTGGACCTGATCCAGCAGACCGAAGTGACTGGCTTTCGCAAGGAAAACGGCGCGGTCATCGGCGTCGAGACCAACAAGGGCTTCATCGGCGCCAAGCGCGTCGGTGTGGTCACCGCGGGCAACTCCGGGCACATGGCGCGCCTGGCCGGCTTCCGCCTGCCGCTGGAATCGCACCCCTTGCAGGCCCTGGTGTCCGAGCCGATCAAGCCGATCATCGACAGCGTGATCATGTCCAACGCCGTGCACGGCTACATCAGCCAGTCCGACAAGGGCGACCTGGTCATCGGCGCCGGCATCGACGGCTACGTGGGCTACGGTCAGCGCGGGTCGTACCCGGTCATCGAGCACACCGTCCAGGCCATCGTCGAGATGTTCCCGATCCTCTCGCGCGTGCGCATGAACCGTCAGTGGGGCGGCATCGTCGACACCTGCCCGGATGCGTGCCCGATCATCACCAAGACGCCGGTCAAGAACCTCTTCTTCAACTGCGGCTGGGGTACCGGTGGCTTCAAGGCCACCCCAGGCTCGGGCAACATCTTCGCGGCCAGCCTGGCCAAGGGCGAGATGCACCCGATCGCCAAACCCTTCTCGATGGATCGCTTCTACACCGGCGCATTGATCGACGAGCACGGCGCCGCCGCCGTCGCCCACTAATCGGAGACAACGTTCATGTTGCATATTTTCTGTCCCCACTGCGGCGAGCTGCGTTCCGAAGAAGAATTCCATCCTTCCGGACAGGCGCACATCGCACGCCCCCTGGACCCGGCGGCCTGCTCCGATGCGGAGTGGGGCGAATACGTGTTCTTCCGTGACAACCCCCGTGGCATCCACCACGAGCTGTGGGACCACGTCGCCGGCTGCCGCCAGTATTTCAACGTCACGCGTAACACCGAGACCTACGAGATCCTGGAATCCTACAAGATTGGCGAGAAGCCGAAGATGGCCGCTCGCGAACACACACCCGCTCAGTCGGCGGCCGTCAACGCACGGGGAGAAAACGTATGAGCCAGACCTATCGCCTCTCCAGCGGTGGCCGCGTCGACCGTAGCAAGGTGCTGAACTTTACCTTCAACGGCAAGAGCTACCAGGGCTATGCCGGTGACACGCTGGCCGCCGCGCTGCTGGCCAACGGTGTCGACATCGTCGGTCGCAGCTTCAAGTACTCGCGTCCTCGCGGGATCATCGCGGCCGGCTCCGAAGAGCCGAACGCGATCCTGCAGCTGGGCTCCAGCGAAGCGACCCAGATCCCCAACGTGCGTGCCACCCAGCAGGCGCTGTACGCCGGCCTGGTCGCCACCAGCACCAATGGCTGGCCGAACGTCAACACCGACGTGATGGGCATCATCGGCAAGGTCGGCGGCAACATGATGCCGCCCGGGTTCTACTACAAGACCTTCATGTACCCCAAGTCCTTCTGGATGACGTACGAGAAGTACATCCGCAAGGCCGCCGGCCTGGGCCGTTCGCCGTTGCAGAACGACCCGGACAGCTACGACTACATGAACCAGCACTGCGACGTGCTGATCGTCGGTGGCGGCCCTGCCGGCCTGGCGGCGGCCCTGGCTGCCGGGCGCAGTGGCGCCCGGGTGATCCTGGCCGACGAACAGGAAGAGTTCGGCGGTTGCCTGCTCGACAGCCGTGAAACCCTCGATGGCAAACCGGCTGCCGAGTGGGTCGCCGCTGCCGTGGCCGAACTGGAATCCCTGCCCGAAGTGACCCTGCTGCCACGCGCCACGGTCAACGGCTACCACGACCACAACTTCCTGACCATCCATGAGCGCCTGACCGACCACCTTGGCGATCGCGCACCGATCGGCCAGGTCCGTCAGCGCGTCCACCGTGTACGTGCCAAGCGCGTGGTGCTGGCAGCAGGCGCCCAGGAGCGTCCACTGGTCTACGGCAACAACGACCTGCCCGGCAACATGGTGGCCGGTTCGATCTCTACCTACGTGCGCCGTTATGGCGTGGCGCCAGGCCGCAAGCTGGTCCTGTCGACCAACAACGACCATGCCTACCGCGTGGCCCTGGACTGGCACGACGCCGGTCTGCAGGTGGTGGCCGTGGCCGATGCCCGCCACAACCCGCGCGGCTCGCTGGTCGAGGCGGCGCGTGCCAAAGGCATCCGTATCCTCACCTCCAGCGCCGTGATCGAGACCCGCGGTGGCAAGCATGTGACTGGTGCCCGCGTGGCGGCCATCGACGTGCCGGGCCATCAGGTCACCAGCCCGGGCGAATGGCTCGAGTGCGACCTGGTCGGCACCTCCGGTGGCTACAGCCCGGTGGTCCACCTGGCGTCGCACCTGGGTGGGCGTCCCGTGTGGCGTGAAGAGATTCTCGGCTTCGTGCCGGGCGATGCGCCGCAGAAACGCGTTTGCGTGGGTGGCGTCAATGGCATCTACGCTCTGGGCGACGTGCTGGCCGATGGGTTCGAAGGCGGCGTGCGCGCGGCCAACGAAGCCGGCTTCAAGGCCGTCGTCGGCACCTTGCCGAAAACCGTCGCGATCAAGGAAGAAGCTGCCGTCGCGCTGTTCCAGGTCCCGCACGACAAGGGCACCGCCCGTGCGCCCAAGCAGTTCGTCGATCAGCAGAACGACGTGACCGCCGCGGCCATCGAACTGGCGGTCCGCGAAGGCTTCGAGTCGGTCGAGCACGTCAAGCGCTACACCGCGCTGGGCTTCGGCACCGACCAGGGCAAGCTGGGCAACATCAACGGCCTGGCCATCGCTGCGCGCTCGATGGGCATCACCATCCCGCAGATGGGCACCACCATGTTCCGCCCCAACTACACGCCGGTGACCTTCGGCGCGGTAGCCGGGCGCCACTGTGGGCACATCTTCGAACCGGTGCGCTTCACCGCGCTGCACGCCTGGCACCTGAAGAACGGCGCCGAGTTCGAGGACGTTGGCCAGTGGAAGCGGCCGTGGTACTTCCCCAAGGCGGGCGAAGACATTCATACCGCTGTGGCCCGCGAGTGCAAGGCCGTGCGTGACAGCGTCGGCCTGCTCGATGCCTCGACACTGGGCAAGATCGACATCCAGGGCCCGGACGCGCGTGAATTCCTCAACCGCGTGTACACCAACGCCTGGACCAAGCTCGATGTGGGCAAGGCCCGTTACGGCCTGATGTGCAAGGAAGACGGCATGGTCTTCGACGACGGCGTCACTGCCTGTCTGGCCGACAACCACTTCCTGATGACCACTACCACCGGCGGCGCCGCCCGCGTGCTGCAATGGCTGGAGCTGTACCACCAGACCGAATGGCCGGAGCTGAAGGTGTACTTCACCTCGGTCACCGACCACTGGGCCACCTTGACCCTGTCCGGCCCCAACAGCCGCAAGCTGCTGGCCGAGGTCACCGACATCGACCTGGACAAGGACGCCTTCCCGTTCATGACCTGGAAGGAAGGGCTGGTCGGCGGTGTACCGGCACGGGTCTTCCGGATCTCGTTCACCGGCGAGCTGTCGTACGAAGTCAACATCCAGGCCAACTACGCCATGGGCGTCCTGGAAAAGATCGTCGAAGCCGGCAAGCAGTACAACCTGACGCCATACGGCACCGAGACCATGCACGTGCTGCGGGCCGAGAAGGGCTTCATCATCGTCGGTCAGGACACCGACGGCTCGATGAACCCGGACGACCTGAACATGAGCTGGTGCGTCGGCCGCAACAAGCCGTTCTCCTGGATCGGCCTGCGTGGCATGAACCGTCAGGACTGCCTGCGCGATGACCGCAAGCAACTGGTGGGCATCAAGCCGTTGGACCCGACCAAGTGGCTGGCCGAAGGCGCACAGATCATCCTCGATCCGCAGCAGCCGATGCCCCAGGAGATGGTGGGTCACATCACCTCCAGCTATGCCCACAACTCGCTGGGGTACTCCTTCGCGATGGGCGTGGTCAAGGGTGGCCTCAAGCGCATGGGCGAACGCATCTGGGTGTCGCAATCGGACGGCAGCGTGAGCGAGGCGGAGATCGTGTCCTCGGTCTTCTTCGACCCGAAAGGTGAACGTCAGAACGTCTGAGGCCCCCGGCACCCACCGGTGCCTGGCGCATGATCGAGGCTTCTTGTAGGCGCGGGCTTGCCCGCGAAGGCGGTGTCCAAGCCACCGCCTTCTTTTGCGGGTCCGCCTGCGCCTGCGCAAGCCTCGACATCCCAGGCACTGCGGTCGAATCCAGAATTCAAGGCAGGTAAAAAATGAGTGCGATCAACGTCTACCAGCAAAACCCCGGCGCCGACGTCAAGGCCCAGACCCCGCTGCACCATGCCGACCTGGCCAGCCTGGTCGGCAAGGGCCGCCAGAACGCCGGCGTCACCCTGCGTGAAAAGAAATTCCTCGGCCACCTGACCCTGCGTGGCGACGGCCACAACCCGGCGTTCGCCGCAGGTGTGCAGAAGGCCCTGGGCCTGGAGCTGCCGGTCGCCCTGACCGTGGTGGCCGACGGCGAGACCTCGCTGCAATGGGTCGGGCCGGACGAGTGGCTGCTGATCGTTCCCGGCGGTCAAGAGCTCGAGGCCGAACAGAAGCTGCGTGCCGCCCTCGAAGGCCAGCACATCCAGGTGGTCAACGTCAGCGGTGGGCAGACCCTGCTGGAGCTGCGCGGCCCGAACGTGCGCGACGTGCTGATGAAGTCCACCAGCTATGACGTGCACCCGAACAACTTCCCGGTCGGCAAGGCCGTCGGCACCGTGTTCGCCAAGTCGCAGCTGGTGATCCGCCGCACCGCCGAGGACACCTGGGAGCTGATGATCCGTCGCAGCTTCGCCGACTACTGGTGGCTGTGGCTGCAGGACGCGTCGGCCGAGTACGGCCTGACCATCGAGGCCTGAGGAGAACACCGATGAGCCGAGCACCGGATACCTGGATCCTGACCGCCGACTGCCAAAGCATGCTCGGCACCGTCGATGTGGTGACGCGTTTTCTGCACGAGCAACAGTGCTATGTGACCGAACACCACTCGTTCGACGACCGGCTGTCCGGCCGCTTCTTCATCCGTGTGGAGTTCCGCCAACCCGCTGGCTTCGACGAGGCCGCGTTCCGTGCAGGCCTCGGCGAGCGCAGTGCGAGCTTCGGCATGGGCTTCGAGCTGACCGCGCCCAATCACCGCCCCAAGGTGGTGATCATGGTGTCCAAGGCCGACCACTGCCTGAACGATCTGCTGTACCGGCAACGCATCGGTCAACTGGGCATGGACGTGGTCGCGGTGATTTCCAATCACCCTGACCTCGAGCCCCTGGCCCAGTGGCATAAGATTCCCTACCACCACTTCGCGCTCGACCCCAACGACAAACCCGGACAAGAGCGCCAGGTGCTGCGCGTGATCGAGGAGACCGGTGCCGAGCTGGTGATCCTCGCCCGCTACATGCAGGTGCTGTCACCCGAGCTGTGCCGTCGGCTCGATGGCTGGGCGATCAACATCCATCACTCGCTGCTGCCGGGTTTCAAGGGTGCCAAGCCCTACCACCAGGCGTACAACAAAGGTGTGAAGATGGTCGGCGCCACGGCGCACTACATCAACAACGACCTGGACGAGGGCCCGATCATCGCCCAGGGCGTCGAGACCGTGGACCACAGCGACTACCCCGAGGACCTGATCGCCAAGGGGCGCGACATCGAGTGCCTGACGTTGGCACGCGCGGTGGGGTATCACATCGAGAAGCGCGTGTTCCTCAATGCCAATCGGACGGTGGTGCTGTAGGGGGTAGTGTCGGGTCTGCATCGAGGGTGAGAGGCGATAGGTTGCCTGCAGGACATGGGCCCGCGCAGGCTGGCGCATGGAGGCTGTACCGATGCCATCGCGGGCAAGCCCGTTCCCATGAACATAAAATCTCTCGTTGATTTTAAAGGGAGTAATTTCAGGATTTTGTGGGCCCTCCGGGCCCAATCGCGGCACTGGGGCGCTCCCACAGGTGACCGCGATAGCCTGCAACCCCGCGGTGAGGCAACGGGTGTAGGAGCGGCCCCTGTGCCGCGATTGGGCCCGCCAGGGCCCACATTCGCACTTGGCAGAAACCATAGAATCTCCCACAGGTGACCGCGATAGCCATGTTCTCTGCGCGACAGCGCGGCGCCAAGGCGGCGGGCGGACTCCCACAGGGGCCGATCCGACGTCCCGGCAGTGTCGCTTCCCTATGAGCTGCAATTGCTTGTACTACTCCGGTAGTGCTACGGGTGTGGGGCTTGCCCGCGATGGCGGTCGTGCCAACAGCCGTGCGGTGGCAGCCTGCTTCGTCCCATCGAAGACTGACGCTCCAAAGCAAGTCACTGTCGTTCCCAGTCACCGTACCCCCTCCCGACAAGACCACAATGGGTCGCACCAATGCGCGGCCCTGTACGCCTTTGCGCCGTGGCAGGCGTCATTCCACGGCATCAGCAACATCTGTCGCCCTGGAAGGGCGGCGCTTCAACCACCGCTGCATAACTAGAATTCAAGCGAGGTAAGAGCATGTCAGGCAATCGTGGAGTGGTGTATCTCGGCGCCGGCAAGGTCGAGGTGCAAAAGATCGACTACCCGAAAATGCAGGACCCGCGTGGCAAGAAAATCGAGCACGGGGTGATCCTCAAGGTGGTCTCCACCAACATCTGCGGCTCTGACCAGCACATGGTCCGTGGTCGTACCACCGCCCAGGTCGGCCTGGTGCTGGGCCATGAAATCACCGGTGAAATCGTCGAAAAGGGCAGCGACGTCGAGCGCATGCAGATCGGCGACCTGGTGTCGGTGCCGTTCAACGTCGCCTGCGGTCGTTGCCGCTCCTGCAAGGAAATGCACACCGGCGTCTGCCTCACCGTCAACCCGGCCCGTGCGGGTGGCGCCTACGGCTATGTCGACATGGGCGACTGGACCGGCGGCCAGGCCGAGTACGTGCTGGTGCCGTACGCCGACTTCAACCTGCTGAAACTGCCCGATCGCGACAAGGCCATGGAGAAGATCCGTGACCTGACCTGCCTCTCCGATATCCTGCCGACCGGCTACCATGGTGCCGTGACCGCAGGCGTCGGCCCAGGCAGCACCGTCTACGTCGCCGGTGCCGGCCCGGTCGGCCTGGCTGCGGCCGCCTCGGCTCGCCTCCTGGGCGCTGCCTGCGTCATCGTCGGCGACCTCAACCCGGCGCGTCTGGCGCACGCCAAGTCGCAAGGCTTCGAAGTGGTCGACCTGTCCAAGGACACCCCACTGCACGAGCAGATCGTCGACATCCTCGGCGAGCCGGAAGTGGACTGCGCGGTCGATGCCGTCGGCTTCGAGGCCCGTGGCCATGGCCATGAAGGCGCCAAGCACGAAGCCCCGGCCACCGTGCTGAACTCGCTGATGCAGGTGACCCGCGTGGCCGGCAGCATCGGTATCCCGGGCCTGTACGTGACCGAAGACCCGGGCGCATCGGATGCCGCCGCCAAGATCGGCGCTCTGAGCATTCGCTTCGGCCTGGGCTGGGCCAAGTCGCACAGCTTCCACACCGGCCAGACCCCGACCATGAAGTACAACCGCCAGCTGATGCAGGCGATCATGTGGGACCGGATCAACATCGCCGAAGTCGTGGGTGTGCAGGTGATCAACCTGGACCAGGCACCGCAGGGGTATGGCGAGTTCGACGCCGGCGTGCCGAAGAAATTCGTGATCGACCCGCACAAGATGTGGGGCGCGGCGTGATCGCGTGATGTGATGTAACGAAGAGCCCCTCTCGTAGAGGGGCTTTTTCATGGCTGCTCGTCGGGGCTTTGCACGCCAAGGACCGAGCCTTTGTCATCGGTGGCCAGCAAGCTGCTGGTTTGGGTGGCGTCGGTGCTCAGTTCAGCCAACGGTTGTTCGGCAGCGCGAAAGATGGCCAGATGCTGATCGTTCTGGGTTAGGGTGATGAGCTTGCCGTTTTGATAAAAGAAGCGCGATTTCTTTGAGACGTTGTGCATGATGCAGGTTCCCGCCTGAAAGAGTGTTGAAATGACGTGAGCCTGGTTTGAACACAGGAAAGAGTGAGCGGACTCATTTGTCTGTGCGTCAGTCAGGGCCCTTCCGAATTGTTTTAAGGCGTTGGTTGATTTTATCAATTTGAGACTGTGCTTTTGCTGCCTTCTGGGTCAACTTAATAAGTGCTTTACTTTCAGCTTCACTAGAGAGTCTTAGATCTTTCCGACGTTTAAGATTTGTATAAGAAAGCCCTCCCTCTTCCAGGATGCTGTTAAGCCTTTCTTGAATTTTTGATTTTTCCTCTGACAAGAACGTTGCCAATTTCGCATCAGTCTGCAAGCGGCGGTCAGTGTTTTCTAAACCACTTCCTTCTGAGAGTCGTTGACCTGCGGGCCGGTCTGGAAGCGGTCTTTTGTGTGCCCGGGTAGGTGATGAGGGTTGGGGGTTGAACGTCTCTGAAATTACCTGCGAGTTTTTGCTTCCAGGTGTTCTTAAGTGTAAGCGATTGGCAGCGCCCTTGAAAAAGCTCCGGATGAATCGCGGAACGTTTCCAGAGGGGTCCATTTTGTTGATAGGGTCGTTCTCGCAGTACGCGTATGCATTGAGCCCGCCTTGGTCAAATGGACTAAATAGGTCAGGGCTGGAAAAACGAAAAAGTGTCGGGTGGTAGGTTCGATTCCCGTTGCCCAATGCGTAGGTTCTCGTCGAGGGGTCAAGTCGTTCTCCGTTGAAGGCGAGTACCGCTGTCGATTGTCCCTCTTTAAAAAAGCCGTAGGCCGAGTAGGTCGTCTTATCAGGCACCCCGTTGAGCACGGAGTTGGCTTGGTCAACGTGCAGTGGTTGAGCTGCTGTGCCTTGATCTAACTGCGCTAGGGCAGTGTCTTGAGATCGCACTATGTGGCGAATGCCTTGGTTGGAGATTTCGGTTGCCAAGTGGTCAGCTTGGTAAAAAAGCATGTGAGTACACGCGGGTGCCGTTTCTGATTTATCGGTCTGTGCGATCACGTTTGGGGTCTGTGTGGCCCTATGAGCTGTCATGTTTTCGAGGCTCCTGAAACGATGGAGGGGCTTTCAATCTGCATGATCGCGCGCATGGTCACAACTGACAGATTTGCTAGGCTATACGTTATCCGAGATGCCTTGTCATCCAAGCTCTTGCGGCCAGCAGGGTACCTCCCGATGAACGCATTCACGCTAACGACCAGGTAGGCAATTGCAGCACGACAGACATTGGATATTGGAAAGGCGTTGAATGGGCGTAGGAGGGTGCGGCGATTGTTCTGTCGCAACGCGTTGTACTGATAATGGGATCCGCTCCACGAAAGCATCAGCATTGGCGGAGCGGCGCGCATTACATTTCTGTTCGCAACTGCTCGATTCGCTTATCTTTTTGCAACCACAACTGATTCACCCAAGCCTGCACGGTCTGCCGGAAGTGGAGATCATTTTCGTAATCTCCAGCCCATAGCGCCGGATCCAGTTCGAGCACCCGAATATCGACGATCACCTGCCTGATGCTTCCATTGAGCAAATCCCAGAACCCCGGCGCCTGATCACCGGGATACACGATGGTCACATCCAGCAGCGCATCCAGCTGCTCGCCCAGCGCCGCCAGCACGAACGCCACGCCACCCGCCTTGGGCTTGAGCAGGTACCGATAGGGCGACTGCTGGGCCTGGTGTTTGGCCGGGGTAAAACGCGTGCCTTCGAGGTAGTTGACCACGGTCACCGGCTGACGCTTGAACAGCTCGCAGGCGGCCTTGGTGATTTCCAGGTCCTTGCCCTTGAGCTCCGGATGCTTTTCCAGGAAGGCCTTGCTGTAGCGCTTCATGAACGGGTAGTCCAGGCCCCACCAAGCCAGCCCCAGCAGGGGCACCCAGATCAGCTCCTTCTTCAGGAAGAACTTGAAGAACGGCGTGCGGCGGTTGAGGCTTTCCATCAGCGCCGGGATGTCCACCCAGCTCTGGTGGTTGCTGACGCACAGGTAGGAGGTGTCCGGGCGCAGGTTGTCCACGCCGCGAATGTCCCAGCGGGTCGGGATGCACGCGGCGAAGATCAGTTTGTCGATCTCGGCCCAGGTTTCTGCCACCCACATGACCGCGCGCGAGGCCCAGTCGCGGCCGCGGGTCGGCAGCATCAGCTTGAGCACGGCGAAGAACAGCAGAGGGCAGATCAGCACCAGGGTATTGAGCAGCAGCAGGGTAGCCACGAGCAGGCCGGTGAACAGGCGACGCATAGGAAAACTCTTGTGGTCTGAGCAGGAGGCCATGATAAGCATGCCGCTGCGCCCCGCCAAATCCGCCGGGCCGTGCGGCGCGAACAAATGTTTCACATTGTGTTGGCTAGAGTCGCAGGCCCTTGCCATGGACCGGTGAAACATCGACGGACGATTGACGTCCAACCCGTGTCTTCGAACCAGGAGCCTTATCCGTGAAACCCATGCTCGCTTTGCTGTGCGCCTTGTCCTTGCCCGCGATGGCGGCAGACCCTGCGCTCTACGGACGCTACGAACACATCGGCCTGCCGGAGCTCGGCGAAACCCTCAAGGCCAAGATGGACACCGGCGCCTGGACGGCCTCGCTGTCGGCCAAGGACATCGAACGCTTCACACGCGGTGGCGATGACTGGGTGCGCTTCCGCCTGGCGACCCCGGACGCCGACGGCAAGGTGTACGAACACAAGCTGGCGCGCATCAGCAAGATCAAGAGCCGAGCCGACGAGGACGAGGAGGGCGAGGCGGCCGGGTTCGCCAAACGGCCCGTGATCGATCTGGACCTGTGCCTGGGCAACGTCAAGCGCACCGTCGAGGTGAACCTCACCGACCGCAGCAGCTTCGACTACCCCCTGCTGATCGGCGCCAAGGCCCTGCGCGAGTTCAAGGCGGCCATCGATCCGGCGCAGCGCTACACCGTGGACAAGCCTGACTGCTGAGGCAGAAGCTGCCAGTGGTGAGCTGCACGCTAGAAGCCAGAAGCTGCAACCAGTAGGATTCAGCGTACAGTCTGCGCCCCGTTCCTGCTTGCAGCTTGCAGCCCGCCACTCGAGACCCCCATGCCCCACATCCTCATCGTCGAAGACGAAGCCGCCATCGCCGACACGCTGATCTACGCCCTGCAGGCCGACGGTCACAGCACCGACTGGGTCTCGCTGGGCGGCGTGGCGCTCGAGCGGCTGCGGCTGCAACCGGCAGACCTGGTGATTCTCGACATCGGCTTGCCCGACATGAGCGGCTTCGAGACGTGTCGGCAGGTGCGTCGGTTCTCCGAGGTGCCGGTGATGTTCCTCAGCGCGCGCGATGGGGAAATCGATCGGGTCGTGGGGCTGGAAATCGGCGCCGACGACTATGTCGTCAAACCATTCAGCCCGCGTGAAGTGGCGGCGCGGGTCCGGGCGATCCTCAAGCGCATGGCGCCACGGGTCAAGCCTGTGGAGGCCGCGGCGCCGTTCCAGGTGGACACCGTGCGCATGCTGATCCAGTACCGTGGTCAGTCGCTGGCCCTGACGCGTCACGAGTTCCGCCTGCTGCACTGCCTGCTGGCGCAGCCGCAGCGGGTGTTCAGCCGCGAGCAGCTGCTCGATGCGCTCGGTGTGGCCTCCGATGTCGGCTACGAGCGGACCATCGACAGCCACATCAAGAGCCTGCGCGCCAAGCTGCGCCAGGTCGCCGCCCACGCCGAACCGATCCAGACCCACCGAGGCCTGGGCTACAGCTATAGCCCGGACCAGGCCTGATGCGCCTGGGGATACGGATCTTCCTGGTGTACTTCCTGTTCGTCGGCCTGGCGGGGTATTTCCTGCTCAATACCGTGCGCGAACAGATCCGTCCGGTGGTGCGTCAGTCCTCCGAGGAAACCTTGGTAGACACGGCCAACCTGCTGGCGGAAATCCTGCATGACGACGTCAAGGCCGGGACCCTCGGCCAGGGCCGCCTGCCCGAGGTGCTCAAGGCCTATGGCCTGCGCCGTCCTGGCGCACGGATCTGGGGGTTGGAGAAGCACCAGGTCAGTCACCGGATCTACGTCACCGATGCCCGCGGCATCGTGCTGCTCGACTCCAGTGGCCAGGCGCTCGGCCAGGACTACTCGCGCTGGAACGACGTCTACCTGACCTTGCGCGGCCAGTACGGGGCGCGCTCCACGCGCAGCGTCAAGGCGGACGAGAGCACCTCGGTGATGCATGTGGCGGCGCCGATCCTGGACCAGGGCCGGATCATCGGCGTGGTCACCGTGGCCAAGCCCAACAGCTCTCTGCAGCCGTACATCGACCGCTCCGAACGCCGTCTGCTGACCCTGGGGCTGGGCGTGATCGTCATGGGCCTGCTGGTCGGGGCGGCCTTGTCCTGGTGGCTGGCGCGCGCCCTGCGCAAGCTGGCGCGTTATGCCCAGGCGGTCAGCGAGGGTGAGCGTGCCGCGCTGCCGTTCTACAAGGGCGGCGAGCTGGCGCACCTGGCCGCAGCCGTCGAGCGCATGCGCACGCAGCTCGAAGGCAAGGCCTACGTCGAGCGGTACGTCCACACCCTGACCCATGAGCTGAAAAGCCCGCTGGCGGCGATTCGCGGGGCAGCGGAGCTGCTGCAAGGGGAGATGCCAGCCGATCAGCGGGCGCGGTTCGCCGCCAACGTCGAGCGCGAGAGCGAGCGCGTGCAACAGATGATCGAGCGCTTGCTCGACCTGGCCAAGGTCGAGCAGATGCAGGCGCTGGAGGACGAGCACCACGTGGACATCGCGACAGTGGTCGACGAGTTGCTGACGGCCCAGGCGACACGGGTGGCGGCCGGGGGTATCCGGGTGCGCCAGGACCTGCCAGCGCGCCGCTTGCTGTGCGATCCCTTCCTGATGCGTCAGGCCCTGGCCAACCTGCTGGACAATGCCCTGGACTTCACACCGCCTGGCGGTGTCCTGACGTTCGACCTGGCGCACCAGGACGAGCGGGTCGCGTTGAGTGTGTTCAACCAAGCCGACCCGATCCCGGATTACGCCATCGGCCGGGTCGCCGAGCGTTTCTACTCGCTGCCCCGCCCCGCGAGCGGACGCAAGAGCACGGGCCTGGGGCTCAATTTCGTGGCCGAGGTCATGCACCTGCATGGCGGCGCCCTGGCCGTGGACAATGTCGACGGGGGAGTACAGGTCCGGTTGTGGTTGCCGGCGAGGCGTTTCGACTGAGCATGCGAGGGCCTGCGTCTCGCTCATTCCACACACTCTCCACACACGCTCCTCAACCCCTCCATACAGCCTGCGCACACTGCCTCCACTGACCCAGGAGGCTCCATGAACAAGACCCTTGCGTTCAAGCTCGGCACCATCGCCCTGCTGACGTTGCTGTTGTTGATTCCACTGCTCATGATCGATGGCCTGATCGGGGAGCGCCAGCGTCTGCGCGACGGTGTGGTGCAGAACATCGCCCAGAGCGCCAGCTTCGATCAGCGGATCAGTGGCCCGCTGCTGGTGGTGCCGTACCGTAAGCTGCAACGCCGCTGGATCGACAAGGACGGCCAGCGTGTCGAGGACGTCAGCACGGTCGCCGGGCAGCTCTACTTTCTGCCCGAGGCCTTCGCCGCCGACTTGGACGTGGCGACGGAGCAGCGGTCGCGGGGCATCTACCAGGCGCGGCTGTTCCATGCCAAGGGCCACCTGGCCGGCAGCTTCCGGCTGCCAGCGCACTGGGGCATCGACAAGGACTATGACGACTACCGTTTCGACACGCCGCGCCTGGTGGTCGGTATCAGCGACATCCGCGGGATCGAGAATGCCGTGCAGCTCACCGTCGACGGCACGTCCCGGGCGTTCGAGGCCGGGACCGGGCTGGACTGGCTGCGCGACGGTGTGCAGGTGGCCTTGCCCCAGCTGGAGGATCCGGTCGCCCGTGAGTTCGAGTACGGTTTCGATCTGGCCTTGCAGGGCACGGGCCAGTTGCAGCTCGTGCCGGTCGGGCGCACCAGCCGCGTCGACCTGCGCGCCAGCTGGCCGCACCCGAGCTTCATCGGCAGCTACCTGCCCAACCGCCATGCGATCGACGGCCAGGGTTTCACGGCGCACTGGCAGACCTCGTTCTTCGCCACCAACCTCGAGGACGCCCTGCGGCAGTGCGCCACCGAGGGGCAATGCGAGGCCTTCGGCGAGCGCACCTTTGGCGTGAGTTTCGTCGACCCGGTCGACCAGTACCTGAAAAGCGAGCGGGCCATCAAGTATGCCTTGCTGTTCATCGCCCTGACCTTCGCAGGCTTCTTCCTGTTCGAGGTGCTCAGGAACCTCAGCGTGCACCCGGTGCAGTACATCCTGGTCGGCACGGCCCTGGCCTTCTTCTACCTGCTGCTGTTGTCGTTGTCCGAACACCTGGGCTTCGGGCTGGCATACAGCCTGTCGGCGACGGCCTGCGTGGCGTTGATCGGGTTCTACTTGAGCCACGTGCTGCACAGCGCGGCCCGTGGGGCGGGCTTCGCGGCTGGCCTGGCGGCGCTGTACGCGATGCTCTATGGATTGCTCAGCGCCGAGGACTATGCCCTGCTGATGGGGTCGCTGCTGTGCTTCGGCCTGCTGGGCGTGTTCATGGTCCTCACGCGGCGGCTCGACTGGGCGCGGGTGGGGCGGCCGGCATGAGGGAGGATAAAGCGATCGGGCGTTGGCTGGCGCAGCGGGTTGGGCAGTTGTTCGGTCCGACGCCGCAACTGCACGCTACACGCAAGGGGACTTAGCGACGTGCGCGACAAGCGTCCGTCCGGCGGCGCCTGCATCGCGGGCAAGCCCGCTCCCACAGAGGGCTGTGCCAGCCCGACAAATTGGCGTTGCGAGCGACCGATCCATCGAGCTGATACGTGCCCTGGGCAGGACCTGTGGGAGATTCTATGGTTTCTGCCAAGCGCTAATGTGGGCCCTGGCGGGCCCAATCGCGGCACAGGGGCCGCCCACACCCGTAGCCCCACCGCGGCATGGCAGGCCATCGCGGTCCGTGTGGGGCTTGCCCGCGATGCAGACGCTGAGGACGGAGCAGTGCCCTCAGACCGTCGGCACCGTGGCAAGCATGGACGGCCGTTTCGCAACCTTCGCATACCAGGCCGCCAACCCCGGCTGCCGCTCACGCCAGCCGAACGCAGGCTGGCGCAAGTCCAGGTAGCCCAACGCGCACGCCACACCGATGGCAGCAATGTCGAATACCGAGGCCAGCTCCGCCAGATGCGCCTGCTCGAGGTCGGCCAACGCACGCTGGATCTTCTGCGTCTGCGCATCCACCCAGCCTTCCCAGCGTTTGTCTTCGGGGCGCAGGAAGGTCTCGTAGCGGGTCGACACCGCTGCATCGAGAATGCCGTCGGCCTGGGACGCCAGGGTCAGCCGTCGCCAACGGGCGGCGCCTTCGCGCGGGATCAGGGGGTGGCCGACATGCTGCTGGTCCAGGTACTCGCAGATCACCCGGCTGTCATGCAGCACGCTGCCATCGGCCAGGCGCAAGGCCGGGATCTTGCCGAGCGGGTTGCCCTGGTTGAGGGTGTCGTCGCCGCTCACCGGGCTGATGTTCACGCCTTGCAGCGTCACCCGGTCCTGCTGGCCAGTCTCGTGCAGCAGCACCCTGACCTTGCGCACGAAGGGTGACAGGGGTGAGTAGAACAGTGTCATGCCGCTCATGGTCGACGCCTCAGTTGCCTTGCAGGCTTGGTGGCAGGCACACGCCGGTGCCGCCGATGCCGCAGTAGCCGTTGGGGTTCTTGGCCAGGTACTGCTGGTGATAGGCCTCGGCGAAGTACACGGTCGGGGCTTGGTCGATCTCGGTGGTGATGGCGCCAAACCCGGCCTTGTTCAGCTCGGCCTGGTAGGCATCCTTGCTCGCCTGGGCCTGTTCCAGCTGCTCGGGGCTGGTGCAGTAGATCACCGAGCGGTACTGGGTGCCGACATCGTTGCCCTGGCGCATGCCTTGGGTCGGGTTGTGCAGCTCCCAGAACATCGCCAGCAGCTCGCGGTAGCTGACCTTGGCCTTGTCGAACACCACCAGCACCACTTCGGTATGGCCGGTCAGGCCCGAGCAGACTTCCTCATAGGTCGGGTTCGGCGTGAAACCGCCGGCGTAGCCCACGACCGTGCTGACCACACCTTCACGTTGCCAGAAGCGGCGCTCGGCGCCCCAGAAGCAGCCCAGGCCGAAGATGGCGAAGTCGACATCCTCGAAGAACGGGCCGAGCAGGGGGGTACCCTCGAACACATGGTGGAACTCGGGCAGGGCCATCGGCGTTTCACGGCCAGGCAGTGCCTGTTCCGCGGTAGGCAGGACGTTTTTGTTCACCAGGATTTCAGAACGCAGGACCATGGCCGTACCTCTTGAGTCGGTCGAAAGGGAAGACCCCTAGTGTGCCCGAGAGTCGCGCAGCTGTCAGGTCACCGGGCCACGCGGATAGCGCGCGAGACGCTCGACCAGTTCGCGTCCCGGAATCGGCTTGTCGAACAGGTAGCCCTGGCCGACGTCGCAGCGGTGACGCCGCAGGAACGCCAATTGCTCTGCCGTCTCGATGCCTTCGGCCACCACCTTGAGCTTGAGGTTGTGGGCCATGGCGATCACCGCCGAGGTGATTTCCATGTCGTCCTGGTTGTCGGGAATCTCGCTGATGAAGCTGCGATCGATCTTGAGGATGTCGATCGGGAACTTCTTCAGGTAGCTCAATGACGAGTAGCCGGTGCCGAAGTCGTCCATCGCCAGGCTCAGGCCCAGCTCCTTGAGCTGTTCGAGCTGGCGCCGGGTGTCGTCGGTGGCCTCCAGCAGCAGGCCCTCGGTCAGCTCCAGTTCCAGCAGGTGGGCCGGCAGCGCCTGCTCCTGAAGGATGCCCGCGATCGAGCTGACCAGCTCAGGGTCGGAGAACTGCTTGGGCGAAAGGTTGATGGCCACGTGCAGGTCGCCCAGGCCGGCCGCACTCAGGCGCTTGCTCATGGCGCAGGACTCGCGCACCACCCACTTGCCGATGGGAATGATCAAGCCCGTCTCCTCGGCCACGCTGATGAACTGGTCCGGACGGATCATGCCACGCTCGGGGTGGTTCCAGCGCAGCAAGGCTTCCAGCCCCAGCAGCCGGCCGCTGCGCAGGCACAGCTTGGGCTGGTAGAA
Source organism: Pseudomonas entomophila (assembly GCF_013523165.1). Classification (GTDB taxonomy): domain Bacteria; phylum Pseudomonadota; class Gammaproteobacteria; order Pseudomonadales; family Pseudomonadaceae; genus Aquipseudomonas; species Aquipseudomonas entomophila_A. The sequence goes on from NZ_JAAMQI010000006.1 coordinate 121,469, forward strand.
CACCTCCAGTTCATCCTGGGTCAGGGCGCGGCGCAGGTTGTTCTCGACGAACAGCTTGTAGCTGGCTTCGGCGTTGAGCACTTCGGTGAACACCTGCACCTGGTGCTTGCCGTTGGCCTTGGCCTTGTGCAGCGCCAGGCCGGCGTTCTTCATCAGGGTCTGCGGGTCACGCCCGTGCAGCGGGGCGCAGGCCAGACCGACCGAGGCAGTGATGTTGATCAGCTGGTTGTCCACGAACATCGGCTTGTCGAGGGTCTGCAGCAAGCGCTGGGCGATGCACCGGCCTTCTTCGAGTGCCGTGTCGTCGAGCAGCACGGCGAACTCGTTGCTGGCAAAGCGCGCCAGGCAACCACTGTCGTCCAGGCTGTTGCGCAGGCGCCGGGCCAGGCTGACCAGAAGCTTGTCACCCGCGTGATGGCCGAGGCTGTCGTTGATGCGCTTGAAGTTGTCGATGTCCACGAACAGCAGGCAGATCAGGCTGTCGCCATCGCGCGCGAAGCGCTCGTCGAGGCTGCGGATGAACGCCGGGCGGTTGCCAAGGGTGGTGAGGTTGTCGGTGTAGGCCAGGCGTTCGATGCGCTGCTGGGCCAACTTGGTCTGGGTGATGTCTTCGTAGATGCCGATGTAGTGGGTCAGCTCACGGTTGTCACCGTAGACCTTGGAGATCGACAACTGGCCCCAGTAGGGCTCCAGGCTCTTGCGGCGGCTCTTGAACTCGCCCTGCCAGCTGTTGCCGATGGCCAGGGTGGAGGCGGAGTCGAACAGCAGTTCGCTGAGGTTCTCCAGCGCCGGCAACTCGGCCAGGTGATGACCTTGCACTTCTTCGGTGCTGTACTGCGTGATGGCCGTGAAGCTCGGGTTCACGTACTCGACCACGCCCTCGCGGTTGACCAGCAGGAAGGCGCTGGCGCTCTGCTCCACCGCCCGCTGGAACAGGTGCAGTGCGCTGGTCGCCGTGCGTCGGTTGTGGCTGGTGATGACCTGGGCGACCTGGTCGGCCAGCTCCCCGGCGAAGGCGATTTCGTCGGCCTGCCAGGTGCGCGGCCCGCTGGTCTGCTCCAGGCACAGCACGCCCACCACCTGGCCATCGATGCGAATGCCGGCGTCCAGCAAGGCATTGTTGCTGGTCGGGTAGAGGCCATCGACCAGGTCCCGTGTGCGCGGATCGTGGCTGGCGTTGTGCGCATCGATGGCGCGGCTGGCATGCAGGGCATCGAGGTAGTCGGGAAAGTTGGCGATGTCGAGCGGTTCAGGCAACTGGTGACGCTGCTCGGCCTGGTGCCAGGAGGAGATCGGTTCCAGTCGCTGGTCGACCAGGTGCCACAGGCTGGCGCGATCGACCCGGTAGATCTCGCAGGCACTGCGAGTGATCAGCTCGGCGGCTTCGATCAGGGAGTTGCTCGCGCTGTAGCGCTGGCGGGCCAGGCGCAGGATCAGGTTTTGCTGGGCCTGGACCCGCTCGAGCTGCTCGAGCTGCTCTTGCTGCACGCTCTGATTGGCCAGCAGGGCGCGCTCCAGGCGCGTGTTGCGGCTTTCCAGGTCGAGGGCATCGAGGTCGAGGTCGACGATCGGCTCGTCGTCGAGTAGGGTCAGGTACCCGCGCAGCATCTGCCGGGTCGCCTGACGAAACGCCTCGCCCGCTTCCAGCACCCGCAGCGTTCTGTCGTCGAGGTGCAAGGTGTAGCGCACCTGGTAGTGAGGGCGTTGCGCCAGCTGCAGCTGAATCTCGTCATGCAGCCGGTAACGGGCTTCGGGCTCCATCAGGCTGGCGAAAGGCGAGCCGACCAGCGCGCACAGTTCGGTGGCCGGCTGGCCCAGCAGGCGCTCGCACAAGGGGTCGAGGTACAGGAGCGCCCAACTGGCTTCGTTGAGCCGCTCGAAACGCAGCATGCCAAGCCGTGAGGGCACAGGCAGTTGCGTGACGACCTCGGCCACCACGCGGCTGGTGGCATCGGGTTGGCTTTTCATCGAAGACTCGCTCGGACAAGGCAGTGGACGCGGAATGCGGTTCATCGACGGCGCGTTCAGCAAGGTTGCATCATGCCCCATGGACTGGCAAGCGGCCATAGGGGCCACAGGCAGTTTATCGGTCGAAGACGGGAAGTCTGAAGGGTAGCAAGCGAAGCGACCTGACGGCGGCGGCCTGGAAACGCACAGGGCATGGCCCGAAGGGCCTGCCGACGCCTGCGAGCCCCGCGCAAGGCAGGGCTCCGGCGTGACGCACCGTCGCCGCCACCCAAAGGGCTGGGCAGCGGCGAAGGCGGGTTACAGCAGCAGCGTGCGGATGTCCGCCAGCAGGTCACCCAGGCGCTTGGTGAAGCGTGCGGCCGCGGCGCCGTTGATCACACGGTGATCGTAGGACAGCGACAGCGGCAGCATCAGCTTGGGCTGGAAGGCCTTGCCATCCCAGACCGGCTGCATGGTGGCCTTGGAGACACCCAGGATCGCCACTTCCGGCGCGTTGACGATCGGCGTGAAGCCGGTGCCGCCAATGTGCCCGAGGCTGGAGATCGTGAAGCAGGCGCCCTGCATGTCGTCGGCGGCCAGCTTCTTGGTGCGGGCCTTCTCGGCCAGTGCCGCCGCTTCGCCGGCCAGTTGCAGCAGGCTCTTCTGGTCGACGTTCTTGATCACCGGGACCAGCAGGCCGTCCGGCGTATCCACGGCGAAGCCGATGTTGACGTACTTCTTGCGGATGATCGCCTTGCCGCTTGGGGCCAGCGAACTGTTGAAGTCCGGCAGCTCCTTGAGCAGGTGCGCACACGCCTTGAGCAGCAACGGCAACACGGTGAGCTTGACGCCGGCCTTTTCGGCCACGGCTTTCTGCGCCACACGGAAGGCTTCGAGCTCGGTGATGTCGGCCGAATCGAACTGGGTCACGTGGGGCACGTTCAGCCAGCTGCGGTGCAGGTTGGCGGCGCCGACCTGCATCAGGCGGGTCAGGGCGACTTCCTCGACTTCGCCGAACCGGCTGAAATCGACGGCCGGGATCGGCGGGATGCCCGCACCACCGGTGGCACCTGCAGCGGCCGGCGCTTCCTTGGCCTTCTGCATCATGGACTTGACGTACGCCTGCACGTCTTCCTTGAGGATGCGGCCATGCGGGCCGGAGGCGCTGACAGCGCCCAGCTCGACACCGAACTCACGGGCCAGCTGGCGTACTGCCGGGCCGGCATGGACTTTGGCGTTGTTGCCAGCTGCAGGCGCGGGGGCCTCGGCGGCGGCAGGCTTCTGGGCTGCCGGCGCAGGTGCGGCGGCTTTTTCAGGGGCTGCGGCAGGCGCGGCCGCCTCGGCCTTGGCAGGTGCCGGGGCCGGAGCTGCCGATGCTGGCGCGGCGCCAGCGATCTTGAGCTTGAGGATCAGATCGCCCGTGCCGACTTCGTCGTCGAGCTTGGCGATCACTTCCTCGACCACCCCGGCGGCCGGGGACGGGATCTCCATGGAGGCCTTGTCGGACTCCAGGGTGATCAGCGACTGGTCGGCTTCGACGGTGTCGCCGACCTTGACCAGCATCTCGATGATCTTGGCCTTGCCCGACGAGCCGATGTCCGGCACGTGGATGTCCTGCACACTGGCACCAGCTGCAGGCGCCGGCTCGGCGGCCGCAGGCTGTGCCGGGGCGGCTGGTTTTTCCTCGGCAGCTGGCGCGGCGGCCGGCTTGTCCTCGGCGGCCGGCGCCTCGGACGCCGCGTCGGCGCCCTCGGCTTCCAGTTCCAGCAGTTCGTCGCCTTCCTTGAGGGTGTCGCCCAGCTTCACCTTCAGGGACTTGATCACACCGGCCTTGGGGGCCGGAATTTCCATGGAAGCCTTGTCGGATTCCAGGGTCAGCAGGCTCTGGTCAGCCTCGATGCGATCGCCGACCTTGACGAACAGCTCGATGACTTCACCTTCACCGCTGCCGATGTCAGGTACGCGAATGAGTTCGCTCACAAAAAATCTCCTCAGCAGTCCAGTGGGTTGCGCTTGTCCGGGTCGATGCCGAACTTGGTGATGGCCTCGGCCACCACGCTCGGTTCGATCTCGCCGCGATCGGCCAAGGCTTCCAGGGCGGCCAGCACGACGAAGTGACGGTCGACTTCGAAGAAGTGACGCAGCTTCTTGCGGCTGTCGCTGCGACCGAAGCCGTCGGTGCCCAGCACCTTGAACTCCTGGCTCGGTACCCACTGGCGAATCTGTTCGGCGAACAGCTTCATGTAGTCGGTGGAGGCGATGACCGGGCCCTTGCGGCCGCCCAGGCACTGCTCGACGTAGGTCTTCTGCGGGGTCTGGCCCGGCTTGAGACGGTTGGCGCGTTCCACGGCCAGGCCGTCGCGACGCAGTTCGTTGAAGCTGGTGACGCTCCAGACGTCGGCACCGACGTTGTACTCCTCGCGCAGGATCTTGGCCGCTTCGCGGACTTCGCGCAGGATGGTGCCCGAACCCAGCAGCTGCACGTGGTGCGCCGCTTCGCGGGTGTCTTCCTCGAGCAGGTACATGCCCTTGACGATGCCTTCCTCGGCGCCTGCCGGGATGGCGGGCTGCTGGTAGGACTCGTTCATCACGGTGATGTAGTAGAAGACGTCCTGTTGCTCTTCGGTCATCTTCTTCATGCCGTCCTGGATGATCACCGCCAGCTCGTAGCCGTAGGTCGGATCATAGGTGCGGCAGTTCGGGATGGTCGCGGCCAGCATGTGGCTGTGGCCGTCTTCGTGCTGCAGGCCTTCACCGTTGAGGGTGGTACGGCCGGCGGTGCCGCCGATCAGGAAGCCACGGGTGCGGCTGTCGCCAGCGGCCCAGGCCAGGTCACCGATACGCTGGAAGCCGAACATCGAGTAGAAGATGTAGAACGGCAGCATCGGCTGGTTGTGGCTGCTGTACGAGGTACCGGCGGCGATGAACGACGACATGGCGCCGGCTTCGTTGATGCCTTCCTCGAGGATCTGGCCCTTCTTGTCCTCGCGGTAGAACATGACCTGGTCCTTGTCGACCGGATCGTACAGCTGGCCGACGGAGGAGTAGATCCCCAGCTGGCGGAACATGCCTTCCATGCCGAAGGTGCGCGCTTCGTCAGGGATGATCGGCACGATGCGCTGACCGATTTCCTTGTCCTTGACCAGCTGCGCGAGGATCCGCACGAAGGCCATGGTGGTGGAGATTTCGCGGTCGCCCGAGCCGTCGAGGATGGCCTTGAGGGTGTCCAGCGGCGGCGTCGGGATGCTGAAGCTCTTGGCGCGGCGCTGGGGCACGAAGCCGCCCAGGGCCTCGCGACGCTTGGCCAGGTACTTGGCCTCGGCGCTGTCGGCTTCCGGACGGAAGAACGGCAGGTTCTCGAGGTCGGCATCCTTCACCGGGATGTCGAAGCGGTCGCGGAATTTGCGCAGGCTGTCGACGTCGACCTTCTTGGTGTTGTGTGCGGTGTTCTTGGCTTCGCCTGCACCGGTGCCGTAACCCTTGATGGTCTTGGCCAGGATGACGGTCGGCTGTTCCTTGTGGTTGACCGCCTGGTGGTAAGCCGCATAGACCTTGTACGGGTCGTGACCGCCACGGTTGAGCTTCCACACTTCCTCGTCGGACAGGTCTTCGACCATGGCCTTGAGTTCTGGCGTGTTGAAGAAGTGCTCACGGACGAACGCGCCGTCCTTGGCCTTGTAGTTCTGGTACTCGCCGTCGATGACTTCGTCCATGCGGCGCTGCAGGGCACCGTTGGTGTCCTTGGCCAGCAGCGGGTCCCAGAAGCGGCCCCAGACGACCTTGTTGACGTTCCAGCCACCACCGCGGAACACGCCTTCGAGTTCCTGGATGATCTTGCCGTTGCCACGCACCGGACCGTCCAGACGCTGCAGGTTGCAGTTGATCACGAAGATCAGGTTGTCCAGCTTCTCGCGGCCAGCCAGGGAGATGGCGCCCAGGGATTCCGGCTCGTCGCACTCGCCGTCGCCCATGAAGCACCAGACCTTCTGCTTGCCGGCCGGGATGAAGCCGCGCGCTTCCAGGTACTTCATGAAGCGTGCCTGGTAGATCGCCTGAATCGGGCCCAGGCCCATGGAGACGGTCGGGAACTGCCAGAAGTCCGGCATCAGCCACGGGTGCGGGTACGACGACAGGCCGTTGCCATCCACTTCCTGGCGGAAGTTGTTCATCTGGTCTTCGCTGATGCGGCCTTCGAGGAAGGCGCGGGCGTAGATGCCCGGCGAGGCGTGACCTTGATAGAAGATCAGGTCGCCGCCATGTTCTTCGGTCGGGGCCTGGAAGAAGTAGTTGAAGCCGATGTCGTACAGCGTCGCGCTGGAGGCGAAGCTCGAAATGTGACCACCCAGGTCCGAATCTTTCAGGTTGGTGCGCATGACCATGGCCAGGGCGTTCCAACGTACCATCGAGCGGATGCGGCGTTCCATGAACAGGTCGCCAGGCATGCGTGCTTCGTGGGTGACAGGGATGGTGTTGCGGTATGGCGTGGTGATGGCATACGGCAGCTGCGAACCACTACGGGTGGCCAGCTCGCCCATGCGGGTCATCAGGTAGTGAGCGCGGTCTTCGCCTTCTTTGTCGATGACCGACTCCAAGGCATCCAGCCATTCCTGGGTTTCGACGGGATCGAGGTCTTGCATGGCTTGCTCCAGGGCGGAAAGGCAACCAGAATCGATTGCCTGAGTTTGCGACTGGCCTTTTGGGCAGACGTCGTGAATTCTTGGGGCGCCGTGCAGTGCGCCGGCGTCGTGTAGTTTTACTACAAACGGCCATGTATTTCATGCTTTTGCGCCGAAGGGGGGACAGCGGCGCGACGCACGCGTGGCTTCTGGCCACTTCACGCGTTGTGAACTAAAACGATACCGCTAGGAAAAAATGGCCGGATAACGATAAATGCTTCGTTTAAATTGCCGTAAAGGCTTTGATGAAGCTATTTGATGCTTTTGTACGACAGTCCGATCATCGGTCGGACGGCGGCATCTGCCGCTACGCGTTTTCACACGCCGATCAAGGATAGCCCATGCGCCTGCCTTTGCCGTCTCAACTCCCTGCCATTCTCCAGTCACGGGTCGTGCACAACCGACAGGCCCTGGAAGAGGCATTGGCTGCCCATCCTGAGGCATCCGCCCACGCCCTTGACGATCAACGGCGTCGCCAGTTCGATCAGGTCGCCGCCGCCAGCGAGTTCGTGCTCGATCAGAGCGTGCGCGAACCCGGCATGTTCTGCGAGCTGCTCGCCAGCGGGGAACTGGAGCGCGCCCTGGCGCCCGGCGAGCTGCGCGAACGCATCGCCGCGGCCGTGGCGGCCGCCGACAGCGAAGACGCCCTGGCGCGCCACCTGCGCCGCGAGCGCAACCGCCAGCAGGTGCGCATCATCTGGCGCGACATCACCCGTCAGGCCGATCTGGCGCAGACCTGCCGTGACCTGTCCGACCTGGCTGACGCCTCGATCGACCAGGCGTATCGCTGGCTGTACCCACGCCACTGCCAGCAGTTCGGCACGCCGATCGGACGTGGCGGCGAGCCTCAGCACATGGTGGTGCTGGGCATGGGCAAGCTCGGTGCGGTCGAGCTGAACCTGTCTTCCGACATCGACCTGATCTTCGCCTTCCCCGAAGGCGGGGAGACCGAAGGCGTCAAGCGCCCGCTGGACAATCAGGAATTCTTCACCCGCCTGGGGCAGCGGCTGATCAAGGCGCTCGACCCGGTCACCGTCGATGGCTTCGTGTTCCGCGTCGACATGCGCCTGCGGCCCTACGGCTCGGCGGGTGCCCTGGTGCTGAGCTTCAATGCTCTGGAGCACTACTATCAGGACCAGGGCCGCGACTGGGAACGCTACGCCATGATCAAGGCGCGCGTGGTGGCGGGCGATCAGGACAGCGGCGCGCAGTTGCAGGCGATGCTGCGGCCGTTCGTCTACCGCCGCTACCTGGACTTCTCGGCCATCGAGGCGCTGCGCACCATGAAGCAGCTCATTCAGCAGGAGGTGCGGCGCAAGGGCATGGCCGACAACATCAAGCTGGGGTCCGGGGGCATTCGCGAGGTGGAGTTCATCGCCCAGGCCTTCCAGCTGATCCACGGCGGCCGCGACCTGAGCCTGCAGCAGCGGCCGCTGCTCAAGGTGCTGTCCACGCTCGAAGGTCAGGGCTATCTGCCGCCGTCGGTCGTGGCCGAGTTGCGTGACGGGTACCAGTTCCTGCGGTACACCGAGCACGCCATCCAGGCCATCGCCGATCGCCAGACCCAGATGCTGCCGGAAGACGAGATCGACCGCGCCCGCGTCGCCTACATGCTCGGCTTCGACGGGTGGGAGGCGTTTCACGCGCAGCTCATGCAATGGCGCGAGCGCATCGACTGGCACTTCCGGCAGGTGATCGCCGACCCTGACGAGGACGAAGCCGAGGGCGAACTGGTGGTCGGGGGCGAGTGGTCGCCGCTGTGGGAGCAGGTCCAGGACGAGGAGGCGGCCAGCCGTCAGTTGCACGAGGCGGGCTTCGGCCGGCCCGACGAAGCGCTGCGGCGCCTGGCCGGGCTGCGCGCCAGCCCGTCGCTGCGGTCGATGCAGCGCATCGGTCGCGAGCGCCTCGATGCCTTCATTCCGCGCCTGCTGGCGCAGGCCGTGGAGCATGCCGACCCTGACCTGGTGCTCGAGCGGGTGTTGCCGTTGGTCGAGGCCGTGGCCCGGCGTTCGGCCTACCTGGTGCTGCTGACGGAAAACCCCGGCGCCCTGCGCCGCCTGCTGACCCTCTGCGCGGCCAGCCCGTGGATCGCCGAGCAGATCGCCCGTTACCCGTTGCTGCTCGACGAGTTGCTCAACGAAGGGCGCCTGTTCAGCCCGCCGCTGGCGCCGGAGCTGGCCTCGGAGTTGCGCGAGCGGTTGACGCGCATCCCCGAGGACGACCTGGAGCAGCAGATGGAGGCCCTGCGGCATTTCAAGCTGGCCCACAACCTGCGCGTGGCCGCCTCGGAAATCACGGGCCACCTGCCACTGATGAAAGTCAGCGACTACTTGACCTGGCTGGCCGAAGCGATCCTCGACCAGGTGCTGGCCCTGGCCTGGCGCCAGACCGTGGCCCGGCATGGCCAGCCCAAGCGCAGTGATGGCAGCCTCTGCGATCCGGGCTTCATCATCGTGGGGTACGGCAAGGTCGGTGGGATCGAGCTGGGGCATGGTTCGGACCTGGACCTGGTGTTCATCCACGATGGGGATCCGCAGGCCGAAACCGACGGCGCCAAACCGATCGATGGCGCGCAGTTCTTCACCCGGCTCGGGCAGCGCATCATCCACCTGCTGACGACCCACACCGCCTCGGGCCAGCTCTACGACGTCGACATGCGCCTGCGCCCGTCGGGCGCCGCCGGCCTGCTGGTCAGTTCGCTCGGCGCGTTCGAGCGCTACCAGCAGAAGGAGGCCTGGACCTGGGAGCACCAGGCACTGGTCCGGGCGCGTGTGCTGGTCGGCTGCGGCCAGGTCGGACAGGCGTTCGAGGCGGTCCGGGCGCAGGTGCTGGGCCAGCCGCGGGCACTGGAGACGCTGCGCACGCAGGTCAGCGAGATGCGCGCCAAGATGCGCGACAACCTCGGCAGTCGCGTCACCGCTGCCGGGACGGCGGCCAACGCGTTCGACGCGGGCCAACCCTTCGACATCAAGCAGGATGCCGGTGGCATCGTCGACATCGAGTTCATGGTGCAGTATGCGACGCTCGCCTGGTCCCACGCGCACCCGGCGCTGCTGCGCTGGACCGACAACGTGCGCCTGCTCGAAGAGCTCGAGCAGGCCGGGCTGCTGCCTGCCAGCGATGCCGGGCTGCTGCGCGAGGTCTACAAGGCCTATCGGTCGGCCTCCCACCGGCAGGCCCTGCAGAAGCATCCGGGGGTGATCGATGCGTCGCAGTTCGTCGACGAGCGCCGCCAGGTGCGGCGCATCTGGGCGGCGCTGGGGTTGTCGTGACCGAGAGCGGGTACACGGTGGTACACTGGTCGGCATTTAGCCTGAAGCGCATACGGCGCCTCGGGCGGCTGGCAGGGTAGGGCAAGCACGGGCATCCGGGCCGCGTGACGGCCCATCGCGGCACTGGGGCCGCTCCTACAGAGGCGCGGGTGCGCTTCGATCCAAGGGAGCGGCCCCAGCGTCTTTGAATACCCCGCCACCGCTCGTCGCCCTCAGCCCGATCGAGGCCCCAGGCCTCCCGGAGCGATACTGGAAGACGCATGAACATTCTGATCATTGGGCCCAGCTGGGTCGGCGACATGGTGATGGCGCAGACCTTGTTCCAGTGCCTGAAACTGCAGCACCCCGAGTGCACGATCGACGTGCTGGCCCCCGAGTGGAGCCGGCCGATCCTCGAGCGCATGCCCGAAGTCCGCCAGGCCTTGAGCTTTCCGCTCGGCCACGGCGCGCTCGAGCTTGGCACGCGGCGGCGCATCGGCAAGTCCCTGGCCGGCCAGTACGACCAGGCGATCCTGCTGCCCAACTCGTTGAAATCGGCGCTGGTGCCTTTCTTCGCCGGGATCCCCAGGCGTACCGGCTGGCGTGGCGAGCTGCGCTTCGGCCTGCTCAACGATGTACGCACGCTGGACAAGGCGCGCTACCCGCTGATGATCGAGCGTTTCATGGCGCTGGCCTATCCGCCCGGTACCGAGCTGACCCAGCCTTACCCGCGGCCAGCGCTGCGCATCGAGCCTGCCAGTCGCGACGCGGCCTTGGCCACGTTCGGCCTGGAGCTGGACCGGCCGGTTCTGGCGCTGTGCCCGGGGGCCGAGTTCGGCGAGTCCAAGCGCTGGCCGGCCGAGCATTACGCCGAGGTGGCCGAGGCCCTGATTCGTCTGGGCTGGCAGGTCTGGCTGTTCGGCTCGAAGAAGGACCACCCGGTGGGCGAGTCGATTCGCGAGCGGTTGATCCCAGGCTTCAGGGAAGAGTCGGTGAACCTCTCCGGCGAGACCTCGCTGGCCGAGGCCATCGACCTGCTGTCCTGCGCCACGGCGGTGGTGTCCAACGATTCGGGCCTGATGCACGTGGCCGCCGCGCTGGCGCGCCCGCTGGTGGCGGTGTATGGCTCGACCTCGCCGGGGTTCACCCCGCCGCTGGCTGAGCAGGTCGAGGTGGTGCGCCTGGGCATCGAGTGCAGCCCCTGCTTCGAGCGTACCTGCCGGTTCGGGCACTACAACTGCCTGCGTCTGCTCGAACCGCAGGCGGTCATCGCCGCCCTGCGACGGCTGCCTGGCGCGGCGCTGATCGATGTCCTGGCCGAGGTCGACTGAGTGCGTGTCCTGATCGTCAAGACCTCGTCGCTGGGCGACGTGATCCATACGCTGCCCGCGCTGACCGATGCGGCCCGCGCCATCCCCGGTATCCGCTTCGACTGGGTGGTGGAGGAGGGCTTCGCCGAGATTCCCAGCTGGCACCCGGCGGTCGACCAGGTCATCCCGGTCAACATCCGCAAGTGGCGCAAGCAGCTCTGGCAGACGTTCAAGAATGGCGAGTGGCGTCAGTTCAAGGCGCGCGTGCGCGAGCGCCCGTACGACCTGGTCATCGACGCCCAGGGCCTGCTCAAGTCGGCGTGGCTGACGCGCTACGTCAAGGCGCCGGTGGCCGGGCTGGACCGCTACTCGGCGCGCGAAGGGTGGTCGAGCCGCTTCTATGACCGGCGCCTGTCGGTCGCCCTCGGCCAGCACGCCGTGGAGCGTGTGCGTCAGTTGTTCGCTCTGGCGCTGGCCTATGATCTGCCCGACGGGCTGGGCGAGTACGGCCTGGACCTGACACGCCTGGACCTGCCGCCGACCGCGCCGTACGTGGTCTTTCTGCATGGCACCACCTGGGACACCAAGCATTGGCCGGAAGCTTACTGGCGCGCCCTGGCCGAGCGTATGGACCAGCACCGCCTGAAGGTCTGCCTGCCGTGGGGCAATCCGGTCGAGAAGGCCCGCGCCGAACGCATCGCCCAGGGCCTGGCGCACTGCCAGGTGCTGCCCAAGCTGAACCTGGCCGGCGTCGCCCGTATCCTGGCCGCGGCCAGGGCATGCGTGGCGGTGGACACCGGACTCGGGCACCTGGCCGCAGCGCTGGACGTGCCGACCGTGTCGCTGTTCGGCCCGACCGACCCTGGCCTGACCGGCGCCTACGGGCGCGCGCAGGTGCACCAGGGCAGCGACTGGCCGTGTGCGCCCTGCCTGCAGAAGACCTGCACCTACAAGCCGAGCGCCGAGGACCTGCGCCGGTTCGATATCCAACGCGAGTGGCCGCTGTGCTTCACTCGCCTGAATCCCGAGCACGTGGCGAGCCGCCTGAGCGCGCTGCTGCTGACCGAGGCTGTTCGTTGATGCAACTGGCTTTCGTACTCTACAAATACTTCCCCTTCGGCGGGTTGCAGCGTGATTTCATGCGCATCGCCCTGGAGTGCCAGGCACGGGGTCATCAGATCCGCGTGTACACCCTGATCTGGGAAGGCGACGTGCCGCCCGGCTTCGAGGTGAACGTGGCCCCGGTCAAGGCGCTGTTCAACCATCGGCGCAATGAAAAGCTCAGCGCGTGGATGGCCGCGGACCTGGCGCGTCGCCCGGTCGATCGTCTGATCGGCTTCAACAAGATGCCGGGCCTGGACGTCTACTACGCCGCCGACGGCTGTTTCGAAGACAAGGCGCAGACGCTGCGCGGCGGGCTGTACCGGCGCTGGGGCCGTTACCGACACTTCGCCGACTACGAGCGTGCGGTGTTCGGGCGCGAGGCGAACACCGAGATCCTGATGATCTCCGAGGTGCAGCAACCGCTGTTCGTCAAACACTACGGCACGCCGGCCGAGCGCTTCCATCTGTTGCCGCCGGGCATCTCGCCGGACCGTCGCCGCCCGGCCGACGCCGCGTCCATCCGCGCGCAGTTTCGCCGTGAATTCAAGCTGGCCGACGATGACCTGCTGCTGGTGCAGATCGGCTCGGGCTTCAAGACCAAGGGTGTGGACCGCAGCCTCAAGGCACTCGCCGCGTTGCCTCCGGCGTTGCGCAAGCGCACCCGGCTGATGGTGATCGGCCAGGACGACCCCAAGGTCTTCCAGTTGCAGAGCACCGCGCTGGGCCTGGGCGAACACGTGCAGTTCCTCAAGGGGCGCAGCGACATCCCGCGCTTCCTGCTGGGCGCCGACCTGCTGATCCACCCGGCCTACAACGAGAACACCGGCACGGTGCTGCTGGAAGCGCTGGTCGCCGGCCTGCCGGTGCTGGTCTCCAAGGTCTGTGGCTATGCCCATTACATCGCCGAAGCCGACAGTGGCCAGGTGCTGGACGAGCCGTTCGCGCAAGCGCAGCTCGACGCGTGCCTGCGCCGGATGCTCGAAGACGACGCCGCGCGTGCCCAGTGGTCGTGCAATGGCGTGGCCTTCGCCGACAGCGCCGACCTCTACAGCATGCCGCAGCGCGCCGCCGACGTGATCCTCGGGCAGGAGACTCCATGAAACTGATACTGGCCGAACCCTTCGCGCGCCTGTGGGCCGGACGCGACCCCTTCGAGGCGGTCGAGGGCCTGCAAGGCGTGGTCTACCGGGAGCTGGAGGCGCGCCGCACGCTGCGCACCGAGGTCGATGGCAAGGGCTACTTCGTCAAGATCCACCGGGGCATCGGCTGGGGCGAGATCGCCAAGAACCTGCTCAGCGCCAAGCTGCCGGTGCTCGGCGCCGGTCAGGAATGGCGCGCGCTCGAACGCCTGCACCAGGCCGGCGTGCCGACCATGACCGCCGTGGCGTATGGCGAGCGCGGCGACAACCCGGCGACCCAGCATTCGTTCATCGTCACCGAAGAGCTGGCGCCGACCGTCAGCCTCGAAGACTACAGCCTCGACTGGGTGCGCCAGCCGCCCGAGCCCCGGCTCAAGCGTGCGCTGATCGCCGAAGTCGCGCGCATGACCGGCACCATGCACCGGGCTGGGGTCAACCATCGTGACTGCTACATCTGCCATTTCCTGCTGCACACCGAGCGCCCGGTGACCGCCGACGACCTGAAGCTGTCGCTCATCGACCTGCACCGGGCCCAGACCCGCACCGCCACGCCACGGCGCTGGCGCGACAAGGACCTGGCCGGGCTGTACTTCTCGGCCCTGGACATCGGCCTGACCCGCCGTGACCTGCTGCGCTTTCTCAAGGGCTACTTCCGTGCGCCGCTGCGCACGATCCTGGCCGAAGAGGCCACCTTGCTCGCCGCCCTGCGCGGCAAGGCGGACAAGCTCTATGCCCGCAAGCAGCGCTACGGGGACGCCCTCTGATGGCTGGCTGGACACTGGCGCCGGACTACCAGCACCTGGCAGGCGACTTCGGCAGCCTCGACGCGGTGTTCGCCTTGCAAGGCGAGCGCCTGACCCGCGATCCACTGAGCGAAGTGGTCCGCGTCCAGCGCGAGGGGGTCAACTATTACGTCAAGCGCTACACCGGAGCGGGTAAAGGCCTGCGCCGCTACCTGGGCCGCCCGCGGATCAAGGCCGAGTGGCAGAACCTCAAGCAGTTCGCCAAGTGGCGCATCCCGACCGCCGAGGTGGTCGCCTGGGGGCTGGAGCGCCATGGCCTGGCCTTCGGCCGTGGAGCGATGATCACCCGCGAGCTGCCACGCACCGAAGACCTGTCGGTGCTGGCCGAGCGCAACGACCCACGCCTGGCCGACCGCGCCTGGGTGGCGCATGTCAGCGAACAGCTGGCACGGCACACCCGGGTCATGCACCAGCATCACTTCACGCACAACGACCTGAAGTGGCGCAACCTGCTGGTCGATGACCAGGCCACGGTGTATTTCATCGATTGCCCGACCGGCGATTTCTGGCGCGGCTTCATGCTGCGCCACCGGCTCATCAAGGACCTGGCGTGCCTGGACAAGGTCGCCAAATACCATCTTTCAGCCACGCAGCGACTGCGGTTCTACCTGCGCTACCGCGGGCATGCCCGCCTCAGTGCGGCAGACAAGCGCCGAGTGCGTCAGGTCGTGGCCTTCTTCGAGGGGCGGGAATGACCGACTACCTGGCCGATGCCGAACGTGCGCTGCTGCAGCGCCATGGCCTGGACGATTTCGACGCGCTCTGGTCGCTGCAGCTGGAGGCCGTCGACGAACCCAACACCGGGCGCGGCGGCTGGAGCAGCGTCTATCGCCTGGAGCTGGAGGGCAAGGGCTACTACCTCAAGCGCCAGAGCAATTACCTGACGCACACCCTGCACCGCCCGTTCGGCGAGCCGACCTTCGCCCGCGAGTTTCGCAACATCGCGCGCTACCAGGCGCTCGGCATCCCGGCCTTGCAGGCGGTGTTCTACGGCCAGCGCACGGTGAGTGGCGAGCGCCGCGCCCTGTTGATGACCCGCGCGCTGGACGAGTGGACCGACCTGGATCACCTGCTCGAGCAGTGGCCGCAGCTCGACGTCGCACAGCGCCAGGGGATCCTGCAGGCCTGCGGCCGACTGGCGCGCACGCTGCATGCGGCGGGCCAGGTGCATGGCTGCTTCTACCCCAAGCACCTCTTCCTGCGCGCGCGCAGCGATGGCTGGCAGGCCCAGTTGATCGACCTGGAAAAGACCCGGCCGCTGCTGTTCGGCCTGCGCGACCGGCTCAGGGACCTGGAGCCGTTGCTGCGTCGGGCGCCGATCTGGACCGAATCGGACCGGCAAACCCTGTTGTCGAGCTACCTCGAGCAGGCACCTGACAGCGCGTTGGTCGAGACGTGGCAAACACGGCTGATGCAGCGGCGACGCCACAAGGAGACGCGTTGATGCGGTTGTCTGAACTGAAACAAGCGGGCCGGACCCCCACGGTGCCGCTGTCGATCCCCCTGGCCGATGCAGCAGGCAGCGCCGAGCTGCAACTGCTGAGCCTGCTGCGGGTGCTGCCTGGTCAGCGCTACGTCGGCGCCGGCATCTGGCGTGGCCGCACGGTCTTGGCCAAGCTGCTGGTCGGCCCGAGCGCGGCGCGGCATTTCCAGCGTGAACTGGACGGGGTACGGCTGCTCGCCGCCCAAGGGCTGGACACGCCACGGTTGCTGGCCGATGGGCTGACCGAAGGCGAGGGTGGCTGGCTGCTGTTCGATTACCTGGAACAGGCCCACAGCCTGGGCGATGCCTGGGCCGAGGTCGAAGCACGGCCCGCTCTGGACGATGCGCAGCAGGACGTGCTGGGACAAGCCTTGGGCGCCGTGGCCAAGCTGCATGCCAAAGGGCTCTGGCAGGAGGACCTGCACCTGGACAACCTGCTGCGCCAGGGCGATACGCTGTACCTCATCGACGGTGCCGGCATCAAGGCCGAGACCCCAGGGCAACCCCTGTCGCGTCAACGCGTGCTGGAAAACCTCGGGGTGTTCTTCGCCCAGTTGCCCCAACGCCTGGAGCCGTACACCGAGGAACTGCTGGTGCATTACCTGCTGGCCAATGCCGAGCATGCGCTGCCGCTGGAAGCCTTGCAGAAGCAGGTGGACAAGGTGCGTGCCTGGCGTTTGAAGGACTACCTGGACAAGGCCGGACGCGACTGCACGCTGTTCAGCGTCGAGCGCAGCCTGTCCGGTCTGCAGGCCGTGCAACGTGATCGTGCGCCTGTGTTGCTGCCGGTGCTGGCGCAGGCCGACGCGCTCATCGAGCGCGGGCACCTGTACAAGACCGGCGGCGCTGCCAGCGTGGCACGGGTCGAGAGCGGCGGGGTCACCCTGGTGCTCAAGCGTTACAACATCAAGGACGTGGCGCACTGGCTCAAGCGCTTCTGGCGCCCGAGCCGCGCCTGGCATTCCTGGATCGAAGGGCAGCGCCTGACCTTCCTCGAGATCCCCACGCCCCGTCCGCTGGCCGTGCTCGAGCACCGCGTGCTGGGCCTGCGGCAACGCGCCTACCTGGTGACCGAGTATGCCGACGGCCCCGACCTGATCGCCTGCTTTGCCCCCTACGTCGACAGTGGCGAGGCGCCCGAGGCGCACGTGCAGGCGCTGGTCGAGCTGATGCAGCGGCTGATCCAGGCACGGATCAGCCATGGCGACCTGAAAGGCCACAACCTGTTCTGGCAGGACGGACGCTGGTCGTTGATCGACCTGGACGCCATGTGCCAGCACACGACGCAGCGCAGCTTCGCCGCCGCCCAGGCCCGCGACCGCGCCCGGCTGCTGCGCAACTGGCCGGCCGACAGCGCACTGTACCAGCGTCTGGATCAGGTGCTGCCGCGCGCAGGCTCGTAGTCTGCGGGCAGGTCCAGCCAATCGCTGCTGCGCCCTGTCTGGTGCGCGCGAAGGTGCCAGGTCGCGTCCTGCCAGCGCAACACGGCCCAGGCTTGCATGGTGTTCTTGAGCGCGGCCGGGATCAGCAGGTGGTAGTGATCGGGCAGCAGGTGCCGACGCACAGAGAGCGCGCACGGACCTGCCTGCAGGTACAGCCCGCGCTCGGCCTGGTAGAGCCCGACGACACCCGGCACCGCTTTGGCGTCGGACGGTCTGTCGACGGCGCAGGTCTCGAACAGGGTGGGCAAGTCCGGCAGACCGTCATGCCAGAGAATCGGGGAGTCGATCACCCAATCGCCATCTGTCAGGCGCTTGATCGGCAGCTTGGTATAGGCCTCTGGCAATTGCGGATCGACTGCACGCCAGCGGCGTCCATCGAAGATCACTTGGTAGAACCGCCCGGCGGCGTCCTGGATGTAATGTTGCGTCGCTCCTGGATAGGACGAGGATTTCTCGTAGACCCCCTCGCCGTAGATACCGTCCAGTCGATAACGCAGTCGCTCCACATTGGGCGTGACCTGGTAGTGGTTGGGCAGGGTGGCCGTGGGATTGGCGGGTATCCGGCGAACCGCTCGACGCGTGAGCGATGAACCGGCGATGCTACCGGCGCCGTCGGCCAAGTGCGAAAGCGATTCGAACAGTTGAATGGTCGCGCCATGGTGATCGCCTTCGTCGAGTGACTCCAGACCGTCTAGCGCCGCGATCGCTGCGCGAGCGAACGCCAGAGGGACCAGGATGCGATGCGGCAGTACCAGGCTGACCAGGTCGAGCAGCAGCCAGACGGTGTGCAGGATCGTTTCGCCAAGCAGTTCCTGACGGGTCGTGCTGCCGGCATCGACTTTTTCCAGCAAGGCATGGACGTCCGCCTGATAACAGGCGTCGAACAGGTGGCCTTGGACGATCGGACGCTCGAGGTTCGATCCCAGGCGGCCTTTGAGCAGCAGTGTCTCGACCTCCCGCGCGGGAAGTAAAGGCAGACGTTCTTTGATGTAGTCGCGCAGTGCGGCGCTGCTGCGAAGCTCGCGCAGCAATTGGCGGGCGTTGCGATAGTGCCGCCAGGGTCGCCGATCGGGCGCGTCGGGGGCATATAGCAAGAAATAGGTCAGCTGGGGCCGCTCGGCGGTGATCAGCAGCACGCCCTGCACCGTGTGTTGCTTGATCAGCAATTGATGCACATTGACGCTACCGTCCTCGAGGCGGGGCCGCTGGCGGCTGTCGGGGTAGTCCAGCACACAGCTGGCCCAGGCGTAGCCTTGACCCGGCCATGTCGTCAGGTAGTGGCCTGCATAGAGCGCCTTGACCGCCTCGGCGCGCATGCGGGCCTGGTTGAGGCGTCCATGTGCGCGTCGTCGCCACTGACCCGCATCGGACTCGATCAGGTGTTTACGCAAAAAGGTGGCATAGCCTGCGCCAGCATTGAGCTCATGGACCACTCGCCTGATCAGTGACGCATCCAGGCCATCCGGCGCAGCGCTGCCGTCGACCCGGTGCACGCGAGCGGTCAGCCAGTAGTCGACGTCGAACCAGCCGATGTTGAGCAGGGCCAGCTCTTCGAGTGTGTAGGTGACCGTCACCAGTTCGACGGCGTCGCCCACCTGCGGTCGGCTGGCGACCGGGATATAGCTGCTGGGCAGTAGCGGGTTGAACAGCGGACCGGTTTGCCGTGCCAGGGTGGTGGTCAAGCGCAGCTCATCCAGCGACACGTCCAGACCGGTGGCATGATGGAGACGTTCGTGCAGACGCTCACGTGTCCAGCCCAGCAGGGTATGGCGTGAAGCGAACTGCTCCAGGGTGAGCAGGCCCGGTGCACCCGCTTGCTCGATCGCGACCGCCAGCCCCTGCAAGGTTTGCATGATGTGCGTCAGCGCCTGCTGAGGAGCCTGGCGCAACCACGCCGGCAGGAATTTCTCGAGCAACAAGGCATAGCGGGTCGCCAGCGCTCCACGGCTGTCGATGTCGTCTGCCACACGCAGCGCGCTCATGAGATGGGTATCGAACGCAGGGACGTCGCGTTGCAGGCCGCTGCGCCAGGCTTCTTGCCAGGCCAGCATGAACCGGCGGCGCTGAGCGTCACGCAAGGCCTCCACTTGGGCTTCGACCATGTCCTCGGTATACCAGTCGTAACGCAAGCGCGAGGCTTGGCGCATGCGCTGCTGCGCAGGGCTCGCCATCAGCGCCAGCAAGGGCGCACTCTGGAGGGGGTCCTCGAGTCGCTCGCACAGCTCCTGGTGCAGCTCGGTCAGGCTCGAGAAGGCCTCTATGCCATGCGACAGGCTGCATAGCAGGGCCACGCCCGTGGCCTCGTGGGGTTCCAGCCACTGCCCTTCAGGGCCGCTCTGCACCAGCACCAAGGTGCCAGGCAGGTGCTGGCGCCAGTTGGGGTGGGTGCCTTCGAGCAGCGGTTTGTAGACCTGGGGGCGCTCTGCGGCAGGCAGGTGCTGACGTTGCCAGGCCTGAGGAAACTCCACGCAAAGGCGCAGCAGGCGCTCATGAACGGCCTCGAGTGTTTCATCGGCCCGGCGCAGGCGCAGTTCGGTGTCCAGTTGCTCACGGCGCAACGAGGCCAACCGCGTCTGGCGCGTCAGGCCACGGGCATCACGCTCGGTCCAGAAATCGGCGCATCGGGTGTACCAGGCTTGCCGTACCTGTTGGCAGAACGCCTCGACACGTTCGGCGAAGTCCGTCGGCAGCGGGAGGGTAGCGTCGCCGACGTGACCGACCGGTGGAGCCGTGAACCGTGTGCCGTGCAGCAAGCGCCGGCCCACCTGATCGAGCAGGGTGTAGCCTTCCAGGCGCAGATGATGCGCACGCAGATCGGGGCTCTCCAGCCATTGCGCGAGGTGCTGGTTCAGGCTTTGCTCGATACCGGCGGGCAACGACAGCAACTGCTTCAGTTGCCGGTCCAACGCTTCGAGTTGTTGCAAGGGGGTCATGGCCAGGCTCCTTCGAAAAGAGCGCCGATGCTGACCGAACCTAGAAACCGTCAGACGACAGACATGTACCGCCGCTGCACGGCAGCTACAACGAGCGGCGGGTGGCCTGGCGATGACGCCAGCGCGACAGGCGCTGTTGGAGCTGTGCAGGACTGTCGAGCTGTTGTCGGCGCGCCTGGCTGAACAGGATCAGCGCCAGTTCGGCGGTCACCTGTGCGTCGGCGCTGGCCTGGTGCCGTTCCTGGACCTGCAGGCCGAACCGTGCGACCCAGTCGTCCAGGCCGGCTTCGCGCAGGACCGTGTCGGGGTTGAGCATGGGCGCCAGTTCGGCCACGTCCAGGAACGGGTGGGCGAGGCGGTAGCCCAAGGCGTCTTTCAAGGCGCGCGCCAGCATGCGCTGGTCGAACGGTGCGTGGAAGGCCAGCACGGGGCTGTCGCCGATGAACGCGAGCAGGTCGAGCAGCGCCTCGCAGGGCTCGCTGCCTGCGGCCAGGGCGGTGGGGCCCAGCCCATGGAGGAGCACGCTGGAGGTGGTCTTCTGGCCTGGCCGGCACAAGGTGCGCTCGAACTGCTGACCCAGGTCGATGGCACCGTCCTCGATGACCACCGCACCGATGGACAGCACCTGATCGCGCTGCGTGTTCAGGCCGCTGGTTTCCAGGTCGAGCACCACCCAGCGCTGCTCGCGCAGGCTGTGCGTGCCCAGTGGTCGGGCGCTCGGCAAGGTGGCCAGCCGTCGCTGCACGGGTTCTGCCAGGGCCAATGGACGAGGGCGCAGCCAGCCCAGCAGGTCGAAGCTCACAGTTGATACCGCAAGGCCAGGCTGGCCTGGAGGCGTTGGGCCTGGCGCAACGATTCGCGCAGGATGCGCCGATCGAGGTGGTTCAGGCTGTCCGGGTCGAGGCGATTGGAATACGGTCGATGCTCGCGGCTCTGCCGTTGGTGCTGCTGCATGCGCGTCTGCTGGATGAAATGATACGCCTCTTCGAACGCCGCGCCATCGAGCGGCTCGATCACGCCCTTGGCGACCAGCTGACGCAGACGCTCCAGGGTGTTGCTGGCCGCAATGCCGTGGGCCAGCGCCAGCAGGCGGGCACCGTCCACGAACGGCGTCAGGCCTTGGACCTTGAGGTCGAGCGTGGCCGTCCGTTCGCCTTCCTGGCGGGTCAGCACGAAATCCCGGAAACGGCCGACCGGCGGCCGCTGGCGCAAGGCGTTCTCGGCCAGCAGGCGTTGGAACAGACGGTTGTCGGCCACTTGCTCGAGGATGCCCTGGCGCAGCGCCGCGCAGGCCGTTGCCTCGCCCCAGACCACCCGCAGGTCGAAATAGATGCTCGAGCCCAACAGGTTTTCAGGGCTGGCCTCACGGACGAAGCCGGCGAAGCGCCGCGCCCACTCGGTACGCGACAGGCACAGCGCCGGGTTGCCTGCCATGACGTTGCCGGTGCACAGGCTGAACCCGCATTGGGCCAGGCAGTGATTGATGTGTTGCGCCAGCGGCAGCAGCCGTTCACGGATAGCATCGGCTTCGGTGGTATCGCGTGCCTCGAAGAGAATGCCGTTGTCCTGGTCGGTGTGCAGTGTCTGCTCGCGTCGACCTTCGCTGCCGAAGCACAGCCAACTGAAGGCGACGCCAGGGTCGCCGCGTTCGGCGATGGCCAGTTCGATGACTCGGCAGACGGTGTGGTCGTTGAGCAGGGTGATGATCTGGGTGATCTGGGTCGAGGAGGCCCCATGGGCCAGCATGCGCTCGACCAGCACGCCGATCTCCTTGCGCAGCGCCACCAGGTGCTCGAGCCGCGCGGCATGACGAATGGTCCTGGCCAGGTGGACCAGGTCCACGCGTTGCAAGGAGAACAGGTCGCGCTCCGACACCACGCCGCACAGGCGCCCCTCGTCGACCAGGCAGACATGGGCGATATGGCGCTCGGTCATCGCCATGGCGGCGTCGAAGGCACTGGCCCTGGGGTCGAGAAAGAACGGCGCGGCCGTCATGTGCTGGTGGATCGGCGCCTCCAGCTCGGCGCTGGCGTGGGCGACGGCCTGGCGCAGGTCGCGCAAGGTGAAGATGCCGATCGGAAACCGCTGCGGGTCGACGATCACGATGCTGCCGACTTGCTGCTCGTGCATCATCCTGACGGCCTCGCGCATTGGCGTGTCCGGAGCGCAACTCACCGGATGACGCATGGCCAGCTCTGCCAGCGGGGTGTTCAAGGAATATTGCGTGCCCAGCGTTTCCACGGCCTGGCGCCGCACCTGCTGGTTGACCTGGTCCAGCAGGCTGCTCACCCCGCGCAGGGCGAAGTCGCGGAAGGGTTCGGAGAGGGAGAACACACGGATGAACGCGGTCTTGTTCAACTGGAGGCAGAACGTGTCCTCGCCGGCGAGGTGCTCGGTGCGCGTCGCTCGCTCGCCCAGCAGGGCGGCCAGTGGGAAGCACTCGCCAGTGGTGATCTCGAACGTGGTCTCCGTGCCTGGGCGGGTCGCTTGTTGTCGCTCGCCGATCACGCGTCCCTGCTTGACGATGTGAAAGTGCTCCACGGGGCCGTCGCTGGGCTTGAGGATGCTTTCACCGGCGGCATAAAACCGCAACTGACACTGTTCGACCAGGTACGCCAGGTGCGCCTGCTCCATCTGGTTGAAGGGCGGAAAGCGCTGGAGGAACTGCATGGTGCCTTGAATGTTCTGCAACACGGCGGTCTTGCCAGCCTTGTCGAAGGCGTCCTGTCTGCTCATCGAACTACCGCATCGTCGTGCCGGCGCCAAATGCGCACGGTCTGGTTGTTGTGATGGCATGGTCGAACGAAGGCAGCGGCCTGCCCATTGGACGTAAGTCTAGGGCTGGCCGCCAGGCGGCAGGGGCGGCCCGTGGCGAAGCCGCCGACGAAAGGCAGCTTGCGCGCCACAGGTTTGCGGTCTGAACTGGATGAACGGGACTTTCGACGAGTGAACCATGGGCGAGCATGATGACATCTTGAGCGACGCCGAGCGTGAGCTGCTGGCGCACCTGAGCTCGCCGTCCGTTGCGCCGCAGCGCGTGCTGGTGGTGGATGACAACGAGGTGAACCGCCAGGCGCTGTGCATCTACCTGGGCACCAAAGGCATCGATTGCCTGGGCGCAGCCAGTGCTGCCCAGGCGTTGATGATGCTGGCGCGCGAGCCGGAAGTCGGCGTGATGATCACTGACCTGCGCATGGCCACGGCCAATGCCAAGGAACCGCAGGATGGCCTCGAGCTGATTCGGCTGATTCGCCAGTCGAAGTGGGCGGCGCTGTCGATCATCGTGGTGTCAGGTGACACCGACGTGGCCGAGGCGGTGGACGTCATGCACCTGGGCGTCGTGGACTTTTTGCTCAAGCCGGTGGATCTCGACAAACTGCTGTGTCTGGTCAGGCAGGAGCTGGGGGTGCGACAGGGCATGGCCTGACCAGAGCCGACAGGCGGTGCCTGGCCTGTCGAGCGAGTGCACCGTTCTGTCGCTGACAAGCCAGCTTCCACAAGAGCGCTGCGTTTGCCCGTAACGCCGGGAGGGCGCTACGGGTGGGAGTGGGCTTGCCCGCGACAGCGGTGGTCCTTGCACCGCATCACCGACACGCTGGCCTTTTTACACCTCACACGTCCCGACACACCTGCGCCTTGAACGCCCGCCGTTGCCGGTGCAGCACCGGCTCGGTGTAGCCGTTGGGCTGCCGGGCACCTTCGACGATCAACTCGCGCGCCGCCTGGAAGGCGATGCTGTCGGCGGTGTGCGGCGTCATCGGGCGGTAGCGGGGGTCATCGGCATTCTGTCGGTCCACCACGGCCGCCATGCGGGTCAGGCTTTCCATCACCTGCGCTTCATCGATCACTCCGTGGCGCAGCCAATTGGCCAGCAGCTGACTGGAAATACGCAGGGTGGCGCGGTCTTCCATCAAGCCGACGTCATGGATGTCCGGCACCTTGGAGCAACCGATGCCCTGGTCGATCCAGCGCACCACATAGCCCAGGATGCTCTGGGCGTTGTTGTCCACTTCGGTACGGATCTCCTCGTCCGACCCGGGTGCGCCATCGGCCAGGGGAAGCGTGAGAAGAGCGTCCACCGCTGCGGGTGCACGCGTGGCCAGCTCGGCCTGGCGGGCGCGCACATCGACCCTGTGGTAGTGCAGGGCGTGCAGCACGGCCGCCGTCGGCGACGGTACCCAGGCCGTACTGGCACCGGCCTGCGGATGTGCGACCTTCTGTTCGAGCATCGCTGCCATCAGGTCAGGCATGGCCCACATGCCTTTGCCGATCTGGCCGCGGCCCGGCAGGCCGACCGCGAGGCCCACGTCGACGTTGTTGTTCTCGTAGGCATCGATCCACGCCTGCTGCTTCATGGCGCCCTTGCGCACCATGACACCGGCTTCCATGGACGTATGGATTTCGTCGCCAGTGCGGTCGAGGAACCCGGTGTTGATGAACACCACGCGCTCGGCCGCCGCCTGGATGCAGGCCTTGAGGTTGATCGTGGTACGCCGCTCCTCGTCCATGATGCCGATCTTCAGCGTGTGGCGTGCCAGCCCCAGCGACGTTTCCACGCGGCCGAACAGGTCGACGGCGAAGGCGACCTCCTCGGGGCCATGCATCTTCGGCTTGACGATGTACATGCTACCGCTGCGGCTGTTGCGCCAGCGTCCTGCACCATTGAGGTCATGCAGCGCGGCCAGGCCAGTGACCAAGGCGTCGAGCATGCCTTCCGGCACTTCGTTGCCGTGGCCGTCGAGCACGGCAGGGGTGGTCATCAGGTGGCCGACGTTGCGCACGAACAGCAGCGAGCGGCCTGGCAGGATCAGTTGCCCACCCGCGGCGCTGGTGTACTCACGGTCGGGCTCGAGCGTGCGGGTGAAGGTCGTCCCGGCCTTGGTGACGCGTTCGCTGAGGTCGCCTTTCATCAACCCCAGCCAGTTGCGGTAGACGAGCGTCTTGTCCTCGGCATCCACGGCGGCGACGGAATCTTCACAGTCCATGATGGTGGTCAAGGCCGCTTCCATGAGCAGGTCCTTGATGCCCGCGCTGTCCGTGCGCCCGATGGGCGTCTCGGCGTCGATCTGAAGTTCGACGTGCAGGCCATGGTGGCGCAGCAGGACAGCGGTCGGCGCCTCGGGCTGGCCTCGGTAGCCGGCCAGCTGGGACGGATCGCGCAGGCCGCTCGTCCGTCCATCGGCCAGGGTGACTCGCAGGGCGCCGTGCTCGACCTGGTAGCGCGTCGTGCCCACGTGGGAGCCGTCGGCCAGGGGCATGGCCTGGTCGAGGAAGGCGCGGGCGAAGGCGATGACCCGCGCACCCCGTACCGGGTTGTAGCCTGCGCCCCGCTGTGCCCCGCCGTCCTCGGGAATGGCGTCGGTTCCGTACAGCGCATCGTACAGCGAACCCCAGCGTGCGTTGGCGGCATTGAGGGCGAAGCGCGCGTTGGTCACGGGCACGACCAGTTGCGGACCGGCCTGCCGGGCGATTTCCTCGTCGACGTTCTCGGTGGTGACCTGGAACTCGTCCACAGGAGGCAGCAGGTAGCCGATCGCCTGGAGGAACGCCTTGTAGGCGGCGGCATCGTGCGGCGTGCCCTGCCGTTGCTGGTGCCAGGCGTCGATCTGCGCCTGCAGCGCGTCGCGTCGCTCGAGCAGGACCCGGTTGCGCGGTGCCAGCGCCTCGATGAGGGCTGCGGCGTCCGACCAGAACCGGTCGGCCTCCAGACCCGTGCCTGGCAGGGCTTCGTCAACGATGAAATCGTGCAGGACCTTGGCGACCTGAAGGCCGCCGACGTGGATCCGTTCAGTCATGGTGTGCCTCACTCTGCTCAGCTGTCTTGTTCGTAGGGATTGAAGCGTCGTGTCGGTCAGACCGCTCGTGCAGGGTGCGTCGTGCAATCTTGTAGTCCGTCCAGGCGGATACTACATGAAGCGGGACAAACGTGAACATGGGGCGCGAATAGTGCGCAAGCCTGGCGCAATGACGGCGTGTGGAGGGCCCTGGAGACGGTTTGGGTTATCCAAGCTTTTCATGCGCCTGCCTGTGGATAACCTGGGGGCGTCCGTCTACAGGGCAGGCAGGGCAAAGGCTGCAGACATTTGTACAAAAAATGTACGAAAGCATGTCGCTTGTGCACACGGTGCGGGGATGAGGGTGTGGATAACCTCTGGGAGAAACGCTGCAGGCCACGCCAGCCGGGCGCTGCAGCGAGTTGATCATTTAATGATCAGCTGCGTGTACGCAAGTGGGCGATGATATCCACCGTGTAAACGGCCAGGCCGGCCCAGATGAACATGAACGCCAGCAAGGTGGATGAGGACAGGTGTTCGTCGAACAGCAGCACGGCTTGCAGCAACACCAGCGTGGGGGCCAGGTACTGGAGAAAGCCCAATGTGGTGTAGGGCAGGTGCCTGGCCGCTGCGTTGAAACATACCAGCGGCACCAGGGTGACCGGGCCTGCGGCAATCAACCAGAGCGCTTCGCTGCTGGTATAGAGCGCCGGTTGCGCCGTGCTGGCGGCGGGATTCAGCAGCAGCCAGCCAAGGGCCAACGGCACCAGCATCCAGGTCTCCACCACCAGGCCTGGCAGTGCGGCCACCGGGGCCTTCTTGCGAATCAGCCCATAGAACCCGAAGCTCAGTGCCAAGGCCAGCGAGACCCAGGGCAGGCTGCCGACCTGCCACACTTGCTGGGCCACCCCGAGCGTGGCCAGCAGCACGGCGACCCACTGCAGGCGTCGCAGCCGTTCGCCGAGCAGCAGCATGCCCAGCAGCACGTTCACCAGCGGGTTGATGTAGTAGCCCAGGCTGGCCTCGAGCATGCGCCCGTTGTTCACTGCCCATACGTAGGTCAGCCAGTTGCCGGCGATCAGCGTGCCGCTCAGGGCCAGGATCGCCAGACGACCCGGGTGGTCGCGCAAGGCCTGCCACCAGCCGGGATGTTTCCAGACCATCAGCAGCAGGGCGCCGATCAAGGCTGACCAGAGCACTCGGTGAACGATGATCTCGGCAGCGGGGACGCTCTGGATGGCCTTGAAGTAAAGCGGGAACAATCCCCAGATGATGTAGGCCGTAAGGCCCAGAAAATACCCGCGGCGCGGGTTTGCAGCGTGCATTGCAGATTCCTTGCGTGGAGGACGGGGCCGGGGCGCCCCGACGCAGATGACGACAGACGGCTCAGAACAGCTTCAAGGGTGCCTCGTCCAGGGCTGCACGCTGCTCGCGCAGGGCCAGGATCTGATCGCCCCAATAGCGCGGCTGGCCGAACCACGGGAAACTGCGCGGGAAGGCTGGATCGTCCCAGCGGCGTGCCAGCCAGGCGCTGTAGTGCAGCTGGCGCAGGGCTCGCAGCGGTTCGATCAACGCCAGCTCGCGCGGGTCGAAATCGTGGAATTCGTTATACCCATCGATCAGCTCGGCCAACTGCCCGAGACGTTCCTCACGGCTGCCTGCGAGCATCATCCACAGGTCCTGGACCGCAGGCCCGGTGCGGCAGTCATCGAGGTCGACGACGTTGAAGCGTTCGTCACGGTACATCAGGTTGCCTGGGTGGCAGTCGCCGTGCAGGCGGATCACCTGGTGCGGTGTGGCAGCGTAAAGGGCTTCGACCTGCTTGAGCAGGTCACGGGCCACTGACTCGAAGGCGGGCAGCAGCTCCTTGGGCACTACATCGTTGCGCAGCAGGGTATCCAGCGAGGCATGACCGAAGCTGGCGACGGTCAAGGCTTCACGGTGTTCGAACGGGCGCGTCGCCCCTACGCCATGGAGCCGCCCCAGCAGTTGGCCCAGCCGGTAGAGCTGGTCCAGGTTGCCGGGTTCTGGCGCATGGCCGCCCCGGCGCGGGAACAGGGCGAAACGAAAGTCGCGGTGTTCGAACAGGGTCTTGCCGTCCTGCTCGAGCGGCGCGACCAGCGGCACTTCGCAGGCGGCCAGCTCGGCGCTGAAGGCATGCTCTTCCAGAATGGCCGCATCGCTCCAGCGACCAGGCCGGTAGAACTTGGCGATGATCGGCGTGCTGTCCTCCAGCCCGACCTGGTAGACGCGGTTCTCGTAACTGTTCAACGCCAGCACGCGGGCGTCGCTGAGAAAGCCCACGCTCTCCACCGCGTCCAGGACGAGATCGGGGGTGAGGGTATCGAAAGGATGGGACATGCGGACTCCGAAGGGGCTACGTAAGGCCATGGTAGCGCATTGGAGGCCATCGACCGACGCGGGTATGAGATCGTTCGTCGTGGGTGCTGCCGCTTCAGGCTGGCACGCCAAGCAGCACCTGCGAGGCCTCGAAGCGGGCCCAGAGCACATCGCCGAGGCGTACCGCGTGAGCTTCGATCCAGGCGGCCTCGGCGAAGGCACACAGGGTCTGGCCGTTGTCCAGGTGCAGACTCAGTTCGCTGGGACCGTCCGGGTCGGGTACCAGGTCGTCGACGCGGGCGCGCAGGCGGTTGCAGGCGGCGTCGACCTCACCGGGTTCGCGACTCAAGGTGACCGCGCCGGCCTTGAGCAGCGCGATGACCGTGGCGCCTGTTTCCAGGGCCAGCCGCTGGGTGCTGCCTCGGGTGATCGACGCGACGATCACCAGCCCACCGGCCAGGGTCAAGCTGAGCAGGTCGTGCCGCCCGGCAGGCGTGATGGTGCCGACCTGACCGTGCCATTGGTTGCGCGCGCTGGTGTGCAGCGTCAGCCGCCCCAGCAGGTCCAGGTCGTCCACGTGCTCGGCGGCTTCCAGCACCTGCGCTTGCAAAGCCTGCAGGCGCAGGTACAGGCGCAGGACGCGTTCGCCCTCGCCGGACAGCCGCGCGCCCCCACCCCCGCGCCCCCCTGTGCTGCGCTCGACCAACGGGTGCGTGGCCAGGTTGTTGAGCTCGTCGATGGCATCCCAGGCAGCCTTGTAGCTCATGCCCGCCGCCTTGGCTGCACGCGTGATCGAGCCTTGCTCGGCGATGTGTTGCAGCAGTGCGACCCGATGAGGGCGGCGAGCGATGTGCTGGGTCAGCAGGGCGGGCAAGGACATGACGATCGTCGGCGGCGTTGAGTGGAGTACGGACGGTGCCGTGGGCCGGGGGGTAAGTCAATCCACCTGGATCGAGGCCACGGCGCTTTCAGCGGTCGAGACCGCTTCGGTGGGGGCTTTGGTCTTTCACCGCGCAAGCGGCAGCGGCCTCATCGCTGGCAAGCCAAACCGGCCGGTAAAGCCTGTCAAAAAAGACAGGCTGCACACCCTTTGTGGGAGCAACTATCTTACGGGCGGCGTCGTGTCACTGAACCTGCTCGGGTCAACTGCCGCAATCAGATCGCTGACTTTACGGCCCCTGCGGGCCCGATCGCGGCACAGGGCCGCTCCTACGCGAGAACGGCGGCGTCCTGGCAAATCAGCGCTGAGGCCCATCTATAGGGCTTGCCCGCGATGCAGGCGGCGCCGCTACCTGCGCAGCCCCGGCGCTCACACATGCCCCGGCTTGGCCGTGCGGGCCAGGCAGTACACGTCCACCCGGCGTGCCCCGGCCTGCCGCAGCAGGCTGGCCAGGGCCTGGGCCGTGGCGCCGGTGGTGAGGACGTCGTCGACGATGGCCAGGTGCAGGCCTTCCACCGTTTCAGGCTCGAGCACCTGAAAGGCCTGGCGCAGGTTGCGCCGGCGCGCCGCCGCCTGGAGCTGCTGCTGGGCCGGGGTATCGCGCGTGCGCGCGACACGGTCCAGGTCGCAGTCGATGCTCAAGGTCTTCGACAACCACTGCGCCAGCATCGCCGCCTGGTTGAACCCGCGTTGACGCAAGCGTCGTCGTGCCAGCGGCACCGGGATCAGCCGGTCCGGTCGCGACAACCCCTCGGCGAAACGATGCTGCAGCGCCATGCCCAGCACGTCTGCCATCACGCGCCCCAGTGGCCATCGGGCCTGGTGCTTGAACCGCGTGATCAGGCTGTCGATGGGGAAGCCGTAGTACCAGAGCGCCTCGACCCGTTGGAACGCAGGGCGCCGTCGATGACAGGCGCCGCAGGTCAGGCCGTCGAGGGGCAAGGGCAGGGCGCACACACGGCAGCCATGGACCAGCCAGGGCAGTTCGACCTCGCATTCGGCACACAGCGGGTAGGGCTGCCGTGCAGGCAAATCGCAGAGCACGCAGTTATGTTCATTATTTAACCACTTGTAAACCATGCTGATGTATCTGGGTTGACAGTCCACAGAGCTTCCCCGACTATTCGCCTCATCCGTGATGCGCTGGGGTTCCGGCGCGCGTCAGAGCCTACACAGGGAAACGCCGATGAGCGCCAGCACAATTGCAACCACCCGTCACGACTGGACCTTGGCCGAGGTCCGCGCGCTGTTCCAGCAGCCGTTCAACGATTTGCTGTTCCAGGCGCAGAGCGTGCATCGCGCGCATTTCGACGCCAATCGGGTGCAGGTCTCGACCCTGTTGTCGATCAAGACCGGCGCCTGTCCCGAGGACTGCAAGTACTGCCCGCAGTCCGGTCATTACAACACCGGGCTGGAAAAGCAGAAGCTGATGGAGGTGCAGAAGGTGCTGGAAGAGGCCGCCCGCGCCAAGGCCATCGGCTCGACCCGTTTCTGCATGGGCGCTGCCTGGAAACACCCTTCGGCCAAGGACATGCCCTATGTCCTGCAGATGGTCCAGGGGGTCAAGGCCATGGGCCTGGAAACCTGCATGACCCTGGGCCGGCTCGACCGCGAGCAGACCGCTGCCCTGGCCGAAGCGGGCCTGGACTACTACAACCACAACCTCGACACCTCGCCGGAGTTCTACGGCAGCATCATCACCACCCGCACCTACGCCGAACGTCTGCAGACCCTGGCCTATGTGCGCGATGCGGGGATGAAGATCTGCTCCGGCGGTATCCTCGGCATGGGCGAGTCGCTCGACGACCGGGCCAACCTGCTGATCCAGTTGGCCAACCTGCCCGAGCACCCTGAGTCGGTGCCGATCAACATGCTGGTCAAGGTGGCCGGCACGCCACTGGCCGACGAGGCGGACGTCGACCCGTTCGACTTCATTCGCATGCTGGCCGTGGCGCGGATCCTCATGCCGCAGTCCCATGTCCGGCTGTCGGCCGGGCGCGAACAGATGAACGAGCAGATGCAGGCCCTGGCCTTCCTGGCCGGCGCCAACTCGATCTTCTACGGCGAGAAGCTGCTCACCACCGGCAACCCGCAGGCCGACCGAGACATGCAACTGTTCGCGCGCCTGGGCATCCAGCCCGAGGCGGGCGAAGGGCATGCCGACGAGGTTCACCAGGCGGCGATCGAGCAGGCCGTGATCGAACAGCGCAACGGTGAGCTGTTCTACGACGCCGTCTCGGCGTGAGCATGGCGTTCGACCTGCAAGCGCGCCTGGCCCGGCGCCGCGCCGAGGACCTGTATCGTCAGCGCCCGCTGCTGCAAAGCCCGCAAGGCCCCGAGGTCGTCGTCGACGGCCAGCGGTTGACGGCGTTCTGCAGCAACGACTACCTGGGCCTGGCCAACCACCCCGAGGTCATCGAGGCCTGGTGCGCCGGTGCTCGCGACTGGGGCGTAGGCGGGGGCGCTTCGCACCTGGTGGTCGGCCACTCGACGCCTCACCATGCGGTCGAGGAGGCCTTGGCCGAGCTGACCGGCCGGCCCCGCGCGCTGTTGTTCTCCACCGGCTACATGGCCAACATGGGGGCGATCACGGCGCTGGTCGGGCAGGGCGACACGGTGCTGCAGGATCGCCTCAACCATGCCTCGCTGCTCGACGGCGGGCTGCTCAGCAAGGCCCGCTTCAACCGCTACCTGCACAACGACGCCGCCAGCCTGACCCAGCGCCTGGCCCGCGCCACCGGCAATACCCTGGTGGTCACCGACGGGGTATTCAGCATGGACGGCGACCTGGCCGACCTGCCGGCCCTGGCCAAGGCGGCACGCGCACACGATGCCTGGCTGATGGTCGACGACGCCCATGGGCTGGGTACGCTCGGTGAGCAGGGGGGCGGCATCGTCGAACACTTTGGCCTGGGCGTCGACGAGGTGCCCGTGCTGGTCGGCACCCTCGGCAAGGCGTGCGGCACGGCCGGGGCGTTCGTGGCCGGCAGCGAGGCCTTGATCGAAACGCTGATCCAGTTCGCCCGGCCCTACATCTACACCACCAGCCAGCCGCCCGGCCTGGCCTGCGCGACGCTCAAGAGCCTGGAACTGCTGCGCCGCGAGCGCTGGCGGCGCGAGCACCTCAAGGGGCTGATCGCGCAGTTTCGCGAAGGTGCCACGCGCATCGGCCTGCGCCTAATGGACAGCCCGACGGCAATCCAGCCGATCCTGGTGGGCGACAGCGCGCAGGCCTTGCAGCTGTCGCAACGCCTGCGCGAGCGCGGCCTGCTGGTGACGGCCATCCGCCCACCCACGGTGGCGGCAGGCAGCGCACGGTTGCGCGTGACCTTGAGCGCGGCCCACAGCGCGGCGCAGGTCCAGCTATTGTTGAATGCATTGGATGAATGTCATGCCTGACGGGGGTGCGCCAATGCGAAATCGACTGATCCTTCTGGCGGGCTGGGGGCTGGGCATCGCGCCCTTGCAGCCGCTGGCCGCCAGCCTGCGCGCCCAAGACCCTCGTCTGCAGGTGGACCTGATGGCGCTCCCGGAGCTGCCGGACGCCGACCCGCATGCCTGGGTCGAACGGCTCGACCGTACCTTGCCTACCGACACCTGGCTGGGTGGCTGGTCGCTGGGCGGCATGCTGGCCAGTCAGCTGGCCAGCCGCCGCGGCGATCACTGCTGCGGCCTGATCACCTTGGCCAGCAACCCGAGCTTCGTCCGGCGGGCTGATTGGGCCCATGGCATGGCGCCCGACACCTTCGACACCTTCCTCGACGGTTGTCGCAGCCACACCCAGGTCACGCTCAGGCGGTTCCGTGGACTGTGCAGCCAGGGGTCGAGCGAGGTACGCCGCGTGTCCCGGCAACTGGAGATCGGGCTACCCGACATCGACCCGCTGTACCTGGCCAACGGCCTGGAGGTGTTGCGCCAACTGGACACCCGGCCTGCGCTCGACGCCTACAACGGGCCGCAGCTGCATCTGTTCGCTGGCGCCGATGCGTTGGTACCGGCCGAGGCCGCCAAGGCGTTGAACGATGTCCTGCCGGACGTCGAGGTCGGGCTGATGGACGGATGTGGCCACGCGTTCGTCCTCGACTGGCCAGACGCCCTGGCGACCAGCATCAAGCATTTCCTGCACGAGAGTGGCGATGACTGACCTTTCCCAGCCGCCATTGGCGACCTGTCTTCCGGACAAGCGCCAGGTGGCCGCTTCGTTTTCCCGCGCCGCGCCGACCTACGACAGCGTCGCGGCCTTCCAGCGCGACGTCGGCGAACGGCTGCTCGCCTCGCTGCCCACGTCCTGGGTGCCGTCGAGGTGGCTCGACCTGGGCTGCGGGACGGGGCATTTCAGCCGCGCGCTGCAGGTACGCTTCGGCGACGCCCAAGGCTTGGCCCTGGACCTGGCCGAAGGCATGCTGCACCACGCCCGAGCCCATGACAGCGCCGCAGTCTACGTGGCCGGCGACGCAGAATCCCTGCCGCTGCGCGATGCCAGTGTGGACCTGGTGTTCTCCAGCCTGGCCATCCAGTGGTGCGCCCGTCTGGATCGTGTCCTGGGCGAAGCTTCACGGGTCCTGCGGCCCGGCGGCGTACTGGCCTTCAGCAGCCTGTGCGTCGGCACCCTGGCCGAGCTGCGCGCCAGCTGGCAGGCCGTCGATGGACACGTGCACGTCAATCGGTTCCGGGACTTCCAGGCCTATGAGCACCAGTGCCTCGACAGTGGCCTGGAGGTCGTTCAGGTGCAGCGACACGCCCATGGGCTGCATTACCCGGACCTGCGCAGCCTGACCCACGAACTCAAGGCCCTCGGGGCCCACAACCTCAACCCCGGACGGCCCTCGGGGCTGACCGGCCGGGCACGTATCGCCGCGCTGCGGCAGGCCTACGAGCGCCTGCGCGAGCCAGCAGGGTTGCCGGTGACCTATCAGGTGGTCTACGCCGTGCTGCGCAAGTCCTCGAACCCAGGAGCATGACATGACCCAGGCCTACTTCATCGCCGGCACCGACACGGATGTGGGCAAGACCACCGTCGCCGCCGGGCTGCTGCATGCGGCGCAGGCAGCCGGGCTGAGCACCCTGGGCGCCAAGCCGGTCGCTTCCGGCTGCACCGTCACCCCGGACGGCTTGCGCAACGCCGACGCCCTGGCACTCATCGCCCAGAGCAGCCTCAGGCTGCCCTATGCGCAGCTCAACCCCTTCGCCTTCGAGCCGGCCATCGCCCCGCACATCGCGGCGCGCGAAGCGGGTGTGGCGCTGCACGTGCCTGCGCTGCAAGCGGCCATGCAGCAGGTGTTGCAACAGCAGGCCGACTTCACCTTGATCGAAGGGGCGGGTGGCTGGCGTGTGCCACTGTCCGAGCATGCTGCCCTGTCGGACCTGGCGATCGCCCTCGAGCTGCCGGTGATTCTGGTGGTCGGGGTGCGCCTGGGCTGCATCAACCATGCGCTGCTCACCGCCGAAGCCATCGCGCGCGACGGCTTGGCCCTGGCAGGCTGGGTCGCCAACGTGATCGAGCCACGCACGGCGCGGCTGGAAGACAACCTGGCCAGCCTGGCCGAGCGCATGCCTGCGCCGTGCCTGGGCCGGGTGCCGCCGTTGAGTGAGGCCAGCGCCGAGGCCGTGGCCGGGCACCTGAACCTGGCGTTGCTGGGCGGCTGACCGGTGGTCGGATGGCACAGGGCCAGCTATGCTTGGCATGGATATCCGGACGGCAAGGCTGTTCTAATGGCATGACCCGTCACCTCCCTGACAGGAGCTTCCCATGAACATCAGCGGCACTTCGGCGTACCAGCCAGGCTTGGGCGCCATCCAGGCAGGGCAGCGGCGCATCGACGAAACGGCAGGCGAGATCGCCAATACCGCCGTCGAACGCACCGCCACCAGCCAATCGAGCGATTACCAGGCTGAACGCCTGCGATCGGTGGACCGTAGCCAGCAACTGGACCTGGCCACCCAGACCGTCCAGCTCGACCTGGGCCTCTACCAGGTCCAGGGCGGTCTCAAGGCGGAAAAAGCTTCCGACGAGATGCTGGGACGTCTCATCGACATCCAGGCCTGAGCTCGACCCACTCACCGTCATCGTCACCCTCGAAACGGCGCTCTTCGGAGCGCCGTTTTGCGTGCAGTCGACGGCGAGCACCGGCACAAGCATCCAGGTTTCAATGCCTTTTCCTCCAGCGCTTGCACGCTGCCGCGCACAGGCGGCTCCCAGCCCTGATCATCTGACTTACCGGTCATGCTTGATGGCACGATCGACACTTTTAGCGGCAGAAAAGACCTGTCTTGCCCTCCTTGACAACCTGCGGTGCTAAACGTAAGTTTCAAACACCTGTTTGACCATAATAAAGATCGTCACAGCCCTGTGATGCACACCCTGGTCATCCCCCTTCGGATTCATCAGTTGAGGTTCCTCGCCATGCCTGATTACAAAGCCCCCTTGCGCGATATCCGCTTCGTCCGCGACGAACTGCTCGGCTATCAGGCGCATTACCAGAGCTTGCCAGGCTGCGAGGACGCCACGCCGGACATGGTCGATGCGATCCTCGAGGAAGGCGCCAAGTTCTGCGAGCAGGTCCTGGCCCCGCTGAACCGGGTCGGCGACCTGGAAGGCTGTACCTGGAGCGAGCAGGGCGTGAAGACGCCGACCGGCTTCAAGCAGGCCTACCAGCAGTTCGTCGAAGGCGGCTGGCCGAGCCTGGCCCATGACGTGGCGCACGGTGGCCAGGGGCTGCCCGAGTCGCTGGGCCTGGCGATCAGCGAAATGGTCGGCGAGGCGAACTGGTCCTGGGGCATGTACCCCGGCCTGTCCCATGGCGCCATGAACACCTTGTCGGCTCACGGCACCGCCGAGCAGCAGCACGCCTACCTGAGCAAGCTGGTGACCGGCGAATGGACCGGCACCATGTGCCTGACCGAACCGCACTGCGGCACCGACCTGGGCATGCTGCGTACCCGCGCCGAACCACAGGCCGACGGCTCGTACACGGTGTCGGGCACCAAGATCTTCATTTCCGCCGGCGAGCACGACATGGCCGAGAACATCGTCCACATCGTGCTGGCCCGTCTGCCGGATGCCCCGGCGGGCACCAAGGGCATCTCGCTGTTCATCGTGCCCAAGTTCCTGCCGAGCGCGGACGGCGGCGTGGGCGAGCGCAATGCCGTGACCTGTGGCTCGATCGAACACAAGATGGGCATCCACGGCAACGCCACCTGCGTGATGAACTTCGACGCCGCCACCGGCTACCTGATCGGCCAGGCCAACAAGGGCCTGAACTGCATGTTCACCTTCATGAACACTGCGCGCCTGGGGACGGCGCTGCAAGGGCTGGCCCATGCCGAAGTGGCGTTCCAGGGTGCGCTGAAGTACGCCCGCGAGCGTGTGCAGATGCGCTCGCTGAGCGGCCCGAAGGCGCCGGACAAGGCCGCCGACCCGATCATCGTGCACCCTGACGTGCGCCGCATGCTGCTGACCATGAAGGCGTTCGCCGAAGGCAACCGCGCGATGGTCTACTTCACCGCGCAACAGGTGGACATCCTCAAGTACAGCCAGGATGAAGAGGCGCGTGCCAAGGCCGACGCCCTGCTGGCCTTCATGACCCCGATCGCCAAGGCCTTCATGACCGAGGTCGGCTTCGAGGCTGCCAACCACGGTGTGCAGGTGTTCGGCGGGCACGGCTTCATCGCCGAGTGGGGCATGGAACAGAACGTGCGCGACAGCCGTATCGCCATGCTCTACGAGGGCACCACCGGTATCCAGGCCCTCGACCTGCTCGGTCGCAAGGTGCTGATGACCCAGGGCGAGGCGCTCAAGGGCTTCACCAAGATCGTGCACAAGTTCTGCCAGGCCCAGGCTGGCAACGAGGCGGTCAAGGAATTCGTCGAGCCCCTGGCCCAGCTGAACAAGGAGTGGGGCGAGCTGACCATGAAGATCGGCATGGCCGCGATGAAGGACCGCGAGGAAGTCGGCGCCGCGTCGGTGGACTACCTCATGTACTCCGGCTACGCCTGCCTGGCCTACTTCTGGGCCGACATCGCCCGGGTCGCCGCCGAGAAGCTGGCCGAAGGCACTTCCGAAGAAGCCTTCTACACCGCCAAGCTGCAGACCGCGCGCTTCTACTACCAGCGCCTGCTGCCCCGCACCCGCGCGCACGTGGCGGCGATTCTCTCCGGTGCCGGCAACCTGATGGACATGGACGAAGAGCACTTCGGCCTGGCCATCTGATCCTCCCTTTCACGGGTCGCCTCGATCAGGCGGCCCGTCGTCTTCTGTAGGGCGGCCTGCGGGCCGCTTCGCTCGTTCACTGAGAGGTTGCCATGGCTGACTACAAAGCGCCCCTGCGCGACATGCGGTTCGTTCTCGAGGAAGTCTTCGACGTCGCCACGCTGTGGGCGCAGATGCCGGCCCTGAGCGAGCTGATCGATGCCGACACGGCCATGGC
Source organism: Pseudomonas entomophila (assembly GCF_013523165.1). Lineage (GTDB taxonomy): Bacteria > Pseudomonadota > Gammaproteobacteria > Pseudomonadales > Pseudomonadaceae > Aquipseudomonas > Aquipseudomonas entomophila_A. Next base: position 159,037 of record NZ_JAAMQI010000006.1, read on the forward strand.
CGTGCTGGAGGAGGCCGGCAAGGTGACCGCCGAGCGCATCGCGCCGTTGAGCCGCTCCGGCGACGAGGAAGGCTGCCGCTGGCAAGCGGGCGACGTCAGCACGCCAGCGGGCTTCATCGACGCCTATCGCACCTATGCCGACGGGGGCTGGGTCGGTGTCGGGGGTGACCCTGCCTATGGCGGCATGGGCATGCCCAAGGCCATTTCGGCGCAGGTCGAGGAGATGGTCAACGCCGCCAGCCTGTCGTTCGGCCTGTACCCGATGCTGACCGCCGGTGCCTGCCTGTCGATCCATGCCCATGCCAGCGAAGCGCTCAGGCAGCGCTACCTGCCGAACCTGTACGCCGGCACCTGGGCCGGTTCGATGTGCCTGACCGAACCTCACGCCGGGACCGACCTGGGCCTCATCCGCACCCGGGCCCAGCCACAGGCCGATGGCAGCTATCGCGTGACCGGGACCAAGATCTTCATCACCGGCGGCGAGCATGACCTGACCGAGAACATCATCCACCTGGTGCTGGCCAAGCTGCCCGATGCGCCGGCCGGGGCCAAGGGCATCTCGCTGTTCCTGGTGCCCAAGTTCAGCGTCGACGAGGAGGGCCGGCTGGGCGAGCGCAACGCGGTCCATTGCGGCTCCATCGAGCACAAGATGGGCATCCAGGCCTCGGCCACCTGCGTGATGAACTTCGACGACGCGGTCGGCTACCTGGTGGGCGAGCCGAACAAGGGTCTGGCGGCCATGTTCACCATGATGAACTACGAGCGACTGGGCGTCGGCATTCAGGGCCTGGCCTCGGCCGAGCGGTCCTACCAGAACGCCATCGAGTACGCCCGCGAGCGTATCCAGGGGCGCGCCGTGGGCGGCGCACAGGCACCGGACAAAGCCGCCGACCCGATCATCGTGCACCCCGACGTGCGGCGCATGCTGCTGACCATGAAGGCCCTGAACGAAGGCGGGCGGGCCTTCTCCACGTACGTGGCGCTGCACCTGGACAACGCCAAGTTCAGCGACGACCCTGCCACGCGCCAGCGCAGCGCCGACCTGGTGGCCTTGCTGACACCGGTGGCCAAGGCCTTCCTGACCGACCTGGGGCTGGAATGCACCGTGCACGGCCAGCAGGTGTTCGGCGGCCATGGCTACATCCGGGAATGGGGCCAGGAGCAGCTGGTGCGGGATGTGCGTATCACGCAGATCTACGAAGGCACCAACGGCATCCAGGCCCTGGACCTGATGGGCCGCAAGGTGGCGGGCAACGGCGGGGCGTTCTACCGGCTGTTCAGCGATGAGGTGCGTGCGTTCGCCGACCAGGCTGGTGCGCAGCTGAGCGAGTTCACCGAACCGTTGAAGGCAGCGCTGGACCAGCTGGACACACTGACCGACTGGGTACTCGAGCGTGCCCAGCACGATGCCGAGGAAATCGGTGCCGCCTCGGTCGAGTACCTGCACACCTTCGGGTACGTCGCCTACGCCTACCTCTGGGCACGCATGGCCCAAGCGGCGATGGCGGGCGCGAGCGAGGATGAGTTCTACGCGAGCAAGCTGGGCACGGCCCGTTTCTACTTCGCACGCCTGCTGCCACGGGTCCATTCGCTGATCGCCAGCGTCAAGGCCGGCAGTGCGAGCCTGAACTTTTTACGGCCCGAACAGTTCTGAAACAGCGCGTCTTTGGAAACGAGACAGACTTGTAAGCATTTTCTTACACGACGTGGTGACTTTTCTCCACTTCCCGGGGATTGGATCCACTGTTAATCTTTCTCACATGGACGACGCGCTGGGAGCGCAGAGGACAGCACACGGATCTGCTCAGGATGACCGCCAAGAGGGCGGGACGATACGGAAATCGCCGAAACGGATGTCAGGGAAACAGTCTGGAATACCCCGCCTCGGCGGGGTTTCCTTTTTTGTGTGCCCGCTACGGTGACCCCTCGAGATGCACGCCCGCTGCCGTCTCTTCCTCGAGCAGCGTTCTGAGCAGTTCGACCGCCGCCTGCTGACGTTGCGCATCGCGAAACACCAGGCCGACCTGAAGCGGCACCCGTGGCTCGCTCAAGGGCTTCCACAACAGGGCCTGATCGTCTTCGGCCGCCTCCTTGGCACGTCCCGGCAGGATGGTCACCAGTGAGGTGTATGCCAGGCTGTCCAGGATGCCGCTCATGTTGTTCATCTCCGCTTGCACGTGCGGGCGCCGGCCCAGATTGGCCAGTTCGGTCTTCCAGATCTGGCGGATCTGGAATTCTTCCCCCAGCATCAGCATCGGCAACTCTGCCGCCTGACTGAGCGAGACCTTCTTGAAGTCCTTCAGCGGGTGATCGTGCGGAATCACCAGTTGCAATTCGTCCTCGTACAGCGGCAACCCATGCAGCCCCGGCTGGCGTGGCGCCAGGTAGCTGATGCCGATGTCCAGGCTGCCGTTGAGCAGACGCCGCTCGATGTCCAGGCCCGACAGTTCGTAAAGCTGCACGATCAGGTGCGGCTGGGCCTTGCGCACGCGCTCCAGCAGGCGTGGGACCAGGCTGGGCCGCACGGTCTGCAGGACGCCGATGGCCAGCGTGCGCAGTGCCTGGCCCTTGAAGCCACGCATGGCATCGCGAGCCTGGCGCAGGCCGTCGAGCAGCGGCAAGGCGTGGTTGTACAACGTGTGCGCGGCCAGCGTGGGCAACAGCCGCCTGTTGCTGCGCTCGAACAGGCTGACTTCGAGCGCCTGTTCGAGCTGACGGATCTGTTGCGACAGGGCTGGCTGGGACAGCGACAGGCGCTCGGCGGCGCGGCCGACGTGGCCTTCTTCATAGACCGCGACGAAATATCGCAGTTGGCGGAAATCCATAAGCGCTACTTATCGGAAAAGCTCGAAAAACCAAATGGCCCGTGGCCGTTGAGCGGCCTAGTCTACGCCGCGTCATGGCGCTTGGCAGGTCTTTTGCGGGCTCGCACGCCATGGGTGCGAATGACGTTTGGATAGGCCAGGCAAAACACCCACTTCAGCGGTGTACCGTTCGGCGCATGACCGAGCCCTGGCAGCCTTGACCGTGATCGGCTGGAGCCTCGATGAACCTGTTCAACTTGCGCCGTACGGCATCTGCCGCCGACGTGCCGCTGTCTGTGCCTTGTTTCGAACCCTTGATGCCCCAGGCCTCGCGCCGTTTTCTCATGCCCACCGCCCATCAGGCCGAGCAGGTGTTCGTGCGCGGGCAGGGGTCGTGGCTGTGGGATGACCAGGGGCATGCCTACCTGGACTTTCACCAGGGCGGTGCGGTGAACAGCCTGGGGCACAGCCCGGACGTGCTGACCAAGGCCCTGGCCGAGCAGGCGCACGCCCTGATCAATCCCGGCACCGGGTTCCAGGGGCCAGGCCTGCTCACGCTGGCGCGGCGTCTGTGCCAGAGCACCGGCAGCGATCAGGCCTACCTGCTCAACAGTGGCAGCGAGGCCTGCGAGGCGGCCGTCAGGCTGGCGCGTTCGTGGGGCCGGCGCCATCGGCACGGTGCCGACCATGTCATCGTCGCCCACCGGGGGTGCCATGGGCGAAGCCTGGGCGCGCTGTCGATCTCCCGCGACGGGGCCAGCGCACCAGGATTCAGCCATGTTCCCTTCAATGACCTGGCCGCTCTGCACGCAGCCGTGGACTCGAACACCGTCGCCCTCCTGCTCGAGCCGATCCAGGGCGAAGCGGGCGTGATCCCGGCTTCACGCGAGTACCTCAAGGGCGCCGAGACCCTGTGCCGCGAGCTGGGCATCCTGTTGATCCTCGACGAGGTGCAGACTGGCATGGGCCGCTGCGGCACCTTGCTGGCCGAGCAGCGTCATGGCGTGCGCGCCGACCTGGTGGCCATGGGCAAGGGGCTGGGTGGTGGCGTGCCCCTGGCCGCGCTGCTGGCGCGGGGCACGGCCTGCTGTGCGACGCCTGGCGAGCTGGGTGGCAGTCACCATGGCAACGTGTTGATGAGCGCTGCGGGCCTGGCGGTACTCGAGACGGTACTGGCGCCGGGCTTTCTCGAACACGTCGAGGACGCCGGGCGTCACCTGCGCGATGGCCTGAGCCGGCTCGCGGCGCGCTTCGGCCAGGGCGAGGTGCGCGGCCAGGGCCTGCTCTGGGGCCTGCAGCTGCGCGGCACCTGCGCACGCGCCCTGGTCGACGCCGCCAGGCTGGAAGGTCTGCTGCTCATGGCCCCTCGCGCCGATGTGCTGCGCCTCACGCCAGCGCTGACCGTCAGCAAGGGCAACATCGATGAAATGCTCAAACGCCTGGCGCGGGCGTTCACCATGACCCGTGCCCATTCATCCGACGCGCGTCGGGCTTCTGCCTGACGAACGTCCACCGAACCGTCTGCGTGCTTGCGCATCGCCCCTGGCCCTTCCTTTGGCCCGGGGCGTTTTTTTGTGCGCAAGAGGTTGGCTTGAACCTCTGTTTGAAAGCGACAGTCTGTTGAGTTAACCAATCGAGGAGCTACGACATGGACCTGATCCGCATTCTGATCGCCATCATTCTTCCACCCGTAGGCGTCTTCCTGCAGGTCGGTTTCGGCGGCGCGTTCTGGCTGAACATCCTGCTGACGCTGCTGGGTTACATCCCCGGCATCATCCACGCGGTGTACATCATCGCCAAGCGCTGACCGCACAGCCCGAGCCGGCGACCCGGCTCGGGCCTGGTTTCAGCGGCCCAGGACCGTGCAATAGAACGCCCACTCCTGCTCCAACGCATGTGCCAGGTTGTCCGCCTGACGAAAGCCGTGACGCTCCCCGGCATAGAAATGCCCTTCGGCCTGCACGCCATTGGCCTTCAGCGCCGCCAGCATGCTTCGCGTCTGCTCGGGCACCACCACCGCATCCTGCTCTCCCTGGAAGAAAATGACCGGCACCGTGATGCGTGCGGCATGCCGTAGCGGCGTGCGTTGCGCGTAGCGCTCGGCATCCTGATCCGGGTCGCCGATCAGCCAGTCCAGGTAATCCGCTTCGAACTTGTGGGTGGCGCGGGCGAGCGCCACCGGATCGCTGACGCCATACAGGCTGGCGCCGGCCCGGAACACGTCGTGAAACGCCAGGGCGCAGAGCGTGGTGTAGCCACCGGCACTGCCACCGCGGATGAACGCCTGGGCCGGATCGATCAGCCCCTGGCTGGCCAGGTGCGTCACCACGGCGCAGGCGTCCTCCACGTCGGCCTCACCCCAGCGCAGGTGCAGCGCCTGGCGATAGGCGCGGCCGTAACCCGTGCTCCCTCGGTAGTTCAGGTCGGCGACCGCGAAGCCGCGCTGCGTCCAGTACTGGATGCGCGGGTCGAAGACCGGATAGCACGCCGAGGTCGGTCCGCCGTGGATGAACACCACCAGGGGCGAAGGGCTTGGTACGCCATGGGCGGGGTAGAAGAACCCGTGAGCCTGGGCATCGCCGCTGGCGTAGCGCAGCGGCCGTGGGCGGGCGATGTCTGCATCGGGCAACGGCGCGATGCCGCCGCTCAGGACCTCGATGTCACCCGTGCCGCGATCGAGGGCGATGACGCCAGCGGGGCGTGTCGGCGAGGCGGCGATGGCGTACAGGTGCGTGTCGCTCAGCGCCAGGCTGCGAAAGCGACTGTAGTCGGTCGCCAGGCGTTGACAGGCCGGGTCGATGCCACATTGGCCGAGCACGCCGAAGCCGTCCTCGAACCAGCTGGCCACGTAGGTATCGGGGCCCAGGGGCAACCAGGTGCTGGCGCCCAGTTGCCAGGGCGCGGCGGCGTGGTCGGCCGCGGTGGCCGGCAGGGCTTGCCACTGGCCGTCGCGTTCACCCCAGGGCTGCCAGTAGCCCGCAAGATCGGACAAGGCGTACAGCCGGCCTTGAGCGTCGAAGCGCGGTTGCTGCAATGAGGTGGCCGTGCCGTCGGCCCCGGCGATGCACACGGGCGGGCCCCAGGCACCGTCCTGTACCTGGCGTCGGGTCATCAGTCGCGTGGCGGTCCAGGGCTGGGCAGGGCGGTCCCATTCGATCCAGGCCAGGCGCTGGCCGTCGTCGCTCAGGGTGGGCGCCGCATAGAAGTCCGCCCCTTCGGCCAGCACCTGGCGCCCTTGGGCGTCGAAGGCGACCAGACGGTGCTCGACGGATGCGCCCTGGGTTTCCTCGACCGCCAGCACCTGGCGGCCATGCGCCTGCAGGTCGCCGTAGCGGCGATCGTCGGACGCGGTCAGCGCCTGGGGCGTGCCACCGTCCACGGGCTGTGCGTAGACCTGCTGATCGGCCTCGTTGACGAAGTACAGGTGCGTCTCGCCCACGCTGAAACTGCCTCCGCCGTACTCGTAGACGCGACTGCGCACGCTGAACCCGTCGGGCGTCAGGCGCACTGCCTGGCCGTCGCGCCAGTGCCAGAGCCGGCAGGCGCCGTCGGCAGGGCGAAATTCGTTCCAGAACACGCCGGCCGGACCCACCTTGAGGTCGGCGAAGTCGGTCCCGGCCGCCACTGCCTGGGCAGCGCTGAAGCGTTCAGCCACGGGCGATGACCCGTGAGTTGCGGTCGTTGCGGAAGGTGAGTTGTTCGATGGCCAGTTGGGCATGCTCTGCCTCCTCTCGCGCCTTGAGAATGATGCCGTGGTCGGCCGACTTGGCGCACACCGGGTCGGCGTTGCTGGCGTCGCCGGTGAGCATGAAGGCCTGGCAGCGGCAACCGCCGAAGTCTTTTTCCTTCTCGTCGCAGGAGCGGCACGGCTCGGGCATCCACTCATAGCCACGGAAGCGGTTGAAGCCGAAGGACTCGTACCAGATGTGCCGCAGGTCGTGGTCGCGCACGTTGGGGAACTGCACCGGCAACTGACGGGCGCCGTGGCAGGGCAGGGCCGTGCCATCGGGCGTGATCGTGAGGAACAGGCTGCCCCAGCCGTTCATGCAGGCCTTGGGGCGTTCCTCGTAGTAGTCCGGGGTGACGAAGATCAGCTTGCAGGGGCTGCCTGCGGCCTTGAGCCGCTCACGGTACTCGTTGGTGATGCGCTCGGCACGTTCCAGCTGCTCGCGGGTCGGCAGCAGCCCGAGACGGTTGAGGTGTGCCCAGCCGTAGAACTGACAGGTGGCCAGCTCGACGAAGTCCGCCTCCAGGGCGATGCACAGCTCGATGATCCGGTCGATCCGGTCGATGTTGTGCCGGTGGGTGACGAAATTGAGCACCATCGGGTAGCCGTGGGCCTTCACCGCACGGGCCATTTCCAGCTTCTGGGCGAACGCCTTGCGCGAGCCGGCCAGCAGGTTGTTGACCGTCTCGTCGCTGGCCTGGAAGCTGATCTGGATATGGTCGAGCCCGGCGTCGCGGAAGCTGGCGATCTTGCGCTCGGTCAGGCCGATCCCCGAGGTGATCAGGTTGGTGTAGTAGCCCAGCCGGCGGGCCTCGCCGATCAGCTCGGCCAGGTCCTGGCGCACCAGCGGCTCGCCACCGGAGAAGCCCAGCTGCGCTGCGCCCAGCGCGCGGGCTTCGGCCATGACCCGGAACCATTGCTCGGTGCTCAGCTCCTGGCCTTGCTGGGCGAAGTCCAGCGGGTTGGAGCAGTACGGGCATTGCAGCGGGCAACGGTAGGTCAGCTCGGCCAGCAGCCACAGCGGCAGGCCCACCGGCGGTGCGGCCGGCAGTTCAGGCGTAGACGATCCAGTGTTCGGCATGGGCCACCTCCATGAACTGTTCGATGTCGTCGGCGAGTTCGGGCACGTCGGCGAACTGCTCGGCCAGCGTCGCGATGATCGAATCCACCGAGCGCTGGCCGTCGATCAGCCCACCGATCAACGCGGCGCTTTCATTGAGCTTGATCATGCCTTCAGGGTAGAGCAGCACATGGCCTTGCTGCGCCGGCTCGTACTGGAACCGGTAGCCGGGACGCCAGCGTGGCACCCGTTGACGGTCGAAACTCATAAGGTGATCCCCTTGTGCCAGACCCGTTCGCGGGTGACGCTGTGGTAGGGCGGACGGTCCAGCTCGTAGGCCATGCTCATGGCATCGAGCATGCTCCAGAGGATGTCCAGCTTGAATTGCAGGATCTCCAGCATGCGCATCTGGCTCTCACGCGTGGTGTAGTGCTGCAAGGTGATCGACAGGCCATGCTCGACATCGCGGCGGGCCTGGCCCAGGCGCGTGCGGAAGTAGGCGTAGCCGGCCGGGTCGATCCACGGGTAATGCTGCGGCCAGCTGTCCAGGCGCGACTGGTGGATCTGCGGGGCGAACAGCTCGGTCAGCGAACTGCTGGCCGCCTCCTGCCAGCTCGCGCGGCGGGCGAAATTGACGTAGGCGTCCACGGCGAAGCGCACGCCGGGCAGCACCAGTTCCTGAGAGCGCAGCTGGTCCGGGTCCAGGCCCACGGCCTGGCCGAGGCGCAGCCAGGCTTCGATACCGCCGTCTTCGCCGGGCGCGCCGTCATGGTCGAGCAGGCGCTGGATCCACTCGCGACGGACCTCGCGGTCCGGGCAGTTGGCCAGGATCGCGGCGTCCTTGAGCGGGATATTCACCTGGTAATAGAACCGGTTGGCCACCCAGCCCTGGATCTGCTCGCGGCTGGCGCGGCCTTCGTACATCGCCACGTGGTAGGGGTGATGGATGTGGTAGAAGTCGCCCTTGGCGCGCAAGGCCTGCTCGAACTCGGCAGGGGACATCGGTTCGGCGTCGCTCATGGGGCCTCCTACAGCTCGATGCTCATGCCGTCGTAGGCGACTTCGACGCCCCGACGCTGGACTTCGGCCCGCTCCGGCGACGCTTCGTCGAGGATCGGGTTGGTGTTGTTGATGTGGATCAGCACCTTGCGCTGGCGCTCGAAACCGTCGAGCACCTCGAGCATGCCGCCCGGACCGTTCTGGGCCAGGTGACCCATCTCGCGGCCGGTGCGGGTGCCGACGCCACGGCGTTGCATCTCATCATCCTCCCACAGCGTGCCGTCGACCAGCAGGCAATCGGCGGCCTGCATCTTCTTCAGCAGCGCGTCATCGACCTGGCCCAGGCCCGGCGCGTAGAACAGCGTGCCGCCGGTGCGCAGGTCCTCGACCAGCAGGCCGAGGTTGTCACCAGGGTGCGGGTCGAAGCGGTGCGGCGAATAGGGCGGCGCGGCGCTGCGCAGCGGGAAGGGCGTGAAGCGCAGGTTCGGGCAAGCCGGGATGACGAAGCTGCCCTGCAGCTCGATGCGGTTCCACTGCAGCCCGCCATTCCAGTGGCTGAGCATGGTGAACAGCGGAAAGCCCGTGCTCAGGTCCTGGTGCACCATGTCGGTACACCAGACCTGGTGCGGGCAGCCTTCGCGCAGGCTGAGCAGGCCGGTGGTGTGGTCGATCTGGCTGTCGAGCAGCACGATGGCGTCGATGCCTGTGTCGCGCAGGGCCCGCCCAGGTTGCATCGGCGCGAAGCCCTGAAGCTGCGCACGGATGTCTGGCGAGGCATTGCAGAGGATCCAGTGCTCGCCGTCGTCGGACAGCGCGATCGACGACTGGGTGCGCGCGCTGGCGCGCAACGTGCCGTCGCGAAAGCCCTTGCAGTTGACGCAGTTGCAGTTCCACTGCGGGAAGCCGCCGCCTGCGGCGGAGCCTAGGATCTGGATGTACATGGGGACTCCGTGACCAAAAATGAAAACGCCCCGGCAAAGCCGAGGCGCCCTGACGCGTGAGGCTTCAACGGCTGGCGAAGTACATGGTCACTTCGAAGCCGATGCGCAGGTCGGTGTAAGCAGGTTTGGTCCACATGGGAGAACTCCTTCCGGATGGGAATCAGGGGATGCCAGGTATTGGGCGTCGTTTCAGGGGCGAGGTTCCCTTGGGCGGGCACCTACGTATTACAAGATGCTATGAAGGCATCGCCGTGCCATGCCGTGAGGCAGGTCGGCCCGGTTCGGGGGTGGAATGATAGCGTGCTAATGAACCGAGTGCGATCCCCAGGCCGATTCATCCGAGGGGGCCGGACCATTGGCCAGGCATTGCCAGCCTGAATCGGCACGGCGCAGGCCGGACAGTATGCGGTCCAGGTCTGCCTGGGTCGCCTCGGCGAGCCGTCGGCGAAGGTCGTCCAGGTGCGTTGCGCGACTGGCCAGATGCGCCTGCCAGTACCAGGCCGCTGCTTCCTGATCGTCCAGGGTCGACGGCGCGAGCTGATCGAGCAGTGCCTGCCGCAGTGCCGGGGTCAGCGGTACGTCGGCGTCCAGCACCTCCCGCACATGGGCCAGCAGGCAGTGCGGGTCGGTGCCGGGCGACTGCACGCCGAACAGCAAGCCGTGTCGGCCTTCGACCGTGCGGAATCCGCTGAAGACCGCATAGCCCAATTGCAGCTCCACGCGCAGACGCTGGTAGAACGGGCCTTGCAACGCCTGGGCGAGCAGGCGGCCTTCCGCTTCACATGTTGCAGGCACGGGGCAGAACAGCAGCAAGGCATGCTCGCGGCTGGCCGTCGCGACGGTGTGCCAACGTGCGCTGGCGTGAGCAGGAAGCGGGGCGATTCGTGCGGCCTGCCCTGGCAGCGGCTGCAGGATCGCGCCCAGTGTCGCCAAAGCGTGCGGGCCGAACCCCAGGGCCATGCCATGCCAGTGGGTCTCTTGCCAGCACCTGTCGAGCACAGCCTGCCCAGGCCGTTCGTCGCCGCGCGGTTCGGGTACTGCGTCGCGGGCCAGGCACGCGGGCAAGTGCTTGAGCAGGGCCCGGATCGGCATCAGGGGCGGTTCAAGGTCGGGTGTATCGCATGCGTCGTCGGCCAGGGGCGCCTGAAGCGCGGCGAGGACGTCTGGCAGCGCATGGAGCAGGGCCGCCGGTCGACCCGTGCAGCGCAGTTGCCAGTCAGTGCCCAGATCGTCTGCGTGCAGGGTGATCGCAGCCCGACGGGCGCGTGCCTGCAGGGCGTTGAGGCGACGGGCGAGGTGGGCGAACGCGCGGGCCTGGAGCGGCTGGGCGAATTGCCAGCGCAGGTAGACGACGGCCAGGCCGTACGGGGTGGACAGGGCGTCGCTGACGGCCATCTGTCGCGGTAACGGCTGGTGCGCCAGCGCCGGCAGGGCAGGGCCGAGCCAGGGATCGGGCGCGGGCAGATGCCAGGCGCCCTGTTCGGCGGTGGGTAATTGGTCGAGCAGCACGCCCAAGGCGTGTCGAGCCGGTGCATCCAAGGGTCCAAAGGCGCGTCCCGTGCTGTTGCGGCGCGCCAGGTCGAGCGCGCTCGCGCGCTCACCCTGGGCCTGTTGTACGCGCCCGAATGCGTCGTACAGGGGTGTCAGGTCATGGGTGGCGAGAAAGCCCAGCCAGCCCTGCAGCAGTCGTTGCACCTGCACGGCATGCGCCGGGTCTTCGAGGTGCAGCTGCAAGCGCCATGACGCTTGGCCAGCATGGCTGTACAAGACCTCGGTACTCACCTCACGTACCCAGCCACGTCGCTCGAGCAGGCCTCGCCAGGTGCCTTCCCGGTCATCGTTCAGCCAGCTCAGCAGGGCCTCCAGCGCCGCCTCGTTACCCTCGGGCAGGGCTTCGTGGGCGAACAGCAGGTCCAGGTGCGTGCCGTCCTGACGGGGAGCGAGAGGCGCACCGAGCAGCGGCGGCGGCGCCCGACGGGGCACCGGGGTGCCGGCGCGCAGCAGCCGGCCGAAGGTATCGCCCACGGCCAGCAGCGCCTCCAGCGGCTGTGGCCCGCACAGGCTCAAGGTGACGTGTGCACCTTGATAGAAGCGCTGGTGAAACCCGTGCAACGCCTGCTGGAACGCAGGGTCGTGGATCGGCAACGTGTAGCGGTTGCCGGCATGGAACCCGCTCAGCGGATGCCGTGGCGAGAACCGTTGCAGACGCGCGAAAGCCTGCTGCGCCTGCGCATCCCGCGACCAGGCGATGAATTCGGCGTGGATCACCTCGCGCTCGCGGCGCTGCCTGTCCAGGCTCAGGTCCGGCTCGGCGAGCATCTGGCACAAGCGCTCCAGGCTGCCCGCCAAGGCCGAGGGCGGCACCTCGAAGAAGAAGTCGGTGGTGCGCTCGCGGGTGCTGGCGTTGACCTGCCCCCCCTGCCGCTGCACGTGCCGCATCAACCCATCTTCGAGCGGAAACCGTGCGGTGCCGAGGAACAGCAAGTGCTCGAGAAAGTGTGCCAACCCTGGCCAGGCCGCTGGCGCGTCGTGGCTGCCGGCCTGGACGCGCACGGCCGCTGCGCTGCGTTTCAGGTGCGGCGCATGGCGCACGGTCAGGTGCAGGCCGTTGTCCAGCACCAGGTGGCGAGTGAGATCAGGCATGGTGGCTCCCGTGAAACGAGCCCCATGCTAGCGGATATCAGGTGGGAGGCGCAGGCCTGTGCAGGTCGTGGCGCACATCGCTCAGGTAGGGAAAGTCGGCGCGGCTCGCGGCCAGGCGCTCGCGATCCAGGTCCGCCAGCAACAGGCCTGCCTCCTGCCCGGCCATGGCCAGCAGGCTGCCATCCGGCGCGACGATGCTGCTCTGGCCGCAGTAGACCAGTGTCCCTTCGGCGCCACAGTAGTTGGCGTAGACCAGGTAGCACTGGTTTTCCTGGGCCCGTACGCGCACGGTGAACTGGCAGACGAAGTCGTAGGGCACCATGTTGGCGGTCGGCACCACGATCAGCTCGGCCCCGGCCAGCGCCAGGCGCCGGGTGTTCTCCGGGAACTCGACGTCATAGCAGATCAGCAGCCCGAGCCTCCAGCCTTCCAGCTCGACCACCGGGAAATGATCGGCGCCAGGGCTGAACAGGCTGCGGTCCAGCGCGCCGAACAAGTGCGTCTTGCGGTAGTTGCACAGGTGCAGGCCCTGGGCGTCGATCAGTTGCACGCTGTTGTAGCACGCGCCGTCCTCGCCCTGCTCGGGATAGCCATAGGCGATCGCCAGGCCCTGTTGCCGCGCGATCGCGGCCACGGCCTGGGCCGACTCGCCGTCGACGGGTTCGGCCAGCCGGGCCACGGCGTCGCGGCCGATGTCGTAACCGGTCAGGAACATCTCCGGGCACACCAGCAGGCGCGCGCCATGGGCGGCAGCCTGCTCGGCCTGCTGGCGCAGGCGCTCGAGGTTGCCGGCGACGTCATGGGGGCCAGGGTGGCCTTGGAACAGGGCGATGCGCATCGAAGGTCTCCGGGTCTCAGTCGGGCAGGGCGATCGGGCCGATCTCGTCGAACACGTCACCAGGGCCGGGGTTGTCCGGGTGGGTCTGGCCACCGAAGTGGGTCATGATACCCCACACGGCGTTGAGCGACGTCTGCACTGCGCCCTCGACCCAGGCCGGCGTCCACGACACATCGTCGCCTGCCAGGAAGATCCCCCGGTGTTCGGCGGGCATGTCCTGCTGCATGAAGTGGGCGTACATGCGCTGGTTGTAGCGATAGTGGCCGGGCAGGGCACCCTTGAAGGCACCGAGGAAGTACGGGTCGGCCTCCCAGGAGATGGTGATCGGGTCGCCGATGATGTGCCCGGCGATGTCGGTCTTGGGGTAGATCTTCTTCAGTGCATCGAGTGCGAGCTGCACGCGCCGCTCCACCGGGTGCGGCAGCATCTTCAGGGCATCGCTCATCCAGGCGTAGGACAGGCAGATCACCCCCGGCCGGTCGTCACCGTTGTCGAACAGGTACGTGCCCCGCGTCAGCCGGTCGGTGAGGGTCATGCTCAGCAGGTCGCGACCGGTCTCCGGGTCCTTGTCCTTCCAGAACGGCCGGTCGACCATGACGAAGGTCTTCGACGACTGCATGTAGCGGGTGCGGTCCAGCGCCATCCACAGCTTTTGCGAGAACAGCGCTTCTTCGCAATCGATCTGGGTGGTCAGCAGCCAGCTCTGGCAGGTCACCAGCACGGCGGCATACTCACGGGTGTCGCCCCAGCTGTCGGTCACCGCCAGGCGCTCGTCGGCGCCCCGGGCGATGCGTCGCACCCCGCTGCGCGGTGCGCCCCCGTGCAGCGACCGCAGGCTGGTGCCGGCCGGCCAGTGCACGCAACGCTCCGGTACGTGCCGCCAGATCCCCTGGGGCACCTGCTCCACACCCCCGACCACCAGGTGCTGGTGCTCGTCGCAATTGGTCATCACCACCCGGAAGATCTCCAGCATGGAGTTGGGGAAGTCCGAATCCCAGCCGCCGGTACCGAAGCCGACCTGGCCGAACACTTCGCGGTGCAGGAAGCTGAGCTTGGCGAAGGCCTGGGAGGTGGCGACGAAGTCGTAGAAGGTACGGTCGTCCCACAGCGGCACCAGCGTGTTCCACAGCTGCTTGAGCCGCGGCACGTCACGCTCGCGGATGGCTTGCTGGATGTCGCCGAAGTGCGCACGGTCTTCCAGGGCATCGGCCCAGGCTTCGGCCACTTCGTGAAACAGCCTGGGCAAATCTGCGGGTGACTCGGCGTAGAAGGTCTGCCCTTCCAGGTCGATCACCGTGCTGCTGGAGGCCGCGCTCAGTGGATTGGGAAACGGTTTGGTCTCCAGGCCCAGCTTGTCGACGTAGTGGTAGAACGCCGTGGACGACACCGGAAAGCGCATCCCGCCCAGCTCGGCGACGATGCCATCGGTGCCGTTGAACGCCTGCGAGCGCAGCCGCCCACCCAGTTTGGACGCCTCGTAGACCACCGGCTTGAGGCCCAGCTTCATCAGCTCGTAGGCCGCCACCAGGCCAGCGATGCCCGCGCCGACGATGGCGACTTCCTCGCCAAGCCGGTCTGCCGGCACACTGCCCAGCCCGGCGGGGTGCTCGAGCCAGTCGTCGAAGGCGAAGGGGAAGTCCGGGCCGAACAGGGTGATAGGAGGTTTGCCATCGGCGGGGTGACGGTTCTTCTTGTTCATGTCGTGGCCTTGGGCGGGGGACGGGAATGGGCTAAGTGTAGAGCGCACTGAATGACAGCTTAGAGGCCGCAGGGGCGGGAAGTAAGACGAAAGATGATGGCGGATTGTGTGGGTTTTTAGCGTTGTGACGAGTTGATGAATGAAAGTGACGAAGGGGTGGTGGGTGTGCAGCTGAAAAGCGGGTGGGCTGATTTGGCGTTGTGGGCCAGGAAGATCGAAGGCGCTGATCTTGCGGGCCCTGGCGGGCCCGATCGCGGCACGGGGGCCGCTCCTACAGGAGGGCGGTGTCAGTCTTCCCGATCAGCGCCGTTTGTTGTGTGGAGCGGCCCCGATCAGCGCCGCCGTCTATTGTGTAGGAGCGGCCCCTGTGCCGCGATCGGACCCGCCAGGGTCCGTAAGATCAGCACCCTCAATCGATCACCCCACCCCAACGAGCGCCGCAAAACGTCTCGCCACCCAAGGGCTTCAGACCGGCTCCCCCCGATCCACCTTGTGACTCAGGATGATCGACGTGGTCGTCCGCTCCACCCCCTCGACCATACCGATCTGGTCCAGCAACTCATCCAGCGCCTCGGGTGAATCGCTGCGCAGCCACGCGACATAGTCATACTCCCCACTGACCGCACACAGCTGCTGCACCTGCCCCATGGCGCTCAGGCGGCGCACCACCTCCTTGCCCGAGCGCGGCCTGACACTGATCCCGACGTAAGCCTGCAACCCTCCCTCGCTCATGCGCCGACCAAGCCGCACCCCATACCCCGTGATGACCTTGGCCCGCTCCAAGCGCGTGAGGCGCGCGTCCACGGTGGTCCGGGCGATGCCGAGCTGGCGGGCGAGGTTGGCGACGGTCTCACGGGCGTCGAGTTGCAGGAGATCGATCAGCTTGCGATCGATGTCGTCCAGGGGGATGGCGTGCAGGTCGGACATGGGAAGGCTCGATGAGGAAGACGATACCGTACGGCGTACCGGTTCAGATCGGCAAGAGGTCAGGCGTGCGATGTCTGAAGCGATTCGACCATGAGCCGATTAGAGCGGCTATTCGGCTCACGGGATAAGCCGAATACACTGACGGGCCTGGTCCTTCGCGTGAGAACACGTCATGAATGCGTCTCTGTGGGTGTGGCAGCAACCGGAATGGCCTGATTTTCAATGGTGTCCCGAACGGCTGCGCATGCTGCTGGGTGCCTGCGCACAGGCGCAAGAGCGTTTGTGTCAGAGGCTGGCTGACGTGGACGAGACCACGGCAGTGTCAGCCAGCCTCGATGCGCTGCTGCAAAACACCATCATGTCTTCCGCCATCGAAGGCGAACGTCTGAATGCAGACGCGGTACGCGCCTCCTTGGCCAGGCGTCTGGGCCTGAACGAAACCGGCCGTACCACGCCGCGCTCCGAAGGCCTGGCCGAGCTGCTGGTCGATGCGACACGTGAATGCCAATCGCCGTTGGACATGCAGCGTCTGCTCGACTGGCACCGTTGGCTGTTCCCGACCGAAGACAGCCTGTCCACCCGTCCACTGCGCGTCAGCACGCTGCGTGGCGAAGAACCCATGCAGGTGGTCTCGGGTCGTCTGGACCGGCCTACCGTCCATTTCGAGGCGCCACCCCGTGAAGGGCTGGAGCATCAGCTGGACGAGTTTCTGACCTGGTTCGAGCGCAGTCGTGGCGATGCACACCTCGATCCGGCCCTACGTGCAGGGATCGCGCACTTCTGGTTCGTGACCGTGCACCCCTTCGACGACGGTAACGGTCGCTTGACGCGTGCCATCACCGACAGAGCGCTTGCCCAGGGCGAAGGACGGACCATCCGCTTCTATGCCATGTCGGCGAGCATTCTCGAGGACCGCGCCGGGTATTACCGCGTACTCGAAGCCAGCCAGAAAGGCGGCCTCGACATCACTGCGTGGCTGCAGTGGTTCTTGAGCACATTGCTAAACAGCCTGGAACAGGCGCTGAGCCGTATCGACAGGGTGTTGGCGAAAGCCCGGTTCTGGCATGCGCACCGTGGGCAGGTGCTTTCAGCGGAGCAGATCAAGGTCCTCAACCGCTTGCTCGATGGCGGGGAACGGGGTTTCGAGGAAGGGCTCAACGCCGCGCAGTACCAGGCGGTGGCGAAGGTGTCGAAGGCGACGGCGACACGGCATCTGGGCGATCTGGTGCAGAAGGGGTGCCTGGTGAAGCTGCCGGGAGGGGGGCGTAGTACGCGGTACAGGGTGGCGCAGGTGTGAAAACAAGAGAGCGTGCATGCCCGGGGGGTTGCACCGAAAGCGCCTACGCGATGAGTGCGATATCGACATCAAGGCTGAACATCAATAACGGATAGGCCGAGCGATCACGCTCTCCCCAAAATTGCCTATCGTATTTGGCCTCTTTCCTACAGCGATCCACAATCTTCGGACCTATCCTACGTCCACTGTCTCCAAGGCCTGACTGCAAGGACAGGCGTTCATCGCTAAGGTCCTCCCGTCGCCGCGACCTCGGCGATCGGGCGTGAGAACCCGCCGATTCTGTTAGGAGGCATGCTGTCATGGCAGCTGTGCGCGGGCAGGCATCGCCTGGCCGGAGTCAGCCTCCTGTATCGCCGGTTCTCACCCCGCGTACGGCTGCCACCCGTTGCGTGAGAATAGCGGTGGGCAGCCATGTCCTGACGTAACTGGAGGCAATCGAATGACAGGACCTTCCAACCCGCCGACCACACTCAACCCCACGACCGAGCAGCTGTTCTGCACTTGTCGGTCCAGCCACCCACCCTTGTTCACCGTCCGTCCTGGTATCGACGCTGCCGATGCCTTGGTGCACGCCAGTCTGCTGGCCAGGGGAATTCAGGAAATCGCCGACACCTATGCCCAGCAACATGCTCCAGACATCGGTCGTGGCATGATCTGGTCGGTCCAGCATTTGTCCGACATGCTCAGGGCACTGTTGAAGGGTGTGCTGGACAGCATCGACGCCTGATCACAGTGAACAGCTACCCACGTAAAGACTGGGCTGGCTGCGGTCCATCTTGCTCCTGAAAGTGATCAAGGCTGTGGTTGGTTGCACGGTCTTGATGATCAAAGCATTCATGAACGTCAGGGCAGGCGCGACCAGGCCGTCGTGCCAGAGGCTGGACCCGTTGGAGGTAGCACGTGCTTTGGTTTTTCGAAGTCACGAATACCGTACATTTTCATTCAAATGTCACGTATGAAGAACATGGACTATGAACTGATCGCTACGCGTCTCGGTGCCCAGATTCGGGAACGTCGAGTCAACCGTGGGCTGACGCAAGCCAGGCTCGCCGCCTTGGCCAATGTCACGCGGCAGAAAATCATCGCCATCGAAAAAGGCGACCTTTCGGTGGGTATGGCAGCCTACGCGCGGTCGCTAGCAGTCCTGGGTTGTGAGTTCATCGTCACACCTGCCGTCCTGCCGACCCTCGATGAGATCCACGGCATTTTTGAATGATGGGCACTGCGCTTCAGGGGGTGACGCCACGCGGCGAAAGCGGGAAAGGTGTGCCAGAGCGGTCAGGTTGACGCTTTTCATGCTTGAGTGCGCACCATGACCCGGCAGGTCGTCTGCCGGTGCGCCCTTTTTCTTGTCCGATTGATAGACATCAGGCGATGTCACGTCGAGTCCGCCATCCCAGAAACACGAAAGCCGCGCAAGGCGCGGCTTCAAAGATGGTGGGCCCACACGGACTCGAACCGTGGACCAAAGGATTATGAGTCCTCTGCTCTAACCGACTGAGCTATAGGCCCCAGTGGTCGGCCGATTATAACGGCGGTTGAGGGTAGGTGCCATCCGAAAGATCGGAAAATGCTATGCGCAGAAACGTCTGGGCGAATTCATCCGCCAGCATGGGCAGGCCGACAATGTACCCCTGGATCTGCTCGCACCCTTCGTCCGCCAGGAATTGCTGCTGCGCCGGGTTCTCCACGCCTTCGGCGATGATGGTCAGCTGCATGCTCCTGCCCAGGGCGATGATGGCCCGGGCGATGGCGGCGTCGTGGGGGTCGTCCGGCAGGCCGCGGATGAACGACTGGTCGATCTTGAGGATGTCCAGCGGCAGGCGCTTGAGGTAGCTGAGCGAGGAATAACCGGTGCCGAAGTCGTCGATGGCCAGTTGCACGCCCAGGTCCTTGAGCTGGTGCAGGATCGCCAGGGCTTCCTCGGCCTGGCTCATGATGAAGTTCTCGGTGATCTCCAGCTGCAGGTCGCCTGCGTTGAGCTGGTAGCGCTCGAGCAGGTGCTCGATGCGGGCGGCCAGGTGAGTCTGGCGCAGTTGCGCGCCGGCCAGGTTGATCGAGAGCGGGCCGAAGGGCTGGTAGTGCTGTTTCCAGGCATGCATCTGCTGGCAGGCCCGCTCCAGTACCCAGTCCCCCAGTTGCAGGATGCTGCCGTTCTCTTCGGCCAGGCCGATGAAGTGCTCGGGCGATACTTCGCCGAAGGTGGGGTGGGTCCAGCGGATCAAGGCTTCGGCGCCGACCAGGGCCTGGGTCTTGAGGCTGAGCTTGGGCTGGAAGCGCAGGCTCAGTTCGTCGCGCTCGATGGCGCGGCGCAGTTCGTGCTCCAGGGCGATGCGTTCGCTGGCCTGCACGGTGAGGTCACGGGTGTAGGCCTCGACGCGGTTGCGGCCTTTGGCCTTGGAGCGGTACATGGCGGCGTCGGCGTTGCGGATCAGCGAAGCGACGTCGCTGCCATCCTGCGGGTACAGGCTGATGCCGATGCTGGCGCTGGTGAAGAACTCGTGCTCGCCGGCCTGGAACGGCGCATGGAAGCAGGTCAGCAGCTTGTCGGCGATGGCGCTGGCGTCACTTGGCTTGTGCAGGCCGGGCAG
This sequence comes from Pseudomonas entomophila, assembly GCF_013523165.1. Classification (GTDB taxonomy): domain Bacteria; phylum Pseudomonadota; class Gammaproteobacteria; order Pseudomonadales; family Pseudomonadaceae; genus Aquipseudomonas; species Aquipseudomonas entomophila_A. The sequence goes on from NZ_JAAMQI010000006.1 coordinate 178,563, forward strand.
CAGGATGATGAACTCGTCACCCCCCAGGCGTGCCACGGTGTCGACATCGCGCACCTGCTCCTTCAAGCGATGGGCGATGCCTTTGAGCAGCAAGTCGCCGACCGGGTGGCCGAGGCTGTCGTTGATGTGCTTGAACCGGTCCAGGTCGAGGAACAGCACGGCGCCCTGGCGGTTGGAGGCCTGCTCGCTGGCCAGGGTGGCATGCAGGCGTTTCTCGAACAGGGCACGGTTGGGCAGGCCGGTCAGCGAGTCGTGGTGCGCCTGGTGGTCGAGCTTGGCCTGGGCATGCTTGATGCTGGAGATGTCGGCGAACACCGCCACGAAGTGGGTCAGCTCACGCTCGGTGGTGCGCACGGCACTGATGGTCAGCCAGCCGGGGTAGATCTCGCCGTTCTTGCGCTTGTTGTAGATCTCGCCCTGCCAATGGCCTTCGGCGTTCAACTGATGCCACATGGCCGCATAGAAGGCGCTGTCGTGGTGGCCGGAGGCGAACAGCCTGGGGGTCTGGCCGAGGGCTTCCAGTTCCCCGTATCCGGTGATCTCGCTGAAGGCGCGGTTGACCGCCGTGATGCGCTGCTCGGTGTCGGTGATGAGCACGCCTTCGGCGGTGTTCTCGAACACGGTGGCGGCCAGGTGCAGCTTCTCCTGCATCAGGTGCCGCTCGGTGATGTCACGGGCGATGGTCAGGATGCAGTCCACACCGCCGATGGGCAGGGGGCGTGCGGACAGCTCGCACAGGCGGATCTCGCCGTCCTTGCGCCGCAGCAGCGCGGTGAAGTCACGCACGAAGCCGTCGCGGCCGAGCAGCTCGATCATGCGCAGACGGTCCTGGGGGGTCACCCACAGGTTGATGTCCACCGACGTCTCTTCACGGGCCGGGTCGATGGTGTGGCCGGTCAGGCGGTAGAAGCCGTCGTTGACTTCCATCAGCAGGCCATCGCTCTGTCGGGTCAGCAGCAGCCCGTCGAGCGAGGCATGGAAGGCCTTGGCGAACTTCTCCTCGGAGGTCTGCAACTGCTGCTGCGTCTGTTTCAGTTGGGTGATGTCACGCACCGTCACCACCGAGGCCAGCATGTTGTCGAGCTGGAAGTTCTCGGCCGAGGTCAGGCCGGTGAACAGCTCGCCGTTGCTGCGGCGGAAGGTCATTTCCAGGTTGCGGATACCGCCGGCCTGCAAGCGGGCGAGCAGGGCAGGGGCGGTGTCGTCGGTGCCCCACAGGTTCAGCTCGGTCGGGGTACGGCCGATGACCTGCCCGGCGCTGAGGCCGATCTGTTCCTCGAACGCCTTGTTGACTTCCAGCAGCGCGCCGTCGCTGTGTCGGGCGATGACCAGGATGTCCGGGCACTGGGCGAAGACCGACGAGAACTTCTGCTCCGACAGGCGCAGCGCGGTCTCGGTCCGCTTGGCTTCGCTGATGTCGATCAGCAGCCCCTGCATCAGGGGGCGATCGCTGCGCTCGATCAAGTTGATCACCGTGTGCACCCACAGGCATTGGCCGTCGGCCCGCACGAGGCGACAGTCGAAGCTGAAGTCGCGACCGGCGGCGATTTCCCGGTAGCAGAACGCGTGGACCCAGGGGGCGTCGCCGGGGTGCATGATGGCGTGCCAGAAGCCTGGCCTGAGCCATTCGTTGAGCGGATAGCCCAGCAAGCCCTCGGCGTGCGGCGAGACGTAGCCGAAGGTGAAGTGCTCGGCATCGGCCTCCCAGGCGATGGCAGACAGGCCTTCCACCAGGCCGCGGTAATGGTGTTCGCTGCGGCGCAGCTCCTTCTCGAGGGCGATGCGCCGCGCGTTCTCCGAACTGAGCTTGCGGTTGGTGCGGATGACCGTCAGCAGCATGATCAGCAGCAGCACGATGCCCGGCAGCCCGTAGACCAGCGAGTCGTGCCAGAACGTGCGCTGATCCACCACATCGCCCACCCAGCGCTGTTGCAGGGCGGCCACTTCCGCCGGGTCGAGGTCGGCGATCGCCTTGTCGAGGATGCCGGCCAGCAGGTCGTTGCCATGCGGGACGGCCATCGCCAGCTGATAGCGCAACGGGGTTTCGCCACTGACGTGCAACCCGTTGAGCTTCAACTGTCGCAAGCTCCAGATGCTCGAGGCCAGGTCGCTGACCACGGCATCGACCTCGCCGGTTGCCAGGGCTTGCAGGGCGGAGCCGACGTTGTTCACCGGTACCAGGGTCATGGCCAGGCCGCTGTCGTGCAGCAGCTCGTACGGTGCCCGGCTGGCCAGTACGCCCACGCGCAGCCCTTGCAGGTCGTCGATCTTGCGCGGCTGCGGGCCGTCGTCGCGCGCCAGGATCACGATGGGGAAGTCCAGGTACGGGCGCGTGAAGGTCAGGATGCGCTGGCGTTGCACCGTGGGCATGATGCTCGGCAAGGCATCCACCTGCCGGGTGCGCGCCTGTTCGATGACCTGTGGCCAGTCGCCGGCTTGCACGGGTTCGAAGCGGATACCCAAGCGTTTTTCGATCAGTTGCACGTAGTCGGCGGCCAATCCCTGGTAACGACCGTCCTGGCTTCGGTACTCGAATGGCGGCCAGGCGTTGTCCACGCCCAGGCGCAAGCGCGGGTGCGCCTTGAGCCAGGCTTGTTCTTCATCAGTCAGGGCAAGGGCGCCGGCGGTCGCGCTCCACACCAGCAGGAGCGGCAACACAAGGGCCGGCAAAAAGGGCATTCTCGGCCTCTCGATCAATAGGACTGTGTCGAGTGTAGACGTGCATCGTTCTGCCAGGGTGACAGAAATGCCAGTATCGACGTTTCAATGTCGGCGACGGCCGTGACCCGCAACGACCGCCCATAAAAAAGCCCACGCCTGGGCGTGGGCTTTTCAGACACCTCGAACGGCGACGATTACTCGTCGAGGAACGAACGCAGGTGCTCGCTACGCGTCGGGTGACGCAGCTTGCGCAGTGCCTTGGCTTCGATCTGACGGATCCGCTCGCGGGTCACGTCGAACTGCTTGCCGACCTCTTCCAGCGTATGGTCGGTGTTCATGTCGATGCCGAAGCGCATGCGCAGGACCTTGGCTTCACGCGCGGTCAGGCCCGACAGCACGTCGCGGGTCGCTTCCTTGAGGCTCTCGACCGTGGCCACGTCGATCGGGGACTGCATGGTGGAGTCCTCGATGAAGTCGCCCAGGTGGGAGTCTTCGTCGTCGCCGATCGGCGTCTCCATGGAGATGGGCTCCTTGGCGATCTTCAAGACCTTGCGGATCTTGTCCTCGGGCATCTCCATGCGCTCACCCAGCTCTTCCGGCGTCGGTTCGCGGCCCATTTCCTGCAGCATCTGCCGGGAAATGCGGTTGAGCTTGTTGATCGTCTCGATCATGTGCACCGGGATACGGATGGTGCGTGCCTGGTCGGCGATCGAGCGGGTGATGGCCTGGCGAATCCACCACGTCGCGTAGGTCGAGAACTTGTAGCCACGACGGTATTCGAACTTGTCCACCGCCTTCATCAGGCCGATGTTGCCTTCCTGGATCAGGTCGAGGAATTGCAGGCCGCGGTTGGTGTACTTCTTGGCGATGGAGATCACCAGACGCAGGTTGGCCTCGACCATTTCCTTCTTAGCGCGCCGTGCCTTGGCTTCACCGATCGACATGCGACGGTTGATGTCCTTGATCTCGGCGACGGTCAGGCCGGTTTCGGCCTCGAGGTCGATCAGCTTCTGCTGGCAGGCGACGATGGCGGCGTCTTTCTCGCCCAGCGCGGCCGCCCACTTGGTGCTGCGACGGGAGAGGTCGCCGCTCCAGGTCTGGTCGACTTCGTTGCCCGGGAACAGGCGCAGGAAGTCGGCACGCGGCATGCGCGCATCACGGACGCACAGCTGCATGATCGCGCGCTCCTGGGCGCGCAGACGGTCCAGGGCGCCACGGACGCGCTCGACCAGTGCTTCGAACTGCTTGGGCACCAGCTTGATCGGCATGAACAGGTCGGTCAGCGCCAACAGGGCCTCGACCGATTCCTTGCTCTCGCGCGGGTGCTTCTTCAGGACCTTCTTGGTCAGCTCGAGCTGCTCGGCGACCGCGCCGAAACGCTGGGCAGCGACGACCGGGTCGGGACCGCTCTCGGTCTCTTCCTCGTCATCGGTGCTGTTGTCGCTTTCTTCTTCCTCGTCGTCATCGTCCTTGGCCGCAGCGGCCTTGGCGGCGATCTGAGGCGCCTCTTCGTTCGGCGTGGCGATGTTGTCATCGGGGTCGATGTAACCGCTGAGCACGTCGGACAGGCGGCCACCTTCGGTGGTGACACGCTCGTATTCGCTGAGGATGTGGTCGACGGTGCCCGGGAAGTGAGCGATGGCGCTCATCACTTCGCGGATGCCTTCCTCGATGCGCTTGGCGATTTCGATCTCGCCTTCACGCGTCAGGAGTTCGACGGTACCCATTTCACGCATGTACATGCGCACCGGGTCGGTGGTGCGGCCGATATCGGTTTCAACGGCTGCCAACGCGGCGGCGGCTTCTTCAGCGGCAGCTTCGTCGGTGTCGGCCTCGGCCAACAGAAGGGCATCCGCATCCGGAGCACTCTCGAATACGTTGATCCCCATGTCGTTGATCATGCGGATGATGTCTTCCACCTGCTCCGGATCTGAAATATCCTCAGGCAGGTGGTCGTTGACCTCCGCGTAAGTCAGGTAGCCCTGCTCACGACCGCGGGTGATCAACTCTTTGATACGAGACTGCTGTTGCGCTTTTCCGGACATAACACCCTATCCACTGAAGGTCTTGGCGGGCAAAAAACAAGCCGAGGATTATACCCGAGCATGGACCTCACGCGCCAGATGAGGTCGGGTTTTGTGCAGAGATGTTTCGGCTGAGCAGTTCGCGCAGCTGGTTCTTTTCCTCTGCGCTCAGGTCACTTTGACGCGCTTTCCTGAGCAGATGTTCCAAGGATCGTTCGCGCTGACGGGCGGACAATCGAGTAATGGTGTCGAAAAACTGTTGTTCAAGGTTATCGGCATCGATCAGCCATTCTTTCTCGGCCAATGCCCGCAACAACCGACCTTGTTCGGTCCCGTGCCAGCGCGCGATCAACTGCAGCGAGCGCAGGTCGGGGTTTTTCTGCAGGGCTTCGAGCAGGGCCACCAAGAGTTGCGCGTAGAGGTGGTCCTCGGCGGCGAAATGGCTGGCGTCCTCGACTTTCCTGGCCAGCTGCGGGTGGTGCAGCAGGCTGCGCAGGGCGGCCAGGGTCGGCGGCTCCACGGGGGCGGGCACCCGGGGCGGCGCGTCCTGGCGCTGGCCATCGCGCTGCCAGGGCTTCTTGCCCTTCTTGTCCCAGGGCTTGCCGTCCCAGGGCTTCTTGCCGCCGGACGAAGGTGTCGCCCAGGCCGGTTGCCCGCCCCCCTGATCGAACGCATAAGGGTCGAACACGTCGGCATCGGGCAGATAGCCGGGCGGGGCGCCATAGTCCATCCCCGGTTCATGGGCAGGTGGGCCGTCCACGGGTGCGCGCCGGGCCATCTCCTCGATCTGCTGCAGGTCCAGGCCGGTGATTTCCTTGAGCCGGTTGCGCATCAAGGCCCGCAGGTTGGCCCCGGGCACCTTGTCGATCAGCGGTGCGGCCAATGTCACCATGTGCGCCTTGCCTTCGAGCGAACGCGGGTCGGCTTCCAGGCTCAGCTGTTCGAAGAAGTAGTCGGCCAGGGGCTGCGCATGCTGCTGGATGCGGGCGCGGAAGGCGTCGGTGCCCTCGGCGCGCACCAGGGTGTCAGGGTCCTCGCCTTCGGGCAGGAACAGAAAGCGTGCGCGTCGCCCATCCTGCAGGCTCGACAGGGTCGACTCCAGGGCCCGCCAGGCGGCCTTGCGCCCCGCCTGATCGCCGTCGAAGCAGAACAGCACATGGGGCACCACCCGGAACAGGCGCTTGAGGTGTTCCTCGCTGGTGGCCGTGCCCAGGGTCGCCACGGCATTGCGCAGGCCTTGCTGCGCCAGGGCGATGACGTCCATGTAACCCTCGACCACGATAATCTCGTCGAGGTTGCGGTTGAACTTGCGGGCTTCGTACAGCCCGTACAGCTCCTGGCCCTTGTGGAAGACCGGCGTCTCCGGCGAGTTCAGGTACTTGGGCTTGTCGTCGCCGAGCACGCGGCCGCCGAAGGCGATGACCCGGCCACGGGTGTCGCGGATCGGGAACATGACCCGGTCACGAAAGCGATCATAGCGCTTGCCGCTGTCGGCGTTCTCGATCAGCAGGCCGGCATCGATCATGGCCTTCTGCTGCAGGCTGTCGCTGCCCAGGTGCTTGCCCAGGTTGTCCCAGCCGGGTGGGGCGAAGCCCAGGCCGAAATCCCGGGCGATCTCGCCGGACAGGCCGCGGCCCTTGAGGTAATCGACGGCAGACTTGCGTGTCGGATGGCTGCGCAGCGCCTGGCGGTAGAACTCGGCAGCGGCTTCGAGCAGCGGATAGAGCGGCGAATCCACCGGTTGCCGAGGCTTCTGCCCACGACGGCTGTCTTCGCGCGGGACTTCCATGCCGGCTGCGCGGGCCAGCTCCTCGACGGCCTGGGGAAAGTCCAGGTTGTCGTGGTCCATGATGAAGCCGAGCGCGTTGCCCCCGGCGCCGCAGCCGAAGCAGTAGTAGAACTGCTTGTCGGGGCTGACGGTGAAGGACGGCGTCTTTTCCTTGTGGAACGGGCAGCAGGCCGAATGGTTCTTGCCGGCCTTTTTCAGCTGGATGCGCGAACTCACCACGTCGACGATGTCGGTGCGGTTGAGAAGGTCGTCGATGAAGCTCTGGGGAATCAGCCCGGCCATGGCAGTCTCGTCGTCTGGCAACTGCAAGTCTAAGCGCGAAAACGCGGTTCGAGGCGAGTGATGCTAAATACGTGAGGGGAGAGATGTGCTCGCCGGCAGCCACGAAGGCCCGTCAGTGAGGACGTGCACGACTGGTCATGGACCAGCTCTGACGTAAGGTACCGCTTGCCCGCTGGCTTCTGCCGGGGCACCCAAGGCGCATGGCCCAAGGCTTGGATCGGCCGCTGCCATCGGCCCGGTGCATGACCGGGCAGGGCAGAAGCTGTGCGATGAGCGTCTGTATCAGTACAGACGAACGGCGCGGCGCTGTTCGCGCTGGACTTTCTTGGCGTGACGCTTGACGGCTGCAGCAGCCTTGCGCTTGCGCTCGGAAGTCGGCTTCTCGTAAAACTCGCGGCTACGAACTTCAGCCAGTACACCGGCTTTTTCGCAGGAGCGCTTGAAACGACGCAGAGCTACGTCGAAGGGTTCGTTCTCTTTAACTTTGACGGCTGGCATCCAGGGCTACCTTAATTCATTACCGGGGTGGACGTTACTCCTGAACAAAAGGTGCGCTGGAGAACGTCGGTTTTCAAGGGTTGCGGATGTTAACCCCTGGCGCGCCGGAATGCAAAGCCTCTGATCGAAAACCGCTGGTCGGCACCCGACACGCGGACTATCATGCGCGCCTTCGAATTGAGCCGCCGACAGGCACGAGACCCATGCTAGTACTGGGATTGGAAACATCATGCGACGAAACCGGCGTCGCCTTGTACGACAGCGAACACGGCCTGCTGGCCGATGCGCTGTTCAGCCAGATCGACCTGCACCGCGTCTATGGCGGCGTGGTGCCCGAGCTGGCCTCGCGTGACCACGTCAAGCGCATGCTGCCGCTGATCCGCGAGGTCCTGCAGGAGGCTGGGCGCGTGGCGACCGACATCGACGCCATCGCCTACACCGCCGGCCCCGGGCTGGTCGGTGCCTTGCTGGTCGGCGCCTCGTGCGCCCAGGCGCTGGCGTTCGCCTGGGGTATTCCGGCGATCGGCGTGCACCACATGGAGGGCCACCTGCTGGCGCCCATGCTCGAGGCGCAGCCGCCGGAATTCCCGTTCGTCGCCTTGTTGGTGTCCGGTGGGCATACCCAGCTGGTGCGCGTCGATGGTATCGGCCAGTACGCCCTGTTGGGCGAGAGCCTGGACGATGCGGCGGGCGAGGCCTTCGACAAGACCGCCAAGCTGATGGGGCTCAACTACCCAGGCGGACCGGAGATCGCACGCCTGGCCGAGCAGGGCACCCCGGGGCGCTTCGTGTTCCCCCGCCCGATGACCGACCGGCCTGGCCTGGCGTTCAGCTTCAGCGGGCTGAAGACTTTCGCCCTCAACACCTGGCAGCACTGCCAGCAGAGCGGCGACGACGGCGAGCAGACGCGCTGCGACGTGGCCCTGGCGTTCCAGCAGGCGGTGGTCGAGACCCTGACCATCAAATGCAAGCGCGCGCTCAAGCAGACCGGCCTCAAGCGCCTGGTCATCGCCGGCGGCGTGAGCGCCAACAAGGCCCTGCGCGCCTCGCTGGAGCAGATGCTGGGCGACCTCAAGGGCGCCGTCTATTACGCCCGGCCGCAGTTCTGCACCGACAACGGCGCGATGATCGCCTATGCCGGTTGCCAGCGCCTGCTGGCCGGGCAGCGCCAGGACCTGGCGATCAGCGTGCAGGCACGTTGGCCGATGGAGCAGTTGCCGGCGCTTTGAGGGCAACGGGAGCGGATCGCGTCAGAAATGTCGTTCACGGCCCGAGAACAGGTCGCGCAGGTTGCGACGGTGGCGCCAGACGATCAGTACAGTGAGCACGGTTGCCGGCAACAGGGCTTCCGGCTCGCGCCAGGCCAGCAACGGCAGTGTCAACGGGGTGGCGATCAGGGCAGCCAGCGAGCTGGTGCGGGTCAGGTAGAGGGTCAGCGACCAGACGCCCATCGCCAGCAGCGCGGCGGGCGGGTAGATGCCCAGCAGCAGGCCGGCCGCCGTGGCCACGCCCTTGCCGCCCTTGAACCGAAAGTACAGCGGATACAGGTGGCCGAGCACCGCGCACAGGCCGATCCAGGCTTGCGCCTGCAGGTCCAGGCCGGCCTGGCGTGCGATCAGCACCGGTGCAAGGCCCTTGCACAGGTCGCCCAGCAGCGTCAGGATCGCCAACTTGCGTCCAGCCAGGCGTAGCATGTTGGTGGCGCCTGCGTTGCCGGAGCCATTGACGCGCGGGTCGGGTCGGCCATTGAGCTGGCTCAGCACAATGGCGAAGGACAGCGAGCCGAGCAGGTAGGCGAGCAGCGCCAATGACCAAAACATGCTAACTATTCCGGGCGAGGACGCCTTGATTCTAACGGCGCCCGTCGCCCTTGTCGTGCTGTGGAGAGAAGTGCTTGGACAGAGTGTTCATCGAAGGCCTGGAAGTCGACACCGTGATCGGCGCCTATGACTGGGAGCGCGACATTCGTCAGTGCCTGCGCCTGGACCTGAGCTTCGCCTGGGACAACCGCCCGGCCGCGGCCGGCGATGACCTGAGCCTGGCGCTGGATTACGCCAGCGTCTCGACGCGTATCCAGGCATTCGCCGAGCAGGCCCGCTTCGAACTGGTGGAAACCTTCGCCGAGCGGCTGGCCGCGGTCCTGATGGCCGATTTCGGCATTCCCTGGTTGCGCCTGCGCCTGACCAAGCCCGGCGCCGTGCCGGCCGCGCGCGGTGGGGTGGGCGTGGAGATCGAACGCGGATGCCTGTGAGTACCGTCTACCTGGGGCTGGGCAGCAACGTCGAGCGCGAGACGCACCTGTGCGCGGGCCTCGACGCGCTGGCCGGTATCCTCGACGACATGCGCTGTTCGCCCGTGTTCGAGAGCCAGGCCGTAGGGATCAAGAGCGGGCCGTTCTACAACCTGGTGGTGACCGGCCAGACCCGCTTGCCGCTGATGGAGCTGGACCGCCGGCTCAAGTTCATCGAGGCCGACAACGGTCGCTATGCACCGGACCGCAAGGGCCTGCCGCTGGACATCGATGTGCTGATGTTCGACGACCTGAACGGCACCTTCGACGGCCTGGTCCTGCCCCGTGCCGAAATCCTGAAGAACGCCTTCGTCTTGTGGCCATTGTCGCTGATCGCCCCGGATGTGGTGCACCCGGTCGCGGGCAAGCCTTTGGCCGAACTGTGGGCGCAGGCACGGATCGATCAGGTGCTCAAGCCCGTGCCGTTCCAATGGCGCGGCCAGTCGCTGACGCCCGCCCTGCACGTCGACTGACCGCGCCGTGGGTAGCCTTCAGGCTTCGCCGTGGGCACGCCTGAAGGCTTCCAGCGCCGCCAGTCGCTCGGCCTTCACCGCTTCGCCCAGCGCTGGGCCTGTCAGGCCTCGTTCGACCAGAGGCCTGGCCTGCACGGCGCGCGCTGCAGCAGCGGCGCCACGCAGGTAATCACCCGGCGCGTAGTCCTTTGATCCTGAATCGGCAGCGGCCCGTGCCTGGGTCTGGCAGGCGGCGATGAATGCCTCGAAGCGTTGAGGTCGACGGTAGACGTCGAAGCGCTGCAGCATCTCCAGCAGCGCTGCGGCTGACAGCGTCAAGGCGCGATGACCTTCTCCCTGGAATTGAGCCACCAGCGCTGCCAGTTCCTGGCATTCCCGGGGCACCTTGAACCGTCGGCTGACGGCGTCGATGGCACTCAGGTCGGTCTGATCAGGGGCATCCGGGTCCGTGCGCCCGATGTCATGCAGCAGGCACGCCCAACGTACCGGCAAGGGCTGCTCGTCACGCGCCGCCTGTGCCAGCACGGCCAGGGTCCGCTGCCCGCGTGAAGCTACCGGCTCGAACAGCGCATCCACTTCGGGCATCAGGTGCACCAGTGCTCCGCAATCGCGTAGCACCTGGATGAACACCTGGGGCTGGGCTTCCATCAGTGCCCGTTCGATTTCCTTCCAGCTGCGCTCGGCGGTCAGGGCGTGCAGCTCCCCGGAGTCACCGATCTGGCGCATCAGGGCCAGGGTCTCGTCGGCGATGCGAAAGCCCAGGGGCGCGTAGCGCGCCGCGAAACGGGCCACGCGCAGCACACGCAGCGGGTCTTCGGCGAAGGCAGGCGATACGTGGCGCAACCAGCGTTGCTCGAGGTCCTGCCGACCGTGGTAGGGATCGTGCAGGTTACCCTGCTGGTCTTCGGCCATGGCGTTGATGGTCAGGTCCCGGCGTATCAGGTCCTGTTCGAGCGTGACATCGGGGCTGGCGTGGAAGGTGAAGCCGCCGTAGCCACGACCGCTCTTGCGCTCGGTCCTGGCCAAGGCGTATTCCTCGCCCGTCTCGGGATGCAGGAAGACGGGAAAGTCCGCGCCCACGGGCCGGTAGCCGAGCGCCTGCATCTGCTCGACGCTGGCGCCTACCACCAGCCAGTCGATATCGCTCACGGGCAAGCCGAGCAGGCGGTCGCGCACGGCGCCGCCTACTTTGTAGATGTGCATGTGTCACCTCCAGTGCAGTCCACAGGATACCCTGTCGGCTGCACCGCAGGCGCATTCAGATGTGCGCGATACCGCTGGGCGGCCGCAGCTCGCTGCCGTCGCGCTCGTGCTGGGAGGGCATGTGGTGGGTCTTGACGACCTTGTCGCCCTGCACCGACTCCAGGCGAATGGCGAAGCCCCACAGGCGGTGCAGGTGCTTGAGCACCTCGTCGGTCGACTCGCCGAGCGGCTTGCGGTTGTGCTGCTGGTGACGCAGGGTCAGCGAGCGGTCCCCCCGTCGGTCGATGCTCCAGATCTGCACGTTGGGCTCACGGTTGCCCAGGTTGTACTGGGCCGCCAGGCTCTCGCGGATGGTGCGATAGCCGTCGTCGTCGTGAATGGCCGGGACCGTCAGGTCATCGCGCTGATCGTCATCGAGAATGCTGAACAGCTTCAGGTCACGGATCACCTTCGGCGACAGGTATTGCAGGATGAAGCTCTCGTCCTTGAAGCTGCTCATGGCGAACTTGACGGTCGCCAGCCAGTCGCTGCCGGCGATGTCGGGGAACCAGCGTCGGTCTTCCTCGGTGGGGTGCTCGCACATCCGGCGAATGTCGGTGTACATGGCGAAGCCCAGGGCGTATGGGTTGATGCCGCTGTAGTAAGGGCTGTCGAAGCCTGGCTGGAACACCACGCTGGTGTGGGACTGCAGGAACTCCATCATGAAGCCGTCGGTCACCAGCCCTTCGTCGTACAGGTCGTTCATCAAGGTATAGTGCCAGAACGTGGCCCAGCCTTCGTTCATCACCTGGGTCTGGCGTTGCGGGTAGAAGTACTGGGCGATCTTGCGCACGATGCGCACCACTTCGCGCTGCCAGGGCTCGAGCAGCGGGGCGTGCTTCTCGATGAAGTAGAGGATGTTCTCCTGCGGTTCGGCCGGAAAGCGCGCCTCGTCGCGTTCGTTGGTCTTTTCAGCGCTCTTGGGGATGGTGCGCCAGAGGTCGTTGATCTGGCGTTGCAGGTGCTCTTCACGGTCTTTCTGGCGCCGACGTTCTTCCTCGGCGGAAATCGGGTAGGGGCGCTTGTAGCGGTCGACGCCGTAGTTCATCAGGGCGTGGCAGGAGTCGATCAGGTCCTCGACTGCATCGATGCCATGACGCTCTTCGCACTGCGCGATGTACTGCTTGGCGAACACCAGGTAATCGATGATCGAACTGGCGTCGGTCCAGGTGCGGAACAGGTAGTTGCCCTTGAAGAAGCTGTTGTGGCCATAGCAGGCATGGGCGATCACCAGGGCCTGCATGCACATGGTGTTCTCTTCCATGAGGTAGGCGATACAGGGGTCGGAGTTGATCACGATCTCGTAGGCCAGGCCCATCTGCCCACGGGTGTAGGATTTCTCGGTACTGAGGAACTGTTTGCCGTAGGACCAGTGGTGATAACCCAGCGGCATGCCGACGGACGCGTAGGCGTCCATCATCTGCTCGGCCGTGATCACCTCGATCTGGTTGGGGTAGGTGTCCAGCGCATAACGTTCGGCCAGACGGCTGATTTCACGGTCGTAGGTGCGGATCAGGTCGAAGGTCCATTCGGACCCCGTCGAGATTGGCTGGCGTCGCTGTTCTCTGGCGCTCATGTGGCTAACCTGCGCTGAAAGAGTTCACGGAAGACCGGGTAGATGTCGCCGGCCGAGACCAGTTGCTGCTGAGCGAAACTGTCGGCGAAGGCGTCGGCGATGCGCTCGTATTCGTACCACAGGGCTTGGTGTTCGCGGGGCGTGATCTCGACGTACGTGTAGTACTGCACGTGCGGCATGATCTGCTTGGCCAGAATGTCGCGGCAGACCGGCGAGTCGTCGTTCCAGTTGTCGCCATCGGAAGCCTGCGCGGCGTAGATGTTCCAGTCGCTGGCCGAGTAGCGTGCGCTCATGATCTCCTGCATCAGTTTCAGGGCACTGGACACGATGGTGCCGCCGGTCTCCCGCGAGTAGAAGAATTCTTCCTCGTCCACTTCCCGGGCGCTGGTGTGGTGACGGATGAACACCACTTCGATGCGCTCGTAGTTCCGCTTGAGGAACAGGTACAGCAGGATGAAGAAGCGCTTGGCGATGTCCTTGGTGGCCTGGGTCATCGACCCCGAGACGTCCATGAGGCAGAACATCACCGCCTTGGAGCTGGGGTTGGGTTGCTTGACCAGCAGGTTGTACTTGAGGTCGAAGGTGTCCAGGAAGGGCAGGCGGTTGATCCGTACGCTCAAGCGCGCGATCTCGGCTTCGATCGCCTGGATGTCGGTGAAGTTGTCGGGTTCCTCGACTTTCAAGCGGGCCAGCTCGGCCTGGGCCTCGCGCAACGCAGCGCGGCTGCTGCCGGTGAGGGCGATACGCCGGGCATGGGCGGAGCGCAAGGTACGGACGATGTTGATGCGCGACGGGTTGCCTTCGCTGCTGATGCCCGCGCGCACGGTCTTGAAGGTGTCGATCCCGGTCAGGTGGCGCTTGACCAGGTTGGGCAGTTCGAGGTCCTCGAACATGAATTCGAGAAACTCTTCCTGGGTGATCTGGAACACGAAGTCATCCATGCCCTCGCCACCGTTGCCGGCCTTGCCCTGGCCGCTGCCGCCTGCGCCACCGCCCTGCGGGCGTGGAATGCGCTCGCCCGTCACGAACTCCTTGTTGCCCGGGTGCACGACCGTCTGCCGTCCCCCACGGCCATGGTGCAGCACCGGTTCGTCGATGTCCCGGCCTGGGATGCTGATCTGTTCGCCATGCTCCATGTCGGTGATGGAGCGACGACTGACCGCCTCTTCGACGGCCTTCTTGATGTGGTCACGGTAGCGCCGCAAGAATCGCTGGCGATTGACCGTGCTCTTGTTCTTGCCGTTCAGGCGTCGGTCGATTACGTAACTCATGGATCCTCCGGATGCAGCGACACACGGGCTGGGAGCTGCAAGCGGTACACCGCAAGCGGCAGGGAAACGCAGGTGTCGCTGTCGCAGACGCCAGCCCAGGCCTGCCCAGCGGGGGCGAGACGGCCAGGACGACTGGCCAGCGGGCGTGACGTGCGTCGCGCCTGCTGGCTGCATGCCTTACTGCGATTTCCTGACGCGCAGGTACCATTCCGAGAGCAGGCGGACCTGCTTGTCGGTGTAGCCACGTTCCACCATTCGGGTCACGAAGTCGTTGTGCTTCTGCTGGTCCTCCTTGCTGGCCTTGGCATTGAAGCTGATGACCGGCAGCAGGTCTTCGGTGTTGGAGAACATCTTCTTCTCGATCACCACGCGCAGCTTCTCGTAGCTCAGCCACGTCGGGTTCTTGCCGTTGTTGTTGGCACGGGCGCGGAGCACGAAGTTGACGATCTCGTTACGGAAGTCTTTCGGGTTGCTGATACCGGCCGGTTTCTCGATCTTCTCCAGTTCCTCGTTGAGCGCGATGCGGTTGAGGATCTCGCCGGTTTCCGGGTCGCGGTATTCCTGGTCCTGGATCCAGAAGTCGGCGTACAGCACGTAGCGGTCGAAGATGTTCTGCCCGTATTCGCTGTAGGACTCCAGGTAGGCGGTCTGGATCTCCTTGCCGATGAACTCGACGTAGCGCGGTGCCAGGTACTCCTTGAGGTAGCGCAGGTAACGCTCGCGCACTTCGGCCGGGAACTGTTCCTGCTCGATCTGCTGCTCGAGCACATAGAGCAGGTGCACCGGGTTGGCGGCGATCTCGACCGAATCGAAGTTGAACACCTTGGACAGGATCTTGAAGGCGAAGCGGGTGGAAAGCCCGTTCATGCCTTCATCGACGCCCGCCGTGTCGCGGTATTCCTGGATCGACTTGGCCTTGGGGTCGGTGTCTTTGAGGTTCTCGCCGTCATAGACCCGCATCTTCGAGTAGATGTTGGAGTTTTCCGGCTCCTTGAGCCGTGACAGGACGGTGAACTGCGCCAGCATCTTCAAGGTGTCGGGTGCGCAGTGGGCCTTGGACAGGGAACTGTTGACCAGTAGCTTGTCGTAGATCTTGATCTCGTCGCTGACGCGCAGGCAGTAGGGCACCTTGACGATGTAAATACGGTCGATGAAGGCTTCGTTGTTCTTGTTGTTGCGGAAGCTGTGCCATTCCGATTCGTTGGAGTGGGCCAGCAGGATGCCGGAGTAGGGGATCGCCCCCAGGCCCTCGGTGCTGTTGTAGTTGCCCTCCTGGGTGGCGGTGAGCAAGGGGTGCAGCACCTTGATCGGCGCCTTGAACATCTCGACGAATTCCATCAGGCCCTGGTTGGCCCGGCACAGCGCGCCCGAGTAGCTGTAGGCGTCGGCGTCGTTCTGGGGGAATTCCTCGAGTTTGCGGATATCCACCTTGCCCACGAGGGCCGAGATGTCCTGGTTGTTCTCGTCGCCTGGTTCGGTCTTGGCCACGGCGATCTGGTTGAGGATCGACGGGTAGAGCTTGACCACGCGGAACTTGGAGATGTCGCCGCCGAACTCCTGCAGGCGCTTGGTGGCCCAGGGCGACATGATCGTGTTGAGGTAGCGGCGGTCGATGCCGTATTCCTCTTTGAGGATGTCCCCGTCTTCGGCCGCGTTGAACAGGCCCAGGGGGGTCTCGAAGACCGGCGAGCCCTTGATCGCGTAGAACGGCACCTTCTCCATCAACTGCTTGAGCTTTTCGGCCAGCGACGACTTGCCGCCGCCGACCGGGCCGAGCAGGTAGAGGATCTGTTTCTTCTCTTCCAGGCCCTGGGCGGCGTGGCGGAAGTACGACACGATCTGGTCGATGCACTCTTCCATGCCATGGAAGTCGGCAAAGGCCGGGTAGCGACGGATCACCTTGTTGGAGAAGATCCGCGACAGCCTGGAGTTGGTGGAGGTGTCGATCAGCTCGGGCTCACCGATCGCCATCAACAGGCGTTCTGACGCCGAAGCGTAGGCACTTCGGTCTTGCTTGCAGAGTTCGAGGTACTCCTGCAAGGACAATTCTTCCTGACGCGTTGACTCGAAACGTTGTTGGAAGTGGCTAAAGATACTCATGACGTCACCTCGCTCGATACGTGGAGCCGACGCCGGATCATTCAGCGGATGCTGGCATGCGAACGACGGAGCCGATCGCTGTTACCCCCCAGAACCTGTAGAAATCTGACCGATGACCCGCGCGCCGGTGTACCGGCTCTCCCCTTTCCTGGATGGCCTGCGCTTAAGGATAGTTGGTAATTTCAGAGGTCAAGGCGGCGTGCTGGGTAAGTTGTCCCGCTGCATTGCCTGGAGACGCCCCAGGCCGCGTAACACGCGGGCTGAGGCAAGATGAAAAATTATTCGGACAGGTCGCGCTCGGTGTCTTGCGGGTATGTGCTGCGCCACAGCTCGAAACCGCCATCCAGGCTGTAGACATCGGAGAAGCCCTGGCCGATCAGGTAGGCCGCGGCGCTCTGGCTGGAGTTGCCGTGGTAGCAGACCACCACCGTGGGGGCGTCGAGGTCGGCGTTGCGGATGAAGTCGGCGACCGACTGGTTGTCCAGGTGCTGCGACCCTTGGATGTGGCCAGCGGCATAGGCCTGCGCGTCACGGATGTCGACGACCACGGCGCCGTCTTCGCGCAAGGTCTTGGCGGTTTCGGGAGGGATGCGTTTGAACTCGCTCATCAGCGGTGTCCTTCGGAATGACCCGTTCGGGCAGAGGGGGTAGGGGCGCTGTCGGGCATGCCCTGGTCGGTGCAGTCGCAGCGGTGGTAGTCGCCGGTATCGACGTTGTACAAGGTCATGGCGCCGCCCCACACGCAGCCGGTGTCCAGGGCGATCACGTCCGGCACCTCGACACGGCCTTCGAGCGCGGCCCAGTGGCCGAAGATGATCTTCACGTGGCGGGCGCGTCGGCGCTCGTGGGCGAACCAGGGCTTGTAGCCTTTCGGTGCGCTGCCCAGGCCTTCCTTGCTCTTGAGGTCGAGCTTGCCTTCGGCCGTGCAGAAGCGCATGCGCGTGAGGTAGTTGGTGATCACGCGCAGGCGTTCGATGCCGGTCAGACGCTTGCTCCACTTGTTCGGCTCGTTGCCGTACATGCCTTCGAGGTAGAGCGTCAGGCGCGTATCGTCACGCAGCGCCTGCTCGACCTCCGCCGCCAGTTCCAGCGCCGTGCCCAGGGTCCACTGCGGCGGGATGCCGGCATGGACCATGGCCACGCCGCGGGCTTCGTCGTAGTGCAGCAGTTTCTGGCGGCGCAACCAGTCGAGCAGCTGCGGGGCATCGGGCGCGTCGAGGATCTCGCGCAGCGTGTCGCCTTTCTTCAGGCGACCGACATCGTGCCAGGCGGCCAGCAGGTGCAGGTCGTGGTTGCCGAGCACACACACCAGCGAGTCGCGGATACCGTACAGGTAGCGCAGGGTCTCGAGGGACTCGGGCCCGCGGTTGACCAGGTCGCCGACCAGCCATAACCGGTCGACCTTGGGGTCGAAGCGCACGCGTTCCAGCAGGCACTTGAGCGGCTGCAGGCAGCCCTGCAGGTCGCCGACGGCATACACCGCCATCAGTGCAGCGCTCCGGGCACGGCCAGGCGGAAGGGCGCGATGGTCGCTTCGAAGCGTTGGCCGTCTTCGGCGTACATTTCGTAACTGCCTTGCATGACCCCGACGTGGGTACCGATTACCGCGCCGCTGCTGTAGGTATGGCTGCCGCCCGGCTCGATCACCGGTTGCTGGCCAACCACGCCATCGCCGCGGATCTCCTCGACCTCGCCGTCGCCGTTGGTGATCAGCCAATGACGGGTCATCAGCCGCGCCTTGAGCGAGCCACGGTTGTTGAGGGTGATGGTGTAGGCGAACGCGTAGCGATCGCTGTCGGGATCGGATTGTTCGGTGAGGTAACGGGTCACGACGCTGACGTCGATCTGGTAACGGGGGTCGGACATTCGAGGGGGCCTTGGACAAGCAGACGCGAAGAGGGCTGTCCGGGCAGTCTAGGGCATTGCGGGGGGGATAGGCCAGCGGTGCGGGCGCCAGGGCGACCCGCAGGCCAGACGTCCGCACCCGGAGGGGCACGGACGGGAGTGGGTCAGGCGGACGGGGCCTGCTCGGCCAGCTGGTCGGCCAGGCGCACGAAGGCGGCGAGGTCGAGCTGTTCCGGACGCAGGCT
Organism: Pseudomonas entomophila; assembly: GCF_013523165.1. Taxonomy (GTDB): domain Bacteria; phylum Pseudomonadota; class Gammaproteobacteria; order Pseudomonadales; family Pseudomonadaceae; genus Aquipseudomonas; species Aquipseudomonas entomophila_A. Next base: position 196,859 of record NZ_JAAMQI010000006.1, read on the forward strand.
GCCATCCACGCCGGCCGCTTCGATCGCCTGGCTGTCGAGCACACCCTTGAGCGTGTTGCGCAAGGTCTTGCGGCGCTGGTTGAAGGCTTCGCGCACGACGTGCTCCAGCAGCCGGGCATCCTTGGCCGGATGCGGCAGCGTTTCGTGCGGGACGAGGCGCACGATGGCCGAGTCGACCTTCGGCGGTGGGTTGAAGGCGCCGGGGCCGACGTTGAATAGGTGTTCGACCCGGCAGTGGTACTGCACCATGATCGACAACCGTCCCCAGTCACCGCCACCCGGGCCGGCCGCCATGCGCTCGACCACTTCCTTCTGCAGCATGAAGTGCATGTCGCGAATCAGCGACGCATGCTGCAGCAGGTGGAAGATCAGCGGTGTGGAAATGTTGTAGGGCAGGTTGCCCACGACTTTCAGGCTGCGAGGCGGGACGCCCAACTGGTTGAAGTCGAACTTCAGGGCATCGCCCTGGTGCAGGCGGAAGTTGTCATGCTGGCCGAACTTGTGGTGCAGGACCGGTACCAGGTCCTTGTCCAGCTCCACCACGTCCAGTTGCGCGCCGCTGCCCAGCAGGCCTTCGGTCAGAGCGCCCTGGCCCGGGCCGATTTCCAGCAGGTGTTCGCCAGGCTTGGCGTTGATGGCCCGCAGGATGCGGTCGATGATGCCTGCATCGTGCAGGAAGTTCTGCCCGAAACGCTTGCGCGCGCGGTGTTGGTAATGCTCGTTCATGCTCAGTTCTCGGCCATCTGGTAGGCGGTTTCCAGCGCGACCTGCAGGCTGCCGGTGTCGATGCGACCGGTGCCGGCCAGGTCCAGGGCCGTGCCGTGGTCCACCGACGTGCGGATGATCGGCAGCCCCAGCGTCACATTGACCGCAGCGCCGAAGCCCTTGTACTTGAGGACCGGCAGGCCTTGGTCGTGGTACATCGCCAGCACCGCGTCGCAGTGCTCCAGGTATTTGGGGGTGAATAGGGTGTCGGCCGGCAGCGGCCCGCGCAGGTCCATGCCTTCGCCGCGCAGCCGTTCGAGCGTCGGTTCGATGAGCTCGATCTCTTCGCGGCCCAGGTGGCCGCCTTCGCCGGCATGCGGGTTCAGGCCGCACACCAGGATGCGCGGGTGCGGCAGGCCGAACTTGTCGCGAAGGTCGGCGTGCAGGATGCGCGTCACGCGCTCCAGGCGCTCTACCGTGATGGCGTCGGCGACGTCACGCAAGGGCAGGTGAGTGGTCACCAGGGCGACACGCAGGCCACGGGTGGCCAGCATCATCACCACCTGCGCGGTGCCGGTCAGGTCGGCCAGAAACTCCGTGTGGCCCGAGAACGCGATGCCGCTGTCGTTGATCACGCCCTTGTGCACCGGGGCGGTGATCATCCCGGCGAAGTCACCGGCCAGGCAGCCCTGGGCGGCGCGGGTCAGGGTCTCGAGCACGAAAGGCCCGTTGGCCGTGTCCAGCTGGCCTGCGCGCACCGGGCTCGCCAGCGGCGTGTCCCAGACGTACAGGCTGCCCGCCGGCGCCGGGTGCTCGGGCCACGCCTGCGGGTCGACCGCGCGCACGTCGACCGTCACCCCCAGCTGTGCGGCCCGCGCTTGGAGCAGGGGCCGGCTGGTGATGGCGATCAGGACGTGGGGGTGGGCCTGTGCGGCGAGCAGCAGGCACAGGTCGGGACCTATGCCGGCTGGCTCGCCAGGCGTGACAGCGAAACGCAGCGGGGTCACTGCGCAGCCTGGTCGGCGCCAGGCAGCTTGATCTCGACGTAGGCTTCGTCGCGGATCTGACGCAGCCAGGTTTGCAGCTCTTCGTCGTACTTGCGGTTGCGCAGCACGTTCAGGGCCTGCTGTTCACGTGCCTGTTCGGTGCTGTCGGTGGCGCGGCGGCCCAGCACTTCCAGCACATGCCAGCCGTACTGGGTACGGAACGGGCGGGTCACTTCGCCTTGCGGCGCGTTGGCCATCTGCTCGCGGAACTCCGGCACCAGGCTGTTCGGGTCGACCCAGTTCAGGTCGCCGCCATTGAGCGCCGAGCCTGGATCTTCCGAGAAGCTCTTGGCCAGTTCGGCGAAGTCTTCGCCGTTCTTGATGCGCTCGTAGAGACGCTCGGCCAGCTGTTGGGTCGCCGCTTCGCTGCGGATCTCGCTCGGCTTGATCAGGATGTGGCGTACGTGCACCTCATCGCGCAGCACGTTGGCGGCACCGCCACGCTTCTCTTCCAGCTTCAGGATGATGAAACCGTTGGGGATGCGGATCGGTTGGGTGATGTCACCCACGCCCATGCTCGCCAGCAGCTTGGCGAAGTCCGGTGGCAGTTGACCGGCCTTGCGCCAGCCCATCTCGCCGCCTTCCAGCGCGTTCTCGCTCGCCGAGCGGGCGATGGCCAGCTGGCCGAAATCGGCGCCCTGGCGCAGTTTCTGGTAGACCTCGCCGGCCTGGCGCGCCGCCGCCTGGATGGCGTCGGAGCTGGCGCTTTCGGGGGTGGGGATGAGGATGTTGGCCAGGCGGAATTCTTCCGACAGCTGCATCTTGCCCAGGTCGGAGGCCAGGAAGTTCTTCACTTCCTGCTCGGAGACCTGGATACGCTCGGCCACCCGACGCTGGCGCACACGGCTGATCACCATCTCGCGACGGACCTGCTCGCGGGCGTCGTCGAAGGACAGACCGTCACGGGTCAGGGCCGCACGGAACTGATCCGGGGTCATGCCGTTGCGCTGGGCAATGGTGGCGATGGCCTGGTTCAGTTCCTCGTCGGTGATGCGGATGCCCGAACGCTCGCCGATCTGCAATTGCAGGTTCTCGACGATCAGGCGCTCCAGCACCTGCTGTTGCAGGGCACTGGCAGGCGGCACGCCACCGCCACGCTTGGCGATGGTCTGCTGCACTTCGCGGGTGCGCTGGTCCAGCTGGCTCTGCATCACCACGTCGTTGTCGACGATGGCCACGACGCGGTCCAGGGGCTGAACCGCGGCATGCGCCGCACCGCTCAGCATGGCGAGGCCCAGCAACGCTGGGCGGATTCGATCAAAAAGCTTGGTCTTCACGTTCGCGGTAACCTTGAATGCCCTGGTCGAGGAAGGACTCGACCTTTTTGCCCACTACACCGCCGAGGCCCTTGAGCACGACTTGCAGGAAGACGCCGTGGTCGCCTTTCTCGTTCTGCGGGATCGCCTGGCTGTAATCGTCGTAGTCGATCCAGTACCGGTTGATCACGCGCAGTTTCCAGCAGCAGTTGTCGTACTCGAAACCACCGAAGGCTTCCAGGGTACGGTTGCGGTTGTAGTCGTGCTGCCAGCGTGCGATCGCGCTCCACTGCGGAACGATCGGCCAGATGACCGAGAAGTCATGCTGCTGGATCTTGTAGTAGTCCTTGATGTAGTTCGCATCGCCCGGCTGACCATAGTCGCCGCCGCCCACTTTCCACTGACCGGTCAGCGAGTCGTAGGTGACCATGTCGTTGCGGTAGCGATAGCCGAGGTTGACCACCTTGTTCGGGTTGTCTTCCGGCTGGTAGTGGAACATCGCGCTGCCCGACTGGGTGCTGCGGCTGTCCGGATCCCAGTTGAAATCGGAGTTGAAGCGCCAGTCGCGGTTGAAGGCGTATTCGTATTCCAGCGCATAGGGCGAGACGTCCGACCTGGCGTTCTGACGATTACGATAATCGATGCCCGGCAGCTGGACCTTGCGGTCCTTGAAGTAGAGCGCCTGGCCGATGCTCACGCGTTGACGCTGGAAGCCGTTGTCTTCGATCCAGCGGCTGGTCACGCCCAGCGACAGCTTGTTCTCGTCACCGATGCGGTCGGTGCCGGCGAAGCGGTTGTCACGGAACAGCGACGCATAGCTGAAGGTGTTCTCCGTCGAGTCGAAGATCGGGATGTCCTTCTGGTCCTTGTACGGGACGTAGAGGTAGAACAGTCGCGGCTCGAGGGTCTGACGGTAGTTGGTGCCGAAGAACTGCGTGTTGCGGTCGAAGTACAGGCCGCTGTCCACGCTCAGGATCGGGACGCTGCGGCTGACCGAGCTGCTGTAGTTGCCATAGGCAGGATCGTTAGCCTGCGTGATGGCGTCTTGCTTGCCTTGGCTGTCCAGGTCCAGATCGTACTGGGTATAAGCGTACTTGAGCTTGGGCGTGATGAACCCGTAGCTGGCTTCCATCGGCAGGCTGATGGCCGGTGCGACGTTCAGACGCGTACCGTTGGCCCGGGCGATACCCATGACGTTCTGGTCCAGACGCCGACCCGGAATGCCCACGCTGGTGTCCGGATTTCCATCCTTGTCCAACACGAAATCGTTCTTCAGGTCACGCTCGAAGCGCACGGCCTCGGTCTCGTAGCTGAAGTCCAGACCATTCGGATGGTACGGCAGCATGCCGTTGAAGGTAATCTGCGGCAGGCGATCGTACGGCGTGATCTGCGAGATGGTGGCCATCTCGTAGGCATGCAGGTTCAGGCGCGCGGTGTAGTTGTCGCCGCGCCAGGTGACGGCGCCTTGCTGGTCGAGGATGTCCTTGTCTTCGACGCCGATCTGGTCGGACTCCAGGTCCTGGAAGTAGAACGGGTCGCTGATGTCGGTGTAGTTCACCTCGGTCATCAGGCGATCGTTCAGGCCACCCTTGTGCTGCAGGTTGACCATCCAGCGCTGGTCCTTGTAATCGGTCTGGTCCTTGCGGTCGTCATCCCGATCATTGAGGTAGGCGCCACCGAGTTGGCCTTCGCTCGACTCGGTGAGGTAGCGGAACTCGCCTTCGACGAGCATGCCACGCTTGGTCATGTAGCGCGGGTACAACGTGGCATCGTAGTTCGGTGCCAGGTTGAAGTAGTACGGCGTGACCAGGGTGAAGCCGGTGTCGCTGCTGCTGCTGAACGACGGCGGCAGGAAGCCGGACTGGCGACGGTCATCGATCGGGAAGTAGATATACGGCGTGTAGAACACCGGAATATCCTTGACCCGCAGGGTGACGTTGGTCGCGGTGCCGAAACCGGTGGCCGGGTTCAGCGTAATGTTGTTGCCCTTGAGCTGCCAGGCATTGCTGCCCGGTTCGCACGTGGTGTAGGTGCCGTCCTTCAGTCGGATGATGGCGTTCTCACCGCGCTTGGCGTACAGCGCACTGCCGCGGATGCGCGACTTGTGCATCACGTACTCGGCGTTGTCGACCTGGGCCTCGCCGGTGTCGAGCTGCACCTGGGCCTTGTCGCCGACCACCAGCGAGCCGTTGTCGCGCAGCTTGACGTTGCCCTTGAGCTCGCCGCGGTTCTCGGCCTGGTAGAGGTTGGCCTCGTCGGCCTGCAGCTGCATGCTGCCCTGACGCATGACCACGTCACCGGCCAGGGTGGCGATCTGCTGCTCCTGCTGGTAGCGGGAGACCTTGGCGTTCAGGTAGGTGGGCGATTCGTCCTTGGGCGTGCTGTCGTTCATGCCTGGACGGGTCGGCTCGATGTAGGCGCCACCGCAGTAGGGGCCGGTCTCGGCCAGCTGGGCAGGCGTGAGCTTCTCGCGCGGGACCCAGTCGAGGTGACTGTAGTCTTCGCTGCGCGACGTCAGGCCACGGCCCTTGCTCTCGGTGACCAGCACCGTCTTGGACGCCTCGTCGTCGGACGAGGATTGCCCGGCCTCGCTGTCGCGCGCGGCAGTGCCGGACGACAGGGCGGCACCCGTGTGCACGGGGCGCGGCGGCAGTGTGGCAGCCGGGGTCTTGGGGTTGCAGTCCCAGCCTCCAGAGGCGGACACTTGGCAGTCGAACTGCTCGGCAGCCACCACGTACGGCGCGGCCAGAGGTTGCAGCACCAGCAGGCTGCCAGTCACCAGCAACGGGAACTTTCTACGAAACGCGGGGGATTTCAATGCCATCTTATTAGTCCGGGCTTCCTGCGTGCCATCTGCCCGCGTGTGGGGCCGCACGCCTCTCGATGGTCTGAAAAAGATGCTGGATAATAAAGCATGACCCGCTTGACGGCTAGGGCCGTCGGAGACCCACGTAATGCCCGAACACGATGTACGCCTGCAACACCTCACCCAATGGCTCGACGACGCGTTGCACCTGCTCTACGCACGCGAAGGCTGGGGCGACGTCCCCCCCGGTACGCTGAGCGCCGCCAGCAGCGACGCCAGTTTCCGCCGTTACTTCCGCTGGCAGGGCGAGGGCCGCTCGTTCGTGGTGATGGACGCACCGCCCCCCCAGGAAAACTGCCGACCGTTCGTCGCGATAGACCGTCTGCTGGCCAGCGCCGGCGTGCACGTGCCTGTCCTGCACGCCGAAGACCTGGAGCGTGGCTTCCTGCTGCTCGGGGACATGGGCCTGCAGACCTACCTGGACGTGATCGATGCGGACAACGCCGATGCGCTGTTTGCCGACGCCATCGACGCCCTGCTGGCCATCCAGCGCCTATCGCACGACGCGCCGCTGCCCTGCTACGACGATGCGCTGCTGCGCCGCGAGCTGCAGCTGTTCCCGGAGTGGTACGTCGGCCGTGAACTGGGCCTGACCCCGACCGCCGCACAGCAGGCGACCTGGACGCGCGTCTGTCAGCAACTGATCGACAGTGCTCTGGCCCAGCCCCAGGTGCTGGTGCACCGCGACTTCATGCCGCGCAACCTGATGCTCAGCACGCCCAACCCCGGCGTGCTGGACTTCCAGGACGCGGTCTACGGCCCGGTCACCTACGACATCACCTGCCTGTTCAAGGATGCCTTCCTCAGCTGGCCGCCCGCCAGGGTCGAGGGCTGGCTGCGTGACTACTGGGAACGCGCCCGGGCGGCCGGCATCCCCGTGCAGCCGACGTTCGATGCCTTCCACCGGGCCAGCGACCTGATGGGCGTGCAACGGCACCTGAAGGTGATCGGCATCTTCGCGCGGATCTGCCACCGCGACGGCAAGCCGCGTTACCTGGCCGATGTGCCGCGGTTCTTCGCCTACATAGAAGAAGTGGTCTCGCGTCGCCCCGAGCTGGCCGAACTGCACGGCCTGATCGGCGAGTGGCAGGCCGCCGGAGCACGTCCATGAAGGCGATGATCCTCGCCGCCGGCAAGGGCGAGCGCATGCGACCCCTGACCCTGCACACGCCCAAGCCGCTGGTGCCGGTGGCGGGCGTGCCGCTGATCGAGTACCACCTGCGTGGCCTGGCCGCCGCCGGGTTCGACGAGGTGGTCATCAACCATGCCTGGCTCGGGCAACAGATCGAAGACCACCTGGGCGACGGTAGCCGCTGGGGCCTGCGCATCGCCTATTCGGCCGAGACCGAACCGCTGGAGACCGGCGGCGGCATCTTCAAGGCGCTGCCGCTGCTGGGCGATCGGCCGTTCGTGCTGATCAACGGCGATGTCTGGACCGACTACGATCTGGCAGGCCTGCGTCGACCCCTGGCCGGGCTGGCTCACCTGGTACTGGTCGACAACCCCGAGCACCATGCCCAGGGTGACTTCAGCCTGGTGCAGCACCAGGTCAGCGATACCTCGGGGGAGGGCACACGCCTGACCTTCAGCGGGCTGTCGGTGCTGCACCCTGCGCTGTTCGACGGGTGCGAGGCCGGTGCCTTCAAGCTGGCCCCGCTGCTGCGTCGGGCCATGGCGGAGGGGCAGGTCAGCGGTGAGCACCATCGCGGGCAGTGGATCGACGTCGGTACGCTGGAGCGCCTGGCCCAGGTCGAGCGCGTGCTCGCAGGACGCGCCTGAGGTGTGGTGGCCAGGCACGCTGCTGGGCGCTGGGGCCGGGTTCGCCGTTGCCAGTATTCCCGGCGCCTTGCTCGGTGGGCTGCTGGGCCAGGTGCTCGATCGCCGCTGGCGGGTACAGGGCTGGGGCGATCTGCGTGAACGGCTGGCAGGTCGCTCCCGGCTGCAGGATGATGAATTGCTGTTCGTCCTGCTGGGGCGTCTGGCCAAGCAGGACGGTCGGGTCGGTGAGGTCCACATCCGTCAGGCGCGTGACGAAATGGCGCGGCTCGGCCTGGACGAGCCGGGACGCCAGCGGGCGATCGCGGCCTTCAACCGCGGCAAGGCCGGCAAGGATCGCCTGAACCATCACCTGCGTCATCTGAGCAGCCAGGCCCATGCCGCCGAGGGCACGGTGCGCGCGTGCTGGCGCATGGTCTGGGCCGATGGCCAGGCCGGTCAACGGGAGCGAGCCCTGTTGCTGAACTGGGGCGGGACGCTTGGGTTGAGCCTGGCTCAGGTGCGGGCGCTGGGGCGCGATTATCAGCCACGAACCGTGACGCCGCCCCCTGCCGCCGGCCTGGAGTACAGGGCTGCGCTGCGGTTGCTGGGCGTTGCCGAGACGGCCAGCGCCCGGCAGGTCAAGCATGCCTACCGTCGGCTGCTGAGTCAGCACCATCCCGACAAGCTGACCGGCAGCGGTGCCAGCGAGGCCCAGGTGCGCCAGGCCACCGAGCGCACGCGCGAACTGCACCAGGCCTACGCGGTAATCAAATCGCGCCAGGCACACTGAGCACGACTGCCTCGCTCAGCTCGCGCCATGCGGGCTGAGCCAGCCACGTATGCGGCGGAACAACTGTTCGTGCTCGACCGTCAGGTTGCCCGGCAAGGCGATCAGCAGCATCTGCCGGTAGGTGCTGTCCTTTTCACGCTGACTGATCTGCAGGCGTTGAGCCGCTGCGCGACGCGCCTGCTCGTCGGTGGCGTAGTACAGGTCCGCCGTCGGTATCTTGAGGGTCGGCACCAGGCTGTCCAGCCCATGTTCCACCCGTGCGGGCGTCTGCGGTGAGACCAGCACGAGCTTGGCGACCTGCGCGGGTTGTTTCTCGCTGACGTAACGCGCCGCCCAATAGGCGCCGCTGCCATGGCCGAGCAGGACCACGGTGCGGGCATTCTGCTGCTGGGCGAAGGCCACCGCCGCGTCGAGGCGGGCGAAAATCCGGGCGGCGTCCGCCGCATCGTTCTGGTCGCTGGCCTCGACCGCATCGGTGGCTTCGGCCACGTCCGCGTCGGGTGCCGTGGCCTGGGCGACATTGGCGTTGGCGTCGGCAGGTGTGTCCTTGGCCGGCGCGCTTTCGTCCTGGCCGGCGTCCTTGGCCGCGGCAGGCGACGGCTCCACGCGCGCCTGGGGCGCATCAGCCAGCAGGTCGGGCAGCGACAGGCTCAGGCTGTGCCAGCCGGCTTCGGGGAATTTCTGCCGCAAGGGCCCGACCGAGCGCGGCCAGTCGGGCGTCTCGCCAGCGCCCGGCACGAGGATCACCGCGCCCTTGGGATCGCCGGTGTTGGCCGGTTTCCACAGGGCCAGAAACCGTTCCTCGCCGGCTTCGAGCGTGTGCTGCTCGGCCTTGGGGACCTGACGTTCGAGCGCTGCGGCTTCTTCCTGGCTGCGCTCGAGCAGGGGCGGGCGCGTGGGGGCTGGCGCAGGTGGCGTGCTGGCCTCGGGCGCCGGGCTGGCCGCCGGCGCCGGATCGGCGGCCTGCGCGCCCAGGCCGAACAGTGAGGTCAGGCAGAGCACGCCGAGCGCAGTGCGGTAAAGTGTGGACATGGCGCTTTCCCAGGCCAGAATGTTACCGCCAGCCTAATCGTATTTTCCACAGTCGGCCACGCCAAGGCCGATGCGCCAGGACGAACCAGACAGATGAAGCGAATGCGTTGGCTGTGGATCGTGGGTGGGTGCCTGTTGCCGTGGCTGGTCGCCGCCACGACCGCGCCCCCGACGCCGGTCGCGTTGCAGCCTGCCGAGCAGCACTGGCTCGAGGCGCACCGTGACCTGCGTGTCGGGCTGGTGCTGCAGGCGCCCTATGCGCAATTCGACCGGCGCCTGCAGCAGCTCTATGGCGCCAACGTGGAACTGGTCGGCGGGTTGGCGCAGGCCTTGTCTCTCGACCTGACCTGGCGCCACTTTCCCGATCAGGCATCGCTCGAGCGTGCGCTTCAGGCCGGCGAGATCGACTTCGCGCCTGGACAGGTGCAGACGCCTGCGGGGCTGCGTCTGTGGCTGTTCTCCGACCCCTACATGCGGATCCCCCAGCGACTGATCGGGCTGCGGGGCGGGGCCGCCCAGGTCGACCTGGAGCGCCTGGGCCCCGATGCACGCGTGGCCGTGCGCATGCCGAGCGCCTTGGCCGATGCCCTGCGCACCACGTACCCAGGCCTCAACCTGCAAGGCGTGCCGGATGAGCGCGAGGCCCTGCAAGCCGTCGTCGGCGGACAGGCGAGCTATGCGGTGCTGGACGAGGCGTACTTCGGCCGCCTGTCCCGCGAAGGCGAATTCACCGACCTCACGGTGCTGGGCGATGTCGGCCTGCCGCAGCTGTTGCGCCTGGGTTCGCGTCGCGACTGGCCGGTGCTGGCCGACATCCTCGAGCACGGGCTGCAAGCCATGCCCGCCAAGACCCTGGAGCGCCTGCATCACCGCTGGCTGCAGCCGCCAGCCTCCCCGGTCGGCGAGTCGACCGAGTTCTGGCGCAACCTGGCGTGCCTGTTCGGTTTGCTGGTGCTGGCCAGCCTGGCCACGCTGTCCTGGCAGCGGCGTCAGGTGCGTCAGGCCGAGCGTCAGGTGTCTGCGCTGCGTGACCAGTTGATCGAGCGCCAGGCCCGCGAAGAAGCCTTGCGCCTGAGCCAGTTCTCCATCGACCAGAACACCGTCGGCATCCTCTGGATCACCTGGGACAGCCGCATCCGCTATGCCAACCAGGCTGCCGACCGCATGCTCGGCTACACGGCGCAGTCATTGCTGGAGCGCACCTTGCGCGACCTGGACCCGGCGCTGGACATGGACCGCTGGCTGGCCTTGTGGAACCGGGCCCGTGCCGGCCGCGATCAGGTCGAGCAGGTCGAGATCCAGTGCCGTGCAGCGGACGGCAGCCTGTTGCCGGTCGACCTGTCGCTGAGCTTCCTGCGCTTTCGCGACGCGGAGTACCTGGTGGTGTTCATGACCGACGTCACCGAGCGCCGACGTTCCATCGAAGCCGTGCGCGAGAGCGAAGCACGGCTCAAGGGCATCGCTGGCAACGTGCCTGGGCTGGTGTTTCGCCTCGAGCGCGACCCCGCCGAAGGCGAGCTGGAGTTCCCCTACGTCAGCGAAGGCAGCGAAGCCCTGGTCGGCTACACGCCCGCCGCCATTCAGCAGCCTGGCATGGGCCTGCGAAACCTGGTGCATCCCGAGGACCGGGCCGACTATCATCGCGTGCAGGACCTGGCGCTGGCTCATGATCAGGACTGGTCGTGGCAGGGACGCATCCTCACCCGCACCGGCGAGCAGCGCTGGGCCGACATCAAGGCCAGCAGCCGACGCCTGGACGATGGCCGGGTGGTCTGGGACGGGATCGTCTGGGACATCACCCAGGGCAAGCGTGCGGAGCTGGCCCTGGCACGCTCCCAGGAGCAGTTGCGCGACTTGTCGGCGCACCTGGAGAGCGTGCGGGAAGAAGAGAAGGCGCGCATCGCCCGTGAGGTGCACGACGAGCTCGGGCAGATGCTGACCGTGCTCAAGCTCGAGGTGTCGATGTGCGAGCTGGCCTACGCCGGGCTCGACCCTGGCCTGGGCGAGCGTCTGGAGACCATGAAGCGGCTGATCGCCCAGCTGTTTCAACTGGTGCGTGACGTGGCCTCGGCCTTGCGTCCGCCGATCCTGGATGCGGGCATCGCCTCGGCGATCGAGTGGCAGGCGCGACGTTTCGAGGCGCGCACGCAGATCCCGTGCCTGGTCCAGGTGCCCGATCATCCCCCGGCCTTGAGCGATGCCAAGGCCACCGGCCTGTTCCGCATTCTCCAGGAGGCGCTGACCAACGTGATACGCCATGCTCAGGCCCATACGGTGCAGATCGGCCTGACCTGTCAGGACGAGCACCTGACCATGACCGTCACCGACGACGGGGCCGGGTTCGACCCGCTGTGCCCGCGTCCCACGTCCTTCGGGCTGGTCGGCATGCGCGAGCGCGTGCTGATGCTCGGTGGCAAGTTGACGCTGGACAGTGAACCGGGCGAGGGCACCAGCCTGAGCGTGACCATCCCCTTGCAGGAGAAACGACCGTGATCCGTGTAGTGGTGACCGAAGACCACACCATCGTCCGCGAGGGCATCAAGCAACTGATCGGCCTGGCCAAGGACATGCAGGTGGTGGGCGAGGCGGGGACGGTGGAACAGTTGCTCGAAACCTTGCGGCATACGCCCTGCGAGGTCGTCCTGCTGGACATCTCCATGCCTGGCAGCAGCGGCCTGGAGGCGATCCCCCGAGTCCGCGCGCGGGTGCCTGCGCCGGCGATCCTGATGCTGTCCATGCACGACGAGGCGCAGATGGCGGCCCGGGCACTCAAGGCCGGGGCGGCAGGCTACGCGACCAAGGACAGCGACCCGGCACTGTTGCTCACGGCCATTCGCCGCGTGGCTGGCGGCGGGCGCTACATCGATCCGGCCCTGGCCGACCGCATGGTGTTCGAAGTCGGCCTGACCGATGCCCGCCCCCTGCACACGCTGCTGTCGGAGCGCGAGTTCTCGGTCTTCGAGCGCTTGGCCCAAGGGGCCAACGTCAACGACATCGCCCATCAGCTGGCGCTCAGCAGCAAGACCATCAGCACCCACAAGGCGCGGCTGATGCAGAAGCTCAAGGTCCAGTCGCTGGCCGAGCTGGTGCGGTATGCCATGGAGCACCGGTTGCTGTAAGCGCGCAGCGGCAGGCGGTAACCCCCGTGGGGCTGGCTTGCCAGCGATAGGGGTCCGGTCGGTCAGCGCCTGCACCGCCGGCAAGCCGGCTCCCACTCACCCACGGGTGCCTGACGGATCTGTGCCGTGCGGGCCAGGGGCGAGTGGTGTAGGGCGATCCCTACCCCCAGCCTTCCAACGGGATGATGGCAATCTCTCATTAGCCCCGATTTTCCTGACGTCCGGCCTTCTCTAGTCTGCGTACACGGCAGTCATTCCAACAAGAAGGTGCAGGTATGAGCGAGGCGAGTTCGAGGGCCGCGAGCGGTGAGACGCTGGTCAGCTTCCGTGGTGTGCAGAAGAGCTACGACGGCGAGTCGTTGATCGTCAAAGACCTCAACCTGGAAATCCGCAAGGGCGAATTCCTCACCCTGCTCGGCCCCTCCGGCTCGGGCAAGACCACCAGCCTGATGATGCTGGCCGGTTTCGAGACCCCGACCGCTGGCGAAATCCAGCTCGCCGGGCGCTCGATCAACCATGTGCCGCCCCACAAGCGCGACATCGGCATGGTGTTCCAGAACTATGCCCTGTTCCCGCACATGACCGTGTCGGAAAACCTGGCGTTCCCGCTCAGCGTGCGCGGCATGGGCAAGGCCGAGCTCGACGAGCGGGTCAAGCGGGTGCTGGGCATGGTCCAGCTCGACACCTTCGCCAAACGCTACCCCGGCCAGCTGTCCGGCGGCCAGCAGCAGCGGGTGGCGCTGGCGCGGGCACTGGTGTTCGAACCGCAACTGGTGCTGATGGACGAGCCGCTCGGGGCGCTCGACAAGCAACTGCGCGAGCACATGCAGATGGAGATCAAGCACATCCACCAGCGCCTGGGCGTGACGGTGGTCTACGTGACCCATGACCAGGGCGAGGCCTTGACCATGTCCGACCGCGTGGCGGTGTTCCATCAGGGCGAGATCCAGCAGATCGCCGACCCGCGCACCCTGTACGAGGCGCCGAGCAACACCTTCGTGGCCAACTTCATCGGCGAGAACAATCGCCTGGGCGGCACCCTGGTTGCGCGCAATGGCGACCGCTGCCAGGTGCGCCTGGCACAAGGCGAGCAGGTCGAGGCCCTGGCGGTGAACGTCGGCCAGGTCGGCGAGTCGGTGACCGTATCGATCAGGCCGGAGCGCGTTCGCCTCGGTGGGCAGAGCGAGGCCAGCGTCAATCGGTTCTCGGGACGCGTGGCCGAATTCATCTACCTGGGCGATCACGTGCGCGTGCGACTGGAGGTCTGCGGCAAGGCCGACTTCTTCGTCAAGCAGCCCATCGCCGAACTCGACCCGGCCTTGAGCGTGGGCGACGTCATCCCGTTGGGCTGGGCGGTGGAGCACGCCCGCGCGCTCGACCCGGTGACCGACATCCACTGAAAGACCTGCCTCACCCAACCCTGCACCGTGGAGAGAACAATAATGCGCAAACAGTTGAAACTGACCGCCCTGACCCTTGGCCTGCTGGCCGCCGCCCACGCCTCGGCGGCCGACCTGACGGTGGTGTCGTTCGGCGGCGCGAACAAGGCCGCCCAGGTCAAGGCGTTCTACGAGCCGTGGGAAAAGGCCGGCAAGGGCAAGATCGTCGCGGGTGAGTACAACGGCGAGATGGCCAAGGTCAAAGCCATGGTCGACACCAACAGCGTGTCGTGGAACTTGGTCGAGGTCGAGTCGCCGGAGCTGGCGCGCGGCTGCGACGAAGGCCTGTTCGAAGAACTCGACCCGGCCCTGTTCGGCGCCGAGAGCGACTACGTCAAAGGCGCCATCCAACCGTGCGGCGTCGGCTTCTTCGTCTGGTCGACGGTGCTGGCCTACAACGCCGACAAGCTCAAGAGCGCACCGACCAGCTGGGCGGATTTCTGGGACACCGAGAAATTCCCTGGCAAACGTGGCCTGCGCAAGGGCGCCAAGTACACCTTGGAGTTCGCCCTGATGGCCGACGGTGTGGCGCCGAAGGATGTCTACAGCGTGCTGGGCACCAAGGAAGGCCAGGACCGCGCCTTCAAGAAGCTCGACCAGCTCAAGGCCAACATCCAGTGGTGGGAGGCGGGCGCCCAGCCACCGCAGTACCTGGCCTCCGGTGACGTGGTGATGAGCTCGGCCTACAACGGGCGCATCGCCGCGGTGCAGAAAGACAGCAACCTCAAGGTGGTGTGGAACGGCGGCATCTATGACTTCGATGCCTGGGCCATTCCCAAGGGTGCGAAGAACCAGGAGCAGGCCAAGCAGTTCATCGCCTACTCGGTCCAGCCCGAGCAGCAGAAGATCTACTCCGAGAACATCGCCTACGGGCCGGCCAATGCCAAGGCCGTGAACCTGCTCTCCGACGCGATCAAGCAGGACATGCCGACCACGCCGCAGAACATCGCCAACCAGGTGCAGATCGACGTGGCGTTCTGGGCCGACAACAGCGAAGCCCTGGAGCAGCGCTTCAACGCCTGGGCTGCGAAGAAGTAAGCCATACCGCAGGAGCGCGGGCCCGTGTCGCACGGGGCCGCGCCGCTCGCTTTTCTGATTTCGGAGTTCGCCATGGCCATTGCAGTGCCCGTCAACGAAGGCGCCGGTCCTACCCTCAAGCAGCGGCTCAAGCGTGCCGAGCGGGTCAACCGCTGGAAGGCCCAGGCCTTGATCGCGCCGCTGGCGCTGTTCCTGCTGCTGGTGTTTCTGGTTCCCATCGCCGCGCTGCTGTTCAAGAGCGTCGCCAACCCGGAGGTGGTCGCCGGGCTGCCGCGTACCGTCGAGGTCGTCGCGACCTGGGACGGCAAGGGCCTGCCGGGTGAGGACGCCTACCAGGCGCTGAGCCAGGACCTGGCCGAGGCGCGCAAGCGCCAGACCCTGGGCGACCTGTCCAAGCGCCTGAACATGGAGCTGGCCGGCTACCGCAGCCTGCTGGCCAAGACCGCCCGCGCTCTGCCGTTCAAGGCCGCGCCTGCGTCGTACAAGGAGGCCTTGCAGACGCTCGACGAGCGCTGGGGCGACCCGGCGTACTGGCAGGCCATCCGCCGCAACACCAGTACGGTGACGCCGTTCTACCTGCTGGCCTCGGTGGACCATCGGATCGACGACCTGGGCGAGCTGGCCAAGGCCACGCCCGACCAGTCCATCTACCTCGACATCTTCACGCGCACCCTGTGGATGGGTGCGGTGATCACGGTCATCTGCCTGCTGCTGGCCTATCCCTTGGCCTACCTGCTGGCCAACCTGCCCACGCGCCAGAGCAACCTGCTGATGATCCTGGTGCTGCTGCCGTTCTGGACCTCGATCCTGGTGCGCGTGGCGGCCTGGATCGTGCTGCTGCAGTCGGGTGGGCTGATCAACAGCGCGCTGATGGCCATGGGCATCATCGACGCGCCCCTGGAGCTGGTGTTCAACCGCACCGGTGTGTACATCTCCATGGTGCACATCCTGCTGCCGTTCATGATCCTGCCGCTGTACAGCGTGATGAAGGGCATCTCGCCCAGCTACATGCGTGCGGCGATCTCCCTGGGCTGCCACCCCTTCGCCAGTTTCTGGCGGGTGTACTTCCCACAGACCTACGCCGGCATCGGCGCAGGCTGCCTGCTGGTGTTCATCCTTGCCATCGGCTACTACATCACCCCGGCGCTGCTCGGCAGCCCGAACGACCAGATGGTCAGCTACTTCGTCGCGTTCTACACCAACACCAGCATCAACTGGGGCATGGCGACCGCGCTGGGCGGCCTGCTGCTGCTGGCAACCGTGGTGCTGTACCTGATCTATAGCTGGCTGGTCGGCGCCAGCCGCCTGCGCCTGAGCTGAGGAGCCTCGCCATGACCCATCCTTACCTGTCGCCCCTCGAGCGGGCCTGGTTCTACGGCCTGCGCATCCTGTGCGGCCTGATTCTGCTGTTCCTGGTCCTGCCTGTATTGGTGATCGTGCCGCTGTCGTTCAACAGTGGCAGCTTCCTGGTGTATCCGCTGCAAGGGTTCTCCCTGCAGTGGTACCAGGACTTCTTCGGCTCGGCCGAGTGGATGCGTGCCTTGACCAACAGCGTCATCGTGGCGCCAGCGGCCACCGTGCTGGCCATGGTGTTCGGGACCCTGGCGGCGATCGGCCTGACCCGTGGCGACTTCCCGGGCAAGTCGCTGGTGATGGCGCTGGTCATCTCGCCGATGGTGGTGCCCGTGGTGATCATCGGTGTGGCCAGCTACCTGTTCTTCGCGCCGCTGGGCCTGGGCAACAGCTTCCTGTCGCTGATCCTGGTGCATGCGGTGCTGGGCGTGCCGTTCGTGATCATCACCGTGTCGGCGACCCTGCAGGGCTTCAACTACAACCTGGTGCGCGCAGCGGCCAGCCTGGGGGCTTCGCCCTTGCTGGCATTCCGCCGGGTGACCTTGCCGCTGATCGCGCCGGGTGTGATCTCCGGCGCGCTGTTCGCCTTCGCCACTTCGTTCGACGAAGTGGTGGTGACGCTGTTCCTCGCCGGGCCCGAACAGGCCACCTTGCCGCGGCAGATGTTCAGTGGCATTCGCGAGAACCTCAGCCCGACCATCGCCGCGGCGGCGACCTTGCTGATCGCCTTCTCGGTGGTCCTGCTGCTGACGCTGGAATGGCTGCGCGGACGCAGCGAGAAGCTGCGCACCCAGCAGCCGGCCTGACCGCACACCAGGCGGCAGGCGAAGCGGGCCGCCGAACCGGGTTGACGTCGATCAGCGACAACCCGCCTGCCTGGGGTACAATGCGCGCCACCGTGATTCTGCCCAAAGGTGCGCCATGCAGCCCTACGCTATTGCCCCGTCCATTCTTTCCGCCGACTTCGCCCGCCTGGGCGAAGAGGTCGACAAGGTCCTGGCGGCCGGGGCGGACATCGTCCATTTCGACGTGATGGACAACCACTACGTGCCCAACCTGACCATCGGCCCGATGGTCTGCACGGCGCTGCGCAAGTACGGCATCACCGCGCCGATCGACGTGCACCTGATGGTCAGCCCGGTCGATCGCATCATCGGCGACTTCGTCGAGGCGGGTGCCAGCTTCATCACCTTCCACCCCGAAGCCACCCAGCACATCGACCGCTCGCTGCAACTGATCCGCGACGGCGGCTGCAAGGCCGGCCTGGTGTTCAACCCGGCCACCGGCCTTGACGTGCTCAAGTACGTGATGGACAAGGTCGACATGGTACTGCTGATGAGCGTCAACCCAGGTTTCGGCGGCCAGAAGTTCATCCCCGGCACCCTCGACAAGCTGCGCGAAGCACGGGCCTTGATCGACGCCAGCGGGCGTGACATCCGCCTGGAGATCGACGGCGGCGTCAACGTCAACAACATCCGCGAGATCGCGGCGGCCGGTGCCGACACCTTCGTCGCCGGCTCGGCGATCTTCAACGCGCCGGACTACCAGAGCGTCATCGCGCAGATGCGCGCCGAACTGGCTCAGGCCCGCCCATGAGCGGCTTCGAGCAGCTGTTTCCCGGGACGCTGCCGAAGCTTGTGATGTTCGACCTGGACGGCACCCTGATCGATTCGGTGCCGGACCTGGCTGCGGCGGTCGACCGGATGCTGGTCGGGCTGGGACGCCCGCCGGCCGGGCTCGAGGCGGTGCGCCAGTGGGTCGGCAATGGCGCCGAGGTGCTGGTGCGTCGGGCCCTGGCCGGCAGCCTGGAGCACGCGCAGGTGAGCCAGGACGATGCGGTGCGTGGGTTGGAGCTGTTCATGCAGGCCTACGATGAACCGCACACGCTGACCACGCTCTACCCAGGCGTGGTCGATACCCTGCGCTGGCTGAACCGGCAGGGCGTGGAAATGGCCTTGATCACCAACAAACCCGAGCGCTTCGTCGGGCCCTTGCTGGACCAGATGAAGCTCGGCCGGTACTTCCGCTGGATCATCGGCGGCGACACCCTGCCGCAGAAGAAGCCCGACCCGGCCGCCCTGCTGCGGGTCATGCAGATGGCCGGCGCCCAGCCAGGCGAATCGCTGTTCGTGGGCGATTCGCGCAGCGACGTGCTGGCGGCCAAGGCGGCAGGCGTGCCCTGCGCGGCGCTGAGCTACGGCTACAACCATGGGCGCCCGATCGAAGAGGAATCCCCGGACCTGGTGATCGATGACCTGCGCGCCCTGGTGCCTGGTTGCGTCGTCACCGACAGTGGGATAACGTTGACGCCTCTTCACGCCTCCCAGGACAAGGATCCCGACGTGATGGTCAACGGCACACTCTGGATGAAAGTCATCAAGGCACTGGCCCGCTGGCGCTGGCGCGCCTGACTTCCGCCTGCCGGCGCACCGCCGGCCGCTCCACCTGCCCGACCCATTGCTGCTTGCCACGAGGCTGACCCATGACCCGCGACGAATTCCTGCGCCTGGCCGCTGCCGGCTACAACCGCATTCCCCTGGCCTTCGAAACCCTGGCCGACTTCGACACGCCGCTGTCCATCTACCTGAAGCTGGCCGACCAGCCCAACACCTACCTGCTCGAGTCCGTCCAGGGCGGGGAGAAGTGGGGGCGCTATTCGATGATCGGGCTGCCCTCGCGCACGGTGCTGCGTGTGCACGATCACCAGGTCAGCATCCTGCAGGACGGGGTGCAGGTCGAACACCACGACGTCGAGGATCCGCTGGCCTTCGTCGAGCAGTTCAAGGACCGCTACAAGGTCGCCGACATCCCGGGCCTGCCGCGCTTCAACGGTGGGCTGGTCGGGTATTTCGGCTATGACTGCGTGCGTTACGTGGAACCGCGCCTGGGCCGATGCCCCAACCCCGATCCGCTGGGTGTGCCGGACATTCTGCTGATGGTGTCCGACGCCGTCGTGGTGTTCGACAACCTGGCCGGCAAGATGCACGCGATCGTGCTGGTCGACCCTGCCCAGGACAACGCCTTCGAGGCGGGCCAGGCGCGCCTGCAGGCCTTGCTGGCCACGCTGCGCGAACCGATCATGCCGCGTCGCGGGCTCGACCTGGGCGGGCCGCAGGCTGCCGAGCCGGCGTTCCGCTCCAGCTTCACCCGCGAGGACTACGAGCAGGCGGTCGACACCATCAAGGAATACATCCTGGCCGGCGACTGCATGCAGGTGGTGCCGTCGCAGCGCATGTCGATCGATTTCCAGGCGGCGCCCATCGACCTGTACCGCGCCCTGCGTGCGTTCAACCCCACGCCCTACATGTACTTCTTCAACTTCGGCGACTTCCATGTCGTCGGCAGTTCGCCGGAAGTGCTGGTGCGGGTCGAGGACAACCTGGTCACGGTCCGTCCGATCGCCGGCACCCGGCCACGGGGCGCGACCGAGGAGGCCGACCGTGCGCTCGAACAGGACCTGCTCTCGGACGAGAAGGAAATCGCCGAACACCTGATGCTCATCGACCTGGGGCGCAACGACACCGGGCGCGTCTCCCAGACCGGCAGCGTGCGCCTGACCGAGAAGATGGTGATCGAGCGGTACTCCAACGTGATGCACATCGTGTCCAACGTCACCGGGCAACTGCGCGAAGACCTGACGGCCATGGATGCGCTGCGCGCCATCTTGCCGGCGGGCACCTTGTCGGGGGCGCCGAAGATCCGCGCCATGGAGATCATCGACGAACTGGAGCCGGTCAAGCGCGGTGTCTACGGCGGCGCAGTCGGCTATTTCGCCTGGAACGGCAACATGGACACCGCGATCGCCATCCGTACCGCCGTGATCAAGGACGGCGAACTGCACGTGCAGGCCGGTGGCGGCATCGTCGCCGACTCGGTGCCGGCGCTGGAATGGGAAGAGACCATCAACAAGCGCCGCGCCATGTTCCGGGCCGTGGCGCTCGCCGAGCAGTCCACGCGCAAGGCGTGACCGCCATCCGCCGTGCGGCGAGGGCTGCGGCCCCGTCGCGCGGCGGACGACGTCGGTGGCTTCAGAAGTCCAGGCTTACCGCCAGATTCACCCCTTGCTGCGTGAATTCACCCTGCTTGCGCCAATCATAGTGGGCCCCAAGGCGTACGCCTGGCATCACGTCATGGTCGATGCCCAGACGTGCCCGCGTCAGCTCGCTGTCCGGGGTATAGCCGGCCAGGGTGAAGCGGTTGGTCGGCAGACGTTTGAGGTTCAGCGTCACTGCCTGCGCGTCGTGCTCGAACTCATGCTCCCGTGCCGCCTCGGCGAACAGCCGCGTGCGAGGCGTCAGGTTCAGACCGGCCTGCAGGCCAGCGCCCAGGCGTTTGGAGGTGCGTGTCTGCGCGTCGACGTCGAGGGCCGTGGAGCGGTCGCTCTGCTCGCCGTATCCCTGGACACGGACGCGGGCATAGTCGGCGCTGAGGAACGGCGAGAGTTGCCAGCGGCTGGTCTCGGGCATGAGGTTCACGCCCAGGCGGCCCATTGCGGCCCAGGCCCGGCCGTCGGTGTCGGCGCGCTCGGTACGCTGGCCGATGCCCAGGGCGAAGGTCCGCTTCAGGTCGTCGTAGTCCAGATGGCCGGCCGTGAGGGCGGCGTCGGCCCACCACCGGTCATGCGCGTACTGGGCGAAGGCCGTCGCCAGGTAGCTGTGCAGCCGGTAGCGCGAGTCGTGCGCGCCGAGCTCCAGCGACTGTCGCCCAGCGCCGCCAGCCACGCCCAGGCGCCACTCCTCGTTCACCCGATAGCTGCCGCCCACGGTCAACTGGTAGCCTCGGCCATCCCCGCTTGCAGCGCTGCGCTGCCCATCGATGTCCAGGTCCTGGCCGCTGGCTGCGACGATCGCCTGCCACTGGCCTACCGCCTGCCAGGGGGTCTGCCACTGGCTGCGCAGGGTATCCTGGTGCGCGGTCAGGCTGGACAGCGCCATGTCCGGCAGCAGCGACAGCTCCCAAGGCGCCGAGAGGATCGAGTAGGCGTAGTCGGCGATCAGGCGCTGGCCTGCCGTTGTCGGGTGCACGGCATCGTTGAACAAGAGGCGCTCAGGGTCGGGTGTCAGGCCGTCGACGCCGTAGACCGGGTTCTGCAGGCAGTTGTTGCCGCTGTAGCAGGTGCCGACCAGGTTCTGGTCCGTGGCCAGGCCGAACGCGGCCGGGTCGCGGATGGCTTCTTGCAGCAGCGCAGGCACATTGAGCGGGATGATCTGCGCGTCGATCTGCCCCAGTTGCCCGACCAGCGCCTGGTTGAAGACGCCCGACAGTTGGGACAGCGCGCCCTGCAGCGGCGAGCCGCTGAAAATGGGCGTCTGCCCCAGGTCAGGCAGCAGCCAGACCATGATGTAGCGCGCGCCGCCTTGCTGCAGCGCCTGGGCGCTGGCTGCCAGGCGTGACGCGGCGGCCACTGCGTCAGCCGGGCTGGTGACCTGGCCCTGCAGGAAATCGTTGCCGCCCCCGGTCAGGTAATACAGCGCGTCGGGATCGGCCCTCTGCCCGTTGGCCAGGTAGCCGGGTCGGCGTCTGTCGATGCCGGCTTCCGGGCTCTGCACCAGGGACGTGCCGATGATCGAGTCGAGGATCTGGTCGGTTCGATAGCCGCCGACCGCCCAGTTGTCGCCATCAGGCAGACCCAGCGCCGGGTTCAGTGGCGAGGTGGACGGTCGCAGGGCCGTCGGTGCAATGCCCAGCTGTTGGCCCAGCAAGGTCGGTGACACCTGCCCGTAGACACCGTCCGGGCCGCGGTTGGTGAACCGCATGCCGTCGGGCAGGTGCTGGGCATCGGGAAACTGACCGGCGTCGCTCAGGCTGTCGCCGAACACGACCATGCCCGAGTAAGGCGTCGGGGCGGCCAGGGCAGGCCCCGACGACAGGATGAGCGTGCCAAGCAACGCGCGCAGGAAGGGGGGAGTGCGCATGGGGCGATCCTTGTTATTGATGTTGTGAGGGAACGATAGCCGACCGTGGGAACGTGGCTGCTGAACGAGGCGAATGCTGGTGCAGTCGGTTTTCTCCGGTATAGGAGACGCTTCCCAAGTTTGATCAGGAAATTTCCCAAGCAGATCTTCACGCGGACCGATGGACAAGGCGCCTCGAATCGCGGTGGATACCGGCGCCCACAGGCGGTGACGGCGGTCGGTCCAGCACAGAAGCCACCGCCCGATGCAGTGCAGATCCGATGCCTGCAGGCAGCCTGTGAACGGGCGAGAAAACCGCGGAAAAAGGGGTCGACGCTCGCTTCGGCGCAACGCTATACTCGGGCCACATTTCACGCAGGCCATGGCATCGCGCCATGCCCGCACACCCTCGATGGTTAGGTAGCATGACCTGTCACGCAGCGACTTCATTCACCCGTTGGTGGCGCTTCCTCTAGGAAGCGGCAAGTCGTTGCGGTTTGAAACCGGACCCTGCCGCCGTCATCGGCCAGCAGGTTCCAGATTCCAGACAGCTCACCGGTACGGCGGCTCCAACCCCCAGGAGAACGCCCCATGCCGATTCACCGTTCCATGCCCTACACGACAATCCCCGCACGTGCTGCCAGCCGTGTGTGGCTTGCCCTGCGCGCTGCATGGCGCCGGGTGGTCGACGCAGGTCCGCGGCAGGTCGCTGCCCCAGGGTTTTTCTCTCATCGACTCGAGTGCACAGGTGCCCCATGCTGCTGATGATCGACAACTACGACTCCTTCACCTACAACGTGGTGCAGTACCTGGGCGAGCTGGGGGCCGAGGTCAAGGTCATCCGCAACGATGAACTGACCCTCGCCGAGATCGAGGCCCTGGCCCCGGAGCGTATCGTCGTCTCTCCGGGCCCTTGCACCCCGAGCGAAGCCGGTATCTCCCTCGAAGCCATTCGGCATTTCGCCGGCAGGCTGCCGATCCTGGGCGTCTGCCTGGGCCATCAGTCCATCGGCCAGGCCTTCGGTGGTGACGTGGTGCGTGCTCGGCAGGTGATGCATGGCAAGACCAGCCCGGTGCACCACCGCGACCTGGGCGTGTTCGCCGAACTGGCCAACCCGGTCACCGTCACGCGCTATCACTCGCTGGTGGTCAAGCGCGACACCTTGCCCGAATGCCTGGAAATCACCGCCTGGACCGCGCACGAAGACGGCTCGATGGACGAGATCATGGGCCTGCGCCACAAGACCCTGAACGTCGAAGGCGTGCAGTTCCACCCCGAATCGATCCTCACCGAACAAGGCCACGAGCTGTTCGCCAACTTTCTCAAGCAGACCGGCGGCCAGCGCTAAGGACAGACCATGGATATCAAACGTGCATTGAGCCGCATCGTCGGCCAACTGGACCTGTCGACCGACGAAATGCGTGAGGTCATGCGCCAGATCATGACGGGCCAGTGCAGCGAAGCGCAGATCGGTGCCTTCCTCATGGCCATGCGCATGAAGAGCGAGAGCATCGACGAGATCGTCGGTGCGGTGTCGGTGATGCGCGAGCTGGCCGACAAGGTCGAGCTGGCGAGCCTCGACGGCGTGGTCGACATCGTCGGCACCGGCGGCGATGGCGCCAACATCTTCAACGTCTCCACGGCGTCGGCCTTCGTGCTGGCCGCGGCGGGTTGCCCGGTGGCCAAGCATGGCAACCGCGCGGTCTCGGGCAAGAGCGGCAGTGCCGACCTGCTGGAGGCCGCCGGGATCTACCTGGACCTCACCCCGGTGCAGGTAGCGCGCTGTGTCGACGCACTGGGCATCGGCTTCATGTTCGCCCAAAGCCATCATTCGGCAATGAAGCATGCGGCCGGCCCGCGGCGTGACCTGGGGCTGCGTACCCTGTTCAACATGCTGGGCCCGCTTACGAATCCGGCCGGTGTGCGTCACCAGGTCGTCGGTGTGTTCAGCCAGGCCCTGTGCAGGCCGTTGGCCGAAGTGCTGCAGCGCATGGGCAGCACGCATGTGCTGGTGGTGCACTCCAAGGACGGCCTGGACGAATTCAGCCTGGCGGCACCGACCTTCGTCGCCGAACTGAACAAGGGCGAGATCTCCGAGTATTGGGTGGAGCCTGAGGACCTGGGCATCAAGAGCCAGAGCCTGCATGGTCTGGCGGTGGAGGGTCCGCAGGCGTCTCTGGCGCTGATCCGCGACGCCCTGGGGCGGCGCAAGACCGAAGAAGGGCAAAAGGCCGCCGAGATGATCGTGCTCAATGCGGGCGCTGCGCTGTATGCGGCCGACCATGCCATGAACCTCAAGTCAGGGGTCGACCTGGCGCACGATGTCCTGCACACCGGCCTTGCCTGGGAGAAAGTGCAGGAGCTGGGCGCCTTTACCGCGGTATTCAAGCAGGAGAACGAGGCATGAGTGTACCGACGGTGTTGGAGAAGATCCTGGCGCGCAAGGCCGAGGAAGTGGCCGAGCGCCGCAGCCGGGTAGGCCTGGACGAACTCGAGCGGCTGGCCGCCGCGGCCGATGCGCCGCGCGGTTTTGCCCGCGCGCTGATCGAGCAGGCGCGGCAGAAGAAACCGGCGGTGATCGCCGAGATCAAGAAAGCGTCGCCGAGCAAGGGCGTGATCCGCGAGCAGTTCGAGCCGGCCGAGATCGCGGCCAGCTACGAGAAGGGCGGCGCGACCTGCCTGTCGGTGCTGACCGACATCGACTTCTTCCAGGGCGCCGATGCGTACCTCCAGCAAGCGCGTGCGGCCTGCGCCTTGCCGGTCATTCGCAAGGACTTCCTGATCGACCCGTACCAGGTGGTGGAGGCCCGCGCCTTGGGTGCCGACTGCGTGCTGCTGATCGTGTCGGCCCTGGACGATGTGCGCATGGCCGAGCTGGCCGCGACGGCCAGGCAGGTAGGCCTGGACGTGCTGGTGGAAGTGCACGACGGCGACGAGCTGGAGCGTGCGCTCGCGACCCTGGACACGCCGTTGATCGGCGTGAACAACCGTAACTTGCACACCTTCGACGTCAGCCTGGAAACCACGCTGGACCTGCTGCCGCGCATTCCGCGTGATCGTCTGGCGATCACCGAAAGCGGCGTGCTCAACCGGGCCGATGTCGACCTGATGAAGATCAACGAGGTGTACGCCTTCCTGGTCGGCGAGGCGTTCATGCGCGCCGAGTTGCCGGGGCAGGAGTTGCAGCGGTTGTTCTTCCCTGAACTGCCGGTGCAGGGCTCGGGCGGCGCGCTGGACTGAGCCTGGCGGCCATGTCGAAGCGACAGGGGCGGTTGATGCCACACAGTGGCACGGACGAGGAGGCGCGATGGCTGAGGGTGTGGTGAACCTCGAGGTGGGGCAGGGCCTGCAGGCCGAGCAGGCGCTGCTGACGGAGGTCTGTCAGGGGCAGCGCGAATCCGGCTTGCTGGTCTGGCGGCCCACGAACCGGGCGTTGGTGATGCCCCGGCGCATGAGCCGTCTGGAAGGCTTCGACGCCGCCAGCCGGCAGCTCGCCGAAGCGGGTTGGCCGATCCTGCTGCGCGAGACCGGCGGCGAACCCGTGCCGCAATCGCCTGCGACGGTCAACCTGGCCCTGGTCTATGTGGCCCCGCGCAGCGAGGGCGATCATGGCCGGATCGAGCGGGCCTACGAGCGTCTGTGCCTGCCCTTGTGCGACCTGCTCGGAACGTGGGGCCTGGACACGTCGCTGGGTGAAGTGGAAGGCGCGTTCTGCGATGGCCGCTACAACGTCAATATCCAGGGCCGCAAATGGGTTGGCACTGCCCAGCGCTGGCGCCAGGGGCTGGGCGGTAAACGGCCGGTCGTGCTGGTCCACGGCGCCTTGCTGCTCGAGGACGAACGCGTCTCGATGATTCAGGCCGTCAACCGCTTCAACACCTGCTGCGGGCTGGAGCAGCGGTGCCAGGCCGACAGCCACATCGCCTTGAGCGAAGTGGTGGCCGACGCCCCCTGGGCGCGTGACTTCGTCAGGGTGTACCAGCAGGTGCTCCAGGCCTTGCCCGACGCGTGAGCCGCCTCAGCGTCAGCGGGCACCCAGCACGACCATGGTCTTGCCCTTGACCTGCACCAGGTTGCGCTCTTCGAGGTCCTTGAGGACGCGCCCGACCATCTCCCGGGAGCAACCGACGATACGGCCGATCTCCTGACGCGTCACCTTGATCTGCATGCCCTCGGGGTGGGTCATCGCGTCCGGCTGTTGACACAACTCCAGCAGGCAACGCGCCACCCGTCCGGTCACGTCGAGAAATGCCAGATCGCCCACCTTGCGCGTGGTATTGCGCAACCGTTGCGCCATCTGTGCGCCCAGGGCGTACAGGATCTGCGGATCCTGATTGGCCAGTTCGCGAAATTTCTCGTAGCTGATTTCGGCAATCTCGCAATCGGTCTTGGCGCGTACCCAGGCGCTTCGCTGACGGGCCTGCTCTTCGGGGCCGAACAGGCCCAGCTCGCCGAAGAAGTCGCCGGCATTGAGGTAGGCAATGATCATTTCATGACCGTCGTCGTCTTCGATCAGGATGGTGACCGAGCCCTTGACGATGAAGGACAGGCTGTCGGCGAGGTCCCCGGCGCTGATGAGGTTGCTTTTGGCCGCATGGCGGCGTTGTTGGCAGTGCGCCAGCAACTTGTCGATATTCTTGATTCGGGGAGCCAAGGCTGAGGCGACCATCACGGAGTCCTGTCCACGCGTGCACGAAGGGTTTTTCATCGATTGTTTGACGGTAAGCCGCCAGCGAATTGGCGTCAGCTTATCAGACCGCTTGTTGCACGTCGGCAGCCATGCGGGGTGACTTTACCGTTTCCAAGCGAACCTGCAGCGTCTAAGCTGAGGGCCTTTTGTCAGTCAGGAGTCAGGAACAATGAAGGCGCGTATCCAGTGGGCCGGCGAGGCGATGTTCCTTGGTGAATCGGGCAGCGGGCATGTGGTCGTCATGGACGGTCCGCCCGAGGCCGGCGGTCGGAACCTGGGCGTACGCCCGATGGAAATGCTGCTGCTGGGCCTGGGCGGCTGCAGCAGTTTCGACATCGTGAGCATCCTGAAGAAATCACGCCAGCGCGTGGAAAGCTGCGAAGCGTTCCTCGAGGCCGATCGGGCCAGCGAGGAGCCGAAGGTCTTCACCCGCATCCACATGAACTTCGTGGTCAAGGGGCGTGGACTCAAGGAAGCGCAGGTCAAGCGGGCCGTGGAGCTGTCGGCGGAAAAGTACTGCTCGGCGTCCATCATGCTCGAACGCGCGGGGGTGGAAGTGACCCACGGCTACGAGATCGTCGAGCTGGACTGACGGGCGCAGCCCGGAGGCACAGGTGCCCCCGAGTATCCGTCAGATGCGGTAGGTGCTCTTGGTCATGACCTTGGCCAGCAGGCTCATGCCGAAGCGTACCGGCGCCGGGAAGCGATAGCCGCCAGCGTCGAGCGCGGATTCGGCGTGGTGCGCTTCGTCGGTCAGCATCTGTTCAAGGATCGCACGGGACTTTTCGTCCTCGGGAGGCAGTTGCGCCAAGTGCTCGTCCAAGTGCTTGCACACCTGCCGCTCGGTTGCGGCGACGAACCCCAGGCTGACCTTGTCGCTGACCAGCCCGGCGAAGGCGCCGATACCGAACGACATCCCGTAGAACAGAGGGTTGAGCACGCTGGGGTGGCTGTTGAGCTGGCGAATGCGCTGCTCGCACCAGGCCAGGTGATCGATCTCTTCTTCGGCGGCGTGTTCCATGGCCGTGCGGACCTGCGGCAACTTGGCGGTCAGCGCCTGCCCCTGGTACAGCGCCTGGGCGCAGACTTCGCCGGTGTGGTTGATCCGCATGAGCCCCGCGACATGCCGGGCCTGGGGCTCGTCCAGCTGGGCGTCGGGCTTGACGACGGCCGGAGAGGGGCGAGACGGTTGGCCGCTGAAGGGCAGGAGCGTGCGCAGGGCGGTGTCGGCCTGCAACAGCACGCGGTCGAGCGGCGAGTAGTGACGTTCGGTAGCCATCGGGCACCTCCGCAAGAGTGTGCCCGACAGTGTACCTCAATCGCCGGGTACGGGCGTGCGTCGGATCAGCCCGGGGGCCAGTTCATCTGACGCTGGCCGAGCACGTGCAGGTGGATGTGGTAGACCGTCTGGCCACCCAGCTCATTGCAGTTCATGACCACACGGAAGCCCTCTTCGCAGCCCAGTTCCTTGGCCAGGCGCTGCGCCGTGAACAGGATATGACCCGCCAGGAGCTTGTCGTCTTCCTGCAGGTCGTTGAGGGTGCGGATGGGCTTTTTGGGGATGACCAGAAAATGCACCGGGGCCTGCGGGGCAATGTCGTGAAAGGCCAGGACCTGGTCGTCCTCGTAGATGATCTTGGCCGGGATCTCCCGGTTGATGATCTTGGTGAAGAGAGTCTCCACAGTGCGTCTCCATGGTGAGGGTCGTGCCGAGTGTAACCAGCGTGACCGCCCCCGCCCAGCGCTATTCGGTGCCCAACGGCCGGTAGCGCTGGTGGATGAAGCCTGCCAGCTTGCGCGTCACCCAGCGCGGCAGCAGGCGGGGAGCCAGCGCCATCCAGCGATAGCGGCCATCCGGGTGAATCAGCGCGCGGTTCTTGTCCAGCGCCCGTACGGTGTACAGCGCGACTTCCTCGGCGCTCAGGCAGCGACGGCTGCCGTCCAGCCGCGGGATGCGGCGGCGCGACGAACGCACCGGGCCCGGGCAGAGCACCGACACCTGGATGCCGCTGCGCTTGAGTTCCTCGCGCAGCGCCTCGGAAAAGCTCAGCACATAGGCCTTGCTGGCTGCATAGCCTGCCATCCACGGCCCTGGTGCATGGGCCGCCAGCGCAGCCACGTTGAGGATCTGCCCGCCACCCTGCAGCGCCATGAGGTTGCCCACGGCGTGGCACAGGCGGGTCAGGGTCATGATGTTGACTTCGAGCAGGTCCTGCTCGTCGGCCCACTCCTGCGCGAGAAATGGCCCATAGGAGCGCAGGCCCGCGCAATTGATCAGCAGGTCGACACGGTGTTCACCTTCTTCCAGCTCGAGCACGAAGCCCGACACCCGCAGCGGTTCGCTCAGGTCGCAGGCCCGGAACAGCACCTCGACGCCGAACCGTTGGGTCAGTTCGAGCGCGAGAGGCTCCAGGGCTTCGCGGTGGCGTGCCACCAGGATGAGATTGCGCCCACGCCGCGCCAAGGCCTCGGCCAGGGCCAGGCCCAGGCCACTGGAGGCGCCGGTGATCATGGCGTAACGGGTCATGCGCGGCTCCTGGGCGGCGAAAAGAGCAGGCAGTGTACCGCGAGCCCAGCGCAGGCGCTGGCTTTTGCGCGCCGCGCGAAGCGGACGCCGACGGCCCTGCGGGCACGCCAGACGACAGGACACGCACCGATACCCGACCCGGGGTCAGAACGGCTTGACGACCACCAGGATGACGACCGCCAGCAGCACCAGCACGGGCACTTCGTTGAACCAGCGGTAGTACACGTGGCTGCGCCGGTTCTCGCCCAGGGCGAAGCGTTTGCGCTGTGCGCCGCAGATGTGGTGATAGCCGGTCAGCAGCAGCACCAGCGTCAGTTTGGCATGCATCCAGCCTTGGCTCAGGAAGCCTGGGTTGATCACCAGCAGCCAGATGCCGAACACGTAGGTGGCGATCATGGCAGGGTTCATGATGCCGCGGTACAGCTTGCGCTCCATCACGGCGAAGCGCTCCTGGCTGACGCTGTCGGTGCTTTGGGCGTGGTAGACGAACAGCCGCGGCAGGTAGAACAGCCCGGCGAACCAGCACACCATGCTGACGATATGCAGCGCCTTGATCCAGAAATAGAGCATCGTTGGTTTCCTCGAGGTTTTTCACGGTGGTCAGATAGTAGAGACCAACGGCCGCCGGAGCCATCACAACGGTTGTGAGCAGGCGTGCGCATCCCTATCATCAGGGCTTTACAGTCGGTTCGTTGAGAGGGACACGCGTCATGATCAAGGTCGGTATCGTCGGCGGCACGGGCTACACCGGTGTCGAACTGCTGCGTCTGTTGGCGCAGCACCCACAGGCCGACGTGGTGGTCATCACCTCGCGTTCGGAAGCCGGTCTGCCGGTCGAGGACATGTACCCCAACCTGCGAGGCCATTACGACGGCCTGACGTTCAGCGTGCCTGACACGAAGACCCTGGCCGCCTGTGACGTGGTGTTCTTCGCCACGCCCCACGGCGTCGCCCATGCCCTGGCCGGCGAGCTGCTCGATGCCGGTACCCGCATCATCGACCTGTCCGCCGACTTCCGGCTGCAGGACGCCATCGAGTGGGAAAAATGGTACGGCCAGCCGCATGGCGCGCCCGACCGGCTGCCGGGCGCGGTCTATGGCCTGCCCGAAGTCAACCGCGAGAAGATTCGCGAAGCGCGCCTGATCGCGGTGCCGGGCTGCTACCCGACGGCCACGCAACTGGGCTTCCTGCCCTTGCTGGAGGCTGGCCTGGCCGATCCGCTGCGCCTGATCGCCGACTGCAAGTCCGGCGTCAGTGGCGCTGGGCGCGGGGCCGCAGTCGGCTCGCTGTTCTGCGAAGCGGGTGAGAGCATGAAAGCCTACGCGGTCAAAGGGCACCGCCATTTGCCCGAGATCAGCCAGGGCCTGCGGTTGGCGGCAGGCGGCGAGATCGGCCTGACCTTCGTCCCGCACCTGACCCCGATGATTCGCGGCATCCATGCCACGCTGTACGCGACCGTGACCGATACCTCGGTCGACCTGCAGGCGCTGTTCGAGAAGCGCTATGCCGATGAGCCGTTCGTCGATGTCATGCCTGCGGGCAGCCACCCGGAGACGCGCAGCGTGCGGGGCGCCAACATGTGCCGTATCGCCGTTCACCGCCCACAGGGCAGCGATCTGGTGGTGGTGCTGTCGGTGATCGACAACCTGGTCAAGGGCGCCTCCGGCCAAGCTGTGCAGAACATGAACATCCTCTTCGGGCTGGACGAGCGCCTGGGCCTGTCTCACGCGGGCATGCTGCCCTGATCGCTGCGATGAGCGGCACGCTGCAAGCCGATCTGCCTGATGATCGCCAGGGGCCCAATGCACCGGCCCCGCTTGCAGGCTGTCGCCGTCACGCGTCCTTCAAGACCTGCCGCTCATTCCCCCATAGTTGACCAATTTTCTAGGAGAAGCGGATAATGCATGCCATCACGTGTTATGGCGGCATTGCGCCGGGAGAGTCTGATGAGTGTCGAAACCTTCACCCCTACCATCCTGGAGTTCACCGAAGGGGCCGCGCACAAGGTCAAGACCTTGGTGACCGAGGAAGGCAACGATCGTCTCAAGTTGCGCGTCTTCGTCACGGGCGGCGGTTGCTCGGGCTTCCAGTACGGTTTCACGTTCGATGAGGACGTGGCCGATGACGATACCGTGGTCGAGCGCGAAGGCGTGGCCCTGGTGGTCGACCCCATGAGCTTCCAGTACCTGGCAGGCGCCGAAGTGGATTACCAGGAAGGCCTGGAAGGTTCGCGGTTCATCATCAAGAACCCGAATGCCACGACCACCTGCGGGTGCGGTTCGTCCTTCTCGATCTGAGTCGGTGCTCGAAGCCAGAACGCCGCGCAATTGCGCGGCGTTCTGCTGTCTGCGATGCCGTACCGGCCGTTGACCTCAGGCGGGGTAGAGCGCGCCCAGGACACGTAGCCCCTTGGCGGCTGTCACGCTGGGGCGGTTGGCCGCGATACCTTCCAGGCAGCAGTGGGCCAGCCAGGCGAACGCCATGGCCTCCATCCAGTCCGGATCGACGCCGTGGGCGGCCGTGCTGTCGACGTGTACACCGGGCAGGAGGCTGGCCAGGCGCTGCATCAGCGCGCCGTTGCGTGCGCCACCGCCGCAGACCAGTACCGTCTGGCAGTGGGGCTGCGCCTGTCGTAGTGCGTCGGCGATGCTGCGTGCGGTCAGTTCCAGCAGGGTCGCCTGGACGTCGTTGCCCGCGAGCGGGCCCTGCACGGCCAGGTGGCTGTCGAGCCAGGACAGGTTGAAGACCTCGCGGCCTGTGCTTTTGGGGCCGTTGCCGGCGAAGAAAGGTGCTGCCAGCAAGGCATCGAGCAAGGGCTGCGAGAGGCTGCCACTGGCCGCCCATTGCCCATCGGCATCGTACGGCTGGCCTTGGACGCGCTCGATCCAGGCATCCAGCAAGACGTTGCCTGGGCCGCAGTCGAAGCCTCGCACAGGGGTACCGGGTTCGACCAGGCTGAGGTTGCTGAAACCACCCACGTTCAGAACCGCCAGAGGGTGCTTCAGGTCGGCGAACAAGGCTTCGTGGAAGGCCGGCACCAACGGCGCGCCCTGGCCGCCTGCGGCGACGTCGCGGCGCCTGAAGTCGCTGACCACACTGATGCCGGTCCGCTCGGCCAGCAGGGCCGGGTTGCCGATCTGCACCGTGAAGCCACGTGCCGGTTCGTGACGGATGGTTTGCCCATGGCTGCCAATGGCGCGGATGTCCGTGGCCGACAGCCCTTGTTCGGCGAGCAGGGCATTCACCCCGTCTGCCGCCAGGCTGGCCCAGTGGTTCTCGGCCAGGGCCGCGCGTGCCACTTCGTCCGGCCCACTGGCGCACAGGGCGAGCAGGGCCTGGCGAAGGTCGCCTGGCATGGGCAAGTAATGGCTGGCCAGCAGGCGAACGGATTCGCCTTGCTCGACCAGGGCAATGTCCAGCCCGTCCAGGCTGGTGCCGGACATCACCCCGATATAGAGCGTCATGGTCAGCGCTTGTTGGAGGCGAGCAGGGTGGCTTTTTCCTGATCCATGCGGGCGATCAGGGGCTTGCTCTGCTGCAGGAAGCGCTGGCGTTCGGCCTTGGCGATCGGGTCGGCCATGGGCACCTTCTGGCTCAGTGGGTCCACATGCACGCCGTTGACCTGGAACTCGTAGTGCAGGTGCGGGCCGGTAGACAGGCCGGTGGTGCCGATGTAACCGATCACCTGGCCCTGTTTCACGGTGCTGCCGGTGGTGACGCCCTTGGCGAAGCCCTGCATGTGCCCATAGAGGGTCTGGTAGGCGTTGCCGTGCTTGATGATCACGGTATTGCCGTAGCCGCCGCGACGTCCGGCCAGCAGCACCTTGCCATCGCCTGCCGCCTTGATCGGTGTGCCGCGTGGCGCAGCGTAATCGACGCCCTTGTGCGCGCGGATCTTGTTGAGAATCGGATGCTTGCGCCCGGCCGAGAAGCGCGAGCTGATGCGGGCGAAGTCCACCGGTGTCCGGATGAAGGCCTTGCGCAGGCTGTTGCCGTCGGCGGTGTAGTAGCTGGTGTTGCCCTGCTTGTTGGTATAGCGCACGGCGGTGTACGTCTTGCCGCGGTTGGTGAAGCGGGCGGACAGGATGTTGCCGGTGCCGACGACCTTGCCGTCCATGACCTTCTGCTCGAAGACCACGTCGAATTCGTCACCGGGGCGGATGTCCTGGGCGAAGTCGATGTCGTAGCCCAGCACGCGGGCCATGTCCATGGTCATGCTGTGGGACAGGCCGGCACGTTGCGCCGAGGCGGCCAGCGAGCTGTTGATCACGCCATGGGCGTAGGCCGTGCGTACCACGGGCTTGCTGATTTCTCGCTCGAAGGTGAAGCCTTTGTCGGTGCGCGCCAGGCGAATGCTTTCGAGGTTGTTGACCTTGGTGTGCAGCAGGGTCAGCGCACCGTCCTTGTCGAATTCGAACTGCAGCACCTGGCCATGCTTGAGCTGGCTGAACTGCTTGGCCTGCTTGCTGCTGGCGAGCACGTCATGGACCACGTTGGCCGGCAGGCCGACCTTGGCGAACAGGGTGGACAGCGTATCGCCTTTGGCAACCTTCACTTCCCGGTGGCTCGGCAGGGCCTTGGCAGGTGCTGCAGCAGCCGTCTCCTGGGTCGGCTTGGCTGCCGCTTGCGGTGTGTCGATCTGGGCGAAGGGCGAGGCC
Source organism: Pseudomonas entomophila (assembly GCF_013523165.1). Lineage (GTDB taxonomy): Bacteria > Pseudomonadota > Gammaproteobacteria > Pseudomonadales > Pseudomonadaceae > Aquipseudomonas > Aquipseudomonas entomophila_A. Next base: position 231,031 of record NZ_JAAMQI010000006.1, read on the forward strand.
TGCTGGTCGTTCGACTGCACGAGCGGGGCCGTGCGCGATGCGTCCTTGAGCTGTTCGACCGGGTTGTCCAGTTCGAGGCTGAGGGTGGTCTTCTTGGCTTCCACGTCGCTGGTAGGAAAGACCAGAAGTGCCAGGCTGAGGAGGGCGGCGAGGCCGCTGGCGGCCAATAGATGGCTCTTCGGATAAAGCGGGGGCGCTTTAGGCGTGTCGTTGGTCATAGATGAGGTGACTTTGAAAAAGGTGAAAAGGAATAGATGAATGACATGATGAAGATGAAATAACTGTATAAAATATAACCAAATCCTTTTCGGCGCAAGGGCGGCAGACGCTTCGGGGTGTGTCATGAGTCACATCGTGTGTCGAACTTGTTTTTGATGGCCGATCTTGTATGGTTGGCTCCCTTTGAATCTGAGCCTTGCGGGTCTGTGTATGAAGTCGGTTGAAGAACAGCTGGCGCTTATCAAGCGCGGTGCGGAAGAGGTGCTGGTCGAGTCGGAACTGGTCGAGAAGCTCAAGCGCGGTGAACCGCTGCGCATCAAGGCCGGCTTCGACCCGACCGCACCGGACCTGCACCTGGGCCATACGGTGCTGATCAACAAGCTGCGCCAGTTCCAGGAACTGGGGCATCAGGTGATCTTCCTGATCGGTGACTTCACCGGCATGATCGGCGACCCGAGCGGCAAGAGCGCCACGCGTCCCCCGTTGACGCGCGAGCAGGTGCTGGACAACGCCGAGACCTACAAGCAGCAGGTCTTCAAGATTCTGGATCCGGCCAAGACCGAGGTGGCGTTCAACTCCACCTGGATGGACCTGCTCACGCCGGCCGACTTCATTCGTCTGGCGTCGCAGTACACCGTGGCCCGGATGCTGGAGCGCGACGACTTCGACAAGCGCTACTCCAGCAATCAGCCCATCGCCATTCATGAGTTCCTCTATCCGTTGGTGCAGGGGTACGACTCGGTCGCGCTCAAGGCGGACGTCGAGCTGGGCGGGACCGACCAGAAATTCAACCTGCTGATGGGGCGCGAGTTGCAGCGTGCCTATGGGCAGGAAGCGCAGAACATCGTCACCATGCCGCTGCTCGAAGGGCTCGACGGCGTGAAGAAGATGTCCAAGTCGCTGGGCAATTATGTCGGCATCCAGGAGGCGCCCGGCGTGATGTACAGCAAGCTGGTGTCGATTCCCGATACGTTGATGTGGCGTTACTTCGAGCTGCTGAGCTTCCGCTCGCTGGAGGAGATCGATCAGCTGCGTGCCGACGTGCAGGCCGGCGCTAACCCTCGTGACGTCAAGATCAAGCTGGCCGAGGAGATCGTGGCGCGGTTCCATGGCGAGGAAGCGGCCGCCAGCGCGCACCGTGCCGCAGGCAATCGCATGAAGGAAGGCGAGCTGCCCGAGGATCTGCCAGAGGTCGAGATCGTCTCGAACGAAGACATGCCCATCGCCGCAGTACTGAATCGAGCCGGGCTGGTCAAGAACTCGGCCGCCGCACGGGACCTGCTCAATGCCGGTACGGTGAAGGTGGATGGCGAGAGCGTGGATCGTGGGTTCATGTTCGCCGTGGGGGGCACGCACGTGTGCCAGGCAGGCAAGAAAGCATTTGCCCGGATCACGTTGAAGGCCCAATGAGCTGAGCGCCATGGCGCGATGGCTATATAAGCAGCGGGGAAGGTCGGTACGGCCTTCCCCGCTGCGTTTTCAGCAAGTTGAAATGTTTTTGAAATAAAGGGTTGACGGGCTTTCAGATCCCCTTATAATGCGCACCACTTCCAACGCAGACGGAACGATAAACGCCTTGTTAATCAACAGGTTGCGTGAGTCAGGACGAAGCGGGAAGTGCTCCGGTCTCGACCGGAAGCGGTGAAAAAAGGCAGTTGACAGCAGGTTGTAACGCTGTATGATTCGCCTCCCGCTTCGAGAGATCGCAGCGAGTCAAGTGGTTGAAGTTGTTAGGGTTTCCCGAAAAGAACTTCAAAATAAACGCTTGACACACAACGAGGGCAGCGTAGAATGCGCGCCTCGGTTGAGATGAAAGCTTCTCAGCCAACCGCTCTTTAACAATTTGAATCAAGCAATTCGTGTGGGTGCTTGTGAGTTTGGACTGATAGTCAGATAGATTATCAGCATCACAAGTGACACATGAGTAATCATAGTAGT
>NZ_JAAMQI010000070.1 GCF_013523165.1 Pseudomonas entomophila
GCGTCTGGACGAGCATCGCGCGCCTGCGAAACAGGCTGACAAGGTCGCGATAGAGCGTCGAAGGCGGGATCCAGGGGCTAAGGTTGGCGCCTTCGTTCTTGAGGTACCGGGCCAGTACCCTTGCATCGATCGGGTCAGTCTTGGCGCGTGAACCAATACCTTTTCGGTAGTGACTCAGGGCATAACCATCCATCAAGTAAAGGGTATGTCCTGCTTCATGGACCATATCGGTAAACAGCAGGTGATAGACATTGGTGGCCTCGACTGCAATCGAGACCTTGCCGTGTAATGCCTTGATCCATTGTTTAATGGC
>NZ_JAAMQI010000071.1 GCF_013523165.1 Pseudomonas entomophila
GCCCAGGGCGACGACGTCTTCAAAGACGGCGAAACCGTGAAGTTGGGTGTTCAGAGCGCAGTCGATGCTGGCGGCAAGGGCTTCGAAAATCTGCAGCTGAGCACCACTCCAGCAACGCTGCAGATCACCGACACCACCAGCGAAGTCGTGGCGACACTGACCGCGGACAAGACCACTGTCACCGAAGGCGGCCAGGTTACCTACACCGTGACCCTGACCAACGCCCAAGGCTTGCCGGTCAGCGGCCATAACGGCCTGAGCTTCACCTTGACCGACGGCA
>NZ_JAAMQI010000072.1 GCF_013523165.1 Pseudomonas entomophila
CGCCATCGTGCCGATGCCTGCTTGGAGTGAGTACCGGTGGGAGCTGGCTTGCCAGCGATAGGGCCAGTTCATTCACCTCAAGGCTGGCAGGCCAGCATTCACCTTGTTGGCCATGTGTCGAATCTACTACCGCTATCGCGGGCAAGCCCCACAGGCAGCGTCGCCATCGTGCCGATGCCTGCTTGGAGTGAGTACCGGTGGGAGCTGGCTTGCCAGCGATAGGGCCAGTTCATTCACCTCAAGGCTGGCAGGCCAGCATTCACCTTGTTGGCCA
>NZ_JAAMQI010000073.1 GCF_013523165.1 Pseudomonas entomophila
GTGAAATGTTGATTTCTGACTTTTGTCAGATCGTTCTTTAAAAATTCGGATATGTGATAGAAATAGACTGATGGCCACTTTCACTGGTGGTGATCAGGCTAAGGTAAAATTTGTGAGTTCTGCGCGAAAGCGCAACATGCGAATTTTCGGCGAATGTCGTCTTCACAGTATAACCAGATTGCTTGGGGTTATATGGTCAAGTGAAGAAGCGCATACGGTGGATGCCTTGGCAGTCAGAGGCGATGAAAGACGTGG
>NZ_JAAMQI010000074.1 GCF_013523165.1 Pseudomonas entomophila
AAGGCAGTTGACAGCAGGTTGTAACGCTGTATGATTCGCCTCCCGCTTCGAGAGATCGCAGCGAGTCAAGTGGTTGAAGTTGTTAGGGTTTCCCGAAAAGAACTTCAAAATAAACGCTTGACACACAGCGAGGACAGCGTAGAATGCGCGCCTCGGTTGAGACGAAAGCTTCTCAGCCAACCGCTCTTTAACAATTTGAATCAAGCAATTCGTGTGGGTGCTTGTGAGTTTGGACTGATAGTCAGATAGATTATC
>NZ_JAAMQI010000075.1 GCF_013523165.1 Pseudomonas entomophila
CTTGGGTGAAGGGAGGAGGGGCGAAATCTCCCACGGTCTGTACTGCGCGAACAGTCAGAAGCGGATCTAGTCCCTCCTCCTCCCTTCAAGTCCTACCATACAAGCGGCCCCTGCCGGGGCGCCGGACTGAACTGGTCAAGTAATTTTGGACACCGATTAAGGTTTATGCCGCCGCTTTGAGCTTTTCCTCCATGGCTACGGGAGTTTCGTAGCCGTTGTAGCTGTGGAGGCGCTTGAGGTTATACCGCACCAA
>NZ_JAAMQI010000076.1 GCF_013523165.1 Pseudomonas entomophila
GCGTCTGGACGAGCATCGCGCGCCTGCGAAACAGGCTGACAAGGTCGCGATAGAGCGTCGAAGGCGGGATCCAGGGGCTAAGGTTGGCGCCTTCGTTCTTGAGGTACCGGGCCAGTACCCTTGCATCCATCAAGTAAAGGGTATGTCCTGCTTCATGGACCATATCGGTAAACAGCAGGTGATAGACATTGGTGGCCTCGACTGCAATCGAGACCTTGCCGTGTAATGCCTTGATCCATTGTTTAATGGC
>NZ_JAAMQI010000077.1 GCF_013523165.1 Pseudomonas entomophila
TGGCGGTGTAGGTAATCACACCACCTTCGGTGACCGACGGAGTCGCGGTCAGGGTAACGGTGCTGGTGTCGATGGTGTCGGTAACAGCAGTCACCGCCGGGGTACCGTTGACCGCCAGGTTTTCGAAATTGCCACCGGTGGCATTGGTAATGGTTGCGTTGACCGAGCCTGCGTCGATGTACGGATCGTCGCCTGGAGCTGCAACCGTGATGCTGCCTACGGTCTGGCCTGCTGCGACGGTAATCACCG
>NZ_JAAMQI010000078.1 GCF_013523165.1 Pseudomonas entomophila
GCTGAGCATCACCTACATCGTGGTGTTGTCGTCGATCCTGATACAGGGGTTGTCGATCGGCCGCGTGGTGCGTGGGGTGACGCGCCAGCCTGATTGAATAAGTGGGGCTGTCCTTGTGGGCCCTGCGTACTTGGCAGAAACCACAGGATCTCCCACATGGGCCGCGACTGCCTGGACCCCTGCGGTGGGTGTAGGAGCGGCCCCTGCGCCGCGATTGGGCCGACAGGGCCCACCCTGCGTACTTGGC
>NZ_JAAMQI010000079.1 GCF_013523165.1 Pseudomonas entomophila
GGACGTCGGATCGGCCCCTGTGGGAGTCCGCCCGCCGCCTTGGCGCCGCGCTGTCGCGCAGAGAACATGGCTATCGCGGTCACCTGTGGGAGATTCTATGGTTTCTGCCAAGTGCGAATGTGGGCCCGGAGGGCCCACAAAATCCTGAAATTACTCCCTTTAAAATCAACGAGAGATTTTATGTTCATGGGAACGGGCTTGCCCGCGATGGCATCGGTACAGCCTCCATGCGCCAGCCTGCGCGGGC
>NZ_JAAMQI010000007.1 GCF_013523165.1 Pseudomonas entomophila
CCTGCCCGCAGCCTGGACGAGCCAACGCGCGAGATGGTCGTTTGGCCAACCTTATCTCCTGACTGATGAACCATCGGGTTCAGCCCAGCGAACGCAACGATGGCAGAGGGACTTTCGTACTTCAGCGGATCGCCCAGCTCGGCGAGCAGCAAGGCTGCCGTGGTGTCGCCCAGTCCGTCGATGGAGGTAATCAGTTCACGACGCCGACGCAGGTCCGGATCGTCATCGATCGTCTGCTCGATGGCCTTGCGAGTCTTTTCCATCTCATCGGTGATGTGCCCGATCACCGCCTTGATCGATGCCTGGACCGTCAGCGGCGCCACATCCAGACGGTTCTGCTCCATCTGGCGCATTTCCTTCAGGTCGTCCAGGCGGCGTACCAGCGCTCGCAGACGTCGCTGAGCTTCTGGCTCAGGCTCCCATTGGCGCAGCGAGTCGCCCTTGTGCTGAGCATAGGCAGCAATGGTCTTGGCATCGGCTTTGTCGGTCTTGACGCGCCGCAGCTCAAATTCGGCGAACTTCGCGATTACCGCTGGGTTGACGATGCAGACCCGATAGTGACGGGCATGCAGGTATTCGGCCAGCGCCTCATGGTAGGTGCCAGTGGCTTCCATCACCACCCAGGCGCCAGGCTCGGCGTGGGTTTGCAGCCAGGCCTCGAACTGTTCGAAGCCTTTTGAATCGTTGGCCAGTCTGGCCTTGGTGCGGACCTTGCCGTTGGCAAGCGGGGTAGCAATGTCGAAAGATCGCTTGGCGACATCGACGCCAACAACAACGGACATGATCTTCTCCTTCAGACGATAGGGGGGATCATCCAGCACTCGGTTCAACCTTGTGAATGCGTGCTCACGCCGGGGGCGGGCACTAGATACCGTTCGAACTGTTCGAGTGAGGGTGGAAGGCCCGAGCATATCTACAATGCGGGCTCGATGCCCTAGGAGCGGCTCTGCTTCATGGCCTTCCCTCGATGATCAGTCGAGAACTTTGGCCTGCAAGGAGGCAAAAGTCGAGATACAAGGAGCGGCCCCTGTGCCGCGATTGGGCCCGCCAGGGCCCACATCAGCACTTGGCAGAAACCATAGAATCTCCCACAAAGGGTGCGATGGCCTGCAGCGCTGCGGTGTGACTACAGGCCCAATCGCGACATTGGTGCCGCACACACAAGGGGGCGTGACAGCCTGCGACACTGCGAGGTGGTCACGGGTGTGGGAGCGGGCTTGCCCGCGAGGCAAGCGCAGTGAACCCCAGCCCACCTGTTCTCTCGAATGCAGAACCCTGCGCCCTGGCGCGCCACTGACCCCGAGGCCAACCGATGACGACGCTGTTCGATCCGATCACCCTGGGCGACCTGCCCCTGCCCAACCGCATCATCATGGCACCCTTGACCCGCTGCCGCGCCAGCGAAGGCCGTGTGCCCAACGCGCTGATGGCCGAGTACTACACACAACGCGCCAGCGCCGGGCTGATCCTCAGCGAGGCGACGTCGGTGACGCCGATGGGCGTCGGCTACCCGGACACGCCGGGCATCTGGACCCAGGAACAGGTCCGTGGCTGGACCCAGGTGACCGAGGCCGTGCATGCCGCCGGTGGGCGGATCTTCCTGCAGCTCTGGCACGTGGGCCGCATCTCGCACCCGACCTACCTCGATGGTCGCACCCCAGTCGCGCCCAGCGCACTCAAGCCCGCAGGCCATGTCAGCCTGGTACGCCCGATCACCGACTACCCAACGCCACGTGCACTGGAGACCGACGAAATCGCCGAAGTCGTCGAGGCCTTCCGTGTCGGCGCCGAGCATGCCAAGGCGGCCGGCTTCGATGGTGTGGAGATCCACGGCGCCAACGGGTACCTGCTCGACCAGTTCCTGCAAAGCAGCACCAACCAGCGTGACGACCGCTACGGTGGCACCCTGGAGAACCGCGCACGGCTGATGCTGGAGGTCACCGATGCAGTGATCGGCGTGTGGGGCGCGCAACGGGTCGGCATGCACCTGGCGCCTCGCGCCGATGCCCACGACATGGGCGACGCCAACCGGGCCGAAACCTTCACCTATATCGCTCGTGAACTGGGTGCCCGCGGCCTGGCCTTCCTCTGCGCCCGTGAGCAGGAAGCCGATGACAGCCTCGGGCCGCAGCTCAGACAAGCCTTCGGCGGCCCCTACATCGCCAACGAAGGCTTCGACAAGGCCAGCGCCACGGCCGCATTGACCGAAGGCCGCGCCGATGCAGTGGCGTTCGGCGTGCCCTTCATCGCCAACCCGGACCTGCCGGCACGACTGGCAGCCGACGCGCCGCTCAACCCGGCCCGTCCGGAAACGTTCTATGGCCAGGGGCCGGTGGGTTACATCGACTACCCTCGCCTCTGAGACGGCAACACCTCTGCGGGTCAGCGCCGGGCATCAGGCCTGGCGTTGATCTGCTGCTGAAGGTTCTGCACCTGACTCTGCAAGGTGTTGAGGTTGCGGCTGACCTGGGTGCGGAAGGCATCGAACTCTTGCACCGAGGCGCCGCCGGTCGCACTCGGTGCCGGGCGGTTCTCGAGCTGCGCCTTGAGCACCAGCATGTCCTGCTGCAGAGCGTCGAGCGCCGCGGTGGGGTCGCCCTGCTGCTTCAAGGCAGCCAGCTCGCCGTCCAGGCGCTTGAGCCCGTCCCCCAGCGCGCGGCCGTCGACCTGGGCCGTCTTGAGCGTGGCCAGGTCGGCGGTGATCGACTGCACCTGTTCCTGCACGCGTGCCTGCGCCTCGCTCAAGGCCGCCTGCTGACGCTGGGATTCGGCCAGGGCTTGCTCGAGGCGCTTGCCCAGGTCGCCCGCCTGGCCCACCACGCCGTCCTGCTGCTTGCCCTGCTCGTCCAGGGCGGCCTGCAATTGGCGAATCTGCAGCTTCAGGGCCTCGGTGTCGGTGCTGACGCTGGACTCGCGGGCCTGTACTCGACCGCTGATGACGTTCAACCGCCCTGCGGCCTCCTCGCTGATGCGCGCGAAGCTCTCCTGGGTCGCGACCAGCTGCTGCTCGAGCAAGGCGATCTGCTGGGCGCTCCACCAGCCCAGCCCGGCCAGGGCGATGCACGCCGCGCCCAGTAGCGCCCACAGCGGCCCGGTGCCGGCCGAGCGCGTCGGGCGCGGATGAGCATGGGCAGCGCGCAAGGGGGCGTCGTCACGGGCGCCGGCATGCAGCGCGGGGACATCGTCGGGATCATCGTGGGTATCGTTACGCATCTGAAGCTTCACCACGGGGGCAACCAAAAGAGGCGCCAGTATAAACCGTCCAGGCCAGCGTTCGGCAGCGAGGCCTCACTGACCGCCCTGCCCCTTCCACCAGGTGCAGAACTCGTCCAGGGCCGCCCACAGGCTGACCTGGGGACGGTAGCCGAGTCGCTGGCGCGCACGGCTGATGTCGAGGGTGAAATCCTGGCTCAAGGCCTGCACATCGTGACGCGACTGGCTGGGCTGCGGACGCCCTGGCCAGGCCCGGCAGACGGCTTCGCTCAGGGCGCCCAGGCCATAGGCCAGCCCGGGGTCGCAGTAACGCGTCACCGGCGGCAACCCCATCTGACGCATGACGTAGTTGACCACGTCCCACAGCGGCAGCGGGTGACCGTTGCTGATGTTGTACACCTGACCCAGGGCGTCTTCCTCGGCGAAGACGGCGGCCAACAAGGCATCGTTGAGGTTGTGCACGCTGGTGAAGTCGACGCGGTTCAGACCGTTGCCGATGATCGCCAGCCGACGCTTGCGGTGGCGCTGCATCAGGTGCGGGAAGAATCCGGCATCGCCTGCGCCGGTCACCCGATGGGGGCGCACGGCCAGCGTTTCGAGGCCGAACTCCTGGGCACCGAACACCTTCTGCTCGGCCAGAAAGCGAGTCAACGCCTGTGGGCCGCGCAAGCGACGCGGCAGCGGGTCTTCGTGGATCTCGGTGCGGCCCGGGCCATACACCGCCGAGGAGGACACATAGACCAGCCGCCGCACATGCTCCTTGAGGCTGCCTTCGACGATGTTCTCGGTGGTCACCACGTTGGCCTGGTGAAGCGCCTGATAACCGCCCCATTGCCCCTGCATGCCCGCGCAATGGACCACGACATCGACACCCTGGCACACGCGCCGGGCCAGACGTGCATCGCCCAGGTCGCCCGGCATGAAGTGCGCGCCGCGCTTGACCAGGTGCTCGACCCCTTCGGCACGACGGCCATTGACCCGGACGTCGAGGCCCTGTTCGAGCGCGAAACGGGCGAAACGGCCGCCTATGAAGCCGCTCGCACCGGTGACCAGAATTCGCATGTTTGACCTCGCCTTGCCAGATTCCAGATGCAACAGACGCCCGCCGGGCCTACAACGGCACCAGCCAGTGCGCTGCCGCCTGTCGCAGGTGCTCGGTCAGGTGGCCGAGCAGCATCCCGCCATTGCGCCAATGATGCCAGTACAACGGCACGTCGATGGGCGTGTCCGGGCAGATCTCCACCAGCTGGCCCGTCTCCAGGTGCGTCAGGATCTGGCATTCCGGCACCATTCCCCAGCCCAGCCCGGCCTCGGTCATGCGCAAGAAGCCTTCGGCCGAGGGGCACAAGTGGTGGACGAACCCTCCTTCGAGGCCCAGCGAGGCCAGGTACCGGTGTTGCAGGAAGTCATCGGGGCCGAACACGATCGCCGGCAATCGACTCAGCCGTGCCTTGTCAAACCCGTTCGCAAAGTGGCGCGTCATGAAGGCCGGGCTCGCCACCGCACGGTAGCGCATGGCGCCCAGCGGCAGGCAGCGTGCCCCGGCCACGGGGCGCTCGCTGCCGCACAGACAGGCGGCGACTTCACCGGCCTTCATGCGCCGCAGGCCCACGTCCTGGTCTTCGACCACCAGCTCCAGCAGCAGCGACTGGGCCGCGCAGAACGGCCCGATCGCGCCTGCCCACCAGGTCGCCAGGCTGTCGGCATTGAGCGCGATGCGCATCCGCTCCGGCATGCCGTCGGCCTCCAGCGCAGGCACCTGGCGCTGCAGGTCGCGCTCCAGCAATCGCACCTGCTGAACGTGGTTGAGCAGCTGGCGACCGACGTCGGTAGGCAACGGCGGTGTGGCCCGCACCAGCACCGGCTGACCGACACGCGCCTCGAGCAGTTTGACCCGTTGCGACACGGCCGACTGCGACAGCCCCAGGACCTGGGCGGCGCGTTCGAACCCGCCTTGCTCGATGACCGCCGCCAGGGCGGCCAGCAACTTGTAGTCGAACATCGTTTTCCCTAATGCCGGATCAGCGTTATTTGTTTTTCTTATATCGTAGCCAGCGCCAGAATGCTCGCCTTCATATCGACGATCGCGTTGCCTACCGGGCAACGTCAGGGGAGCACTTCTCGCATGTGGCAAAGTTATCTCAACGGGCTGTTGGTGTCCTTGGGCCTGATCATGGCCATCGGCACCCAGAATGCCTTCGTGCTGGCCCAGAGTCTGCGCCGCGAACACCACCTGCCGGTGGCCGCACTCTGCGTGTTGTGCGACGCGCTGCTGGTGAGCGCTGGCGTGTTCGGCCTGGCCACGGTGCTCGCCAACAGCCCGATACTGCTGACCGTGGCCCGCTGGGGCGGCGCGGCGTTTCTGGTGTGGTACGCCAGCAAGGCGCTGCTGCGCGCCTGCAGCCGACAGAGCCTCGCGCAGCAGCAGGGTCTGGGCCTGCGCTCGCGTCGGGCCGTGTTGCTCAGCGCCCTGGCGGTGACCCTGCTCAACCCGCACGTGTACATCGACACCGTGTTGCTGATCGGCTCGCTCGGCGCCCAGCAGCCCGTGCCAGGCGCCTACGTCGCCGGCGCCGCCAGCGCGTCGCTGATCTGGTTCTTCACCCTGGCCCTGGCCGCTGCCTGGCTCGCCCCCTGGCTGGCGCGTCCGACCACCTGGCGCCTGGTCGACCTCATGGTCGCGGCGATGATGTTCGCGGTGGCGGTGCAATTGGTGGTGGGGTGAGCTGCACGCTGCCTGTCCCTGTCCCTCAGCTCTAACTTGCGGTCTGCCGCTCCCCAGATGCTATGATCCGGCCCCGCGTCGCAAAGAGTACAAACTCGCCGACGCGTTGAAGGCCGCCCGTGATCGGCCTTGCGTCCCCTCGCAAACAGACCTGAACAGGAGAACGACCATGGCTTTTGAATTGCCGCCGCTGCCGTACGCCCACGATGCCCTGCAGCCGCACATCTCCAAGGAAACCCTGGAGTATCACCACGACAAGCACCACAACACCTACGTCGTGAACCTGAACAACCTGATCCCAGGTACCGAATTCGAAGGCAAGACCCTCGAAGAGATCGTCAAGACCTCCTCGGGCGGCGTCTTCAACAATGCCGCGCAGGTCTGGAACCACACCTTCTACTGGAACTGCCTGTCGCCCAACGGCGGCGGCGAGCCGACCGGTGCGCTGGCCGACGCCATCAACCAGGCGTTCGGCTCCTTCGACAAGTTCAAGGAAGAATTCAGCAAGACGTCCATCGGCACCTTCGGCTCTGGCTGGGGCTGGCTGGTGAAGAAGGCCGACGGTTCGCTGGCCCTGGCCAGCACCATCGGCGCCGGCAACCCGCTGACCAATGGCGACACCCCGCTGTTGACCTGCGATGTCTGGGAACACGCCTACTACATCGACTACCGCAACGTGCGTCCGAAGTACGTCGAAGCGTTCTGGAACCTGGTGAACTGGGACTTCGTCGCCCAGCAGTTCGAAGGCAAGCCCTTCACCGCCTGATCCCGACGTTTCCTGAGCCCGGCGCGTGCCGTGATGCCGTTCGATCCCGAACGTCGTCGCGGCAACCGCCGGGCTTTTTTCATCCTGTCATGCGCTGGGACAACTTGCCGCACGCGTATGGCACGCTAACATCAAGCAGTGGCAAGCGACGAGGCGCTCATGCAGCGCCAGGAAGCGGCCGATAGCGTCATCAGGACGCCGCCACGCACCACGAAACGAACCCGCTGCCCGAGCAGCATCGGTGGATAGTGCGCGAGCCACTTTAATGGCAGTATGCCGTCACGCGCATGGATGAAGGACACCTCCGTTGAAGCTGGAATTCAAGAACAGCTTGTCGGTCAAGCTGCTGAGGGTCGTGTTGCTGTCGGCGCTGGCGGTAGGCGTCGTTCTGAGCTGCGCGCAAATCGTCTTCGATGCCTACAAGACGCGCCAGGCCGTGGCCACCGATGGCCAGCGCATCCTCGACATGTTCCGCGACCCCTCCACGCAGGCGGTCTACAGCCTGGACCGTGAGATGGGCATGCAGGTCATGGAAGGCCTGTTCCAGGATGAGTCGGTGCGCATGGCCTCGATCGGCCACCCCAACGAAACCATGCTGGCGGACAAGGCCCGCCCGATGAAAGAGACGCCCACGCGCTGGCTCACCGACCCGATCCTGGGCAGCGAGCGCAACTTCACCACGCAATTGGTGGGGCGCGGCCCCTACAGCGAATACTACGGCGACTTGCGCATCACGCTGGACACCGCCCGCTACGGCGAAGACTTTCTGGTCAACGCGGTGATCATCTTCGTCTCGGGTGTGCTGCGCGCGCTGGCCATGGGCCTGGTCCTGTACCTGGTGTACCACTGGCTGCTGACCAAACCGCTGTCGAAGATCATCGAGCACCTGACGCACATCAACCCTGACCGCCCCAGTCAGCACCAGATCCCGCAGCTCAAGGGCAACGAGAAGAACGAGCTGGGCCTGTGGGTCGACACCGCCAACCAGTTGCTGGCCTCCATCGAACGCAACACGCATTTGCGCCACGAGGCTGAAAGCAGCCTGCAACGCATGGCCCAGTACGACTTTCTCACCGGCCTGCCCAATCGCCAGCAACTGCAACAGCAACTGGACATGATCCTGGACGATGCCGGGCGCCTGCAGCGCCGCGTGGCGGTGCTGTGCTTCGGGCTGGATGACTTCAAGGGCATCAACGAACAGTTCAATTACCAGGCTGGTGACCAGTTGCTGCTGGCGCTGGCCGACCGCCTGCGTGCCCACAGCGGTCGCCTGGGCGCGCTGGCCCGGCTGGGCGGGGATCAGTTCGCGCTGGTTCAGGCCAACATCGAGCAGCCCTACGAAGCCGCCGAGCTGGCGCAGACCATCCTCGACGACCTGGAGGCGCCCTTCTCGCTCGAACAGCAACGGATTCGCCTGCGCGCCACCATCGGCATCACGCTGTTCCCCGAAGACGGCGACAGCACCGAGAAACTGCTGCAAAAAGCCGAACAGACCATGACCTTGGCCAAGGCCCGGTCGCGCAACCGCTACCAGTTCTACGTCGCCAGCGTGGACAGCGAGATCCGTCGGCGACGGGAGTTGGAGAAGGACCTGCGCGAAGCCCTGGCGCACGATCAGTTCTACCTGGTCTACCAGCCGCAGATCAGTTACCGCGACAAGCGTGTGGTCGGCGTCGAAGCGCTGCTGCGCTGGCAGCATCCGCGCCTGGGCCTGGTGCCGCCCGACCAGTTCATCCCGCTGGCCGAACAGAACGGCTGCATCATCGCCATCGGCGAGTGGATTCTCGACCAGGCCTGCCGGCAGTTGCGCGAGTGGCACGATCAAGGGTTCAGCGAGTTGCGCATGGCGGTCAACCTGTCGACCGTCCAGCTGCACCACAACGAACTGCCGCGGGTGGTCAACAACCTGCTGCAGGCCTACCGGTTGCCACCCGGTAGCCTGGAGCTGGAAGTCACCGAGACCGGCCTGATGGAAGACATCAGCACCGCGGCGCAGCACCTGCTGAGCCTGCGCCGCTCCGGTGCCCTGATCGCCATCGATGACTTCGGCACCGGGTATTCGTCGCTCAGCTACCTGAAGTCGCTGCCGCTGGACAAGATCAAGATCGACAAGAGTTTCGTCCAGGACCTGATCGACGATGACGACGACGCCACCATCGTGCGGGCGATCATCCAGTTGGGCAAGAGCCTGGGCATGCAGGTGATCGCCGAGGGCGTGGAGACTGCCGAGCAGGAGACCTACATCATCGCCCAGGGCTGCCACGAAGGTCAGGGCTACCACTACAGCAAGCCCTTGCCGGCACGCGAGCTGACACAGTTCATCCGGCACACCCGGCAGGCGCAGGTCTCGGCGCTCTGACGCGCGACGCCGAGCTGGGTGAGCGATACGCCCTGTAACGACCCTCACCTTCGAGATTTGCGCCAACCCCTTTACATAAAATGCAAATCTTTCGCATTATGTGCCGGTTTCGCGTGCCGCCGGCACACAGTCCCACTCCCTTGACGCAGGAAACACCGACCATGATTCGTATGCCCCTGGCCTCCGCCAGCCTGTTGGCCATCGCCATCGCCCTCGCCGGGTGCGGCGAGAAGGAAGACAAGACTGCCGCGCCGACCGCTCAGGCACCCGCTGCCGCCAGCACCCCTGCCGTGGCCCCGGGCGCCGTCGATGAAACGGCCGGCAAGGCCGTGGTCAAGCACTACGCTGAAATGGCCTACGTCATCTATGGCGACTCGCTCAGCACCGCCAAGGCCCTGCAGAGCGCGGTCGATGCGTTCCTGGCCAAGCCGGACGACCAGACCCTGAAAGCGGCCCGCGACGCCTGGATCGCCGCACGCATCCCCTACCTGCAAACCGAAGCCTTCCGCTTCGGCAATACCATCATCGACGACTGGGAAGGCCAGGTGAACGCCTGGCCCCTGGACGAAGGCCTGATCGACTACGTCGACAGCAGCTACGAACATGCCCTGGGCAACCCGGCCGCCAGCGCCAACATCATCGCCAACACCGAGATTCAGGTGGGCGAAGAGAAAGTCGACGTCAAGGACATCACCCCCGAGAAACTCGCCAGCCTCAATGAGCTGGCCGGTTCGGAAGCCAACGTCGCCACCGGCTACCACGCCATCGAATTCCTGCTCTGGGGCCAGGACCTCAACGGCACCGGCCCAGGCGCCGGCAACCGTCCGGCTTCCGACTACCTGGAAGGCGAAGGCGCCACCGGTGGTCACAACGACCGCCGTCGCGCCTACCTCAAGGCGGTCACCGACCTGCTGGTCAGCGACCTGGAAGAAATGGTCGCCAACTGGGCACCGAACGTCACCGACAACTACCGCGCCACGCTGGAAGGCGAATCGGTCAACGATGGCCTGCGCAAGATGCTGTTCGGCATGGGCAGCCTGTCGCTGGGCGAACTGGCCGGCGAGCGCATGAAGGTGTCCCTGGAGGCCAATTCGCCTGAAGACGAGCAGGACTGCTTCAGCGACTACACCCACTTCGCGCACTTCTACGACGCCAAGGGCATCCGCAACATCTACCTGGGCGAATACACCCGTGCCGACGGCACCAAGCTGACCGGCCCGAGCCTGTCCTCGCTGGTGGCCAAGGCCGACCCGGCCACCGACACGGCGCTCAAGGCCGACCTGGCAGCCACCGAAGCGAAGATCCAGGTCATGGTCGACCATGCGCTCAAGGGCGAACACTACGACCAGCTGATCGCGCCGGACAACGCCGCGGGCAACCAGATCGTGCGTGACGCCATCGCAGCGCTGGTCAAGCAGACCGGCACCATCGAGCAGGCCGCAGGCAAGCTGGGCATCACCAACCTGAGCCCGGACACCGCCGATCACGAGTTCTGATCGGCCCCCGGCCTGAGGCGTCGCTCGCGGCGCCTCAGGCCGCCCCTCCCCTGCAGCCGGCCCCTGACTAACGTCGATTTCATCCGGCAAACGCAAATCCCTCTTATTCATACCTCGCCAGCCTGCTAAGCTTGCACCCCTGTTTTTCGCTCGAGCCCTCCAGGATCATCGATGTCCTCGCCGCTGCTCCGTCTCTCGCCCTTGCTGCTGCTCTGTGCGCTGACCGCCTGTGATGACGCGCCGCGTTTCACCCAGGCCGAGCCGGGCGAAGCCTTGTCGGGTGGCGCCACGACCGTGCAACGGCAGGACCGCCAGGCGTTTTCGCTGCCGTCGGCCAACCTGACGCCCGAGCGCCGGCTGGATTTCAGCGTCGGCAACAGCTTCTTCCGCAGCCCCTGGGTGATCGCCCCGTCGACCACCACGGCGCGCGACGGCCTGGGCCCATTGTTCAACACCAATGCCTGCCAGAACTGCCATGTGCGCGACGGTCGCGGGCACCCCCCGGAGCCCGATGCGCGCAATGCCGTGTCGATGCTAGTGCGCCTGTCGATCCCCAACCAGCCCGCCTACCTGCAGGAAATCGAGCGCCTGGGCGTGGTTCCCGAACCGACCTACGGCACGCAACTGCAGGACATGGCCGTGCCAGGCGTTGCGCCGGAGGGCAAGGTGCGCGTGGACTACAGCGCCGAGCCGGTCCGCTTCACGGACGGCTACACCGTCGAGCTGCGCCGGCCTCACGTGCGCATCACGCAGCTGGGGTACGGCCCGATGCACCCTGACACGCGCCTGTCGGCACGGGTCGCGCCGCCGATGATCGGGCTCGGCCTGCTCGAGGCGATCCCGGAAGCGGCGATCCTGGCCAATGCCGACCCGGACGACCGCAATGGCGATGGCATCCGCGGGCGCCCGAACCGGGTCTGGGACCAGGCGCGGCAGGCGACGGTGCTGGGACGCTTCGGCTGGAAGGCCGGGCAACCCAACGTCAACCAGCAGAACGCCCATGCCTTCGCGGGCGACATGGGGCTGACCACCACCTTGCTGCCGAACGACGACTGCACGCCCGCCCAGGTCGAGTGCCAGCGCGCGCCCAATGGCGATGGCGCCGACGGCGAAAAGGAGGTCAGCGACAACATCCTGCGCCTGGTGACGTTCTATGCGCGCAATGTCGCCGTCCCGGCGCGCCGCGACGTCGACGCGCCTCAGGTGCTGGCCGGCAAGCGCCTGTTCCACGAGGCCGGCTGTGCGGCCTGCCATACCCCCACCTTCACCACGGCGGCCGACGGCGTCGAACCCGAACTGGCCAACCAGGTCATCCGCCCCTACAGTGACCTGCTGCTGCACGACATGGGGCCAGGGCTGGCGGATGGCCGCAGCGAGTTCGATGCGAGCGGCCAGCAGTGGCGCACGCCGCCGCTATGGGGCGTCGGCTTGACCCAGGCGGTGAGCGGCCACACGCAACTGCTGCACGACGGACGTGCCCGCAACCTGCTCGAGGCGGTGCTCTGGCACGGCGGCGAAGCGCAAGCGGCTCGTCGCCACGTACTGACTTTCGACGCCGAGCAGCGTGCCGCGCTGCTGGCCTTCCTGAACTCACTCTAAGCGCAAAGGATCCGGGCATGTTCCGACCCAAACTGTTGTTCACCAGCCTCGCCGCACTCGCCCTCGGCGCCTGCGCCCCGCAGGACCCGCAAGCCGTGACCTCGGCCGCCATCGCCAAGCAGGTGATCCTGCCGACCTACAGCCGTTGGGTCGAAGCCGATCGGCAGCTGGCCGCCAGCGCCCTGGCCTTCTGCGAAGGCAAGGAGACTCTGGAAGCGGCCCGCAGCGACTTCCTCGCCGCGCAGAAGGCCTGGGCCGAACTGCAACCGCTGCTGGTCGGCCCGCTGGCCGAAGGCAACCGCGCCTGGCAGGTGCAGTTCTGGCCGGACAAGAAGAACCTGGTCGGGCGCCAGGTCGAGCAGCTGGTCAACGGCGACACGCCCGTCGACGCACAGACCTTGGGCAAATCCAGCGTCGTGGTACGCGGCCTGTCGGCCTACGAGTACATCCTCTTCGACAGCAAGCCGGACATCGCCACTGCCGAGCAGAAGGCCCGCTACTGCCCGCTGCTGGTCGCCATCGGCGAGCACCAGAAGACCCTGGCCGAAGAGATCCTCAAGGGCTGGAACACCACCGACGGCATGCTTTCGCAGATGACCACGTTCCCCAACCAGCGCTATGCCGACTCCCACGAGGCGATCGCCGATGTGCTGCGCGCCCAGGTCACCGCGCTCGATACCTTGAAGAAGAAGCTCGGCGCGCCGATGGGTCGCCTGAGCAAGGGCATCGCCCAGCCGCTGCAGGCCGAAGCCTGGCGCAGCCACGCCTCGATGAAGAGCATCGAAGCCAGCCTCAAGGCCGCGCAAGCCTTGTGGGTGGGTGTCGACAACAAGGGCCTGCGCGGATTGCTGGGCAAGGAACACGCCGCCCTGGCCGACAAGATCGACGACGCCTACGCCACTGCACTCAAGCGGCTGGGCGACAACCAGAAGACCCTGGGCGAGCTGCTGACCGACGACGCCGGCAAACAGACCCTCGACCAGATCTACGACAGCCTCAACGTCGTCCATCGCCTGCACGAAGGCGAGCTGGCCAAGGCGTTGAACATCCAGCTGGGCTTCAATGCCAACGACGGTGACTGATCATGTTGCGAGACCAGGCCAAGCGATTCGGTAGCACGGTGCTCAACGCCCTGATGCTGCGTGGCTGGACCCTGCGTCGCGACACGGCCGACGGCCAGCTGCTGTTGTCGGCGCGCGACGATGCCGACGGCAAGCACTACGCCGTCGGCTATCGGCTCGATGGCCGCCAGGTGTTCGCCACTGAGGTGGGGCAACGCTGCCACGCCATCATCGACCACCCGACGCTGCCGGTCGCGCTGTTCGTCGCCCGGCGCCCCGGCACCGAGAGCTACCTGATCGACGTGCGCGACGGGCGTCTGCTGCAGACCCTCACCTCGCGCCAGCACCGGCACTTCTATGGGCATGCGGTGATTCACCGCGACGGCGAGTGGCTGTACACCACCGAGAACGACACGACCGACCCAGGGCGTGGCGTCCTCGGTGTGTACCGATTCGACGGTGAACGCCTGGTCCAGGCCGGCGAGCTGTCGACCCATGGTATCGGGCCGCACGAGGTGTCCTGGCTGCCGGATGGCGAAACCCTGGTCGTGGCCAATGGCGGCATTCGCACGGAAGCGGAAAGCCGGGTGGAGATGAACCTCGACGCGATGGAACCCAGCCTGGTGCTGATGCGACGCGACGGCAGCCTGATCAGCAAGGAAACCCTGTCCCAACCCATGAACAGCGTTCGCCACCTGGCGATCGGCGGCGACGGCACCATCGTGGCCTGCCAGCAGTTCATGGGCGATGCCGACGAAACCGCCGAGCTGCTGGCGATCAAGCGTCCGGGCCAGCCGTTTCAGGCCTTCCCGGTGCCGGAGGCACAACTGCGCTCGATGGCGCAGTACACCGCCAGCGTGGCCATCCACGATGAACTGCGTCTGGTGGCGCTGACCGCACCGCGTGCCAACCGGCTGTTCGTCTGGGGCCTGGACGATGGCCAGGTGCGCCTGGATGCACCGATGCCCGATTGTGCCGGGGTCGGGGCGGTGAAGGACGGTTTCGTGGTGACGTCGGGGCAAGGCCGATGCCGTTACTACGATTGCCGTACACCGGCACCGATCGGCCAGCCCCTGCAGATGCCTTCGGGCTTCTGGGACAATCACCTGCACCTGGTCTAGGGCACGGTATCGAACACGGGGCCAGTCACGGCCCCTTGGTCGCAGGTAGCGGTGCGGGAAGCTAGCTACCGGCGCGCAGCCCCTGGCGCATGCCGAACAGAAACAGCAGCAGGTCCTGATCCGGCTCGGCAACGGCAGGCACCTTGGCGTCCCGAGGCGCCAGGCATTGCGGTGAACTCAGCACCTGCGGTCGAGGCTCGTGCCAGGCGGCTGCGGCTGCCGTGGTGACCACCAATGCAGCCACCAGAAACAAAGCTCGTGCTATTTCTAGTTTCATTACCCTAACCCTTTGATAGCGCTGCCAAACGCTTCTCGATAAAAGTAGAGCAGCTTTTGCCATTCTGCTTCGGTGAGTGACGAATGGCGCTTGAGCTGACGCAGGTCGTTGCCTGCCGCGCGTTGACGGCTCAGCCGTGTACGGCTTTTCTCCAGATCCAGCAACGCGACCTCGACCGAGGCCTGGGTGCCCTCACCTATTACCCGGACGAAGACATGCTTGCCGTAGAGGCAGCCGTGTTGCCTGTGTCCTTGGTGCAAACGCGCCAGGTTCACTGCCAGCTCCCGCAGCAAAGCGTCGTGCACGGCCTGTCCGTACTGTTGACGCGCACCTTGGGCATGCCAGGTGTCGAGGTCGACGAAGCCGTCGAGGGCCTTGCTCACCAACAGCGCTCGCCACTGCCGTTCGGCGTCGCGCTCCACGCCACAGAAGACGATGGCCGGCACCCGGACACCCAGCGCCTGGCAACTGCGCAGGGCGTCGAGTTCGCGCAGCACGGTGGGACGTCCGAACGGGTGCAGCAGGGTACGGTACACATGACCGATCTGGCGCTTGGCGTACAGCGTCTGCCCCTGATCGTCGCGCAGGCGTTGCACACCGCTTTCGCCGCCGCGACGCTGGTTGGGTTCCTCGACCCATTCGCCCTGCTGTTTCCAGTAGAACTCGAATTGTCGGGATGCCCCGTGGGCTACTGCCATCGTCACTACCTCTTCCTCAATAGATACACGCGCCACATCGCATAGAACGGCAGGAAATCCAGACGCTCCTGGATGGCGAAGCCGGCGGCGGCGAACTCCGCCTCGACCACCTTGGCAGGCAGCACGTAGCGGTTCTGGTACCGTTCGTCCTGACGCTCGAGGTGGCGGCGTGCTTCGAGCCGCTTGCGCCGCCAGGCCTTGAAATTGCCATCCACCCACAGCGACAGGATCACGCTGTCGCGGCTGACGCGCTTGAATTCTTGCAACAAGGCCCGCCGATGTTCGGCCTGGCCTACATGGTGAAACAGACGCATGCAAAAGATGCTGTCGACGGCATTGTCCGGCAGGTCCAGGGCGAAGGCGGAGGTCTGCAACGGCTTCACCCGGGCCACCACCTCGGGCGGTTGCGCCGCGCACGCGGTTTCGAGCATGGCCGCCGAATAGTCGGCGCCAATGATCACCCGGTTGGGTTTCTCCGCCAGCAACGGCCAGAACCGCCCGGCCCCGCTGGGGACATCGAGTACCAGGCCGGGGTCGCCCGCCAGGGCCAAGGCGCGCCTGGCCAGCTGTTCGTCACGCTGGTGCGAGAGTTTGCGGGCCAGACTGTCCTGGTGCTTGTGCAGGTAGGTCTGGGCGTGTTCCCAATCGTATTTTTCGGAAAACTCAAGCTTGATGGGGTCGTGCATCGCGCATCTCCGGAGAAGGTGCGCCACCTTAAGCAGACGAACGTTGGCATCCGGTCACGTCGATGTGAAAAAACCGTCGGCCCATTCGGACGTTTCCGACGGTTCATGCAGGGTCGTTTTCCGGGCCAGGAAGCGCGGGGGCAAGACCTGCGGCCTTGTTGGGCGCCAGGTTGACCTGGAAGCGACAACCATGGGGCAGCGTCGTCGTCAGCGTCACCTGCCAGCCCTGGTCGTCGCAAATCCGCTGGACCAGCGACAGCCCCAGCCCCAGCCCTTCCCCGCGACGCTCGTCGCCGCGCACGAACGGTTGGAACATCGCTTCGCGCTGCTCCTCGGGGATACCGACGCCACTGTCCTCCACGCTGAAGCCGTCGGCCTCCAGGGTCAGGCGAATGTAGCCATGGTCGGTGTAATGCGCAGCGTTGCGCAGCAGGTTGCCCATCACCGATTGCAGGAAAGTCGCGTTGTAGAGCTCCGAGCCGGCATTGGCGCGACCTTCGTAATGCAGGGTCAGGCCCTTCTGCTCGATGGTGTCGCGCCAGACCCCGATCAGGTCGTCCGCCACTTCCCGCAGCGAGGCCCGAGAGGCGACTGCGCCTTCGTCGCGCTGGGCCCTGGCCAGCATCAGGAAGGTCTTGACCAGCTCACGCATCTCTTCGGTGGCTCGGGCGATCCGCTCGACCTGGTTGCGGGCGCGACCGTCCAGGGCCGGGTTTTCCTGCAACAGCTCGCACGAGGTAGCCAGCACCATCAACGGCGTGCGCAGTTCATGGCTGACGTCGCTGGTGAACAGCCGCTCGCGGGTCAATGCATCGCGCAGACGCCCCAGGGTGTCGTCGAAGGCCACGGCCAACTGCCCGACTTCATCGGCGGCATAGTCGGGTGCCAGGGGCGGCGCCAGGCCCAGCAACTGGTCGCGGTGACGCACCTGGCGTGCCAGGCGGATGACCGGCGCCATGACCCGCCGTGCCAGGATCCAGCCAAGGAAGGTCGCCAATGCCAGGCTCAGCACGAAACCGACCACGACCACGGCGAACAGCACCCGCTCGCGCTCTTCGAAATCGCTCTGGTCCTGCAGCAGCACGTAGTGGCGACCGTCGACGATCTCGACCATGGCGTGGTAGGACAACTGGTCGCGAAACACTTCGTGGAAGCCTGGCGTCAGGTGATGCAAGTCCTTGGGCAAGGCGAAGTCGTCCCGGCCGTCGCTGAAATAGAACAGCTGGTCCGGCCGCGGCCGATGGCTCCAGTCACTGATGCTGTCCATGCGCAGCAGCCGCTGCAGGTCACCGCCGAGCACGGCCGAGATCAGTCGTTCCTCGACCAGGTGCACGGTGGCGACGATGCCGAAGGCGAAGGCGCCTGCGACCAGGGCGCTCATCAGCGCGAAGGCGATGATGATGCGCTGGGCAAGGCTCTGTCTAAACTCCATCACGACCCTCGGCGAGGCGATAGCCGACGCCATGGACGGTGTGCAACAGCGGGCGCTCGAATGGCTTGTCGATGACCTGGCGAAGCTGGTGCACGTGGCTGCGCAGGCTGTCGCTGTCCGGGCAATCGTCGCCCCACAGGGTTTCTTCCAGGACCTCGCGACGCAACACGTGCGGGCTCTTCTGCATCAGCACCGCCAGCAGCTTGAGGCCGACCGGGTTGAGCTTCAGGGCACGGCCCTCGCGGCTGACCTCCAGCGTGTCCAGGTCATAGGTGAGGTCGGCGACCTGCAGCACACGCCTCCCGCCGCCCTGGGCACGCCGCAGGACCGCTTCGATGCGGGCAGCCAGCTCCGACAGTGCGAAGGGCTTGAGCAGGTAGTCGTCGGCGCCGGAGCGAAAGCCCTGCAGGCGGTCGTCGAGCTGGTCGCGGGCGGTGAGCATGATCACCGGCGTATCGCGCCGCGCGTCCTCGCGCAGACGCTTGCACAGGGTGTAGCCGTCGATCCCCGGCAGCATGATGTCGAGCACGATCAGGTCGTAGTGCTCGGTGGCCGCCAGATGCAGCCCGGACAGGCCATCCTGGGCGCAGTCGACGGTGTAGCCCTTCATGCCGAGGTAGTCGGCCAGATTGGCGAGAATATCGCGGTTGTCTTCAACCAGTAAGATGCGCATCGGGTCTCCTGTGCGGCGCTCGTGGGTCTGCGCGGCAGGCGCAGCTTACGGGCATCACGGGAAGGGCTTCAAGCTGCATGGACAGAAAGCCGTGTCGGAGGCGCACAACGAGACGGATGAGACAGGCGGCGCATGCCCTGTCGCCGACTCATCGGCTCAGTTTTTCCATCGCCGCATCTGCCAGAAAGGAGGATCGACTTTTGACATTGTGGTCGCGCACGTACCGGTCGATTCGTTGGATGACCACACCTGGCAGAGTGACATTGACTTTTTCGGTCTTGCCCAAATAGGGTGCGATGTCGATGTCCAACAGACCCCAACCCCTGTCCGCAAACTCGGGATTACTCCGATGGACAGACGCATCGGAGGGCATGGGTATGGCCTGACCAGACGCTGCGATGTCCTCCAACATCATGTGGGCCACCTCGACCGCCGCCGTGTACGCTTCTTCGAACGTATCTCCTGCCGTTACCGCTCCTGGAATATCTGGCACCTGAATACCGATGGCGGTGTGTTCGTCGCCCCACTCGATGCAGATGGGGTATCTCATGGTTGCCTCCTGCTCGCTTGCAAGCCTGAATCTGATGACTTCAAACCCGCCCGCTCCCTGATGCTTTTGACAGTACCGATTGGCAAATCCTTTTTTGGATGGGGAACAGGTATCGAATTTGGATTGTAGGGATGTTTGAACACGTGATGACTCCCCGTCACACGAACCAGCGTCCACCCCGCCGCCTCAAGCTCCTTCATCAATTGTCTACTTTGCACGCCCGTCTCACCCAATATCATAACCCTGGAGTTATAGTAATTGAAACAGCGGGGTATAAAGTGGGCTGGGGCAACACACGATGTGTCATGAAAAATAGCCTGACATAAAAAAATCCGGCATCAGATACTGATGCCGGATTTCCGGAGGTCTCACCTGCGCATGCAGGCTCGTGCAAACATTGTTACACGATGTGACCTTCAGGGGTCACGCGGGCCGATCGGCTATTACATCATGCCGCCCATGCCACCCATGCCGCCCATGTCTGGCATGCCGCCGCCTGCTGGCTTGTCTTCCGGCAGGTCAGCGACCATGGCTTCGGTGGTGATCATCAGACCACCGATCGAGGCCGCGGCTTGCAGGGCCGAACGGGTGACCTTGGCAGGGTCGAGAATACCCATCTCGATCATGTCGCCGTACTCGCCGGTCGCGGCGTTGTAGCCGTAGTTGCCCGAACCTTGCTTGACCTTGTCGGCCACGACGCTTGGCTCGTCACCGGCGTTGGCAGTGATCTGACGCAGCGGGGATTCGACAGCGCGACGCAGCAGTGCGATACCGACGTTCTGGTCTTCGTTGTCGCCCTTGAGGTCGACGATCGCAGCCAGGGCACGTACCAGGGCCACGCCACCGCCAGGCACCACGCCTTCTTCGACGGCTGCACGGGTGGCGTGCAGGGCGTCTTCGACGCGGGCTTTCTTCTCTTTCATCTCGACTTCGGTGCCTGCACCGACCTTGATCACGGCAACGCCACCGGCCAGCTTGGCCAGACGCTCTTGCAGTTTTTCACGGTCGTAGTCGGAGGACGTCTCTTCGATCTGGGCGCGGATCTGCTTGACGCGGCCTTCGATGTCGGCGTCGGTGCCAGCACCGTCGATGATGGTGGTGTTTTCCTTGGACAGGATGACGCGCTTGGCGTTACCCAGGTGCTCCAGGGTGGTGGTTTCCAGGCTCAGGCCGATTTCTTCGGAGACCACGGTACCACCGGTCAGGATGGCGATGTCCTGCAGCATGGCCTTGCGGCGATCGCCGAAGCCAGGTGCCTTGACCGCAGCGACCTTGACGATGCCACGCATGTTGTTGACGACCAGGGTCGCCAGGGCTTCGCCCTCGACGTCTTCGGCAACGATCAGCAGCGGACGGCCTGCCTTGGCGACGGCTTCCAGCACCGGCAGCAGCTCACGGATGTTGGAGATCTTCTTGTCGACCAGCAGCAGCAGCGGGCTGTCCAGCTCGGCGACCATGGTGTCCGGCTTGTTGACGAAGTACGGCGACAGGTAGCCACGGTCGAACTGCATGCCTTCGACGACGGACAGTTCGTTTTCCAGGCCCGAGCCTTCTTCGACGGTGATCACGCCTTCCTTGCCGACTTTTTCCATGGCTTCGGCGATGATGTCACCGATGGAGTTGTCGGAGTTGGCCGAGATGGTGCCGACCTGAGCGATGGCGCGCGAATCGGCGCATGGCTTGGACAGGTTCTTCAGTTCGGCGACGACGGCGGCGGTGGCCTTGTCGATGCCGCGCTTGAGGTCCATCGGGTTCATGCCGGCAGCGACGGCTTTGAGGCCTTCGTTGACGATGGCCTGAGCCAGGACGGTCGCGGTGGTGGTGCCGTCACCGGCAGCGTCGTTGGCCTTGGAAGCGACTTCCTTCACCAGCTGGGCGCCCATGTTCTCGAACGCGCACTTGAGTTCGATTTCCTTGGCGACGGAAACGCCGTCCTTGGTGATGGTCGGTGCGCCGAAGCTCTTGGCCAGGACCACGTTGCGGCCTTTCGGGCCGAGGGTCGCTTTTACCGCATCAGCCAGCACGTTGACGCCAACGAGCATTTTCTTGCGGGCGGAATCACCGAATTTTACGTCTTTAGCAGCCATGATCGTTCAATCCTTAAATGCTGGGGTTACCGGAAACCGGGGAATCAAGCTTCGATGACGGCGAGGATTTCGTTCTCGCTCATCACCAGCAGGTCCTCACCGTCGACCTTCACGGTGTTGCTGCCCGAGTACGGGCCGAACACGACCTTGTCACCCACTTTCACGGCCAGCGCACGCACTTCACCGCTGTCGAGCACACGACCGGTACCGACCGCGACGATCTCGCCACGGTTTGGTTTTTCAGCGGCCGAACCCGGCAGGACGATACCGCCAGCGGTTTTCGATTCTTCTTCGCTGCGACGGATGACGACGCGGTCATGCAGAGGACGAAGCTTCATTGTCGATCTCTCCCAATTGTGGTTTTCATCGGCCGGTGTCGACACCGGCGGGTTTGATACGGTCCGGCGTGGCCGGAGGTGACCTGCCTGGGCAGGCCACCGAAGTCATGTCTGACGCCAATGGCGGCAGAAACCTTGCGGTGACTCCAACATGAGGTCGGCTATCAGGATTACAAGGTGGGCCGCTGAAATTTTTTTTCATGTCCCCGGCCCGCCTGTAACGCGAACGGCCCCTTTCGGGGCCGTCGTGGGCGCAGGTGACGCCTCGATCACTGGTCGCGGCGCTGGTATTCGCCTTCGATGACGTTCGGACGGTGGCCCGGGTCCTGAGGACGACCGGCCAGCGGATCGTCGCTGAACGCGCGCTGGCGCAGCGTCTGCGCCTCGGCGCGCTCGCGCAGCTTGCGGGCGATCAAGCGGCGGGTGAACGGCAGCAGGCACAGCACGCCGAGCACGTCACTGATGAAGCCGGGGATCAGCAGCAGGCCGCCACCGAGCGCCATCATCAGGCCCTGGAACATGTCTTCGGCCGGCAGTTCGCCGCGCTGGATGCTTTCACGGGCACGCAGTGCCGTGGCCAGGCCGGCCAGGCGCATCACCACGATGCCCAACGCGGAACCGGCGATGATCAGCAGCAGGGCCGGGAAGAAGCCGATGGCAGCGCTGACTCTGACGAAGACGAACAGCTCCAGCACCGGGAAAATCAGGAACAGCAGGAGAAAAACACGCATCAAGGGATCCTCTGCGGAAGACAGCCTTCCAGTAAGACCCCAAATGGATGCAATCAATCGTTATTTCAACCCGCGACGGCCTCAACGGTCGGCCACTGGGACGCGCGAGCCAGGCACACCAAGGCTTCGCGCACTTGTGTCGGCGTGTTGCAAACTGTGAGGAACGGTAGCCAATGCAGCGCATGACCGATGCGCAGGTGCAACCCTTCGCTGTCCAGCCCGACCAGGTGCGCGGGCGTCGCTTCAGGCAGGCCGGCCAGGCGAACGTAATGGGCGATGGCCTCGGCATGGTCGCTGTTCATGTGCGCCAGCATGCGCGCTTCCACGGCACCGGCGAACGGATTGGCCAGGGTGACCTGATCGAGCCAGTGGATGGCACCGAAGCCGCCGATGTAGCGATGCCGGACGGGTTCGAGGACCCAGAAATCGAACGCATGCGCCTGGTGGTAGCCGGCCGACTCCGGGAAGTAGCGGTAGTAGCGCTGGGCAGCGAGGTCCAGCGCCTCGGCATCTTCCAGCTTGCGAGCCTGTGCCAGAACCGTCAGGCGCCCTACGGCCTGCACGTCCACCGCGTCGCGCTCACCGACCAGCAACGAACACTTGGGGTCGGCCAACAGGTTGTGGGTGTGCTGGGCGATACGGCTGATCAGGATCAGCGGCTGGCCTTGGGCATCCAGGCAGTACGGCACGCTCGAACCGAAGGGAAAGCCCGGCATGGCCTTGGAATGCGTCGAGAGGACACCTTGATACGCCTTGAGCAGCAGTTCGCGGGCGTTGCGCAGGGGGGTGGCGCTCATGGTCGGGTTCCGTGGCAAGTGGCAGGTGTAGGGCGTTGAGATTCGGGCAAGGCAGAACGTGAGGAGGGGCTGATTTATGGGCCCTGCGGGCCCAATCGCGGCACTGGGGCCGCTCCTACACCCGTAGCCACACCGCGGCATGGCAGGCTATCTCAGTCACCTGTGGGAGCGGCCCCAGTGCCGCGATTGGGCCCGCAGGGCCCATGAAACCAGCCACACTGCTCTGTGGCAAGGCAAAGGTTCCGCCCCGCCTATACGTGCAGCTTACAGCCCGCTCTCCGCTTACCAGGCCACCCCGAACCCTGCCGTATACCGCGTCTTGTCCAGGTCGCTCCCGCTGGTCCCGCTGATCACGTCCTTCTCGGCCTTGAGGTTCAGCGACGCCCAGTCCGTGACCTTGTAGCGCAACCCGACCTCGGCATCCAGCGCATAGTCGGCCACATTGCCCAGCGGCTTGCCCAGCTCGCCGTTGGTGAACAGCTCGACCTTCTTGCCGATCAGGTAACGGTTGTAGTCCCACTTGACTGCCACGGAATAGAAGTCGTCCTTGCCGCCTTCGGCATACTCGTAGTCGGTCCGGTTGAACAGCCCGCCCAGAGAGAAGGCGCCCAGCTCGTCATCCCAGAACTGATAACCCGGGCCGGTACCGACCGTACGCTGGCGCGCCAGGTCTTCCACGTGATCGCGCTTGTACTCCAGACGCCCCTGCCAGAACCACTGCTCGGTGAGGAAGCGGTCCAGGGCGTACTCGGCGCTCCAGTTGTCCGTAGTGGTCACGTCGTCCTTGGTCTCGCGGTTGTATTCGCCCTCGGCGCTGTGCCGCCAGCGACCGTGCCGCGCCGTGGTCTTGAAGTCGATGTCGTAGTCGTCGGTGTCGTTCTCGGCACGCTTGTAGTCCAGCGCCAGGTCGACGTTGCCTTTCCAGACCAGGTCCTGCACCACTGGCTTGGGCTTGAGGATCTGCTGGATGGACGCCAGCTCCACCGTCTTGGGCGCCTCGCCGTTGGCCAGGGTGACCTTGCCTGCGTCGGCGGGCGTGAGCGCCTTGGCCTTTTCGCCGCTGTAGGCGTCCTGCTTGACCAGCAGTTCCTGATCGCTTTCGAGGGTCTTGACCTGCTTCCAGTCCAGCGCGATGGAACCGCCATAGGGCGTTTCGAGCAGCAGCTTGCCGCCATCGAATACTTTGATCTTGCCACTGAGTCGATCACCGTTCTTCATCCAGACGGTATCGGCGAACGCAGGCGAGGACAGCGCAACAGCAGTGAGGCACAACAGAAGACGTGGATACATGAGCGACTACGGGTTAGATTCGTGAGCAAAGGCAGGCATCGTCCAGCCACCTTTCGTTGAAGCAAGGACAGACCACATTCATGCACTTGAGTTCCGTTCTCATCTCGTTCCAGCGTCCCTGCCCGTCGCTACGCCACCGGGTGTCGCCCTGATGGCCAGGGCCGGCAGCCTGACCCCCGAGCAGGCGGATGCCCGACGAATGGCACTGTTCCTGGTGCTCGATCAGGTACCGCCCGGCAAGGTGGTCAGCTATGGCCAGCTGGCCGACCTGGCCGGGCTGGGGCCGGTCGCACGCTGGGTGGGACGTGCGCTGAGCCAACTGCCTGACGGCACCCGCCTGCCGTGGCACCGCGTGCTGGGGGCAGGCGGTCGACTCTGCCTGGCGTGCGGCACAGTCTCGGGCGACGAGCAACGCGCGCGACTGCGCGCCGAAGGCGTGACCGTACGGCACAATCGTGTGGATATGTTACGCCATGGCTGGCGCCCGGTGGAGCACAGCGGTTAGAGTGCGCGCTTTGTTTTCGCAACCTTGAGGCAGATGTTGCTCCATGCCCCGTAAAACCTGGCGCGCTGCGCTCGCTGCCTATGCCAGCCCGTCCACGCTGGTGCTACTGCTGCTTGGATTCGCTGCCGGGTTGCCGTACATGCTGGTGTTTTCGACGCTGTCGGTCTGGTTGCGCGAGGCCGGTGTGGCCCGGGAAACGATCGGGTACGCCAGCCTGATCGGGCTGGCCTATGCGTTCAAGTGGGTCTGGTCACCGCTGCTCGACCAGTGGCGCTTGCCGGTCCTCGGGCGCATGGGACGGCGGCGCTCGTGGCTGTTGCTGTCGCAGGTGCTGGTGGTGGCAGGCTTGATCGGCATGGGCCTGTGCGATCCGCAGAAGCACCTGTCCTGGCTGATCGCCCTGGCCGTGCTGGTCGCCTTCGCCTCGGCCACCCAGGACATCGCGGTGGACGCCTACCGTCTGGAGATCGCCGACGATCAACGCCAGGCGGCCCTGGCGGCCAGCTACATGGCCGGTTACCGCATCGCTGCCCTGCTCGCCACGGCCGGTGCGCTGTTCTTCGCCGAATGGTTCGGCTCCACCGGCTTCAGCTACCTGCACGAAGCCTGGACCGGCACCTACGTGCTGTTCGGCCTGATCATGCTGCCGGCGGTGTTCACCACGCTGGTGATGCGCGAGCCACCGGTCGCCTTGCAGACCCAGCTGTCGGCTGCGCGCTATGGCCTGACCCATCAGCTGGCCTCGGTGTTCGTGCTGATCATCCTGCTGGTCTCGGTGCCGGCGATGTTCACCCAGCTGTTCAACACCGACTGGGCCAGCATGGTCTTCGGCAGTGCCACGCCGCTGGACCTGTTGCTCGAAGACCGGGCCTTCCTGCGTGCGATCCTCTACACCAGCCTGACCTGGGCCTGCCTGTCCTCCATGGGTCGACGCGGCCTGGCGCCGGTGCTGACGCCCATCAACGACTTCATCGTGCGTTATCGCTGGCAGGCGTTGCTGCTGCTGGGGCTGATCGCCACCTACCGGATGTCGGACACGGTGATGGGCGTGATGGCCAACGTGTTCTACATCGACCAGGGCTTCACCAAGGACCAGATCGCCAGCGTGAGCAAGATCTTCGGCCTGATCATGACCCTGGTCGGCGCAGGCGCGGGCGGGCTGCTGATCGTGCGCTTCGGCATCCTGCCGATCCTGTTCATCGGCGGCGCGGCATCGGCAGCGACCAACATCCTGTTCCTGATGCTGGCCGACATGGGGCCGAACCTGGAGATGCTGGTGGTGACCATCTCGCTGGACAACTTCAGCTCAGGGCTGGCGACCTCGGCCTTCGTGGCCTACCTGTCGAGCCTCACCAACCTGAAGTTCTCCGCCACCCAGTACGCCCTGCTCAGCTCGATCATGCTGCTGCTTCCACGCCTGATCGGCGGCTACTCGGGCGTCATGGTGGAAAAGCTCGGCTACCACAACTTCTTCCTGATCACCGCCCTGCTCGGGGTGCCGACCCTGATCCTGATCGCCCTGCACTGGCACCAGGAGGCTGGTCGTGGCAGGCAGGCGCTGACCGATTCGCAGGTCACCGACGCGCCCTGATCAGGGCGTGGTCGGCCCGGCCCCGGCGCGTTCATGCGCCTGGTGGCTGTCGCGAATCACCCGACGCAGCGGCCACAGGGCCAAGGCCCCGGCCACACTGGCGATCACCGCGAAGTGCAGCAGACTGGCGCCGGCCCCGAGCATGGCCATCAGCACGCCCCCCACCCCCAGCAGCGCGATGGTGATCATGCCCAGCATCGCCGAGACCAGGCCCTTGCTCTGATCGCTGGCGAACAGGGTCAGCCGGTACAGCACGGCATTGGCTACCCCCAGGCCCAGGGCATAGACCGTCAACCCGATCACCAGGCCGAGCACGCTCGGCCACCCCACCGTCGCCAACAGCATGGCCAGCAGGCCGGCCAGGTACGGCCATAGCGCACCTTGCACCAGCCGGTGCAGCGGGTAGCGATCCGCGATGCGGTTGATGATCAGGTTGCCGCTGATCAGCCCGGCGAAGACCGGCAGTTGCCAGAGTGCATAGGCCAGGGTGCTGAGGCCCTCATCGTGGATCAGCAGCACGGGAGACAGGCCGATCCAGCCAATCAGCGGCAAGCTGACCAGCCCCAGGGCCACGCTGCCGGCGATGAAACGACGGTTGGCCAGCAGGCGCCCATAGCCTTGCACCAGCGGCAGCACCTGGATCGGCGTGAACGGCAGGCGCGACCCGTCGCGGCGTTCCACCCCCAGGGTTTCCGGCATCAGCCGGTAGAGTGCCAGCCAGGTCAGCACCGCCCCTGCCGCGAACGCCACGAACAGCCAGCGCCAGTCGAGCCATTGCAGCATCAGGGTGCCGATCAGCGGCCCCAGCAGCGGTGACAGCAGGGCGATATTGGCCAGGAGCGCCATCATGCGCACGGCGTCGGCCTCGCTGAAGGCCTCGTTCAGCGCGGGGTAGCTGACCGTGACGACGAAGCCCAGGCCGATGCCCTGCAACAGCCGCAGCAGGTTGAACAGACCGATGTCATGGACCCAGTAGGTCGCCAGGCAGGCGACGGCGAAACAGGCGCAGCCGCTCAGCAGCAAGGGCCGCCGGCCATAACGGTCGGCCAGCGGACCGATCAGCCATTGCAGCACCACGCCGCCGAGCAGGTACAGGTTGAGCGCGTGCGGGATGTAGTCGGGGCTGGCCTGGAGGTCGGCGACCACGACCGGCATCGCCGGCATGACGGCGTCGCTGGCCAGGTAGGTCAAGAGCTCGAAAAGCGCCAGGATCAGGCCGAAGCCCAGGGCGCGGCGTGGGGTGATGTGCAGAAGAGGCGTCATGACGGGGTTCGAAGGCAGGAAGGTGGCGCGCAGGCTACAGGCTACGGGCCACCGGCTACAAGCAACACGCTACACGCTACACGCTACACGCACCGAGCTGTCGGTCACCTGCTTCAGCTTGTCGCCTGTCGCTTGCCGCTCACCCTCGCATCACTGCGCCACCGGCTCCTGCACCACACGGATCACCCGCTGCGGGAACGGAATGTCGATGCCTTCGGCCCGCAGACGGTCGCGGACCTGCTCGTTGAGCATGAACATCAGGCTCCAGTAGTCCGGCGTGTTGACCCAGACCCGCAGCGACAAGGTGATCGAGCTGTCGCCCAGCTCCGAGACCACGGCGGCAGGGGCTGGGTCAGGCAGCACGCGAGGGTCCTTGGCCAGGTCGAGCAGCACCTGCTGGGCCTTCTGCAGGTCGGCGTCGTAGTCGACCCCGACGTCGAACACCACCTTGCGCGTCGGCTGACGGTTGTAGTTGGTAATGATGCCGTTGGACAGGCTGCCGTTGGGCACGATCACGGTCTTGTTGTCACCGGTGCGCAGCACGGTGTGGAAGATCTGGATGGTGTCGACGGTCCCGCTGACACCTTGCGCTTCAATCCAGTCGCCCAGGCGGAAAGGACGGAACAGCAGGATCAGCACTCCCCCGGCGAAGTTCGCCAGGCTGCCTTGCAACGCCAGGCCGATGGCCAGGCCCGCGGCACCGATGGCAGCGACGAAGGACGTGGTCTCGATGCCGATCATCGATGCCACGCTGACGAGCAGCAGGATCTTCAGGATGATGTTGGCCAGGGTGCTGATGAAGCCTTGCAGCGCCGGATCGGAGTGGCGCAGGCTGACCAGCTTGCCCAGGCGGGCACTCAGGCGGTTGACGATCCACCAGCCGATCGCCAGCGTTACCAGGGCCAGCAGCAGGCGGCCGCTGTACTGCACGATCAGGGGAATCCAGCTTTGCGAGGTGCGAACCAGATGGTCCACTTCGGCGTTCAAATCCATGTAGGTCTCCCGGAATCGAGCGTCAGGAACAAAAAAACAGGCCGCCTTGGGGCGGCGGCCTCGGGAAGCGGTGGACTGTGTCAGGCGGGCAAGGTTCCGACCCGGCCTGCCCTCAGTCGCGGAAGTTGTTGTATTGCAGCGGCATCTCGAAGTCCATGCCGCGCAGGGTGGCGATGGCCTCTTGCAGGTCGTCACGCTTCTTGCCGGTGATGCGCACCTGCTCGCCCTGAATGGCCGCCTGCACCTTGAGCTTGGCGTCCTTGACCTTGGCGACGATCTTCTTGGCCAGCTCCTTGTCGATGCCTTCGCGGAAGATCGCTTCCTGTTTCATCTCCTTGCCGGACGGATAGGCGTCCTTGACCTCGAGGCACTTGACGTCGATCTTGCGCTTGACCAGGGCCAGGCGAAGGATTTCGATCATCGCTTCAAGCTGGAACTCGGCTTCGGCCGTCAGCACGACGGTCTTGTCCTTTTCCTTGAATTCGAAGTTGCCCTTGCCCTTGAGGTCGTAACGGCGATCGAGCTCCTTGATGGCGTTGTCGACCGCGTTGTGCACCTCGTGCTTGTCCAGTTCCGATACCACGTCGAACGAAGGCATGCTGCTCTCCAGATGTGCGCGCCCCTCGCATCGAGACCGACGATGGAGCGCGTGGGGATTGAGGGTTAAAATGTGCGCTGATTATAACGGGTTGTGAAACGCAGATGAGCAGCACCTGGCACATTCTCGGCGCTGGCAGCCTCGGTACGCTGTGGGCCTGCCGGTTGGCACGGGCCGACAAACCGGTCCGGCTGATCGTGCGCGACGCCGATCGCCTGGCCGCCTACCGCGCCGCCGGCGGCCTCACGCTGGTCGACGGCACGTGCACGACGCGCCATGCCCTGCCGGCGCAGACGCCTGATCACGATGAACCGATCCACCGCCTGATCCTGGCCTGCAAGGCCTACGACGTGGCCGAGGCCGTGCGGCGGCTCAGGCCACGGCTGGCCCCAGGCGCCGAGCTGGTGCTGCTGCAGAACGGGCTGGGCAGCCAGCAAGAGGCGATCGCGCAGGCCGGCCAGGCGCGCTGCCTGTTCGCCTCCAGCACCGAGGGTGCCTTTCGCGAAGCGCCCTGGCAGGTGCGTTTTGCCGGCCAGGGGCTCAACTGGCTGGGTGATCCGCTCGACCCGACGGTCCCGGCCTGGTTCGACGAACTGCGCCAGGCCGGCATCCCTGCGCAGTGGAGCGGCGACATCCTCGGTCGCCTGTGGCGCAAGCTGGCGATCAACTGCGCGATCAACCCGCTGACGGTGCTGCTGGAATGCCGCAACGGGGGGCTGCGCCAGCACGCCGACGAGGTGGCGGCGCTGTGCGAAGCGCTCACCGCCCTGCTCGAGCGCTGCGGTCAGTCCGAGGCGGCCAGGGGCTTGCTGCAGGCTGTCGAGCAGGTGATCGACGCGACCGCCGCCAACTATTCCTCGATGTACCAAGACGTCCTGCACGGTCGCCGTACCGAGCACCGCTACCTGCTCGGGTACGCCTGCCAGCAGGCGCGGCACCACGGGTTGCAGCTACCAGGCCTGGAACGCCTGCACCGACGCCTGGTCGATACCCTCACGGCGCGCGGCCTGCCCATCGACTGACGGCCCGCCCTCCACCTTGACGGACAGTGCCACGCCCATGACCTTGCGCCAACGTCTGGAAAACCTCCCGGTCGGGCAGAAACTGCTGGCGGCCTTGCTGGTTCTGCTGGTGACCATCCTGGTGGTCGCCAACCTGACCTTCATCAGCGCGGCCTACTGGATCACCCAGGAAAGCATGGCCCCTCAGGCCCTGCAGACCCTCGGGCGACTGGTCGCCAACCCTCAGCTGTCGGCGCGCGCGGGCGAATCGCCCGCCTCCGCCACTGCGCTGCTCGACACATTGCACGACTACGCTCCGTTGCGCGCAGGCGCGATCTACGGCAGCGACGGGCGCCTGCTGGCGCAGATCCAGCACGGCGAGCCACTGGCCCTGCCCAAGCGCTACCGCAACGTCGAGGCCTGGCGCCTGACCGAGTTCCGCAGCACCCAGCTGGTCCGCCTGCCACGCCCTGGCAGCCCACCGTCGCACTTGTTGCTGGTGGCCAGCAGCGAGTTGCCCACGGCGTTCTACACCGGCACCCTGACCGCCAGCCTGGGCATCCTGGTCTTCAGCGTCCTGCTCTGGCTGGTCGTGGCCCGACAGATCAAGCGCCTGGTCACCCAACCGATTCACCAGCTCGAAGAACTCAGCCGCCAGGTGACCCGCGAAGAGAGCTACGCGTTGCGCGCCCGGCCCGGCAACGACGACGAGATCGGCAGCCTGGCCCAGGCCTTCAACACCATGCTGTCACGCATCGAGGCGCGTGAGCAGCAGCTCAAGCGTGCCCGTGACGAGTTCCAGTCGGCCTTCGACCAGGCCCAGGGGCTGGCCGAGGAAACGCGCCACACCAACCGCAAGCTGGAGCTGGAAGTCCAGGTGCGCAGCAAGATCGAAAAGAAGCTCACCGGTTTCCAGAACTACCTCAACAGCATCATCGACTCGATGCCGTCGGCACTGATCGCGCTCGACGAGCAACTCTACGTGACCCAGTGGAACCAGGAAGCCACGGCTCTCTCCGGCACGCGCCTGGACGAAGCGCTGAATCAACCGGTGTTCCTCGCCTTCGAGCCGCTCAAGCCGTTCCTGCCGCAGCTCAGGGCCAGCGTGCAGCAGCATCGGGTCGAGAAGATCGAGCGGGTCACCTGGCCCAAGCACGACGAGCCGCGTCACTATGCCCTGACGTTCTACCCCCTGACCGGCGGTGGCGGCCGTGGCGTGGTGATCCGGATCGACGACATCACCCAGCGGTTGTCGCTGGAAGAGATGATGGTGCAGTCGGAGAAGATGCTGTCGGTGGGCGGCCTGGCCGCCGGGATGGCGCACGAGATCAACAACCCGCTCGGCGCGATCGTGCACAACGTGCAGAACATCCGTCGCCGCCTCTCCCCCGAGTTGCCGCGCAACCTGGAGCAGGCCGAGGCGCTGCAGCTGGACCTGGCCGACATCCATCGCTACCTGGAAGCGCGCGACATTCCGCAACTGCTCGACGGCATCCAGCAGGCGGGCGGGCGGGCAGCCAAGATCGTCACGCACATGCTCAACTTCAGCCGTCGCAGCGATCGGCAACTGGTGCCCTGCGACCTGGCGGCCTTGATCGACCAGGCCGTGGAGATCGCGAGCAACGATTTCGACCTGACCATCGGCTTCGACTTCAAGGGCCAGTCGATCGTGCGTCAGTTCGACCCTGAGCTGGGGCCGGTGCCCTGCACGGCGAACGAGCTGGAACAGGTGCTGCTCAACCTGCTGAAGAATGCCGCACAGGCCATCCATCAACGGCCCGAGGGCGGCGAGCCGGGACGGATCATCCTGCGGACACGGCTCAACCCGCCCTGGGCGGAGATCCAGGTCGAGGATAATGGCGTCGGCATGCCGGAGGCCGTACGCAAACGCACCTTCGAACCGTTCTTCACCACCAAGGAGATCGGCCAGGGCACCGGGCTGGGGTTGTCCGTGTCCTACTTCATCATCACCAACAATCACAAAGGGCAGATGGAAGTGCATTCGGCGCCTGGCCAGGGCACCTGCTTCACGCTGCGGCTGCCCCTGGGCACGCCAGCGCTGCCCGCGGACTCCGAGGAATCGTGACATGGGCTTTCGGCTTTCCAAGATCTACACACGCACCGGCGACAAGGGCGAGACCGGCCTGGGCGATGGCCGCCGCGTGCCCAAGGATCACCCCCGCATCGAAGCCATCGGCGAGGTGGACAGCCTGAACAGCCAGCTCGGCCTGTTGCTGGCCGGCCTGGCCGACGCAGGCCTGAGCGAGGTGAGCGACGTCCTGGCGCCCTGCCAGCACCGGTTGTTCGACCTGGGCGGCGAACTGGCGATGCCCAGCTACCAGGCACTGGACACAGCTGAGGTCGAGCGGCTGGAGGCGGCGATCGACCACTGGAACGACGAGCTGGGGCCGTTGGAGAACTTCATCCTGCCGGGCGGCTCGGCGCTGGTGGCCCAGGCCCATGTGTGCCGCAGCCTGGCGCGCACGGCCGAGCGGCGTTGCCAGCAGCTCAATCAGGTGGAGCCGTTGGCCGGGGTGGGGTTGGCCTACGTGAACCGTTTGTCGGACCTGCTGTTCGTGGCCGCGCGAATCATCGGGCGGCGCCAGGGCGTGGACGAGGTGTTGTGGCAGGCGGCGAAGCGGGCGCCGCGTTGAGGGGCCCAGTCGCGGCCGGTCCGGCATCAAAACAGCGCTACACCATCTGAACGGCCTTTCAGGCCTGGCAGACCGAAGAACGCCTTTTTTGGGAGTCCGCCCGCCGCCTTGGCGCCGCGCTGTCGCGCAGAGAACATGGCGATAGCTGGCAGGATCCGGGGCTTTACTGCTAATCGATTTTAGGGCCGCTTTGCGGCCCATCGCGGCCGGTCCGGCGCCCCGGCTGGGGCCGCTCCTACACCCGTAGCCCCACTGCGGGGTTGCAGGCTATCGCGGTCACCTGTGCGGCCCCTGTGCCGCGATTGGGCCCGCAGGGCCCACAAAGCTCTGTAACTAATTCATTTAAAATCAACAATTTAACTTATGTTCTATGAGAGGGTCCACACCCTCTGTCAGCACAAACCGTCGCCCGTAGCGCCTCTCACGACCTGCAGGCGCGTCTTCACTCCGCCGGCCAGAACGCCCGAATGCCCGCCACGCCCTGTGCGCCGATCTCACGGGCACGCGCGCTGTCCTGCGGCCCCACGCCACCGAGCAGAAACACCGGCTGTGCGCACCCGTCGATGAGCCGCTGGGCCATCTCCCACCCCAACGGGGTCGCCTCAGGGTGGGTCTGGGTCGCCTGCACCGGCGAAAGCGTCACGAAGTCCACGCCCATCTGGCGCGCCAGGCTCAGTTCTTCCTCATCGTGGCAGGAGGCCGCCAACCAGCGATCGACCGGGAACGGTCGACCCTTGGCCGCGTACTTGCGCAACTGCTGCGCAGTCAGATGCCAGCCAGCCGACGGGAAATCGCCCAGCCACTCCAGAGGCCCCTTGAGCATGAGCTGCGCCTTGCCCGCGCACAGACCGATGGCGTCCACCGCCACGTCCCGGTACTTGGGGTCGTACAGGTCCGGGGCGCGCAGCTGGATGAGCTTGCAGCCTTGTGCCACGGCCTGGCGGATGCCGCGCAGGAGCGCCGGCACGTCGAGCCCGTCCGGTGTGATCAGGTACTGGTCGGGAAGGCGTGCAGCGGCGACGATCGCCTTGTTGGCTTCCGGGAAGGCATAGTCGCCCAGCGCCCTGGGCGACACCCAGGCCACAGGCTGACCTTCGGCGCCATGGGGTTCGCCTTCGAATGCCTCCACCTCGTGCACGTCGAGCAGGATCTGCTTGTCGGCGTAGTCGTGACGCACCTTGATCAACGGCTTGGCGCGCACCACGCGAATCCCCAGCTCCTCGTGCAGCTCGCGGCCCAGGGCGGCGCCGACGTCCTCACCCTCCTCGACCTTGCCGCCCGGAAATTCCCACAGCCCGCCCTGGTGCTGCGTCTCGGCGCGGCGGGCGATCAGAATACGCCCGTCCTCGCCACGGATGACCGCTGCAGCGACATGGATCCGTTTCATTGCGTGCCCTCCCGGCGGCCTTGGGCAGGGCCTGAGGCAAGGTTCGTGGAGGACGTCGGGCGGCCGGCCCGCGGTGAACGCGCATGAGGCGTGTGTAGCGCAGGGCCGACAGTCAGGTGATGGCGCATGGGAGACTCCCTGGGATGGCACAGACGATGGGACAGACGGGCCACAGGCCCGATGCCCGTCGCCGCGACCGTGGACCACGGGCGGCGAACGGGCGAAGGAGAACCGATCAGGTCCGGTATTCGGCGTTGATCTTCACGTACTCATGGGAGAGGTCGGTGGTCCAGATCGTCTCGCTGCACGCGCCACGGCCCAGGTCGATGCGGATGGTGATCTCTTCCTGCGCCATGACCGCGGCGCCCTGCTCTTCCGTGTAGCTCGGGCTGCGGCAGCCCTGGCTGGCAATGCACACTTCGCCCAGGTACACGTCGATCAGGCTGACGTCCAGTTCCGGTACGCCGGCACGGCCCACGGCAGCCAGGATGCGGCCCCAGTTGGGGTCGGAAGCGAACAGCGCGGTCTTGATCAGCGGCGAGTGCGCCACGGCATAGCCGACGTCCAGGCATTCCTGATGAGTGCCGCCACCGTTGACCTGCACGGTGACGAACTTGGTGGCGCCCTCGCCGTCACGGACGATGGCCTGGGCCACCTCCATGCAGACCTCGAACACGGCGGCCTTCAAGGCCTCGAACAGGGGGCCGCTGGCGTCGGTGATTTCCGGCAGGTCGGCCTTGCCCGTGGCGATCAGCATGCAGCAGTCGTTGGTCGAGGTATCGCCGTCGATGGTGATGCGGTTGAACGACTTGTTGGCGCCGTCGAGCATCAGGTCTTTCAGCACACCGGGGGCGACCTTGGCGTCGGTGGCGATGTAACCGAGCATGGTGGCCATGTTCGGGCGGATCATGCCCGCGCCCTTGCTGATGCCGGTCACGGTGACGGTGATGCCCTCGTGCTGGAACTGACGGCTGGCGCCCTTGGGCAGGGTATCGGTGGTCATGATGCCAGTGGCGGCGTCGGCCCAGTTGTCTTCCGACAGGTCATCCAGCGCCGCCTGCAGGGCGCCTTCGATCTTTTCCACCTGCAAGGGCTCGCCGATCACGCCCGTGGAGAACGGCAGAACCGCGCTGGCCTCGACGCCTGCCAGGTCGGCCAGGGCCGCGCAGGTGCGCTCGGCGGCGGCCAGGCCAGGTGCGCCGGTGCCGGCGTTGGCATTGCCGGTGTTGGTCAGCAGGTAACGCACGGTGCCCTGCACCCGCTGCTTGGCCAGGATGACCGGCGCAGCGCAGAACGCGTTGAGGGTGAACACACCGGCCACGCTGGCGCCTTCGGCGCAGCGCATGACGACCACATCCTTGCGTCCGGGACGCTTGATGCCCGCTGAAGCGATGCCGAGTTCGAAACCGGGAACCGGGTGCAAGGTAGGCAGGGGACCAAGACCAACAGCCATGAAAGCGCTCCTAGGTAGATAGATCGCACAGAGTAAGACGAAGCAGTAGAAGGAACAACGCCGCGGCGGTCGAAACCGGCGCGGCGCAGTGTTCAGTCGCGGGATGTCGCGCTGTCAGGCCTGATCAGTCGATCTGGCCATGGCAGTGCTTGAACTTCTTGCCCGAGCCACACCAGCACGGCTCGTTGCGGCCCAGCTTCTGGTCGTTGCGCACCGGTGCGGTGGCCACGGCGGTGTCGACGGCTTCACCTTCGACGACCGGTTGCTCTTCCAGGCCGGGTGCCTCGGCGTGCTCGAAGTGCATGCGGCTGGCCAGCTCCTCGGCATCGCGGCGCAGGCGCGCCTCTTCCTCGGCAGGGTCTTCACGGCGGACCTGGACGTGCGAGAGCACGCGGATGGCGTCGCGCTTGATCGAGTCGAGCAGCTCCTGGAACAGGGTGAAGGACTCGCGCTTGTACTCCTGCTTGGGGTTCTTCTGCGCATAACCGCGCAGGTGAATGCCATGACGCAGGTGATCCATGGTCGACAGGTGGTCCTTCCACAGGTCGTCCAGCACGCGCAGCACGATCTGCTTCTCGAACGAACGCAGCGCCTCGGCGCCGGCCTGGTCTTCCTTCTCGTGATAAGCGGTGGTGATCTCGCTCAGCAGCTTCTCGCGCAGGGTCTCTTCGTACAGACGCTCGTCGTCGTCGAGCCACTGCTGAATCGGCAGCTTGATGCCGAAATCGCTGGCCAGCGCGGCTTCCAGGCCCGACACGTCCCATTGCTCGGGCAGCGACTGGGGCGGGATGTGCTGGCTGATGGTGGCATCGAGCACTTCCTGGCGGAACGCGGTGATGGTCTCGCCGATGTTCTCGGCCGCCAGCAGGCTGTTGCGCATGTGGTAGATCACCTTGCGCTGCTCGTTGGCGACGTCGTCGTATTCGAGCAACTGCTTGCGGATGTCGAAGTTGCGGCCTTCGACCTTGCGCTGCGCCTTCTCGATGGCGTTGGTGACCATGCGGTGTTCGATGGCTTCACCGGACTGCATGCCCAGGGCCTTCATGAAGTTCTTCACTCGGTCGGAGGCGAAGATGCGCATCAGGCTGTCTTCGAGCGACAGGTAGAAGCGGCTGGAACCGGCATCGCCCTGACGGCCGGCACGGCCACGCAGCTGGTTGTCGATCCGGCGCGACTCGTGACGCTCGGAGGCGATCACGTGCAGACCACCGGCTTCCAGCACCTGCTGGTGACGCTTCTGCCAGTCGGCCTTGATCTGGGCGATCTGCTCGGCGGTGGGGTTGTCCAGCGCGGCGACTTCGGCTTCCCAGTTGCCGCCCAGCAGGATGTCGGTACCCCGGCCAGCCATGTTAGTGGCGATGGTCAGCGCACCGGGACGGCCCGCCTGGGCGATGATCTCGGCTTCCTTCTCGTGGTACTTGGCGTTGAGCACCTTGTGCTCGATGCCTTCCTTGACCAGCAGGTTGGCCATGTGCTCGGACGTCTCGATGGTCGCGGTACCGACCAGCACGGGACGGCCCTGGGCCATGCTTTCCTTGATGTCGGCGATGATCGCGGCGTACTTCTCGTCGGCGGTCAGGTACACCAGGTCGTTGAAGTCCTTGCGCGCCAACGGCTTGTTCGGCGGGATGACCATCACGTTGAGGCTGTAGATCTGGGCGAACTCGAACGCCTCGGTGTCGGCGGTACCGGTCATGCCCGACAGCTTGGTGTAGAGACGGAAGTAGTTCTGGAACGTGGTCGACGCCAGGGTCTGGCTCTCGGCCTGGATGTTGAGGTTTTCCTTGGCCTCGATGGCCTGGTGCAGGCCTTCGGACAGGCGACGGCCCGGCATGGTACGGCCGGTGTGCTCGTCGATCAGCAACACCTGGCCATCCTGCACGATGTATTCGACGTTGCGGTGGAACAGCTTGTGCGCACGCAGACCCGCGTACACGTGGGTCAGCAGGCCCAGGTTGTGCGCCGAGTACAGGCTCTCGCCCTCGGCCAGCAGCCCGGCCTGGGTGAGCATCTCTTCGATGAACTGGTGCCCGGCCTCGTTGAGCTCGACCTGACGGGTCTTCTCGTCGATGGTGTAGTGGCCTTCCTGGGTCACCTGGCCTTCGACTTCTTCGATGTGCTGGGTCAGGCGCGGGATCAGGCGATTGATCTCGATGTACAGCTTGGAGCTGTCTTCGGCCTGGCCCGAAATGATCAGCGGGGTACGGGCTTCGTCGATCAGGATCGAGTCGACTTCGTCGATCACGGCGAAGTTGAGTTCACGCTGGAATTTCTCGTCCTGGCTGAACGCCATGTTGTCGCGCAGGTAGTCGAAGCCGAACTCGTTGTTGGTGCCGTAGGTGATGTCGGCGGCGTAGGCGGCGCGCTTGTCTTCCGGCGGCTGGAAGGCCGAGACGATGCCCACGGTCAGGCCGAGGAACTCGTACAGCGGACGCATCCAGTTGGCGTCGCGGCTGGCCAGGTAGTCGTTGACCGTGACCACGTGCACGCCCTTGCCGGACAGTGCGTTGAGGTAGACGGCCAGGGTACCGACCAGGGTCTTGCCCTCACCGGTACGCATCTCGGCGATCATGCCTTCGTGCAGCGTCATGCCGCCGATCAGCTGGACATCGAAGTGACGCATGCCCATGACGCGCTTGCCGGCCTCACGGGCCACGGCGAACGCCTCGGGCAGCAGCTGATCGAGCGTCTCGCCTTTGGCCAAGCGTTCCTTGAACTCTGCGGTCTTGGCGCGCAGTTGCTCATCG
Source organism: Pseudomonas entomophila (assembly GCF_013523165.1). Classification (GTDB taxonomy): domain Bacteria; phylum Pseudomonadota; class Gammaproteobacteria; order Pseudomonadales; family Pseudomonadaceae; genus Aquipseudomonas; species Aquipseudomonas entomophila_A. The sequence continues at coordinate 38,092 of NZ_JAAMQI010000007.1, forward strand.
GACAAGGCCACCATCTTCTCTTCGAAGGCATTGACGGTGTTCACCGTCTTGAGCATGCGTTTGACTTCACGCTCGTTCTTGCTTCCAAAAAGTTTTTTTAACAAAGGCGCAAACATATCGGCAGGATCTTCCACACGTGGGGATGGAGGGCGGCCCCGTGAAGTCGCCCGTGCAGCCGGAGGCCGCATGCGAACGAGCATTCTACCCGGAAACGATGGTGAGGAAAGTGGCGGATGTCCACGATACTGGCACAGCGCTGTGACGGGGCCCTTGTAAGATAGGGACGAATCGGGGGAGTTCAAGGTGCGAGGAAAAAGCGGTGAGCGGAGAGCCTGACGCCGATCAATGAAGTCCATCCTGTGGGAGCGGGCTTGCCCGCGAGGCAGGCGCCGCCTGATCGGGCGCTATCGCTGGCAAGCCAGCTCCTACTGGCCCTCATTCCAGGCAACCGCCAGGCATCAGCCTACTGACCAGTCCATCCTGTGGGAGCGGGCTTGCCCGCGAGGCAGGCACCGCCTGATCGGGCGCTATCGCTGGCAAGCCAGCTCCCACTGGCCCTCATTCCAGGCAACCGCCAGGCATCAGCCTATTGACCAGTCCATCCTGTGGGAGCGGGCTTGCCCGCGAGGCAGGCGCCGCCTGATCGGACGCTATCGCTGGCAAGCCAGCTCCTACTGGCCCTTATTCCAGGCAACCGCCAGGCATCAGCCTACTGACCAGTCCATCCTGTGGGAGCGGGCTTGCCCGCGAGGCAGGCACCGCCTGATCGGGCGCTATCGCTGGCAAGCCAGCTCCTACTGGCCCTCATTCCAGGCAACCGCCAGGCATCAGCCTACTGGCCCTCATTCCAAGCAACCGCCAGGCATCAGCCTACTGACCAGTCCATCCTGTGGGAGCGGGCTTGCCCGCGAGGCAGGCAGTGCTCAGCTTGCCGCTCCGCTTCCCACCTCCCCGTCTGATAAGCTACCCCCACTTCCACGTCGGTTACTCCATCCCATGGCCTACAAGCCCTCCCCCGCCCGCCCACCGTCCGAACTGCTGCGTGGCGCGCGGCCGCTCAAGCTGTTGCTGAACCAGGCCCAGCGCCTGGCGCACTTGCAACGCCTGCTGGAAAGCCAGTTGCAGCCGGCGGCACGTGCCCATTGCCATATTGCGGCCTGGCGCGACGGCGTCTTGTCGCTGGTGGTCACCGACGGGCACTGGGCCACGCGCCTGCGATACCAGCAAAAGCGCTTGCAGCGCCAGCTTCAGGTGCTCGAGGCCTTTGGCAACCTGCAGAAGATCCGCTTCCAGGTCAGGCCGCCCCTGGTGTCGGCGCCACGGGTCAGCCAGCCGATGGTGCTGTCCAACGGTGCCGCCACCAGCCTTCGCGATTCGGCCGAGGGCATCAGCGACCCGCGTTTGCGTGAGGCCTTGGAGCGCCTGGCCAAGCACGCATCGCCCAAGCCCTGACCCCAACGAAAAAGGCCGCCCCAAAGGGCGGCCTTTTCAGTGCATCAGCAAGCGAATCGCTTACACGGCAGCCACAGGCCGCATGTAGGAAATCGGCGCCGTGCTGGCATCTTCGAACGTCACGACTTCCCAGGCATCGGTCTCGTCGATCAGGCGACGCAACAGCTTGTTGTTCAGCGCATGGCCGGACTTGAAGCCGTAGAACTCGCCGATCAGGCTCTTGCCCAGCAGGTACAGGTCGCCGATGGCATCGAGGATCTTGTGCTTGACGAATTCGTCCTCATAACGCAGGCCGTCCTCGTTGAGCACACCGCTCTCGTCGACGACGATGGCGTTGGCCACGCTGCCACCCAGTGCGCGGTTGTGCTTGCGCATGTACTCCAGGTCACGCATGAAACCGAACGTGCGTGCGCGGCTGACTTCCTTGACGAACGAGGTGCTGGAGAAGTCGACGCTGGCCGTCTGCGTGCGATTGCGCAGCACCGGATGGTCGAAATCTATTTCGAAGCTCACCTTGAAGCCTTCGAACGGCTTGAAGGTCGCGCGCTTGTCGCCATCGGTAACGGTGACTTCACGCAGAATACGGATGAATTTCTTCGGCGCGTCCTGCTCTTCCAGGCCTGCCGACTGAATCAGAAACACGAATGGACCGGCGCTGCCATCCATGATCGGGACTTCCGATGCGGAAAGCTCCACATAGGCATTGTCGATGCCGAGGCCTGCCATGGCCGACAGCAGGTGCTCGACGGTATCGACCTTCACGCCACCGTCGACCAGCGTCGTGGACATGGTGGTTTCACCGACGTTCTTCGCCCAGGCGGCGATTTCCACGACCGGGTTCAGGTCGGCGCGGCGAAAGACGATGCCAGTGTCGACAGGCGCGGGCTTGAGGGTCAGGTAGACCTTTTCCCCCGAGTGCAGGCCGACGCCTGTGGCACGGATGGTATTCTTCAGGGTGCGTTGTCTAATCATGGCTTCGGCCGCTTCAGCGCAAATTGCGAACAGGTATCAACAAAGGCCAGGGATGATAACAGACCCGACCTTTGCTGAACACCAATCACCTGCATAGCCCTGATAAATTCCATCAATCGGCCTGACGGCGCAGGAAGGCTGGAATGTCCAGGTAATCCAGGTCGTCCTGCGGGTTGAGCTTGGCTGCGGCAGCAGCGCCCTGGTGCGCCTGGTTGCGCATGACGGTCGGGCGCTCGAGGTCGCGGTAGTTGACCGAAGACTGCTCGTTGCGCACTGGCGCAGGGGCCGGCGTCTGTTGCGAAGCCGATGCGGCGGCCGATTGCAGCGTGTTGTCGATGACCTTGACCGGCTTCTCGATACGCGCACCCAGCCCGGTGGCCACGACGGTCACGTGCAGCTCGTCGCGCATGTCCGGGTCGATGACGGTACCGACCTTGACCATGGCGTGATCGGAGGCGAAGGCCTCGATGATGCTGCCGACGTCGGAGTACTCGCCCAGGGACAGGTCGGGACCTGCGGTGATGTTGACCAGGATGCCGCGGGCGCCCTGCAGGTTGACGTCTTCGAGCAGCGGGTTGCGGATGGCCGCTTCGGTCGCTTCACGCGCACGGTTCGGGCCGCTGGCGCAGCCGGTACCCATCATGGCCATGCCCATCTCGCCCATCACGGTGCGCACGTCGGCGAAGTCGACGTTGATCATGCCCGGACGCTTGATGATGTCGGAAATACCGCGCACGGCGCCGGCCAGTACGTCATCGGCCTTGGCGAAGGCGGACAGCAGGCTGGCGTCCTTGCCGAGAATGGTCAGCAGTTTTTCGTTGGGAATGGTGATGAGCGAGTCGACGCTTTCGGCCAGCGAGCGGATCCCTTCGTCGGCGATCTGCATGCGCTTGCGGCCTTCGAACGGGAACGGACGCGTGACCACGGCCACGGTCAGGATGCCCATTTCCTTCGCCACTTCGGCAATGATCGGCGCAGCACCCGTGCCGGTGCCGCCGCCCATGCCGGTGGTGATGAACACCATGTTGGTGCCTTGCAGCACTTCGGCGATGCGTTCACGGTCTTCCAGCGCGGCCTGACGACCGACTTCCGGGTTGGCGCCAGCGCCCAAGCCCTTGGTGACCCCGGTACCCAGCTGCAGGATAGTGCGCGCACCAATGTTCTTGAGCGCCTGAGCATCGGTGTTGGCGCAGATGAACTCGACGCCTTCGATGTTGCTCTTGACCATGTGGTTGACGGCGTTGCCACCGCCGCCACCGACGCCGATCACCTTGATGACCGGGCTTTGCGGGACGTTGTCTACGAGCTCGAACATTTTCCCTCTCCTTACATTCTCTAGTTTTGTGCGCCTGCCACTACTGCTTTTGAAACTTAGAAATTGCCTTGGACCCAGCGCTTGAAGCGCTCAAGCACTGGGGCCTTCGTTTCTTCGCCGTAACTGTTGCCGCCGTGCCCGGCCTGCGGGATGTCGTCGGACTGCTTTTGCAGACCGTAGGCGAGCAACCCCACGCCTGTGGAATAGATCGGGTTGCGCACGACGTCGCTCAGTCCCCGAACGCTATGCGGTACGCCCAGGCGCACCGGCATGTGGAAAATTTCTTCGGCCAGCTCCACCGCACCTTCCATCTTCGCGGTGCCGCCGGTCAGCACGATGCCTGCCGGCACCAAGTCTTCATAACCGCTGCGGCGCAATTCTGCCTGGATCAAGGTGAAAAGCTCGTCGTAGCGAGGCTCGACCACTTCGGCCAGCGCCTGACGCGACAACTCGCGCGGTGGGCGATCACCCACGCTCGGCACCTTGATCGTCTCGCCTGCGCTGGCCAACTTGGCCAAGGCGCAGGCATAACGGATCTTGATCTCTTCAGCGTACTGGGTCGGCGTGCGCAAGGCCATGGCAATGTCGTTGGTAACCTGATCACCGGCAATGGGAATCACGGCTGTGTGACGAATGGCACCCTCGGTGAAGATGGCGATGTCGGTCGTGCCGCCGCCGATGTCCACCAGGCACACGCCCAGCTCTTTCTCGTCGTCGGTCAGCACCGAGTAGGCCGAGGCCAACTGCTCGAGGATGATGTCGTCGATTTCCAGCCCGCAGCGGCGCACGCACTTCTCGATGTTCTGCGCCGCGTTGACCGCGCAGGTCACCACGTGGACCTTGGCTTCCAGGCGCACACCGGACATGCCCAGTGGCTCGCGCACGCCTTCCTGGTTGTCGATCACGTAGTCCTGCGGCAGGGTGTGCAGGACCCGCTGATCGGCCGGGATGGCGACGGCCTGGGCCGCGTCCAGGACGCGCTCCAGGTCGGCGGCGCTGACCTCGCGGTCGCGGATGGCGACGATGCCGTGGGAGTTCAGGCTGCGGATATGGTTGCCTGCCACGCCGACGAAGGCCGAGTGGATACGGCAGCCTGCCATCAGCTGGGCCTCTTCCACGGCACGCTGAATCGACTGGACGGTCGATTCGATGTTCACCACCACGCCCTTCTTCAGGCCGCGGGACGGGTGCGTCCCGATGCCGACGATTTCCAGCGTCCCGTCTTCACCGACTTCGCCCACCAGTGCCACCACCTTGGAGGTACCGATGTCCAGCCCGACGATCATCTTTCCGCTATGCGCGTTTGCCATTTGTCCTGCCTCTCTCTAATTCTTGGCAACGGCGGGTTGGGCCGTCGTCGGTGCAATCGGTTCCCGCCAACCAACGGCCAGGCCGTTGGCGTAACGCAGATCGATGCGGGCAATGTGGGTGATCTGCTCTTTGAGTGTCTTGTCGTAAATGGCAATGAAACGGCGCATCTTTTCTACCAGGTGGTCACGTCCCAACAATAATTCGATACCCGGCCCGGCCGTGCCCGAACCGGTGGTGAGGAACCAGCTGCCGCGTTCACGCAGCTCCAGCCGAGCGATGGAGAAGCCCAATGGGCGCAGCATCTGGCTCAACACCTGGTACTGCTGCATGACCTGCTGCGGCGCACGCTGCGGCCCGGCCAGCTTGGGCAGGTGCTCGTAGTTGGCCAGTTCGCGCGGCGCAAAGGCCTGGCCCTGGTTGTTGAGCAGGGCATCGTCGCCCCAGCGCGCGACCGGCAGTTGCTCTTCGAGCCGCACCACGACCTCGTCCGGCCAGACGCGACGCACTTCGGCGTGGGCGATCCAGGGCATCTGCTCGAGTTCGGCGCGCATCGCGCTCAGGTCGACGGTGAAGAAACTGGCGGCGACGTACGGCGCGATCCGCTGCTGCACCGCCTGCTGGCTGATGTAGCTCAGGTCGCCCTGCACGGCGATCTTGGTGATGGGGCGGTCGGCATACGGCATCAGGCGGATGGCGCCCTCGTAGGCGCCAAAGCCTGCAGCCACCAGCAGCACGGGCCAGAGCAGGCGCTTGAAGACACCGAAATGGGTTTTCTTCAGGCGCGCCGCGACCGGCTCTTCAGCCACCAGACGACTGGCACCGCGCGGCACCGGCTTGTTGCGGCCGGGGGCGGGTTGCTGCTGACGTACCATCGCGCCTTGCATGGCTCGTTAACCTCGTTTCTCGACGCTGTCCGCCAGGATCGCCAGCACCAGTTGCTGGAAGTCCAGGCCGGCGGCACGCGCCGCCATGGGCACCAGGCTATGATCGGTCATGCCTGGTGCGGTGTTGACCTCGAGCAGCCAGAACCGGCCCTGCTCGTCCTGCATGACGTCGAGCCGTCCCCAGCCCTCGATGCCGATGGCATCGCAGGCGCGCGCGGTCAGCTCGACCAGTTCCTGCTCGCGGTCACTGCTCAATCCGCACGGAATGCGGTACTGCGTGTCGTTGGCCAGGTACTTGGCATCGTAGTCGTAGAACACGTGCGGCGTGCCGAGGGCGATTGGCGGCAGCACCTGCCCGCGCAATACGCTGATGGTGTACTCGGGGCCGTGAATCCATTGCTCGACGAGTACCTGCGAATCGTACGTGGCAGCCTCCTTCCATGCGGTGACCAGTTCCTGCACGCTGTTCACCTTCGCCATGCCGATACTTGAACCTTCATGCGCGGGTTTGACGATCAAAGGAAAGCCCAGTTCCTGCCCGGCGGAAAAACAATCGTTTTCACTGCCCAGCACGGCGTGGCGAGGCGTGGGAATGCCCAGGCTCTGCCAGACCTGCTTGGTGCGCAGTTTGTCCATGGCCAGGGCCGACGCCAGGATGCCGCTGCCGGTGTAGGGAATGCCCAGGCACTCCAGCAGCCCTTGCATGCTGCCGTCTTCACCGCCGCGGCCATGCAGGATGATGAAGGCGCGGTCGATGCGCTCCTGCTGCAGACGGCTCAACAGGTCGTCGCCGACATCGATGCCGAACGCATCGACGCCTCCGCTCTGCAAGGCGTCGAGCACGGCGGCGCCGGACTTGAGCGACACCTCGCGTTCGGCGCTCGTGCCGCCGTACAGCACCGCGACCCGGCCGAAGGCTTTCGGGTCGAGGGTCGAATGCAGGGCGTGGTACTGGGCCGCCGTCATTTCGAATGCTCCTGAGTGGCCTGGGCACCCGCGAACAGCGGGCTGCGCAGCAATTGCGGGGCCAGGCCGCCGATATCACCGGCACCTTGGCAGATGAGGATGTCACCGGCGCGCAGCATCGGCTTGACCACAGGGGCCAGCTCGGTGCCGCGCTCGATGTAGACCGGGTCGAGCTGGCCACGCTGACGAATGCTGTGGCACAGCTGGCGGCTGTCGGCGCCCGGGATCGGCTCTTCGCCGGCCGGGTAGACCTCCATCAGCAGCAGCACGTTGGCGTCGCCCAGCACCTGGACGAAATCGTCGTACAGGTCGCGGGTGCGGCTGTAGCGGTGCGGCTGGTACACCATCACCAGGCGGCGCTCCGGCCAGCCGCCACGCACGGCCTTGATCACGGCGGCCACCTCGGTCGGGTGGTGACCGTAGTCGTCCACCAGCATCACGCTGCCACCGTCCACCGGCAGCTCGCCGTAGACCTGGAAGCGTCGGCCGACACCCTGGAAGCCCGACAGCCCCTGGACGATGGCCTCGTCGCTGATGCCTTCGTCGGTGGCGATGGCGATGGTCGCCAGGGCGTTGAGCACGTTGTGGTTGCCCGGCATGTTCACCGACACGTCCAGCGGCGCGCGGTCGCGGCGCAGCACGGTGAAGTAGGTCTGCATGCCCTGCTGACGCACGTTGATCGCACGCACGTCGGCTTCTTCGCTGAAGCCGTAGGTGACCGAGGGCCGCTTGACCTGCGGCAGGATCTCGCGCACCACCGGGTCGTCCAGGCACATCACCGCCAGCCCGTAGAACGGCAGGTTGTGCAGGAACTCGACGAAGGTCTTCTTCAACCGGTTGAAGTCACCTTCGTAGGTGGCCATGTGGTCGGCGTCGATGTTGGTCACCACCGCCACCAGCGGCTGCAGGTGCAGGAAGCTGGCGTCGCTCTCGTCCGCCTCGGCGATCAGGTAGCGGCTGGTGCCCAGCTGCGCATTGGTACCCGCCGCGTTCAGGCGACCGCCGATGACGAAGGTCGGGTCCAGGCCACCGGCCGCGAACACCGAGGCCAGCAGGCTGGTGGTGGTGGTCTTGCCGTGGGTGCCGGCGACGGCGATGCCGTGGCGGTAGCGCATCAGCTCGGCAAGCATCTCGGCACGTGGCACGACGGGGATGCGCCGCTCGAGCGCAGTGGCCACTTCAGGGTTGGCCTTGTTGACGGCGCTGGACACCACCAGCACATCGGCCTTGGCCGCGTTCTCGGCACGGTGGCCCACGAAGATCTCGGCGCCGAACGACTGCAGGCGCTCGGTCACCGGCGACGCCTTGAGGTCTGACCCGGACACCTGGTAGCCCAGGTTGAGCAGCACCTCGGCGATGCCGCACATGCCGACGCCACCGATACCGACGAAGTGGATCGTGCGGATGCGGCGCATCTCGGGTTGCGGCATGGCTTTCTGACTTTCAACCATGGGCGACCTCCAGGCAGAGGTCGACCACGGTACCGGTTGCGTCAGGCGTGGCCAGGCGGCGTGCGGTGCCGGCCATGGCGTTGAGTTTCTCGGGTTGCATCAGTACCTCGTTCAGGCGTTCAGCGAGCTGCGCTGCGCCGGTTGTCGCTTGTGGCATCAGGAAGGCGGCGCCTTCGCGAGCCAGGTAATGGGCGTTGTGGGTCTGGTGATCGTCGATGGCGTGGGGCAAGGGCACCAGCATCGACGGCAGCCCGGCGGCGGCCAGCTCGCTCACGGTCAGCGCGCCGGACCGGCACACCACCAGATCGGCCCAGCCATAAGCCTGGGCCATGTCCTTGATGAACGGCTCGACCTGGGCTTCGAGCCCGGCCTGGCGGTAGCGCTCGGCAGTGATCGCGGCATGCTGCCGGCCGGCCTGGTGGAAGACTTCCGGGCGGACGTCGCCCGGCACTTCGGCCAATGCCTGGGGCAGCAACACGTTCAAGGGCTCGGCCCCCAGGCTGCCCCCCAGCACCAACAGGCGCGCACGACGTCCGGCCAAGGGCGCACGGCTGTCGTTCAGGAACAGCTCGGCACGCACCGGATTACCCGTGGTACGGCGCTTCTCGCTCGGCGGGAACGTCTCGGGGAAGGCCTCGCAGACACGCGCCGCCAAGGGCGCCAGCAGACGGTTGGCCGTGCCGGCGCGGGCATTCTGTTCGTGGATCACCAGCGGTACCCCACACAGGCGCGCCGCCACGCCACCCGGGCCGGTCACGTAACCGCCGAACCCCAGTACGCAGACCGGCTTGACCTGCCGGATGATGCGCCGCGCCTGGGCCACGGCCTTGACCAGGGTCAACGGGGCCTTGAGCAGGGACAGCTTGCCCTTGCCGCGCAGCCCGGTGACCTGGATCAGGTGCAAGGGCAACCCTGCCTGGGGCACCAGCTCGTTCTCGATGCCGCGCGGCGTGCCCAGCCAGTGCACGCGGTAGCCGCGGGCCTGGAACTCACGCGCGCAGGCCAGGGCCGGGAAGACATGCCCGCCCGTCCCCCCGGCCATGATCAATACGCTCTTGCCGTCATCGGCCATGGGCAGGCTCCTCGGCAAAGTCGCTCTCTTTGAATTCGTGCTCTTCGCTGCCCAGGTGCGTTCGACTCTCCCACTCGATGCGCAGCAACAGCCCGACGCAGGCGCAGCAGATCACCAGCGAGCTGCCCCCGTAGCTGAGGAAGGGCAAGGTCAGGCCCTTGGTCGGCAACAGGCCGACGTTCACACCGATGTTGATCAGGAACTGGCCGATCCACAGGAAGGACAGGCCGAACGCCATGTAGGCCGCGAAGAACTGCTTGGCCTTCTCGGCCCACAGGCCGATGTACAAGGCGCGCACGGTGACGAACACGAACAGCGCCACGGTGACCAGCGAGCCGACCACGCCCAGCTCCTCGGCCAGCACCGAGAACACGAAGTCAGTGTGCGCCTCGGGCAGGTAGAACTGCTTCTGCACACTGTTGCCCAGGCCCACGCCCAGCCACTCGCCGCGGCCGAAGGCGATCAGGGCCTGGGTCAACTGGTAACCGGAGCCGAACTGATCGGACCAGGGGTCGGTGAAGGTGATCAGACGCGCCATCCGGTAAGGCTGGGCCTGTACCAGCACGAACACCGCGACCACGGCCAGCACCACCATCAGGCTGAAGCGGAACAGCCCCACCCCGCCGAGGAACAGCATGGCGGCTGCAGCGCCCATCATCACCACGGTGGCGCCGAAGTCGGGCTCCATCAGCAGCAGGCCGGCCATGGGCAGCAACACGATGAACGGCTTGAAGAAGCCCATCCAGCTCTCGCGCACTTCCTGCTGGCGGCGGACCAGGTAGCCGGCCAGGTAGATGACCACGAAGACCTTGGCGATCTCCGACGGCTGCACGTTGAAGAAGCTGAAGCCGATCCAGCGCATCGACCCGTTGACCTCACGCCCGATGCCGGGCACCAGCACCAGCACCAGCAGCCCGAAGGCGCACAGCAGCATGGTGAACCCCATGCGCTGCCAGGTGGCGATCGGCACCAGCATGGTGACGCCGCAGGCGCCCAGGCCCAGCGCCACGTACACCAGGTGGCGGAACATGTGGTACAGCGGGTTGCCGGACTGCACGGCCGCGACTTCTGACGAGGCCGAGGTGATCATCACCAGGCCCAGGCCGAGCAACGCCAGGCAGCCGGCCAGGAAGGCGAAGTCCAGGTCGATGCCACGGCCGCTGATCAGCGGTGAGGGATACGGCTTGATGACATTGAAGATCATGCCAGTGCTCCCACGGCCTGCGCGAACAGGCGCCCACGCTCTTCGAAATTGCGGAACATGTCGAGGCTGGCACAGGCGGGCGACAGCAGCACCGCATCGCCTGGCAGGGCCAGGGCAGCGCTGCGTCGCACGGCCTCTTCGAGGCTGCTCACGCGCACCTGCACGACCTCGTCGCCCAGCGCCTCGGCCAGGCGATCGGCGTCACGCCCCAGCAGCACCACCGCACGGCAGTGACGCGCCACCGGGCCGCGCAAGGCCGAAAAATCGGCGCCCTTGCCATCGCCGCCAGCGATCAGCACCAACTGGCCGTCGATGTCGGCTCCCAGGCCTTCGATCGCCGCAAGTGCCGCACCGACGTTGGTGGCCTTGGAGTCGTCGTACCAGTTCACCGCCTCGCGCTCACGCACCCATTGGCAACGGTGCGCCAGGCCGGTGAAGGCCCGCAGGGCGTCGAGCATCGGCGCGAAGGCCAGGCCGACGGCATGGCCCAGCGCCAGGGCGGCCAGTGCGTTGCTCTGGTTGTGAGCGCCCCGGACCTTCAGCTCCCGCACCGGCATCAGGGGCTGGAACTCGAACGCCAGGTGCTTCTCGCCGTCGACCTCGCGCAACCCGAACGCCTTGAAGTCCGGCGCATTGAGGCCGAAGGTCCAGCAGGGCTGGCCTTCGACCGGCAAGGGCCGGCTCAGGGCATCCTGACGGTTGACCACCACCTGGCGCGCACCACGGAAGATCCGGTGCTTGGCCAGGTGATAGGCCGGCAGGCCGCTGTAGCGGTCCATGTGGTCTTCGCTGATGTTCAGGACCGTCGCCACCTCGGCGTCGAGCTGGTCGGTGGTTTCCAGCTGGAAACTCGACAGCTCGAGCACGTACAGCTCGACGCCGTCGTCCAGCAGGTCCAGCGCTGGCGTGCCCAGGTTGCCGCCGACCGCCACTCGCTTGCCGGCCTGGACGGCCATCTCGCCGACCAGGGTGGTGACGGTGCTTTTCGCATTCGAGCCGGTGATGGCCACGATCGGCGCCTTGGCGTGCCGGGCGAACAACTCGATGTCGCCCGACAGTCGCACGCCCCGTGCCGCCGCTGCCTGCAGCGCAGGCGTGGCCAGGGCCAGACCGGGACTGACGTACAGTTCGTCGGCGCGGCAGAGGAACTCGACGTCGAGTTCACCGCAGCGCACGTCCACGTGCGGATAGTCGCGACGCAACGTCTCGAGCTCTGGCGGGCACGCGCGCGTGTCGGCGACCGCAAAGGCGATGCCCCGGCTCGCCAGGAAGCGAACCAGGGACATGCCGCTCTTGCCGAGGCCGACGACGATGCGGAAGTGGTCAGATGCGATCAGGGACACGCGCGACTACCTCAGTTTCAGGGTGGCAAGGCCGATGAGCACCAGGATCACCGTGATGATCCAGAAGCGCACGATCACCCGGGGCTCGGGCCAGCCTTTGAGTTCGAAATGGTGATGGATCGGTGCCATGCGAAAGACCCGCTTGCCGGTCAGCTTGAACGAGGCGACCTGGATGACCACCGACAGGGTCTCCATCACGAACACGCCACCCATGATGAACAGCACGATTTCCTGACGCACGATGACTGCGATGGTGCCCAGGGCCGCGCCCAGCGCCAGGGCGCCGACGTCGCCCATGAACACCTGGGCCGGGTAGGTGTTGAACCAGAGAAAGCCCAGGCCTGCCCCGATCAGCGCGCCACAGAACACGATCAGCTCGCCGGCGCCCGGTACGTACGGGATGAGCAGGTATTCGGCAAACTTCACGTTGCCCGACAGGTAGCAGAAGATGCCCAGGGCGCCGCCGACCATCACGGTCGGCATGATCGCCAGGCCATCGAGGCCGTCGGTAAGGTTGACCGCGTTGCTCGAACCGACGATGACGAAGTAGGTCAGCACGATGAAGCCTGCGCCCAGGGGTAGGGTCAGGTCCTTGAACATCGGCACGATCAGCGTGGTTTCGACGCTGGTGGGCGCCGTCACGTAGAGGAAGACCGCAGCGCCCAGGCCGAACACCGATTGCCAGAAGTACTTCCAGCGGCTCGGCAGGCCACGCGAGTTCTTCTCGATCACCTTGCGGTAGTCATCGACCCAGCCAATGGCGCCGAACAGCAGGGTGACGATCAGCACGACCCACACGTAGCGATTGGTCAGGTCGGCCCACAGCAGCGTGCTGATGCCGATGGCGGACAGGATCAGCGCACCGCCCATGGTCGGCGTGCCGGACTTGGACAGGTGCGATTGCGGACCGTCGTTGCGAACGGCCTGGCCGATCTGACGGATCTGCAGCGTACGAATCATCCATGGCCCCAGCCACAGCGCCAGCGACAAGGCGGTCAGCACGCCGAGAATCCCGCGCAGGGACAGGTACTGAAAGACCGCAAAGCCTTTGTGGAACTGTTGCAGATACTCAGCCAACAGCAGCAGCATTAATGTTTCTCCCCGCTGGCACCGCACAATGCCGCCACGACGTGTTCCATCGCAGCGCTGCGTGAGCCCTTGATCAAGATAGTGGTGTCGCTGGCATTCTCGGCGCGCACGGCGTCGATCAGCTCAGCCTGAGTGGCGAAATGGCGGCCGTCGGCACCGAAGGCCTGCACGGCATGCCGCATGTCGACCCCCGTCGCATACAGCGCATCGACCTTGCCGCGGGCATACTCCCCGACCTCGCGGTGGCCTTGCTCGGCCCAGTCACCCAATTCGCCGATATTCCCCAGCACCAGGACGGTGCGGCCGGAAAAGCCGGCGAGTATATCAATCGCCGCGCACATGGAGGTGGGATTTGCGTTGTAGGTGTCGTCGATCACGCGCGCGCCGCTGGGCGCCACGTGCGCCACGGTACGGCCCTTGACCGGCTGCAGCGCGCCAAGGCCGGCGGCGATCGCCTCGAGCCCCACGCCCAGGGCGTGGGCTGCGGCCGCGGCGGCCAGGGCATTGGCCACGTTGTGGGTGCCGAGCAGGTTCAGTTGCACGGCGACCGAACCCGCGGGGCCCTGCAACTGGAAGGACGGGCAACCGCGTGCATCGTGCGTGATGTCCGACGCGTGGAAGCTGGCCGCTGCGTCGCGCAGCGCGAAGGTGATGACCGGGCGACCGGCGGCGCGTCGCTGCCAGATCGGGAAGGCCTTGTCGTCCAGGTTGAGCACGGCGGTGCCATCGGCCTGCAGGCCTTCGATGATCTCGCCCTTGGCTTCGACGATCTTGTCCGGGCCGCCGAACTCGCCGACGTGGGCGGTCCCGGCGTTGTTGAGGATCGCCACCTGGGGACGGGTCAGGCCCACGGTGTAGTGGATCTCGCCCAGGCGCGAGGCCCCCAGCTCGATCACGGCGGCACTGTGCTCGCGGCCGATCTCCAGCAGGGTCAGCGGCGCACCCAGGTCGTTGTTGAGGTTGCCGCGGGTGGCCAGGACCGGCCCGACGGTACGCAGGATGCTGGCCAGCAGCTCCTTGACCGTGGTCTTGCCGCTGGAGCCGGTGATCGCCACCACCGGCTTGTCGAAGGCGTCGCGGTTGAGCGCGCCGAGGTGCCCGAGCGCCAGGCGCGTGTCGGCGACCAGCAGCTGCGGCAGGTCGATGCCCGGTACCTCGCGCTGCACCAGGGCTGCGACCGCCCCTTTGGCCTGGACATCGGCCAGGTAGTCATGACCGTCGAAACGCGGCCCGCTCAATGCCACGAACAGCTGGCCTTGGCCGACGCTGCGGCTGTCGATGCTGACACCCGTGAAAGTGGCATCGTCCCCGATCAGCCGGGCGTGCAGCGGGGCAACCAGCGTACTCAGGGTGAAGGGATGAATCATGGATGAGCCTCCCAGGCTGCCAGCGCCTTGTCGGCTTCGATCAGATCGGAGAAATCGTGGCGCTCGCCTGCGATTTCCTGGTAATCCTCATGCCCCTTGCCGGCCAGCACGACCACGTCGTCGACGTGAGCGCTGGCGATCAGCCGGGCGATGGCCTCGCCGCGTCCGGCGACGAAGGTGACGTCGGCCGAGGCCGTGAATCCCGGACGAATGTCGTCGAAAATCTGCCGAGGCGCTTCGCTGCGCGGGTTGTCGTCGGTCACGCACACCTGGTCGGCCAGGCGCTCGGCCACTTCGGCCATCAGCGGGCGCTTGCCGCGGTCACGGTCGCCCCCGCAGCCAAACAGGCACAGCAGTCTGCCGCGCGCATGGGGACGCAGGGCTTCGAGGACTTTTTCGAGGGCGTCAGGGGTGTGGGCATAGTCGACCACTACCAGTGGACGCTCGCCGCCGCCCAGACGTTGCATGCGACCCAGCGGGCCTTGCAGGCGGGGGGTGACGGCCAGCACTTCGTCGAGGGTGTAGTCCAGCGCCAGGAGGGTGGCGACTGCGGCCAGCACGTTGCTCAGGTTGAAACGGCCCAGCAGTGGGCTGCGCAGCGTGCGTTCGCCGTGGGCGGTGACCAGCGTGGCGCGCACGCCCTCGTCGCTGAACACGGCATCGCGCGTGTACAAGGAGGCGTCGGTACGCACCAGGCTATAGGTGATCAGCCGCGTTTCGACGTGGTCGCTGACAGGCCGCTGCGCATAGGCCTGGCACAGCCGCTCGCCGAACGCATCGTCCAGGTTCACCACCTGGCTGCGCAGGCTCGGCCAGGCGAACAGCTTGGCCTTGGCTGCCTCGTAGGCCTGCATGCTGCCATGGTAGTCGAGGTGATCGCGCGATAGGTTGGTCAGCACGGCGACATCGAAGTCGACGGCCGTCACACGGCCCTGCTCGAGCGCATGGGACGACACTTCCATGGCCACGGCCTTGGCACCGGCCTTTTTCAGGTCGTAGAGGGTCGACTGCACGGCGATCGGGTCCGGCGTGGTCAGCCGACCACTCTGCAAGGCGCCGTAGAAACCGGTGCCCAAGGTGCCGATCAGCCCGCAATGCTGGCCGAGCAGGTCCAGCGCCTGGGCCACCAGCTGGGTGACGCTGGTCTTGCCGTTGGTCCCGGTCACGCCGATCATCGGCACCTGTCGGCTCGGCTCGCCATAGAAGTGGCCCGCGATGCTCGACAGCTGGGCGATCAGGCCGCGCACCGGAATCAACGGCACGTCGGTCAAGGGCAGTACGCTTGCGCCCTGCTCTTCGTACGCCACGGCCGCGGCGCCTCGGGCCAAGGCATCGGCGATGTGCGCCCGACCATCGACCTTGGCGCCGGGCACTGCCAGGAACAGATCGCCCGGGCGAACCCGGCGGCTGTCCAGGGTCAGCTCGCGGATCAGCGGATCGCGGCTGGCATGGGCGAACAGTTTGCTCAATGGCATCGTCATCATCCACGCCCTCCCTTGGCGGGGTCTGCACTGGCCTGCTGCGGCTCGGTCGGCACCGGCAGGTTGTCAGGCGGTACGTTCATCAGGCGCAGGGTGCCGGACATGACCTTGCTGAAGACCGGTGCCGACACCAGGCCGCCGAAGTAGCCGCCCTTGCTCGGCTCGTCGATGACCACGACGATGGCGTAGCGCGGGTCGCTCATCGGGCCGAACCCGGCGAACAGCGAGCGGTAGGCGTTTTCGGTGTAGCCCTTGGAGCCGACCGTCGCCTTGCGCGCCGTACCACTCTTGCCGGCCACGTGATAGAACGGCACCTGGGCCCGGTAGACGCCACGCGGCGCTTCGATCACCTGTTGCAGCATGCCCTGGATGGTCTCGGCCGTCTCTTTGGGCACGACCTGGGTCGACTCGGGCTCCTTGTCCACCTTGAGAATGCTCAGCGGTACCATCTTGCCGTCGTTGGCCAGGGCCGCGTAGGCGTGCACCAGCTGCAGCGCCGTCACCGAAAGACCGTAGCCATAGGACAGCGTCGCCGTCTCGGCCTTGCGCCACTCGCGGTGGTTGGGCAGGTTGCCGACCCGCTCGCCCGGGAAGCCCAGGCCGGTGTACTGCCCCAGCCCCAGCTGCGACATCACCCGGTAGATGGCTTCGCCGCCGATGTCGAAGGCGATCTTGCTCATGCCCACGTTACTGGAGTTGATCAGGATGCCGGTCAGGTCCAGGATCGGGCCCTCGCTGCGCGACACGTCCTTGATGGTGTAGCGGCCGATCTGCAGGCTGCCGGGGTAGACCTCGACCTTGTCGGTCGGCTTCCAGCGCCCGCTTTCCAGCGCGGCGCTCATGGACAGCGGCTTGACCGTGGAGCCAGGCTCGAACACGTCGATGATCGCCCGGTTACGCATCGCGGCCGGGAACATGCTGCGGCGGTTGTTGGGGTTGTACGTCGGCTGGTTGACCATGGCCAGGACCTCGCCGGTCTTGACGTCCATGATCACCAGGCTGCCGGCCTTGGCCTCCTGCTCGGCGATCGCGTTGCGCAGCTCGCGGGTGGCCAGGTACTGCAGGCGCAGGTCGATCGACAGCTCCAGGGTCTTGCCGGCCTTGGCGTTCTTGGTGACCTGGATGTCCTTGATCAGGCGACCGCGACGGTCCTTGATCACCTGGCGCTTGCCCGGCACGCCGGCCAGCCATTCGTCATAGGCCAGCTCGACCCCTTCGCGACCGTGGTCGTCCAGGTCGGTGAAGCCGACCATGTGCGCGGTCACGTCGCCAGCCGGGTAGAACCGGCGGAACTCTTCCATGCCATAGACGCCTGGCACCTTGAGGTCGACCACCTGCTGGCCCTGCTCGGGCGTCAGGCCGCGCACCAGGTAGATGAACTCCTTATTGGCCAGCTGCGTCAGGCGCTCGGTCAACTGCCGTGGGTCCTGCCCCAGCGCGCGCGCCAGCTCGGGCCAGCGCTCCCTGGAGCCCTGCATTTCCTTGGGGTTGGCCCACAGGGTGGTGACCGGGGTACTGACCGCCAGCGGCTCGCCGTTGCGGTCGGTGATCAGGCCACGGTGCGCCGGAATCGGAATGTGACGCAGGCTGCGGGCATCGCCCTGCCCCTTGAGGAAGTCACGGTCGACCACCTGCAGGTCGATGATGCGCCAGGCGATGGCGCCGACCATCAATGCCAGCAAGGCGATGACCACGCGGAAACGCCAGGGATACAGTGCCCCTTCGAGCTTCATCATGGCGCGATCATCCGTATCTCGTCCGCCGCGGGCACACGCATCTTGAGCTGCTCGGTCGCCAGGTTCTCGATGCGGCTATGGGCAGTCCAGGTGCTCTGCTCGAGGATCAGTCGACCCCATTCGGCCTGCGCCTTGTCGCGCTCGTTGAGCTCGCCATACAGCGTGTTGAGCAGTTGGCGGTTCCAGTGCGCGCTGTAGGACACGGCGATGGCCGACACCAGCACGCCGACGAACATCAGCAGCATGAGAAAGCTCCCACCGGGCAGCGGCTTGGCGAACAAACGACTCACCTGAGCTTCTCCGCCACGCGCATGACGGCACTGCGCGCACGTGGGTTGGCCTTGAGTTCGGCTTCGGAGGCGAACTGGGCCTTGCCGTGGACCTTGATGAAAGGCTGGAACGGCTCATGGCGCACGGGCAGATTGCGCGGCAGGTTGTCGGCCTCGCCCTTGGCCAGCTTGCGCATGAACAGTTTGACGATGCGGTCTTCCAGGGAGTGGAAACTGATGACCACCAGGCGGCCGCCGACTTCCAGCGCATCGAGCGCCGCCTGCAGGCCGGTTTCGAGATCGCCCAGTTCGTTGTTGACGTGGATGCGCAACCCCTGGAACGCACGGGTCGCCGGGTTCTTGCCCTTCTCCCAGGCCGGGTTGGCGACCTTGATCACTTCGGCCAGGTCGCTGGTGCGGGTGAACGGCGTCTGCTCGCGACGCTCGACCACGGCGCGGGCCATGCGCCTGGCGAAGCGCTCTTCGCCGTATTCCTTGAACACGCGGGCGATTTCTTCCTCCGGCGCGTTGGCGATGAACTGCGCGGCGCTCTGGCCACGCTCAGGGTCCATGCGCATGTCCAGGGGGCCGTCGTTCATGAAGCTGAAGCCGCGCTCGGGGTCGTCCAGCTGCGGCGACGACACGCCCAGGTCGAGCAACACACCATTGACCTTGCCAGCCAGGTCGCGCGCGCCCAACTCCTGGCCCATCTCGGCAAAACTGCGCTGCACAATGACAAAGCGGCCGTCTTCGGCCGCCAGCGCTTGCCCCGTGGCAATCGCTTGTGGGTCTTTGTCGAAGCCCAGTAGTCGGCCCTGTGGCCCCAGTCGATCGAGGATCAGACGGCTATGCCCACCGCGGCCGAAAGTACCGTCGAGGTAGCAGCCATCGGCGCGTAGGGCCAGGGCATCGACAGCCTCGTTGAGCAGCACGGTGATATGGTTGAAGCCGCTATCTATGGTCACAGGATCAGATCACGCAAATCATCGGGCATGGCGCCCGGTTGTCGAATAGCTGCAAGGTCAGCGGCCGAGACGGTGTCCCAGGCCTCTTCATCCCACAGCTGGAATTTGTTCAGTTGCCCTACCAGCATGGCCTTGCGGTCGAGCCGCGCGTACTCACGCAGTCGGGGTGGCACCAGAAAGCGCCCATTGCCATCGAGCTCGAGATCCACCGCATTGCCGATCAGCAGACGCTGAAGGCGACGGTTCTCTTCGCGCAAGGACGGCAACGCGCGCAACTTGGCTTCGATATGTTCCCACTCATCGAGCGGATACACGCACAGGCAGGGGTCGGAGGCATCGATCGTCACGATCAGCTGACCAGCACACCGCGAATCCAGCTCGTCACGGTACCGACTCGGCATGGCGAGCCTGCCTTTTGCATCGAGGCTGATGGCATTGGCTCCGCGAAACACGGCTGCGATTCCCTACATTGTGAGCTGGATGATGGCAAAAAAACCCACTTCATCCCACTTTTCGCCACTCGCGCACACTATAGGAATCCGCTCGCCGCACCGTCAAGGCACGTTCATAAGGAAATCCCTTACGGGGCCAAGATTTAGCGTCGCAAACGATGGAAGACAGAAGCTTTTGAAGCGCGATCGAAGAACGATTGACTGCCCTTTCAAGGACTTGCGCGACAATGCTGAGAGACTGCATGAAGAGTAAGATTTTTTCATCTTACCGAAGACCGCTCGGCAGACACTGCCGAGGGAAATGAAGAGGTGGAGAGTCGATCTGTAAGCCGGGTTTTGTCGAGGACAGTCATTCCTCTACGACGGCCATCACTGGACGCCTCTAGCAACCTACCCGGTTCCAACGCGGGCCGCGCCATATGGAACCCTATTTGGTCTTGCTCCGAGTGGGGTTTACCTAGCCACGGACTGTTGCCAGCCGTGCGGTGCGCTCTTACCGCACCTTTTCACCCTTACCGGCGCCGAAGCGCTTAGGCGGTTGTTTTCTGTGGCACTTTCCGTAGGCTCGCGCCTCCCAGGCGTTACCTGGCACTCTGCCCTATGGAGCCCGGACTTTCCTCCCCCAGCCTTCGCGGAACGAATGCTGGCAGCGACTGTCCAATCGACTCTCCGCCGCCAAGGGTACCGATAGACGCCGCGCGGGACAAGCGATAGATGCGTCGGATCAGTCGTCCTTCTGTTTTTCCAGGGCCGCCTGGTACAAGAGGTTCTTGCGCACACCGGTGATTTCCGCAGCCAGGGCCGCGGCCCGCTTGAGCGGCATCTCCGCCAGCAGCAGGTCGAGCACGCGCATGGCCTGGGTGCTGATGGCCTGATCGTCCTCCGGTGCGCTCCAGCCCGCCACCAGCACCACGCACTCGCCGCGCTGCTGGTTGCTGTCGCCTTCCACGAAGGCGCTCAGCTCGGCCAGTGGCAGGCCCTTGAGGGTCTCGAAGGTCTTGGTCAGCTCCCGCGCCAGCACGGCCGGGCGCTCGTCGCCGAACACCGCCTGCATGTCCTGCAGGCACTCCAGGATACGGTGGGGCGCCTCGTAGAAGATGAGCGTGCGCGGCTCTTCTCTGACCTGTTCGAGCCTGGCCCGGCGCCCGACGGCCTTGGCCGGGAGGAACCCTTCGAACATGAAGCGATCGGACGGCAGGCCCGCTGCCGACAGCGCGGCGATCAGCGCGCAGGCACCGGGCACTGGTACCACACGCAGACCGGCAGCGCGCGCCTGGCGCACCAGGTGATAGCCCGGATCGGAGATCAGGGGCGTGCCGGCGTCGGAGATCAGGGCCACGTCGTCACCGGCCAGCAGACGGGCGATGAAGCGGCTGCCCTCGTCGCGCTCGTTGTGTTCATGGCAGGGTGCCAGCGGCGTCTGGATGCCGAAGTGCTGCAGCAGGCGCACCGAATGACGGGTGTCCTCGGCGGCGATCAACGCCACCGCGCCCAGGATCTTCAGCGCCCGCGCACTGATGTCGTCCAGATTGCCGATCGGCGTGGCGACGACGTACAACGTCCCGGTCGTGGATTGCGAAGCCCCTGGAACCTCTGTCACTGCGTGCACCTGCCTTGATCCGGATCGAAAGCGCCATTGTAGCCCGACCGTCGGTCACAACGCGCAAACATCTTTGCCCGCCGACAGGCGCGTACCGCCTATATTGAAGGATCCACGTCAGCGACATCGCACCCCGGCCACGGCTTGGGTACAATCGTCGACCTATTTGATCAGGTAACAGGACCTTTCCATGATCGCTTGCCTGCGGCTGCTTGCAGCCCTCTGTTTCGCTGCCTTGCTGGCAGCCTGCGCCAGCTCGCCTTCGTCCCGTCTGGGCGAGTTGCCGCGCACCCCGGATGCCAGCATCGAGCAACTGCTCGAACAGGCGGCTGCGAGCCAGTCGCCGGAGGAGGCCGCGCTGTTGCGCCTGAGCGCGGCCGATCAAGCCTATCGCCAGAAAGACTACCCGCGTGCCACACGCATTCTCGAACAAGTGAAGCTCGATTCGCTCAAGCCCGCGCAGCAGGTCTTCGCCAGCGTGCTGTCGGCAGAACTGGCCATGAGCCGCAACCAGCCCAAGGCAGCGGTCGACGCCTTGTCGCACCCGAGCCTGCAGTACATCGGCCAACTGCCGCCTGAGCTGCAGGTGCGCACCTACAGTGTCCACGCGGCCGCCCTGGAAGCCGATGCCCAACCTCTGGAGGCTGCCCGCCAGCGCACGCTGCTGGCGCCGCTGCTGAGCGAGCCGGCGGCTGCCGCCAAGAACCAGGAAGCCATCTGGACGCTGGTCGCGGCATTGCCCGTCGAGCAACTGGAAGGCGCCAGCCAGGGCACCGACGACCTGGCGGGCTGGGCCAGCCTGGCCCTGGCGGTCAAGCGCGCCGGCACGCTGGAGACCCAGCAGGCCGCGATCGACGCGTGGCGCAAGCAGTACCCGAACCACCCTGCTGCCCGCCAGTTGCCGGAATCCCTGGCCAAGCTGCGTGAGCTGGCCAATCAGCCGCTGACCAGCATCGCCTTGCTGTTGCCCCAGGAAGGTCCCCTGGCCAACGTGGCCAAGGCCCTGCGCGACGGCTTCATGGCCGCGCACTTCCAGGCGACCCAGGCCGGTCAGCCTGCGCCGAAGATCCAGGTGTTCGACAGCTCGCGCATCACCTCCCTGGACGACTTCTACCGCGACGCCCAGGCTGCCGGTGTCCAGCTGGTGGTCGGCCCGCTCGAAAAACCGCTGGTCAAGAAGCTCGCCGACTACCCGCAGCTGCCCATCACGACACTGGCCCTGAACTACGCCGATGCCGGCCAGAAGGCGCCTGCCCAGCTGTTCCAGTTCGGCCTGGCCGCCGAGGACGAGGCCCGCGAAGTCTCCCGCCGCGCCCATGCCGACGGCCGGGTACGTGCCGTTGCGCTGGTGCCGAGCGGTGAGTGGGGCGATCGTGTCCTCAAGGCCTTCCGTCAGGACTGGGAAGCCCGTGGGGGCACCCTGCTGGCCGCCGACCACATCGCTCAACCCGTGGCCCTGGCCCAGCAGATCGCCGACCTGCTGCAACTGCGTCAGAGCGAAGGCCGCGCCAAGAGCCTGCAAAGCGCTGTCGGCGGTGACGTCGCCGCCCAGCCGGCCCGCCGTCAGGACATCGACTTCCTGTTCCTGGCCGCCACGCCACAGCAGGCCCAGCAGATCAAGCCGACCCTGAACTTCCAGTACGCGGGCAACCTGCCGGTCTACGCCACCTCCAACCTGTACAGCGCCAGTGGCGACGTCAACCAGTACAACGACATGAACGGCGTGCTGTTCTGCGAGACGCCATGGTTGCTCGACACCACCAATGGCAATGCCCTGCGCCAGCAAGTGGTTCAGCAGTGGCCGCAAGCCGCAGGCAGCCTGGGCCGCCTGTACGCCATGGGCGCCGATGCCTACGCCCTGGCACCCCGCCTGGGCCAGCTCAAGGCCTTGCCCGACAACCGCATCGACGGCCTGTCCGGCAGCCTGAGCCTCAACCAGAACCAGCGTGTCGAGCGTCAGCTGCCGTGGGCGCAGTTCACCGGAGGCCAGGTTCAGCGCCTGCCGGACACGCCACGCTGATGCCTGTCTCGTCACCCACCTCGCAAGGCCAGCTGGCTGAACGCCAGGCCCTGGCCTTTCTTCAGGCGCAGGGTTTGCAGTTGCTGGCACAGAACTGGCGCTGCCGGGGTGGCGAGCTCGATCTGGTCATGCTCGACCGCGATACAGTAGTATTCGTCGAAGTCCGCTACCGCTTGCACGCGGACTTCGGCGGCGCCCTGGGCAGCATCGATGGGCGCAAGCAGAAGCGACTGGCGCTGGCCGCCAGCCACTTCCTGCACCAGGCGCCTCGCTGGGCCAGTTATCCCTGCCGTTTCGACGTGGTCGCCCTGCAAGGCAGCCAGCACGCCGGACAACCGCTTCAATGGCTGAAAAACGCCTTCGAATGCTGAATCCGTTCTATCACTCTGCTCCGTGTTTCGCGGGCTGGTCTCGTGGTGCGCGTCGCGCCGGCCACCGCCCCATTTAAGGTCTCACCAGATGGACATGCAATCCCGAATTCGCCGGCTGTTCCAGGCCAGCATCGACACCAAGCAACAGGCGATGGACATCCTGGCACCGCACATCGAGCTGGCCAGCGAAGTCATGGTCAACGCCTTGCTCAACGAGGGCAAGATGCTCGCCTGTGGCAACGGCGGCTCCGCCAGCGATGCCCAGCATTTCTCCTCCGAGCTGCTCAACCGCTTCGAGCGCGAGCGCCCGAGCCTGCCGGCGATCGCCCTGACCACCGACAGCGCCACACTCACCTCGATCGCCAACGATTACAGCTACAACGAGATCTTTTCCAAGCAGATCCGCGCCCTGGGCCAGCCCGGCGACGTGCTGCTGGCGATCTCCACCAGCGGCAATTCTGCCAACATCATCCAGGCGATCCAGGCGGCACATGATCGAGAAATGATTGTCGTAGCCATGACCGGCCGCGACGGCGGCGGCATGGCGTCACTGCTGCTGCCCGAGGACGTCGAAATTCGCGTGCCGTCGATGGTCACCGCACGTATCCAGGAAGTCCACCTGCTGACGATCCATTGCCTGTGCGATCTGATCGACAGCCAACTGTTCGGGAGTGAAGAATGAGCCCACGACGTTTCGGCCTGATGACCCTGACCCTCTGCCTGAGCCTCTCAGGCTGCAGCTCGGTCATCAACACTGCGCGGGAAAAACCGATCGAGGACGATCGCAGCACCCGCACCCTGGGGAGCAAGATCGACGACTCGTTGATCGAAACCAAGGTCGAGGTGAACATCGCCAAGGCCAGCCCCGACCTGGACAAGCACTCGCACATCGTCGTCAGCAGCTACAACGGCGTGGTATTGCTTGCAGGCCAGACCCCACGGGCCGACCTCAAGAACCTGGCCGAGCAGACCGCCAGCCAGGTCCAGCGGGTCAAGAAGGTACACAACGAGCTGCAAGTGATGCAGCCCTCCTCCCTCCTGGCGCGCAACAACGACGCCTGGCTGACCACCAAGGTGAAGGCTCAGTTGTTGGGCGATGCCGACGTGCGCAGCTCGCGCATCAAGGTGATCACCGAGAACGGCATCGTCTACCTGCTGGGGCTGGTCAGCCAGCAGGAAGCCAACCAGGCGACGGCCGTGGTGCAGGGCGTGGCGGGCGTGCAGAAGATCGTGAAGCTGTTCGAGTACATCGACTGACGAAGCAGGTGTCCATCTGGGACGCCTGAAGAAATGACTGCGTGGGCCCGCCGGGCCCATGCGTGGCTTGCCCACGACGCAGGCGGCGCCTGACAGGGCCCTATCGCTGGCAAGCCAGCTCCCACTCAGACCTCAACAACCTGTCGGTGTCGGCATGGCTGCGCACGCAGCTTGTGGGAGCGGGCTTGCCCGCGATGCAGGCGACGCCTGACAGGACCTTATCGCTGGCAAGCCACTCACACAGACCTCTGTAGCCTGTCGATGCTGGCATGGCTGCGCACACAGCTTGTGGGAGCGGGCTTGCCCGCGATGGCGGCTATACAGTCACCGCACACTCTTCACAAGCTGCGCCCTCTCGATCAGCGGCTCACTGCCCGGTCCGCGCCTCGCTCAGCACCAGCCGGCCATTGTCATCCAGCGGGATGGTCGAGCCCGGGTCACGGTCCATCTTCACCTGCCCGGCCTTGTCGCCGATCGAGTACTTCACGTTGTACCCCACCACTTCCTCGCTCACGTCATTGACCGTGCTGCAGCGCGTCTGCGTGGTGGTGTAGGTATCGCCGTTCTGCATGTGCTCCTGCACCTTGTTGCCTGCATACCCACCGCCTACCGCACCGGCGACGGTGGCGATCTTCTTGCCGGTACCGCCACCGATCTGGTTACCCAACAGCCCACCGGCCACCGCGCCCAACACGCTTCCGGCGATCTGGTGCTGATCCTGGACCGGCCGCTGGCGGGTGACGGTCACGTCCTTGCACACCTGGCGTGGGGTCTTGATGGTCTTCTTGATCGGCTGAACGTCGGTCACCTGGGCATACTCAGGCCCCTTGTTGACCAAGCTGTAGGTGGCGAATGCACCTCCGGCAGTCACTGCGACAGCACCCAGGACCGCACCCACGAGCATTGATTTGTTCACCTGAACCTCCTGATCTTGTCTGCGGGTCCGCGCCCGCGCTCTTCCCGGCCTTGGAGCGAAAAAAAAGGCGCGAGTTCAATGCTCGCGCCTTCTTCGTGCCCGCCCAGGGGCGTCAGGACAGGGTCATGGACGGTCGTCCACACCTTCGGCCTTGACCGGCGGGATCAGGTCTTCGCTGTTCAGGTTCAGCCAGATCAGCACCACGTTGGCGATGTAGATCGACGAGTAGGTACCGGCCAGTACGCCGATGAACAGCGCCAGCGAGAAGCCGAACAGGTTGTCGCCGCCGAAGATCAGCAGCGCACCGATGGCCAGCAAGGTCGACACCGAGGTGGCGATGGTGCGCAGCAGCGTCTGGGTGGTGGAGACGTTGATGTTCTCGATCAGCGAGGCCTTGCGCATGACGCGGAAGTTCTCGCGTACCCGGTCGAAGACCACGATGGTGTCGTTGAGCGAGTACCCGATGATCGCCAGCACTGCCGCGAGCACCGTCAGGTCGAAGGTGATCTGGAAGAACGACAGGATCCCCAGGGTCACCACCACGTCGTGGATCAGCGAGATGATCGCACCGACCGCGAACTTCCACTGGAAGCGGAAGGCCAGGTAGATGAGGATGCCACCCAGGGCCAGCAGCATGCCCAGGCCGCCCTGGTCACGCAGCTCCTCGCCCACCTGCGGGCCGACGAACTCGACGCGCTTGACCACGGCCGGGTTGTCGCCGCCAGCCTGCTGCAAGGCCTGTGCGACCTTGGTGCCCAGCTGCGGGTCGTCGCCCGGCATGCGCACCAGCAGGTCGGTGGTGGCACCGAAGCTCTGCACGATCGCTTCGTGGAAGCCCGACTTGGACAGCTCGTCGCGCACCGTCTGCAAGTTCGCCGGGCGCTCGTAGGTCAGCTCGATCAGGGTACCGCCGGTGAAGTCCAGGCCGAAGTTCAGGCCCTTCTGCCACCAGCTGAACAAGGCCAGCACGGTGAGCAGCACGGTAACGGCGAACGCGACATTGCGTACGCCCATGAAGTTGATGGTTTTCATGGCAGCCCCTTAAACCCACAGCTTCTTGATGTCACGCCCGCCGCAGGTCAGGTTGACCATGGCACGGGTCACCATGATGGCGGTGAACATCGAGGTGAAAATCCCGAGGGACATGGTGACCGCGAAGCCTTTGACCGGCCCTGTGCCCATGGCGAACAGGATGCCGCCGACCAGCAGGCTGGTCAGGTTGGCGTCGATGATCGCGGTGTAGGCGCGGTTGAAACCTTCATGGATGGCGCGTTGTGCCGACAAGCCCGCACTCAGTTCCTCGCGGATCCGCGAGAAGATCAGCACGTTGGCGTCGACCGCCATGCCCATGGTCAGCACGATACCGGCGATACCCGGCAGCGTCAGGGTCGCGCCGAGCAGCGACATCAGCGCCAGCAGCAAGACCATGTTGCCCGCCAGGGCGATGGTGGCGATCACACCGAAGCCGCGGTAGATGGCGATGATGAACAGCGAGACGAACAGCATGCCCCACAGCGACGCATCGATCCCCTTGGTGATGTTGTCGGCACCCAGGCTCGGGCCGATGGTGCGTTCTTCGGCGAAGTACATCGGGGCGGCCAGGCCACCGGCACGCAGCAGCAGGGCCAGTTCGGACGATTCGCCCTGGCCGTTGAGGCCGGTGATGCGGAACTGGCTGCCGAGGGCGGACTGGATGGTCGCCAGGCTGATGATCTTCTTCTCTTCCTGGAAGGTCTGCACCGCGACGTCCTTCTCGACGCCGTCGACGACCTTCTTCTCGTAGCGCGTGATCGGCTTCTGCTCGATGAAGATCACCGCCATGCTGCGCCCGACGTTGGTGCGCGTGGCACGGTTCATCAGCTCGCCGCCATGGCCATCCAGGCGGATGTTGACCTGCGGACGACCATGCTCGTCGTAGCCGGCCTGGGCATCGGTCACCTGGTCACCGGTGATGATCAGGCCGCGCTCGACGGCGGCGGAGCGATCCCCATCACGGAACTCGAAGACCTCGGTGGTCGCGCGCGAAGCACCGGGTTCGGCGCCGAAGCGGAACTCCAGGTTGGCGGTCTTGCCGAGGATGCGCTTGGCTTCGGCGGTGTCCTGCACGCCCGGCAGTTCGACCACGATGCGGTTGGCGCCCTGGCGCTGCACCAGCGGCTCGGCGACGCCCAGCTCGTTGACGCGGTTGCGCACGGTGGTGAGGTTCTGCTTGACCGCGTAGTCGCGGATCTCGGTGACCTTGGCCTGGGTCAGCGCCATACGCAGGACCGCCAGCTCGTTACGCTCGGTGGTGGTCAGGTCGAAATCGTTGAAATTCTTGCGCACCAGGCTGCGGGCCTGTTCGCGGGTCGCATCGTCGGCGAAGCCGAGCATGATCGCGCCGTCCTGCTGCGGCAGGCTGCGGTAGCGGATGCGTTCTTTGCGCAGCAAGGTCTTGACCTCGCCTTCGTACACTTTCATGCGCGCGCTCATGGCCTTGTCCATGTCCACTTCCAGCAGGAAGTGCACACCACCGGACAGGTCCAGGCCGAGCTTCATGGGGCTCGCGCCGAGGTTGCGCAGCCACTGCGGGGTGGTCGGGGCCAGGTTCAGCGCCACGACGTAGTCATCGCCCAGCACCTTGCGGACCACGTCCTTGGCAGGCAGCTGGTCTTCCTGGTTGGCCAGGCGCAACAGCGCGCCCTTGCCCTGCTCGCCCAGGTTGGTGCCCTTGACGGTGATGCCGGCATCGGTCAAGGCCTTGCTGGCACGGTCGAGGTCGGCCTGGTTGACCTGCAGCGCCGTGCTGGCACCGCTGATCTGCACCGCCGGGTCGTCCGGGTAGAGGTTGGGAGCGGAATAAATGAAGCCGACCGCCAGTACCAGCACGATCAGTGCGTATTTCCACAGAGGGTATTTGTTGAGCATCACGCCGCCCGTTCAAGACGCGGGGCGCGTTGCGCGCCCCACTGGAAAATAAAACCGGTAACTCAGATGGCCTTGAGCGTACCTTTAGGCAGGGTCGCCGCCACGGCGCCCTTCTGGAACTTCAGTTCGACGTTGTCGGACACTTCCAGCACCACGAAGTCGTCGGCGACTTTGACGATCTTGCCGGCGATGCCACCGGTGGTCACCACTTCGTCACCCTTCTGCAAGGCGCCGAGCAGGTTCTTCTGCTCCTTGGCACGCTTGGCCTGCGGGCGCCAGATCATCAGGTAGAAGATGACCAGGAAACCGACCAGGAAGATCCACTCGAAGCCGGTACCGGCAGGGCCTGCGCCAGCAGCAGGGGCAGCATCCGCATAGGCGGCTGGAATCAGAAAGCTCATTTGACACTCCGGTTGTTAACTCGTGATCGCGACGTCATCGTCTGCGATGTCACAGGAAGGACAGTCACGCCAAAGGCGGCACGGGAAGCCCGCGTTTGGCATAGAAGGCGTCGACGAAGGCGGCCAATTTACCCTGTTGAATAGCCTCGCGCAAACCAGCCATGAGGCGCTGGTAATGCCGCAAGTTATGAATGGTATTCAACATGCTGCTCAGCATTTCACCGCACTTGTCCAGGTGGTGCAGATAGGCGCGGGAGAAGTGCGTGCAGGTGTAGCAGTCGCAGGTCGGATCCAGCGGCGAATCATCGTGGCGATGGAACGCGTTGCGGATCTTGATCACCCCGGTGTCGATGAACAGATGGCCGTTGCGCGCGTTGCGCGTGGGCATCACGCAGTCGAACATGTCGACGCCGCGGCGCACACCCTCGACCAGATCTTCCGGTTTGCCTACCCCCATAAGGTAACGAGGTTTGTCAGCCGGCATCTGCCCCGGCAGGTAGTCCAGCACCTTGATCATCTCGTGCTTGGGCTCGCCCACCGACAGCCCGCCGATCGCCAGGCCGTCGAAGCCGATCTTGTCCAGCCCCTCAAGCGAGCGCATGCGCAAGTCTTCGTGCATGCCGCCCTGGACGATGCCGAACAGCGCGGCGGTGTTGTCGCCATGGGCGTTCTTCGAGCGTTGCGCCCAGCGCAGCGACAGCTCCATCGAGGTGCGCGCGACGTCCGGCTCGGCCGGGTACGGGGTGCATTCGTCGAAGATCATCACGATGTCCGAGTCCAGGTCACGCTGGACCTGCATCGACTCCTCCGGCCCCATGAAGACCTTGGAACCGTCGACCGGCGAGGCGAAGGTGACGCCCTCTTCCTTGATCTTGCGCATGGCGCCCAGGCTGAACACCTGGAAACCGCCGGAGTCGGTGAGGATCGGGCCTTTCCACTGCATGAAGTCGTGCAGCCCGCCGTGCTTCTTGATCACTTCGGTGCCCGGGCGCAGCCACAGGTGGAAGGTGTTGCCCAGGATGATCTCCGCACCGATGGCTTCGATGTCCCGTGGCAGCATGCCCTTGACCGTGCCATAGGTGCCCACCGGCATGAAGGCCGGGGTCTCCACGGTGCCACGGGGGAAGGTCAACCGACCGCGACGGGCCTTGCCGTCGGTGGCCAGCAGTTCGAAGGACATACGACAGGTGCGACTCATGCTTGATCCTCTGGGCCGCGTGGCGCGGGATTGCGGGTGATGAACATGGCATCACCGTAACTGAAGAAGCGGTACCCCTGCTCCACCGCCGCGGCGTAGGCGGCCATGGTCTGCGGGTAACCGGCGAAGGCCGAGACCAGCATCAGCAGCGTGGACTCCGGCAGGTGGAAGTTGGTGACCAGAGCATCGACCACGTGGAAGGGCCGGCCGGGGTACAGGAAGATGTCGGTGTCGCCGCTGAACGCCTTGAGCTCGCCATCGCGCGCTGCGCTCTCCAGCGAACGCACGCTGGTAGTGCCCACGGCGACCACGCGCCCGCCCCGGGCACGGCAGGCCTGCACCGCCTCGACCACGTCCTGGCTGACCTCCAGCCATTCCTTGTGCATGTGGTGGTCTTCGATGCGATCGACGCGCACCGGCTGGAAGGTGCCGGCCCCGACGTGCAGGGTGACGAAGGCCTGCTCGACGCCCTTGGCGGCGATCTTCGCCAGCAAGGGCTCGTCGAAGTGCAGGCCCGCCGTCGGCGCGGCCACCGCACCGGCGCGCTCGGCGTACACGGTCTGGTAGCGCTCGCGGTCGGCGCCCTCGTCCGGGCGGTCGATGTAGGGCGGCAGCGGCATGTGCCCGACGCGCTCGAGCAGTGGCAGCACCTCTTCATTGAAGCGCAGCTCGAACAGGGTCTCATGCCGCGCGACCATCTCGGCCTCGCCCCCGCCGTCGATGAGCAGCACGGTGCCGGCCTTGGGCGCCTTGCTGGCGCGCACGTGGGCCAGCACCCGGTGGCTGTCGAGCACGCGCTCGACCAGCACCTCGAGCTTGCCGCCGGAGGCCTTCTGGCCGAACAGCCGCGCCGGGATCACCCGGGTGTTGTTGAACACCATCATGTCACCGGGCTGCAGGTACTCCAGCAGGTCGGTGAACTGCCGGTGCGCCAGCGCCCCGCTCGGCCCGTCCAGGACCAGCAGGCGACTGCCATGGCGCTCGGCCAGCGGATGGCGGGCGATCAGGGAATCAGGGAGTTCGAAAGAAAAATCGGCGACGCGCATGATGATGTTCGGTTCGACAGGGCCGGGAAGTTTAGCCCAACGCGTGAAAATTCACCATGAAAGCCGATTGACCGGCCCCTGGAGCCTCTCTATACTGCGCCCCCACAAGCCCTGATGGCGGAATTGGTAGACGCGGCGGATTCAAAATCCGTTTTCGAAAGGAGTGGGAGTTCGAGTCTCCCTCGGGGCACCAAGATCCAGAAAAAACCGACCTTAGCGTCGGTTTTTTTGTGCCTGTCATCCGCCGATCAAGCATCCCTCTCTTGAACTCTGCGCGCGCAGTCATGCCGCGTGCTAGCCGTCGATGCCCGGACACATCACCCGCGCAATTTCATCGAACGTTCGATCCTGACTCGCCCGCTCGGCCGCGCTCAGGAACCCCTGCTGCTTCACGAACCCGGCGCTCTGCTGGCGAATCGCGTCCACCTGCTTCCACAACACGTCCGCCTGTTCGTGGGTCAAGCGCTGCGCCCGGCGCAGGTTGCCGATGTCGGCCTGCAGGACGTTGGCGCGCATCGCGATGTGGACGTGGCGTGGGTCGGAGAGCTCGCCGCCGGGTTGGCCGGCGATCTGGCGTTGCTGGGCCAGGTCGCAGCTGGGCAGGTCGGGCTGAGGGCCGGCAGCCAGCGCGCCGAGGCTGATCGAGGTCAGGAGAACGGCTGTCACACACTTCATGGAAGGCTCCAACGGTTGAGGTCGCATGCGAGCGACGAGGACATGCCAGCTATGAGTGGGCCGGTGTGACTTCGTTCCTGGCGTGAAGGGCTGCCGTGCCGACTCATGCCCTGCCCGTGTCGCCCTCTGGTCAGCGCAACCCGTCCAGCGGCACGAAGATCCAGCCTTCACGGGGGTCGATGCTCGCGTCAGGCTGCGCCAGTTTTTCGGGTGCATGGCGGAAGGTCCAGCCGACCAAGGCGCAGGTCAGGGCGTCGTCGATGTCCTGATGGACCGGGGTCGCCCCGGTGGATGCACCCTGGGAAGCCGTTCGAAACGGTGCCCTCAGCGTCTCGATGTACGCCGAACGCTTGCAGGCCGACGGGTAGGCTTCGATCGCGGTCAGGCCCTGGCCATCGGTCCAGACGCCGCACCGCATCACCTGGGGAGCGTAGCGGGCCAGGAAATGCAGGCCCTTCGTGGCCTGGCTGCCGATCATGTCCTTGAGTGGCGACAGCGGTGACAGCCCGCGCTGGAACAAGAAGTGTTCGGTCTTGCGGTGCAGGTACGGGTTGCTGGACGACGTGCCGACGGTGTCGACGGCACGCCCCTGGACCACAAGGTCGATAAAGGGCGTCGAGAACCCCAGGGGCGTGTCGATGGCGAACAGCAGCGTGGGCCGCTCGCACGTCGCACGATCGACCTGGCACAGCCCCAGCACCGCGTCGGTCAGCTCGGCGCTGGTGGCCGCCCGGTTGAACACGGCCCTGAGGTTGCCGCGCCAGGGCGTGCCGACCTGGCGTCGCCGATCGTCGAGCAGCACCAGCGCATCCCGGCTGCTGGGGTTCTTGTCGCAGTTCCAGCCGCCTACGTCCCACCCCACGAACACCGTCGCGCTCATCTCGATCCTCGTCCGCTTGCACAGGCCTGCCCGTTCGACCGCACGCGCACTAGATCATCACGACCCGTTTGGGTAGCTCTCTGAGCGTGTGGAACGGGCTGACCAGGCGGATCGGCGTGCCGTTGATCTGGGTCAGGCGACCGCTCCAGGCGTCTTCGTACAGCTGCTTGAGGTCCTGGCGGTCATCGTCGGTCAGTTGGCTGTCCGGGCCGTAGTTCATGATCGACACGGCGTTCTGCACCCCATAAGGCGTCGAGGGGAAGCCGGCCTCGCGCTGCGGGGCGAACCAGTGGCGCAGGCCGAACACATGGCCCAGTTCGTGGGCGAGCGTCTCGATCTGTTCGGCTTCGTCCTGCTTGAACAAGGTCGGGTAGATGACCAGGTCGTGCCGACCGGGATCCGGGAAGAACGCGCTGGCCAGCACGCAGCCGCCGGTGTCGTCACAGCGCTCGACGGGCTGCACCACGACCTGGAAGTCCCAGGCGTCGTCATCGCGGGCAAAACTCACCGGGACCGCCTCGCCCCAGGCACGCAGCGCCTTGCAGAACAAGGCCTCGATGGCGGCCTTGACCGCCTCGGGGTCCTCGAAGGGCAGCAGCGACTGCTCGCGGAAGCGCCAGCGCAGGATCGAGCCCTCGCTCCACAGCGGGATGAAGCCCTGGGTGGCGTCGAGCTGCAGCTCGGCGATGTTGCGCACGCCGCCTCGGGACTCGGTGTCGCAGATGATCGAGCTGTGCGGGCCATACCGGTGCACGTTCGAGTGCGCCGGGTCTGGCGTGGTGTGGGACTTGAGACGAAAGGGGTTTGCCGTCACTGGCTCGTCGGGCGGCTGCTTGGGGGTTCTGGGCGCCATGGTCGCTTACCTGCGTCGAAGGGGTGTGCTTGAACCCTAGTCGAGCGCGCGGTGAGCGCAAGGAGGGAGCGGGCAGAGGCCGTCTGCCCTGCACCGGGCGTCAGGCGGCGCGAGGTACGCGCTGCTCGGCGTAGGCGAAGAACGCCTGGAGGTCCGGCACCGACAGCAGGGGCGCGATCGACAGGATCTCCTCGTGGGGCCAGGTCCACCAGGCCAATGCCAGCAGGCGCTCTCGGATGTCTTCGGGGAAACGGTAGCCGATGACCTTGGCCGGCACGCCGCCGACGATCGCGTAGGGCGGCACATCCCGGGTCACCACCGCGCCCGTGGCGACCACCGCGCCGTCGCCGATGGTCACGCCGGACAGAATCGTCGCGGCGGTGCAGACCCAGACGTCATTGCCGATCACCACATCGCCCGTGGCCGGTGTCGGGTCGGGCATGTCCAGGGAGAGGAAGGCATGGAAAGGGTACGAGGTGACCGAGTCGATGCGGTGGTTGCCGCCGAGCAGGATGCGCGAGGTGCCTGCCAGCGACGTGTAGGCCCCGATCTTCAAGGTCTGCCCGGCGCGGTAGTCCTGCACCGTCGGCGTGCCGTAGGAGCCGCGCCCCATGCTGTAGCGGGGGTAGCGGGCGAGGAACTCGGCACGACCTCGGTCGACCTTGGACAGCCCCTTGATGCCCTTCTTCAGGACTTTGTTAAAACGTTTCTTGGCCGCCGACGGCCCCAGCAGCCGGCGCGCCAGGCGGACTTGCCAGGCAGTGCGTGCGGCGGTCAGGACCTGGTCGACCGGGTCGTCGGCCATGGGCATGGGGATATTCTGGTTCATGTATCGATCTCTTCGACTCGGCGTTCCTGCCCGACGGCAGAGGTGTCGATACTAAACGGCCCGGCCTGGCTTGTCCTGCATCGGCACCTCGATGCACAGGTCATTCGGGCGCGCGGGCGTCAGGCCTGTCACCGGGCGCGTGCCGGCCGGCGTCGAGAAAACGCGCCTGATCCCGTGCACTCGGTAGCTGACAACGGTCGTATCGGCCGAACCAGCGGTAGCGGTGTCGCGCCACGAGGTCATAGACCGCATCGCGTACGGCCTTGGGCACGTACTGCAAGACGCTCAACCAGTGCCAGCGCCTGGACAGCCGTGGCACGAGTTCGAAGAACGCATCGGAGCGGACCCAGAGCTGGTCGTCGCGGATCACGGCCACGGTGTTGAAATGCTGTCGTGGCAGGCCTGCCCAGGCCAGCAGCGCCTGCCCTTCGGGCGATTGCACGGTCGCCAGGCGCAGGCTCGCCTGGGGGTCGTTGCGCAGCAGGAAGTGCACCACGCCGTTGCAGAGCTTGCAGACCCCGTCGTACAGCACCACGGTTTCACCGGGGCGTAGCAGGGGCGCGGGGGTCGGTCGTCGTTCGGGAACGGGCATCGCGACGGTCTCCGTGGATGAGGGCAAGCTACACGCTAGCACTTATTCGCTGATAGCTTGCAGCTTATCGCCAGCCCCCGCTGCCCCCTCAGCCGGCCGCCCGCTGCTGATCCGGAGGGACCATCACGATCCGGTTACGCCCAGCGTTCTTGGCCTCGTACAAGGCCATGTCCGCGGCATGCAGCCAGGCGTCGGCGCTGCTCAGACGATTCTCGAACGGCGCGACACCGATGCTCAAGCTCAGACGCAAGCCTGGCAGCCGTGGATCCTGCCAGGCTTCGATCGCCTGACGCAGGCGCTCCAGTACCTCGATGGCATCGGCAGCGGTAACGTCGGGCAACATCACGCAGAATTCGTCGCCGCCATAGCGGGCGGCCGGGTCACTCTTGCGCAGTTGGCCGGTGAGGGCGCTGCTGATCACCTTGAGCACCTCGTCCCCGACCAGATGCCCATAGCGGTCGTTGACCGTCTTGAAGTGATCGATGTCGATCAGGGCCAGTGTGTTGACGTGCGCCACGTCATGGCAGCGCTGGAACTCCAGGCGCAGCAGCTCTTTCCAGGCACCATGGTTGATCAGCCCGGTCAGGCTGTCGGTCTTGCTCAAGTGCGTCAGGGTGCGCTTGTGAGCGCTGAGCTGGGAGGTCACGCGGTAACAGACCAGGCCGACCACCATCGGGTAGATCAGCAGGATCGGCAGGCAGGCGAGCATCTGCCCTTGGGTGGTTTCCGGGAACACAGGGGGCGCGTAGGCGCACAGGATCACCACGATGCCGACTGCCTGCGCCAACAACACCTTGCCCAGCATCTGCATGCCACCGGCAGCGATCTTGTCCATGGCGATCATCGACAGGATGATCACGCTCGGCAACGGGTTCAGGCCCATCGCCCCGGCCCAGCAGCCGCCAAGCAGACCGTCGCAGACCAGATTGCGCTGCTCGGCACGAAACGGCTGGGCGGAACGACGCGCCAATTGATAGGCCACGTGCGGCCAGAGGAAACCGTGGGCCAACAGCAAGCCCCACAGCCACCAAGCCGGCTGCTGTGGCCAGAGGCCGATCATGACGCAGAAAAAGCCCAACCCCGTGCCCAGGGCGCGAGGCACGTGCATGCGCTTGGCAAAGGAAAGGCCTTTGCCCGTTCGTTCACTCATCAAGGTTCACCGAGTTTAAGCTGTCCATGTCTACTGCACCGGACAGGCGGCAAGCCAGGCTTGCGGTTCGGCGGTAACATTATTGTGCCACTATTGAAAAGCAGAGTTCAAACCTCTCGGACGAGGGACCCCGCCTGATGCCGCCGAACGCAGGACCTGCGGCCAGTGCCTCAGGCCGTCGAACCTGTCTGGCACGCGCCGCACGTCGGCACGGCGCGAACCTTGTCCACTCGACAACGTCCGAAGCTGATCCGACGCTGCGCGAGACATTTCCTGTGAAAGACATGCTGATCCACAAGTACCGCCTGGTGGTGAAGACGCTCGGCTACATCGGCTGGTCGCTGTTCTGGCTGCTGATCTGGGACATCCTGGTCACCATCGATTTCATGCTGTTCTTCGACAGCAAGTTCTCCCTGCCGCTGATCCCGCTGACCCTGCTCGGCTCGGCGCTGGTGGTGCTGGTCAGCTTTCGCAACAGCAGCGCCTACAACCGCTGGTGGGAAGCGCGCACGCTGTGGGGTGCGCTGGTGAACAGCTCGCGCAGCTTCGCGCGTCAGGTGCTGACGCTGATCGACAACGACGCGCACGGCACCAATCCGATCAAGGCGACGCTGCTGCGCCGGCACGTGGCCTACGTCAACTGCCTGGCCGCGCACCTGCGCCGCGAGCCGTGCCCGCCCGAACTGGTGGCCTTCCTCCCGCCCAGCGAATTCGACCGGCGCATCAGCTCGAACAACTTCGCCAACGACATTCTTAGTGGCTCGGCCACGCTGTTGGCCAAGGAGTATCAGGCAGGCCGATTGGACAGCATTCGCCTGGCGCGCCTGGAGTCGACGCTGGTCGATCTGTCCAACGCCCAGGGCGGCATGGAACGCATCGCCAACACGCCCCTGCCCTACCCGTACGTGTATTTCCCGCGGCTGTTCATCAGCCTGTTCTGCCTGATCGTGCCGGTCGGCCTGGTGGAGTCGCTGGGCTGGTTCACGCCGCTGGCCTCCACGGTGGTGGGCTTCATGCTGCTGGCCATCGAACGGATCGGCACCGACCTGCAGAGCCCGTTCCGCGCCAGTGAGCACCAGATCCAGATGGACACCATCTGCGAGACCATCGAGCGCAACCTCGAATCGATGCAGCGCGAGGCCCAGCACGTGGACATGGCAGAGCAGGCCCCTGCCCTCACGCCCGCACATACCGCTGGCGCAACCAGCCACTGAAGGCATCGACCAGCACCACCAGCGCCAGCATGGCCAGGATCACCGTGCTGGCCTGGGCTTCCTGGAAGAGGCTCAAGGTGGTGTAGAGCATCTGCCCCAGGCCACCGGCGCCCACGAAGCCCAGCACGCTAGCCATGCGGATGTTGTTCTCCCAGCGGTACAGGCTGTAGGCCAGCCATTGCGGCCAGAGGTTGGGCAAGGTCCCATAGCAGAACGCCACGAGCTGCCCACCCCCCTGCTGCCGGATGGCCCGCGCCGGCTCGACCGGGGCGTTCTCCAGCGACTCGGCGAACAACCGGCCGAGCACGCCTGCCGTGTGCAGCGCCAGGGCCAACGTGCCGGCATTCGGCCCCAGCCCGGCCGCCAGCACCGTCAGCGCCGCCCAGACCAGCTCGGGGATGGCGCGCAGGGCATTGAGCACCAGGCGGGCCACCCCTTGCAGGGGCCAGCCGAAGCGTCCGGCTGCCGGCAGCGCAAGGAGCATGCCGATCACCATCGCCAGCAGCGTGCCGAGCCCGGACATGGCCAAGGTCTCCAGGGCACCGTGGGCGACGGCGCGCAGCGAATCGGCCGAGACGTCCGGGTGGGCGAAGCGCTTGGCGTAGTCGACCATCTGGCCCAGGCCACCGTTGCCGACCAGTGCCGGCAGGTCCAGCCCCAGGTAGCCGAACGACGCCAGCATCGCGGCCAGGATCGCCACCAGCAGCAGCCCGTTGATCGCCCGGTTCATGTCAGCCTCCCGCGCAACAGCCGGCTCAGGCCGTCGGCGAGCATCACCAGCACGAGGAACGCCAACAGCATGCTGGCCACCTGCGCGCCGTCGAACATGCGCATCGACAGGTCGATCTGCTGGCCCAGCCCGCCGGCGCCGACGAAGCCCATCACCACCGAAGCGCGCACGGCGCA
This sequence comes from Pseudomonas entomophila, assembly GCF_013523165.1. Taxonomy (GTDB): domain Bacteria; phylum Pseudomonadota; class Gammaproteobacteria; order Pseudomonadales; family Pseudomonadaceae; genus Aquipseudomonas; species Aquipseudomonas entomophila_A. The sequence goes on from NZ_JAAMQI010000007.1 coordinate 76,236, forward strand.
CTCCCAGCGGTAGACGGTATAGGACACCAGCTCGGCCATGGCACTGGGCAGGATGCCGTAGCAGAAGGCGAGCAGACGGCCGCTGCCTGCCTGCAGCAAGGCGTGGGCCGGTCGCTGGTCGACCGATTCGAAGATCTCGGCATAGACCTTGCCGAGCATGCCGCTGTAGGTGATGGCGATGGCCAGCACACCAGCCGTCGGCCCCAGCCCCACCGCGCGCACGAACAACAGCGCCCAGACGATCTCCGGCACGCTGCGCAGGAAGATCAGCAGCCCACGCACCGGCCAGCGAGCCAGCTGCGCCAGGGGCATGGGCCGACCACTGCGGGAGGCGGCGCTCAGCGACAGGGCACGGCTGGCCAGCAGGCTGGCGGGAATGGCCGGCAGCAAGGCCAGGCATAGCCCTGCCGTGGCGACGGCCAAGGTCTGCACGGTGGCGTCGAGCAGCAATGCCAGGAACTCAGGGTCATGGGCCGGTGGCCAGAAGGCACCGACGAACGCCGCCATCTGCTGGCGGTTGTCGGCCTGCCACAGCACCGCGGGGTTCAGTTCGCTCAAGTGCACACCCGGCCACAGCACCAGCAGGGCCGCCCCGATCAACAACAGGCGGGGCAAGGCCGCCGGATCACGTGAGTCGACGTTCAGCATCGTGGCATCTGCACGCCTGGCGTCGACCCTGGACGCAGCGGCGGCGACAGCTGCTCGTTGACGTACAACGTCTCCAGCAACGCCTCGGTGACGGCGCTGGCCGGGCAGTCGAAGGCCACCTGCCCGGCGCGAATGCCGACGATGCGCGGGAAATGCGCCATGGCCAGGTCGACCGCATGCAGGCTGGCGACCAAGGTCATGCCATGGGCTTGGGCATGCCGGTTGAGCAATGCCAGGCTGTGGGTGGCGAGCACCGGGTCCATGGCCGACACCGGTTCGTCGGCCAGCAGCAGCGCCGGCCGTTGATACAACACGCGGGCGATGCCCACGCGCTGCAACTGCCCGCCCGACAACTGGCCGCACTGGACGAACAGCTTGTCGGCCAAGCCCAGTTCGGCGAGCGCCTGGCGAGCGCCCGGCACATCGGTGGGGTGCAGCAGGTTGAGCAACCCTCGCAGGCTGCTCCACTGCCCCAGGCGACCGGCCAGCACGGCCGTGACCACCCGTTGGCGCGACGGCAGCGGGGGCGCCTGGTGCACCAGGCCGATGCGCGCGCGCAGCCGTTGCCGGGCGCGACTGGACAGGGCCCATGGGTTTTCACCCAACACCTCCACCTGCCCCGCGCTCAACCGCACGGCACTGGCGATGGCATGCAACAGGCTGGACTTGCCAGCGCCGGACGGGCCGATGATGGCGACCCGCTCCCCGGCTTCGATGCGCAACTCCACGCCGCGCAAGGCATCGACCTGGCCATGGCGCAGCCCGGCCCCGCGCAGGTGGATGCTCACTTGAGCAGCTCGGCGGCGCGTGCGGCCTGCTCGATGCCGTCGTAGTTCTCAGGGCGCGTCGCGATGAAGCGGCTGGCGGCCTGCAGGTCGAGAATCGCCTTCTGCTCGGGCTTGGCCGGGTCCAGGGCCAGGAAAGCGGCCTTGATCTTGTCCTTGAGCGCCGGGTCCAGGCTGCCGCGCACGGTCCAGTTGTAGTCGAAGTAGGTCGGCGTGGTGGCGAAGACCTTGACCTTGTCGGTATCGACCTTGCCCGAGGCGACCAGCTTGTCCCAGACACTGGAGTTGAGCACACCGGCATCGACCTTGCCGGCCTGTACCCAGGCCGCGGTGGCGTCGTGCGCACCGGAATAGGCGATCCGGCTGAAGTAGCCTTCAGGCTTGATGTCGTCGTTCTTGAGCATGAAGTAACGCGGCATCAGGCTGCCCGAGGTCGAGGAGATCGAGCCGAAGGCAAAGGTCTTGCCCTTGAGGTCGGCCAGGCTGTGGACGTCGGGGTTGGCGGTGATGAAGGTGCTGGTGAAGCGCGCATCCTGCTCGCGCTGGACCAGTGGCGTGGCCGTCTTGTCCTTGAGGTGCACCTGGACGAAGGTGAAGCCGCCCAGCCAGGCCATGTCCAGGCGGTCGGTGGCCAGGGCCTCGACCACGGCCGGGTAGTCACTGACCGGCACGAACTGGACCTTCATGCCCAATTGCTGTTCGAGGTAGTCGCCCAGGGGCTTGAACTTGCGCAGCAGTTCGGTCGGCGCCTCGTCGGGAATGGCGCTGACGCGCAGGGTGTCGGCGGCCTGGGCGAGCACGGCGCTGCAGGCCAGCATGAGGCCTGCGGCCAGCGCGAGGGGACGTTTGAACATGGAAGCTCCGGGTCGAGAATGTGCCAGGGGAAGGGGCGATACGGACAGGGCACCGAGCAGAGCGAACAAGGACCAGGACCGTGATCGAAAAAACCCTCGCGCCTGACGCCCTTGCGCCGATCGACACCCGCCGCCGCATGTCGGCTGATTATAAGAGCCACGGGCGCAAAGGCCAGCTTTGCTACAATCGCGCATCAGAACTTCAGAGGTGCGTATGAGCGAGCCGATTCGCCTGACCCAGTACAGCCACGGTGCCGGCTGCGGTTGCAAGATCTCCCCCCAGGTGCTGGACGTGATCCTTGCCGAGAGCGGCACCCAGGCCCTGGACCCCAAGTTGTGGGTAGGCAACGCGTCGCGTGACGATGCTGCGGTGTATGCCCTGGACGACGAGCGCGGCGTGGTCTCGACCACCGACTTCTTCATGCCGATTGTCGACGACCCCTACGACTTCGGCCGGATCGCCGCCACCAACGCGATCAGCGACATCTACGCCATGGGCGGCGACCCGTTGATGGCGATCGCCATCCTGGGGTGGCCGGTCAACCTGCTGGCGCCTGAAATCGCGCGTGAAGTGATCCGTGGCGGGCGTGCCGTGTGCGCCGAAGCCGGCATTCCTCTGGCCGGTGGTCACTCGATCGACGCGCCTGAGCCGATCTTCGGGCTGGCGGTCACCGGCGTGGTCAGCAAGCGCCACCTCAAGCGCAACGACACCGCCCGTGCCGGTTGCCGGCTGTACCTGACCAAACCCCTGGGGATCGGCATCCTCACCACGGCCGAGAAGAAGGCCAAGCTGCGCCCGCAGGACCAGGGCCTGGCCCGCGACTGGATGTGCACGCTCAACACACCCGGCAGCCGCTTCGGCAAACTGGACGGCGTGCTGGCCATGACCGACGTCACCGGGTTCGGCCTGCTGGGCCATCTGGTGGAGCTGGCCGACGGCAGCGGCCTGACCGCGCGTCTGGACTACGCCCAGGTACCCCGCCTGCCCAGCGTCGAGCATTACCTGGCCGAAGGCTGCATCCCTGGCGGCACTCTGCGCAACCATGCCAGCTACGGGCACAAGATCGGCACGCTCAGCGACGATCAGAAACACCTGTTGTGCGACCCGCAGACCAGTGGCGGTCTGTTGGTGGCCGTCGCGCCCGACGGCGAGGCCGCGTTTCTCGCGGTGGCGGCCGAGCTGGGGCTGGACCTGGCGCCGATCGGCGAGTTGGTCGAGCGACAGCGTCATGCAGTCGAGGTGCTCTGATGCGCGACGACTGCACCGATTTTCGCACGCTGTTCCTGCAGGGCGCGCCGATGATGGACATGCGCGCGCCCATCGAATTCGCCAAGGGGGCCTTCCCGGGCACGGTCAACCTGCCCTTGATGACCGACAGCGAACGCCAGCGCGTCGGCACCTGCTACAAGCAGCAGGGCCAGGCCGCGGCCATCACCCTGGGGCATCAACTGGTCAGCGGTGAGGTCAAGCAGGCGCGCCTGGAGGCCTGGGCGCAGTTCGCCACGGCCCATCCCGACGGCTATCTGTACTGCTTCCGAGGCGGCCTGCGCTCGCAGATCGCTCAGCAGTGGCTCAAACAGGACGCCGGCATCGACTATCCGCGCATCACTGGGGGTTACAAGGCGCTGCGCACCTTCCTGCTGGACACCACGGCCCAGGCCGTGGCGCAGTGCGACTTCGTGCTGATCGGCGGACTGACCGGCACTGGCAAGACCGACGTGCTGGCGCAGCTGGACAACGTGATCGACCTGGAAGGCCATGCCAATCACCGCGGCTCCAGCTTCGGCAAGCGCGCCACCGGGCAACCGGCGCAGATCGACTTCGAGAATGCCCTGGCGATCGACGTGCTCAAGAAGCGCGACCGCGGTATCGGTCAGTTCGTGCTCGAGGACGAAGGTCGCATCGTCGGCAGCTGCACCGTCCCGCTCGAGCTGTACCAGGGCATGCAGCACTACCCGCTGGTCTGGCTGGAAGACCGCTTCGACAACCGTGTCGAGCGCATCCTGCGCGACTACGTGATCGACCTGCGCGCCGAGTTCATCGCCGTGCACGGGCAGGAGCATGGCCCCCACGCGTTCGCCGAGCGGCTGCAGCAGAGCATGGCGCGCATCTACAAACGGCTCGGGGGCGAGCGCTTCCAGCGGCTGTCCAGCCTGCTGCAACAGGCGTTGGACGAACAGAGGCGCAGCGGTTCGGTGGAAGCGCACCGGGGCTGGATCGAAGGCCTGCTCAACGAGTACTACGACCCGATGTATGCCTACCAGCGCGACGCCAAGGCCGAACGCATCGAGTTCGTCGGGGACGCCGCCCAGGTCAAGGCCTACCTGCAAGCGCGGGCGCAGCGCGACACGCTGGCGCGGTGAACGGCTGCGCATCGCCCCACGTGGCGATGCAGCGCCTGCCGCTCGGTCAGAGCACCGTCTGCACCGGCGGCATGAGCACCTGATCGCTGTCGAAACGCAACGAATCGAGCTGCGTCGCCCCATAGACGAGCCCTCCGATCGCCACCAGCAGCGCCAGGTCCGGCCAGGTCCATCCGGGCACGTCCTGCCGGCTGCGTGCCGTCCAGACCTGCCAGCCCTGCCCCAGGCAGAACACCAGCATGGCGCTCGACCACAGGTAGAAGCCCAGCCCCAGGTGGGTGACGTCGTGGAAGGCGTAACTCTGGTTGTCGGGCAGGCGCTCGATGGCAACGCTGTTGGCGGCCAGGTACAGCGCCCAGAGACCGAACCCCAGTGACAGGCGTCGGTAACGGCGGTGGGTCAGGATGGCCAGGGCGAACAGCGGGTTGGCGAACCATTGGGTCAGCCCGAAGGGCACGCCCCATGGCCCGTAGATCAGCATCTGCACGGCGGGCATGTGCGCGCCCCCGCGCATGTGCGCACCGTCGAAGCACAGGCCGACGCCCAGCAGGATGAGGGTGAAGGTCAGGTAACGCGCAGCCAAGGTGGCTCTCCAGGCGATGAAACGAGCACCGACCTTACCTGACCTGCCAGGCGCACGACAGGTGCCGCGTGTTGCGTCAGGCGACGGCGATGCCGTCATCCGGCCAGTGCGGCTCGTTGACGCCGGGTGGTGTGAGCGCAGGCAAGCCGTAGGCGGCGCGTGCGGCGTCGCAGCTCGGATTGTGCTCACCGTTCTCCCACGAGGCCTCGAACTCACGACAGGTGCTCGAACGCTGGGCGTACAGCGTGCAGGCCACCTGCTGACCGACCTCCCCGCTCAGGGCCGTGCAGCGACAGGGTTTGCTGTCGGTGCCGATCATCGCCACACGGCTTGGGCTGATCTGCACCACGGCATCGTCAGGCACGAGCCCACCCGCCGACACGCACTCGCCCCAAAAGAAGGACACACGGAAATACCCGCAGCAGGCGCCGCAGTTCAAGCAAGGATTGGTTTCGGACATGATGGGCAGGCTGAAAGAGGTTGGCGTTAGGCGGGTCTGCCCCGCCGCTCTTTGTAATCCAACCGCAGGCGCGTGAGAAGGGGGTGCGAGAGGAAAAGTTACGAGTGGTGAGCTGCACGCTGCAAACCGATGGTGCTGGGGGAAGAAGGGTCTCTGTCTGTTGAAGCGCGGGGCCACTGCATGCAACAGCGGATCGACGATGGTCAGGCCTACGCCAATCCGCTCTTACTTACCGCTTGCCGCTTACCGAGCCAGCAATCCATCCGTGCGGAACATCTGCCGGATGCCACGGATGGCCTGGCGGATGCGGTCGGGGTTCTCGATCAGGGCGAAGCGCACGTGGTCGTCGCCGTATTCACCAAAACCGATGCCGGGCGAGACGCACACCTTGGCGTCGGCCAGCAGCTTCTTGGCGAACTCCAGCGAACCGAGGTGGGCGTAGTGCTCGGGGATCTTGGCCCAGACGTACATCGACGCCTTGGGGTTCTCGACCATCCAGCCCAGCTCGTGCAGGCCCTTGACCAGCAGGTTGCGGCGCTGGCGGTACTGCTCGGCGATGTCGAGCACGCACTGCTGATCGCCTTCCAGCGCCGCGATGGCCGCGACCTGCAGCGGCGTGAAGGTGCCGTAGTCGTGATAGCTCTTGATCCGTGCCAGGGCACTGACCAGCTCGGGATTGCCGACCATGAAGCCGATCCGCCAGCCGGCCATGTTATAGCTCTTGGACAAGGTGAAGAACTCCACCGCGATGTCCTTGGCGCCCGGCACCTGCATGATCGACGGCGCCTTCCAGCCGTCGTAGACGATGTCGGCATAGGCCAGGTCGTGGATGACCAGCACGTCGTAGCGCTTGGCCAGGGCCACCACACGCTCGAAGAAATCCAGCTCGACGCACTGCGCGGTCGGGTTGGAGGGGAAACCGAGGATCATCATCTTCGGCTTGGGGATCGACTCGCGGATGGCCCGCTCGAGCTCGTTGAAGAAGTCCACCCCAGGGATCAACGGCACGGACCGTACCTGCGCACCAGCGATGACCGCGCCATAGATATGGATCGGGTAACTGGGGTTGGGCACCAGCACCGTATCGCCCTGGTCGAGGGTGGCGAGCATCAGGTGCGCCAGGCCTTCCTTGGACCCGATGGTGACGATGGCCTCGCTCTCGGGGTCGATGTCGACCTGGTAGCGGTCCTGGTACCAGCGCGAGATGGCGCGCCGCAGCCGTGGGATGCCGCGCGACGTGGAATAGCCATGGGTGTCTTCGCGCTGGACGACCTGCACGAGCTTCTCGACGATATGCGGCGGCGTGGCGCCGTCGGGGTTGCCCATGCTCAGGTCGATGATGTCTTCGCCACGGCGGCGAGCGGCCATCTTGAGGTCGGCGGTGATGTTGAAGACGTAGGGCGGGAGACGATCGATGCGCGCGAAACGGCGCGGCGAACCTTGTTCGGCCATGATTTCCTCGAAAGACGTAAGCGCCCGGAACCGTCCGAGCGACGTTGGTCACTGCGGTGACCTGTTCGAACGATAATGTCGAATGAGGGGTCCTGTAAAGGTGAAAAACGCGTTTTTCTGGTTATTTTCAGTGATATGTTCGATCCCACTCCTTGCGCGCTCGACACGCGCGGCGCCGAGACATAAACAAAAACCCCGGCACGAAGGCCGGGGTCTTTGGTCGAGCAACCGCTGGATCAGCGTGCGTAGGTCATCAGCACATCCGTCGCGGTCTGGCTGTCCACCGACATCATCACGCTCAGGGCGGTGACGGTGAGGATGGAGAAGCCGAACACCTTGCGCGCCCACTTGCTGTCGTCCTCAGCCTTGTAGCCGCCCCAGGCCATGTACAACCAGTACAGGCCCATGGCAGCCGCGACGGCCAGGTAACCCAGGCCGGCATAACCGCCCAGGGTCAGCATCAAGGTGGCGAGCACGAAGGCCAGCACGTACAGCACGATCTGCTTCTTGGCCGCCAGGATACCGCGCGCCACCGGCAGCACGGGAATCTTCGCCGCACGGTAGTCGTTGAAGCGGAAGATGGCGATCGCGAAGCTGTGTGGCATCTGCCACAGGCTGAACATCACCAGCAAGGTGAAGGCCGCCAGGTCGAAGCTATTGCTCACGGCGCAGTAGCCGATCACCGGAGGCATGGCACCGGACAGGCTGCCCACCAGGGTGCCGTGCACCGAACGACGCTTCAGCCAGAGGCTGTAGAAGCCCACGTAGATGACGAAGCCTGCCAGCGCGCAGTAGGCGGCCAACGGATTGGCACGCACGTACAGCAGACTGAAGCCGACGACGCCCAGCAGCGTGGCATAGGCCAGCGCCACCGGGAGGGACATGGCGCCCTGGACCATGGCGCGGTTCTTGGTCCGTTCCATCTTCTGGTCGATGTCACGGTCGATGCAGTTGTTGAACGCACAACCGGAACCGACCACCAGGGACGTCCCTACCACCACCGCCAGGAACAGCGCGAAGTCCACATGACCCTGCGCGGCGAGGAAAAAGCCCCCCGCCACGGAAAGCACGTTACCGAAGATGATTCCCGGTTTGGTGATCTGGATAAAGTGCTTCAGGGACATGCTGTCTTACCTCACTTGGCCATCATTTCGACGTGGATGCTGAACATGATCCACAGCGACAGACCGACCAGCAGAGCGATCACCACGGTGGTGAACAGGAACGTCGTCAAGTTGTTGCGCTGCTCTTTCGAGCGGTCCATGTGCAGGAAGTAGAACAGGTGCACTACCACCTGGATGACAGCCAGCGCCACGATGACCAGTACGGTCAGGTTCTTCGGCAGGCTCGGGTACATCGCCAGGCCGAAGGGGATCGCGGTCAGGATCACCGACAGGACGAAGCCGATGACATACGACTTCACGCTACCGTGATTGCCTTCGTGATGAGTGTCGTGTGCATTGGCCATTACAGAACCCCCAGCAGGTAGACGACGGTGAAGACGCAAATCCAGACCACGTCCAGGAAGTGCCAGAACAGGCTCAGGCAGCTCATGCGGGTCTTGACGGTCGGGGTGATGCCTTTGGTGTTGATCTGGTACATCAGGATCGCCATCCAGATCAGACCCGAGGTCACGTGCAGACCGTGGGTACCGACCAGGGCGAAGAAGCCCGACAGGAAGCCGCTGCGGTTAGGACCGAAGCCTTCGTTGATCAGGTGATGGAACTCGTAGATTTCCATCCCGATGAAGCCGGCACCGAACAGGAAGGTGATGGCCAACCAGCCCAGCACACCGCTCTTGTTGCCCTTGAACATCTGCAGCATGGCGAAGCCGAAGGTGATACTGGACAGCAGCAGCAACCCGGTTTCGACGGCCACGAACGGCAGTTCGAAGATGTCGTGACCCGACGGGCCGCCGGCAAAACTGCCGGACAGCACCGCGTAGGTGGCGAAGAGCGACGCAAACAGGATGCAGTCGGTCATCAGGTAGAGCCAGAAACCGAAGACGGTCATCTGGCCCGAGTCGTGGTGGTGATCGTCGTGACCATGGTCGTGACCATGGTCACCAGCATTGATTACATGACTGGACATTGATTAAACCCGTTCAAACGTTTCGACACGAGCGCCACCGGTAGGCACGCCGGCGAGCTGCAGGGCCCGTTGACGTTCACCTTCGATACGCGCCACTTCCTCGGCAGGAACCATGTAGCCCTGGTCGTCACGTGCAGCATGGCGAACGAAGACCGCGATGGTCGCCACCAGGCTGACGCCGACCAGCCACCAGATGTGCCAGATGAACGCGAAGCCGAAGACTGCCAGCAGCAGGCCCATGAACACACCGGTCGAGGTGTTGTTCGGCATGTGGATCGCTTCGTACTTGGCCGGGGCCTTGTACGCAACGCCCGCTTCCTTGGCTTCATGCCAGGCATCCAGGCCGACTTTTTCCGGCATGGTGGCGAAGTTGTAGAACGGAGGTGGCGACGAGGTCGACCATTCCAGCGTACGGCCGCCCCATGGGTCGCCGGACACGTCCAGGTTCTGGTTGCGGTCGCGGACCGAAACGAAGAGCTGGATCAGCTGGCAGGCGATACCGCAGGCGATCAGCAAGGCACCGACGACGGCGACGTACAGGTAGGGTTCCCACAGCGGGTTGTCGGTGTGGTTCAGGCGACGGGTCATGCCCATGAAGCCCAGCGCGTACAGCGGCATGAAGGCCACGTAGAAGCCGGAGATCCAGAACCAGAACGCTGCCTTGCCCCACTTTTCGTTCAGGGTGAAGCCGAACGCTTTCGGGAACCAGAACGCGAAGCCTGCGATGTAGCCGAACACGGCGCCACCGATGATCACGTTGTGGAAGTGCGCGATCACGAACAGGCTGTTGTGCAGCACGAAGTCGGCACCCGGTACGGCCAGCAGTACGCCGGTCATGCCGCCGATCGAGAAGGTGACCATGAAGCCCAGGGTCCACAGCATCGGCGGGGTGAACCGCACGCGACCTTGGTACATCGTGAACAGCCAGTTGAACAGCTTCACGCCGGTCGGGATCGAGATGAGCATCGTCGCCAGACCGAAGAAGGTGTTGACGCTCGCGCCGGCACCCATGGTGAAGAAGTGGTGCAGCCAGACCGCGAAGCCCAGGATGGCGATCGCGCCCGATGCGTAGATCATCGCGTGGTGGCCGAACAGGCGCTTGCTGGAGAAGGTCGAGGTGACTTCCGAGAACACGCCGAAGGCCGGCAGGATCAGGATGTAGACCTCAGGGTGACCCCATGCCCAGAACAGGTTGACGTACATCATCGGGTTCCCACCAAGCTCGTTGGTGAAAATGTGGAAGTCCAGATAACGGTCAACGGTCAGCAGGGCGAGCGCAGCGGTCAGGATCGGGAACGAGGCCACGATCAGGACGTTGGCCCAGGTGCAGGTCCAGGTGAAGATCGGCATGTCCATCAGCTTCATGCCAGGCGCGCGCATCTTGGCCACGGTGACCAGGAAGTTCACGCCGGTCAACGTCGTGCCTAGACCCGAGAGCTGGAGCGCCCAGATGTAGTAGTCGACACCGACCCCGGGGCTGTACTCGATCCCCGACAGTGGCGGATACGCGACCCAACCGGTCTTGGCGAACTCGCCGACCCCCAGGGAGACGTTGACCAGGATCACGCCAGCGACCAGCAGCCAGAAGCTCAGGGAGTTCAGGAACGGGAAGGCAACGTCACGTGCACCGATCTGCAGAGGCAGGGCCAGGTTCATCAGGCCGGTGAAGAACGGCATCGCCATGAAGATGATCATGATCACACCGTGGGCGGTGAAGATCTGGTCATAGTGTTCAGGCGGCAGATAGCCTTCGGAGCCGCCGGTGGCGAGCGCCTGCTGGGAACGCATCATGATGGCGTCGGCGAAGCCGCGCAGCAGCATGACCATGGCGACGGCGATGTACATCACGCCGATCTTCTTGTGGTCGACCGAAGTCAGCCATTCGCTCCACAAGTAATTCCACTTGCGGAAGTAGGTGATGCCACCTACCACAGCGATACCACCAAGCGCGATGATGGCAAGCGTCACCATCACTATCGGCTCGTGGAAAGGTACCGCCTCCAGACTTAATTTACCGAACATCTCTTACTCCTCTGCCCCAGCAGCTGGTTGCATACTCGACTCCGCACCCTTGGTAGTGGCCACGTCCTTGCTACCTTCGTGGCTGAGTGGCTTGCCGCGGTTCATCCCTTCGTACTTGTCGACGATGGTCTGGAACAGGTCGGCCGGCACTTCGCCGTACAGCTCTACCGGGTTGTTTTCGCTAGGTTTGGCCAAGGCTTCGTACTGCGCCTTTTCCAGCTTCTTCGGCGACTGCTTGACTTCGTTGACCCAGGCGTCGAAATCGGCTTGGGACGTTGCAGTGGCCTTGAACTTCATGCCGGTGAAGCCGGCACCGCTGTAGTTCGCCGAGATACCGTCGAACTCACCGTTCTCGTTGGCGATCAGGTGCAGCTTGGTGGTCATGCCCGCCATCGCGTAGATCTGGCCGCCCAGACCTGGGATGAAGAAGGAGTTCATCACGGCGTCAGAGGTCACGCGGAAATTCACGGGCGTGTTGGCAGGGAAGACGATCTTGTTGACCGTGGCGATGCCTTGTTCTGGATAGATGAACAGCCATTTCCAGTCTAGCGCGACCACGTCGATTTGCACGGGCTTCACGTCGGAATCCAGTGGACGGTACGGGTCGAGCGAGTGGGTCGTCTTGTAGGTGACGATGCCCAGGGCGATGATGATCAGGATCGGGATCAGCCACACGGCGGCTTCGATCTTGGTCGAGTGCGACCAGTCGGGCGTGTAGGTGGCGGCCTTGTTGGTGGCACGGTACTTCCAGGCAAAGACCAGGGTCATGATGATGACCGGGATCACGACCAGCAACATCAGGCCGAACGCGATCAGGATCAGGTTCTTTTGCTCAATGCCGACCTGACCTTTCGGGTCGAGCAGGGTCCAGTTGCACCCACTGAGTAAAAGCATGCCTAAAAAGGGCAGAATGCCAAACAGTCTGGGGTAACGCTTTTTACTCATCTCACGACCTCTAGATCAGCTTGCTTCAATGCAATTATGTTTTGGTCACCAACACTTCGTCCTGCCAAGCGTCAGCATGTGGTGCGAATGCGCTCGTGCCGGGGTGTTCGACTGCTGAAACGCGGCATCGAGCACAGTTGCGGTGTCATATGGCTTCGTAGGCTTAGCCCGTATTGCAGACCAAGTCCATTTGGTGCGAGAAAACGCGGAGGGAGATCCGCCCGGTATCGCCGTTGGGCGACGCTTGGCTAAGTCAGCAAAAAGGAGCCTTGGCTTCCTTCATTCCTGCGACTTGCAAGCAGTGCCGAACGGAAATTGGGGGCGATTGTAGATAGGTCGCAAACCCTTGACTATGACTTATTGAGCAACAGTCTCTTGCGAGATCTGTAACAATAAGCCCTAAAAAATCAGGTTCGCGACAGTTTGTCACACCCCTTCCGAACCCTCTCCAACCCTTCTATTTCAAGGCTTCGGTCGATTCGCAAGGGATTAACCACAGGGTTTCCAGGGGCACTTGGCGTGTTACGCGACTTGCGCAAGTGGCGCGCTTGGTCTAGGGCCGGCGGCGGTTGCGCAGGATGCCCACGGGCACCAGCACGGCGGTCATCACGAACGCCAGCAACGCCCACTGGGCCAGCGACAACCCCAGCACCGGGGGATAGGGCGTGGTGCAGAACCCGTCGACCTGGAACACCAGCGGCCAGACCTTGGCCAGGGGCAACTCATCGACGATGGGTTGCAGGACATCGATGCCGCAGCTGACGTCCGGGTGGGCGAGTATATACACATGGCGGCCGGCTGCAATCACCCCACCGATCGCACTGAGCACCACACAGCCTTCGAACAGCGTCACACCACGGGCGCTGGGCATCGCCGCCCCGAGGAAGGCGAACAGCGCGATCAGCAGCAGCGCGTACCGTTGCAGGATGCACAGCGGGCACGGTGCCTCGCCCAGCACGATCTGCATGTACAGCGCTCCGCCGATCAGCGCCAGGCAGATCAGCCCCAGCAGTACCAGAAAGCGCCGTTCACGGTTCAGGCGCGAGGTGTAGTCGTTCATTGCGGTTTCCTTCGATGGACAAGACGGCGCGGCGCTGTCGCGGACAGCGATGCGAGACGCTGCCGAATCACGAACGCTCGCAGGGCGCTAGCGTCCGATCTGTCCGGGAGGGTTCAGACCGGTCGTTGGCCAAACGGTTCACGACCCGTCCGCACGCATCGGCGGCCACGGCACGACGCCGCCACGTGCGGTAGCCGTGGCGAGTGAAGGATACAGGGATTAACCGTCGATTAAAGATGAAACGTGTTCGTATTCAGGACGGCCGTGCATGAGGGTTCAGACAACCTCGCCTCATGCGACAGAGCCAGGCGCAGTGCACGCCTGGCGGTATCGGAGCGGGGTTTGCAAGGCATCGGCGTACCCCGCTAGGTCCTCAGGCCAACGCAGCAGCCGGCCCGAAGTGCTCATGGTGCATCTGCGACTCCGGCACACCCAGCGCCTGGAGATGACGGCGCACGGCCGCCATGAACGGTTGCGGCCCGAGGTAGTACACCTGCGCGTCCCTGGGCAGCCAGCGTTCGAGCAGCGCCTGGTCCAGCAGGCCGATGGCATCGGCGCCCGGGGTGCCGTCGCTTTCGGCGTAGCAGTAGAACCGTTTGAGCTGCGGGTGACGCGCCGCCAGCGCATCGACCCAGCCGCCGAAGGCATGCACCGCTGCATTGCGCGCGCAGTGGATGAACGTCACTGGCCGCCCACGTTCGAGCGCGGCTTCGAGCATGGCCAGGGTCGGGGTGATGCCGACGCCGCCGCTGATGAGCACCAGGGGCCCTTGCGCATCCGTCAGGGTGAAGTCACCCGCCGGCGGGAACATCGGCACCGTGTCGCCTACCTGCAGGTGATCGTGCAGGTAGTTGGACGCCGTGCCGCCCGGCTGGCGCTTGACGCTGATCCGGTACTGACGACCATCGCAGCGCGACGACAGCGAATAGTTGCGCCGCTGCTCGACGCCATCGATGAACAGCTGCAGGCCGATGTACTGGCCTGGCTCGGCCTTGAGCACGGGCTGACCATCCGCCGGCTCGAAGTAGAACGAGACGATCTCCTGGCTTTCCTGCTCCCGCCGCACCAGTCGGAAGACGCGAGCGCCCCGCCAGCCGCCGACGGCCTGCGCTTTCTGCTGATACAGGCTTTCCTCGGCGCCGATGAGCAGGTCGGCCAATTGCTGGTAGGCCGCCGCCCAGGCATCGATGACGGCCGGTGTGGCGATGTCCTCGCCCAGAACTTCGCGGATGGCACGCAGCAGGCAGGTGCCGACGATCGGATAATGCTCGGGCAGGATCTGCAAGGCCACGTGCTTGTTGATGATCTGCCCGACCAGACCGCCCAATTGCTCCAGGCGGTCGATGTGCCGCGCGTACATCAGCACGGCGTTGGCCAACGCGCGGGGCTGTGCGCCGCTGGCCTGGTGGGCCGGGTTGAACAGCGGTCGTACCTCGGGGTACTCGGCGAGCATCATGGCGTAGAAGTGCGTGGTCAGCGCCTCGCCGCCGGTTTCCAGCAACGGGACGGTGGCTTTGATGATCGCGCGTTGTTGGTCATCGAGCATGGCAGTCACTCCAAAGGACAAGGTAAGCATGGTCTGATGCACAGGTGTGTTCAGGAACCGTGCCAACTCCATGGCCCCTGTAAACAGGGCGCCTTGATGCAGGTCAGGTCATAATGACTCCTGTTGCGGTAGAGTCTTACCGACCACCAGGAGTCATTATGACCTCGAAACCCTTGCTGACGGCGCTCTTGCCTCTGGTCAGCGACTTGTCCTGCGACCTGCCCGACCGAGAGCGCTACCGTCGCCTGCTGCATGCCATGCGCGCGCTGTTGCCATGCGATGCTGCGGCGCTGCTGAAGCTCGACGGCGAGTGGCTGGTGCCCCTGGCGGTCGACGGACTGTCGGCCGACACCCTGGGCAGGCGATTTCGGGTCAGCGAGCATCCCCGGTTCGCCATCCTGCTCGGCCACAATCACCCCACGCGCTTCGCCAGCGACAGCGAGCTGCCAGACCCTTATGACGGATTGATCAACGCGCCTGACGTCGACCTCGAAGTGCACGACTGCATGGGCTGCCCGTTGAGCGTCAATGACCGCCCATGGGGGCTGCTGACGCTCGACTCGCTGACGCCTGGCCAGTTCGGCAGTGCCGAGCTGGACGCCCTGCAGGCATTCGCCAGCCTGGCCGCCGCGACCGTCACGGTCGCCCAGCGCATCGAACACCTGGCCCTGCGTGCCGAGGATGCCCATCAACGGGCCGAGGTCTATCGCCAGGTCAGTGGCCAGCCCCGCCAGGACATGATCGGCCAGAGCGAGGCCTATCGACACTTGCGCGACGAGATCCGTCTGGTGGGTGCGAGCCAGATGACGGTGCTGATCACGGGCGAGACCGGGGTGGGCAAGGAACTGGTGGCACAGGCGCTGCATCAGGCCAGCGACCGGGCCCACAAGCCCCTGGTCAGCCTCAACTGCGCCGCCTTGCCGGAGACGTTGGTCGAAAGCGAGCTGTTCGGCCATGTACGAGGCGCCTTCACCGGTGCCCATGGCGAGCGCCGTGGCAAGTTCGAGCTGGCCCATGGCGGCACCTTGTTCCTGGACGAGGTGGGCGAGCTGTCGCTCACCGTGCAAGCCAAGCTGCTGCGCGTCATGCAGAGCGGTCAGTTGCAACGCCTGGGCTCCGACCGCGAGCATCATGTGGATGTGCGCCTGATCGCGGCGACCAACCGGGACCTGGCCGAGGCCGTGCGCAGTGGTCGCTATCGCGCTGACTTCTACCATCGCCTGAGCATGTACCCCCTGCAGGTCCCCCCCTTGCGTGAACGCGGACGCGACGTGCTGCTGCTGGCGGGCTACTTCCTCGAGCAGAACCGTTCGCGCATGGGCCTCAATGGCCTGCGCCTGAGCCCGCCAGCGCAGGCGGCCCTGCTCCACTACGCCTGGCCGGGCAACGTGCGCGAGCTCGAACACCTGATCGGGCGCTCGGCGCTCAAGGCCCTGGGGCGTCAGGAACAGCGTCCGCGGATCCTGACGCTGGAGGTCGCCGACCTGGACGTAAGCCCTGGGCAGCCTACGCCGCAACCCCCGGTCCTTGCCGAGCCACCCTCCCCCACTGCCCTTGAGGGCGGACTGCGCCAGGCGCTGGACGAATACCAGCGGCAGGTGATCGCAGCCTGCCTGGCACGACAGGCAGGCAACTGGGCTGCAGTGGCGCGCGAGCTGCAACTGGACCGCGCCAACCTGAACCGACTGGCCAAGCGGCTCGGCGTACGCTGAATGGGGGCGCTCATCTTTATAGTGGGCGCAGGGCAGTGGGCTTGTCAGCGACAGGGCCTGTGCATCCGTGCCAGGGCGAGAGGTCGGTAGTCAGCCGGCGAGGGATGCGGTGCAGATGCCACCGCCATCGCGGGCAAGCCTACTCCCACAGAACCGTGATGGCCTGCACGGCTGCGGTGTGGTTGCAGGTGTGAGCGCCCGGCACAGCCTCGTGCGCTCGATGTCAGCCGTGCCGTTAAAGCCTACCCCGTTCAGGTCGATAACCTGACAATCCGTTCATTCGAGCCCGACGATCCCCATGCCCACCCGAAACGTCCGTGCGGACGCTCTGTCACTGCTGCTGTTCACCCTGCGCAGTGGCAAGCTGATGGCGATCAACCTGCTCAAGGTCAGCGAAATCATCCCCTGCCCCGTCCTGACCGTGCTGCCGCAGTCGCACCCGCACGTGCGGGGCGTGGCGACCCTGCGTGGCCAGGCGCTGTCGGTCATCGACCTGTCCCGCGCCATCGGTGAGCGCCCACTGGCCGACCCGCGGGGCGGCTGCCTGATCGTCACCGACATCAGCCGATCGCGCCAGGGCCTGCACGTGCAGTCGGTCAGCCGGATCATTCATTGCCGCAGCCAGGACATCAAGTCGCCGCCCCATGGGTCCGGCCGCAGTGCCTTCATCACGGGCGTCACCGAAGTCGAAGGGCAACTGGTGCAGGTCCTGGACATCGAAAAGGTCTTGCAGGGCATCGTTCCGCCCAGCCAGGACCCGTCTGTCGGCACCTTGGACCATGACCAGTCGATGCTGCTGGCGGCGGCCAACATCCTGGTGGTCGACGACAGCCTGGTCGCGCTGCAGCAATCGGTCTTCACGTTGCGCAACCTGGGCATCGAATGCCGCACGGCACGCAGTGCCCGCGAAGCCATCGACGTGCTGCTGGAGCTGCAGGGCACTGACAAGGAAATCAACATCGTGGTCTCCGACATCGAGATGTCAGAGATGGATGGCTATGCCTTCACCCGCACCTTGCGCGAGACGCCGGACTTCGAGCACCTCTACGTGCTGCTGCACACCTCGCTGGACAGCGCCATGGCGGGCGAGAAGGCCCGGCTCTGCGGCGCCAACGCCATCCTGACCAAGTTCTCGTCGCCAGAGCTGACCGATTGCCTGATGACGGCTGCCGAGGCCGTGGTCTTCGCCGAACGCTGAAGGTGCTCTCGACCTCCGGCAGGGTCGAACAGGACGCACCGGCAACGAAGCTTTGAACCGACGACGCGATTGGCATTACTCTGTGGTCAACGTCATGCCTATGCGAGACCGCCATGAAACGTTTCATTCTCCCTTTGCTGGCCTGTCTGGTATCGGTCGGCACTGCCCAGGCCTCCAGTGAGCAGGCCTGGACCGAACACCGTCAGCAGGTCCTCAAGACGTGCCTGGCCGCCAGTCAGTTCAAGGACGCCCACGTGCGTGGCAAGCCGGTCGAGTTCGAAGACCAGGTCGGCTACAGCGCGTTGGTGCTCGAAGGTACCTACCCACAGAAGCACCTGAACAAACGCACCGGAACGGAGCTGTGCCTGTTCGACAAGCAACAGCAACGCGCCTTCGTCAGTGAATGGCAGGCGTCATCCTTGAAAGGCCGGCTGATCCGCTAGCGACCGAGCGCGCCCTCTCGTCGCGTCATGTCGACATCGTGCTCTGCAAGGCGGCTGTCGCGCTCACCCGTACAGGTGAGCGTGAACGGCTCAAGCGCGCGGCTTTCAAGAAGATGGCGCCCGATTGGGCGAAAATTGTTACCTGAACCGCAATAGTCATTATCCGGTCGACCGCTGTTTCCACGTCCGTGTCACGCCTACCGTAGGGGTGTTCAACTGATACTTGCCTGGCAAGAAGGACGTTACTCATGTCGATCCACTCCAAACTCGTTTGTGCTTCCCTGCTGTCGACCCTGCTGGCCTCACCCTGGGCGATGGCCGAAGAATCGACGGCGTTCGTCGCCCGAAGCGCAGCGCTCGAGGCCACTCACCAACAAGCACGCGAGGCTTTCGCCGCCCAGCGTGCAGAACGACTGCAAGACGCGCAGCAGACGGCTTCCAAGGAAACCGGCGAAGCGCATGGCGACAGCTGATTCGGACGCCGGAACAGGCAGTGGTACGCGCCGCACGCCACGACACGGATTGTTTCAGTGTGGTAATTTACGCAGCCGCTGACCGACCGGCGGCTTTTCCTTCGTGTGCAGTTCATCCCTTCGCGGTGTGTACGTTCTTGACGAGAAAGTGGCCGGGCCGACCCCACGACCTGCCCACCCTCTCGTACAAAGGAGCCCGTACCGGTGTCCATCGTGTCCCGCTTCACGCCGCTTTTCGTTGCAATCGCTGCAACGATCCCTGCTGCCGTCCATGCCGCCGACGATCAACCCGAAGGCTTTCTCGACGGGGCTTCGCTGAACGTCAACGCCCGCAACGCCTATTTCAACCGCAACCAGCTCAACTCAGGCAATGCCGACAGCCGCGAATGGGGCCAGGGGTTCGTCGCACGCTTCCAGTCCGGCTACACGCCCGGCACCCTTGGCTTCGGGCTCGATGCGCATGCCATGCTGGGCGTGAAGCTCGACGGTGGCGGCGGTCATGCCGGGACCAGCATCCTGCCGCTGCACTATCAGGACGATGGCGAGCTGGGCAAGGCGCCGGGGTCGTTCTCTACCGCAGGGGCGGCGATCAAGCTCAAGGCGTTCGGTACCGAACTCAAGGCAGGTGACCTGTTCCTCACCAACCCGGTGATCGCCGGTGGCGAGACGCGCATGCTGCCGCAGACCTTCCGGGGCGTCAGCCTGACCAACAACAGCATCGACGGCCTCGCCCTCGAAGGTGGCCAGGCCAGCTTCACCAAGCCGTACAACCAAAGCGGGCACCGCCGCATCGACACGTTCTACGGCACCCTGGCCGACGGCAGCAAGAGCCACCACCTGAACTGGGCCGGCGCGACCTGGAGCGGCACGCCGAACGTCACCACCAGCCTGTACGGTGCCGAACTTCAAGACATCTGGAACCAGTACTACGTCGACTTCGAATACATCCACGTCGTCAACGACCAGATCAGCCTCAATCCCGGATTCCACGCCTACCACACCCAGGACACCGGCAAGGCCTTGCTGGGCAGCATCGACAACAACACCTACAGCCTGCACCTGACCCTGGACGTCAACGGCCACAGCGTCACGGCCGCCTACCAGCGTGTCAACGGCGATACCCCGTTCGACTACATCAACCAGGGCGACAGCGTGTTTCTCGACAACTCGCGCATGTACTCGGACTTCAACGGGCCTAACGAGCGCTCCTGGAAGTTGCAGTACGGCTACGACTTCTCGGCGCTGGGCTACCCTGGGCTGAGCACGACCGTGTCGTACTCGCGTGGCGAGATCGACCTGACCAAGGCCGATCGCACCAGCAGCGGCTACGGCAACTGGTACAACCCCGACGGCAAGGACGCGCATCACTGGGAGCGCGACCTGGACGTGCGCTACGTGGTCCAGGAAGGTCAGTTCAAGGACCTGGCGGTGCAGCTGCGCTATGCCAGCCACCGCGGCAGCCAGGGGTATTCGTGGGTCGACAACGACCTCGACGAATACCGGGTGATCGTCGACTACCCGCTGAACGTCTTCTAGCGCCCAGCGCCGTCCCAGGGTGTCGTCGTCGCACCTGCGACACGATGCCCTGGTAGGATGCCCCCGTTTCCTGCCATCAACACCCTGTCACCGTTTTGCCTTCATGGAGTGGAGGGCTTATCCATGAGCGATCATGCAGACCCCGACCACGCGCCCTGCCGTCCACCTTTCTCATTCCAGACAACTGCTGAACCTGGGCAGCGGCATTGCCGTGCTCGCCATTCTGGCCATCGTCGGCTACCTGCTGCTGCGTGAACGCCACAGCGTCGAACAATCGGCCATGCGCGCCTCGAACAACCTGCTGCACCTGATCGAAAGCGACATCCTGGGGACCGTCGAACGGTACGATCAGTCCTTACGCGGACTGATATGGGCCTCGCGACAACCTGCAGTCATGGCCCTGCCGCCTCGCGTTCGCCATCAGTGGTTGTTCGAGCAGGCCCTGGCGCGTCCTCTGCAGGGCGACATCCTGTGGCTGGATGCCCAGGGCGCCGTGGTCGAAGACTCCCGCCGCGTCGCGCCACGGGCTGGCAATCTGGCCCATGCTGCGCTGTTTCGCCAGCACCGCGACGATCCGGCCCTGGGTTTGATCGTGGGCATGCCCTTCCAGGGTCACCTGGATGATCGCCATCGCTACCTCAGCCTGAGTCGCCGTATCGACGACCGCGCCGGTGCCTTCGCCGGTGTCGCCAGTGGCGCATTGCGCCTGTCCTATTTCGACCAGTTGTTCGCGCGCCTGGACATCGGTGCGTCGGGCAGCGTCAGCCTGTTCGACCTCCAAGGCCACCTGATCGCACATCACCCGATGAGCCCGCCTCATCCGCCGTTCGACGGCGACTTCAGCATGCGCGCCGTCTTCGAGCGGGTTCTCGAACAACGCCGCGGCACCTTCGCCTCCACCTCCAGTTTCACAGGCGTGAAACGCGTCTACAGCTTTTCTCAGGTGGGAGATCTACCGTTGCTGTTGGTACTGGCGCAGGCGTCGGACGATATCCTGCAATCGTGGTGGCGAACGGTCTTGCTGATCGGAAGCGCCACGGGAGGGTTATGCGCAGGGCTGCTCTGGCTGACCTGGTTACTGGGCCGCGAGTTGCGCCGGCGGCATGCGGCCGAGCAGGTTCTGGCTTCCCTGGCGTCGACCGACAGCCTGACGGGGTTGGCCAACCGTCGTCACCTGGACCACATGCTGCGTCTGGAATCGGCACGTGCCCGGCGCAGCGGCAGGCCGTTGGCCGTACTGATGATCGATATCGATCACTTCAAGGCCTTCAACCAGCGTCACGGTCATGCGGGAGGGGATCGTGCCTTGCAAGAGGTGGCCAAGGCCATCGAGCGCAGCCTTCATCGGCCCGCCGACCTGGCAGCACGCTATGGAGGCGAGGAGTTTCAGGTCGTGTTGCCGGAAACGGAACGAGGCAGTGCTCTTCGCGTGGCCGAACGTATTCGCGCCAGCGTCGAGGCACTGCCTCTGTTCAGCGACGACTCACGGCCTGTGACCGTAAGCATCGGCGTCGGCTTTCAGCTGCCTGGGAAGCATCAAACGCTTCCTCAGTTGCTCGGCGATGCCGACCGCGCCTTGTACAAGGCCAAGGCGGACGGCCGTAACCGCGTCGAAGGTCTGTGAATCAGTGCTGGACCTTGGAGATCTCACGATCACGCAGGGCTTTGACGTCATCGTGATTCTTCTGCACGCCTTCGAGCTGCTTGCGTACCAGCGCGTAGGGGCCGCTGCCAGTGGCGGCAGTGGTGGCGGTGCTGGTCAGGCCATCGGTGGCACCGACGTGAGTGGCGCCTACCCCGGTGCTGACGGTGGTGTGGCCGACGGCGACGTCGCCATGGCCCAGCTTGGCCAGCTTCTCGACAGCGTCCTTGTAGGCTTTCAGCGCGTAGTCTTCACCGCGCTCCAGCTCTTCGAAGACAGCTTTGTCTTCCTTGCCGGTCAGTGCCGACTTCAGGTTGACCCAGCCGCGGTGCAGGTCGCCGGTGAAGCTGGTGGACGTTTCTGGATCGCCGCCCAGCGCCTTGACTTCGGCCTGCAGCTCACGAGCCGCTTGTGCGCAGCCTTCGGCGCGCTGACGGGCGAAGGCCTTCAGTTCGGGATTCTTCAGATCATCAACAGCCTCTTCGAAACCTTTCTGGCCGTCCTTGCTGTACTCGATCAGGTTGTTCAGTACATCAATCACTTCTTTGTTTGGATTGCTCATGGCTCAAACTCCGTGGCAGTTGATAGTCCCTATATGTGAGAGCAGCCTTCGTGCCAGGTTCAAAGATTTTTCATCGCCCAGTCAAATCAAGGCGTTAGCGGTACGCGCAGTGTGTCGAGGCGTGGTGTTCTGCATGATGGCGGCTTCAGCCATCATGCAGATTGCAGTAGGGTGCGCGCTCTGCCCTGTTCTGGAGGTTCGTCATGAAACCTGAAGCGCTTCAATCGCTCGTCGATCGCACTATGCCGTTCGGCAAGTACCAAGGCCGTACGATCGCCGATTTGCCCGGCGATTACCTGGCGTGGTTCGCACGCAAGGGCTTTCCCGACGGGGAGCTGGGACGGCTATTGGCCTTGATGCACGAGATCGACCACAACGGGCTGGGCGCGTTGCTGGAGCCCTTGCGGCGCAAGCAACAGGAAGGAGGTTGACCACCACTGCCAATGGATGGAAGGCCTTTCACCATCTTTGGAAAGAGTTTCAAGATAGATACAGGCAAGCGCAGCCCCCTGTGGGAGCGGGCTTGCCCGCGATGGCGTCCGGCCCATCACCGCCTGCGTCGCGGGCAAGCCCGCACAGAGGGGATGAACCGCTCTGCCAGATCAGCGATGCGGTCTACAGCGTATTAGGCAAAGACGTTGAAAGACCTGGGCCTTCGACCTCATCGGCAGATGCCGTCAAGGCCGCGACCTGGCCTTGACGGGTCCTGCATGACCGCGGACTACCTCACGGCGCTGCCGAAGCCACGGTCATCTCGACCTTCTCACTGCGCTTGATCACGGCGTAGATCACGGCGGTCAGCACGCTGCCTGCCAGGATCGACAGCAGGTACAGCATCGCGTGGTTGATCGCGTTGGGGATCAGCAGCACGAACAACCCACCATGCGGCGCCATGAGCTTGCAACCGAAGTACATGGTCAGCGCGCCGGTCAGGGCACCTCCGGCGATGCTCGCCGGAATGACCCGCAGCGGGTCCTTGGCGGCGAACGGGATTGCCCCTTCGGAGATGAAGCACAAGCCCAGCACCAGGGCAGCCTTGCCGGCTTCACGCTCGCTCTGGGCGAACTTGCGCCGCGCCAGGAAGCTGGCGATGCCCAGGCCGATCGGAGGCACCATGCCGGCCGCCATGGTCGCGGCCATCGGGGCATAGCTGGACGACGCCAGCAGGCCCACCGAGAACGCGTAGGACGCCTTGTTGATCGGGCCGCCGAGGTCCACGCACATCATCGCGCCCAGCACCAGGCCCAGCAGCACGGCGTTGGTGGTGCCCATGCTGTCGAGGAAGTGCGTCAGGCCTTCGAGCATGGCGGCCACCGGATGGCCGACCACGTAGATCATCACCAGCCCGGTGAACAGGCTGGCCAGCAGCGGGATGATCAGGATCGGCTTGAGCGATTCCAGGCTGCTGGGCAGTCGCGCCCAGCGGTTGATCGCCTTGGCGCTGTAACCGGCCAGGAAGCCGGCGACGATGCCGCCGATGAAGCCAGCCTCCAGGTTGCTCGCCAACAAGCCACCGATCATGCCCGGCGCCAGGCCAGGCCGATCGGCGATGGACCAGGCGATGTAACCGGCCAACAGCGGCACCATCAGCTTGAAGGCCGCCTCGCCACCGATCTGCATCAGGGCGGCAGGCAAGGTCCCCGCCTCCTTGTAGGCTTCGATGCCGAACACGAACGACAAGGCGATCAGCAGGCCACCTGCCACCACCATCGGCAGCATGAACGACACCCCGGTCAGCAGGTGCTTGTAGACGCCGGTCTTCTCGGTGCTCTTGGCTTCACCACCCGTCGCCTGGCCCGTGCTTTCCACACGGCCTTCGGCCAGGGCCTTGTCCAGGGTCGCATGGGCCTGCTTCAGGGCGATGCCGGTACCGCAGCGGTAGATGCGCTTGCCGGCAAAACGGGTGGTCGGCACTTCGATGTCGGCAGCCAGCAGCACCACGTCGGCGTCGGCGATGGCTGCCTCCGGCAGCGGATTGCGGGCGCCGACCGAACCCTGGGTCTCGACGTGGAACGTGTAGCCGGCCTGGGCCGCCGCCTGTTGCAGCGCCTCGGCCGCCATGAAGGTGTGCGCGACGCCGGTCGGGCACGCGGTGATGGCGACGATGCGAGGCGTGGTCGTGCTCGCCTGAGGCGCGGCAGACGCCGACGCCTGGTGCACATGGGTGTTGGCGGCCGCCTCGTCGAGGAACCGCTCGCGATCGGCCAAGGCCTCGGCAGGAGTCGCCTGGTACAGACGCTTGCCGTCGAAGCGCGCGAGGTCCACCGGGCCGGTGGCGACGACCAGGATCCAGTCGGCGGCTTCGATGTCTGCCGACTCGACCCGTGGGCTGGCATGCTGTGGATCATGGATCTCGACGTGGGTGTGCCAGCCCCTGGCGTGGGCGCTGGCGGCCAGCAGGCGTGCGCTGAGCACGCTGGACACCTGGCCGTTGGGGCAGGCGGTGACAATGACGATGTTCATCGGCAAGCCTCGGGTAGGGAAGTGAGTTGAACGCCTGCCTGCAAGCGCTCGAGCTGCGGACGGTCGTGGATGCCGAAGCCGACCTGGGTGACCGCCTGGGCAGCGATCGCCGTCGCACGGCGCAACGTCTGCTCGGCCGGCTCACCGCTGAGCAGCCCGTGCACCATGCCGGCGACCAGCGAATCGCCGGCGCCCACGGTGCTGGCGACGCGTACCGCCGGGGGGCGTGCCTGCAGGGCCTGCGCCGACGAGAACCAGCTGACGCCCTCCTCGCCCTGGGACAGCACCACGTGCTCGACCCCCTGGTCGAGCAGGCGCGCCACGGCCTGGCGGCGCGCCGTCGAATCCTCGAGCGGTACGCCCAGCGCGTCGGCCAGCTCTTCGGCGTTGGGTTTGACCAGCCATGGCGCGGCGTCCAGACCGACACGCAGGGCCTCGCCACTGCTGTCGAGCACCACCTTCAGGCCTTGCCCGCGCAGCTGCACCAGCAGTTGCCGGAACCACTGCGGGCTGACGCCACGGGGCAGGCTGCCTGCGACGACGACGGCGTCATGCCCGGCTGCCAGGCTTTCCAGGCGATGCAGCAGCGCCGCCTGCGCGTCTTCGCTCACCTCTGGCCCCTGGCCGTTGATGTCGGTCACCCGGCCATCGGCTTCCACCAGCTTGAGGTTGCTGCGCGTCTCGCCAGGGACACGGATGAACCCGTCGGTGAAACCTCGTCCTTGCATCAACGCGTCGAAGGGTTGCAGGTTGTCGCGCCCCAGAAAGCCGCTGACGGTCAGGCTGTGACCCAGGTCAGCGAGAACCTGGGCCACGTTGAGGCCTTTGCCAGCGGCATGGGTCGCCTGGCCCTGAGTACGGTTGACGTGCCCGGCGCGCAAGGTGTCCAAGAGGATGGTCACATCCAGCGCGGGGTTGAGGGTGACGGTGAGTATCTTGGCCATCAGTGAGTCTCCACCAGGGCACGAACGGCCTGCGCACTGTCCTGGGCCAGTGCCTCGCGGGCCAGGGCACGCGCGGCCTGGTAATCGGTTTCGCGCACCAGCGCCTTGACTTCCGGAATGCTGCGCGCAGAGACGCTCAGCTCGTCCACTTCCAGCCCGAACAGAATGGCGACCGCCTGCGGATCGGCCGCCAGCTCGCCACACACACCGACCCACTTGCCTTCGGCATGGGCGGCGCGCACGGTCATGTCGATCAGTCGCAAGACCGCCGGGTGCAGGCCATCGGCCTGGGCCGACAGACTGGCATGGCCGCGGTCGATGGCCAGGGTGTACTGGGTCAGGTCATTGGTGCCGATGCTGAAGAAGTCCACTTCGCGGGCCAGCTGAGGGGCCAGCAGGGCTGCAGACGGCACTTCCACCATGATGCCCAGCTGCAGGTCGGCGACCGGAATTTCCTGGCGCAGACGCTCGACCATCGCACGGGCTTCGCGCCACTCGTGGATCTGCCCGACCATGGGGAACATGATCCGCAGGGGCCGGGAACCGGCTGCCAGCAGCAACGCACGCAACTGATCTTCCATCACCTGCGGCCGCTGCAGGGTCAGGCGTACGCCACGCACACCCAGGAACGGGTTTTCTTCGGCTTCGATCGGCCAGTACGGCAGCGGCTTGTCACCGCCGACATCGAGGGTGCGCACCACCAGCGGACGTCCGCCCAGCCCTTCGAGCACGCGTGCGTACTCGGCCTGCTGCGTGGCCACGTCGGGCGCCTGCGAATGGGCCATGAAGATCAGTTCGGTGCGCAGCAGGCCGACGCCTTCGGCGCCGCAGTCCACGACCTTCTCCACCCCTGTGCTCTCGCCGATGTTGGCGAACACCTCGATGGCCTGGCCGTCGCGACTGACGGCCGGCTCCAGACGGCGCTCCCAGGCCGCCTGCAAGCGACGCTCACGGGCGTCGCGCTCGGCCAGGGCGCGGGCCAGCTCGTCGGCGGCCGGTGCGATGCTGACCTGGCCGCGCTGGCCATCGAGCAGCAACGCGGTACCCGGCTCCAGCAGCAGCACGCTGTCACCGGCACCGACCACGGCCGGGATGCCCAGCGCCCGGGCGACGATCGCGCTGTGCGCAGTGGCCCCACCGTGGGCGGTCAGGATCCCGGCCACCCGCGCCGGGTCGAGCCGCGCCACGTCCGATGGACCGACCTCGGCCATGACCAGCACGTAGGGCTCGGCCGGCTCCTCGGGTTCATTGATGCCGCACAACTGGGCCAGTACCCGGCGCCCGATGTCGCGCAGGTCGGCGGCGCGTTCGGCCAACAGGGCATCGCGCAGCGATTCCTGCTGCCGGGCAGCCGCCTCGATGACCGTCATCCAGGCCGCGGCGGCGCTTTCGCCCTGGCCGATGCGCTGTTCGATCTCGTCGGTCAGCCCTGGGTCGGCGAGCATCTCCTGGTGGGTGACGAAAATTTCGCCGATCGCCCGATCGCTGCGTTCGACCAGCCGTTGCAGGTCGGCGTTGACCGCCGTGATGGCCTGCTCGAGCTTGAGGCGCTCTTCTCGAGGCGACTCGCCCCGCTTGGGGTAGTCGATGACCCGCTCGATGCGCAGGTGCGCCGGGCCGCTGGCGATACCAGGCGCCGCGGCGACCCCCTGGATCCGCGTGCCTGCGGCCGGCGCGTGCGCAACAGGCTCGGCCGCTGCGCAGGACACCGGCTCTGCCGCGCTTTCGCTGGCCTGCACAGGCTCGACGGTTTCACCGAGGCCTTCACCGATCGCTGCCAGCAAGGCCGGCAGGGCATCCGTCGCGATCGACGGCTCGGCGCTCAGTTCGAGGGTCTGGCCACGCTGGGCGCCGAGGCTCAGCAGCTTGCTCAAGCTCTTGGCCGACACGGCCGGCTGCCCGCTTTCCACCACGCGCACCCGCACGTCGCCTTCGAAATCCTTGGCCAGTTGCGCCAGCACCTTGGCAGGGCGTGCGTGCAGCCCATGGGCATTGGCCAGCACGATGCGTTCGCTCGGCCAGTCGGCCGGCACCTGTTCGCCCAGGACCTCCAGGACCGCACGGCTGCTCGTCGCCTGGTAGAGCATCTGGCCGCGGCCTTCGATCAGCACCTGACACAGGCGCTCGAGCAAGGCCTGATGAGCAGCGCCCAGGCTGGCCAGGCAGAACAGCCCGTTGAGCGGCTGCCCGCGATAGGTCTGCGGTTGCTGCGCGGTGACGAACGCCAAGCCTGGCTGACGCACGTGACGCTCGCTGTGCAACCACCACAGCCCTTCACCCAGCGGCAGAGGCTCGGCCTGCTGGAGCACGCCGGCGAACCCTTCGTCGGCGCAGCCGGCGCGCTGCAGCAGCCGCGCGCCACGCCAGGCCAGTTCCTGGAAGTCTTCGGCCGGTTGCTGCAAGCCGATCAGCTGGGCGTCCAGCGCCAGCTCCTTGGGTGCACCCTGCAGCAGCTTGAGCAGCGCTTCGGCAGAGCTGGCCCGACGCAAGGCTTCGGCCAGGTCGGTCTCGCCCAGGGCGCGGGTCAGCAGCTGCAGCAGCCGAAGGTGCTCGTCCGAACGTGCGGCGATGCCGATCGCCAGGTAGACGATCTGCCCATTGCCCCAGTCCACACCCTCGGGAAACTGCATCAGGCGCACGCCCGTGGTGAACACCAGCTCGCGGGTGTCCGGTGTGCCGTGCGGAATGGCGATGCCTTGCCCGAGGAACGTCGACCCTTGGGCTTCACGGGCTTCCAGCCCATCGAGGTAACCTTCGGCCACCAGGCCGTCGGCGACCAGGCGGTCCGCAAGCAGGCGCAGTGCGGCGGGCTTGTCGGCCGCTACCTGCCCCATGGCTATCTGCTCTTTGGCGAGCTCCAGCATGACCTTCTCCTTTACGGTACCCGATGCGGTACCCGGTATTTTTTTGAGTACAGGGCAGGAGCGTGTCGCTGACTCCCGGCAGGCGTGAAGACGGTGACAGTAAGCGCCTGCTGAAACGATTAACCTGATTAACCGGCCACGTTACTCGATATTCGAGCGGCAAAAAAGCCCAGCCTGTCGTCTACGGCCCCGAACGCCTGGCGCGGTCTTCGCCTGTAGCCAGTATGGCCCATCCTCGGCCTACGGCTTTTGCGCCCGCACGCCTGCCATCGAGACGCACGGTAGACGATGTACACGTCTGACTTTCTCGAAGCAACGGCGTTACCATGCCCACAGACAACTACGACATTGGTCGCCTGCGCTGGGTGCAGCGTATCGGCAAGACTGTCGAGCACAGGCCGGACCTTCGGCCATGACAAGGAATCTGTGGTGAAACTCAGCGATATCGCTCGACTGGCGGGTGTCTCCGTGACCACCGCCAGCTACGTCATCAACGGCAAGGCCGGACAGCAGCGCATCAGCCAGACCACGGTCGAGCGCGTGCAGGCGGTGGTCGAGGCCCACGGGTTCACGCCCAACCCGCAGGCTGCCGGGCTGCGCAGCCGCCATACCCGTACCCTGGGCTTCATTCTCCCCGACCTGGAAAACCCCAGCTACGCACGGCTGGCCAAGCAGCTCGAGCAAGGCGCACGGGCACGCGGCTACCAGTTGCTGATCGCCAGCAGCGACGATCAGCCCGAAAGCGAGCGTCAGTTGCAGCAGCTGTTTCGCGCGCGGCGTTGCGACGCCCTGTTCGTCGCCAGCTGCCTGCCGGCGGACGATGACAGCTACCGCACGTTGCAGGCCCAGGGCTTGCCGATCATCGCCATCGACCGACAGATGGATGCGGCGCACTTCTGCTCGGTGATCAGCGACGACCAGGACGCCAGCCGGCTGCTGACTGCCAGCCTGCTGGCCACCGCACCTCGGCGCATCGCCCTGATCGGCGCGCGTCCGACGCTGGGGGTCAGCCAGGCGCGCCTGCACGGGTTCGACCAGGCCGTGCAGGGCCATGCCGGACAGGTGGCGCACTATGAAGGGGACGCGTTCAGCCGTGACTGGGGCGAACGCCTGATGCAGCGCTTGATCGACGACTTCGGCGGGCTGCCCGATGCTCTGGTGACCACTTCCTACGTCCTGCTGCAAGGCGTGTTCGACGTGCTGCGTACCTGCGCCGACGATTCCCGGCACTTGCGGCTCGGGACCTTCGGCGACAACCAGTTGCTGGACTTCCTGCCCCTGCCGGTCAACGCCATGGCCCAGCAGCACGGCCTGATCGCCACCACGGCGCTGGACCTGGCCGTGTCCGCCGTGGAGCAGAAACGCTACCAGCCTGGGGTGCATGCAGTGGCGCGCACCTTCAAGCAACGTCTGCTCAAGGCCTGACCATGCGCCTGATCGATACCCACACCCACCTGGACTTCGAGGACTTCGACCCGGACCGGCTGGCCGTCCTGGACAGGGCCAAGGCAGGCGGCGTGGAGCGCATCGTGGTGCTGGGGGTCTACCAGGCCAACTGGCAGCGGGTCTGGGACCTGGCCTGCACCCACGAGGCGGTTCATGCCGCCCTGGGCCTGCACCCGGTCTACCTCGACCAGCATCGGCCCGAGCACCTGGTCGAGCTGCGCGGCTGGCTCGAACGCCTGCACGGCCAGGCACGCTTGTGCGCCCTGGGCGAATTCGGCCTGGACTACTACCTGCCCGCTCTCGACAAGGCCCAGCAGCAGAGGGTGTTCGAAGCGCAGTTGCAGCTGGCCGTCGAGTTCGAGCTGCCCCCCTTGCTGCACGTGCGGCGCAGCCACGCGCAGGTGATCGCCACGCTCAAGCGCCATCGGTGGCAAAGGCCCGGCATCATCCATGCGTTCGCGGGCAGCGTCGAAGAGGCACGTGAATACATCAAGCTGGGCTTCAAGCTGGGCCTGGGCGGTGCCGCCACCTGGCCACAGGCGCTTAGGCTGCAGCGCACCCTGCCGCAACTGCCCCTGGACAGCGTGGTGCTGGAAACCGACGCCCCGGACATGGCGCCCTCCATGTTCCCCGGCCAACGCAACAGCCCGGACCACCTGCCGCAGATCGCCATGGCACTGGCCCAGGTCATGGGCCTGGACCCCGACGTGCTGGCGCAGGCCAGCAGCCGCAATGCCGACGCCGTGTTCGGCTGGTAGAGCCGATGCCTGGCGAAGGCACCAGGCGCGTCCGGCTCAGGCGAGCACGACCACCAGCGCCAACCCGACGTACCACAACACGGCACTGCGCTGCAGCAGCGCCCACTGGCTGTCCAAGTAATCCAGCCCCTGCTGGCCGGCACCGGGCTCGAGCGGCGAGTCCGCTGCCTGCCCTGCCCTGGCCAGCAACGCAGGCGCCGTCGTTCGCCAGGCCAGGGCTTCCTGCAGCAACAGGCGCATGACCGCGACGAAGTGGCCGACCAATGCGAAGCTCACGACCAACAGCCTGGCCGGCACCCAGTCCAGCGCATGGCGCAGCCGTCCGGCAGACCGGACCAGATCGCGCTGGCGGCCATGTTGCCGGCACAGGGTCAACAACCGAAAGCCCAGGGCGCCTGCCGGCCCGAGCACGGCGTACCAGAAGATCACCGCGAAGAACCCATCGTAGACCTGCCAGATCAGATGGCCCTGCACCCGCGTCACCACCGAGCCGGCCTCTTCACCCCGGATGCCCAGGTCGCGCGCAGCCGCCGCCAGGCTGGCCTGGCTGTCGCCGCGACGCCAGGCGTCACGGAACGGGCCAAGCGCGCCCTTGGTCTGCCCGCGCCCCAGGCTGTAGAGCAGCACCAGCAGGTGCACGGGCAAGGTCAGCAGACCGTATGCCACCGGGTCGAGCACGTGCAGTACCCAGGCCAGCAGCCCCATGGGCACGGCGACCAGGAGCACCAGCACCGCCAAGGGCGCGCGCTTGCGTCCGCGTTCGAGGCGCGCCAGCTCACGCAGGAACCACCCATCGCGCTGGAGCCGCGTACGCCAGGACGAGAACTTCTCGATCCCCAGGATCAGGATCAGCGCCAGATAACTCATGGAAGCCCCTTGTCGGTGAGGGTGGCCTCGAATCGGGCCCAGTCGAACGCCGGCCCCGGGTCGGTCTTGCGCTGCGGGGCGATGTCGCTGTGGCCCTGGATGCGGTCCGGGCCGATGGCCGGCCAGGCCGCCTGGATCGCGCCGGTCAACTGGGCCAGCACCGTGTACTGGACGTCCGTGTAAGGCAAATCGTCGGTGCCTTCCAGCTCGATACCGATGGAGAAGTCATTGCAGCCTTCGCGCCCGTCGAAGCAAGACACACCGGCATGCCAGGCACGGTCGAGCAGCGACACGAACTGGGTCACCTGCCCCGTGCGTTCGATGAGCAGGTGCGCCGAGACCGTCAGCCCTCGCAGGCCTTCGAAATAGGGATGCTCGGCCGGGTCCAGGCGATTCTGGAACAGTGCCTGGACTTTGCCCGTGCCGAAGCGGCCAGGTGGCAGGCTGATGTTGTGGATGACCAGCAGCGAGATCTGCTCGTTCGCCGGGCGGGCATTGAAGTTCGGTGAAGGGCATCGTACGACGCCCGTGAACCAGCCGGTCGCGAGGTCCAGGTGCATGAACGTTCCTGCATCATGAAGAAGAACCGCCAGTATGCCGCGAGGCCCTGGCGCTTGCATGAAGATTCAATGCAGGGACGGGGCACGCAGCTGGGTCAGCACACGCTGCCAGGCTCGCTCGAACACCGGGCCATCTTCGAGCAACCGTACTTCGCCACGACGCAGGGCCATGGCCAGGCCGGCGCGGGTCCATTCGCGCACCTTACGTCCGGCGTGGTGAGTGAACACCAGTCGATCGGCCTCGTCCAAGGCTACCACCAGCTTGCAGCGATTCGACTCGCCATCGTCGGTGACGATCCAGTGGCCCACGCGCAGCGCACGAACGCTCGACAGCGAGGGGTCATCCGCCGCTGGCTGCCAGAGGGGGCCGCAGGCGGTTTCCTGTGGAACGGCCAGGACGATTTCATCCTGCACATGCACCAGTGCCTCCTGAACGTCCTCGTCGTCCTCCGTCTGGCTGCAGGCGCGCAGGTGCAGCTGCTGCAGACGCTGGAAGAACGCACTCATGGCCGTCGATTCCATGGCCACGCCTGCCAACCCTTCACGCAACGCCTTGAGCAACCCCGGCACCCGTTCGAGCAGTTCCTGCCTGGCCAGTGTCTGCCGGTGTGGGGCCACGCTGAGCAACAGCGAGTCCATGGTCGCCAGGGCCTTGGACCACGGCAAGGAGCGCTCGCCGTGCTTGAGCCAGGCCATCAGCAACACCTGGCTCCAGCCGGTGACCAGCATGTCCACCACCATGTGCGGCATGAAACGCCCATGCAGGCGCAGGTTGAGTTCGCGTTGCACGCTTTGCCGCGCCTGCAGCCAGCGCAGGCGCCCTTCCTCGGCATCGCGCACGCGCTGCTCGAGCCGGGCGGTGCGTTGGCGCTCCTCGTCGACGCGCGCCAGGCACTCGTTCAGCACGGCAGTGAACAGGCCCATGTCCTCGGCGAAATCGGCCAGCAGGCGGTGCACCAGGTGTTCGAGCGTGACCTGCACCCCTTCAGGAGACGCCTCGCCTTCCTCGCTCCACCCCATTCCGGCATCGGCGATCACCTGGATCAGGCGCCTGGCCGGATGCCCTGGATGATCGAAGAACCCCGCCTCCAGCAAAGCCGCCTTCATCACCGGCAGCCGTACACGGTCGATCAACGTCTTGAGCGCGCGCGGCAGGTTCGGGTCCGCCAGGAACTGATCGAACGTCAGCCCTACCAGGTCGATCACCGCTTCATCGTGTTCGGTGAGGCGGCACGCCAGCGACCCGCGCCTGGCGATGTGCGCCAGGGACTGCTCGAGTTGCTCGACCACGCTCAGGGGCTCTGATTGCTCGGGGGCAAGGACGCGCTGCTGCAAGGCCGTCAACAAGCGCAACAGGTCATGCCCTTCGATGACCTGGGCGCCACGGCTGCCGGGCGCCTTGGCAGACAATCGCCCACGACGCTCGGCCAGCAGGCCGCACGCCGTCAAAAAGCAGGTACCGTCCACGCCTTTCTCCGGCGCCGTGGGTGCGTCGTCCTGGTTGGCGGGCAGTATGCTGCTCACTCGCTGGCCGTCTTGCGCACGCCGGCGCGGTGCGGACTTGAGGGCGCCGAGGACACCGGCGGCCATGAGCATCTGGTTGCTTTCGGCATACATCAGGTCCACATCGCGCAGAACGCAGCGATCGAAGAGTTTCACCAAGACCCGCTTGACCTGGGCGCTCACCTCCAGCATGTGCACCACACGCAGGAAGTAATCGCCGAGGCACCGCGGCCCCAAGGGATTGTGCTGCATGTCCAGCGGCGCTTCGAGCAGGTGATGCAGGCGCACGTTCAGGTGGTGCAGGGCCTGGCTGTCGCGCGCGATCGTGCGTTCGACCATGGCTTCGAGCACGGAGGCCGATTCGCGGTACTCCGGCGGGTTCCAGGCCTGGTCCACGGAGCGGGTCGGCCAGGTCGCGGCGCGCGAGCGAGCGATCTGATAGAACGCGTCATGGAACATATCCAGAAACGTGCGCTCTAAATGTTTGCGCTGCTGACGAATCTCGTGCATCGCATCGAGGATGAGACGTCGGTCATGGTCGCAGAAGGCCTTGTCCGCCAGCTCGAAGAGGGTGTCGTCGGCAATGTCGAACAACGTGCGCAGACCCTGGTGCAACTGCAAGGCTGCCTTGTCGCGCACCTGCACGACCAGCATGGGCAGCCCGGGCTCGACGACGCGGACACCGGGTCGCATGGCCTGTGCCAGGTTCACAACGTTGCTTTCCTTGTACATCCCGATCTCCTTGACAGGGCGCGTTACCAACGCCGCTGCGGGTCCCTATCCACGAGGTCCATCAGCCTGACCTCGACCATGACGTCTGCCTCGCCACCTGGGCGCGCAAGAGCGGTCGTTATCACAGACCGTGAAACCCTGATAAAGCTCCCTTTACGATGACGAAAGGCAGCACGTCACGCGCCTGTACAGTGACGCCGCCTGCCCTATAATCGCCGGCATCCCGTTTTGGAGCCCGTCATGCCGAACCTACGCCTTGCCGACCTTTCCGCCGAAATCGAAGCCAATGTGCGCCGCGCCCTGCTCGAAGACGTCGGCAGCGGTGATATCACCGCCCAGC
Source organism: Pseudomonas entomophila (assembly GCF_013523165.1). Taxonomy (GTDB): domain Bacteria; phylum Pseudomonadota; class Gammaproteobacteria; order Pseudomonadales; family Pseudomonadaceae; genus Aquipseudomonas; species Aquipseudomonas entomophila_A. Next base: position 111,089 of record NZ_JAAMQI010000007.1, read on the forward strand.
TCATCCCGGCCGAGCGCCTGGCCAAGGCAACCGTCATCACCCGCGAGACCTGCGTGATCAGCGGGACAGCGTGGGTCGATGCCGTGTTTCGCCAGCTCGACCCACGTGTCGCGGTGCACTGGCACGTCACCGACGGTCAAGGTGCGACGGCCGGCCAGACCCTGTTCCACCTTGAGGGCCCGGCCCGCTCGCTGCTGACCGGCGAGCGCTCGGCGCTGAACTTCCTGCAGATGCTGTCGGGCGTCGCGACGCAGGTGCGGCATTACGTCGATCGGGTGGCCGACACGTCGGTGCGCCTGCTCGATACGCGCAAGACCCTGCCTGGCCTGCGCGCGGCGCAGAAATACGCCGTCACCTGCGGCGGCGGGCACAACCACCGCATCGGTCTGTTCGATGCCTTCCTGATCAAGGAGAACCACATCGCCGCCAGCGGCGGGATCGCGCAGGCCGTGGCCGCCGCACACCGCATCGCGCCGGGCAAACCCGTGGAGGTCGAAGTCGAAAGCCTGGACGAGCTGGGCCAGGCGCTGGAGGCCGGTGCCGACATCATCATGCTCGACGAGCTGAGCCTGGACGACATGCGCGAAGCCGTGCGCCTGACGGCAGGCAAGGCCAAGCTCGAGGCCAGTGGCGGGGTGAACGCGTCGACCCTGCGCGAGATCGCCCTGACCGGCGTCGACTTCGTTTCCATCGGTGCCATGACCAAGGACGTCAAGGCCGTCGACCTGTCGATGCGCCTGAGTCTCTGAAACGCGGACACGAAAAAGCCCGGGTCGCATGCGCGACACCGGGCTCGTTCGAGGTGCGCCCCGGCGCCTGCCGGGTGCCCTCACCCCTGTCGGGTCAGAACGAAGCGTTCTGCAGGCCGTCCAGGTAGCGCTCCACGTCCAGGGCCGCCATGCAGCCAGCGCCGGCCGAGGTGATCGCCTGACGGTAGACGTGGTCGGCCACGTCGCCTGCGGCGAACACGCCTTCGACGTTGGTCGCCGTGGCATTGCCTTCACGGCTGCCGCTGACCACCAGGTAGCCGTCCTTGAGGGTCAGCTGGCCTTCGAACAGCGAGGTGTTCGGTGTGTGACCGATGGCGATGAAGACGCCGTCGACCTTGATCTCTTCGCTGCTGCCGTCGTTGTTCTTCAACCGCGCGCCGGTCACGCCCATGTTGTCGCCCAGCACTTCGTCCAGGTTCGCGTTGAGCTTGAGTTCGATCTTGCCTTCGGCAACGCGTGCATGCAGCTTGTCGACCAGGATCTTCTCGGCGCGGAACGTGTCGCGACGGTGTACCAGGGTCACCTTGCTGGCGATGTTGGCCAGGTACAAGGCTTCTTCCACGGCCGTGTTGCCACCGCCGATCACGGCGACCGGCTTGTTGCGGTAGAAGAACCCGTCGCAGGTGGCGCAGGCCGAGACGCCCTTGCCCATGAACGCCTCTTCCGACGGCAGGCCCAGGTAGCGGGCGCTGGCACCGGTGGCGACGATCAGGGCGTCACAGGTGTAGGTCGCGCTGTCGCCGGTCAGGGTGAAAGGCTTGTTGGCCAGGTCCACGGCGTTGATGTGGTCGAAGACGATTTCGGTCTCGAACCGCTCGGCGTGTTCCTGCATGCGCTGCATCAGGGCCGGGCCGGTCAGGCCATGGGGATCGCCAGGCCAGTTGTCGACCTCGGTGGTGGTGGTCAGCTGACCCCCTGCCTGCATGCCGGTGATCATCAGAGGCTTGAGGTTGGCGCGTGCGGCGTAGACGGCGGCGCTGTAGCCGGCAGGGCCCGAGCCGAGGATGATGACGCGCGAGTGACGTGATTCGGACATGATGCACTCCTGTCGACGCGATCACGCAGGACCGTCGTCGTGGCGCCGGCGATGCCGGCTGGATGTTGAAGACCGCGACCTGCTGCCTGGAGCGCCGGCCGCGGTGAAGCAGCACTGCGTGTTACAGGCTGCTGGCGTTCTCGGCCAGGTAGTCGGCGACGCCCTGGGCATCGGCCTTCATGCCTTTCTGGCCCTTGCGCCAGCCAGCCGGGCAGACTTCGCCGTGCGCTTCGGTGAACTGCAGGGCCTCGACCAGGCGGACCATCTCGTCGACTTCACGACCCAGCGGCAGGTTGTTGACCACCTGGTGCTGGACCACGCCTTGCTGATCGATCAGGAACGATGCGCGTAGCGCAACGCCTGCTTCGTGCTCGATGCCGTAGGCACGGGTGATCTCGTGCTTGACGTCGGCGACCATGGTGAATTCGACCGCGCCGATGCCGCCCTTCTCCACCGGCGTGCTGCGCCAGGCGTGGTGGGTGAACTGCGAGTCGATCGACACACCGACCACCTCGACGCCCAGCTCGCGGAATTTGTCCATGCGATTGTTGTGGGCGATGATTTCCGACGGGCAGACGAAGGTGAAGTCCAGCGGCCAGAAGAACAGCACGACGTACTTGCCGCGCAGCGAGGACAGCTTGAAGCTGTCGACGATCGAGCCATCGCCCAGAACGGCGGCTGCATCGAAGTCCGGGGCCTGCTTGTTGACCAGAATGCTCATGGTGACTCCTTGTTAAGTCGAGATCCGAAGGGTTTGAAACGTGAGGGCACTGTAACGAGGTCGCAGAGAGTAAGGAAATATCCATCGACAATCCACCTCATAGCCCGACTCTATCCCTCACGCGGTGCTCGATCGGCCCGGAACCTCGCGCTGTCATACCGCGTCACAGGCAGGCCGCTTCCGCCTGCCGCGCAAACTCGGTAAGGTCGGCGCACTTGTCGAACCTGGAGTGTCTTCGATGCCTGTTCCCGTTCTGTCCGGCCCTCGCTACCTGCGTGAAGGGCTCAGGCTGGTGTTGAGCCCCGGCCTGCGCCTGTTCGTGCTGTTGCCGCTGCTGATCAACCTGCTGCTGTTCGGCGGCCTGGTGTACTTCGCCTGGCACCAGTTCGGTCTGTGGGTCGATACCCTGATGCCGAACCTGCCGGACTGGCTGAGCTTTCTCAGCTACCTCATCTGGCCGCTGTTCGTGGCCCTGGTGGCGCTGATGGTGTTCTTCACCTTCACGATGGTCGCCAACATCATCGCCGCGCCGTTCAACGGGTTCCTGGCGGAGAAGGTGGAGGTCGTGGTGCGCGGCGAGGACCCGTTCCCGGCGTTCAGCTGGGGCGAGCTGGTCGCCATGGTCCCGCGCACCTTCAGCCGCGAGATGCGCAAGCTGGGTTACTTCCTGCCGCGCGCGCTCGGCCTGTTCGTCCTGTCGCTGATCCCGGTGGTGAACGTGATCGCCGCACCGCTCTGGCTGCTGTTCGGGGTGTGGATGATGGCCATCCAGTACATCGACTACCCGGCCGACAACAACAAGATGAGCTGGCAGGACATGCTCGCCTGGCTGCGCCAGAAGCGCTGGCAGAGCCTGGGCTTTGGTGGCGTCACCTACCTGGTGCTGCTGATTCCGCTGGTCAACCTGCTGATGATGCCGGCGGCGGTGGCGGGGGCGACGGTGTTCTGGGTGCGGGAAAAGGGTGAGACTCGTGCTGCAGGAACGCCCGCTCATCGCGCCTGAGACGGCCCCGGCGTGATCCAACCTCGTCCACAGGAGCTTCCCATGAACCGCTTCAACCCTGCCAAGCTCAAGCTGTCGAAATGGACCGCGACGCAACCGGTCAACCGTGAAAAGCACTTCCTGGTCACAGACCTGGAGCATGACGAGGCAGGTACTCTCCTGCGTGTGGAACTGCAGGCCGTGCACAGCGGACGCAGCGAGTGGCTGGACTGGCGGGTGCTGCGCGATGCCCAGGTGTGGGCGATGGGCTGGCGATAGCCGAGTGGCTGGCGGCTACCGCCCTTTGGCCGACCAGGCCTGGGGCGTGGTGCCTGAGAGCGCTTGACGCTCCACGCCTGCCAGCGACCAGCGTCACTGCTCCAGTCAGGGCGCCCCCTTCGTTCACCGCCCCAGTTGATGGGCGAACTGGCCCACGGCACCTACCACCTGGCGCGCACCGTCCTGGATCTCGGCGATCACGGCATCGGTCTGCCCCGCCAGCGCCAGGCTCTGTTCGGCCTGGCGTTTGCTGGCGTCGATGATCGCCACCGCGGCCTGGGCGAGTTTCTCGTTCTGCTTCACCACCTGGGCGATTTCCTCGGTGGCCCCACTGGTGCGCGACGCCAACTGGCGCACCTCATCGGCGACCACGGCGAACCCGCGCCCCTGTTCGCCTGCGCGCGCGGCCTCGATGGCGGCATTGAGCGCCAGCAGGTTGGTCTGCCCGGCGATGTCGCTGATGGTCTTGATGATCGCCCCGATGACCCGCGACTGCTTGTCCAGCGCCTCGATGCTCTCGGCCGCCTGCTGCATGCACGCCTCCAGCTCGCGCATCACCCCCATCGACTGGCTGACCACCTCACTGGCCTTGCGCGCACTGGCGTCGGTCTGCACCGAGGTCGAATGGGCGATGTCGGCTGCCCTGGACACGGCGTGTTCCTGGTTGATCTGGTCGGTGATCACGGTGGCGAACTTGACGACCTTGTAGAGCACGTCGTGGGCATCGAAGATCGGGTTGTACGAGGCCTCGAGCCAGATGGTGCGGCCACGCGAATCGACGCGCTGGAAGCGATCGGCGACGTATTCGCCGCGTCGCAGCTTCTCCCAGAAGGCCTGGTAATCGGACGAGCGTGCCTGCTCGGGGTCGCAGAAAAGACGGTGGTGCTTGCCGCGAATCTGCTCCAGCGTGTAGCCCGTCGCCTCCAGAAAGCGCTCATTGGCGGTCAGCACTTCGCCCTCGAGGTTGAATTCGATCACCGCCGTGGAGCGTTGCAGGGCCTTGATCAGGCTTTCATGCTCGCGCGACGTCTTGATGGTACGGGTCAGGTCGCTCGAGTGGATGGTGAAACACCTGATACGGCCCGAGGCATCCAGCACCGGTTGCAGGATCGAACGCAGCCAGGCCTCTTCGCCATCGCCACGCAACAGCCTGAAGGCCCCGTGGTAATGCTCGCCGTTGCGAATGGCACGGCTCATGCGCTGGTGGAATTCCAGGTTCTTCACATGCGGCGGCACGATGTCGTCGAGCGGTCGTCCGATCAGTTGCTCGGCGCGGTAATGCATGTCTCGTTCGAAATTGCCGTTGACCGACTCGATGCGTCCTTGTGGATCGAGCTGAAGTACCAGCATCTCGTTGTCGAGACTCGTCTTGATCTGCAAGACCGACAACAGGTCGTCACGCAGGCGCTGGAGTTCTTTCTTCAGTTTGTTGTGGAACATGACCGCTCTCCTGGAGGGCACCGAGGGTTCGTTGACAGGCCATCGGCCAGCTGCGAGCGATTCTTGAGTGGCGTGAACAAATATTCACGCGCCAACCTTTGGCCTCGAGGCGTCGTCATGCAGTGGTCATGACGATGACACGTCGCTGCAACGGAGCAGGTCCATGCTGTCCTGCATGAGCACACCGTCCCTGCGTATCACCCTGGTCAGCGAAACCTTCCCACCCGAGATCAATGGCGTGGCCACGACGCTTGGGCGCCTGACCGAGGGGCTGCGACAGCGCGGCCATGCCGTGCACGTGCTCCGGCCTCGTCAACCGGTCGATCTGGCGACACCGCCAGGGCCGGAGGTCATGCTGTCCCGGGGATGGCCACTGCCGGGCTACCCCGGCTTGCAATGGGGCGAGATTTCCGTGCACGCGCTGGTGCGTCAGTGGCGCAAGGAACGGCCAGACGTGCTCTACATCGCCACCGAGGGCCCCCTGGGGCTGAGCGCCCTGCGTGCGGCGCGACGGCTGGGCATCGCCGTGGTCAGCGGCTTCCACACGAATTTCGCGCAGTACGCCGGGCACTATGGGTTCGGCCTGCTGACCCGGCCGGTGACCCACTACCTGCGCTGGTTTCATCGCCGCACCGCGCTGACGCTGGTGCCGAGCCTCAGCCAGCAGACCGAACTGGAACGGCGTGGATTCGAACGCCTGGCGCTCCTGAGCCGGGGCGTCGACGCCACGCTGTTCACGCCCTGTCGGCGCAGCCAGGCATTGCGTGACGGCTGGGGCATGGGTGCGGACGATATCGTGGTGCTGCATGTCGGACGGCTGGCGCTGGAGAAGAACCTGGGCGTGTTGGCTCCCTGCCTGCTGGCCCTGCGTCACGCTCATCCCCAGCGCCGTGTACGCCTGGTGGTCGTCGGCGACGGACCGCAACGCGCCGCCCTGGAGCGCGTGATGCCGGACGCCATCTTTTGCGGCGTGCAGCAGGGCGACGCGCTGGCGGCGCACTACGCCAGTGGCGATCTGTTCCTGTTTCCGAGCCTGACCGAGACCTTCGGTAATGTCGTGCTCGAAGCCATGGCCTCAGGCCTGGGGGTGGTGGCCTATGACAAGGCCGCCGCCGCCCAGCACATCCGCCACGGCGACAACGGCGTACTGGCAATGCCAGGTGATCAGGCTGCCTTCATCGAAGCGGCCAGCTGGTTGCTGGAAGAAAGCGAGCATTTGCGCCGGGTGCGGCTCAATGCCCGGTGGCACGCCAGCCGACAAGGCTGGTCGACGATCGTCGAGCAGTTCGAAGGTTACTTGCGTGAGGCATGCCGGCCCGCGAGCGTGACGCTGAGCGCGTTGCCAGGTGCAAGCCTGGACCGTGTGACGCCGCCTGCGACGAACGCCTTGTCGACGGAGTGAGCCTGCCCCTCGGTCACGGCGCGTGCGTGACGTCAGGCCAGGGCTTTTTCGATGGCCTGGACCACCGACGGGTCATCAGGTGACGTACGCGGGGAGAACCGCGCCAGCACACGCCCATCCTTGCCTACCAGAAACTTCTCGAAATTCCAGGTGATGTCCCCTGGGAATTCGGCGCCCTCGCCTGCCAGCAGACGGTACAGGGGGTGGCGATGCGCCCCGTTGACCTCGAGCTTGGCGGCCATGGGGAAGCTGACCCCATAGGTCAGGCGGCAGAACTGCTGGATGTCCTGCTCGGTGCCTGGCTCCTGCCCGGCGAACTGGTTGCACGGCAGGCCCAGCACCGTCAGGCCACGCGCGCTGTAACGCTGGTAGAGGTCCTCCAGTGCCTGGTACTGCGGCGTCAGCCCGCACTTGGAGGCAACGTTGACCACCAGCGTCACGCCGCCCTTGAACGGTGCCAGGGGTAACGGTGCGCCCTCCAGGGTCTGCAAGGTGAGGTCGTGAAACGCACTCATGGTGAAGCCCCCCATCGTGTCGGTCATCGCGGCAATGCCCATTGCACATCAAAAAGGCGCTGGGCGCGCCGGCCATGCGTCCAAGGGCGCATGGCCGGCGTACTCAGCGCCTCGTGTCTGTTTCTGAGCGTAGCGCAGAAATCAGTGCTGGTGACCGCCTTCGCCATGGATATGACGATGAGCGATTTCTTCGTCGGTGGCGTCACGCACGTCGACGACCTTGACCTTGAAGTTCAGGCGCTGGCCCGCCAGCGGGTGGTTGCCGTCGACGGTCACGTCGTCGCCGTCGAGGTCACGGATGGTGACGATCTGCATCTGGCCGTCCGGCGCCGAGGCGTGGAACTGCATGCCGACTTCCAGTTCGTCGACGCCTTCGAACATGCTGCGGTTCAAGGTGCTGACCAGCTCGGCCATGTATTCGCCGTAGGCTTCTTCAGGCTCGATGGCAACGTTCAGCTCGTCACCGGCCTGCTTGCCTTCCAGTGCCTTTTCCAGGCCTGGAATGATGTTGCCTGCACCGTGCAGGTAGACCAGCGGCGCACCACCGGCGGAGCTGTCGATGACCTCCCCGGCGTCGTTGGTCAGGGTATAGTCGATCGAGACAGCCTTGTTGGCGGCAATCAGCATGGGGAGGAGACCTTTGCAAAAGAATGTAGAACGGACAAGTGTAACCAAGGCATCGCGCGATTGCGAACGCACCTCCGAAGATGTCGTCTCCACCAGTCGGATGGTCGCTTTTCATCAGGACGACCAGGGCCATTGGGTGGTCGAGCTGTCCTGCGGGCATACCCAGCATGTACGCCACCAGCCGCCCTGGCAGGTGCGTCCCTGGGTGCTGGACGCCGATCGCCGGGCTGCGTGCCTGGGGCAGGTATTTGCCTGCGGTTGGTGCGCTCGAGGGGCGGATGGGACTACTCTTGGCGCCTGACGTTTCCCTTCGCTGCGTTCGAGAGCCTGCATGCAGACATTCTTCATCGCGCCGACCGATTTCGGTGTCGGCCTGACCTCCATCAGCCTGGGCCTGGTCCGCGTGCTGGAGCGCGCGGGCCTCAAGGTCGGGTTCTTCAAGCCGATCGCCCAACCCCACCCTGGGGACACCGGCCCGGAGCGCTCCACCGAGCTGATGGCCCGCACCCATGGCATCAGGCCGCCCACGCCCTTGAGCCTGTCGCACGTGGAACGCATGCTCGGCGAAGGGCAGCTGGACGAGCTGCTCGAGCAGATCATCCGCCTGTACCAGCAGGCCTGCATCGGCAACGACGTGGTGGTGGTCGAGGGCATGGTGCCGACGCGCCACGCCAGCTACGCCGCGCGGGTCAACCTGCACCTGGCCAAGAGCCTCGACGCCGAGGTGATTCTGGTGTCGGCGGCCGAACATGAGGCGCTCAGCGAGCTGTCCGGCCGAGTGGAGTTGCAGGCGCAGCTGTTCGGCGGCCCGCGCGACCCGAAGGTACTGGGGGTGATCCTGAACAAGGTGCGCAGCGAAGAGAGCATGCCGGCCTTCGCCAGCCGCCTGCGCGAGCACTTGCCGTTGCTGCGCGGGGATGACTTCCGGCTGCTCGGCTGCATCCCGTACCAGGCCGACCTCAACGCACCGCGCACTCGCGATGTGGCCGAGCTACTGGGCGCGCAGGTGCTCAACGCCGGCGACTACGAGCAACGGCGCATGAACACCACGATCATCTGCGCGCGCACCGTGGCCAACACGGTACCCCTGCTCAAGCCGGGCACCCTGGTGGTGACGCCGGGCGACCGCGACGACATCATCCTGGCGGTGAGCCTGGCGGCGATCAACGGCGTGCCGTTGGCAGGCCTGCTGCTGACCAGTGACAGCAAGCCCGACCCACGCATCCTGGGGTTGTGCCAGGGCGCCTTGCAGGCCGGGTTGCCACTGCTGTCGGTCGGCACCGGCTCGTTCGAGACCGCCAACCAGCTGCACCAGTTGAACCGGGAAATTCCGGTGGATGACCGAGAGCGCGCCGAAGTCATCACCGATTTCGTCGCCAGTCACCTGGACGCTGCCTGGCTGCACCAGCGCTGCGGTACACCTCGGGAGCTGCGCCTGTCGCCGGCGGTGTTCCGCTACCAGCTGATCCAGCGCGCGCGGCAGGCCGACAAGCGCATCGTCCTGCCGGAAGGCGCCGAGCCGCTGACCATCCAGGCCGCGGCCATCTGCCAGGAGCGTGGCATTGCGCGCTGCGTGCTGCTGGCCAAGCCTGACGAGGTGCAGGCGGTGGCCCAGGCCCAGGGCATCGTGCTGCCGGCCGGCCTGGAGATTCTCGACCCGGACCAGATCCGTGCGCAGTACGTCGAACCGATGGTGCGCCTGCGCAAGAGCAAGAGCCTCAATGCCCCGATGGCCGAGCAGCAGCTGGAAGACCCCGTGGTGATCGGGACCATGATGCTGGCGCTGGACGAGGTCGACGGGCTGGTGTCGGGGCTGGTGCATTCGACCGCCAACACCATCCGCCCCGCCCTGCAGCTGATCAAGACCGCGCCGGGCAACAGCCTGGTGTCGTCGGTGTACTTCATGCTGTTTCCCGAGCAGGTGCTGGTCTATGGCGATTGCATGATGAACCCGCACCCGGACGCCGACGAACTGGCGCAGATCGCCCGACAGAGCGCGGCCTCGGCGCAGGCATTCGGCATCGTGCCACGGGTGGCGATGCTCAGTTACTCCAGCGATCAGGCGGTGACCGACGATGAGGTGGAAAAGGTTCGCGAGGCGACGCGCCTGGCGCAACAGGACCAGGCCTCACTGGTGATCGACGGCCCGCTGCAGTACGACGCGGCGGCCAACCCGGCCATCGCCCGTCAGCTGGCACCCGACAGCCCGGTGGCGGGGCGCGCCACGGTGTTCGTGTTCCCCGACCTGAACACGGGCAACACGACGCACAAGGCGGTGCAGCGCAGCGCCGATTGCGTGAGTCTGGGGCCGATGCTGCAGGGGCTGCGCAAGCCGGTGAACGACCTGCCACGGGGCGCGCAGGTGGATGACATCGTCCATACCATCGCCTTGACGGCGATTCAGGCGAGCACGGTCTGAGAGAGGGGCCGACATACGCAAGGATCGATGGGCGAGCGGCTGTGACGGCGCGATGGCAATCGCTGGCAAGCCAGCTCCCACAGGCCTTCATTCCAATCAACTGGCTGTGGTACCCGCCCACCGAGTGGCCCCCTGTGGCAGCAGGCTCCCCAGGCCTCCGTTCCAATCGACTACCTGGTACCCGCCCACCGAGTGGCCCCTGTGGGAGCGGGCTTGCCCGCGATGAGGGCCCGGCCAGCGCCGCCCTCCTCGAAGATCGGCACCGGCACGAGACGTGGCTTACTGTTGCCCTTGCTGCTGGTAGTTCTGCCCCGGGATCGGCTTGAGGTTCACCTCGACGCGACGGTTCTGCGCACGACCGTTGGCATCACCGTTGCTGGCGATCGGTTGGTCAGGGCCCAGACCACGGGCCGAGACGCGCGACGGGTCGACGCCCTGGGAGGTCAGGTAGCTGCTGACCGCCTGGGCACGGCGCTGTGACAGGTCCATGTTGTGCTGACGGCTGCCCGTGCTGTCGGTGAAGCCGACGACTTCGATGGTGTTCTGGTTGAACTGCTTGAACGAACCGGCCAGGTTGTTGAGCGGGGTGTAGAAGCTGGGCGAGATGCTCGCCGAGTCGGTGGCGAAGGTGATGTTCCCCGGCATGATCAGCTTGATCTGGTCGCCCTCGCGCTGCACTTCCACGCCCGTGTTGGCCATGCTTTCGCGCAAGGCGGCTTCCTGACGGTCGGCGTAGTAGCCATAACCTGCCGCCGCCGCCCCTACGGCCGCTGCGCCGATCAGCGCGCCCTTGCCACGGTGGTTATGGTCGATGGCCGCGCCTGCCACGGCACCGGCCAATGCGCCGAGCCCGCCGTATTTGGCCGTCTTGCTCACGCCACCCGACGCCTGGCCTTGGTCAGTGTAAGGGTTCTGGCTGGCACAACCGGACATCACGGCCGCGGCCGTGACCGCGATGACAAGACGCTGCATGTTGAACATGGGCAAGCTCCTACTCGATTCAAAAAGTGCATGGGGCCTCTGGCAGGCCCGTGCGGGTTTGGATCGTGATCGCGGAGAAAAATTCCTTGCCCAGGGCGCAGGACCCGAGACGGCGATGCTTACGGCAGGAACAGACGGAACACGCCACCGCCCAGGCTGCCACCGTTGGAGATCTCGATGCGCCCCTTGATGCCATCGCGCTCGTGCAACGCCGCGATACGCGAGGCGAAGTACAACCCCAACCCCGTGCTGCCGCTGCTCTGGTCAATGCCCTGGATGAACTCCTGCTGGCGATCGAGCATGGCCTGCGGGTAGCCCGGGCCATCGTCATTGATGCTGATGACCAGCTGCTCGTCCTCCTCGTCGATGGTCATCAGCAAGGCATGGCCGGCATGCCGAACGGCGTTGTCGATCATGTTGCCCACCACCGAGGCGACCAGCTCGCGGTCGAAGAACCCCAGCGGGCTGAAGGCATCCACGCGCCACGTGGCCTGGATGTTGCGCTGTACCAGCACATCCTGGTGCAAGGCCAGCTGCGCCTCGATGAAGTCATCCAGCTCGTGGTAGTCCGGGCACACCGGCAACTGGTTGACCCCCAGCTTGTACAGCCCCAGCAATTGCACCAGCATGCTGTTGAGGTGGGCGAACTCGTGCTCGATCACGCCATGTTCGACACCGCTGCGCAGGTCCTCCGGCATGCGCGCGACCCACTGGCCATGGGCCTGGATCAACGCTGCCAGGGAGTTTTTCATGTCGTGTACGGTGGAGGCGATCACCGTGGAGAAATCCAGCCCCTGGTTTTCCTGATTCATGCGCCAAAGACTCGAAGGTGCAGTTTACGGTAGCGTTCGTAGCGGCTGTCGCTGGTGGGAATGCCCGAAACGCCTTGGAGGCTACGACGGCACTCTTGCAGGATGTCATCGGATAGCTTGTCGCCAGCGATCCGCAGCAAGGCCTGGGTGGTGTTCAAGGCAATGCTGATGTTCTTCGGTTGCATGCCGAGCGCGCGCCGGAAGGTGTCCAGCGCCTGTGGCACCGCACCGGCCTGGTAACTGCGCACGCCTTGGCGGTTGAGCTCGACGGCCTGGGTCACGGCAGTGAGCACGCTCGGGTCGTCGGTCAGCTGCGAGACACTGTCCATGACCTTCGGGTCGTCGCCATAGGTTTCGACGCAGCTCTTGAGAATGTTGTTGGCCGCCTCGCCCTGCCCCAGTTGCTGCAGTTGCTTAGCCACGGTCAGCGCGGCGTCCACGGAGAAGAACTGGTCCATCTTCTCCAGCCGCTGCACGGCCTGTTCGGTCAGCTTGAGCGCCGTGTCGGGATCGCCGACCTGCTGCAGGCTGGCCGCCTTCATCATGCGCGCACGCACCTGAAGGCCTGGATCGTCGGCGTTTTCCTTGGCCACTTCGCTGAGCGTGGTGTTGATCTCGACCCGCGCCCGCGCATCCAGGCCCTGGGCCTCGCCACGGCTCATCAGCGCCTGGGCCAGGCCCAGGTTGCACTCCGGGTCCTTGTAGCGCGAACTCTTGCCCTGGTTGACCGCCTGGCGGAAGGCCCTGGCCGCGCCGTCGAAGTCGCCGTTCTCCATCGCCAGCTTGCCCAGCAGCGACTGGCGGCGTACCGCCAGGGGCGAGAGGCGTACGGCTTCCTCGAGCAAGGTCTGCGCGCGCTGGGTATCGCCCTGCGCCACCAGCGCCTCGGCCATGCCGTCGTACAGGTTGGGCATGATCGGGAAGGCCTTGAGCGCTTGTTCGAAGACGCCCTGGGCCTGGCCGTACTTGCCCCGCTTGTGCATGAGGTTGCCCAGCGCGGCATAAGCCCACGGCTGCGGGCGGCTGGCCAGGATCGCCTTGAGGAACTTCTCCAGCTCCTCGAAGCGGTTCAGGTCGCGCATGGCATCGGCGCGGTAGCGCAGGCACAACGGCGCAAAGCGAGGGTCTTTCTTGCACAGCTCGGCGCAGGCGGCCAGCACTTCGCCCGGACGGCCGCGGTCCAGCGCCTGCAGGATCGGCTTGAGCAGGGCCTTGCGCTGGGTCAGCTTCTCCAGCCGCTGGGCCAGCCCTACGCGGTTGAACGGCTTGGTGAGGTAGGCGTCGGGCTCGTGCTCGATGGCGCTGAGCACGATGGCCTGGCTGCTTTCGGCCGTGACCATGAGAAACACGCACTCATGGCTGATCAGCTTGTCGATGATCAGGTCCTCGAGCACCTGCTGGCCGTTCTTCTTGCCATCGCCCAGGTGGAAGTCCTGAAGGACGAAATCGTAGCGCTTCTGCGCGCACAGGCGCAGCGCCTGTTCGCCGCTGTCGGCGGTGTCCACGTCGCGAGCGCCGAGCTCGCGCAGCATGGAGCGCGTCGACGTCCGGAAATCGGTGTAGTCGTCGACGATCAGAAAGGATTTTTGCCCGTACTGCAGCATCTACGCAACCTGTCCTGGTGTAGAAGGGAAATGGCGCATGCCGTTGCCAGACGCCATCCAGGCTATCGACCGCCATCGAGAAAAGATGAGCCGGATTTCATCACAGCCGCCTGATGGCGTCGAGCCATCCTTTTTTAGGGGCGCAGGACTAGAACTTCACGCCCACGCTCAGCGTCAGGAAATCACGATCGCTCATCGTGCTGTACGCGCCGCCGAAGAAATTGGTATAGGCCACGCTGGCCATGTAGGTGTCCTGGTATTCGGCGTCCAGCCCCAGGCTCACGGCCTTGCGGCCTTCCTCGAACGTCGCTTGCGGGCCGGGCGAATAGCCCGACACATCGTGCGACCAGGCGATGCTCGGGGTCAGGTCGACGCCGGCGAAGACCGCATCATACGTCCAGGCCGCGCGCGCGCGGTAACCCCAGGCAGTACGGGTGGTATAGCCCTCGTTCTCGCAATGACGGCCGGGGTCGGCGCTGCCGCCCAGGCCCGAGCCGGCATACGTACGGGCATTCACCGCGGCACAGGTGTCCGCACCGCCCGCGTCAGGCAGGGGGCCGGGGCCGAACACCGCATCCCGGCCATAGCGCGCCTGGCGGGTGCTGTCCAGGCCGCCCACGTACGTCACGCCCACCTCCCCCATCACGGTGAAGCGACGAGCGCCCATGACCTGGTCGAAGACCTGGGTCAACGAGGTCTGGAACTGCGTGACGTCCTTGCGTCGGTAGCCTGCAATCGCCTCTCCGGCCGCCCCGTCGAGCACCGACGCATTGGCCAGGGTACCGCCCACGGGGCGCAGGGCGGCGAACAGGACGTCATGGCTAGCGAGCTGCACCGGCGCATTGGGCCGGTAGCTCAGCTCGCCACGCCACGCCAGGCCTGCGGGCAACGTCGTCGAGAAGCTGACCCCGTAGAGCCAAATGTCCTCCGGGTACTCGACGGCGTAACGGCCGCTACCTGCCACGGCCAGAGGGCGCAGCGCTTCGGGCAATGCCTGGCTCGCGGCCAGCGCGGAAGCGGAGGCCCGCCGGGCGCTCAGGAACGGCAGCCGGCTGTGGTAGTTCATGACGTAGGCCCCGAACTCGGTGTCCAACGGCTCGAACAGGTAGTGCAGCGCCAGCCCGAACTGGCCACCGTCCCGCGCGTCGCGGTCCACGCCTCGGCCGACCTTGACCCCTTCGTCGTCGATGTCCACGCCCTGGCCCGCCAGCAGGGTCCGGTCGGCCGCTGACAGGGCGCGCCGGCTGTCGAGCAGGCGCAGGTTGTCGGTGCAGCCATTGGCCAGGACATCGGACTGCGAGAAGAACGTGCCGCAGTTCTCGCCGTCGGTCTGTGCCCAGTCAAGCTGGTAGAACGCCTCGGCCGACACGGCATCGGTCAGTTGCTGGGACACGTAGAACAGATTGACGGGCGCCTGGCCGTCCTTGAGGTCAGTGCCGGGCCGCCGGAACGCACTGACGTCGGTCCGGTTGATGGCATTGAGGCCGCCGCCGATGAACAGGCCTTCGCCCCAGTTCACCACCTGCCGGCCCAGCCGGACCGTGCCGGGCTGCTCACCGAGGGTGTAGTGATGATAGGCGAACGCCTCGAGCAGCTCGACCCCGGAGGGCCGGGCACTGCGCGCACGGTGTGAGTCGCCGATGTCCTTGAACGGGCGGCCTTCGTCCTTGAGCTCGAAGTCGTACCAGTACCGGCCCTGCAGGTACACACCGCTGTCGCCATACTTCAGCTCCAGGCCATGCAGCCCGGTGAAGACCTTGGAAAAGGTGTCGCCGCGCTTGAAGTTCTGCCGCCCATCGTCGCTGATCGGCGCAAGCCCCCGGCCACCGTTGTTGGCCCCGATCAACCCCGTGTCCGGCTTGGCGGTGGACCAGCCGGCGCCGATCGACAGCGTGGTGTCCAGCTGCGCCTCCACTTCGCCGATGTTGAAGCTGACGCCGAACGCAGGCGTGGCGAGCGAGGATGCCAGGCTGATGGCCAGTGGCAGGCGGGCGCGGCGCCAGCGGGCGGGGGCGGGTGTCATCGACGGTTCTCCAGATCAGGGGCGGTGCAGGCTGAGGGCGCGGTCATCGTCCGGCCCGGAGGTCTGACCACGACGGACGGCGGACGTTGCCGGGCGCAGTGTAGCGGGAGACCATCGCAGCGCGTTGGACATCGTGCCTGGAAAGGCTGCCACGACGCGCCCTGCCAATGGCCGAAGACCGATTCGACCAGACCGCCCCAAGGCCTGCGACGTGTCCACCAGGCTTGTCAAACGCCCCTCCCCTGCGCCACTGTCCATCTCTGCCCTTTCGCCAGCGGAGTTCGCATGCCAAGTCCCCGTCACGCCGTGTTCCTCGATCACCACTCCCTCGACCTGGGGGACCTCGACCTCTCGCCCCTGGAGCAGGCCTTCGAGACCTTCACGCTGCATGCCACCACGGCGCCCGAGCAGGTCGCCGAGCGCCTGCGGGGCGCCACGGTGGTGATCAGCAACAAGGTGGTGCTCGACGCCGCCGTCCTGAATGCCAACCCGCAGCTCGAGCTGATCCTGGTCGCCGCCACCGGCACCAACAACGTCGACCTGCAGGCAGCCCACGCGCAGGGCATCACGGTGTGCAACTGCCAGGGCTACGGCACGCCCTCGGTCGCCCAACACACCCTGGCCCTGCTGCTGGCCCTGGCCACACGCCTGTGCGATTACCAGCAGGCCGTGGCCGAGGGTCGCTGGGCGCAGGCGCGTCAGTTCTGTCTGCTGGACTTCCCCATCGTCGAGCTGGAAGGCAAGACGCTCGGCCTGCTCGGCCATGGCGAACTGGGCGGTGCGGTGGCGCGGCTGGCCGAGGCGTTCGGCATGCGTGTGCTCAGCGGGCAGATCCCTGGACGGCCGGCGCGGCCCGACCGAGTGCCACTGGACGTGCTGCTGCCCCAGGTGGACGCCCTGACCCTGCACTGCCCCTTGAACGCGCATACCCAGGGCATGCTCGGCGCCCGTGAACTGGCCTTGCTCAAACCCGGCGCGCTGGTGGTGAACACTGCGCGCGGTGGCCTGATCGACGAGCAGGCCCTGGCCGATGCCTTGCGCAACGGCCATCTGGGAGGCGCGGCCACCGACGTGCTCAGCACCGAGCCGCCCGTGGCAGGCAACCCCCTGCTCGAACCCGACGTTCCACGCCTGATCGTCACGCCGCACAGCGCCTGGGGCGCCGTCGAAGCGCGCCAGCGCATCGTCGGCCAGCTCGCCGAGAACGCCCGCGGCTTCTTCGACGGGCAGCCACGTCGCGTGGTCTAGACCTGGGGCGGCTCTGATAAACTGCGCGCTTTTTCCAGGAGATACCGTCATGGACCCGCGCAGTGAAGTGCTGCTTCGTCAGGCCGAGCTTTTCCAGGGCCATGTCCTGCTGGCCGGCCTCCCTCCCGACGACCTGCTCGGTCGACTGCCTCAGGCCCATGGCTGGACCTGGCATGCCGGCGATCTGGCCCGGCTCGAGCAGCGCTTTGCCGGGCGGGTCCACCATGGCGTCGTACCGGGCACACAGGCCTTCGACAGTGCCGTGCTGTTCCTGCCCAAATCGCGTGACCTGTCGGCCTATCTGCTCGACACGCTGGCCGGCCGGATGAAGACCGGCACGCTTTACCTGGTCGGTGAAAAGCGCGGCGGCATCGAAGGCGCGGCCAAGCAGCTGCATCGCTTCGGCAAGCCGCGCAAGCTCGACAGCGCCCGGCATTGCCAGCTCTGGCAGGTGGAGGTGGACAACGCACCGGCAGCCACGCCTCTGGAGCAGTTGGCCGAACGCTTCGAGCTGCCTCTGGAGGACGGCCCGCTGCAGGTGGTCAGCCTGCCAGGTGTCTTCAGTCACGGGCGCCTGGACAAGGGCACGGCGTTGTTGCTGGCACATCTGGAGGGCCTGCCGCGCGGCAAGGTGCTCGACTTCGGCTGTGGTGCAGGCGTGCTGGGGGCAGTGATCAAACGTCGCTACCCGGACAGCGACGTGACCCTGCTGGACGTCGATGCCTTCGCCGTGGCCAGCAGTCGCATGACCCTGGCGGCCAACGGGCTGGACGGCGAGGTGCTCAGCGGGGATGGTATCGAGGCCGCCCCTCGAGAGCTGATGCTCATTCTCAGCAACCCGCCGTTCCACAGCGGGGTACACACCCACTACGAAGCGGCGGAGAAATTGCTGAAAACTTCCCACGAATACCTGCGAAAAGGCGGCGAACTGCGCTTGGTTGCCAACAGCTTCCTGCGCTATCAACCGCTGATCGAGCAGGCCTTGGGCCAGTGCCAGGTCCTGGGCGAGGGCCAAGGGTTCAAGATCTACAGTGCACGGCGCAGCTGAAACAGGGCTTGCCCAACGCGCTGCAACTGGGCAGAATCCGCCCCGTCCTAGGGGAGTAGTCTCCCGCGAGCGCCCTGCTCGCCCGGTACGCGTCAACATGCTTGGTCCACAGACCATGGCGCGTACGACCCACGGTCCGCACAGACGGATCCAGGGTTCGACAAGACCTATGACACGCACACCTTACCCGGGGCGGGGAGGCTGTTCGTGTCATAGCCGTGTCGACCCGCCCCTGTAGGAATCCTGATGCTGGAATCGTTGCTCGTCCCCACCGCCATCGTTGCGCTCGCCGAAATCGGCGACAAGACGCAGTTGCTCGCGCTCGTGCTCGCGGCCCGCTTTCGCAAACCCTGGCCGATCATCGCCGGCATCGTCGCCGCCACCTTGGCTAACCATGCGGCAGCAGGCGCGGTGGGCGCCTGGGTCGGGGACTTCTTCAGCGACAGCGTCCTGCACTGGATCCTGGCCGCCAGCTTCACGGCCACGGCCCTGTGGACACTGGTGCCGGACAAGCTCGACGACGACGAAGCCTCCACGGCGCGCCGCTTCGGCCCCTTCCTGACGACCCTGATCGCGTTCTTCCTGGCCGAGATCGGCGACAAGACCCAGGTCGCCACGGTCATGCTGGCCGCGCAGTATCCCTACCTGATCATGGTCATCATCGGCACCACCCTCGGCATGCTGATCGCCAACGTGCCCGTGGTGCTGGCCGGCAACTTCGCCGCCGATCGCCTGCCGCTGACGCTGATCCGTCGCCTGGCCGCGGCTGCGTTCTTCGTGCTAGCCGCCGTGGCGGTCTATGCGGCGATGCAGAGCAGTGGATGGGTGTAGCGGCAGGTGGCGAGCCAGCAGCTGGTAGCGCCTTAGGGCACGGTCCGCTCGAAGACGCTCGCACGCCATGCTCGGCGTGAAGCTCGCCACACAGCTCGACTACTTCTTGGCCGCCTGATACAGCGGCATGACCTTGGGAATGGCCGCCTGCAACGAGGCGATGCGGCTGCTCGAGGCCGGGTGAGTGCTCATGAACTCGGGCGGCGCGCCGTTGGAAGCCTGGGTCATCTTGTTCCACAGGGTGATGGCGGCGTTCGGGTTGTAACCGGCGCGGGCCGAGAGCTCCAGGCCGATCAGGTCGGCTTCGTTCTCGTTGGAACGGCTGTTGGGCAGGGTCAAGGAGTACTCGACGACCTTGTCGGCCAGTGCGAGGCTGGTTTCACCCAGGCCGAAGATCGCGCCAGCACCCTGGCGCGCCATCTGCACGCCGTAGGCCTTGGACATGGCTTCACGGCCATGCTCGCGCAAGGCGTGGGCGATCTCGTGGCCCATCACGGCGGCCAACTCATCGTCGGTGAGGTTGAGCTTCTCGATCAGGCCGCTGTAGACGATGATCTTGCCGCCAGGGCCGCAGTTGGCGTTGAGCTCATCGCTGTCGATCAGGTTGACCTCCCACTTCCACTGCGCCGCGTCGGGGCGGAACAGCGGCGCCTGGGCGATCAGGCGATCGGCGATGCGCTGGACCCGCTTGGCGTTGACGCTGCTCTTCTCCAGCGCCCCCTTGCTCGACGCCTCGCTCAAGGTCTGCTGGTAGGACTGGGCGTACATCGTGTTGACCTCATCGGTCGACAGCATGCTGAACATGTACTGCTTGCGCTCCACCCCCACGGCTCCGCCGCTGGTGGTGTTCACGGCCTGACAGCCGGCGAGCAGGATGCTGGCGCCCAAGGCGCTGGCGACGAATGACTTGCGCATGAAAACACTCCCTTTTTACGTGCCGCGTATCCTAGGCGTAACGCCGCGTTCAAGCCAGCGCCATGCAGCGGTTCGCGTCGCGCGTGCGACCTGCATCACGAAGCCGGGGTCAGGCACTCGGGGCCGTCCAGCGCCGGGTCGTTGACGAAGTTGGCGAGCAGGCGCTCACGCAGGCTCGCTGGCGGCTGGGCGAGCAGTTCGTGCAACCGGGGCATCGGCGTCTGCGGGTCGAGCCAGGCGGCTTGCGCGGCTGCGTCGAGCAGCAACGGGCGACGCTGGTTCATGGCGGCCTGGGTGACCATCGCGCAGCTCAGCCAGACCTGGTCCTGCACCGGGTAGGCCTCCCAGATGGCGGCGAAGGCCAGCACGCCGCCCTGCCCGTCCGTCAGCCAGTAGGGCCGCTTGCGGACACTGCCTCGCCACTCGTAGAACCCGTTGGCCGGCATCAGGCAGCGGCGCGCTTCGAAGGCGCCGCGAAACATCGGCTGGTCGGCCAGGGTTTCGGCACGGGCATGGGCCGGCGTGCGCGACAGGTCGGTGAGCCAGGACGGGGTCAGGCCCCAGCGCGCGCGCGCCACGTGCAGCTGGCCTTCGAGCAGGCGCTGGATGAGCACCTGCGCACCGGGGGCGATGTTCCAGCGCGGCGGCTGTTGACTGGGGAAACCAGGCAGCGCCGTGAAGGTGGGCGACCAGCGAAACAGTGCATAACGTCCAGACATGGGGGCGTGGGGGGCCTAACAGATCAAGGTGGCAGAAAAACTCTCCGGTTCGTCACCGGCCAGTGGCTGCGCGGTAGTGTACGCGGCGATCAGCGCACGTGCGCGCTCGGCGTCCTCATCGGCGACAGCCAGGGCCAGCAGACCGTGCACCGGCAGCTCGCCGAGCGCCCCGGTCAGGTGCCGCCCCGCCAGGTGCACGACCACACCCTCGCTGGCCAGCATGTCGATGAGCAACTGCGCCTCCATGAGGTTTTCCGGGTCGTAGATGCGCTGCATCAGGCGTCGTCCTCGCTGCGCGTCTCCAGGCTCCAGTCGTCGCCCTGCACCTGCAGGGTGAACACGATCGGTCGACAGCACACCTGGCAGTCTTCGATGTAGGTCTGATCGCCGCCAGAGAGGTCGACGGACGTGGTCACCGCTTCGCCACAGTAGGGGCAGTCGTAGAACGCTTCTTCGAGCATCGCGGCCTCGGGGATGACTTATGCGTATAATTACCGGTCTGCCTGTAGACCGCGCCGTTTCGCATCCGTTTGCCGGCAGCGGTGATCACCTTCTACCTTAGTCGTTTCCAACAAGAGAGCATGATGGGCGAATTCGATGCCATCCGACCATACGACGACGCTGAGGTCCCTGCCGTGCTGGCACGGTTGTTCAGCGACGCGGCCTTCCTCGACATCCTCACCCACTTCCGCTTCCCACGCGCGGCGGGGGCCCTGGGCTGGCTGCTCAAACCCCTGATCGCCCGTCGCCTGCGCAAGGAATTCGCAGGCGTCGACAGCGTGGCCACGTTGCAAGACAAGGTCGAGCACTATGTCGACCAGACCATCGAGCGCGCCACCGATGGCGTGACCTATACCGGGGTCGAGCAGCTCAAGTCCGGCACGGCCTACCTGTTCCTGGCCAACCACCGCGACATCGTGATGGACCCGGCCTTCGTCAACTATGCCGTCTACCATGCCGGCCTGCCGACGCCGCGGATCGCGATCGGCGACAACCTGCTGCAGAAGCCTTTCGTCAGCGACATGATGCGCCTGAACAAGAGCTTCATCGTGCACCGCTCGCTCACGGGCCGGCGCGAAAAGCTGGCGGCCTACCAGTTGCTGTCGGCCTACATCAACCACTCGATCCGCCACGACTGCGTGTCGATCTGGATCGCCCAGGCCGAAGGGCGTGCCAAGGACGGCGATGACCGCACCGACTCGGCGATCCTCAAGATGTTCCACATGAGCCGCAAGGACGAACCGTTCGGCGAGGTGATCCAGAGCCTGCACCTCACACCTGTCTCGATCAGCTACGAATACGACCCGTGCGACCTGGACAAGGCGCGTGAGCTGTACATCCGCGCGACCACCGGGGGCTACACCAAGGTGCCTGGCGAAGACGACTCGAGCATCGCCAAGGGCATCACCGGCTACAAGGGCCGGGTGCACATCCACTTCGCCACGCCGGTCGCCGCGGCGTTCGAGGACACCAAGCAACTGGCCCAGGAAGTCGATCGCCAGATCCTGGCCGGCTACCGGCTGTTCCCGGCCCACTACCTGGCCTATGGAATGTGGGCCGAGGCAGACCCCGCGCTCGGCGTGCCGACGGCCGAGCGCCTGTTCGACAAGGACGAACTGGCGACCGCACGGGCCGAGTGGCAGCGCCGCCTGGACGCCTGCCCCGTCGAGCACCAGCCCTACCTCATCGAGCAGTACGCGACGCCGGTACGCAACCAGTATCAGGTCAAGGCAGCCACGCAGCGCTGAGCAGGTCGGGGACAGCCTGCGCTGTCTCCAGCCGCTGGCCGGTATGGCAGGTGCCCGCCGCTCGCTGTGCAGTAAAAGTCAGTGTCACACGCTCGTCATGCAAAGAGGCCACGCTGTCGGCCTTCTTCGCATGGGAGCCCATCATGTTGCACGCTGAGAACCAGGACCACCTGTACCGAGTCGCGCACAGCGACGAGCAATCGGCCTTGATCGATGGCTTTTCCATCAACGTTCACGATCGCCGCTGGCTGACGTACTGCGTGCTGGGCGGGCATGCCCACCACGACTTGCCGGACGTGGACACGCAGACGGGCATCAGCCTGCTGGACTGGTCCTTCGAGGCGGCTTGAAACGTTCGTCGGGGGGCGATCGCCGCCCTGAAGGCGAGCGACGATCGAGGTCAGGCAGGAAGAGGTGTTACTGCGCCAGCACCTGACCGATGGTCGGGTCCTTGAACAGGCGCGTCAATGCATCGCTCAGCACATCACTGACCAGCTTGGTGTTGGTGTCCTGGTTCGGCGCCATGCCGAAGCGCTGGTCCAGCGACGCACCGTAGCGACCGTTGTAGCGACGGCCGGCATTGTTCACGTCCGCACGGAAGGTGGCGCCGATGGTGGCCTCGGTGACGTACATCTTGTCCTTGGGCGACTGGTACTTGAGCTCGGCCAGGGTCACGGTCAGCTGAGGCGCATTGTAGGCATTGGCGGTCGGCGTGAAGCCCAGCAGGCGCACGGCCGCTTCGGCCTGGGCCTGCAACTTGGGCACGACGTCGTTGCCACTGACGCTGATGGTGCTGGTTTCCGGGTACAGGCCGCCACGGGTGCCCAGGGACTGGCTCTGACGCCCATCCACCACACGCACGACCACGGGCTGGCCTCGGCCGACAGCGGCCAGCTGCGCGTTGAGGGTAGGCTGCGGGCTGAGTTGTTGGGGGCTGTGGGCACACCCGACCAGGCTCACGCTGGCCACCGCGATCAAACCGAACAACAGGCGTTGCAACATGCGCGTTTCTCCAGAAAAGGCCGCAAAGGCCACAGTATACCCAGCCGCCCGATGAGCGGCCATCGGCCCGCGAGGGCTGTCATACAGGGTTCATGGTCCGGAGGTTACCGTACGTGCATACCCGCTCGTTCAAGGACCGACCGCCATGCTCGCTTTCTGGAACCTGATGACCCGTCGCCCGACCCTGCGTGCCTATGCACGCCTGGATGCCCAAGGCCATTGCCAGGCCTTCAAGCACTGCGCCGAACGACCGGCCGGCAGCGGCTGGGTGGAGGTCACGGAGACGCGCCTGAGCTGGCTGGGGCTGCCGCTGCCTGCCAGCGCACGGGCACAGGCGCATCCGCAGACACACTGGCCAAGGCGCGGGTTGCCGGCGTGAGGCGCCTGGAAAACGACAATTAAACCGCGAATAACGACCTTTCTGCCCGCGACATCGTTATAATCTCCCCCCGATTACAAGGACGTCTCCTGATCGGGCCCCGCAGTACGCCGCTTCCCCGCGAACGGCACCTCCTGACTTCGCCCACAGAGAGCCTTCCACGACAGGTCTTGCATCGGCCTTCGCGCGCGTTTTCACGCGTTCGGCCCGGCTCGACCCTGCGGGTCGTCATCGCACGGCCCACTTTCAGAGGTTCACGCCTCCAGAAGAGCGTGAAACAACGGGTAATTCACAACTTCACAAGAGTGTGGCGAGCAGAATGAACAGTCTGGCAAGTGCAATAGCTGTCGAAGTCCGCAGTAACGCCTTTTTCGACCGATGCACCAGCGCGTCCGGTGGCACCGCCTGAGGGCGGACCATGACGCATTCCGGACATCTTGACCATTGGTCGAATTGCCGCAGGGCGGCAGCCAGCGTTCAATGCAAGGGCGCTGTGACTGATTGGCGAGTGTCCGTGGCAATGGCAGGCATTGCGAACAATCGGACATGGCGATCCCCGGCACCCCAGGGATCCTGTGCTGTCAATTAGGCTGTAGAGTGTGGAGACGCGGAATGTCGCAGAACGAATCGGTTGATGTGGTACTGGTAGGCGCGGGCATCATGAGTGCCACCCTGGCCGTGCTGCTCAAGGAACTCGATCCCTCGATCCGACTGGAGGTCGTCGAGGCGATGGACTCCGGCGCGGCGGAGAGCTCCAACCCCTGGAACAACGCAGGTACGGGCCACGCCGGCCTGTGCGAGCTGAACTACACGCCGCAGGCGGCCGATGGCAGCATCGACATCAAGAAAGCCGTGCACATCAATGCCCAGTTCGAGGTGTCCCGTCAGTTCTGGGCCTACCTGAGCCAGCAGGGCAACTTCGGCTCGCCCCGTGATTTCATCAACCCCGTCCCGCACCTGAGCTACGTCGAAGGTGACAAGGGCGTGGCGTTCCTGCGCAAGCGCTTCGAGCTGCTCAGCCAGCATCATGCCTTCGCCGACATGGAATACACCGAAGACAAGGCGAAGATGAACGCCTGGATGCCGCTGATGATGCCCGGCCGCCCGGCCGACCAGCACATCGCCGCCACCCGCGTGGCCCGCGGCACCGACGTCAACTTCGGTGCCCTGACCAACAAGCTGCTCACTCTGCTGAGCGGCATGCCCGACGCCCAGGTCAAGTACAGCAAGAAGGTCGTCGGCCTGCACCGCAATGGCAGCGGCTGGACCGTCGCCATCAAGGACGTCAACAGCGGCAGCAGCCGTGAAGTGGACGCCCGCTTCGTCTTCCTCGGCGCGGGAGGCGCCGCCCTGCCCCTGCTGCAGGCCTCGGGCATTCCCGAGAGCAAGGGCTTTGGCGGCTTCCCGGTCAGCGGCCAGTGGTTGCGCTGCGACAACCCCGAGATCGTCCGCCAGCACCAGGCCAAGGTCTACAGCCAAGCGGCCGTGGGCGCGCCGCCCATGTCGGTGCCGCACCTCGACACCCGCGTGGTCGATGGCAAGAAGTCGCTGCTGTTCGGCCCGTACGCGGGCTTCACCACCAAGTTCCTCAAGCATGGCTCGCTGCTCGACCTGCCGCTGTCGGTGCGCCTGGGCAACATCGGCCCGATGCTGGCCGTGGCGCGTGACAACATGGACCTGACCAAGTACCTGGTCAGCGAGGTGATGCAGTCCATGGAGCAGCGCCTGGAAGCCCTGCGTCGCTTCTACCCTGAGGCCCGTGCCGAAGACTGGCGCCTGGAAGTGGCCGGCCAGCGCGTGCAGATCATCAAGAAGGACCCGAAGAAAGGGGGCGTGCTGCAGTTCGGCACCGAGCTGGTCTCGGCCGCCGATGGCAGCCTGGCCGCCTTGCTGGGCGCCTCGCCAGGCGCATCGGTGACGGTGTCGATCATGCTCGACCTGCTGCAGCGCTGTTTCCCGGAGCAGGCCAATGGCGCCTGGAAGCACAAGCTCGACGAGATCTTCCCGGCACGCGAGAAGGCGCTGGCGCTGGATGCCGAGCTGTACCGCAAGGTCAGTGCCTACAACGACGAAGCCCTGCAGCTGGTCGCCCAGGACCACACTACCCAGCCGGCCTGAGCCCTGCTGCCGGCCTCGCGCGTGGACTCACGCGCCGAGGCCGGCTCACGGCATCAGCCGCGCGCGTTCTCGATGACCTGGATGTAGTCCGGTGCATTGCGCTGATCGGCGATGACCTCGACGAACGTCCTGCCCTGCTCGTCCTTGCCGTCCAGGTCCAGCCCCGCCTCCTTGAAGAAACGCACGAACCGCTCGAAGTCGTCGATCCGCAACCCGCGATAGGCCTTGACCAGCTTGTGCAGCGAAGGCGACGTCACGTCGTCGGCAGGCTCGAACACCAGGAACGACTTCACGTAATCGTCGCTGATCTCATCGCCAATCACCTGTTTCTTGTCTTTACGCATTGCGGGCTCCACTTGGCCGTCGGGATATCACGAAGCCCGGCAGTTTACCCGTGGCCGGTCGCCTGGCTCAACGCGCGCGTACGGTGCCGGTGTGCACGTCGGCCCAGACATGGCCATTGGCATAGCCGAGGTACTGCACATAGAGGGTCTCGTTGCGCAGCAGGTCCATGATCACCCGGTAGTCGCTGATCGGGTAATTGAGGCTGAGCGTATGGGTCTTGTCGTCGTAGACAGGCTTCTTCAGGCTCTTGCCGCCTTCGCCATCGAAGCTGAGCAGCACCTGTGCGACGGTTGCCCCCTTGCTCAACGGCTTGCCTTTCAGGCGCAGGGTCACCGCCGAGGTGATCGGGATCGGCTGCTGGTCGGACTGACGCTGCGTGCCGACGACCACCGAGTACTCGGTGACCTGCAGCAACTGTTGCTGCACGGGCGGCTGCTGCCGCACGTTCGCGTCGTCTGGTGGCAGGAATTGGCTGTGCAAGGGGGCAGCGGACAGCGGCAGGGCCACGGCCATCAACAAAGGGAGGAACACGCGCATGAGGGACTCCTTGGCAGAGAGCCGCACTCTATCATGCGCCTTCAAGGCCGGTGGACGTGCGGCCTCGGTGCGTGTCCCTGGCCCGCCACGGTGCCCGAACGCGGGCACACGGTGGCGGTCGCCCGGGGCTCAGAGCCCCTTGACGGCGAAGATGCCGTTGGCATTGCGCCAGTAGCCCTTGTAGTCCATGCCATAACCGAAGATGTAACGGTCCACGCAAGGCAGGCCGACGTAGTTGGCCTTCAGGTCGGGGCTGGCCTTGCGATCGTGGTCCTTGTCGATCAGGACCGCCGTGTGCACGTCACGCGCGCCGGCATGACGGCAGAAGTCGATGATCGCGCTGAGGGTGTGCCCTTCGTCGAGAATGTCGTCGACGATGAGCACGTCGCGGTCGATGAACGAAACCTCGGGCTTGGCCTTCCAGAACAATTCGCCGCCGCTGGTCTGGTTGCGGTAGCGCGTGGCGTGCAGGTAGGACACCTCCAGCGGGAACTGCAGATGAGTCAGCAGCTTGCCGGCGAAGATCAGTCCACCGTTCATCACGCAGAAGACCACCGGGTTCTTGTCGGCCATGACCTGGCTGATCTGCTGGCCGACCTGGGCGATCGCCGCCTCGACTTCGGCTTCGTTGTACAGGCAGTCAGCTTCGCGCATGACGTGATGGATGTGCTCGAGGTCGACGGACATGACGGTCTCCAGGGGGCGCGGATGAGAAAAGCGGGCAAAGGTACGCACCCCTCGACGCCAGATCAAGCGTTTATGGACTAACGTGCAGAATGACTGCGACATGCCGTGCTGAATAGATTAACCTAGCGCGGTTTTTTTGCCCGCCTCCCGGAGCTTACCTTTTATGCCCATTCGTGAGATCCGCCATCCGCTGATCCGCCACAAGCTCGGCCTGATGCGCCGTGCCGACATCAGCACCAAGAACTTCCGCGAACTCGCCCAGGAAGTCGGCGCGCTGCTGACCTACGAAGCCACCCAGGACCTGCTGCTCGAAACCTACGAGATCGACGGCTGGCACAGCAAGGTGTCGGTCGAGAAGATCGCCGGCAAGAAGATCACCGTCGTGCCGATCCTGCGTGCCGGCATCGGCATGCTCGACGGCGTGCTCAGCCTGATTCCGGGCGCCAAGGTCAGTGCCGTGGGCGTCGCCCGCAACGAGGAAACCCTCGAAGCGCACACCTACCTGGAAAAGCTGGCCCCGGAGATCGACCAGCGCCTGGCGCTGATCATCGACCCCATGCTGGCCACGGGCGCCTCCATGGTCGCCACCATCGACCTGCTGAAGAAAGCCGGTTGCCGCGACATCCGCGCCATGGTCCTGGTGGCCGCGCCGGAAGGCATCGCCACGGTCGAAGCCGCGCACCCGGACGTGCGTATCTACACCGCCTCCATCGATCAGTGCCTGAACGAGGACGGCTACATCATCCCTGGACTGGGCGATGCGGGCGACAAGATCTTCGGCACCAAGCAGAAGGACGCCTGACATGCAGGAGGGTTTCAACGACCCGCTCTGGCGTCAGGTCGTCTCTGGCGCGCAGATGCTCTTCGTGGCCTTTGGCGCGCTGGTACTGATGCCGCTGATCACCGGGCTGGACCCTAACGTGGCGCTGTTCACCGCGGGCCTGGGCACCCTGCTCTTCCAGGTGGTGACCGGTCGTCAGGTGCCCGTCTTCCTGGCGTCGAGCTTCGCCTTCATCACCCCCATCATCCTTGCCAAGGGGCAATTCGGCCTGGCCGAGACCATGGGCGGCGTGATGGCGGCCGGGTTCGTCTACACCTTCATGGGCCTGGCGGTGAAGATCAAGGGCACCGGTTTCATCGACCGGTTGCTACCGCCCGTGGTAATCGGCCCGGTGATCATCTCCATCGGCCTGGCGATGGCCCCCATCGCCGCGAACATGGCCATGGGCAAGTCGGGCGATGGCAGTGTCCTGCTGCCCTACCAGACCGCCATGATGATCTCCATGCCGGCCCTGCTCACCACGCTGGTCGTGGCGGTGTTCGGCAAGGGGATCTTCCGCCTGGTACCGATCATCGCCGGCGTGCTGGTCGGGTTCGCCCTGTCGTTCGCCTTCGGCGTGGTCGATACCGCCAAGATCGCCGCAGCGCCCTGGCTGGAAGTGCCGAACTTCACGGCACCGGCCTTCAACTGGCAGGCCATCCTGTTCATCGTTCCGGTGGCCCTGGCGCCGGCGATCGAGCACATCGGTGGCGTGATCGCCGTGGGCAGCGTGACGGGACGCGACTACCTGAAGACGCCCGGCCTGCACCGCACCCTGCTGGGTGATGGCATCGCCACCACGGCAGCCGGCCTGTTCGGCGGCCCGCCCAACACCACCTACGCCGAAGTCACCGGCGCAGTGATGCTGACCAAGAACTACAACCCGAAGATCATGACCTGGGCGGCGGTGTTCGCCCTCACCCTGGCGTTCATCGGCAAGTTCGGCGCACTGCTGCAGAGCATTCCGGTGCCGGTCATGGGCGGCATCCTCTGCCTGCTGTTCGGCTCGATCGCCGCAGTCGGCCTCAACACCATGATCCGCCACAAGGTCGACCTGGCCGAGGCCCGCAACCTGGTCATCGTGTCGGTGACGCTGGTGTTCGGCATCGGTGGAGTGCTGATCGGCAGTGGCGACGGCCCGGACGACTGGGGTCTGAAAGGCATCGCGCTGTGCGCGGTGGTGGCCATTGCCCTGAACCTGCTGCTGCCGGGCAATGACAGCTGGAAGCACAAGGCCGCCGACGACTGATCGGCGCCTCGCGCAGCGACGACGTCAGCGACGCCCTGGCCCTTGCGGCCAGGGCGTTTTCGTTTCACACCGCCAGGCACATCCCGGCCAGCGTCCTGGCCCACGCCGGATCATCGTTCAGGCATGGCACCAGCACCAACTCCTCGCCACCGGCCTCGGTGAACTGCTCACGTCCGCGATCACCAATCTCTTCCAGCGTTTCGATGCAGTCGGCGACGAACGCCGGGCACATCACCAGCAGGCGCTTGACCCCGGCTTTGGCCAGTGCATCCAGGCAGGGCTCGGTGTACGGTTCGATCCACTTGTCCTTGCCCAAACGCGACTGGAACGATACCGACCACTTGCCCTCCGGGATGCCTGCCTGGCGCGCAAAGGCCTTAGCGGTCGCCAGGCACTGACCGCGATAGCACACCGCGCGTGTCTGCGCGTCGGCATCCCGGCAGCAGTCGGCAGCACGCAGGTCATGCTTGACGCCCTTGGCGAACAGCTTCTTGAGGTGCCGCTCCGGCAGGCCGTGGAAGCTGAGCAGCAGGTGATCGTACGGCTGCTCCAGATAAGGCCGCGCGCTGGCCACCAGCGCCTCGATGTACACCGGCGCGTCGTAGAAAGGCTGCAGCACGCGCACGCTCAAGGGCAGCTGCCTGGCTTCGATGGTCTGGCGCGCCAGCTCCACCACCGTGGTCACGGTGCTGTCGGCGAACTGCGGGTACAGCGGCGCCAGGGTCACCTGACGCACGCCTTGCGCGGCCAACCGCTCGAGCACGTCCGGCAGGGCCGGCTGGCCGTAGCGCATGGCGAACTCGACCGGCCCGTGTGGCCAGTGCTCGACCATCGCCGCCTGCAGGCGACGAGTCAGCACGACCAGCGGCGAGCCTTCCTCCCACCAGATCGACGCATAGGCATGGGCCGACTGCTCAGGGCGCTTGATCAGGATCAGCGACACCAGCAGCCGCCGCAGCGGCCAGGGCAGGTCGACGACGTAAGGGTCCATCAGGAACTGGTCGAGGTAGCGCCGCACGTCGGCTACCGACGTGGAATCCGGCGAACCCAGGTTGACCAACAACAACGCATGATCGGTCATGCCGCATCCTATGTCAGAGGCGCTCGGACAGTGCGTCCAGCGCCGATTTCAAGTCAGTGAAACGGAACACGAAGCCCGCTTCGCGCAAGCGCTCCGGCACCGCGCGCTGCCCGCCCAGTAGCAGGTTCGACATCTCGCCCAGGCCGGCCTTGAGCAGGAACGCCGGCACCGGCAGGCAGGCCGGTCGATGCAGCGTACGCGCCAGGGCCTGGGTGAAGTCGCGATTGCGCACGGGCGCCGGGGCGCAGGCATTATAGGGACCGCTGCAGTCGTCCTGCTGCACAAGAAAATCGATCAAGGCGATCTGATCGTCGATGTGCACCCAGGGCATCCACTGCCGACCATTGCCGATGCGGCCGCCCAGGCCCAGCTTGAAGGGCACGCGCAGGCGCGCCAGCATGCCGCCGTCCGCCGCCAGTACCAGCCCGGTGCGCACCCGTGCCACGCGAATGCCCAACGCCTCGGCACGCTGCGCGGTCTCCTCCCAGGCGATGCACAGCTGGCTGGCAAAATCCGCCTTGATCGGAGGCGAGGCCTCGGTCAGCTCCCGCTCGCCGCCGTCGCCGTACCACCCGACCGCCGAACCGGAGATCAGGACCGTCGGCAAGGTGCCGCCCGTCTGGCGACGCCGTTCGAACCAGGCCAGCACCTGCTCGGTGATGCCGATGCGGCTGGCCCAGAGCAACTGCCGGCGCGCTGCACTCCAGGGCCGGTCGGCGATCGGTGCACCGGCCAGGTTGATCACCGCATCGATGTGATCGTCGGGCGCGATGTCATCGAGCCGGGCGACGCCGCGCACGGCCTGGCCGCACACACGCGACACCTGGTCGGGCGTGCGGCTCCAGACGGTGAGTCGATGGCCCTGTGCCAACCAGTGGCGGCAGAGATGGCGGCCTATCAGACCGGTCCCACCGGTCAGCACGATATGCATGGTTTGCATCCTCTTCGGTTCAGCCATGGTCTATCGTCAAGACCAAGGCACTTTTCGGGACATACGCTCTCGGATAAACATAGGCCAACCTGTTGCATCGAGCGGACCAAACCTTATACAACTCCGCAGGATTGTACAGGTATGCCCTGGCGGCACACACTGCCCTCACGCACGGTTCGAAGAGGCCAACATGACCTTACCCATCGCCATCATCGGCGCCGGCATCGCCGGCTTGTCCGCTGCCCAGGCCCTGAAAAAGGCCGGGCATTCCGTCCACCTGTTCGACAAGGGCCATGGCACGGGTGGCCGCATGGCCAGCAAGCGCAGCGACGTCGGCGCGCTCGACCTGGGCGCCCAATATTTCACCGCCCGTGACCGCCGTTTCGTCGACGAAGTCCAGCAATGGGCCAATGCAGGCTGGGCCAAACCCTGGTCGCCTCAGTTGTTCCAGTACCGCAATGGCCAGCTGAGCCCCTCCCCCGACGAGCAACTGCGCTGGGTCGGGGTGCCTCGCATGAGTGCCATCACCCGTGGGCTGCTCGACGGCCATACCGTCAACTTTGGCTGCCGAATCACCGAAGTGTTCCGTGGCCAGGCGTATTGGCACCTTCAGGATGCCGACGGTAACAACCACGGCCCCTACAGCCGCGTCGTGATCGCCGTGCCCGCGCCGCAGGCCACGCCCCTGCTGGCCGCCACGCCCAAGCTCGCGGCGGTGGCGGCCAACGTGCAGATGGAGCCGGTCTGGGCGATCGCCCTGGCCTTCGCCCAACCGCTGGACACGCCGTTGCAGGGCTGCTTCGTGCAGGACAACGCCCTGGACTGGGTCGCGCGCAACCGCAGCAAGCCAGGGCGCGACGAACCGCTCGACACCTGGGTCCTGCATGCCACATCGACGTGGAGCAAGCAGCACATCGACCTGCCCCGGGAAACGGTGATCGAACAGCTGCGGGGCGAGTTCGCCGAACTGCTGCATTGCACGGTCCCTGCGCCGACCTTCAGCGTCGCGCACCGCTGGTTGTACGCACGGCCCGCCGGCCACCATGAATGGGGCGCCTTGGCCGATGCCGACCAGGGGTTGTACGCCTGTGGCGACTGGTGCCTGTCGGGCCGGGTGGAAGGCGCCTGGCTCAGCGGTCTGGAAGCAGCGCGGCGTCTGCTGGAGCACTTGGAATGAGTCACGCGCGACAGGTTGCAAGAAATCGATTTTTACGATGGAATTGCCCTGTACACGCGCTGTCACTTGTACAAGTATTTTCCGGAGATGACGATGACCACGCCCGTGCCTTCCAGCAAGCCCCGCATCGGGGTCAGCGCCTGCCTTGCGGGCGACGAAGTCCGCTACAACGGCGGACACAAGTCGTCCTCGCTGTGCCACACATTGTTCGACGAGCACTTCGACTGGGTCACCCTGTGCCCTGAAATGGCCATCGGCCTGGGCGTGCCGCGTGAGCCCATTCGCCTGATCGGCGACCCGCAAGCCCCGAACGTGGTCGCCACACGCGATCCCGACGAAGACTATGGTCCCGCCCTGCGCGCCTACGGCAAGCGCATGGCCGAGGAACTGGGCGACATCTGCGGGTATATCTTCATGCAGAAGTCTCCCTCCTGTGGCCTGGAGCGGGTCAAGGTGTATCAGGAGAACGGTCATCCGGCGCTCAAGGGTGGGCGAGGTGCCTACGCGGCCGCGTTCTGCGCTGAAAAGCCCGATCTGCCGGTGGAGGAAGAAGGCCGTCTGCACGATGCCGTGCTGCGCGAGAACTTCGTCAGCCGTGTCTATGCCTACGCCGACTGGCAATCGCAGTTGGCACAAGGCCTGGACCGCGGTGCGCTGATCGCCTTCCACTCGCGCTACAAGTACCTGTTGATGGCCCATAACCCCCAGGCCTACCGCGAACTGGGACGCCTGCTGGGCACCATGACCCGCGACGACGACCCTCAGGCAGTCGGCACGCGCTACTTCAGCCAACTGATGGCCGCCCTGCGCCGCTGTGCCAACCGTGGCACGCACAGCAACGTCCTGCAGCACCTGGTCGGCTATCTGCGCCCGGTCATCTGCAGCGATGACAAGGTCGAGCTGCAACGCCTGATCACCCAGTACCAGCAGGGCATCGTGCCGCTGGTCGTGCCGATGACCCTGCTCAAGCATCACCTGCACAATCACCCGGACCCGTACCTGCTGCAACAGGCCTACCTCAACCCTCACCCGGAAAAGCTGGGGCTGCGCAATGTCATCTGAGACACTGCTGCCCATTCGCGACATCGCCCGCCTGACAGGCGTCAACCCCGTCACACTGCGCGCCTGGGAGCGACGCTACGGGCTGATCGTCCCGCAGCGCACCGCCAAGGGTCACCGGCTCTATTCCCAGGAACAGCTCGGCCGCGTCCGCCTCATCCTGGGCTGGCTCGATCGGGGCGCCTCGGTGGGGCAAGTGCGCGCCCTGCTCGAACAACAGTCCACGGCCCTGCCCGAACTCGAGGGCGAGTGGCAGACACGCGCCAAGCAGTTGATCGAAGCCATTGGCCGTCTCTCGCAGCGCGCACTCGACCAGCAACTCAACCAAGCCATGGCCCTCTATCCGGCCGTCACCCTGTGCGAGCACCTGTTGCTGCCGGTGCTGGAGCACCTGGCACACCGCTGGCAGCCACCGTTCGAGGCTGAACTGGAGACGGTGTTCTTTCAAGGGTGGCTGCGCAGCAAACTGGGCGCCAGGGTGTACCACGACGTTCAATCCCTGGAAGGCCCTGCCGTGCTGCTGGCCACCGACAACCGTGAAGCCTTCGATGCGCACTTCTGGTTGACGGCCTGGCTGCTCAGCAGCAGTGGCCAAGCCGTGGAAACGCTCGAGCAACCCGTGACCGGCCGCCAACTGCAGCAGGCCGTGCTGCGCCTGGCGCCGTGTGCACTGGTGCTGCACCTGGGCCGTTCGCCCGACGTGTCGACCCTGCGCCGGACGCTCGAAGGTATCCACGTGCCCGTCCTGCTTGGAGGCCCGTCGGTCGCTACCCACCAGGCCGAGCTGCAGGATTTCGCCAAGGCAGGGCATCGCCTGTTCGAAACACCCCACGCCGCACTGCGGCACGTTCAGGCCATCAAGCACGCCAGCACCTACCTCTCTCCACCCGACGAAGACCTTCCATGCACCTGATCTGGCTGCGCAACGACCTGCGCCTCGACGACAACACCGCGCTGCACGCCGCCTGCGAGCGAGGCCCGACCCTCGCGCTCTGGCTGGTCACGCCAGGCCAGTGGCAGGCGCATGACGAAGCGGACTGCAAGGTCGACTTCTGGCTACGCAACCTGAAGGCGCTGCGCGAGCGGTTGGATGCCGTCAACATTCCACTGCTGATCCGTCGTATCGAGACCTGGGATCAGGCCCCGGATACCGTGCTGACCCTGTGTCGCGAGCACCAGGTCGAGACGGTTCACTGGAACGATGAGTACGGCGTCAACGAAGAAGCCCGCGACGCTGCGGTACGGGCTGCATTGGAAGAGGCCGGTATCGGTGCGCACAACTACCTGGACCAGTTGCTGTTCAAGCCCGGCTCGGTGCTGACGCGCAGCGGGCACTACTTTCAGGTCTTCGGCCAGTTTCGCAAGACGTGCATGGAGCGCCTGCTGGACAGCCTGCCGGCCCTCGTCCCCACGGTGCGCAAGCAAGCGCCCCTGTCCATTCACAGCAGTCAGCTCCCCCGTCATGTCGAGGGATTCGACACACCGCCCGAGTCGCTACGCGCTCTCTGGCCTGCCGGCGAGGCCGAGGCCCAGCGACGACTGAGGCGCTTTCTCGACGAGACGGCCGAAGACTACGATCGCCTGCGTGACCTTCCGGCCAAACAAGGTACCAGCCAACTCTCGGCGTACCTGGCGGCAGGTGTGATTTCGGTCCGCCAGTGCCTGCATGCAGCCATCGACCGCAACCGAGGCGACCTCGACAGCGGCAGCCAGGGCGTGCAGACCTGGATCACCGAGCTGCTCTGGCGCGAGTTCTACAAGCACATCATGACCGGCTATCCACGCGTGTCGCGCCATCGTGCATTCCGGCCGCACACCGAGGCGCTGCCCTGGCGGCACGCGCCCGAGGAGCTGAAAGCGTGGCAAGAAGGCCGGACGGGCTTCCCCCTGATCGACGCCGCGATGCGCCAGATGCTCGCCACGGGCTGGATGCACAACCGGCTGCGCATGATCACCGCCATGTTCCTGACGAAGAACCTGTTGATCGACTGGCGCGAAGGTGAACGCCACTTCATGCGCCACCTGATCGATGGTGATTTTGCCGCCAACAACGGCGGGTGGCAGTGGAGCGCCTCCACCGGCACCGACTCGGTGCCGTACTTCCGGATTTTCAACCCGGTCACGCAGTCACGCCGTTTCGACCCAGACAGACGCTTTATCGGCCAATGGGTACCGGAAATTGATCATCTGTTCAAAAACGTTCATCTTCCACCGCCAAATTCTGACATATTCAAAAATAATGTTTATCCACGGCCAATCGTGGACCTGAGCAGGAGCCGAACACGTGCCTTGGAGGCCTTTAAGGGGTTGCCTCGTAGTCAGGGTTAAGGAGTCGGGGTGGGAGAGTCGCTGGTAGTTTGGGTAACGGGTGCGTCCAATGGGCTTGGACACGCCTTGGTGCATTATCTGTTGAGCAAAGGCCATCGTGTAGCGGCGAGCGTAAGGCCCGACACGTCTGCGACGTTGTTCTCTGATCGCCGGGACCCGCACGATTTACTGCTGCTGCCTGGTCTGCTGACCGACGCACACGCCGTGCTCGAGGCCAGCGCTGCGATCGAGGCGCGCTGGGGCGGCCTGGACCTGTGCCTGCTCAATACCGGCACCTGCGACTATCTGCCTGCCGATGTCACGGCCAATACGCTGTTCGCCAGTCTTGCCCAGACCAACCGGCAGGCCGCCAAACGTGTGCTCGAAGCGGCCATGCCGCTGCTGGCAAAGGCGCGCAGGCCGAGGGTGCTGGGGCTTTTCAGCCAGGCGTCGGCAGCCCAGCAAGGCGACCCCACCCTACCCCTCTCCACCAGCAACAGCCTGACTCAATGGTTCAGGGAACAACGCCAACCGCTTCAGGCCCAAGGCATTGCCCTGTCGCTGATCGCGCCCACCTCGATCAAGCTGCCGGTGTTCGGCAAACCCCTGCCGCCCGGTGAGTGGAGCGCCGAGAAAGCGGCTCACCGGATCGTCGAGACGCTGCCGGGCCTACACCCCGAACTGGTCCTGGAGGCGTTGAACATGGAGGGGCTGTGGCCTCTCTAGCCAACGATCCTCGGCGCTGAATGGGCGCCAAGAAGACTCACGCGCACCTCTTCAGCGTGCCAGACGCTGAACCTCGTCGCAGGCACCCCACAACGCGGGCAGCGTCCGTGCGAAAGCGGTCGGATCCCCGCTGGTCCAGAAGCGTGCGGCGCTGGCCGGGGTAGTAGCCAGCAGCCCACGGTCGTCCAGTAGTCGACGCAATTGCCGCGCCACCGCTGCCCCTGTGTCGATGAGGATGACCGAAGACGGCAACAGGTCGGCCAGCAACGGTTTCAGGAAGGGGTAATGGGTACAGCCCAGGATCACGGTATCGCAGCCCGCCGCGATCAGCGGCTGCACGTAGCCTGCCAGCAGGGTGCGCAACGCCGGGCTGTGCAGATCCCCCTGCTCGATCAGCTCGACCAGGCCTGGACAAGGCTGGGTGACGACCCGTACGTCGCTGGCGAAGCGATCGAGCAAGGCCGCGAACTTGGCGCTCTGCAGGGTGCCCGTGGTGGCCAGCACCCCGACCACCCCACTGCGCGTGGCCGAGGCCGCGGGCTTGACTGCCGGCTCCATGCCGACCAGGGGCCAGTCAGGATACGCCTGGCGCAGATCGGACACCGCAGCGGCCGTGGCCGTGTTGCACGCCAGGACCAGGGCCTTGGCGCCTTGCTCATGAAAGAACTCGGCGATCACCCGGCACCGTTGGCGAATGGCGTCGGGCGATTTATCCCCATACGGCACATGCCCCCCGTCGGCCACGTACAACAGGCTTTCCGAAGGCAGCGCGCGCCGGATCTCGGCCAGCACGGACAACCCGCCCACCCCGGAGTCCATCACACCGATCGGGGCGTCCCGCTCACCCATGACGGTGCCCGCACACGGCGCAACCGGGGTCGCGCTTGACCCGAAGCTCACGCAGACGCGTGCCGAGCGCGTCGATCAGCACCAGGCGGCCGACCAGGGTTTCCCCGAAGCCTGCCAGCACCTTCAAGGCCTCCAGTGCTTGCAGGCTGCCGACCAGCCCCACCAGCGGGCCCAGCACGCCGGCTTCGCTGCAGGTCAGTTCGGCCTCGCTGCCATGCCCGTACAGGCAGTGATAGCAAGGGCTGTGTGCCTGACGGGTGTCGAAGACCGTCAACTGCCCCTCCAGACGAATCGCCGCACCACTGACCAAGGGCTTGTGCTGCTGTACGCAGGCCTTGTTGACCGCTTCGCGGGTGGCGAAATTGTCGGAGCAGTCCAGGACCAGATCGACGGCGCCCACGGCGTCGGCCAGGGCGCGGTCGGCCAGGGCCTGTCGGTGCGCCACCAGGTGCACGTGCGGGTTGAGCGCGGTCAGGCGCTCAAGCGCGGAGTCGACCTTGCTCAGGCCGATGCTGGCGCTGTCGTGCAGGATCTGTCGCTGCAGGTTGGTCACATCGACATCGTCGAAATCAGCCAGGTGCAGCTCGCCAACGCCAGCGCCTGCCAGGTACAGGACGACTGGCGACCCCAATCCGCCCAGGCCGACGATCAGCACGCGGCTGCGCTGCAGGCGCAACTGGCCTTCGATGTCGACCTGCGGCAGCAGGATCTGGCGGCTGTAGCGCAGCAGCGCCTGATCGCTCAGCATGGCAGGCGGCCCAGGCTGATGCGCGGATGCCCGGCCAGGTCAGGGACACTGTCGACGTCGCCGAAGCCCTGGCGCAGCAGCAATTCGCGCACCGCGGCGGCCTGGTCGAACCCGTGCTCGAGCAGCAGCCACCCCCCAGGCGACAGGTGCGCCGGCGCCTGGACGATGATCGTGCGCAAATCATCCAGGCCGTCGTGGCCGGCGACCAGGGCGCTGCTGGGCTCGAAGCGCACGTCGCCAGCGGCCAGGTGCGGATCGGCGCTGGCGATGTAAGGAGGGTTGCTCAGGATCACGTCGAAACGCTGGTCGACCAACGCTTCGAACCAGTGACTGGCCAGGATGTGCACATTGTCCAGGCGCAGCCGCTGACGATTGCGCTCGGCCAGGGCGACGGCCTGCTCGACACGGTCTACCGCGGTGACCTGCCAGGCCGGCCGCTCACTGGCCAGGGCCAGGGCGATGGCACCGGTGCCCGTGCCCAGGTCCAGCACGCGCGTCGGGCCTGCGGGCAAACGCTGCAGCGCCGCTTCGACCAGCAGCTCGGTTTCCGGGCGAGGGATCAAGGTGTGCGGGGCCACTTCCAGGTCCAGCTTCCAGAACCCCTGCTGCCCGAGGATATAGGCGATGGGTTCGCCGGCCCGGCGACGCGCCACGTAGTCGGCGAACGTCTGCGCCGCCTCGCTGGGCACGATGCGCTCGGGCCAGGTGTGCAGGTAGCTGCGCGATTTGCCCAGGGCACTGGCGAGCAGCAGCTCGGCATCCAGGCGTTCGGTGGGCGAGTCCGGCAACTGCGCGGCGCGCAGCAGGCTGGCGATGATGGTCATTCAGTCCCCCAGTGCGGCCAGTTGATCGGCCTGGTATTCGGCCAGCAGTGGCTCGATCACGGCATCGACGCCACCGGCCAGGATCTCGTCGAGGGAATACAAGGTCAGGTTGACGCGGTGATCGGTCACCCGGCCCTGTGGGTAATTGTAGGTGCGGATGCGTTCGGAGCGGTCGCCCGAGCCGACCAGCAGCTTGCGCTCGCTGGCCATGGCGTTCTGTGCGGCGCTGGTCTGCATGTCGTTGAGCTTGGCCGACAGCCAGGACATGGCCCGCGCGCGGTTCTTGTGCTGCGAGCGCTCCTCTTGGCATTCGACCACGATACCGGTGGGCAGGTGGGTGATGCGGATCGCCGAGTCGGTCTTGTTGACGTGCTGGCCACCGGCCCCGGAGGCTCGGTAGGTGTCCACCCGCAGGTCGGCCGGGTTGATCTCGATCGCCGCCTGCTCGTCCGGCTCGGGCAGGACCGCGACGGTGCACGCCGAGGTGTGGATACGCCCCTGGGACTCGGTCTCCGGCACACGCTGCACACGGTGCGCACCGGACTCGAACTTGAGCTTGGCGTAGACGTTGTCACCCTCGACACGGGCGATGATCTCTTTGTAGCCGCCATGTTCACCCTCGTTCTCCGAGAGGATTTCCAGGCGCCAGCCGCGTTTTTCGGCATACCGCGAATACATGCGGAACAGGTCGCCGGAGAAGATCGCCGCCTCGTCCCCGCCGGTGCCGGCACGAATCTCCAGGAACACGTTGCGCCCATCGTTGGGGTCCTTGGGCAACAGCATGCGTTGCAGGCCGCCTTCCAGGGCCTGGAGCCGCTGCTTGGCCTCGCTGACCTCCTCGACCGCCATTTCGCGCAGGTCCGGGTCGCTGTCCTTGAGCAGCGCCTCGGCGCCCCTGAGGTCGTCCTGCACCTTGCACCACTGGCGGTAGGCGGCGATCACTGGCTCGACTTCGGCGTATTCGCGCGAGTAGGCCCGGAAACGCGCCTGGTCGGCGATCGTCTGCGCATCACCCAACAGGGCGGTCAGTTCTTCGAAACGGTCCTGGAGCGTGTCCAGTTTGTTGAGCAGCGACGCTTTCATTGCGGAGTCTTGTCCGTGGGGCCTTCGTTGAGGGCAAACAGTTCCTGGGCCATGGCCAGCGCATCGACGCGGCCTTCGGCAGAGAGCTTCTTCAACTGCACGCTCGGGGCGTGCAGCAGCTTGTTGGTCAGCCCCCGGGCGAGCTGGGCCAGCACCTCTTCAGGGTTGCCGCCATTGGCCAGCAACCGCTGGGCCTTGTACAACTCTTCATCACGCAGGCGTTCGCTCTGCTGGCGGTAGGCCTTGAGCACATCCACGGCCGCCAGCTCGCGCAGGCGCACCATGAAGTCCTCGGCCCCGGCGCCGACCAGTTCTTCGGCCGCCTGGGCCGCACCCTGGCGGCTCTTGAGGTTTTCCGCCACCACATCGTGC
Source organism: Pseudomonas entomophila (assembly GCF_013523165.1). Lineage (GTDB taxonomy): Bacteria > Pseudomonadota > Gammaproteobacteria > Pseudomonadales > Pseudomonadaceae > Aquipseudomonas > Aquipseudomonas entomophila_A. Next base: position 151,503 of record NZ_JAAMQI010000007.1, read on the forward strand.
AGGTCGTCGACGGTATACAGATAGACGTCTTCGAGTTCGCCGACCTCCGGTTCGATGTCCCGAGGCACGGCGATGTCGACCATGAAGATCGGTTTGTGGCGTCGCTGCTTGAGCGCGCTTTCCACCGCGCCCTTGCCCAGGATCGGCAACTGGCTGGCCGTGGAGCTGATGACGATGTCGCTGTTGGCCAGCTCCTGGGGAATGTCGGCCAGCAGGACGGCATGGGCCCCGAACTGTTCGGCGAGCAGGCTGGCCCGTTCGAGGGTGCGGTTGGCCACCACGATCCGGCGCACACCCTGCTCGTGCAGGTGGCGGGCGACCAGCGTGATGGTTTCGCCAGCGCCGATCAGCAGCGCCTGGCTGCGCCCCAGGTCGCTGAAGATCTGCCGCGCCAGGCTGACGGCGGCGAAGGCCACCGACACCGGGTTCTCGCCGATCGCGGTGTCGGTGCGCACCTGCTTGGCGGCGCTGAACGTTGCCTGGAACAGCCGCCCGAGCAGCGGGCCGACGGTGCCGGCCTCGCGCGCCACGGCATAGGCCGACTTCATCTGGCCGAGGATCTGTGGCTCGCCCAGCACCAGCGAATCGAGGCCCGAGGCCACGCGCATCATGTGACGCACGGCGTCGTGTTCTTCGTGCACATAGGCACTGGCACGCAGTTCGTCCAGGCTCAACCGGTGGTAGTCGGCCAGCCACAGCAGCACGTCGTCGGCCGACAGGTGCTCCTGCTCCAGGTACAGCTCGCTGCGGTTGCAGGTCGAGAGGATCGCGGCTTCACGGCTGGCGGTCAGTCGACACAGTTGCTGCAGGGCATCGACCAACTGCTCGGGCGTGAACGCCACGCGCTCGCGGACGTCCACCGAAGCGGTCTTGTGATTGATACCGAGTGCGAGAAAGGCCATGCAAAATCGCTGGTGATGACAGGAAGCCGATAATTGTCCTACTTCGCAGGGTCCAGAACAACCACCGTTCACTATTGTCTCAATAGGCCTTGGCCATCGCGGGTGGGTTTGCCCCAGCGCTTGTGTCATGATTGCCACGACCGCCGGTGAGCCCTCCAAAGCCTCTTCTATGACCAGATCCCACGCACTGCTACTCGCCTTCGCCCTGCTCCAGGGCTGCCAGAGCCTGCCTTCGCAGACGCCGCAGACCGCTGCGCCCGTGGCCGAGACCGCGCCTGCCGAGCCGGCCAAGCCGGTGGTCTATGGCTCGTTCGCGCCCGAAACGCTGTACAGCCTGCTGGTGGCCGAACTGGCCGGTCAGCGCAACCGTTTCGACATCGCGCTGGACAACTACGTCGACCAGGCCGAGAAGACCCAGGACCCGGCCGTCTCCGAGCGGGCCTACCGGATCGCCGAGTACCTGGGCGCCGACCAGCCGGCCCTGGACACCGCCCTGATCTGGGCGCGGCATGCGCCCGACAGCCTCGATGCCCAGCGCGCCGCGGCCATTCAGCTGGCCCGCGCCGGGCGCTACGACGACGCCATGACCTACATGGAACGCGTGCTGCAAGGCCAGGGCGACACGCACTTCGACTTCCTCGCGCTGTCGGCGGCCGAAACCGACCAGGCCACGCGGGACGGCCTGCTCAAGAGCTTCGACCGGCTGCTGACCAGACACCCGGACAATGGCCAGTTGCTGTTCGGCAAGGCCTTGCTGCTGAACCAGGACGGCAAGACGCAGGAGGCCCTCGACCTGCTCGAGGCGCACCCGACGCAGGACGACGACATCGCTCCGCTGCTGCTGCGCACGCGCCTGCTGCAGGCGCTCGACCGAGGGCCCGAGGCGCTTCCCCTGCTGCAGAAGGCGATCCGCGAGAACCCTGACGACAAGCGCCTGCGCCTGACCTATGCGCGCACCCTGGTCGAACAGGACCGCCTGGCCGAAGCGAAAGCCGAATTCGCCAGCCTGCTGCAGCAGTACCCGGACGATGACGAACTGCGCTATTCCCTGGCGCTGGTGAGCATCGAGACGCAGGACTGGCAAGAAGCCGAAGGCTACCTACAGGAGCTGATCGAGCGCGACAGCAACGTCGATGCCGCCCACCTCAACCTCGGGCGCATCCGCGAGGACCGTGGCGACGCGACGGGCGCCCTGCGCGAATACGCCCTGGTCGGCCCTGGCGAGCAGTACCTGGCCGCGCGCCTGCGCCAGGCGGCGATCATGATCACCCAAGGTCGGGACAAGGAGGCCTCGCGCCTGCTCGACCAGGCACGTGAAGCCCAGCCGGACCTGGCCGTGCAGCTGTACCTGGTGGAGGCCGAGGCCTTCAGCAACGATGGCAAGGACGCACAGGCCGACACCGTGCTGACCCAGGCCCTCACGCATTACCCGGACGACCTGAACCTGCTCTACACCCACGCCATGCTGGCCGAGAAACGCGGCGACCTGGCGCGCATGGAGCGCGACCTGCGCGCCATCCTGGCACGTGAACCGCAGAACGCCATGGCCTTGAATGCGCTCGGCTACACCCTGGCCGACCGCACCACCCGCTATGCCGAAGCCAAGGCACTGATCGAGCAGGCGCACCAGCTGACCCCGGACGATCCGGCGGTGCTCGACAGCCTGGGCTGGGTGAACTATCGCCTGGGTCACCTGGACGAGGCCGAGCGCCTGTTGCGCCAGGCCTTCCAGCAATTCCCCGACCCTGAAGTCGCAGCTCACCTGGGCGAGGTGCTCTGGGCCAACGGCAAGCACCGCGAAGCACGCCAGTTCTGGGCCAAGGGCTTCGCCGCCCAGCCCGACAGCCCCCTCCTGCGCAAGACCGTCCTGCGCCTGACCGGATCCGAGAGTCTCTGACCATGCCCCTGTTGCGCCACTGCACCACCTTCTTCCTGATCGCCCTGCTCGCTGGCTGCGCCGGCATCGGTTCGCGCGAGGCCCTGCAAGGGCACGGCAACCCCCAGCTGTGGCAGGCCCACAAACAGCAGCTGTCGAACCTCGACGGCTGGCAGATCAACGGCAAGATCGGTATCCGCGCACCGAAGGATTCGGGCAGCGGCACCCTGTTCTGGCTGCAACGCCAGGACTACTACGACATTCGCCTGGCCGGCCCACTGGGTCGCGGCGCGGCGCGCCTGACCGGTCGCCCGGGCGGCGTGACCCTGGAAGTCGCCAACCAGGGCCAGTACGAGTCCCCGTCCCCCGAGATCCTGCTGGAGGAACAGTTGGGCTGGAAACTGCCCGTCTCCAACCTGGTGTGGTGGGTCCGCGGTCTGCCGGCACCGGACAGCAAGAGCCAGCTGACGCTCGACGGCGACAGCCATCTGGCAAGCCTGAACCAGGACGGCTGGCAGGTGCAGTACCTGAGCTACACCGAGCAGAACGGCTTCACCTTGCCCGAGCGCATCAAGCTGCATGGCCAGGACCTGGACGTGACCCTGGTGATCAAGGACTGGCAGCCACGCCAGCTGGGGCGCTGACCCATGGCGCGCCTGACCTTGCCGGCCCCGGCCAAGCTCAACCTGTGGCTGCACATCCTGGGTCGGCGGGCCGACGGTTACCACGAGCTGGAAACCGTGTTCCAGTTTCTCGAGCATGCCGACCAGCTGAGCTTCGAGATTCGCCAGGATGGCGAGATCCGCCTGCACGACACCCTCGCCTCGGTGCCGCACGACGGCAACCTGATCGTGCGCGCGGCGCGCAGCCTGCAACAGGCCTCGGGCTGCACGCTGGGCGCGGACATCTGGCTGGACAAGGTCCTGCCCATGGGCGGCGGCATCGGTGGCGGCAGTTCGGACGCCGCGACCACGCTGCTGGCGCTCGATCATCTCTGGCAACTGGGCTGGAGCCACGACCGCCTGGCCGAGCTGGGCCTGACGCTGGGCGCCGACGTGCCGGTGTTCGTGCGTGGACACGCCGCGTTCGCGCAAGGGGTCGGCGAGCGGCTGACCCCGGTCGATCCCGCCGAGCCCTGGTACGTCGTGCTGGTGCCGCAAGTGTCTGTCAGCACTGCGGAAATTTTTTCACATCCGCAGTTGACACGTGATTCCCTCCCCCTTAAGATGCGCCCCGTTCCCGAGGGAAACAGTCGAAATGACTGCCAACTTGTGGTAGAGCACAGTTATCCAGCCATTCGCGATGCATTGAATGACCTGGGCCAATACACTGAGGCTCGACTCACCGGGACTGGAAGTTGCGTGTTTGGGTCCTTCCCAAGCAAAGCCGAAGCTGATAGAGTTCTGGCCCTCCTTTCAGAGACCCAAACAGGGTTCGTCGCCAAGGGCAGCAACGTTTCGATGTTGCACCGAACGCTTCAAAGCCTGCTCTAGGTATCGAGTATCGCACTCGAAAGCAACAGATACAGGGGCGTCGCCAAGCGGTAAGGCAGCAGGTTTTGATCCTGCCATGCGTTGGTTCGAATCCAGCCGCCCCTGCCATTTTCCTTATACTCATCCAGGTATACCCTCAGCCTTCAGGTACTGCGCGTGTCCAAGATGATGGTCTTTACGGGGAATGCCAACCCCGATCTGGCTCGGCGTGTCGTACGTCAGCTGCACATCCCTCTGGGTGATGTTTCTGTCGGCAAGTTCTCCGACGGCGAAATCAGCACTGAAATCAATGAGAACGTCCGCGGTAAGGATGTCTTCATCATTCAGCCTACGTGCGCGCCAACCAACGATAACCTGATGGAACTGGTCGTGATGGCTGATGCCTTCCGCCGCTCCTCAGCCTCCCGAATCACCGCCGTGATTCCCTACTTCGGATACGCCCGCCAGGATCGCCGTCCGCGTTCGGCTCGTGTTGCCATCAGCGCCAAAGTGGTCGCTGACATGCTCACGGTCGTGGGTATCGACCGTGTACTCACCGTCGACCTGCACGCAGACCAGATCCAAGGCTTCTTCGATATCCCCGTCGACAACATCTACGGCTCGCCCGTACTGGTCGACGACATCGAGGACCAGCGCTTCGAGAACCTCATGATCGTTTCCCCGGACATCGGTGGCGTCGTGCGTGCACGTGCCGTCGCCAAGTCCCTGGGCGTCGACCTGGGCATCATCGACAAGCGCCGCGAGAAGGCCAATCACTCCGAAGTGATGCACATCATCGGCGACGTCGAAGGACGCACCTGCATCCTGGTAGACGACATGGTCGACACCGCCGGTACCCTGTGCCACGCGGCCAAGGCCCTGAAAGAACACGGCGCCGCACGGGTCTATGCCTACTGCACGCACCCTGTCCTGTCGGGCCGTGCGATCGAGAACATCGAGAAGTCCGTGCTCGACGAGCTGGTGGTGACCAACACCATCCCGCTGTCGGCCGCTGCTCAAGCCTGCGACCGTATCCGCCAGCTGGATATCGCGCCGGTGGTTGCCGAGGCGGTTCGCCGCATCAGCAACGAAGAATCGATCAGCGCGATGTTCCGCTAAGGCGGACGTCACGTTGATACATACGCCCCGCCCCGACGTTCGCGCCGGGGCGGGGCTTTTTTGCCCTCCCCGGTCCGGTGCTGGTCGCAAGCACCCTCCGGAAGGCTTATTTGGAGAAACAACATGACCGATTTCATCCTGAACGCCCAAGCGCGTACTGACCTGGGGAAAGGTGCGAGCCGCCGCCTGCGTCACGCCGCCAACGTCCCTGCCGTTGTCTACGGTGGTAACAAGGACGCCGAATCCCTGACCGTCGTGGCCAAGGAAATCGCCAAACTGTTCGAAAACGAAGCGGCCTTCAGCCACGTCATCGAACTGAACGTCGACGGCGCCAAGCAGAACGTCATCGTCAAGGCGATGCAGCGTCACCCGTCCAAGGGCTTCATCATGCACGCCGACTTCGTTCGCGTCGTCGCTGGCCAGAAGCTGACCGCCAAGGTTCCGGTTCACTTCATCAACGAAGAAGCCCCGGTCAAGAAAGGCGGCGAGATCTCGCACACCGAGAACGAAATCGAAGTGTCTTGCGAAGCCAAGGACCTGCCTGAGTTCATCGAAGTGGACCTGGGCAACGCTGAAATCGGCACCATCATCCACCTGTCGGACCTCAAGGCTCCTCAGGGCGTCGAGTTCGTGGCCCTGGCCCACGGCGACGACAAGGCTGTTGCCAACGTTCACGCACCGCGTGTCGAAGCCGCTGACGAAGCAGAAGGCGCTGCCGAGTAATCACTCGCACGCCGGCGTTGACCGGGTGACCGTGCCCTGGGCACGGTCACCCACCAACTCCAAGGAAGAGCCCCTGACGTGACCGCCATCCAGTTGATCGTCGGCCTGGGTAACCCCGGCCCCGAATACGAACAGACCCGGCATAACGCAGGGGCTCTTTTCGTTGAACGCATTGCCAGCGCCCAGCGCGTCACCTTGATCGCTGACCGCAAGTATTTCGGCCTGACGGCTAAATTCAGCCATCAGGGCCATGACGTTCGTCTGTTGATCCCCACCACCTACATGAACCGCAGCGGCCAGTCCGTGGCGGCCTTGGCGAATTTCTTCCGCATCAAGCCGGAAGCGATCCTGGTGGCCCACGACGAACTCGACCTGCCACCCGGCGTCGCCAAGCTCAAGCGCGGCGGCGGGCACGGGGGTCACAACGGGCTGCGCGACATCATCGCCCAGCTCGGTAACCAGAACGACTTCCATCGCCTGCGGCTCGGCATCGGCCACCCGGGTGACGCCAAGCTGGTGTCCAACTTCGTCCTGGGTCGTGCGCCGCGCGCCGAACAGGACAAGCTCGACGCCAGCATCGATTTTGCCCTCGGCGTGCTGCCGGACGTGCTGGCCGGCGATTTCGCCAAGGCCATGCGCGAACTGCACAGCCAAAAGGCCTGAATTCACCAAAAGGGGAATACCCATGGGTTTCAACTGCGGCATCGTCGGCCTGCCCAACGTGGGCAAATCCACCCTGTTCAACGCCCTGACCAAATCGGGCATTGCGGCGGAAAACTTCCCCTTCTGCACCATCGAGCCGAACAGCGGCATCGTGCCGATGCCCGATGCACGCCTGGACGCCCTGGCGGCCATCGTCAAGCCCAACCGCGTGCTGCCGACCACCATGGAGTTCGTCGACATCGCCGGCCTGGTGGCCGGTGCCTCCAAAGGTGAAGGCCTGGGCAACAAGTTCCTGGCCAACATCCGCGAGACCGACGCCATCGCCCACGTGGTGCGCTGCTTCGAAGACGAGAACGTGATTCACGTCTCCAACAGCGTCGACCCCAAGCGCGACATCGAGATCATCGACCTCGAGCTGATCTTCGCCGACCTCGACAGCTGCGAGAAGCAGCTGCAGAAGGTCACCCGCAACGCCAAGGGCGGTGACAAGGAAGCGCTGGCACAGAAGGCCATCCTCGAGAAGCTCATCCCGCACTTCACCGAAGGCAAGCCCGCGCGCAGCCTGATGAAAGACATGGGCGCCGACGAGAAGGCCGTCGTGCGTGGCTTCCACCTGCTGACCAGCAAGCCGGTCATGTACATCGCCAACGTGGCCGAAGACGGCTTCGAGAACAACCCGCACCTGGACGTGGTCAAGGCCATCGCCGAGGAAGAAGGCGCGGTCGTGGTGCCGGTGTGCAACAAGATCGAAGCGGAGATCGCCGAGCTCGAAGAAGGCGAAGAGAAGGACATGTTCCTCGAAGCCCTGGGCCTCGAAGAACCTGGCCTGAACCGCGTGATCCGTGCCGGTTACGGCCTGCTCAACCTGCAGACCTACTTCACTGCCGGCGTGCAGGAAGTCCGTGCCTGGACCGTGCGCATCGGTGCCACCGCTCCCCAGGCGGCCGGCGTGATCCACACCGACTTCGAAAAGGGCTTCATCCGTGCCGAAGTGGTCGCCTATGACGACTTCATCCAGTACAAGGGTGAAAGCGGCGCCAAGGAAGCCGGCAAGTGGCGTCTGGAAGGCAAGGACTACATCGTCAAGGACGGTGACGTGATGCACTTCCGCTTCAACGTCTGACGCACCCAGCGACGTTCGTCGCGCAGTGTTTCGAAAAAGCCCCTGCGGTCGCGATCGATCCGGGGGCTTTTTAGTGGGCCATGGGTGTGCGTTCAGTGCCTCTTGAATAGCGCGAATCCTTCGCCATACATCCTCGACGGCTCAAGAAATCCTGCCACGTGTCGATCCAGTGACACCAGCGCCCCTGAACTGGACATGGACGGCCTGGACAAGAAAAGACCAATCGACACGATTCGGTCATTCTGCCCTACTGCCAGGAGCCTCGCATGCCCAGCCCCCGTACCCACATCGCCTCCCAGCTTGGCGTCGCCCTCGCCGTCGTGCTGGCCGTCGTGATCACTGGCAGCACCCTGTTCGCCTTGCATGCCTTGAACGACGCCAACCTCGAGACCCGCCAGGAGCACCTGCTCAGCGAAGCACGCCTGCTGGCCGATCAGCTCGACACCTTCCACGGCTCGCTCAAGGACAATACCCAACGCCTGAGTGGCCTGTTCGAGCGGCGCTTCGCCACGGGGCTGACCTTGCAGGGCAACGAAACGGTAGTGGTGGCCGGAGAAGCCACGCCGGCGCTCTACCTGAACGCTCGCCTGGTGAACAACGACACCCAGCAGGTCGATGACTTCAAGGACATGACGGCGGGTGTGGCCACGGTGTTCGTGCGCAGCGGCGATGACTTCGTGCGCATCAGCACGTCGCTGACCAAGCAGGACGGGAGCCGCGCTCTGGGCACTCGACTGGACCGTCAGCACCCTGCCTACGCACGCTTGCTGTCAGGCCAGGCCTACGTCGGCCGTGCCATGCTGTTCGAGCGCAACTACATGACCCGTTATGTTCCCGTGCGCGATGGTAGTGGTCAGGTCATCGCCGCCCTGTTCGTGGGCTTCGATTACACCGATGCGCAGAACACCCAGTTCGCCAACCTCACGCGCTTTCGCATCGGCCAGACCGGCTCCCTGGCCTTGCTCGACGAGCACCATACCTGGCTGGTCGCCCCGGCCGAGGTGAACGACCCAGCAGCGGCCGCACAAGCCTTCGCGGGCACGGACGGCCTGCAGGGGCGCTTCTGGCAGGACGGCGAGCGCACCCTGTTCAGTGTCACCACACCGTTCGCCGAAGGCCCATGGACCGTGGTGGCGAGCATGCCCGAGGCCGAGCTGGAGGAAGTGACCTGGAACGTCGGCCTGCGCCTGGCCATCGGCAGCCTGCTGGCCATGGCGCTCGCCGTCGCCGCCACGCTCTGGCTGCTGCGGCGCAAGCTGCGGCCGCTGGCCGGGTTGGTGACCCAGGCCCAGGCATTGGGCGCGGGCGACCTGAGCGCACGCCTGCCGGTGACCAGTCAGGACGAGATCGGCCAACTGGCCGGCAGCTTCAATCAGATGGCCGACGCCTTGAGCGACATGGTCGAGCACATTCGTCAGGCCTCCGGGCAGGTCAGTGAGCGGGCGCATGCCTTGGCCGGCCTGTCTGCCGCGGCCTGCGACGGCATGGAGCGGCAATCGGGTGAGATCACCAGCATGGCAGGCGCCGTGGAGGAGTTCAGTGCCACGTCGCTGGACATCGCCGACAACATGGCAGGCACCGAGCGCACTGCACGGGACAACGCCCAGCAGACCCGTGTCGGTCGCAATGCCATGGACGACGCTTCGGCTTCGCTCAAGCAGATCGCCGAAGCCCTGGGCGGTACGGCGGCGGCGATGGACACCCTGGGTTCACGCTCCCAGGAAATCGGCGGCATCGTCGGGGTGATCACCGCCATCGCCGAGCAGACCAACCTGCTGGCGCTCAATGCCGCCATCGAGGCCGCACGTGCCGGCGAGCAGGGACGCGGCTTCGCGGTGGTGGCCGATGAGGTCCGCAGCCTGGCCGGACGCACGCGTCAGGCGACCGACGAGATCTCGGGCATGATCGCCAGCATCCAGCAGCAGACCGAGCAGGCGATCGGCACCTTGGCGCAGGGCAACCAGCTGATGCACGAAGGTCTGACCCGCAATGATCAGGTCGCCCAGGCCCTGGCCCGGATCGACGAGCAGAGCCGTGCGGCGGGGGAGCAGTTCGCGCTGATCACTACCGCCACCCAAGAGCAGAGCAGCACGGCGACCGTGCTCAGTCGCAACTTGCAGAGCATCGCCCAGGCCAATGGGCAACAGCACGAGGTGGCCAACGACCTGGCCACGACGGCCAAGGAGCTCGAGGGGCTGGCTGCGCAGTTGCGTCGGGAAGTGGACCGGTTCAGGGTCAACGCCTGATCCCTCTGCAGCACAGGGCGCCACACGTGGCGCCCGCCGCAGCCTCAATGGCTCATCAATTCCTTGACCCGCATGGCCAGGGCATCCACCGCGAACGGCTTGGTCAGCACCTGCATGCCCGGCCCCAGGTAGCTATCGTCGAGCGCAGCGCTTTCGGCATAGCCGGTGATGAACAGCGTGCGCATGCCGGGCCGCAGTTCGCGCCCGGCATCGGCCAGCTGCCGACCGTTCATGCCGCCGGGCAGCCCGACGTCGGTGACCAGCAGGTCGATGTGCAGGTCCGAGCGCAGCAGTTGCAAGCCTGACAGGCTGTCACCGGCTTCGAGCACGGTGTATCCCAGATCGCCCAGCACATCGGTGAGCAGCATGCGCACGGTCGGCTCGTCGTCCACCACCAGGATGGTCTCGCCCGATTCGGTGGAGGCCGAGGGGAAGTCGCCTTCCTGGTCTTCGTCACGCACCACGTCGCCCACGTGCCGCGGCAGGTAGACCGAGACCGTGGTCCCCTGCCCGACGATGGAATGAATGCGCACCTGCCCACCGGACTGCTTGGCGAAGCCGTAGATCATCGACAGCCCCAGGCCGGTCCCCTGCCCCAGTGGCTTGGTGGTGAAGAACGGGTCGAACGCCTTGGCGATGACATCCTCGCTCATGCCCGTGCCGGTGTCGGCGACCGACAGACACAGGTAGTGCCCGCTGGCCAGTTCGAGGGCCATGGCCAGTTCGTCGCCGATGCGCCGGTTGCTGGTCTCGATGATGATGCGCCCGCCCTCGGGCATGGCGTCGCGGGCGTTGATCGCCAGGTTGAGCAGGGCGTTTTCCAGCTGGCTGGCGTCGACCCGGGCAGGCCACAGCCCGGCCGTCGGCACGGTCTCGACCTGGATGCCCGGCCCCACCGAGCGCTGGATCAGCTCGCTCATGCCTGCCACCAGGATGTTCACGTCGGTCGGACGTGGATCGAGGGTCTGCCGCCGAGAGAACGCCAGCAGCCGATGGGTCAGCGAAGCGGCCCGCTTCACCGCGCCCTGGGCCGCGTTCAGGTAACGGTCCACCTCGTTGGCACGGCCTTTGGCGATCCGCGCACCGATCAGCTCCAGGGAGCCGGAAATGCCCGCCAGCAGGTTGTTGAAGTCGTGGGCCAGGCCACCGGTCAACTGCCCGACCGCTTCCATCTTCTGCGACTGACGCAGCTTTTCTTCCGCCTGCATCAACGCCGTGGTGCGTTCGGCGACCCGTTGCTCGAGCGTGTCGTTGAGCGCGCGCAGGGCATTGGTGGCCCGATCGCGCTCGGCCTCGATGACGCGGCGCTCCTGCACGTTGATCAACACGCCTGGGAAGTGCGTGGGGGTGCCATCCTCGGCATGATCGACCCGGCCATTGGCCTCGATCCAGTAGTACTGGCCATCGGCGCGGCGCACGCGGTACTGATGCGCATAGGCACCGCCTCGGGCGATGGCGTCATCGATGGCAGCGGTCAGGCCTTGACGATCGTCGGGGTGCACGGTGGCGATCACCTGCTCCAGGCGCAGCCCGCTGCGGCCCAGGGCCGGGTCGAGGCCGAAGGCGATGGCGAAGGCCTCGTCGACGGTGAAGCAGTCGGTCGGCAGGTGCCAGTGCCAGGTGCCCATGATGGCGCCGGCAGCCAGGGCCAGCTGCACACGCTCGACGTTCTCGCGGGCCAGGGCCTCGCTGACGCGCAGACGCTCCTGGGCGTTGCGCCGCGCGGTGACGTCGTTGAAGACGATGCCGATCTGGCGCTCGGCCGGGTCGCCCACGCGGGTGGCACGCACGTCGAACCAGCGACCGAAGGCTTCGGCATAGTTCTCGAAATTGGCCGGCTCGCCCGTCTTGGCCACATGGCCATAGGTCTCGAACCAGAACGGCTCCAGGTTCGGCGCGAATTCGGTGACCCATTTGCCGCGCAGGTCCACGCCAGACTCGCGGGCGAAGGCCGGATTGGCCTCGATGAAGCGGTAGTCGATCGGCTTGTCGTCGCTGTCGAACTTGACCTGAACGATGGCGAAGGCCGCGTCGATGGTGTCGACGACGGTGCGGAAGCGCTCCTCGCTCTTGCGCAAGGCCATCTGTGCGTGACGCATGCTGGTCAGGTCGAGCATCGCGCCGATCATGCGGATGGCACGCCCCTCCCCGTCGCGGATGACATGACCACGGTCGAGGATCTCGGCATAGGAGCCGTCCTGGCGCCGGAAGCGGTACTCATCGCTCCAGGCACTGCCATGCCCATCGATCACGTCGTGGATCGAGTCGTGGATGCGCTGTCGGTCCTCAGGGTGAATCTGCGAGAGCCACCATTGCCCGGTGGTCTCGATCTGCGCCAGCGGGTGCCCGTAGGCCTGCTCCAGGGCGTCGTTCCAGAGCACATGGTTGCCGACCAGGTCCCAGTCCCAGATGGCGTCGTTGGTCGCCTTGGCGGCCAGCCGGTAGCGCTCGCGGGTCTGCGCCATGGCACGCCCGGCCAGGTGTTCGCGGGTGCGGTCGCGCAGGATCTTCATGAAGCCCAGGTGCGTGCCGGCTTCGTCGAGCAGCGGCATCATCTCGCACGAGCCCCACAGATGGCGATCCCCTTCACCCAGCAGCCAGCGTTCGTCGCTGATGCGCCCCTCGCCCAGCGCTACCTGCATGTCCTGCTCGACCTGGCCCTGGGTACGGTCCTGGGGCGTGAAGATGCGGGCGATGTGCTGCCCACGCATCTGCGTGGCGCTCCAGCCCATCACCTGCTCGGCGCCGGCGTTCCAGTCGGTGATGATGCCGTCGGGGTCGGTGAGGACGATGGCGAAGTCGATGGCGCTGTCGAACACCGCGCGTTGCCGTGCGGCGTCGCGGACACAGGCCATCGGGCCTTTGCGACAGGGGCTGGGCAGGCGCGAGGGGTTCTGCGGGTCGATCCCCGCCTGTTCGAGCACCGCGCGCAGGCGCGTGACTTCGCGCTCGAGCGCTTCACGGGTAAGGTCTTTCAGGGGCTGTCCTCTCTGCACATCAATGTTGCCGCTGGCGAGCCGGCTCACGCTGCGGGCGCCACGTAGCGCACAGTGAGGCTCACCGGGGCGGGCGTCAAGCGTGCAGCGGGCATCGGACCGCGGCTGCGGCGGGAATGCTCACGTGCTCATGCCTGCGTTGTCCCCGTGGCCTGTCCGCTTCTTGGGCGATGCTCAGTCTGCCCCCTATACTCCACCCTTGCACGAACCACTCAGGGAGCATGCCATGGAGTACGACAAAGCACGTATCGACGACGCAGTCCTGGCCCTGCTGGAGACGTTTTCGTTCGACGGGGGCCGCAGTTGGAAAGGCTATGACTGGGGCGTAATGGACCGCCTGCACGAGCGCGGCCTGATCACCCAGCCGGCAGGCAAGCGTAAATCGATCTATCTGACGGAAGAAGGCGAGGCGCTTGGCCGTCAAGTGGCCGAGCGCCTGTTCGGCGTGTCCGAACCCGAATTGGCTCCTGGCGACCCGCACCGGTCGTGAAACCAATACGGGTCGCCCGACTCAGCCTTGCGCTGGCGCAGGCGTCGTCGTTGGTGTAGGCGCTGGCCCGACGGCCTGCGTGCCATCGCTGAGCAAGACCATGCTCTGCGGCGCCGACAAGGCGATGCCCTGCTCGCGCAGGCGCCCCAGAATGGTGAACAGCAAGTCGCTGCGGGTGCCGCCCACCACCCGTGGCCCGGCCACATATCCGCTGACCGCCAGCACCATGCCGGTGTTGGTGATGTCCTTGAACGACACCGACGGCGCTGGCGTGTCGAGGATCGCGTCGTGTTCGGCGTAGGCCGCGAGCAGCAGTTCGCGCACCTGCTGGGCGTCGGTGTCCAGCGGCAGCGTCAGGGTGATGCCGACCACGCCCAGGGCGTTGGCCATGGTCACGTTGCGCACGTTCTGCGAAATGAACTGCGAGTTGGGCACGATCACCGTCGAGCGGTCGGACATCTGGATTTCGGTGGCCCGCACGTTGATGCGCCGGATATCGCCCTCCACGCCGGCCAGGCTGACCCAGTCGCCGACTTTCACGGGCCGCTCGGTCAGCAGGATCAGGCCGGAGATGAAGTTCTGCACGATGGCCTGCAGGCCGAAACCGATCCCCACCGACAGTGCACTGACCACCCAGGTCAGGCTGCTGAGGTTGATGTGCAGGGTCGACATTACCAGCATCGCCAGGAACAGGAAGCCCAGGTAGCCCACCAGGGTCACCAGCGACGCACGCATGCCGGCGTCCATCTCGGTTTCCGGCAGCAGGCGCTCGCCCAGCCAGCGCTTGAGCACGCGGATGGCGAACAGGCCGATGAAGAACATCGCCACCGCGATGAAGATGTCCTCCGGAACCAGGTTCAGGTTACCGAGGATGCGCCCGCCGCTGCCGTCCCATTCGGCCAGGCTCATGAACAGCTCGCCAGGGCTGGTGCCCGACGGCAGGAAGGCGAACATCAGCGCGGTGAACAGCAGCAGGGTCTTGCCGACGCCCATGAGCAGGGTGCTGGCCTGGGCCTGGTGACGCTGCGCCAGGCCCAGGGCCGAGGCCAGGGCCAGCCCCCCGGGATGGCGCGGCGACAGCAGGGTTTCGCACAGGTCGACGAAGACACAGGTCAGCAGGTAGGCGCAGGTGGCCACGACGCTGATCCACAGCAGCTTCGAGGCGAGGAAGTACGCCAGCGCCAGGTAGCCGGTGAGCAGGGCCGCGATGATCAGCACCACCCAGACCGTCAGCACGAACGGCACCAGCCCCGCCAGCCCACTGGGCCGTTGCAGCTGGTTCTGGCGCCGGGCACGGCGGTAACGGACCAGCGCGGCGGCATACAGGGCCGCCACGGCCAGGGCGGTCAGGCCATTGGTGGCTACGGTCAGCGCCAGGCTGGTGCCGATGACGCTGTTGACGCGTTCCTGGGTCAGCAGCAGCATCAACACCAGCGCCAGCACCTGGGGGAACCAGGCCAACGCGCTGGCGACCTGATCAGGGATCGGCGGCAGGCGCCACGACGGGCGCTGCAGCATCAGCATGGCGCGACCCAGGCCCGCGATGAAGGCGGTGAACACCACCAGCGTGAGGATGTGATCGATCAGCGCCGAGGTGTTGGCGCCCAGCGTGGCGCTGTTTTCCAGCCCCCAGCGCACCAGCGAGACCGCGCCACCGATGGTGGTCAGCGTGGCCACGGCCACACTCAGCGCCAGGGCGCTGCGCCGTAGCCGGCCTTCGGGGATCCAGCGCAGCATGGCCGCCGCGAGCAGGCGCTCGAACACGCGTCGCACCAAGGTCCAGACCAGGAGCGCGGCCACCAGGCTGACGATGAACAGCGTGCGATGCTCCGGGCTCCAGGCGCTGGCCAGGGCCTCGGCCGCCTCGCTGCGCAAGGTGCGCAGGCGCGCGAGGTCTTCGTCGGTCGGGCGGATCAGGCTGGACCAGAACGCCGGGCTCAGGGGGCTCGCGGCGCGGCTGCTGACCTGCGAGTTGAACTGGCTACGGCGCAGGTTGACGATCTGCGTCGACAGGTCGGTGGCCGACTGGGCCAGCTGCGTGGCCTGGGTCTGTTCGTCCACCAGCCCCTTGCGCTCGGCGGTGAGCTCGCGGCGCTGGCGTGTCAGGGTGTCGGCCTCGTCGGCCTGCACCGGCCCCAGCACATTGAGCTGATCGTCCAGCCGGGCGATGTCGGTGGTGCGTTGCGCGGCCAGCGCGCTGGCCTGACGCTGCACCTGCAGGCTCGCCTGGCGCAATTGGGCCAGCAGGTCGTCGTTGGCACTGCTCGAGACGCCTTGGCGAATCAGGTCGAGCCGGTCGCTCAACTGGGCCAGGCTGGCGTCTTCGGCCAACACGGGAAGCTCGCCGGGCTGGCGCACCGGTGCCTCGGGGGCCGACCAGGCAGGCAGCGCGACCCACAACAGCAGGGCCAGCAACCCTGCGCAAAAACGGTCAAGGCGTAGGCGCCTCATCGAAGTGTCCTCTCTGTCCATCAGCATTCGAGGGGCGGATTCTACGCTGCTTGTTCGGCTCAGGGAGCCTCGGCTTCACGCTCGAGCAAGGCCCGCTTGCGTTCCAGGCCCCAGCGGTAGCCACTGAGCGCACCGTCGCTGCGCACCACGCGGTGGCAGGGGATGGCCACGGCGAGTCGATTGGCGGCGCAGGCCTTGGCCACGGCGCGCACGGCCTTGGGCGCTCCGATGCTCGTCGCGATGTCGCGGTAGCTGACCCGGGCGCCTACCGGCAGCGCACGCAGCGCCTGCCACACGCGTGCCTGGAACGCCGTGCCGCGGATGTCCAGCGGCAGGTGCAGGCCGAGCGCCGGCTGCTCGACGAAGCCCACCACCTCGGCGACCACGCGCTCGAATGCGGCATCGCCGCCGATCAGCTCGGCCTGGGCGAAACAGTCCTGCACCTGCCGCAGCAAGGTGTCGGCCTCGTCCGCCAGCCAGATGGCGCAGATTCCCCGTTCGCTCTGCGCGACCAGAATCGCGCCCAGGCTGCACTGACCGATGGCGAAGCGCACGGTCGTGCCAGCGCCCTGGCCCTGGACCTGGCGTGGTCGCATGCCCAGGCGCTGCCGAGCCCTCTCATAGACGCGGCTGCTGGAGCCATAACCGGCCTCGTGGATCGCCTCGGTGACCGACCCCTGACGGGCGATGAGCGCCTGCTGCAGACGCCGTGCCCGGCACGCGTCGGCATAGGCTTTCGGCGTCAGCCCGGTGTCGGCCTTGAAGCGTCGCTGCACGTGCCCGGCACTCAGGCCGAACCGCTCGCTCAGTGCGTGCAGACCCAGGGGCACCTCATCGGCCTCGAGCAGCCGACACGCGTCCGCGACCCAGCCTGCCGGCGCCTGCCTGGGCCAGCAGCGCTGGCAGGCTCGGTAACCGGCCTGGACGGCGGCGCCGGGATCGTCGAAGAACACCACGTTGTCGCGCCTGGGCGCACGGGCCGCGCAACCGGGCAGGCAGTAGATGCCCGTGCTGAGCACCGCATAGACGAACTGCCCGGCCGCGGCCTGGTCACGGGTGACGACCGCCTGCCAGCGTTGGTTGTCGGTGGCGTAGGCTGGGAGCGATGGCATGCTGGGCACCTCGAGGCAGTGAGGGTGACAGTCTGGCAGGCCCTGACGGGGTGGACACTCCGATTCTGACGCAGCAATCCGAAAGAAACGCGCGCATATGCGATCAGCTAATCAGGCCCGCCACAGGTACCATGCCGCGATGGTGCGGTAAGGACGCCAGGCCTGACCCAGCGCGCGCATCTGCGCAGGGGTCGGCGCCTTGTCCAGCCCTTTGAGACGGCGGTAGCCCTCGCGCACGCCATAGTCGTCCACCGGCAGCACATCCAGACGCCCCAGCCCGTAGATCAGCAGCATCTCGACCGTCCAGCGGCCGATGCCTGGCAGCGTGACCAGGCGTGCGACCAAGGCATCGTCGGTCAAGGCCTGGGCCTGTTGCTGGGTCGGCACCTGCCCCGTCAACCGCGCCTCGGCGAGCGCGTGCAGCGTCGCCAGCTTGCGCGCCGAAAAGCCACAGGCACGCAGGCGCTGCGGGTCGGTCGCGAGCAAGGCCTCTGCACTGGGGAAGGCGACGTCGGGAAACAGCGCCAGCAATCGACCGAGAATCGCTTCGGCGGCACGCGCATGCAGCTGCTGGTAGGCCACCGACCTGACCAAGGCCTCGAAGGGCTCACGGTGCACGGTCGCCCGATGCCGGCAGGGGCCAATGGCGGCAATTTGGCGAGCCCAGTCGGCATCCTGCGCGGCCAGGTGCAGGCTGGCCTGGCGATAGGTATCGTCCACGTCCGGCGCCAGGTCGTGGCCTTGCTCAGGCATCGCTGCCCTCCCCGGCATCGCTCATCGCGCCCGAGCGCTTGTCGGCACGCCAGTAGGCCGGCAGCGCTGCGCACACGAACAGGCCGGCCATCGCGGCCAGGGCCATGGGCAGGCCATGGGGCGCCCTGTCCATGGCCATGCCACTGACCAGCGGGCCGATCAGGCTGCCGACGCCCCAGAGCAGTCCGACACTGGCATTGGCGGTCACCAGGTCGCGCCCCTTGAAGCGCTGCCCGATCAGCACCAGGGCCAGGGTATAGATCCCCCCCGCCACCGCCCCCAGCAGCATCAGCAGCGGCCAGAGCAGCGCGGGGGTGAGCATCAGCCAGGGCAAGCCAATGCCGATCGCCAGCACGATCAGGCCACAGGCCAGGTGCAGGCCCGTGCGCTCCACCCGATCGGCCAGCCAGCCCAATGGCAACTGGAACAGCATGTCACCGGCGAACACCACGGTCACCATCAGGGCGGCCACGCCGACCGCGAAGCCCAGGCCGGTGGCATACACCGGCAGCAGCGACAGCACCACGGCGTCGAAGAACGAGAAGAACAGCACACCGAGGCACAAGGCAGGCGCCACCCGCAGGAAACCGCCCAAGGTGAAGGTTTTGGTGTCGTCGCCTTCATGACGCACCCGGTCGTTCGGCACGGTGAAGACGATGCACACCAGCGCCAGCAGATAGGCCAGCGAGACGATCGCGATCAGCCAGGGGCCGTGGGCGCCGAGCAGTGCCAGCAAGGCCGGGCCGAGCACCTGGAAGCCGGTGAAGCTGGTCGCGTACAGCGCCATGATCTTGCCGCGGTTGCGTTCCGGGCTCAGCTCATTGACCCACGACTCGCCCAGGATGATGGCGATGCCCATGCCGAGCCCGAGCGCCAGGCGCAACGCCGCCAGCCAGGCGATCGACGCGAAGCCCCACTCCAGCAGTGCGATGCTCGCCGCGCAGAGGCTGAAGCAGCCCAGATAGATGACGCGCCGGGTCAGGTAGCGGCAGCAGGCATCGACCAGAAAGGCCGACAGCATCATGCCCGCCGCCGGGATCGCCGACACGATGCCGATCTGCAGGGTACTGGCACCGGCATCGAGCAGGCGCAGCGAGACCAGCGGCAAGCTGGCGCCCAGGCTGAACCCGACGACCGAGACGGCGAACAGCAGGCCCGCCAGCAAACGTGTGTCCATCTCCACTCCTGACGATCGCGGCTGGGGCATCGGCGCCCGCCCGATCCTGATCCTTGGAAGGCGAACGACCGTAAGCCAGTCCTCCGCCGGGGTCAATCGCCGCTCAGCGCTTGCCCGTGGAGGGCAGGAACACCGCCAGCACCCCGAACAATGGCAGGAACGAACACAGGCCATAGACGTACTCGATGCCGCGCAGGTCGGCCAGGTAGCCCAGCAGCGCAGCGCCGATCCCGCCGAAGCCGAACATCAGGCCGAAGAAGATCCCGGCGACCATGCCGACGTTGCCTGGTACCAGCTCCTGGGCATAGACCACGATCGCCGAGAAGGCCGAGGCGAGGATGAACCCGATGATCAGGCTGAGCACGGTGGTCCAGAACAGGTCCGCGTAAGGCAGGGCCAGGGTGAAGGGCGCCACGCCGAGGATCGAGAACCAGATCACCGCCTTGCGCCCGATCCGGTCACCGATCGGCCCGCCAAAGAAGGTGCCGGCCGCCACGGCGCCGAGAAACAGGAACAGGTGCAGTTGCGAGCTGGCCACCGTCACGCCGAACTTCTCGATCAGGTAGAAGGTGTAGTAGCTGGTCAGGCTGGCCATGTAGAAGTACTTGGAGAACACCAGCAGCCCGAGCACGCCCAGGGCGAGCATGACCCGCTGGCGCGACAGGCCGTGGCTGGCCTGCTGGCCCTGACGGGCCCTGAACTGGTTGAGGTGGTCCTTGTACCAGCGACGCAGCAGCAGGGTCACGCCGAAGAAGAACAGCCCGGCCAGGCCGAACCAGGCCACGTGCGTCTGCCCGAATGGAATCACGATGGCGGCGGCCAGCAAGGGGCCGAACGCCGAGCCTGCGTTGCCGCCGACCTGGAAGCTGGACTGCGCCAGGCCAAAGCGCCCACCGGAGGCCAGCCGGGCGATGCGCGAGGTTTCCGGGTGGAAGGTCGACGAGCCGATGCCCACCAGCGCCGAGGCCAGCAGGATCATCGGGAAGCTGCCGACGAAGGCCAGCATGACGATGCCGACCAGGGTGCACAGCGTGCCCAGGGGCAGCAGGTTCGGATTGGGCCGTCGGTCGGTGTAGAAACCGACCCACGGCTGCAGCAGCGAGGCGGTGATCTGGAAGGTCAGGGTGATCAGGCCGATCTGGGCGAAGCTCAGGTCGTAGCTGGCCTTGAGCATCGGGTAGATCGACGGCAGTACCGACTGGATGAGGTCGTTGATCAGGTGCGCCAGGGCACAGAAGGTGATGATGCGCATCACCAGCGGCTGGGCAGGATTCGCCGTACCGGTGCTGGCGGTGGAGGTGCTGCTGGTGGCCATTGGCGTGGATTCCCGGCGCAGGTGTGGAAGCGGATTATCGGGAATCGAGCGCAGGCATCGCCACTGTTTTATCGCGTGCGCGGCATCTGGGCGGCGGCGCGTGTCCCCTCTAAGGGGTGCCCGGCCCCGTGCTATTCGTCGGACAGCACCGGCCAGGGCCGCTAAGCGTTTGAAAGCGTGCAAATTTTTTTGTGCGTGAGTGTTGACACCGACAGCGCACGAGGGAATAATGCGCGCCATTGGCTACATAGCTCAGTTGGTTAGAGCATAGCATTCATAATGCTGGGGTCCGGGGTTCAAGTCCCTGTGTAGCCACCAAATCCGAAAAGGGCTTACCGCAAGGTAGGCCCTTTTCTTTTGCCTAGAAAAGCCGCGTGGCTCAAGCTCACACGACGACTTCTACGCCAGTTGGCGCGCCTGACCTTGAGTGCGCCGATTCCCGAAGACACCGCGACCATGAGGTTCTGGCATCTGCTGGAGAAGCATCAGCCTGCGGCCGGAATTCTGCAGGTCATCAGCGGCTACTTGCAAGACAAGGACCGGTCGCTGCGCCAAGATACCTTCGTCGACGCCACCATCATCCATCCGCGGAGTTCGAACAAGTAGGGCAAGCGCGATCCTGAATGCACCACGTTCACGATACTGCCGCCAACGTCGCAGACGTTACCCAGGTGGTCAAACGGCTGCACGGCGAGGAGAACGCGGTGTACGCTGACGCCGGTTACATCGAGGTTGAGAAGCGAGAGGAGCACTCTTGATCAACGTGTGGTGACGCGCGCGCTCCAATGCAGTACGCACGACCTCCCCTTAATAGAAAAGCCGGGTATCACTGTCAGTCTTCATGGTGGATACCCTCCTTGGTTTGGACGCGCATTCGACATCCAAAAACTGGCATAAATGCCAAGCCGCATGGATGGCACTTTATGTCACTGATGGGTGGCTGCCGTGGCTTGCCGTGGGACGATGAGCTGTCACCGCCGTCGTCACTGGCCCTCTTGTCCTTTCCACTGAAAGACGCCTTGCCGCACTATGCGCGCGGCCGCTCAACCGGGCGGTCGTCGACAAGGAATCGAGCATGACAAGAACCGCCTTACCGGGCCTCGCTGCCCTCGCCTTCTGCAACCTGACCCTGGCCGACGCGAACATCGACCTGGGTGACGCCCAACGCGCCACCCGCCTGTTCGCCTTCCCCAACAACTGCCATGTGATCTGCTACCGCACCTGGACGCTGGAACAGACCGTCGAGCACTACCTGACCCAGAGCGTGCGTCGCGATGGCTATGCCAACGCGCAGGTGCAGGTCCGCCGGGACCACGACCGGCTCCACGCGGCCATCAGTGAGGTCCCCGCCAGTTATGCCGAGCCACTGCGCAGGCTGCTCGACAGCGGCGAACTGGCCTATGAGGGCGCCACCCGGTTGAACAAGGATGGCAAATGGTCGTACGACTGGTACCTGTTCCTGCCGCTGGGCATGGCCTTGCAGCATCGCCGCAGCATCGAACTGCTGCACTTCCCGCCCGACTATTCGCTGACCCAGGCCCAGGACTACCTGCGCTCCAGCACCACCGACCGCTGGGCCGAGCTGTTGACCTTCAATGGCGTGGAGGCCAGCCAGACACCGGCGTACCAGACCATCATCGACATCGCCCCGATCGCGGCACCCGCCAGCGCAGGCGCTGCCCTGGCGGACACCTACGGCTACTTCAAGGACTATCAGGTACGCATGGTCCGCGAGATGACTCTGCAGAGCTCGGCCAGTCCGTTGCCGATGGTTGCCTTCGGCGCTCCCGTGCATGCCTGGATCGAGCAGCAGTACGGGCCCAAAGTCGGTGTCCTGGACCTGGTCAGCATCAGCCCGCAACCGGGCGCGCAGGTGCCGGTGCTGGGCGCCAACCACCCCAGTGCGATCTGGTATGCGGCCAACAAGAACAGCCATGGCGGCGATCAGGACGCAGCCGATGCAGCGGGCTTGAAGATGATGGGGCAGGACCTGACGGCGGCCTGCTGGCAGGCGGGCATGGGACGCGAGCCACAGGCCGACGCCAGGCAGGCGCTGGAGGCCTGCTCGACCCAGTGGCAGGTGACGCAGAGAAAGCGAACGTGCGAGCTGTTCTTCCAGACGGTGCGCACGTACACGCCCGCGCAGGCGGCGGCGAAGTGCAACACCGGCGAGATGACCCGCCGCCTGCGGGACCTGCGCAAGCCGGTCGACGGCGCGCCCCAGGCGTTGTGACGCGTCTGCCGGCCTCTCGGCGCACGCCTGCCGCCAGGCCGGCCCGAAAGAAGCCTGAGGGGCTGCCGGCCAGAGCCTGGTCCTGGCCGGCACGCATCACCCGCTCGTGCCTGCCTCTACCGGCCGCAACCGGTACTGCGCAGGCACTTGCTCGAGCTTCTCGATGGTGGTGTCCAGGCTCTTCCAGCGGCCATCCTTGATGCCATAGATGCACCCGTGGATCGACAGGGGCTGGCCGCGGTGCCAGGCGTTCTGGACGATGCTGGTGTGCGCCACGTTGGCCACCTGTCGGATCACGTTCAACTCGCACAGGCGGTCGACGCGAGCCTCCTCGCCGTCGAGCGCCGCCAGCTCGCCACGCTTCTCGTAGTACAGGTCGCGAATCGAGCGCAGCCAGCCATCGATCAGGCCGAACTGGCGATCCTGCATCGCCGCGCGCACGCCCCCGCACCCGTAGTGCCCGGTCACCAGGATGTGCCGGACCTTGAGCACGTCCACCGCGTACTGGATCACCGACAGGCAATTGAGATCGGTGTGCAGCACCACGTTGGCCACGTTGCGGTGCACGAAGAGGTCGCCCGGCAGCATGCCGACGATCTCGTTGGCCGGCACCCGGGCGTCGGAGCAGCCGATCCAGAGAAACTCCGGCGCCTGCTGGCGCGCCAGCTTGGCGAAGAACTCGGGGTCACGCGCGTTGATCGCGTCGGCCCAGCGAGCGTTGTTGTCGATCAGTTCCTGCAAGTCATGCATGGTCGTGCCTCGTCAATGCATCAGGTCATCGGGTCAGGCGTCGAACAGGGTGCAGGCCATCACCAGTGCATCCTCGCGACCACCGGGCGCGGGGTAATAGTCGCGTCGGCGACCGATCTCGTTGAAGCCATAACGTTCGTACAGGCGGTAGGCCGACTGGTTGCTGGCCCGCACTTCGAGAAAGCATTCCCGCCCGTTCAGTGCCCAGGCCCGTGCCATCAGGTGTTCGAGCAGGCGCAGGCCGAGCCCACGCCCCTGGTTCTCGGGTTTGACGGTGATGTTCAGCAGGTGCGCCTCGTCGATGATCACGTTGATCACCCCATGCCCGACCTGTTGCTGGCCGTCGAACATCAACCAGACTTCGTACGACTTGAGCGCATCCTGGAAGATACCGCGGGTCCAGGGATGGCTGAAGGCGGCATATTCGATCTTCAACACGGCATCCAGATCCGCCTCGGTCATCGGGCGGAAACTGATCGATTCACTCATTCGAGGCTTTCCAGCGCGCCATCAGCTGGCGCATGGCTTTCCAGACGTCCGCCTTGCGCTGCGGCTCGTCCATCAACACTTCAAGACCCGGCAACGCCCAGGCATCGCCCAGGCCGTCGATCGGCACTTCACGGTAATACGCCTGCTCGTCGGCCTGCCCGGCGAAACGGATCGCGGGCAGGCCGATCAGCCACAGGCAGGCACAGGGCGACTCTTCGAGGCGCGCCTGGATGAACCCCTGGACGAAGTCCTGCGCCGCCTCGGGCCCCTGGTCGAGGTTACCGCGCATCAGCAGTGGCCAGCGGACCGGCTCGCCGATGATCTGCGGGGCGTCCGACAAACCGGCGGCGCGCAACAGGTCCTTGAGCAGCAGGTAGGACGGATCGCGACTCTGGAACGGCTGACCGGTGGCCAGCTCCACCAGCAGCAGGCAACGGCCTGCGCGCAGCAGTTGCAGGGCAAAGCGCGGTGGCGGCGCCTGCACCGGGCGGGGCGCAGGGCTGGGCGCTTCGGCGGGCGTTGACGGCGCAGGCTTGGCGAGCGCGGCAGGACGCGGGACCTCGATCTTCGGCCGCTCGCCACCACGGGCCTGTGGCGTGGCCACTGGACGCGGCGCAGGCGCCACCACGGCGACGGGTTCGACGCTCGGCGCATCGGGCGCGCTCGGCAGCGCCACCGGCAGCAGCAGCGCGGGCCGTGACGGCGCCGCGAACGGCAGTTCGGCGCGCGGCAGCCAGTGCACCACCTGCATGGCGTTCAAATAAGCGCGGCGGCGAGACTCGGTCAGCACGGCACGGGTCATCCAGGGTCAGAAAACGGTCGGCCATTCTACCGCCGTTGCCACGCGTGTGCCGCACTGGATCGATGGGAAACCCGCCGTAACGACCAGGGGGTGAAACCCTGCCCCTCCGATACAGTACAATCGGCGCTTTTTGACCTGGCAGCGAGCCCGACCGTCGATGATCGAACCCAAGCGCGTCCTGCGCGCCCTCGCCGAGCACTGGGCCTTGCTCGAACCGCTGTGCGCACGTTTCGACCAGGGCACCCTGAGCCTGGTGGAACTGCGCCAGCACCTGGCCCGTCAGTCAGGCGACACGACGCCGCAAGACATCACCCACCTGCTGGACGTGTGGATCCGCCTGGACATCCTGATGCCCGTGGCGAAAAGCCCCAACCGTTTCGAGCTGAATGCGCAGATCCATGACTTTCTGGCCTACCTGCGCCGCGAGCATCGGCTTGGCCTGTGCCTGGAGATCGAGGCCTACCTGCGTCACCTCGAACGCCTGGCCGGGCACATCCAGGATGCCTTCGAGACCCGCGACCGCGACGACCTGGCCCGGCAACTGCGCCTGCTCGACATGCGCGTGCGCGACGTGCTGAAGAAGCTCGACAACGACGAGCAGGCACTGGTGGCGGTGGCCGAGCGCGCCAAGACCCGTGACCGGCAGATCCCGTTGCGCCAGCGCTACGCCGAGGTGCTGGCGACCTGGGACGAATACGTCGAGCCGATGATCCAGCTGGTCAACGCCGACGGCGCCTTCGAGCAAGGCGTGCGCAAGGTCGAGGCCGTGCTGCTGCACTTGCTGAGCGAGCAGGCGCGCCTGGGCCACCTGATCGACGACGACCGTCTGCTGCGCACCCACGCGCGGATCCTGGAGATGCAGACCAGCGCGCAGCTGACCCTGCGTCACGCCCGCGAACTGCTGCTGCCCCTGCGCGAAGAGGCCCGCCGGCACAACACCGTGACCCGTGGCGCGGCGCTGGCCCTGGCGGTGATCCGGCGCAAGGGGCTCGACGCCCTGCCCCACGCTGCCGTGCCGCTGTTCACACGACCGCAGAGCACCTTTCTTGGCAGCGCCAGCCAGGTCGAGGCCTACGTCTATGCCCTGGCGCGCTTCGAGCCCAAGCCGGCGCGCTTCCCCAAGGCACACAAGACCGACAAGAACACCCCCGCCCAGGCACCACGCACGGTCAAGGAAATGCTCGACCGCTGCGAGCAGGCCCTGCCGCTGCCCGACCTGATGGCCTGGCTGCTCGAGCAGGAGCCGGAGGGCGACACCGACGAGTTGCTGTACTGGTTCTCGCGCCTCTCGCGCGAGAAGCGCTTCCAGCGCGAACGGCTCGAGCGCCGCGACTACGTCACCCATGAACACAAGGTCAGCCTGCGCTCGTTCGCCCTGACCTCCCGTCGCGCGCCTTCGCCCGACGCCACGCCAGGCCCTGCCCATGCATCTTGATCTTTCCGAACTGTCCCAGCTCGCGCCTCTGTTCCGCGAGCTGTACAAGGGTTTTCACATCAGCCGCCGCGACCCGGAACTGTACGCTCAGCTGTCGACGTTCCAGGACGCCTACCGGGCCTTGTTCAAGGCGCTGGGCTTCGAGCTGGTCTGCGATACCCGTGGCTTCTACTACTTCGTCCCGGAACAGGCCGCCGCCCACGTCAACAAGACGGCTCAGCGCCTGTCGCTGATGACCTTCATCCTGGTCGAACACCTGGCCGACCAGGGCCGTGACCCCCTCGCCGTGCTCGACGGCGGCAGCCTGGGCCGCGACGAACTGCCCGCACTGCTGGACAAGTACCGCGACCTGTTCATCCAGGCCGAGGTGCAGAGCGTCGAGGACCTGGAAGAGAAGATCCTGCGACGCATGACCCAACTGGGCTTTGCCCACGAGGAAGGCGGGCTGTACCGCTTCCTGCCGCCGATGCATCGCTTTCTCGACGTCTGCCTGTCGGTCCAGCAGGACCGCGACCTGGCGGCCACGCTGCACAGCGACCTGCCGCTGCCGACCCCGGTACTGGCCGAAGACGACGGACTGACCGGCCTCGATGCGCTGGATGACAGTGAAGACGAGGCCCTGGCCCGCGCCATCGCCGAAGAACAGCAGGAGACCTGCCCATGAGCCAGGACCGCTACGGGATCCGCCGCTTCGCCCTGCTCAACACGGCCGGTTACAGCCTGGGCGTGTTCCCGCTGGAAGAGCCGCTGTCGGTGTACGGCGCCAACAACCTGGGCAAGTCGGCGTCGATCAACGCGCTGCAGTTCCCGATCCTGGCACGCATGTCCGACATGAGCTTCGGCAAGTACAGCCTGGAGCAGTCGCGCCGCTTCTACTTCGCCAGCGACACCAGCTACATCCTCTGCGAGCTCAACCTGCCCCACGGCCCCCATGTGATCGGCGTGGTCGGGCGTGGGCCGGGCGGTGGTTTCGGTCACCAGTTCTTCGCCTACGCCGGCGAACTGGACCTGGCTCACTACCAGCGCGACGACACCTGCCTGCGGCAGAAGGAGCTGTTCGCCAACCTCGACCGCCATGGCCTGAAGGCTTACGAGCTCAAGCCCGACGAGCTGCGCCGCCTGCTGGTCGGCGGGCATACCTCGGTCCCGCTCGACCTGACGCTGATCCCGCTGCGCTCGACCAGCGAGCACAGCCTCAAGACCTTCCGCGCCCTGTTCATCAACCTGCTGCACATGCGCGAGATCACCGCCGCCAAGCTCAAGCAGCTGTTCCTGGATGCGTTCGAGCACAGCCTGCGCTCGGGCAGCATCGACTACATCGCTGCCTGCGAAGAAGCGTTCCGCGACGTGCGGCGCATGGAGCAGGACTACAACGCCCTGGTCATCGCCGGGCCACTGGTCGAGTCGCTGGCCAACGGCGTGGCCCAGCGCGATGTGCTGCGCGGCAAGCTGCACCGGCTCTCGCCCCTGCTCGACCACCTGCTCGGCACCTGGCAGGACTACGCCGCCGCGCGCAAGGAAGAGCTGGTCATCCAGGCCGAGCATTACCAGCAAGAACAGGACAACCTGCAGAACACCCAACGTAACAGCACCCAGGAGCTGATGCGCCTGGAACGCGAACTGACCGGTGTGCAGCGCTGGCTGGGCGAGCTGTCGGCGCTCAAGCACCGGTTCGCGCTGGTGGACGACGTCAGGGGGCTGGAGCAGCAACTGCTGGTCGCCAAGGATGCCCACGACGAATTGGCCGGCGCCCTGGCGCAGTCCCGTCAGTTCAGCGCCGAGGACCTCGATCAGCGGGTGCAGGATGTGCAGGCGCGGCTCAAGTCGGTCCGCCAGCAGCTCGATCATGCCGACAACAACAGCTACGCCCGCCTGCGCGAGGCATTTTCCCAGCAGGACCTGGAGCGGCTGATGCGCCTGTTCAACGGCGCCCTCTTCAGCCTGCCCCTGGGCCAGGCGGGCCTGGCGCTGGACGACGACGAGCAGTGGGTCAAGACCCTCGAAGGCGTGCTCGAAGGTTTCAACGGCGAACGCTTCGAGGCACCCGGCCTGTCGATCGACCTGTCGCACGTCGACCCGCCAGCGCTGCGTGCACTGGTCGACCGCGCCGCCTTGCGTGAGCAGAAGGACCGCCTGGAGAAAGAGCTGCGCCAATTGCAGACCCAGCAGGCGGTCAGCGCCGACCGGACCGCCAGCAAGACCCAGACCGACGCCTTGTACCAAGCGGTGCTGGATGCACAGAAGGCCCTGGAAGACTATCGCCGCGCCCAGACCCTGGGCGCCGAGGAAGCCCAGAAGCTGGAGCACCTGGCCCAGCTCGAGGCGGCACAGGACGAGCTCAAGCGCTCCAGCGATGCCTTCACCGAGCGCGTGCAGCAGTTGTCGACCAAGCTGCAACTGGTCGGCCGGCAGTTGGCCGACCTCGAGGCGCGTCAGCGGACCCTCGACGATGCCCTGCGCCGTCGCCAGCTGCTGCCAGCCGACCTGCCGTTCGGCACACCCTACCTGGAGCCGGTGGACGACAGCCTGGACAACCTGCTCCCGCTGCTCAATGACTACCAGGACAGCTGGCAAGGGCTGCAACGGGTCGACAACCAGATCGAGGCGCTGTACGCCCAGGTGCGCCTCAAGGGCGTGGCCAAGTTCGACAGCGAGGACGACATGGAGCGTCGCCTGACCTTGCTGATCAATGCCTATGCCCACCGTGGCGACGAGGCGCTGACCCTGGCCAAGGCCCGCCGCGCGGCGGTCACCGACATCGCGCGGACCTTGCGCAACATCCGCAGCGACTACGACAGCCTCGAGCACCAGCTGGCGCTGTTCAACCGCGAGATCAACAAGCGGCAGGTGTCCAACCTGCAGAGCTTCCGCGTGGTGCTGGCACCGAACAAGGATGCCCTCAGGCACATCGACCAGATCATCCACAGCGCCGGTCAGTACGAGGAAGGCGAGACGCTGTCGGTGTTCGACCTGAGCCATACGGCCGAACAGGACCACAAGAACGAGGAAGCCAAGGAGTACCTGGCGCGCCTGGTCGCCGCCAATCATAACCAGCTGGGGCTCAAGGACCTGTTCGAGCTGGCGTTCGAGATCACCAAGGTCAACGGCCAGCCGGTGATCCACGCCGACATCGACGGCGCGGCCTCCAATGGCACCACCATGACCATCAAGGCGCTGACCAACATGTACCTGTTGCTGCACCTGATGGACCGCGACCTGGCCGGGCGCGTGCGCCTGCCCTACTACCTCGACGAGGCGGCGGACATCGACGAGCGCAACCAGACGGCGCTGCTCGAGACCAGCCAGCAACTGGGCTTCGTGCCGATCCTGGCGAGCGTGAAGCCGCAGGTGTCGGCGCGGGTGGCGATCGACCTGGAAGGCGGTAGCGGGCCGAACGGGATCTACCTCGACGAAGCGGACTGGAAGTACATCAGTCGCCTGGACGTGCAGGTGGGTGAGGCAGAGGACGTGTGGGGCGTCGAAGAGGAGGCGATGCCGGGCTGACAGGACTCAGGGGCCTGAGAAGGCGCCGTTCCTCTTCAGAAGAATCGAGTGGCTGATTCTGTGGGCCCTGACGGGCCCAATCGCGGCACGGGGGCCGCTCCCACAGGGGACCGCGATTGCCTGTGATGCCGTGGTGCAGCTACGGGTGCAGGAGCGGCCCCTGCCGGGGCGCCGGACCGGCCGCGATTGGGCCCACCGGGCCCACATCACACTTGGTGGAAACCATAGAATCTCCCACAGGGGACCGCGATTGCCTGTACTGGTGCGACGGGTGAGCGGCCCCTGCCGGTACATTGGGCCGAGCGCCATCAACCCCGCCAGGACTGTAGAGTCAGCTGCCTCGTCTAGCCCGGCATGCTTACTGCTGTGGCCACGGCACGATCGGGATCGCCGTCACGGCGTTCTGCGGGCTGCCTTCGACGACACGGTCGCTGTACACCAGGTACACCAGGGTGTTGCGCTTCTTGTCGAGGAAGCGCACCACCTGCATGGTCTTGAACACCAGCGAGGTGCGCTGCTTGAAGACTTCGTCGCCATCCTTCAGCTCGCCCTTGAAACGAATCGGCCCGACCTGACGGCAGGCGATGGACGCCTCGGCGCGGTCTTCGGCCAGGCCCAGCCCGCCCTTGACGCCACCGGTCTTGGCCCGCGACAGGTAGCAGGTCACTCCCTCCACCTTGGGGTCGTCGAACGCTTCGACCACGATCCGGTCGTTCGGCCCGACCATCTTGAACACCGTCGAGACCTGGCCGATCTCCTCGGCACCGGCCATCGAGGACACACCGGCCAACAGCACCAGGGCAAACAGGGGTTTCAGCATGATGGCCTCCTCAGACCAGGACCAGGTTGTCGCGGTGCACCAGTTCCGGTTCAGCCGCATAGCCGAGCACGGCCTGGATGGCATCCGACGCCTGCCCGATGATCTTCTGCGCCTCGGCGGCGCTGTAGTTGGCCAGGCCACGGGCGACCTCCTGGCCGTCGGTATCGACGCACACCACCATCTCACCCCGGCGGAAGCTGCCCTGCACGCCCTTCACGCCGACCGGCAGCAGGCTCTTGTTGGCTTGACGCAGGGCCTGCACGGCGCCTGCGTCGAGCACCAGGGTGCCGCGTGTCTGCAAATGCCCCGCGAGCCACTGCTTGCGCGCCGCGAGCATGCCGCGCTCTGGCGACAGCAAGGTGCCCAGGCGTTCGCCGGCCTTGAGACGG
The DNA here is from genome assembly GCF_013523165.1 of Pseudomonas entomophila. GTDB lineage: Bacteria > Pseudomonadota > Gammaproteobacteria > Pseudomonadales > Pseudomonadaceae > Aquipseudomonas > Aquipseudomonas entomophila_A. The sequence continues at coordinate 182,343 of NZ_JAAMQI010000007.1, forward strand.
TCGAGCACGCGCTCGAGGCGACCGCCGACGATGAGGGTGTGGGCGCCCGAGCGAGCGGCCAGCCGCGCCGCCCGCAGCTTGGTCTGCATGCCACCGCGACCCAGGGCGCCGCCCGTGCTGCCGGCCACGGCATCCAGGCCCGGATCGTCGGCACGGGCTTCGTGGATCAACTGGGCATCGGGGTTGTGACGCGGGTCGGCCGTGTACATGCCATCGCGGTCGGTGAGGATCACCAGCAGGTCGGCCTCGACCAGGTTGGCCACCAGCGCCGCCAGGGTATCGTTGTCGCCGAAGCGGATCTCGTCGGTGACCACGGTGTCGTTCTCGTTGATCACCGGCACCACGCCCAGCTCGACCAACGTGCGCAACGTGCTGCGCGCGTTCAGGTAGCGCTTGCGATCGGACAGGTCGTCATGGGTCAGCAGGATCTGCGCGGTGTGCTTGCCGTGCTCGCCGAAGCTCGACTCCCAGGCCTGTACCAGGCGCATCTGGCCCAGCGCGGCGGCAGCCTGCAGCTCGTTCATCGCGCTCGGTCGCTGGGTCCAGCCCAACTGACTCATGCCCGCGGCCACGGCCCCGGAGGACACCAGGACCAGTTCGACGCCCGCGTCACGCAGGGCGACCATCTGTTCGACCCAGACGGCCATGGCGCCGCGGTCCAGACCTTTGCCATCGGCGGTCAGCAGGGCACTGCCGATCTTCACGACCCAGCGCTGCGCGCCCGTCACCTTGTCTCGCATCTTCTTCCAACCTATGTCGTGTAGATACCAAAACGCCGCGCCTGGGCGTGGTGTCGGAGCGAGGATTCGAACGGCCGGCCATCGCGGGAATGTCCCGCCGGGCCAGCCAACCTCGACCGATCACCACGCACCCAGGCGCGGCGTTCAGTGTACTGCAACCGGTCAGTCGCGCACGTAAATGATTTCCGGGCCGTCCTCGTCGTCCTCGAAGTCATCCCAATCGTCATCGTCACCGATGTCGTGCACGCTCTTCACACCGGTACGGCGCAAGGTGCGGGCATCGTCCAGGGCCTGCAACTGGGCGCGAGCCTCGTCTTCGATGCGCTGATCCAACTCGGCCATTTCTTCGGCGTAGGCCGGGTCATTGGCCAGGCGGTCGGCGCGGTCCTCGAGGTAGCGCATCAGGTCGTGGCTGAGCTGCTCGGTGCCCTGCTTGGCGATGGCCGAGATCACGTAGACCGGCCCCTCCCACTGCAGGCGCTCGACCACTTCCTTGACGCGCTCGTCGCGCTCGTCGTCCATGATCATGTCGGCCTTGTTCAGCACCAGCCAGCGCTCACGCTCGCTCAGCGACGGGCTGAAGCGGGTCAGCTCGTTGACGATGATCTCGGCGGCATCGGCCGGGCTGCTCTCGTCGAGCGGCGCCAGGTCGACCAGGTGCAGCAGCACGCGGGTACGCGCCAGGTGCTTGAGGAAGCGGATACCCAGGCCGGCACCGTCCGAGGCGCCTTCGATCAGGCCGGGAATGTCGGCGATGACGAAGCTCTTCCAACGGTCGACGCTGACCACGCCCAGGTTCGGCACCAGGGTGGTGAACGGGTAGTCGGCGACCTTCGGCTTAGCGGCCGAGACGGACCGGATGAAGGTGCTCTTGCCAGCGTTCGGCAGGCCCAGCAGACCGACGTCGGCCAGCACCTTGAGCTCCATCTTCAGGTCGCGCTGATCGCCTGGCTTGCCCGGCGTGGTCTGGCGCGGCGCACGGTTGGTACTGGACTTGAAACGGGTGTTGCCCAGACCGTGCCAGCCGCCCTGAGCGACCATCAGCTTCTGCCCCGGCGCGATCAGGTCACCGATCACTTCCTGGGTGGTGGCGTCGATCACCGTGGTGCCGACCGGTACGCGCAGGAACAGGTCCTCGCCCTTCTTGCCGGTGCAATCGGTGCTGCCGCCATTGGAGCCGCGCTGGGCCTCGTGGTGACGGGTATAGCGGTAGTCGACCAGGGTGTTGAGGTTTTCGTCGGCGACCATGTAGACCGACCCACCATCACCGCCGTCGCCGCCATTGGGGCCGCCGTTCTCGATGAACTTCTCACGACGGAAGCTCATGCACCCATTACCGCCGTCACCGGCCTTGACCCGAATCGATACTTCGTCAACAAACTTCATAAAAACCGCCTCTCGTCGGTGGACGAGGTGAAATGACTCAAGAACATGAGGCTCTTGCAAAATTGAGCGCGGCGACCCCGTCAACGACCGTGGTGGCCTGTGTGGTCACTCTCAGCGCCGGCAGCCCATACAAACAGCTTTGCAAGAGGCTCCGCAGAAACGAAAAAGCCCCGTCGCGTGACGGGGCTTTTCCAGCGACAACGCGATCAGGCCGCGACGACGCTCACGTAACGACGATTGAACTCGCCTTTCTTCTCGAACTTGATCACGCCTTCGATCTTGGCGAACAGGGTGTGATCCTTGCCCATGCCAACGCCGTAACCGGCGTGGAACTGGGTGCCGCGCTGACGCACGATGATGTTGCCGGCCTTGATGACCTGGCCGCCGTACATCTTCACGCCCAGGCGTTTCGATTCTGAGTCGCGACCGTTACGGGTACTACCACCAGCTTTTTTGTGTGCCATGGTTCAATTCTCCAAAAAATTCAGGGTTCGAGGCGATTAAGCCTGAATACCGGTGATTTTGATCTCGGTGAACCACTGGCGGTGGCCCATGCGCTTCATGTGGTGCTTACGACGACGGAACTTGATGATGCGAACCTTGTCGTGACGGCCTTGCGAAATGACTTCGGCAACGACCTTGGCACCGGCGACGACGGGTGCACCGATGGTGACGTCGTCACCGTTGGCAACCAGCAGAACGCGATCGAAGGTCACGGATTCGCCAGTGGCGATCTCGAGCTTCTCGATCTTCAGGTATTCACCTTCGGCGACTTTGTATTGCTTGCCACCGGTAACAATTACTGCGTAAGACATGGTATTTCTCCGATAATCCTGCTCACCCAGCGCTTTATGGGATAAGTATTGGCTGGCATGGCTGCACGGGGCTGGAACGGCCCGGTGCAATTGCGTAAGGCAGGTGCTGCCCAGGAAAGTTAGGGTGCGCGATTGTACGCAACCGGTGGCCGGCACGCAAGTCTCGCCCCGCCGCCCTGCCCCGCGTGCCTTGACACACCGGGACCTGCGACCTAGCATGCCGCGCAACCTCAATGGAGCAATCGATGCAACCCCAGACCTTCTATCGCGCGGTGGCCGAAGATTTCAGCGCCGTCGATGAGATCATCAAGCAGCAGCTGACGTCACGCGTGCCGCTGGTATCGAAGATCGGCGACTACATCACGTCGGCCGGGGGCAAGCGTCTGCGGCCCTTGCTGGTGCTGCTCTGTGGCAAGGCCCTGGGCCGCGAGGGCGACGACCTGCGTCTGCTGGCAGCGACGATCGAGTTCCTGCACACCGCCACCCTGCTGCACGACGACGTGGTCGACATGTCCGGCATGCGCCGTGGCCGCTCCACCGCCAATGCCCTGTGGGGCAACGCACCCAGCGTGCTGGTCGGCGACTTCCTCTATTCGCGCTCGTTCGAGATGATGGTCGAGCTGGGCTCCATGCCGGTCATGCAGATCCTCTCCCGGGCCACCCGGGTGATCGCCGAGGGCGAAGTGCTGCAGCTGTCGCGGGTACGCGATGCCAGCACCACCGAAGAGGTCTACATGGAGGTCATCCGCGGCAAGACCGCCATGCTGTTCGAGGCGTCCACCCACAGTGCCGCGGCCCTGGCCGGCGCCAGCGCCGAGCAGTGCGAAGCCTTGCGCACCTTCGGTGACCACCTGGGCGTGGCTTTCCAGCTGGTCGACGACCTGCTCGACTACAAGGGCGACTCCGACACCCTGGGCAAGAACGTCGGCGACGACCTGGCCGAGGGCAAACCGACCCTGCCGCTGATCTACACCATGCGTGAAGGCTCGCCCGAACAGGCCGCGCTGGTCCGTCAGGCGATCCAGAAAGGCGGCCTCGAAGACCTCGAGCGCATCCGAGCCGCGGTCGAGGTCTCGGGCGCCCTGGACTACACCGCACGCCTGGCGCGCGACTACGTGGCCCGCGCCATTGCCTGCCTCGAAGTGCTGCCGGCCAGCGAATGCCGCGATGCCCTGGTGGAACTGAGCGAGTTCGCCGTCGCCCGTACGCACTGATCCTGCCGCGTCTCGGCCTGCCCGAGACCGCCTGTACGCCTGATCGATCATGACGGGCGTATCCCTTCGCGGGCAAAACCTCATATAATGTGCGCCTTTTTTCGCCCACCTTCGAGGAACCCCCGTGAGCACCTTGCCACCCTGCCCCCACTGCAACTCCGAATACACCTACGAGGATGGCACCCAGCTGATCTGCCCCGAGTGCGCCCACGAGTGGTCCGCCGTCGCGTCCGACGAAGCCTCTGACGAGGTGGTGAAGAAGGATTCGGTCGGCAACGTCCTGCAGGACGGCGACACCGTCACGGTGATCAAGGACCTCAAGGTCAAGGGCTCGTCCCTGGTGGTCAAGGTCGGCACCAAGGTCAAGAACATCCGCCTGTGCGATGGCGACCACGACATCGACTGCAAGATCGACGGCATCGGTGCGATGAAGTTGAAGTCTGAGTTCGTGCGCAAGGTCTGAGGCCTCTGCCGGCAAGGGCTGCCGACCCGGTGGCCCCTGATCGTCCCGCAAGGGGCACCCGGCAGGGCGACATGAAAAACGCCAATAGGGGCTTGCTATTTAGCGAATAAGAATTATTCTCATCGGAACGTGTTTTCGAGGAGACCTCTCATGACCTACCTGATCGATGCCTGGCTGGACCGCCCTCACCCTTACCTGCGCATCCTGCACCGAGAGACCGGCCGTGTGTGCGCCGTGCTCGAGGAAGAAGCGCTCGACGAGCTGCGTGAACAGGGCGACCTGGACCTTGGCTGCCTGAACTCCAGCGAACCGAGTGCCCTCAAGGAAATGGTCAGGAACCTGTTCCTGTTCAGCTACGCCCGCGCACTGCGGCCTGGCGGGCACCACTGGCACTGAGTGACGTTGCGTCACCTGCCTGCCCAGGCCGGAACCAGGCCGGCCCGATCGAACACCGATCGGCCGACCCGTCTCGCTCGAAGCTTACAGAACGTCGAGCAGCTCGACGTCGAACACCAGCACGCTGTGCGGCGGGATGCTGCCTGCGCCCTGGGCACCGTAGGCCAGCTCGCTCGGCACGTGCAGGCGCCATTTGCTGCCGGCGTTCATCAGTTGCAGCGCTTCGGTCCAGCCTGCGATTACACCCGTGACCGGGAATTCGATCGGCTGGCCGCGCTCGTAGGAGCTGTCGAACACGGTCCCGTCGATCAGGGTGCCGTGGTAATGGGTGCGCACGGTGGCTTCACGGCCTGGCTTGGCGCCGTCGCCGGTGGCCAGCACTTCGTACTGCAGGCCCGATGGCAGGGTGATCACACCTTCACGGGTGGCGTTGTCGGTCAGGTACTGCTTGCCCACGGCTGCTGCGGCTTCGGCCTTGGCGGCAGCTTCGGCCTGCATGACTTCGCGGATGACCTTGAAGCTGGCCGACAGGTCGGCTTCGCTGACACGGCTGTCCTGACCGTTGAACGCATCGGTCAGGCCCAGCAGGATCGCCTCGAGGCTCACGCCCGGTGGCGGGTTGTCGCGCAGCTGGCCACCCAGCTGACGGCCGATGCCGTAGCTGACGCGGGATTCGTCGGTGGACAGGTTGATTTCGGACATGCACGTGCTCCGCTGCGGGGCGTCAGCACGCTGCGCCCCTGATGAAATGGGCCCGCAGCCTAGCACACTGCGGGTGACGCATCAGCTACCAGGCCGACCGTTGCGAGATCGGCACCTTGAGCACGTTGCGCGGGTGTTCGCCCAGGCCGCACATCTCGTCGTAGGCCGACGGGTGGACCAGGTGCATCGGGACATCGGGAAGCGTCTGCACCAGCTGGCGAATGTGCTCGACCGAGCGTGCGCGCAAGCGTGTGCCGCCTGTGTCCTTGATCGGACAGACACGCTCGTCGATCAGGGCCTCGAGCAGGTAGTCGCCGCCCTCGATGGAGATCACGTTCAGTTCGCGGACACGGCCGGCCTGGATCTCGAGGTCGAGTTGCTGAAGGTTCATGGGACGCCCTCGCTGGAGTGGGAGGGGCATTGTTGCCAGGATTCGAGAGAAAGGACAACGGGCATGCGGTGTTGCAGTGGGAGTCCGCCCCTTGCCCTGGCGCTGCGCTGTCGCACAGAGCACATGACGATCACCGGCAGGGCTCGGAGGCTTTATCGCCGATCGATTTCCAGGGTCGCTCCCCCATGACCACGTTGCAGTGAGACCAGCTGTCAGAGCCTTGTGTGCGGGCTTGCCCGCGATAGCGTCCGGTCCTTCACCGCCTGCATCGCGGGCAAGCCCGCTCCCACAGAGGATTGCGTCGGCCTGTCGGACTCGCAAGGCGGTTCGACGTGCAGGCCTGCGGGGCAGGCGCTGAATGGGTCGGCCCTGTGGCTGGCAAGCCGGCTCTGACGTCAGCGCCCCCGATCACGGGTGCGCAGCGGTTTCTCAATGCTTGGTCAGCTTGTCCAGGTACCCCATCACGAACGCCGAGACCACGAACGTCATGTGGATGATCACGTACCACATCAGGTAGTCGGTGGTGATGTTCTGAGCATCCATGAACACCCGCAGCAGGTGGATCGAGGAGATGGCCACGATCGAGGCGGCGACCTTCATCTTCAGCGAGGACGAGTCCATCTTGCCCAGCCAGTTGAGCTTCTCCTTGCTCTCGTCGATGTCCAGTTGCGAGACGAAGTTCTCGTAGCCGGAGATCATGACCATCACCAGCAGGCCACCGACCAGCGACATGTCGATCAACGACAGGATCACCAGGATCAGGTCGGCCTCGCTCAGGGCGAAGACATTGGGCAGGACATGGATCACTTCCTGGAAGAACTTCAGCGCCAGGGCCAGCAGGCCCAGGGAAAGACCGAAATAGATCGGTGCGAGCAGCCAGCGCGAGGCATACATCGCGTTTTCGAGGATACGTTCCATTGCAGCGTCATACTCGTGGAGGGCGAAAAACGAGCGCGAGTATAGCCACCCCGTCCCCTTCAGAGAAAGCCTGCGCTGCTGTGCCGCAGCCCTCGAGGCTCACGCGTCGGGGTGAAACTGGTAGTCGCCCAGGTGACGGCAGCGTTCGCCGTTGATGCGGCGCAGCTGGGCCTGCAGGTGCGTGCACCAGATCTGCGGGCCCTCAGCGACTTCGTAGCCATGCACGGTCAGGCTCTCGAGGATGGCATCGAGCACCGATTCAGCGACCTGCGGGCCGTGGAACGGGCCCTGGGCCTTGATCGCCGAGGGTTGCTCACCGGCCATGCCAGCGGCGAACAGCAATGTCCACAGGCCGGTGTCGCCGGCCAGGGGGCGAATGCTGCACTCGATACGGGTCACCAGGCCCAGGCACTGGCGGGTCAAGCTGAGGTTGCGCATGGTCGCGTCTCCCTCGTTCAGGCCCCAGATCCATGACAAGGGGCAGGCGGCCTCCTGCCTGGAGACCGAGGACGTCGTGACCTGAGCATAGAAGAGGCGTCGCGAAGCCGCGAGCCTGGCGCCAGACGGTCGAGCCGTCCGCGCCACGAGCCTGGCTCTGACTTACTGGGGCTGAGCCTGTGCCAAGGCCTCCTCGAGCCGGTCCTTCTCGGCTTCCTTGATGTCCTCCTCGCTCACCATCTCGGCGATGACGCGCAGGCGCTCGACCACGCGGGCGTTGATGCTGCCCTCGGGGAATTCGCCCTGATCGTCCGGCGCGCCGGCCGGTTCGCCCACCAGCAGGCTGAGGGCCTCGTCGGCCTGGCTGACCGCATAGACATGGAAACGCCCCGCCTCCACCGCCTGCAACACCCGCTCGTCGAGCATCAGCGTGGCGACGTTGGCGCGCGGGATGATGACGCCCTGCTCACCGGTCAGGCCACGGGCCTCGCACAGCCGGAAGAACCCTTCGATCTTCTCGTTGACGCCACCGACCGCCTGCACTTCGCCGAACTGGTTGATCGAGCCGGTGATGGCGAAGCATTGCTTGAGCGGGGTCTTGGACAAGGCCGAGATCAGCGTGCAGACCTCGCCCAGCGAGGCGCTGTCTCCGTCCACGTAGCCGTAGGACTGTTCCAGCGCGATGCTGGCGGAAATCGCCAGCGGGAATTCCTGGGCATAGCGGCTGCCCATGTAGCCGGTGAGGATCATCACGCCCTTGGAGTGGATCGGCTGCCCCAGGTTGACCTCGCGCTCGATGTCGACGATGCCACTGCCGCCGGGGTAGACGGTGGCCGAGATCCGCGCCGGGACGCCAAAGGCCGAATCGCCGACTTCGAGCACGGTCAGGCCATTGCACTTGCCGATGGCCGCGCCGTCGGTGTCGATCAGGATGATCCCGGCGAGCATGTCGTCGAGGATCCGTGCCGACACCCGCCCGGTACGCGTGGCCTTGGCGCGCAGGGCGCGGTCGATGTGCCCTGCGTCGGTGGTGGCGTCGTTGGCCAGCTGGCGGATGAAGTCCGCTTCGCTGACCAGCTGGAACAGGTCGCCGATCCGCGCCGACAGGCGCTTCTGGTTCTCGGCCAGGCGCGCGCTGTAGGTCGCCAGGCGTGCGACCGCATCGGCGGTCAGCGGCGCCATGCCTTCCTCGTTGGTGCGCGTGCGCAACAGCTGGGCGAACTGCTCGAGGTTCTCGTCGAGCATGGGCATGTCTTCGTCGAAGTCGACCAGCACCCGGAACATCTCCTGGAACTCCGGGTCGTTGTCCTGCAACGCGTAGTAGAGCTGTCGCGACCCGATGATCACCACCTTGACGCTCAGCGGGATCACCTGCGGCGCCAGTGTCACCGTGGCCACGCGGCCCAGTTCGCCCAACGGCGACTCCATCTTCAGCTTGCGTGACTGCAAGGCACGCTTGAGCGCCTCCCAGACGAACGGTTCGCCCAGCATCTTCTCAGCTTCCAGCACCAGGAAGCCGCCATTGGCGCGGTGCAGGGCCCCCGGCCGCAATTGCCGGTAGGAGGTCGACAGTGCGCCCTGGTCGGTGCTGTATTCGATACGCCCGAACAGGTTGTCGTAGGTCGGGTGAGGCTCGAACACCACCGGTGCGCCGCCCTTGGCCGGGTGGCCGACCACCAGGCTCGGGGCGTACTGGTCCTCGAGCAGCTTGCGCGCCGCAGCGTCGGTCTTGCTGTCGTCGACCAGCTGCTCGACCACGGTACGCAGCAGGTTCAGCTGCATGGCCTGCAGGTAGGCGCACACGGCTGCGTTTTCCGCGTACGTCTCGGACAGCGGCGCCAGTAGCGGCTGCAGGGCCAGGGTGATGGTCTCTTCGTTGAGCTCGCGCAGCTGGTTGTTCGATTCGCGCTTCCACTGCGGCAGGCTGGCCAGCTCTTCGTTCAGGCGCTCCTCGAGGGCCGCGATGTCCTGGTGGAACTGCTCGCGCACCGCCTCGGGCAACTGGGCGAACTCGGCCTCGTCCAGTGCCTTGCCGTCGCTCATCGGCGTGAAAGCGACGTTGCTGGCGTCACGGTACAGCGCCACGTCCTTTTCCAGGGACGCGCGCTCGATGATGTCCAGGGCGCGGTCATAACGCTGATTGAAAGCGCGGTCGATGGCGCCCTTCTTCTGCTGGTACGAGGGGTGTTCGAAGACGGCCGGGAAGGTCGCCACCAGGTTGCCGATCAACGTGTTGATGTCGGCGATGAACGCATGGGCGCTACCGGCCGGCAATTCCAGGGCACGCGGCTCGCGCAGGTCGTCGAAGTTGTTGACGTAGACGCGGTCGGCCGGCGTCTGCTGGCGCTTGCCTTCGGCGTTCAGGTAGCGTTTGACGAAGGAGAAGCGACCGGTCCCCGGCTCGCCCATCACATACACGTTGTACCCAGGGCGCGGCATGGCCACGCCGAACTGCAAGGCCTCGACCGCACGCTCCTGGCCCAGCACACCTCGAAACGGCTCCAGGTCGTCGGTACTCGAAAAAGCAAACTGGTCGGCGGAAAAACGCCGGGTCAGGGCATGAGGTTCAAGACGCAGACTCGCAGCGACAGAATCGGGCATTGGGCTTCCTTGGTTCGCGGGCAGATGACGGCATTCTGGCGCCGCATGCGCGCGCCTTGCAAGGTGCCGAGACGCTTTATGTCACCGACGCAAGGGCCGTGCGTTCAAGGAAATTTTCACATCCCGGTACGCAACCTTTGGAACATGCCTAAACTCCAACTTGCGCGGGAAGGCGAATCGCTTGCCCCATCCGGCAGCCGATGTTGTCGGGTCCATGACCTTTGGCATGTTTACTGATAAAGAGAACAAAGCTATGAAACGGATTCTTCTGGGTACGCTGTTCACCGTCGTTTCGATCAACGCCATGGCCGAAGCGCCAGGTGGTCCGAACTGCGGTTGGGGCAACATGTTGTTCGAAGGCCAGCGTGGCACCCCTGCCCACTTCCTGGCATCCACCACCAACGGCACCTCGGGCAACGCCACCTTCGGCATGACCTCCGGCACCAACGGCTGCTCGACCAACTCCGCGCTGACCTACGGCGGCAAGTCCTGGCTGGCCATGAACGGCATGATGAACGAACTGTCCGAAGACATGGCCCAGGGCCAGGGCGAAGCCCTGACCACCTACGCCGTGGTCATGGGCGTGGCCCCTCAGGACCGCGAGCGCTTCGCGGCCGTGACCCACGACCACTTCCAGCAGATCTTCAGCAGCGCCGACGCGACTGCTGAAACCGTTCATACCAACACCCTGGCTGTCCTGAAAAACGACCCGCAACTGGCCAAGTACGCGACCGAGGCCTGAGTCCTGCCCAACCCGCCCTGCACGACAGGGCGGGTTCGTGCATTCTATCGGCACTTTCCTGACTAGTTGCCCGACATGCTCAAACGCCTTTGCCTGCTGGCGCTCAGCGTCAGCCCCTCGCTGCATGCCGCACCCTCCATCGATCACGCTCGCTTGCAACAGCTCGCCGCCCTGCCCTACTGGATTGCCCTGGGGCACTACGAAAGTGGCAAGCTCGGCGGTTGGCGCAGCTATGTCGACGATCCCAAATTCTTCCTGGCCGACGATGGCGCTCACCACCCCGAGCGTGAACTCGACGCCACGGTGCAGGCCCTCTATGCCCCGGCAAGCCTGGGCAACCGGCACGCCCAATGCGTGTTTCCGGCGCGCACCCGCTGGTTGCGCGAGCAGCTCGCCCTGCGCGACCTGCCGCAGCCGGTCTGCAGCGATTACCGGACCTGGTACGACGATGTCGCTCCGCACAGCGCCGCCCTGATCTTCCCGGCGGCCTACCTGAACAGCCCGTCGTCGATGTTCGGGCACACCCTGCTGCGCATCGACCAGGCCGACACGCACAGCAACCAGACCTCGCTGCTCAGCTATGCCATCAACTTCGGCGCCTACATCGAAGGCAACGACAACAGCATCCTGTATGCCTGGAAAGGCCTGGCCGGTGGCTACCCCGGGCTGTTCGCCCTGATGCCCTACCAGGCCAAGCTGTCGGAGTACCGCAGCCTGGAAAACCGTGACCTGTGGGAGTACCAGCTGAACCTGACGCCCGAAGAGACCGGGCGCATGGTCGAGCACGTCTGGGAGCTGCGGCAGGTGCAGTTCGACTATTTCTTCTTCGACGAGAACTGCTCCTACCGTCTGCTGGAGCTGCTGCAAGTGGCACGCCCCAGCCTGGACCTGACGTCGCAGTTCCCGCTCACCGCCATCCCGACCGACACCGTCAAGGCGGTCAAGCAGGCGGGGCTGGTGGCCGACACCCGTTATCGACCGTCCCGCGAACGCGAGCTGCTGGCCCGCGCAGAACCGCTCGATGCCGACGAGACCCAGCAGGTGCTGGCCCTGAGCGCCGATACCCAGCACCTGCAGGCGCCGGCCTTCACCGCCCTGCCCCGCGAGCGTCAGGCTTTGATCCAGGACACGGCCTATCGCCTGGAGCGCTACCGCGCCAATGGCCAGGAGCGCGACCCGGCCCAGGCGGCACGCAGCTTCGAGCTGTTGCGGGCGATCAACCGCAACCCGCCACCGCCGCTGGAAGTCGAAAGGCCCGGCCTGCCGGAAGAAGGTCACCAGTCGCGCACCTGGCAGCTGGGCGTCGGTACCCGTGACGATCGCGCCTATGCCGAGTATGGCCTGCGCATGGCCTACCATGACCTCAACGACAACGCCTACGGCTTCCCGCTGGGCGCGCAGATCGAGATCCTGCAGCTCAAGGTGCGCCAGTACGAAGGCAACGAGTGGCAGGTGCAACGGCTGGACCTGGCCACGATCCGCTCGCTGACGCCACGCAACGACCTGCTCAAGCCGTGGTCCTGGCAAGTGGCCGGTGGGCTGGAGCGCGTGCCGGGCAAGCACGACGACGAGGTGCTGGTCAGCCACGTCAATGGCGGCGCCGGGGGTACCTGGCAGTTGGGCGAGGATGTGCTGGGCTTCGCCTTGGGCACGGTGCGCCTCGAGCACCACAACGACTTCGCCGAGTTCGTCTCGCCCGCCACCGGGTTCAATGGTGGCGTGCTGTGGCGCAACGGCCTGGGCAACCTGAGCCTGGAGGCCAAGGGCGATTTCTTCACCAATGGCGAAGTGCGTCGCAGCCTGAGCCTGAATCAGCAGTGGGAAATTTCCCGCAACCTGGGCCTGCGCCTGAGTGCCAAGCGCGAGTTCAGCCACCTGGCGTCGGCACAGAACGAAGTGATGCTGGAAATGAAGTGGTATCACTACTGAAGCACAATGGCGCGCGGGTGGGTCCAACCAACGAAGCGCATCGTCTACGCCAGGCGGTGCGCAACGTCGTTCGAAGGATCAGGAGGTCAACATGAGTCGCGCATTCGTCAACGAAGACCAGGCGGCCGCCCAGGCCAACCCGCCGGTGGAGCGACGCATCAGCGATCAGCCCAACCAGGTGACCGCCAATGGATATGCCCAGTTGCAGCAGCGCGTGGCCGAACTGTCGGCGCAGCGCAGCGCGCTGCTGGCACACGGGGACGCGGTGGACACGTCACAGGTGGCCGACAGCGAGCGCGACCTGCGCTATTTCACCGCGCGCTTGCAGAGTGCCCAGGTCGTGCCTGCACCGACACCCGGCGGCAAGGTGCAGATCGGCAACCGGGTGCGCTTCCTCGATGAGGATGGTGTCGAGCATGCGGTGCAACTGGTCGGCGAAGACGAAGCCGATGCCGCGCAAGGGCGGGTGAACTGGGGATCGCCCCTGGGGCGGGCGCTGCTGGGCGCGGCCGCGGGGGATGAAGTGAGATGGCGCAGGCCGGCAGGCGACCAGACGATCGAGATCGTCGCCATCGAATAGCAGGCAGGTCTTGCACAAGCGAGTCGCAGGGCGTCGGCGCCCTGTGTTCAGGCGAAACCGACGTCGGCTTCATCGCGGGCAAGCCCGCTCCCACAGGGCCCGGCGCCATGCCTATGACGACCTGAGGATTGCCCCCGCTCTGTGGGAGCGGGCTTGCCCGCGATGGGGCCGCGGTGCGGCCCCTGCGTTTCACGTCTTTCGCCTTACGGTCAGACCACACCCTGCGCCAGCATGGCATCGGCCACCTTGACGAACCCGGCGATGTTGGCACCCTTGACGTAGTTCACGCGACCATCGGCCTCTTCCCCGTAGTGCACGCACGCCTGGTGGATCGACTGCATGATGCCGTGCAGCTTGCTGTCCACCTCCCCGGCGGTCCACAGCAGGCGCATGGCATTCTGCGACATTTCCAGGCCCGAGACGGCCACACCGCCCGCATTCGAGGCCTTGCCCGGCGCGAACAGGATGCCGGCGTCGATGAACAGGTCCACGGCCTCGAGGGTCGTCGGCATGTTCGCGCCTTCGGCGACGCACAGGCAGCCATTGCCGAGCAGGGTACGGGCAGCCTGGACGTCGAGTTCGTTCTGCGTGGCGCACGGCAGGGCGATGGTGCACGGCAGCGACCATGGCGTCTGCCCCTGGCGGAACTCCAGCCCCAATGCTGCCGCCAACGTGCTGAGCCGCCCGCGCTTGACGTTCTTCAATTCCAGCACCGCATCCCACTGCGCCTCGGTCAGGCCCGATTCGCAATACAGCGTGCCTTCGGAGTCGGACAGCGAAATCACCTTGCCGCCCAGGTCCATGACTTTGCGTGCCGCATACTGGGCCACGTTGCCCGAACCGGAAATGGCCACGCGCTGGCCGTCGAAGCTCAGCTGCCGGCGCTTGAGCATCTGTTCGGCGAAGTACACGCAGCCGTAGCCCGTGGCTTCCGGGCGGATCAGGCTGCCGCCATAGCTCATGCCCTTGCCCGTCAGCACCGAGGTGAACTGGTTGGCCAGGCGCTTGTACTGCCCGAACATGAAACCGATCTCGCGAGCGCCGACCCCGATGTCCCCCGCCGGAACGTCCACGTCCGCACCGATGTGACGGTACAGCTCGCTCATGAACGCCTGACAGAAACGCATGACCTCGCCGTCGCTCTTGCCCTTCGGGTCGAAGTCCGAGCCGCCCTTGCCACCGCCCATCGGCAGCGAGGTCAGCGAGTTCTTGAAGACCTGCTCGAACGCCAGGAACTTGAGCACGCTCAGGTTCACCGACGGGTGGAAGCGCAAGCCACCTTTATAGGGGCCGATGGCGCTGTTCATCTGGATGCGGTAGCCGCGGTTGACCTGGACCTTGCCCTGGTCATCGACCCAGGACACGCGGAACAGCACGGCGCGCTCCGGCTCGACCATGCGCTCGAGAAGGCCGGCGTTCAGGTAATGCGGGTTGGCTTCGAGAAACGGCCAGAGGGTGCGCAGCACCTCTTCGACCGCTTGATGAAATTCGGGCTGGGCCAGGTCGCGCTGCTTGAGGCGGGCCAGGAAATCGTCGACAGATTCAGTCATGGAGGCATCTCACCACGTCGGGATTGTAGTTGTTGGTTTCCTCGACTGTAGCAAGAACCTTTCGCACCGCAACAGGGCGTGATGTCGTTTTTATGAAATTTTTTGGTGCATTTCTGTAACTGTATGCCAGAGGAGGCGCCAAAAGTGCCGAATCATGTCGCTTTCAGGCACAAAAATGGGGCCATCAAGGCCCCATTTTCATCCATCGGCGATGGACGCTTACTGCGCCAGCTTCTTGTGACGCACACGGTGCGGTTGCGCTGCGGCATCGCCCAGGCGTTTCTTGCGATCGGCTTCGTATTCGGTGTAGTTACCCTCGAAGAAGACCACGTTGGAGTCGTCTTCGTACGCCAGGATGTGGGTGGCCACGCGGTCGAGGAACCAACGGTCGTGGGAAATCACGATGGCCGCGCCCGGGAAGTCCAGCAGGGCCTCTTCCAGCGAACGCAGGGTCTCGACGTCGAGGTCGTTGGACGGTTCGTCGAGCAGCAGGACGTTGCCGCCCTCCTTCAGGGTCAGGGCCAGGTGCAGGCGGCCACGCTCACCACCGGAGAGGTCCTTGACGAACTTCTGCTGGTCGCCGCCCTTGAAGTTGAACCGGCCGACGTAGGTGCGCGACGGGATCTCGTAGCTGCCGATGCGAATCTGGTCGGAGCCGTCGGAGATCTGCTGGAACACGGTCTTGCTGCCGTCGAGGTCCTCGCGGCTCTGGTCGACGCAGGCCAGCTGGACGGTTTCGCCGATCTCGATGCTGCCGGAGTCCGGTTGCTCCTTGCCCATCAGCATGCGGAACAGCGTCGATTTACCCGCGCCGTTGCCGCCGATGACGCCGACGATGGCACCCTTGGGCATGGCGAAGGACAGGTTCTCGATCAGCACGCGATCGCCATAGCCCTTGCTGACGTTCTTGAACTCGATGACCTTGTCGCCCAGGCGCGGACCGGCCGGGATGTAGATCTCGTTGGTTTCGCTGCGCTTCTGGAATTCCTGCGACTGCATTTCCTCGAAGCGCGCCAGACGGGCCTTGGACTTGGACTGACGAGCCTTGGCGCCTTTGCGCACCCACTCCAGCTCTTCCTTCATGGCCTTCTCGTGGGCGCTCTGCTGCTTGGACTCCTGCGCCAGACGATCGGACTTGGCTTCCAGCCAGCCCGAGTAGTTGCCTTCGTACGGAATGCCCGCGCCACGGTCCAGTTCGAGGATCCAGCCGGCGACGTTGTCGAGGAAGTAACGGTCGTGGGTGATGGCCACCACGGTGCCGGGGAAGTCGTGCAGGAAGCGCTCGAGCCAGGCGACCGAGTCGGCGTCCAGGTGGTTGGTCGGCTCGTCGAGCAGCAGCATGTCGGGGGCCGAGAGCAGCAGGCGGCACAGGGCCACACGGCGTTTCTCACCACCGGACAGGTGCTCGATCTTGGCCTCCCAGGCTGGCAGGCGCAGGGCGTCGGCAGCCACTTCGAGCTGGCGTTCGAGGTTGTGGCCGTCGGCGGCCTGCAGGATCGATTCGAGCTTGGCCTGCTCGGCGGCGAGCTTGTCGAAGTCGGCGTCCGGCTCGGCGTAGGCGGCATAGACCTCGTCCAGGCGCGCCTGGGCATCCTTGATCACGCTGACGGCCTCCTCGACCACCTCGCGCACGGTCTTGCTCGGGTCCAGCTGGGGCTCCTGGGGCAGATAGCCGACGTTCAGCTCGGGCATCGGACGGGCTTCGCCGTCGAACTCCTTGTCGACCCCGGCCATGATGCGCAGCAAGGTGGACTTGCCCGCGCCGTTCAGGCCCAGTACGCCGATCTTGGCGCCCGGGAAGAACGACAGGGAGATGTTTTTCAGGATTTCCCGCTTCGGCGGCACGACCTTGCTCAGCCGATGCATGGTGTAGACGTATTGAGCCAAAACCAAGCCCTCTCTCAGATAGGTGAAGACATCGACGACGATCCCGGCCCGGTGACAGGCCAGCGGGAAGGGCCGTGTACAGAATATCGGTGGACAAAGGCGTCCATTCTACGCCAAGACGCGCCCTTGCACAGAAGGACACGCCGGGCGTGGTGGTCAGACCTGCCGCTGGCCTGCCTTGCCGCGTGGCAGCCGGCAGCGGTCGCGCTGGGCGGCCAGTTTCAGCGCCCAGGCGGCCTTGACGCTGACACCGCCAGCGGCGCTCGAGGGCGTGGCATCGGTCACAGGCGCCCTGGTGACGGGGCGTGGTGTGGCGACGACCTGGGTGGCGCGGCCAGACGCGGCAGACGGCTTTGTGACGGTCGAGGTGGCCGAAGGCGCTTCACGGCTCACGGACTGACGCAGGTCGGCCAGCGAAGGCGACTTGCGCACGCTGGCGGTGCCGGCGGCCGGTCGCGCCAGGCTGCGCTGGCATGACTTGCAGGAAACCGAAGCCGCGTCGGCCGTGCCGAGCAAGGTCGCGCTGCTGCGCCCGCAGGCGGCGTCGAGGCCATTGAGGGAGTAATGAGTCACCAAACCGTACATCTCCAAGCATTCATGAACAAAGCAGGTGGTGCGGCAAGGACAGGGCCGGGATGGTACCCGTTGCTCCGTCGGCTGGCCGCAGCACCGAAAGCGCGCGCATTTTCGCACAGGTCGCGCCTCATCCCGAAACCCGCACCCGACGAACGCCACGATTTGCCCCCGCTGGCCACTGGCACTTTGCCACAATTGCGGGCATGCTAGCGCCCCGGCCGGGCCGGCAGTCGTCCGTCCGCGAAACCCGCCTTGCCCGATCTTTCCCTGCCCCGTTCGCCAATCGCAGGATCGACGCGTGACCAACCTCAAGCAACCGCTTCCGCCGCGATCGGCTGACCCTGTGGCCGTCAGGCCGTTGCGTGGTTCACTGAAAAGCGCCTTGGCCGCACTGGCACTGATCCTGCTCGGGCTGCTGCTGTGGCAACTGTTCAGTCAGTTCCAGCAGACTCAGCGGACGCTGCGCGAGCAAGTCATGGGCGAGACATCGGAACTGGCCGATCACATGAGCCTGAACCTGGCGCTCAAGGCCCAGCAGGCGATCAACCTGATCCAGCCCTACAGCCAGGCGCCCGCGCCGTCGACTCTGCCGGTCCTGCTGAGCGGCCTGCAGGGGCGTCTGCCGTTGCTGCGGCACATGGCCTGGCTGGACAGCCGAGGGCGCATCCAGGCCGACAGCCTGGGCCTGAGCGATGACCAGCAGCAGGTGCGCGACTACGTTTCGCTGATCCAGGGGCGGCAGTATTTCTATGGCAATTCCAAGGATAACGGCCTGATCTACCTGCTGCTGCGTCAGCCGACCGGCCATGGTCATGGCTACTGGCTGCTGCGCTTCGAGAAGGCGTACTACCAGGAACTGACCCGCCCCCTGGAAAACCCCAGCCAGCCAGCCTGGCAACTCGAGAACGGTCGTACGGGCCAGGTGCTGGGCGGCCGTGCGGTCGACGGGCGCACCGACGCGCCATTGCACAGCGTGATGCTGGCCTTCATCGACAACAGCGCCTGGCAGTTGCGCGGCCTGTACGATGCGGCGGCCGTTCGCCAACAGCTGTTGCCGGCCCTGATCGGCAAGTGCCTGCTGGTGCTGTGCTGTGCACTGCTGCCCATGCTGGCGCTGATCAAGATGCGTCGTCGCCAGCTGGCACTGCACGAAGACCGGCGCCGCTACCAGGCGATTTTCGAGGGCACCGGGGTCGCGCTGTGCGTGCTCGACCTGTCCAGCCTGCCGAGCCTGCTCGAGCGCCATCACGTGCGCAACCCACGCGCGCTCAAGCAGAGCCTGGCGCTGGACCCTGAGCTGCGTCACGCCTTGCTGCGCGAACTGAGGGTCACCGAGATCAACGACGTGGCACGCCAGCTGCTCAACGTCGGCAGCCCTGAAGGCGCCTGGAGACGCCTGATCGATGGCAGTAATACGGGGCGCGACAGTATCGGTGCGCAACTGCTCGAAGCGCTGATCGACCAACGCACCGAGCTGGAACTCGAAGTGCGCCTGGCGACACCGCGCGACGGCGAACTGCACCTGTGGCTCACGGTCCGTCTGCCGCAGGCCCGAAACGACTACGCAGCGGTGATTCTCAGCATCAGCGACATCACCAGCCGAAAGCAGGTGGAGCTGTCCCTGCTCGAGCGCGAGCGGTTCTGGTCCAACGTGGTGCGTACGGTACCGGACCAGCTGTACGTTCAGGACGTACACAGTCAGGCGATGATCTTCAGCAACCGCCACCTGGGCCACACGCTGGGGTATGACCGCGCCGAACTGACGCAGATGGGTGATCGCTTCTGGGAACTGCTCCTGCACCCGGACGATGCCGTCGACTTCAGGTTGCTGCGCCAGCGCCAGCACGACAGCGGTCACGATGAAGCCCTGCATTGCCAATTGCGCTTCCGCCACCGGGACGGCAAGTGGCGCTGCTACGACATCCGCGAACATGTGCTCACCCGTGACGGCGCTGGCCTGGCCACACGGATCATCGGTGTGGGCAAGGATGTCACGGTGCAGCTGGAGGCCAGCGAGTCCTTGCGTCATAGCGAGCGTCGCTACCGGATGCTCGCCGAAAGCATCAGCGACGTGATCTTCTCCACCGACTGCGCCCTGCAGCTCAATTACGTCAGCCCGTCGGCCACGACGGTGCTGGGGTATTCGCCCGAATGGATCTTCGAGCATGGCTGGCAGTCGACCGTCGCCAACCCGGCGCAGCTGACCGGGATCTTCACGTTCATGGCCCAGGTGCACGCCGCGCTGGACGATCCGGCGCAGCTGAGCCGCCTGCGCGCGCAGTTGCCGACGCCGCTGTACCTGTTCGACTGCCTGCGCGCCGATGGTCGCAAGATCCCGATCGAATTGCGCCTGGTGCTGGTCTGGGACGATCAGGAGCGCTTCGAAGGCATTCTCGGGGTCGGCCGCGACATCAGCCAACAGCGGCGCGCCGAAAAAGACCTGCGCATGGCCGCCACGGTCTTCGAGCACTCGACCTCGGCGATCCTGATCACCGATCCGGCCGGCTACATCGTCCAGGCCAACGAAGCGTTCAGCCGGGTCAGTGGCTACACGGTGGACGACGTGCTGGACCAGCGCCCGAGCATGCTGACCGTGGACGATCAGCAGCAGGCCCACCTGAGCTATGTACTCAAGCAGCTGCACCAGCGCGGCAGCTGGGAGGGCGAGGTGTGGCTCAAGCGCCGCAGCGGCGAACACTACCCGGCCTGGGTCGGCATCACCGCGGTGCTCGATGAGGAAGGCGACCTGGCCAGCTACGTCTGCTTCTTCACCGACATCAGCGAGCGCAAGGCCAGCGAGCAGCGTATCCATCGACTGGCCTACTACGACGCCCTGACCCACCTGCCCAACCGCACCTTGTTCCAGGACCGCTTGTACACCGCCCTGCAGCAGGCCGAACGGCACAAGTCCTGGGTGGTGCTGATGTTCCTCGACCTGGACCGCTTCAAGCCGATCAACGACTCGCTTGGCCATGCCGCCGGCGACCGCATGCTCAAGGACATGGCCGAGCGCTTGCTGGGCTGCGTGGACGATGACGACACCGTCGCGCGGATGGGGGGCGACGAGTTCACCCTGCTGCTGCAACCGCGGGCGACGCGGCAGATGGCCCTGACCCGCGCGATTCACGTGGCCGAGCACATTCTGGGCAGCCTGGTGCGGCCGTTCGTGCTGGAGAACCGTGAATTCTTCGTCACTGCCAGCATCGGGATCGCCCTCAGCCCGCAGGATGGCAGCGAGCTGAGCCAGCTGATGAAGAATGCCGACACGGCCATGTACCACGCCAAAGAGCGCGGCAAGAACAACTTCCAGTTCTACCAGGCCGACATGAACGCCAGTGCGCTCGAGCGGCTGGAGCTGGAGAGCGACCTGCGCCATGCGCTGGAGCAGGACGAGTTCGTGCTGTTCTACCAGCCGCAGTTCAGCGGCGACGGCAAGCGCCTGACCGGCGCCGAGGCCCTGCTGCGCTGGCGTCATCCACGGCGCGGGCTGGTGCCGCCGGGCGAGTTCATTCCGGTCATCGAAGAGCTGGGGCTGGTGGTGGACGTCGGCGACTGGGTACTGCGTGAAGCGACCCGTCAGCTCAAGGCCTGGCGCCAGGCCAACGTGCGCGTGCCGAAGGTGTCGGTGAACATTTCCGCGCGGCAGTTCTCCGACGGCCAGCTGGGTACGCGGATCGCCCACATCCTCGAAGAGACCGGGGTGCCGCCAGGCTGCCTGGAGCTGGAGTTGACCGAAAGCATCCTGATGCGCGAAGTCAACGAAGCCATGCTGATCCTCGACAGCCTCAAGCAGCTTGGGCTGAGCATCGCGGTGGACGACTTCGGCACGGGCTATTCCTCGCTCAACTACCTCAAGCAGTTCCCGATCGACGTGCTGAAGATCGACCGCACCTTCGTCGACGGCCTTCCCGAAGGCGAACAGGACGCCCAGATCGCCCGCGCCATCATCGCCATGGCCCACAGCCTGAACCTGGCGGTGATCGCCGAAGGCGTGGAGACGCACGAGCAGCTCGAATTCCTGCGCGAGCATGACTGCGATGAAGTGCAGGGTTACCTGTTCGGTCGCCCCATGCCGGCGGCGCAGTTCGAGTCGCAGTTCAGCAATGAGACGTTGTTCATGCTGGGGTAAAGCCAGAGCGGCAGCGGCGTCTCAACGTCCTGTCGACACCCGACGCACCGCACGACCGTCCGCTTGTAGCCTGGATTTCATCCCTGCCCCACCGCTCACCCGAAACATGAATCCCATTCATATGCCACCCGGGAAGCAATGGGGTAGAATGCCCGCCCAATCCAGCCCGATCCTTGAGGACCGCCATGTTCAGCCGTGATTTGACCATTGCCAAGTACGACGCCGAGCTCTCCAAAGCCATGGAGCAGGAAGCTCTGCGCCAGGAAGAGCACATCGAGCTGATCGCTTCGGAAAACTACACTAGCCCGGCCGTCATGGAAGCACAGGGTTCGGTCCTGACCAACAAGTACGCCGAAGGCTATCCAGGCAAGCGTTACTATGGCGGCTGCGAATACGTCGACGTGGTCGAGCAACTGGCCATCGACCGCGCCAAGGAGCTGTTCGGCGCCGACTACGCCAACGTCCAGCCCCATGCCGGTTCCCAGGCCAACGCTGCGGTCTACCTGGCCCTGCTGTCGGCAGGCGACACCATCCTGGGCATGAGCCTGGCTCACGGTGGTCACCTGACCCACGGCGCCAGCGTCAGCGCTTCGGGCAAGCTGTACAACGCCGTCCAGTACGGCATCGACGGCAACGGCCTGATCGACTACGACGAAGTCGAGCGCCTGGCCGACGAGCACAAGCCGAAGATGATCGTCGCCGGTTTCTCCGCCTACTCCCAGGTGCTGGACTTCGCGCGCTTCCGCGCCATCGCCGACAAGGTCGGTGCCTACCTGTTCGTCGACATGGCCCACGTCGCAGGCCTGGTCGCGGCTGGCGTCTACCCCAACCCGGTGCCGTTCGCCGACGTGGTTACCACCACCACCCACAAGACCCTGCGCGGTCCACGTGGTGGCCTGATCCTGGCGCGCGCCAACGCCGACATCGAGAAGAAGCTCAACTCCGCCGTCTTCCCAGGCGCCCAGGGTGGCCCGCTCGAGCACGTCATCGCTGCCAAGGCAATCTGCTTCAAGGAAGCCCTGCAGCCTGAGTTCAAGGCTTACCAGCAGCAAGTGGTGAAGAATGCCCAGGTCATGGCCGAGGTGTTCATCGAGCGCGGTTTCGACATCGTGTCCGGCGGCACCCAGAACCACCTGTTCCTGCTGTCGCTGATCAAGCAGGATATCTCGGGCAAGGACGCCGACGCCGCCCTGGGCAAGGCGTTCATCACCGTGAACAAGAACTCGGTGCCGAACGACCCACGCTCGCCGTTCGTCACGTCCGGCCTGCGCTTCGGCACCCCAGCCGTCACCACCCGCGGTTTCAAGGAAGCCGAATGCCGCGAACTGGCCGGCTGGATCTGCGACATCCTGGCCGACCTGAACAACGAAGCAGTCATCGACAGCGTTCGTGAGAAGGTCAAGGCGATCTGCAAGCGACTGCCGGTGTACGGTCACTGAGTGACAGCGTGCCGATGACACGCTTCGTACACTGAAGAGGGGCCGCCATGCGGCCCCTTTTTCATGTCATCTGGGCTCATGCTGCGGGCGCCCTGCCTGCCTCAGGCGTCGCGAGGTCGCGTGCGCATGGGCCGCCGCGGACCGACGCTGAGCGTCTGCTCTACCTCGCCTCGCTCAAGGCCTCGAACCCAGCCCGAATCGCCGCTTCCGGCAGGTCGTCAGCGATGAACACCAGGACGCTCTCACGGTGTTCGCCGTCCTTCCACTCGGCATCCCAGTCGAAGCCATACAGTTTCAGCACGCCTTGGAAGACCAGTCGACGCTCATCGCCGGCAATGTTCAGGACGCCCTTGTACCGCAGCAACTGCTTGCCGTGGTTTTCCAACAGCTCGTTCATGAAGTCGCTGAGCCGATCGATGTCCAGCGGGGCATCGGTGCGCAGCACCAGGGTCGCGATGCGGTCTGGGGTCGCCGGCTTGAGCAGGGGCCGCAACATCGGCTTGAGACTGCCGCCCACGTCCGTGTTGAGGTTGAAGCCGCGCACATCGAGCAACTCGGCCAGGTCGATGCGCCCCTGCTCGACCACGCGGATCGGCGCACGGCCGTTGATGCGGCCAAGCCGTTCGCGCAACGCCTCCACGGCCTCGGGCATGACCAGGTCGGTCTTGCTCAGCAGCAGACGGTCGGCAAAACCGACCTGGGCCTGGGCGATGGTCTGGGCCAGGTGCGTGTCGGCATGCGCCGCGTCTACCAGGGTGATGATGCCGTCGAGCAGGTAGCGCTCGCGCAGGTCTTCGTCGATGAAGAACGTTTGCGCCACGGGGGCCGGATCGGCCAGCCCGGTGCATTCGATGACCAGGCGGTCGAAGGCGATCTCGCCCGCGTCCAGGCGCTCGAGCAGCAGGTAGAGTGCGCGCGTCAGGTCACCGTGGATGCTGCAGCAGACGCAGCCGTTGGCCAGGGTCATCACTTGCACGGGTTCGTCGCCGAGCAGTTGGCTGTCGATGCCCGCTTCGCTGAACTCGTTCTCGATCACCGCCAGTTTCAGGCCGTGCTCGGCCTTGAGCATGTGCTTGAGCAAGGTGGTCTTGCCAGCGCCGAGGAAACCGGTCAGCACGGTGACCGGGATGGGGATGGGGTGTGCCATGGACATTGCGACTCCTGAAATGAAACGCGCCACGACGAGGCGTGGCGCGTGGTGTGACACAGGACTCAGCAGCAGCGGGTCGAGCCGTTGCCGCCGCCGTAGCGGGCTTCCTGGCGTTCGCGGAAGAACACCTCGTAGCTCATCACCGGCTTGTCCGGGTGCTTGGTCTGCATGTGTTCGACGTAGGTGTCGTAGTCGGGCATGCCGACCATCAGGCGGGCTGCCTGCCCCAGGTACTTACCCAGTCGACCGAGATCGTTGAACATCAGTGAACACCTCTAGCGTTATGCATCAGGCAAGGCCTGGAACGGGGTTTCCTTGTCGCTGCGCTCCTTGCGGCCCCAGGCGGCGTAACCGACCTTGAGGGCGAAGAACAGGATACTGAAGACCACGACCAGGAACAGCACGGTCAGACCGGCGTTGGTGTAGGCGTTGAAGATCACGTGCTGCATCTGGCCGATGTCCTTGGCCGGGGCCAGGACCTGACCGGCTTCCAGGGCCACGCTGTACTTGTTGGCCAGGGCCAGGAAGCCCACGGCCGGGTTCGGGTCGAACAGCTTGATCAGGCCGGCGGTGGTGGTGCAGATCAGCAGCCAGATGGCAGGCAGCAAGGTGACCCAGACGTAGCGCTGGCGCTTCATCTTGATCAGCACGACCGTGCCGAGCATCAGGGCGATGCCGGCGAGCATCTGGTTGGAGATGCCGAACAGCGGCCACAAGGTGTTGATGCCGCCCAGCGGGTCGATCACGCCCTGGTACAGCAGGTAACCCCACATCGCCACGCACCCGGCGGTGGCGGTCAGGTTCGCCGGCCACGAATCGGTGCGCTTGAGCGCCGGGACGAAGCTGCCCAGCAGGTCCTGCAGCATGAAGCGACCGGCGCGGGTACCGGCATCGACCGCGGTGAGGATGAACAGCGCCTCGAACAGGATCGCGAAGTGGTACCAGAACGCCATGGTGTTCTCGCCGGGCAGTACCTGGTGCAGGATCTGGGCGATCCCCACGGCCAGGGTCGGCGCGCCGCCAGCACGGGCCAGCACGGTGTGCTCGCCGATGTCGCGGGCCGTGGCTTCCAGTTGCTCAGGCGTGATCAGGAACCCCCAGCTGCTGACCGTCTGCGCCACCGACACGACGTCGGCGCCGACCACGGCAGCCGGGCTGTTCATGGCGAAGTACACACCCGGCTCGATGACCGAGGCGGCGACCATGGCCATGATGGCCACGAACGACTCCATCAGCATGCCGCCATAGCCGATGTAGCGGGCGTTGGTTTCGTTGTCCAGCAGCTTGGGCGTGGTGCCCGAGGAGATCAGCGCGTGGAAGCCGGAGACCGCACCGCAGGCGATGGTGATGAACAGGAACGGGAACAGGGTGCCCTTCCACACCGGGCCGGTGCCGTCGGTGAACTGCGTCAGGGCTGGCATCTTCAGTTCTGGCGCGATGATCAGGATACCGATGGCCAGGGCCACGATGGTGCCGATCTTGAGGAAGGTCGACAGGTAATCGCGGGGCGCCAGTACCAGCCAGACCGGCAGCACGGCAGCGACGAAGCCGTAGCCGACCAGCATCCAGGTGATCTGCACGCCGGTGAAGGTGAAGGCCGGGCCCCAGGTCGGGTCGGCGGCGACGACGCCGCCCAGCCAGATCGAGAGCAGCAGCAGGACCACGCCGATCAGCGAGATCTCACCGATCCGGCCAGGCCGGATATAGCGCATGTAGATGCCCATGAACATGGCGATCGGGATGGTCGCCATCACCGTGAACATGCCCCAGGGGCTTTCGGCCAGTGCCTTGACCACGATCAGCGCCAGCACCGCCAGGATGATGATCATGATCAGGAAGCAGCCGAACAGCGCGATGGTGCCCGGAATACGCCCCATCTCTTCGCGCACCATGTCGCCCAGCGAGCGACCGTTGCGACGCGTGGACATGAACAGCACCATGAAGTCCTGGACCGCACCGGCCAGCACCACACCGGCGATCAGCCACAAGGTGCCCGGCAGATACCCCATCTGCGCAGCCAGCACCGGCCCGACCAGCGGCCCTGCGCCGGCAATGGCGGCAAAGTGGTGACCGAACAGGATGTGCTTGTTGGTCGGCACGTAGTCCAGACCGTCGTTGTTGAGGACCGCCGGGGTCGCGCGACGCGGGTCGAGCTGCATGACCTTGGTGGCGATGAACAGGCTGTAGTAACGGTAGGCGACCAGGTAGATGGCCACTGCCGCGACGACGATCCACAAGGCATTGATCGCTTCGCCACGGCGCAGGGCGACCACGCCCAGCGCACCGGCCCCGAGGACCGCCAGCAGTAGCCATGGCAGATGGCGTAGCAGGCTATTATTGTTGTTCATGGTTTACTTCCACTGATGGATTGGAAAAGACCGCCCAGCGAGTCTAGGGCGAGACTTGGCGCATTGCCACACCTGCTTTGGTCAAAGCCGTGCGCCGCTCTATCGAGCGCCCCTGGGGCCGATCCGTTCATTCCTGCTGGAAACCCTCTGGAGGGTCCGCTGCATGTCATCCCACGACGAACGCCGCCGCTTCCAACGCATCGCCTTCGATGCCACCACCCACCTGCGCCAGGGCGAACGAACCTGGGAGGCGCACCTGCTGGACCTGTCGCTCAACGGACTGCTGGTCGAGCGCCCCGCGCACTGGGACGCGGACCCGACGGGCGGGTTCGAGGCGGTGATCGAACTGAGCGGCAAGGAACGGGTGGCGATGCAGGTCGAGCTACGCCACGAGGAATCGAACCACTTGGGGTTCGCCTGCCAGACCATCGATGTGGACTCGATGACGCACCTGCATCGGCTGGTGGAGCTGAACCTGGCGGACCGCGAGGAGATGATGCGGGAGTGGGAGGCGCTGATCGAAGGGCATCGGCGGCGCTGAGGGTTGGGGCAGGCTGCGGGCTGCGCGCAAAAAGCGATCTGCCGGGCGCTCGTTCAGCGCCTGGTGCCTGGATCGCCTTTGCTGACACTCAGCCCTGCCTGTCCGCTTGCAGCGTGCAGCTCACTCCTCGAACAACGCATCCAACGCTTGTTCCAGCCGCGTCACGGCGATGACCTGCAGCCCGGCAGGCGCGTCCTTCGGCGCGTTGGCCTTGGGCACGATGGCGCGCTTGAAGCCGTGCTTGGCTGCCTCCCTGAGCCGTTCCTGGCCACTGGGGACAGGCCGGACCTCGCCCGACAGGCCGATCTCGCCGAACACCAGCAACCCGTGCGCCAGCGGCCGGTTGCGCAGGCTGGACATCACCGCCGCGAGCAGGGCCAGGTCCGAGGCGGTCTCGAGCACCTTGACGCCCCCGACCACGTTGAGAAAGACGTCCTGGTCGTGGGTCGGGATGCCGCCGTGACGGTGCAGCACCGCCAGCAGCATGGCCAGGCGGTTCGGGTCCAGGCCCAGGGTCACGCGCCGGGGGTTGGCCAGGTGACTGTCGTCCACCAGCGCCTGCACCTCGACCAGCATCGGCCGGGTGCCTTCCCAGGTCGCCATCACCACGCTGCCCGGCACCTCCTCCTGGGTCCGGTTGAGGAAGATGGCCGAGGGGTTGGAGACCTCCTTGAGCCCGCGGTCGGTCATGCCGAAGACGCCCAGCTCGTTGACCGCGCCGAAGCGGTTCTTCACCGCGCGCAGCAAGCGCAGGCGTCCATCGGACTCGCCCTCGAAGTACAGCACCGTGTCGACCATGTGTTCGAGCACCCGCGGGCCGGCCAGCGAACCTTCCTTGGTGACGTGGCCGACCAGGAAGATCGCCGTACCGCTCTGCTTGGCGTAGCGCACCAGCAGGGCTGTGCTTTCACGCACCTGGGCCACGCCGCCTGGCGCCGACTGCAGCTGCTCGGTGAAGATCGTCTGGATCGAGTCGATGACCATGACCCGCGGTTTTTCCTGCCGGGCCGTGGCGATGATGGTCTCGATGCAGGTTTCGGTCATCACCTTGAGCTGGTCCTGGGGCAGGCCCAGGCGCCGCGAGCGCATCGCTACCTGCTGCTGGGATTCCTCACCGGTGACGTAGAGCGCAGGCATGTGCGTGGCGATGTTGCACAGGGTCTGCAGCAGGATGGTGGACTTGCCGATGCCCGGGTCACCGCCGATGAGCACCACCGAACCATCGACCAGGCCGCCCCCCAGCACACGGTCCAGCTCGGTGCTGCTGGTGGTGAAGCGCGGGATTTCTTCTACGCTGACTTCTGCGAGGGTCTTGATCTGGGCCTGCTGGCCGGTCCAGCTGGCACGCCCGCTGGGAGCCGCTGCCGCCCCGCTTTCGAGCATGGTTTCCACCAGTGTGTTCCAGGCCCCGCATTCGCCGCATTGGCCAGCCCACTTGGGAAAGGTCGCGCCGCATTCCGTGCAGCCGTACAAACGCTTGGCTTTGGCCATGGTCGATCTCCCAGGGAAAACCGCCATGATAACCGAGCCGATGTGCCGTGAATGCGCCAGAAGGCGACAAAACTATTCGGCCTGTGTGCAGTCATTAACAGCTCAGCGGCGCATGACGCGCATGCAGTCCGTCTGAACCGCTTCGCCTTCTTCAATCGTCACAAGGAACACACCATGGGCATGCTCAAGGAATTCAAGGCCTTCGCGGTCAAAGGCAACGTCGTGGACATGGCCGTCGGTATCATCATCGGCGCCGCCTTCGGCAAGATCGTTTCATCCTTCGTCGGTGATGTGATCATGCCACCGCTGGGCCTGCTGATCGGCGGGGTCGACTTCAGCGACCTGGCCATCACGCTCAAGGCCGCTCAGGGCGACGTCCCCGCCGTGGTCCTGGCGTATGGCAAGTTCATCCAGACGGTGATCGACTTCATCATCATCGCTTTCGCCATCTTCATGGGCGTCAAGGCGATCAACCGCCTCAAGCGCGAAGAGGCCGTCGCCCCGAGCGCCC
>NZ_JAAMQI010000080.1 GCF_013523165.1 Pseudomonas entomophila
TCGTCGCGGCGATCGTGGACTTGCACGGGTTCCAGCTGGAGGTGGGCGCTGGCGCACTGGGCGGGGCACGGTTGGTGTTGCGCTGCCCGCTGGGGTGAGGGGCTGCTTTCCAAATCTTGTGGGCCCACAAAGCAGTCGTTGCGTTGACGCAGGTTCTACCAGAATGCCAGACCCACTCCGCGGGGCCGCATTGCGACCCCGCGCGCTGTCAGGACACCCGCAGACCCTGACGCCGCCTCACTCCGCC
>NZ_JAAMQI010000081.1 GCF_013523165.1 Pseudomonas entomophila
CGCACAGCATACCTGCTTGTCTTTCCTGCCCCCAGCGCGGCGCCTGCATCGCGGGCAAGCCCGCCCCCACAGAACATGAGGTATCTTCTTGATTTTAAAATGAATGATTTCAGCATTTTGTGGGCCCATAGGGCCCACATCACACTTGGTAGAACCCATAGAATCTCCCACAGGTGACCGCGATAGCCATGTTCTCTGCGCGACAGCGCGGCGCCGAGGCAGCGGGCGAACTCCCACAGCTCGCAGG
>NZ_JAAMQI010000082.1 GCF_013523165.1 Pseudomonas entomophila
GGGAGTGATACCTTGGGGCGGTATGTGCAGGCGATGTTTGCCAAGATGCGGGGGTGAGGCCGGTGGCTGGCTTGGCTGAGGGAGTGTGGGTTGTCTGACACATTGATGTAGCTGATTTTGCGGGCCCGCAGGGCCCGTAAAATCAACCACGCGGTATCATTTCAAGGCGCTGCCTGCACTGTCGCCGCCACCACCGCTTCCAGTCCGCTCAGGTAATCCCCGAACCCTTCCCGCGCCCGACAATCAC
>NZ_JAAMQI010000083.1 GCF_013523165.1 Pseudomonas entomophila
GGCCCGAGCATATCTACAATGCGGGCTCGATGCCCTAGGAGCGGCTCTGCTTCATGGCCTTCCCTCGATGATCAGTCGAGAACTTTGGCCTGCAATGAGGCAAAAGTCGAGATACAAGGAGCGGCCCTGAACTGGTCAAGTAATTTTGGACACCGATTAAGGTTTATGCCGCCGCTTTGAGCTTTTCCTCCATGGCTACGGGAGTTTCGTAGCCGTTGTAGCTGTGGAGGCGCTTGAGGTTAT
>NZ_JAAMQI010000084.1 GCF_013523165.1 Pseudomonas entomophila
CCCTTGCGCCCCTGTAAAACCGCTGGCCCTGTCGCGGCCCGGCAAGGCCGCACAGTTTGGACGCCATGGTAGGTCTGACAGACCAGGGCCATGCCCATAGGAGGGCTTGTCTGCGATGCAGGCGGTGCCGGGCCGAATGCTATCGCGGGCAAGCCTGCTCCCCACACAGGCTGTATGAAAGCGCTGAAGGTCCGTGTTGGGCCGCAGCGCTGATGGGTCAGAACCCTACCGTCGCCGAC
>NZ_JAAMQI010000085.1 GCF_013523165.1 Pseudomonas entomophila
AGCTACAACGGCTACGAAACTCCCGTAGCCATGGAGGAAAAGCTCAAAGCGGCGGCATAAACCTTAATCGGTGTCCAAAATTACTTGACCAGTTCAGGGCCGCTCCTTGTATCTCGACTTTTGCCTCCTTGCAGGCCAAAGTTCTCGACTGATCATCGAGGGAAGGCCATGAAGCAGAGCCGCTCCTAGGGCATCGAGCCCGCATTGTAGATATGCTCGGGCC
>NZ_JAAMQI010000008.1 GCF_013523165.1 Pseudomonas entomophila
GTGCGGGGTTGCCCCAGGGGCAACCCCGCACCACGGCGGGTCGTTCACGTCGAGGTCACATCACGCCAGTTCGGCGAAGCATTCCTCGATGATCGCCAGGCCTTTGTCCAGCTGCTCGTCCGGTGCGGTCAACGGCACCAGGATACGCAGGACGTTGCCGTAGGTACCGCAGGACAGCAGGATCAGGCCCTTCTCGCGTGCCTTGGCCACCACCTGGCTGACAGCAGCGGCGTTCGGGGTCAGCGAGCCTTTGGCATCGAAGACTTCGACCGCGATCATCGAACCCAGGCCACGCACGTCACCGATGATCGGGTGCTTGTCCTGGATCTGGCGCAGGCCGGCGATCAGGCGCTCGCCCACGGCCTTGCTGCGCTCGAGCAGGTTCTCTTCTTCGAACACTTCGATCACGGCCAGGGCCGCGGCGCAGGCGATCGGGCTACCGGCATAGGTGCCGCCCAGGCCGCCTGGGGCGATGGCGTCCATGTACTCGGCCTTGCCGCAGACACCGGCCAGGGGGAAGCCACCGGCGATGGATTTGGCGAAGGTGGTCAGGTCAGGCGTGACGCCCATCTGTTCCATGGCGAAGAAGGTCCCGGTACGGCCAGCGCCGGTCTGGACTTCGTCGGCGATCAGCAGAATGCCGTGCTGGTCGCACAGGGCGCGCAGGCGCTGCATGAAGGCCTTCGGCGCGGTAATGAAGCCGCCCTCGCCCTGCACCGGCTCGATGATGATGGCAGCGATGTCACGCGGCTCGGCATCGTTCTTGAAGATGCGCTCGATCGAGGCGATCGACTCGTCGATGCTGACGCCGTGCAGCTCGTTCGGGAACTGTGCACGGAACACGCCACCGGGCATCAGGCCCATGCCGGCCGAGTACGGCACGACCTTGCCGGTCAGGCCCAGGGTCATCATGGTACGGCCATGGTAACCACCGGTGAAGGCGATCACGCCGGCACGGCCAGTGGCCGCACGGGCGATCTTGACGGCGTTCTCGACCGCTTCGGAGCCACTGGTGACCAGCAGGGTCTTCTTGGCGAAGTCGCCAGGTACCTTGGCGTTGATCTTCTCGCACAGCTCCACGTACGGCTCGTAGGCCAGGACCTGGAAGCAGGTGTGGCTGACCTTGGTCAGCTGCTTCTGCACGGCGGCCACGACTTTCGGGTGCAGGTGACCGGTGTTCAGCACGGCGATGCCGCCGGCGAAGTCGATGAACTCGCGACCTTCGACGTCGATCACGGTCGCGTTCTCGGCGGTGTCGACGAAGATCGGGTGGATCTGGCCAACACCACGCGGGACGGCGTTGACACGGCGCTGCATCAAGGATTCGTTGGTCTTGCTCATAATGCCCTCATCGCGCCACAGCAACGTGGCGCCTACATTCGGGGGTGGCTGGTGTTCGACTGCGGCAGCATGCGTTGATCGACTGCGGCAGGGCCCTGGCCACCAGGTACTGCGGGTATGAAAAAAACCAGCGAGACGTCGCTCTCGCGCCTCGCTGGCAGAGGTAAAGCCTTACACGTCGATCAGATGCTCAGGCACAGGTACTTGATCTCGAGGTAGTCCTCGATCCCGTACTTGGAACCTTCGCGGCCCAGGCCCGAGGCCTTGATGCCACCGAACGGCGCGACTTCGTTGGAGATCAGGCCGGTGTTGATGCCGACCATGCCGTATTCCAGGGCCTCGGCGACGCGGAACACGCGGCTCATGTCGCGGGCGTAGAAGTACGAGGCCAGGCCGAACTCGGTGTCGTTGGACAGGGCGATGACTTCGGCTTCGTCCTGGAAGCGGAACAGCGGCGCCAGGGGGCCGAAAGTCTCTTCCTTGGCCACGGCCGCGGTCTTGGGCACGTCGACCAGGATGGTCGGCTCGAAGAAGTTGCCTTCGATCAGCTTGCCGCCGGACAGCACCTTGGCACCCTTGGACACGGCGTCTTCGATGTGTTCCTGGACCTTGGCCACGGCCTTGTGGTCGATCAGCGGACCGGTGGTGGTGCCTTCTTCCAGACCGTTGCCGATCTTGAGCTTGGCGACCGCGACCTTGAGCTTCTCGGCGAAGGCGTCGTACACGCCGTCCTGCACGTAGATGCGGTTGGCGCAGACGCAGGTCTGGCCGTTGTTGCGGTACTTGGAGATGATCGCGCCTTCGACGGCCTTGTCCAGGTCAGCGTCGTCGAACACGATGAACGGCGCGTTGCCGCCCAGCTCCAGGGAGACCTTCTTGATGTCCTTGGCGCATTCCTGCATCAGCTGGCGACCGATTTCGGTCGAGCCGGTGAAGGACAGCTTGCGCACCAGCGGGTTGGAGGTCAGCTCGCCGCCGACTTCGCCAGCACTGCCGGTGACCACGCTCAGCACGCCCGCCGGGATGCCGGCACGGGTGGCCAGCTCGGCCAGGGCCAGGGCCGAATACGGGGTCTGCGACGCAGGCTTGAGTACCATGGTGCAGCCAGCGGCCAGGGCCGGGCCGGCCTTGCGGGTGATCATCGCCGCCGGGAAGTTCCACGGGGTGATGGCCGCGGTGACGCCGATCGGCTGCTTGATGACGATCAGGCGCTTGTCCGCCTGGTGGCCCGGGATGGTGTCGCCGTAGACGCGCTTGGCTTCTTCGGCGAACCACTCGATGAACGAGGCCGCGTAGGCGATCTCCCCCTTGGCTTCGGCCAGGGGCTTGCCCTGCTCGGTGGTCATCAGGCGGGCCAGGTCGTCCTGGTGCTCGATCATCAGTTCGAACCAGCGACGCAGCTTGGCCGAACGCTCCTTGGCGGTCAGCGCGCGCCAGGCCGGCAGGGCCTTGTCGGCCGCTTCGATGGCGCGGCGGGTTTCCGCGGTGCCCATCTTCGGCACGCTGCCGATGACCTCACCGGTGGCCGGGTTGGTCACCTGGATGGACTGGCCGTTGTCCGCGTCCAGCCATTCACCGTTGATGAAGGCTTGCTGGCGGAACAACTGAGCGTCTTTGAGCTGCATGTCGGCTTCCTTTAACAGCGCCGTGCGCGCACGGAGCGAATGGTCGAGGGTGGGAAAACGCCCCGCAGGGCGGTCTTCAGCATCGTGCCGTGCACGGCCAGCGAGGTCGGTGCACGGCATCAGGCGTTTGATATCTCAAACGAATCCTAAGGGTCCGTTGGGTGGAGAACAATAGCCTGTTCGAAAAAAAGAACGAACGGCAGCGCCCCCTGCCCAGTCAGAGTGACTTTTCGAAGATTTTCGAGTTGCGCTGGTAGTTGTACAGCGAGGCCCGCGCCGCCGGCAGGCGCTCGACCTCGCTGGGGGCAAAGCCACGCTCGCGGAACCAGTGCGCGGTGCGCGTGGTGAGCACGAACAGGGTCTTGAGCCCCCTCTGGCGTGCCCGGGCCTCGATGCGCTCGAGCAGCTCGTCCCCGCGGCCGCCATGGCGGTACTCGGGGTTGACCGCCAGGCAGGCCAGTTCACCGCACTCGGAATCGGCGATCGGGTACAGGGCAGCGCAGGCGATGATCATGCCGTCACGCTCCACCACGCTGAACTGTTCGATCTCGCGCTCGAGCACCTCGCGCGAACGCCGTACCAGAATGCCCTGCGCCTCCAGGGGCGTGATCAGGTCGAGCAGGCCGCCGACGTCTTCGATGGAGGCTTCGCGCACGATCTCGAACTGCTCCTGGGCGACCAGGGTGCCGCCGCCGTCACGGGTGAACAGCTCGGTCAGCAGCGCGCCATTCTCGGCGTAGCTGACGATATGGCTGCGCGTCACGCCGCCCTTGCACGCCTCGGCGGCAGCATCCAGCAATTCGCCCTGGTAATCGCTGCCCAGTCGCTCCAGGTGCGCAGGCACCTGCTGGGGACGGATCTCGCGCACCAGGTGGCCCTGGGCATCGAGCAGCCCGGACTCGGCCCCGAACAGCAGCAGCTTGTCGGCATTCAGCTCGATGGCGGCGCGCGTGGCGACGTCCTCGCAGGCCAGGTTGAAGATCTCGCCGGTCGGCGAATAGCCCAGCGGCGACAGCAGCACGATGGAGCGTTCGTCGAGCAGGCGGCTGATGCCCTTGCGGTCGACGCGGCGCACTTCGCCGGTGTGGTGGTAGTCGACGCCTTCGAGCACGCCGATCGGCCGGGCCGTGACCAGATTGCCGGTCGCCACGCGCAGCCGCGCGCCCTGCATGGGCGAGGACGCCATGTCCATCGACAGGCGCGCCTCGATGGCGATGCGCAGATGGCCCACCGCATCGATCACGCAGTCCAGCGTGGCGGCGTCGGTGATGCGCAGGCCATGGTGGTAGCGGGGTACCAGGCCACGTGCGGCCAGGCGGGTTTCGATCTGCGGGCGCGAGCCGTGCACCAGCACCAGGCGTACACCCAGGCTGTGCAGCAGCACCAGGTCGTGGACGATGTTGCCGAAGTTAGGATGATCGACACCATCGCCCGGCAGCATCACGACGAAGGTACAGTCGCGGTGGGCATTGATGTAGGGGGAAGCATGACGCAACCAGTTGACGTATTCGGGCATGACAAGGCCTGTGGCAAAGGGGGAAGGAATGGGCGACGCGTGCACAGGAACGTCATCGTCGAAACAGGTCAGGCATCACGCGCGGTCTCCTCGAAAACATGGACGATTGAAGCAGGCGGTCAATTCAGGCAGTAGTGCTGGATCAGCTCACGCAGTAGACGCACGGTCGGCTCGATGCGTGACACCTCCAGGTACTCGCCCGGCTGATGGGCACAGGCGATGTCGCCCGGCCCCAGCACCAGGGTCTGGCAGCCCAGCGCCTGCAGGTACGGCGCTTCGGTGCCGAAGGCCACGGCTTCGGCGCGGTGCCCGGTCAGCCGCTCGGCCAGCAGCACCAGCTCGCTGTCGGCCGACTGCTCGAACGGCGGCACCTCGGGGAACAGCGGTGCGTAGTCGATGCGCACGTCGTGGCGCTCGGCCAGCGGTGCCAGCTTGGCCCGGATCGCCGCGCGCAGCGGCTCCGGGTCCATGCCCGGCAAGGGGCGCAGGTCGAACTCCAGGGCGCATTGGCCGCAGATCCGGTTGGGGTTGTCGCCGCCGTGGATGCAGCCGAAGTTCAGGGTCGGGGTCGGCACGGTGAACTGGGGGTTGCGGTAGGTCTTCTGCCACTCACGGCGCAGGTCCATCATCTCGCCCATCACCGCATGCATGGCTTCCATGGCGCTGCGGCCCAGGCTCGGGTCGGACGAATGGCCGCTGCGGCCCAGGATGTCGATGCGGTCCATCATGATGCCCTTGTGCAGGCGTACCGGGCGCAACCCGGTCGGCTCGCCGATCACGGCGGCACGGCCCAGCGGCTGCCCGGCGTCGGCCAGGGCGCGGGCACCGGACATCGAGCTTTCCTCGTCGCACGTGGCCAGGATCAGCAGCGGCTGCTTGAAGTCGTGTTCGAGCAGCGGTCGCACCGCTTCGATCACCAGGGCGAAGAAGCCCTTCATGTCGCAGCTGCCCAGGCCGACCCAGCGTCCGTCGATCTCCTCGAGCTTCAACGGGTCGCTCTGCCACAGCTGTTCGTCGAACGGCACGGTGTCGCTGTGCCCGGCCAGTACCAACCCGCCCGGGCCGGTGCCGCGACTGGCCAGCAGGTTGAACTTGCCCGGGCTGACGGTCTGGATCTCGCAGACGAACCCCAGGTCGCCCAGCCAGCCGGCCAGCAGGTCGATCACCTGGGCGTTGGACTGGTCCAGGCTGGCCTGGGTGCAACTGACCGAGGGCGCGGCGATCAGGGCGGCGAACTGGTCTTTGAGCGTCGGCAGGGGCATGCGCGTTCTCCTCGGGTCGGCCCCCATCATAGGACCATCCGGCACTGGGAATAAACCGTCAAAGGCCGACTGCTGTACACTCGTCGAGTCTGCCGAGGCGCTTTTGCCTGCACGAATGCCCGGCAAATTATGTAGGCACCCACCCCTGAGCCTGGATCACCCCGCGATGCACAAAGAAACCGAACTCAAACTGCGCGCCAGCCGCGAGACCCTCGACGCCCTGCGCGAGCACCCCCTGCTGAAGAAGCGCAACAAGTCCGGCTGGCAGACGCGCGAACTGCTCAACCAGTATTTCGACACGCCGGAGCGCGACCTCGCAGCGGCCAAGGTCGCCCTGCGCCTGCGTCGCGATGGCGACGCCATCATCCAGACGCTCAAGTGCCGTGGCCAGAGCGTGGCCGGCCTGTCCGAGCGCAACGAGTACGAATGGCCGCTGGAGAAGGTCAAGCTCGACCTGAAGAAGCTCGACGACAGTTGCTGGCCCGAGGCCCTGCGCGAGCTGGACAAGAAGCGCATCAAGCCCTTGTTCACCACCGATTTCACCCGCGAGGTCGCGGAGATCGCCTGGGGCCGTGGCAAAAGCAAGGTGGTCATCGAAGCCGCGCTCGACCAGGGCTTCGTGATCGTCGGCAAGCACAAGGAAGCGATCAGCGAGCTGGAGCTGGAATTGCGCGAAGGCGCACCAGAGGCGCTGCTCGAGCTGGCCGCCGAACTGGCCGCCAGCCTGCCGCTGATGCCTTGCGACATCAGCAAGGCCGAGCGCGGCTATCGCCTGCTCGACCCCGACCACCACACGCTGCACCTGCCGGACAGCGAGCTGGACGTCGAAATGACCCTGGACGACGCCTTCGCCGCGCTGGCCTGGCAACGGCTGGGCAGCAGCCAGCGCCTGGCCGAGCAGTACCGCCACACCGGCCACTGGCGCCTGTTGCAGGACTGGGTCGACTGCCTGGGCGAGCTGCGGGCCCTGGTCACGACCCTGGGCCAGGCCGCGCCTCGCGTCACCACGAACGCCCTGCGCACCAGCCTCGACGCGCTGCTCGAAGACTGGCGCCCCCTGGTGCTGGCCGGCAACGACGACGAAGACGTGCGCCGCGCCGCGCCCGAGCAATTCGCCGACGAGCTGCTCGAAACGCGCTGGGGCCAGTTCTCCCTGGACACCGCGCGCTGGCTGTCGGCACGCGCCTGGACCGTAGGTCGCAACAACCGTGGCGAGCGCCAGGGCCGGGCGCAACTGGGCAACTGGCTGGCGCATCAGCTGGGCGCCGAGGCGCGCGACCTGCAGCTGCCGCGCTACAACCAGCAGCCGGAGGACCTGGCCGAGCAGCTGCCGCGCATCGAACGCCTGCTGGCTTGGCTGCACCATGCCCGCCAGGTGCTCGAGGTGCCGCAGGTGGACCGCCTGTACGGCGACCTGGTCAAGCTGCACCAGCTGGCCAACCAGCCGCTGGGCGAAGAGGTCCTGGCCGCGCGTGTCGAACTGACCCACGTGATCAACCAGAGCCGTGCCTGGAAGCAGCTGGTCGGTTAAGCCCTGTCCGTCAAGGGCAGGCAGGTCGTGGACTTGATCTCGGACAAGGCCACGATCGAATTGACCTCCTGGATCCCCGGAACATTCGACAGCTTTTCGAAGAAGAAACGCTCGTAGGCTTCGATGTCCGGGGTGACGATCCGCAACATGAAGTCCACCGCCCCCATCAGCACGTGACACTCCAGCACTTCAGGGAAGCCGCGAATCGCCTCGGTGAACTCGGCGAAGTTGGAGCGTCCGTGGGCGTTGAGCTTGACCTCGGCGAAGATCTGCGTGTTCAGGCCGACCTTCTTTCGATCCAGCAAAGTCACCTGGCCACGGATCACGCCCTCTTCCTTCAAGCGTTGCACCCGACGCCAGCAGGGTGACTGCGACAGCCCCACCCGCTCGGCGAGCTGCGCGCTGGACAGCGAGGCGTCTTCCTGCAGCAACGCCAGGATGCGGCGGTCGTAGGCGTCCAGTTCGTTGTGCATGATGGTTTCCCAAAGTGGCAGATTGGCGACCAGTATCATGCGTCGATGGCTGCTTTTCGAGTGTCATGAGCGAAACATTGCCAAATCCGGCATGCGAAAATGCGTCATCTGTCACGGAGCGCCTGCCATGCCCAACCCCGAACGCCTCGTCACCCCTGACGCTTTCGATGCCCACCCTGCCCCGGCGCACGTGCGCTACTGGCTCAGCGCCGAGGCCGAGGCCGACAGTGTCTGTCGTGTGCTCAACCTGTTCGCCCTGCAATCGCTGATGCCCCACGAGGTGTACGTGCGTCAGCGTGGCGACCTGCTGGACATGGAAATCGCCGTGAGCGGCCTGGCCGCCCCACGGGCGCAATTGATCGCCCGCAAGATCCGCAACCTGGTCTGTGTCGAGGACGCCAGCGTGCGTTGTCAGCCGCTGCTGAGCGAAGCCTGCGGCTGAGGCGCAAGACGCGGTAACGATTGCGCCGTCCCGGAGACGCCCTGAACCGCTAGCCTTGCCAAGGTCGACGATGACTTGGCAAGGACGCCCCTCATGCACACACCCGACGACGGTTCGCTCGACCTGCACCGCCTGCTCGACCGCCTGGTCGACACCGCACGGCTCACTCCCGCCCAGGCGGCCCAGGCGCGCGACTGCCCCATGGCCGCCGAACACCCCCTCGAACACCTCGCGACCTTCGGGTTCGAAGATGCGCTGCACCCGGGGCAGCGCTGGGGTCTCGAGCGCCTGAACCAGTGGCTGGCCGATCAGGTCGGTCAGCCGTACCTGCGACTCGACCCCTTGCAGATGGACCTGGCCCACGTCACCGGGCTGGTCTCGCCAGGCTTCGCCCAGCGCCATGGCATCCTGCCCGTGGCAGTCGACGAGGCCGGCGTGACCATCGCCAGCGCCCAGCCCTATCGCCGCGACTGGGAGGCCGACCTGGCCCAGGGCCTGGGCCGCCCGGTCCGGCGGGTGCTGGCCTGCCCACGGCAGTTGCGTCAACTGGGGCAGACCCTGTTTCGCCTGGCCGAGTCGGTCCAGGGCGCCCATCAGCGCCAGGCCACCGACCTGGTCGAACTCGAACACCTGCTGGCCCTGGGCCAAGGGCAGGCGGAAGGCGGCGCCCAGGAAGCGCACGTGGTCCATATCGTCGACTGGATCCTGCAATACGCCATCGAACAGCGGGCCAGCGACATTCATCTGGAGCCGCGCCAGGGCCAGGCCCATCTGCGTTACCGGATCGACGGCCTGCTGCACCCGGTGTACACGTTTCCTGGCGGCATCGCCCTGGCGCTGACCAGCCGCCTGAAACACCTGGCACGCATGAACGTCGCAGAAAAGCGCCGGCCGCAGGATGGCCGTCTGCGCACACGCCTGCCGACCGGTGGCGACGTGGAGTTGCGTCTCTCGACCTTGCCCACGCCGTTTGGCGAGAAGCTGGTGCTGCGTCTGTTCGATACCTTGCAGCGCCCACAAGGCCTGCTCGGCCTGGGGCTGGAGGGCGAGATGCTGACCCGCTGGCAACGGTTGCTCCGGCGCCCCCACGGCCTGCTGTTGGTGACCGGCCCCACGGGTTCAGGCAAGACCAGCACGCTGTACGCGAGCCTGGAGTGGCTGGCAGGCCCGACGGTCAACCTGTGCACCATCGAAGACCCGATCGAGCGTCTGGACCCGGCGTTCAACCAATTGCAGGTCCAGCCTCAACTGGACCTGGATTTCGCCGCAGGCGTACGGGCGCTGCTGCGCCAGGACCCTGACATCCTCATGATCGGCGAGATCCGTGACGCCAGCACCGCGCAGGTGGCCGTTCAGGCAGCCTTGACCGGC
The DNA here is from genome assembly GCF_013523165.1 of Pseudomonas entomophila. Classification (GTDB taxonomy): domain Bacteria; phylum Pseudomonadota; class Gammaproteobacteria; order Pseudomonadales; family Pseudomonadaceae; genus Aquipseudomonas; species Aquipseudomonas entomophila_A. Next base: position 9,562 of record NZ_JAAMQI010000008.1, read on the forward strand.
CACCTGGTGCTGTCGACGCTGCACACCAACGATGCGTGCAGCACCATCGCGCGGCTGCGCGACCTGGGCGTCGCGCATTACCTGATCAAGGCCACGCTGCTGGGCGTCATGGCGCAGCGCCTGGTGCGTGCGCCCTGTTCGGCATGCCAAGGTACCGGGTCGAACGGCAGCGGCCCCTGTCCGACGTGCCGCGGCACGGCATGCCATGGCCGCACGGGGCTGTTCGAACTGCTGGTGATGACCGAAGGCCTGCGCCGGGCACTCGACCCCCAGGGCGACCTGACGGCGCTACGGCAACAGGCCGAGCGCGAAGGCCTGTGGAGCCTGCGCCGCAGCGGTCAGGACAAGGTCGAGCGTGGGTTGACCTGCGCCGAGGAGGTGCGCCGTGTCTGCGACGAGGCCTGAGCGCCTGGGGAACTTGATGCCCGGCGCATGCTCGAAGGGGGCATCCCATCGATGCCTTGCCAAGGTGACCCCATGCGTCTGAAAACAATGATCGCCGCGACTGCCCTGCTCGCCCTTCCCGTCGGCTCGGCCATGGCCAACGGCTTCTGGCACGACGTGCTCTCGTCGGGCGCGACCACGGCCTCGACCTACCTGACATCCAGGGACCACAAGCTGGTCGCCGCCGCCCAGGACGATGCGGGCAGCTACGTCGCCAGCCAGGGCGCGATCCGCGGCCCTTACCTGGAGGCGGCGCTGCACCGCGTGCGCGCCGAGCAACCAGGCCTGCAGGCCAGCGACATGGAGCTGGCCAACGCGATCCTGGTCAGCGCAACCGCGCAGCCTTGACCGACGTGACGGCCTGAACCGCCTCAGTCCAGCCCCAGGTGCTTGGTCTGCGGCGCCCACCATAGCGAAGCGACCAATCCCACCAGGGGGAAGACCGAGGCGATCAGCAGCGTCGTGGAAATCCCCAGGTGCTGCAGGGTGACTGGCAGCAGGTAGGTCGCCCCCGCGGCGCCAATCCGGCTGAACGCGGCCGCGAACCCGACGCCGGTGCTGCGAAACCGAGTCTCGAACATCTCTGGTGGGTACACGTACTGGATGTTGTTCGACCCGGTGATCACCAGCACGAACACACCGAACAGCACCAGCGACACCAGCGGCGGCGGGTTGCCCCAGAGCCCCAGGACCAGCAGCAGGGCGAACATGGCCGCGAAGGTGGAGATGACGAACGTGCGTCGCGAAACCCTGGACAGCCACCACAACCCCAGCAAGGCACCCAAGATCTGCACCCCGTTCATCTGCAGGTCGGTGGAAAACCCATCGTTCACCCCCAGGCTGTCCAGCACGGGCAGGATGAAGGTGAAGATGGCGAACATCGGGCCGACCTGACAGAACCAGAACAGTCCGGCGTACAGCACCCGGCGCCAGTCGTTCTCGACGAAGAACTGCCGCAGCGTCGTTTCGCCGTGCACCCGCTTCACACTGGGCAGGCCGTATTCAGGCCCGTAGCGACGGTGCACGATGGCCAGGGCTTCCTGCTCGCGCCCCCGGCTTTGCAGCCAGCGCGGCGACTCCGGGATGGCGAAGCGAATGAGCAAGGTCACTACGGCGGGGATCGCACTGCTGGCGAGCAGGCCACGCCAGGCCTCGGGTGCCCAGAAGTGCCCGACGAAGAACGCCGCGACGAACCCGACGAACCAGAACAGCGCGATGCTGCCCAGCAACAGGCTGCGGTGCCGACGCGGTGCGAATTCGGCGAGCAGCGATGTACCGACGGCGTATTCCACGCCGATCAGCAGGCCCAACAGCATGCGCAGGGCCACCAGGTCCCAGGTACCGACCACGAACAGCTGGGCCAGCGAGACGCCGATGAAGCCCACCAGGTTCCAGAAGAACACCCGTTTGCGCCCGAAGCGGTCGGCGACGCGGCCGAACACCAGCCCGCTGACGAAGATGCCGATCAGGGCGCTGGCGGCGATCAGGCCTTGGCTCAAGGGCGACAGGCTCAGCTCGGCCGCCGCCGGTATGATGGCCGCGCCGATCACCCCGAGGATGTAACCGTCGACGATGATGCCGCCGAAGGCGCTGATGGCCACCAGCACGACCAGCAGGTTGAGCGGGGCGTCATCGATGGAAATGCCCCTCGTGGGGGTGTCTGGGGCAGGGTGTTGCCGAGGGTCTGCGCTCATGTGCATGCGTGGTGCTCCTGATGACTGGCTTCGGACCATAGGGTCCGAGTGGCCTGACCGCGTGCTCGAGAACGACAGCGTCGATGGGAATGACGACACGCCGCCAGGACCGAAGTCGACAGGATCAGCGGATGACGTTTTCCATCCGTTCGATGCCGTTTTGCGCATGGCCTGCCTGCGGCGTCTGCGGGATGCTTGGGCGTGCCCACTTGCCCTGTTCCGTTCGCGAGGCTCCCATGAAGAACGTCGAAGAAATACTCAAGACCAAGGCCCAGCATCAGGCCGTGTACACCATCGGCCCTGAAGAGTCGGTGCTGGAAGCCTTGAAGACATTGGCCGAGAAGAACATCGGTGCGCTGCCGGTGGTCGAGGACGGCCAGGTGATCGGCATTGTCAGTGAGCGCGACTATGCGCGCAAGCTGGTGCTCAAGGGACGCTCTTCGGCCGCCACGCCCGTGCGCGAAATCATGAGCTCGCCGGTGTTCACCGTCGAGCCGCGCCACAACCTGGAATACTGCATGAGCCTGATGACCAACCGGCACCTGCGCCACCTGCCGGTAGTGGCCAATGGCGAGCTGATGGGGCTGCTGTCGATCGGCGACTTGGTCAAGGAAACCATCGCCGAGCAGGCGAACCTGATTCAGCAGCTGGAACAGTACATCCGCGGCGAGTGATTCAGTGGTAGGCGCGCTCGAGGTCATCGAGCTGGTGGTCGAAACTGCGCAGGCGGGCCGACCAGGTGTAGACCAGCACTTCGATGTCACGGTTGAGCACGGCCGTGGTTGCCGAGTGGGCCGCCGAAGGTTCGCCCACATCGAGCCGGTAGCGTTCCCGGGTCATGGCTGCCGCGACGCTGGACAGGTCACGCGCATTGGCCTGCCAGTGCTGGCGACCGTCACGCAGCTCACGGTCGAGTTCACGGCACTGCTGCTTGAGCGCCTCGAGGCTCTGGTCCAGCGGCGTGCCACGCAGCTCGCCCATGACCTCCTCGAAGGTGCGCCCGCAATGCCAGTGGCTGCCCCACAGGTAGCGATCGAAGACCGTCTCCACCCGACGCAGGGCGACCTTGGTGTTCCAGATGGTGACCAGCGTGTGGCTCTGGACCAGCTCGCGCCGGTTCAGCCGCAGGTGCTGCCAGGCGATCCAGGCGAGCGTGACCAGCGCCGCTGCGACGATGAGACCGGCAGCGGCGTAGAGAAACAGCTCGGCACGGTGCAGGTCGTAGGCGCTGCGGATGCCGAAGAAATAACCACCACTCAGTACGCCCAGGATGGCCAGGGCGCACCAGAATGCGGGTGCATAGGGATCTTTCATGACGGCGTCCCCTCCTCGATCCTTCGAGCATAGCAACGCCGTCCCAGCTCTCCAGCACCGCTCGGCGCTTACACGTCGGGCTTTTCGTGCAGCATCACGTTGAGCTGGTCGATCATCGGGATCCAGTCGGCGTCTTTCTCGTAGCTTTCCTTGAGGAACGCGCGCTGCGCGTCGGTCCAGAACGGCGCGTCCACCAGCTTCACGTCCTGGTCCAGGGGCGAGTGGGTGGTGATGAACTTGTCGATCTCCACGGCATCGTCAGGCAGGCCCAGCTGCTGGAAAACCTCGGATAACGGATGAACAGGTGCGTCCATGATGCCTCCTTCTGGCCGGCCGATCGGCGATCGGCCCTACGGCGTTGGATGATGAATCGGGCAAGTGGAACTTGCCCGCCAACGGGTAGACAACGGCGAAGGCGCAGAGGTCGATTCAGAGCGGTGCGCGGCGCAGGCTCGCCAGCAACGTGGCCGCGCCGACAAACAGCCCGGCGAAGGTGCGGTTCACCCGGCGCTGTTGGCGGGGGGTGCGCAGCAGGCGCAGAACGCGCGCCGCCAGGCCGGTGTAGCCAGCCATCACCACCAGGTCGACGACGACCATGGTCGCGGCGATGGTCAGGTATTGCGGCACCAGGGGCTGATGCGGGTCGATGAACTGCGGCAGGACCGCCAGCATGAACACCAGCGCCTTGGGGTTGCTGACGTTGATCAGCAAGCCGCGCATCACCAGGCCCAGGGGTTTGGCGGCAGGCCGCACGGCCGTGTCTTCACCCAGGTCGGCCGGCAGAGCACGCCATTGCCTGAACGCCAGGAACAGCAGGTAGCCGACGCCGAACCACTTGATCACCTGGAACGCCGTGGCCGACGCAGCCAGGATCGCGCCGACACCGGCCGCGACCACCGCGATCTGCAAGAGTAGGCCCAGCTGCAGCCCGATCGCGTTCCAGTAGCCACGCCAGAACCCGTGCTGCAGGCCGCTGGACATCGAAGCGATGGCGCCGGCGCCCGGCGACAGGCTGATGACCCAACAGGCGACGAAGAAACCCAGCCAGGTCTCCATGGACATGCTCCACCTCTCTTGTCTCGTGATCGACACGCGGCCTGCTAGGACGGCAGACCGACGCAGGTGTCGGCAGGCGACTGTAGCGTGTCGCCCTGCCGACGTCGACCCGCTCAGCCGTGAGGGGGCAGCCTGTGTGGCGGCGTGTCCCTCAGGACAACGCCTCCAGCTCGGCCTGCAGGGTCTCGAGGGTTTCCAGGGCCTCCATCCATGCCTCTTCCAGCTCGCCTTCACGCTGCTTGAGCGTGCTCTGGCGTGCCAGCAGCTCGCGCAGCTGCTCCTTGCGCGAGGCGTCGTAGAGGCCACTGTCGCCCAGCGCCGTCTCGACCTCGGCCAACTGCCCGTGTACCTGACCCAGCTCATTCTCCAGCTTCTCGGCGGCACGCTTGTGCGGAGCCAGTTGCTGGCGAAGCGTGGCGGCAGCCTGGCGCTGCGCCTTCTTGTCGGTCTTGTCCGGGTTGCCCGCCGTGGTGCTCACCGGTGCATGCCGTTGGCGATAGTCGACCAGCCAGCGGCTGTAGTCGTCCAGGTCGCCGTCGAACGCCTGCACCTTGCCGTCGGCCACCAGCAGGAAGTCGTCGGTGGTGCTCTTGAGCAGGTGACGGTCGTGTGACACCACCACCACGGCCCCGGCGAACTCCTGCAAGGCCATGGTCAGCGCCAGGCGCATTTCCAGGTCCAGGTGGTTAGTCGGTTCGTCGAGCAGCAGCAGGTTGGGCCGCTCCCAGGCGATCAACGCCAGGGCCAGGCGTGCCTTCTCGCCGCCGGAGAAGTTCACCACCGGTTCATCCACCCGATTGCCGTGGAAGTCGAAACCGCCGAGGAAGTCGCGCAGGGTCTGCTCGCGCTCGCCCGGTGCCAGGCGTTGCAGGTGCAGCAGCGGGCTGGCCTTGTCGTCCAGCGAATCGAGCTGGTGCTGGGCGAAGTAGCCCACGGCAAGGTTCTCGCCACGCACCAGGCGGCCGCCCAGGGGCGCCAGCTCGCCGACCAGGTTCTTGATCAGGGTCGACTTGCCGGCGCCGTTGGGGCCCAGCAGGCCGATGCGCGCGCCGGGCACCAGTTGCAGCTTGACCTTCTCCAGGATGACCTTGTCGCCGTAGCCGAGCTGCCCTTCGGACAGGTCCAGCAGGGGGCTGGAGATCTTCTCCGATTCACGGAAACTGAAGTCGAACGGCGAGTCCACGTGCGCGGCCGACAGTTCTTCCATCCGCTCCAGGGCCTTGATCCGGCTCTGGGCCTGACGCGCCTTGGTAGCCTGGGCGCGGAAACGGGCGATGTACTTCTCCATGTGCGCACGGCGCGCCTGCTGCTTCTCGAACGCCTGCTGCTGTTGCGCCAGGCGTTCGGCGCGGGTGCGCTCGAAGGCACTGTAGCCGCCGCGGTACAGGTTGAGCTTGCACTGTTCGACGTGCACCACGTGGTCGACGACCGCATCGAGGAAGTCGCGGTCGTGGGAGATCAGCAGCAACGTGCCGGGGTAGCCCTTGAGCCAGTCCTCCAGCCAGAGGATCGCGTCCAGGTCCAGGTGGTTGGTCGGCTCGTCGAGCAGCAGCAGATCGGACGGGCACATCAGCGCCTGGGCCAGGTTCAGGCGCATCCGCCAGCCACCGGAGAAGTCGCCCACGCGACGCTCCATCTGCTCGTTGCTGAAGCCCAGACCCGCCAGCAGCTTGCGCGCACGGGCATCGGCGGTATAGCCGTTGGCGCTTTCCAGCTCACTGTGCAGGCGCGCCAGGGCGCTGCCGTCCTGGGCCTGCTCGGCCACCTCCAGCGCGGCCTGGACCTGGCGCAGGCGATGGTCGCCGTCGAGCACGTAGTCCACTGCCAGGCGATCGAGGGTGTCGACCTCCTGGCGCATGTGCGCGATGCGCCAGTCCGCCGGCAACCGGCAGTCGCCGCCGTCGGGCGACAACTCGCCGCGCAGCAAGGCGAACAGGCTGGATTTGCCGGCGCCGTTGGCGCCGATGAGCCCGGCCTTGTGACCGGCGTGCAGGGTCATCTCGGCGCCATCTAGCAGGCGCTGAGGACCACGCTGTAAAGTGAGGTTGGTTAGTCTGATCATGATGGTCGCGGAGTCTACCAGCTTCCATGACCCCTGGCGCGAGTCGAACAATGCCTACCGATCTATGGAGTCACGCCATCGCCCTGTACCGCAGGCCGGGCATGGAAACGGCCTGCCTGGCACTGCAAGCCCACGGCGGCGATGTCTGCCTGGCGCTGTGCGGCACCTGGCTGCAGGCGCGGAATGTACCGGTAACGCCGGCACGTGTGGAGGCGCTGCGTGCGCTGGCGCAGGCGTGGCAGGCGCCGGTGATCGCGCCCTTGAGGGCGCTACGCACGGGCTGGAAGGCGCAGGCCCTGCTGGACCCTGCGCTGGCCGAGCTGCGCGAGCAGGTCAAGGCCCTGGAGCTGAGTGCCGAACGCGTGCTGCTCCAACGCCTGGAATGCCTGACGAACGGCTGGGCCAGTGAGGCGGGCGCTGCACAGGACTGGCTGGAGGGCCTGATGCCTGTGCAGCTCAAGGGCCACGACACGCTGGAACGGTTGCGCGTCGCGGCCCGGGCGCTTCAGGCCTCGGAGGCCTGAGCCGAGTCGGTTGCCGTGTAGGACACCCCTTCCGACACCGCCGCTGCAGGCGTGCGGCCTGCGGCGACCGGTGTATCGGCCTGTGGCCCGGCTGGTTTGACGGTGCGCTTGGCCGCGGGCTTGCGAGGTGCTCGAGCCGGTTCCTGGGTAGCGCCCGACGCCGAGGCCGAGCCGGTCGCGTCTGCAGGGGTCTTGGCGGTGGCCGTCCGACGTGATGCCGCCGGCTTGGCGGTGGCCGACGTCTGCGAGCCAGCGGCGCTCGTCGCGCTGGCCGAACGACGGGCCGTGGACGCGGTAGCCGCCTGATCGCCCGCTGCCTTGCGCGGCGTGCGGCCGCTGACGGCCTTCGTGTCGCGGGTGCGGGTCGGCTTGGCGACAGGCGTTTCGTCAGCCACCGGCTCAGGCTGGACCTGGGCCTGCTGTACAGCCGGTTTTTGTGAGGACTTTCCGTCACGCTGGGCCAAGCGGTCGTTCACGGCCTCGCGCACCTTGCCGACCCCCTGGGCCAGGGCCAGGCTGTCTTCGACGTCACGCTTGAGCGTCTGGATGTACGTCCGGGTTTCGGTCTGACGGGTCTTGAGCGTGTCGAGCAACGCTTCCAGCTCGTCGATCGCCTTGCGCGTCTTGCCTTGTGCCTTGCTCTTGCCAGCGCTGGCGTGATCCTGCAGTTTCAAGCGCGCATCGTGGAGCTTTTCCTGCGCCTTGCCGCGTCGTTTCTCCAGCTTGGCCAGAACCTTCTCGGCATCGGCCAGGGCCTGTGAGCAGGCTTCCTCCAGCGTGTCGAGCAGGCTGTCGGACAGTTGCTGGAGCAAGTGCAAGGGCGTACTGACAGACTTCTTCTTGGACGGCATGGGTACCTCCTGACGGACGAGTGTGCGCCCCATACTAGGCCTCTGCCACGATGACCGCCAGACCCCGGCTGCCTGACACCCGGTGGCGACGCACAGGGGTACGATCCGCGCACCCGACCATTCTCTTGTCGGCCCCACTTTAGGCATACTGCCTGCTTTCTCTGGTCACAGGAGCCGAACGTGCCTCGCTATCCGATCCTTGCCCTGGCGCTGTGCAGTGGCGTCTGCCTGGCGGCCCCCGCCGAGCCTGGAACCCGCACCGATGACCTGTCCTACGGGGTGGGTGTCAGCCTGGGTCAACGCCTGCACGCCGAGGTGCCGGACCTTCAACTGGACACCTTGATCGAAGGGCTGCGCCAGGGTTACCAGGGCAAGCCCCTGAGGCTCGAGCAATCGCGCATCGATGCGATCCTGCAGCAGCATGACGAGGCGATGGCCATCGCGGCCGAGGCCCCGAGCGCCGCCAGTCGCCAGGCGGCGGAGACGCGTTTCATGGCCGAGGAGCACGCCCGTCCGGGGGTGCGCGAGCTGGCTCAGGGCGTGCTTTACACCGAGCTGGCAGCGGGTACGGGTGAGGGGCCTGCGGCAGGCGGCAAGGTGCAGGTGCGCTACGTGGGACGCTTGCCGGACGGCTCGGTATTCGACCAGAGCCAGCAGCCCCAGTGGTTCGCGCTCGACTCGGTCATCGCCGGTTGGCGCGTGGCGCTGATGCAGATGAAGCCTGGGGCGAAAGGCCGCGTGGTGATCCCGTCGGCGCAGGCTTACGGGGCTGATGGGGCGGGTGATCTGATCCCGCCCGACACCCCGTTGGTCTTCAACGTCGAACTGCTCGCGGTCAAGCCCTGAGCGGCCCTCAGGCCTCGACGACGTCCTGCTCGCGGTGGGTGTTGTGCAGGATTTCGATCAGGCAGTCTTCCAGCTCGAACCGTTCGTGCAGCAGGCTGCCCAGCTCGCCCAGCTTGCGTGCGAACCGCTCGGCATCGTTGCAGCTGGCCTTGACGCAGTGGTCGTTGAACGCCAGCGCGATCTCGGTGATCTCGTTGATGCGCGGGTTGAGCTGCTCGGCCAGACCCAGGGCCTTCTGGTCACCGAACGACTTGGCCTCGGTGACCAGTTGCTCGCAGACTTCGAAGTGCCAGGCCGACACGTAGTCCACGAGGATTTCGCAGAAGCGTTCGTGGTGGCGCTTGTCGGCGAAGGCGGTACGCGCATCGCGCAGGTTGCCGAACGCTCGGACCAGCTCCTCGCGCTCCTTGAGCCACCGGTCGATCAGTTGGTTGACGCCACCCCAGCGTTCCTGGGCATTCTGGCAACTATCGAGCATGACGAGATCTTCCCTTCTGGGCGATGCCCCCGCACCTGGTAGCGCGTGGGTGGCGGTACGAAAGGTGTCATCCGCAGGCTGGCATCGAGCCGTTGTTGTAGAGGTAGACGTGCAGAAGCGTATTCCGCATCGACTGCGCTTCAAGGTACGCAAGGGCACTCGTTCACACAAGTCTTTGGCGCAGCGACAGATCACCGCTGGTCGAGCGAAGGGGCTGCCGGCTCGCGCTCGGCCACGTGTGCAGGCGGCGGCAGCAGATGCCCGATGAGCCCTGACAGCGGCACCAGTGCCAGCAGCACGAAGGCCAGCAGGCTCCATTCCGGCAGGGTCAGGTCCAGGAAGCTCCACCGGATCGACGAGCACACCGGCTCGCCCAGGATCAGCGTCTTGAGCGTGTGAGACCACGTTGCCCAGCTCTGGGACGCGGCCCCGTACACGGGGTCACAGGCCAGCTCACTGACCCTCCCTTGCAGCCAGACGTGCCGTGCAGCGAGCGCAACCCCGCTGCTCGATACGGTCAGCGCCAGCCAGGTGTAGACCCGTACGCCCCTGGGGCCCGGCGCTTGCAGCGTCATCCCCAGGCAAACGAGGGCGAAGGCGCCCATCAGCCAACGCTGAGCGACACACAAGGCACAGGGGGTGAGGCCGGCGCTGGTTTCGAGGTAAAGACTGGCCACCAGCATGACGAGGCAACCGAGCAATGCTGGGAAATACAGGGAGTGCAAACGAACCCGCGACATGTGCCAAGCCCTGTGGAGGAACGGTAGGACAGGAACGTTAGAGGATGTGCCGGGGTTGTTTCAAGGCACTACAGGCAGGATACATCCCTGATACGCAGGGAAAGCCACTTAACTTCTGTGGGAAACTTCCGAGAACATGGTTTGGATGTTCTTCCCGCGCGCTGGAAAAACCACGTTTTCAGTCGAACCCGTGTCTGCACACGGGTCCGACGGTCACCTCAGGTTCGCTTACCCTCGGGCAGGGGCAAGGCCAGCAGACGCTCGTCGAGCAAGCCCAACCCTTCCTCGAACAGCTGATTGCTGCGCGCGGTTTCGCCCAGGCTGGCCAACAGGCGCGCCAGTTCGGCACAGGTCTCCGGGTTGCGCTGGAAGCGCAGGCTGCTTTCCAGGTAGTCCCGCGCCTTGCCCCACAGACGCTGCTGCAGGCAGAGCCGGCCCAGGGTCAGCAGCAGGCTCGGGTCACTGGGATGCGCCTTGAGCAGGCCCTCGGCGAACTGCAACTGGCGCGCCGGATCTTCGCCACGCACCAGGCCATACAGGCGCGCCAGCGGGCTTTCGTACTGGCGCTTGAGCGTGGTGCGCAGCACATGCTCGGCCTCTTTCTGCGCGCCCGCCTGGCGCAGCTGCTCGGCATAGGCCAGGACCAGGCGCGGCTCCTGGCGCTGGGCGGCGGTGAGCTGTTCCCAGGCGCGCTCCAGGGATTGGCGAACGGCCTGGGCATCGTTGTTGCCGTCATGGGTCAGCGACAGGTTCTGCCCCCAGGCGCGCTGCTCGAGTTCGGCCAGTTCGGCGGCAGGCAGCACCTTGCCCTTGCGCAGTTCGGGCAGCAGGCGAATCACTGCAGACCAGTCGCCGCGGCGCATGTGCAGACGCTGCAGCAGCCTGAGCACCTGGGCGTTGCCGGGGTACCGCGCCTGCATGGCGTCGAGCGTTTCCAGCGCCTGATCGTCCTGGCCTTGGTCCATCTGCAACTGTGCGTGGTTCAGGGCGACTGCCAGTTCGGCCTGGGGCTGGCGTTCCAGCGCGCGCTCGAGCAAGGTGTCGCGCTCGTCGTAGCGGCCCTGCTCGTTGGCGGCGCGTGCCGCGCCCAGGTAGTAGAACAGCGGGTAGCGCTCGGCTTCGGCAGCCCGGTGCAGGTGGCGTTGCGCACTGGCCCAGCGGCCTTCGGCGAGGTCCAGCTGCCCTTGCTTGATCGCCACCTGGGTGCGACGGCTGCGGTTGCGGCGCGACCATGGGTTGACCACGCCACTGGAGACCAGCACCAGGCCGATCAGGTAGCGGACCAGCGCCGCCAGCAGGAGCGCGGCCAACAGCAGGCCCAGCGTCGCCCAGAGACTGGACTGGTAGCGAAAGCCGCCATAGGCGATCAGCACGTAGCCGCTGTGCTTGGCGATGGCGATGCCCAGGGCCGCCGCTACCGCAATGGCGATGACCACCAGCAGGTAAGCCCGCTTCATGGCTTGGCCTCCGCGTTTTCAGCTGGCAGGTGGCGGCGGGCGATATAGGCTTGCACGGCAGTCAGGCTGGCGCTGAGGTCAGGCACATCCACGGCCACGGGCGCTTCGGCCAGCGCGTTGAGGCTGTCGAGCATGGTCTTGCTCTGCGGGTTGTCGGCATTGAAGTTGGCCTGCAGCACGCTGCGGGCTTCGTCCAGTGCCTGGCGATAGACCTTGGTCTCGCCGTTGAGCGCGGCCCACTGCGCTTGCTCGAGGGTCAGGCTCAGTGCCAGACGCAGCTGGTTGAGTGACTGCCCTGCCAGCAGAGGACGCACGTTCTTGTCGGCGCCGAATTCCATCTGGAAGTACTTCGACATCTCGGCCCACCAGCGCGACCAACGACTGGCGACATCGCCGTCGGCCGTCACTGCGCCCAGGGCGTTGGCATCGCTGGCGAAATCAGGTGACTGGGCGCTGAGCTGCTGCACCAGGTCGCGCTGGGCGGCCAGTTTGAGGAACAGGCCGGTACGGTCAGGCTGCTGGGTGCTGTTGAGCACGGCCAGGCTGCGGGCCAGCTGCTCGCGTGCAGCGAACGAGCCTGGATCGCTCTGCTCGCGCAGGATCTCGTCGGCGCCCTCGACCAGGGCCTTTGCGCTGTCGATGTCCTGCAGGGCCGACAGGCGCAAGGTGGCCAGGCGCAGCAGGTGCTCGGCCTCGGCCAGGCGCCAGTCCTTGCGGCTGGCGCCCAGCACGGTTTCCAGGCGCTGGCTGAGCCGCTGCTGATCGCCCTGCAATTGCGTGACCAGCCGGCGACGGTCTTCCAGCTCGCTGGCGGCCGGCAGGCTCTGCAATTGCGCGGTGATCTGCTGTTCGCGCTGCTGCAGGCTGGCGGTGCGCTCGTTGAGGGCCTGCAGGTGCTGGCCTTGACCGTGCTCGTTGGCCTGGAGCTGGCGTACCTGCCAGACGCCCCAGCCACCGGCCGCGACGCCGGCGGCACCGAGCAACAGGGCCAGGACGGCCAAGCCATTGCCCGTGCCCGAGCGGCGCGCAGCGGCAGCCGGTTGAGGGTCCGGCGTCTTGGGCACCGGTGACGGTTCAGTGTTAGGCAAGACAGTTTCGCTCACGTATCCATCCTTTGCATTGGGGCACGCTGCTCGCGCAGGGCGCCTAAGAGCCAGGTGCAGCGCATCGCTGCACGGCTGCCATCAAGGCCGCGGCGCTGGCGCCACGGCAATCCACAACATGCTGTGCACCTGCCGCCCGGGCGCAGTCGGCGACCCGGGGGCTGGGCGCGAACAGCGTCAGCCGTGCCAGGCGAGGCCACGCCTCACCGGCCAGGCGGTGCAAATGTTCGAAGCCCTGACCACTGCTGACCACCAGGCCGTTGAGGCGTTCCCCGTCGACCAGGCGTGCCAGTTCGCCGTCCGGGTAGTCCGGCAGGCAGCGGCGATACAGTTCCAGATAATCGACGCTGGCGCCTTGCTCGGCAAGACGCTCGGCCAGTCGTTCGCGACCTCCCTCGCCGCGCACGATCAGCACACGCGGTGCCGGGCCATCGAGTGCCTCGCTCAGGGCACCCAGCGCAAGCAGGGCCTCGCTGTCGTCGCCCTGCTCCGGGAAGCGCGCGACGATGCCCTGCCGAGCCAGCACGCCTGCCGTCGCCGCCCCGACCGTGAACCACGCCGCGCGGACGCCTGCCAGGCTGGCGGGCGTCGTCGCTGCGAGCAACAGCCGTGCAGCGGGTTTGCTGACCACGATGATCGCCTGGTAGGCCCCCAGGTCATGCAAGGTCTCACGCTGCGCGGTGCCAAGCACTTTGGGCTCGATGTGCAACAACGGCAGGCTGCTGCTGGCGATGCCGACGTCGGCCAGTGACCGTGCCAGGTCGGCACACTCCTCGGCGGGCCGGGTCAGCAACAGGCGCCAGCCTTTCACGGATGCCCGGCCTCGCCATAGACCGCCGCGAGAATGACGTCGGCGCCCTGGTCGAGCAGGTCGTCGGCGACCTGGACACCCAGCAGGTCGGCGGCGGTCCGGGGACCGCGCGCTTCGGCGCGCAACAGGGCCCCGCCATCCGGCTGGCCGACCATGGCGCGCAGCCAGAGCTGGTCGCCTTCGAGCACGGCATAGCTGGCGATCGGCACCTGGCAGCCGCCGTTCAAGCGTTTGTTGAGGGCTCGCTCGGCCACCACGCGATCGGCCGTTTCCAGGTGATGCAACGGGGCCAGGAGCGCCTGGATGTCACTGTCGGCGCTGCGGCATTCGATGCCGACGGCCCCCTGCCCACCGGCTGGCAGGCTGTAGGTGACGTCGAGGCTGGACGTGATGCGCGACTCGAAGCCCAGGCGAATCAGCCCGGCGGCTGCAAGGATGATCGCGTCGTAGTCGCCCGCATCGAGCTTGGCCAGGCGGGTGTTGACGTTGCCGCGCAGGAAGCGGATCTCCAGGTCGGGCCGGTGCGACAGCAACTGGGTCTGCCGACGCAGGCTGGAAGTCCCGACCACGCTGCCCAAGGGCAAGGCGTCCAGGCTGGCGAAGTGGTTGGAAACGAAGGCATCGCGCGGGTCTTCCCGCTCGCAGATGCAGTACAGGCCCAACCCTTCGGGGAAGTCCATCGGCACATCCTTCATCGAATGCACGGCGATGTCGGCCTGCCCTTCGAGCAAGGCGGTTTCCAGCTCTTTGACGAACAGGCCCTTGCCGCCGATCTTCGACAGCGGCGAGTCGAGCAGCTTGTCGCCTCGGCTGACCATGGGCACCAGGGAGACGGGCAGGCCTGGATGGGCCGCTTCCAGACGGGCCTTGACGTACTCGGCCTGCCAGAGGGCCAGGGCACTCTTGCGAGTGGCGATACGGATTTCGCGAGTGGACATGAAACGCCCCGAACGAGAGAAATGCCCCCGATGATAACAGCTCTGCCCGCCTCGCCAGCGGACGCCGGTCATCCCTGCGCGTTTCCAGCGCAAAGGGCCGGCTGCTCATTCGCCAGGTCTAGAGCGTTTGCATCATCTTGCGCACACCGGCCACGTGACGCCGGCTGACGGTCAGCGCATCGCCGTCGAGGCCCTTGAGGAACAGCTGGAAATGCCCGAGCGGCGTGCGCTGCAAGCGTTCGATCCGCTCGCGCGACACCAGGGCGTTGCGATGAATACGCACGAAGCGGTCGCCGAATTCGTCCTCCAGGGCCTTGAGCGGCTCGTCGAGCAGCACCTCGCCGCCCTCGTGACGCAGCGTCACGTACTTGTGGTCAGCGATGAAGTACACCACCTGCCCCAGGGGAATCAGCTCGATCCCTTTGCGGGTACGTGCACTGATATGGCTGCGAGGGCCGCCGCCACTTTCGTTGGCAGGTCGGGTCAGTGCCGCCAGCTGTGTGCGATTGGGCCGCTCCGCCTTGCGCAGGGCATCACGCAGGGCCTGCAACTGCACCGGTTTGGCCACGTGGCTGAGCGCACTGTCCTCGAACGGCTGGTGCGCGCTGTCCTCGCCTTCGGTGCAGAACACCACCGCCGGTGGCGCTTCGCGCTCGCACAGGCGCGCCGCCACCTGCAGGCCATCGAGGCCCGGCATGGCGACATCCAGCAGCACCACATCGGGCTTGAGGCTTTCGATCAGGGCCAAGGCCTCTTCGCCGTTGGTGGCGCCAGGCTCCAGCACGGTGTACCCCTCCAGCTCGCCGAGCAAGCGGCTCAGGCGGTCACGGGATTGGGTTTCGTCATCAACGATCAGGACATTCATATATTGCTGGATTCCTGAATGAGTCTCGCAGGTGGGCTGGCGTGCCGGGGTGCGGATCGACCGACACCGTGGTCCACGCTCAGACCGATGCGATGGCCAAAGATTCACTGAGCCGCGGTCTCTGCCGCCGGCCCTCTGTCCAACTGTAGACGGTCCTTGCAACGCTGCCGTTCAATCGTTCATCGCTCGAAGGGGTCGAGGCCGCTTTCGCCCCGTTGCCGGTGCCTTCGTGCCCTGCGAGGGACGACGCAACCCTGTTATGATCGACGCCACTTTTTCAGATCACGCCAGCTACGAGTGAATCCATGAGCACCGACAAGACCAACCAGTCCTGGGGCGGCCGCTTCAGTGAGCCCGTCGACGCCTTCGTCGCCCGCTTCACCGCCTCGGTCGATTTCGACAAGCGCCTGTACCGCCACGACATCATGGGCTCGATCGCCCACGCCACGATGCTGGCCCAGGTCGGCGTGCTCGACGCGCACGAGCGCGACACCATCATCGAAGGCCTCCAGACCATCCAGGCCGAGATCGAGGCCGGCAGCTTCGAGTGGCGCGTCGACCTCGAAGACGTGCACATGAACATCGAAGCGCGCCTGACCGATCGCATCGGCGTCACCGGCAAGAAGCTGCACACCGGGCGTAGCCGCAACGACCAGGTGGCCACCGACATCCGCCTCTGGCTGCGTGACGAGATCGACCTGATCCTGAGCGAGATCACCCGCCTGCAGAAAGGCCTGCTGGAGCAGGCCGAGCGCGAAGCCGCCACCATCATGCCGGGCTTCACCCACTTGCAGACCGCGCAGCCGGTGACCTTCGGCCATCACCTGCTGGCCTGGTTCGAGATGCTGTCGCGCGACTACGAGCGCCTGGTGGACTGCCGCAAGCGCACCAACCGCATGCCGCTGGGCAGCGCCGCCCTGGCCGGCACCACCTACCCGGTGGACCGCGAGCTGACCTGCTCGCTGCTCGGTTTCGAAGCCGTCGGCGGCAACTCGCTCGATGGCGTGTCGGATCGCGATTTCGCCATCGAATTCTGTGCCGCGGCCAGCATCGCGATGATGCACCTGTCGCGCTTTTCCGAAGAGCTGGTGCTGTGGACCAGCGCCCAGTTCCACTTCGTGCACCTGCCTGATCGCTTCTGCACCGGCAGCTCGATCATGCCGCAGAAGAAGAACCCCGACGTGCCGGAGCTGGTGCGAGGCAAGAGCGGCCGCGTATTCGGCGCCCTGACCGGGCTGCTGACCTTGATGAAGGGCCAGCCGCTGGCCTACAACAAGGACAACCAGGAAGACAAGGAGCCGCTGTTCGACGCCGCCGACACGCTGCGTGACTCGCTGCGGGCCTTCGCCGACATGATCCCAGCGATCGAGCCGTGCCGCGAAGTGATGCGCGAGGCGGCGCTGCGCGGCTTCTCCACGGCGACCGACCTGGCCGACTATCTGGTGCGTCGTGGCCTGCCGTTCCGTGATTGCCACGAGATCGTCGGCCATGCGGTCAAGTATGGCGTGGACTGCAACAAGGACCTGGCGGAAATGGAGCTGGAAGAGCTGCGCCAGTTCAGCGACCAGATCGAGCAGGACGTGTTCGCCGTGCTGACCCTGGAAGGCTCGGTCAATGCCCGCAACCACGTGGGCGGCACGGCACCGGAGCAGGTCCGCGCAGCCGTCGTCCGTGGCCACGCGCTGCTGGCCGCGCGCTGAGTCCGGCGACGAGGTGATCGAAAGGCCCCGGCCCGTCATGCGGTCCGGGGCCTTCGTTCATCAGGAAGGACGCTTGTTGCGCATCATCTCGAGGAACGTCGGCAGCATCCGCTCCTTGTCGGCATTGATCCGCGCGATGTGTGGCCCCTGGTGCAGGCGCTCCAGCAGGTCGGCCGCCTCGGGGACGTCGGCCAGCAGGTCGATGTTCAGGACCTTCTTGCCGACCTGGGCCGCCAGGTCGACCGAGAAGCAGAACATGACGTCCGCCAGGGTCATCTGCTCACCCGCCACGTAGGGCGCGAAGCGCGCGCTGCGCTTGAGGGCGGCGAAGCCGGCCAGCAGGTCGGTGCGGGCCTTTTCCTTGACCCACTGTTCGACCGACTGCCCGAAGAAGCTCTGGGCATAGCACGTCCGTGCCGGGAGCTCGATGTAGAGTTCGATCTCTTTCATCAGCTCACGGACTTTCGCCCGTTCGAACGCGTCGGAGGGCAACAGCGACGGGCCTGGCTGGCTTTGCTCCAGGTATTCGAGGATCACGCTGGTTTCGCTCAGGTAGCCCTGCTCGGTCTCCAGCACCGGGACCTTGCCATGCGGGCTGACCTTCAATGTTTCCGGGGTTTTCCCAGGAATCAACTGCACCTCTTCGAAAGGCAGGCCTTTTTCCAGAAGCGCCAGCTTGACCATGTTGTAGTAGTTGCTGACAGGAAATCCGTGAAGCTTGAGCATGAAAACAGCCTCCAGGCCGTAAGAAATGGCCTAGCCGTTATAGCCCCATCGGGCGCTGCATCGCTAGTGTCAATGCGGCCAGGTTCGCGCCCAACCCTGAGCCCATGGCACACTGCTGCCTCATTCACAGGAGCAGAGCCATGAGCGAATCCAACGACGTCGACTACAACGACGAGGAAGAAGCCTTCGTCGAGGCGACCCTGACCCAGGCCGTCGAAAACCAGATCGACAGCGGCGAGCCAGCGGCGGCGAAAGCGACCTACAACAAGCTGAGCCTGGTGGGCTACGAACGCGAGGACATCCTCAACCTGATGGCGCACGTGCTGGCGATCGAGATCGACACCATGCTCGAACAAGACCGTGCTTTTGACAATGTCTGGTACGAAAACGCCTTGCGCGCGCTGCCTGAACTGCCGCCTGAGGCAGATCAAGGCAACGCCTGAAAAGCCTGACTACACTCCTGGCTCGGGCACCGGCGACGGTGCCTCCGTTCTCTCTGGAAGTCAGGAGTCGTCATGTCTTTCACACCCGAACTGATCGCTGAACTGGAAGTCCTTGCGCTGTTCAACCTGGACAGCAGCCAAGAAGGCATCAAGGTCCACAGCAATGCATCGCCCCGCTTGATCGAAGCCGCCCGGCGCCTGCACGACAAGCAGCTGGTCAGCCAACCCGATGGGGGTTACCTGACCAGCCTGGGGCACGATGCCGCCGAACACGCTCAACAACTGCTGACCATCCTGGAGATCGCCGAGGCCGCCTGAACGCACGCCCCGCCCCCTGAGACGCCGCACTAACCCACCGGCTGGCTGTCCATTCCTGACGTACAGGCGTCGACAGCCAGGCGATGTGCACGCCCTGCCCTGACGACGAATGACGTAACCCTGGCGTCAATTCATCGACTTTCTCTGAATCGCCTGGTCGACTCAGGCTAGAATCGCGCCGCTGCTGCCTGCCCGAGTGCGCAATGACCCCTTCGCCGCCAGTCGACTCGCCCGACCCTCCCGACTCTGCCCTGCCGGATGTGCTGCACGCCCGTTTCATGCAGCTCAATCGAGGGCGGTTTAGCCGTGCGCTGGAGCGGCTGGAGCCCTCTCAACGCCGCGTGCTGAACCTGCTGCCTCTGCTGCTGCACTTCAATCACCCTTCACTGCCTGGGTACGTGCCGCACCCGGCGTGTGCAGGCATCTGGGGTTACAGGCCGACCCCGCAGCAGCTCGCCGAAGCCTTGCGGCTGACCCGCGCGCTCGCCGAGGCCGCGCCTGTGCCGGGCCACCCGCCTGCGGTGGAAGGGCTGTACCTGATCGGCAGCCTGGGCACGCTGGCGCAAACGGCGCGCAGCGACATGGACGTCTGGGTCTGCCATGCCACGCGCCTCGATCGACCCGGCCTCCAGGCGCTGCGGGCCAAGTGTCAGCATCTGGAGACGTGGGCCGCCCTTCAAGGCGTGGAACTGCACATGTTCCTGATCGAGCCACGCAGCTTCGCCCAGGGGTGCCGCGTCAGCCAACTGAGTGCCGAGGACTGCGGCGAAGCCCAGCATTACCTGTTGCTCGACGAGTTCTACCGGACCGCGATCTGGCTCGCGGGCCAGACACCGTTGTGGTGGCTGGTCCCGGCCTCTCGCGAGCAGGACTACCACGAGCACGTCCAGGCGCTGCTGGCCAAGGGTCTGATCCGGGCCGATGCCCACCTCGACCTCGGGCATCTGGCCTGCATTCCCAAGAAAGAATTCATCGGCGCAGGGTTCTGGCACTTGTTCAAGGGCATCGAGTCGCCCTACAAGACGGTCCTCAAGCTGTTGCTCATCGAGGTCTACGCCAGCGAATACCCCCGCATGCGCTGCCTGGCCGTGGACTTCAAGCAGGCGGTCCACGCAGACCGTGCAGGGCTGGATGAGCTGGACCCGTACGTCATGATTTACCGGCGTGTCGCGCACTACCTGAAGCAGCGCAACGACACGAAACGCCTGGAACTGCTCAGGCACAGCCTCTACCTGAAGGCCGACAGGCCGGCGAGCGCCACGCGGCAGGCCTGGCAATGCCAGCTGCTCGCGCGCCTGACGGGCGAATGGGGGTGGGACGCCAAGCAGGTGGCGGCCCTGGACGATCGCGCGCACTGGAAAGCCCGCCAGACCCTGACGGAACGCAGCGGCCTGGTCAGCGCACTGAGCCACAGCTACCGCTTCCTCCTGCAGTTCGCAGGCCTGCACGACCCGGCCAATCAGCCGGTCCCTCACGGCCTGAGCGTGCTCGGCCGACGCCTCTATGCGGCTTTCGAGCGACGCGCGGGCAAGATCGAAATCATCAACCCCGGGCTGGCGTCGAACCTGGAAGAAGCGGTGGTCACGCTGGCACGAATGCCTAGCGTCCACCTGCCAAGCACCTGGCAGTGGCGCCTGTATGCCGGCACGGTCGACGTGGCCGAGCAGGCCGCGGCTGACGCGCTCATCCATCGCACTCACCACCTGGTCGAGCTGTTGGTCTGGGCGCATTGCAACGGCGTGATCACGCCGCGTACCCAGCTCGTGCTGGCAGCCTCCGCGCACGGCGTAGGCGCTGCATGCGTGGCAGACGTGCTGAGTTGCCTGCGGCAGACCCTCGAATGGCCGCTGGAAACGGTGATCGACAGCCGTCTGCTGCAACCAAGCGTTGCCAGGCGCACCCTGCTGCTGGCCAACGTCGAGACCGACGCCCCGTCGTGCAACGAGGCGCTGCGGCCGGCCACGTGCACGCTACGGTCGCTCGACCACGTCACGCTCACCACGTGGAACGAAGTGCTGGTCCGACGCCACGAAGGCAGCCAGGCCCTGGCGCACTGCGTGCGGCACTTGTCCGCAGGACGGGCGAGCCATGCACATCGACCACGCCTGCAGGTTCACGGCCTGGGCCCGGAACAGGACCGCGCGCTGGGCGAGCGCATCGAGGCCATGCTCGACGCGACGCCCATCGCGCCAGAAAGCCGCCTCGACGGCCTCCGCGCGCAGCCACCGGCAGGCAGCCTCGAGCAGGTGGACGGCCATGCCGTGAACGCGCTGCTGACGCATGCCCGGGCCGACTGCATCCAGGTCTTTCATCGGCTGCACACGGGGTTCGCCGACCTGTACGTGCTGGATGAGCGCAACCAGCTCTGGTATCAACGCCAGGCGTGTGGCGACGAGCGCCAGTTGCTGATCCCCCTGCACCGCTTCCTGCAGGCCATGCTGGTCCGCCACGCGGCACGCCTGCGGCTGGACGTGCCGCATGGGCCCAAGCCGGCCCTGGCCTATTACCGGCTGTCACCCGATCCGGGCTTCAGGGCGTATGAGGTCCAGGCGCACCCGACGCCGACCGACGACAACCCGTGCTATTACGAGGTGCAAGCGCTGGTGAGGGCCACCACGGCAGGTGGCAGCGAGGTGACCTGGTACTGCGATCAGGTGCCGTTCTCACCGCTGGAACACGGTGACCGGCTCTGCGCCGTGGTCGCCGAGCAGATTTTGGGGCAGCGGCAAGGCGCCGAGCGCTACCCCTGCTACCTCACCGACCTGGACCTCTCGGACCTGTTCGACGAGGGCATCGGTTCGACGTTGTGCTACCTGCACCACAAGCAGGTGCTGGAGCGAGCGCTCAACTGTGCGCTGGAGACGCTGGACCGTTGACCGGGAACGCTCAGCGGTCGAAGTGCCCGGCTGCCTCGGGCTGGTAATCGACGCTCAGCAACCGCAGCTTGAGGGTCTTGCCCGCCGGCGCCGGCCAGTCGATCTGGTCACCGACGGACAACCCCAGCAAGGCACTGCCGATCGGTGCCAGGATCGACACGCTGCCTTGCGTGCCCGCGTCTTGCGGGTACACGAGCGTCAGGTGGTAGTCCTTGCCACTGGCCTCTTCGCGGCAGTGCACGCGCGAGTTCATGGTGACGACACCCGCGGGCACCTGCTCGGCACCGACGATCCGTTCGGCGCGGTCCAGTTCGTCCTGGAGGGCCAGCACTCCGGGCGTGGCCTCGTCGAGGCTGTCGAGCAGACGCTCCAGGCGCTGGACATCCAGCCGAGTGAGGGTCAGTGAGGGTCGAGCATTCATGATCGGGTCAGGCTCCTTCTTGACGCGCAGATAAAGCAAAACCCCGCCCGAGGCTGCGGCGTCCTGCCTGGCTGGCGACGACCCGAAGGCCGCTCGCTGGCGGGTGGCACGACGACAAGCCCCAACACGGGGTCGACGGGTGTTCGGCAAGGCCGGACAGTCCGACCCTATCACAGCCTACCGAATACTCAAGCCTGGGCGGACTGCGGCGACGCCGCGCGTGCCTGTGCCTGGTCGCGGATCTGGCGCCGGCGCTGATCGTCGGCCGAACGCCACTCGCGAATGTGCTCGACGGGGCGGTGGCAGCCGAGGCAGACGCGCTCGGCATCCAGCCGGCAGGTGCCGATGCAAGGCGACTTCACGGCCGGGCTGACGTTGGCATAGAGCGGTTTGGGGGGGCGTACGTCGGTACTCATGTCAGATCTCGTCGAAGTCCAGCTTCTCGCCACTGCGCTCCCAGACGATGCGCTCGAGCATTTCGCCCAGCAGCTCCTCGCTCTTCTCGCACACCCATTTTTCGGTCTCTTCGTCGTAGTCGAAGTGGAACCCGCCGGAGCGGTCGGCCAGCCACAGCTGGCGCAGCGGTTCCTGCCGGCTGAAGATCAGCTGGCTGCCGTTTTCGAACGTGACGGTGAGCACGCCCGCCGAATTTTCCATGTCCAGGTCGAGGCCGCTTTCGTCGAACAGATCTTCCAGGGCCTGCTGGGTCGAATCGACCAGGTCGTGGAAACGCGCTTCACTCAAACTCATTGCATGAACCTCGAAAATGGCTGCACCGGTGCAAGCCGGGCACGATACGAGCGCTGGGTCGCGAATGCAAAGAATACCGTGCCCGGCCTGGCCGCTGGCCGGTCGGGCGCACCGGTCGTCGCATAGGCAAGCAGGCGACCGCTCGGTATACTCGGGCGCAAGACTGCCTATTTCGAAGGATTTCGCCAATGAAGCGCCTGATTTCCTCCCTCGCGGCGCTGGTCGCTGTTGCCTGCCTCGTCTCTGCCTGTGGTCAGAAGGGTCCGCTGTACCTGCCAGACGATGGCAAGGACGGCAAAGACGCACATACCTCGCACCAGCATCAGCACCAATAAGGGTTTCCCATGGACGCTTTCCACTACCGCGACGGCGCGCTGTTCGCGGAAGGCGTGGCGCTGTCGGCCATCGCCGAACGGTTCGGCACACCGACCTACGTCTACTCGCGTGCGCACATCGAAGCGCGTTACCGCAGCTACACCGATGCCCTCGAAGGCACCTCGCACCTGGTCTGCTTCGCGGTCAAGGCCAACTCCAACCTGGGTGTGCTGAACGTGCTGGCCCGTCTGGGCGCAGGGTTCGACATCGTGTCCGGTGGCGAGCTGGAGCGCGTACTGGCGGCCGGCGGCCGGGCCGACCGCGTGGTGTTCTCGGGCGTCGGCAAGACGCGTGAAGACATGCGCCGCGCGCTGGAAGTCGGCGTGCACTGCTTCAACGTGGAGTCGGCCGACGAACTCGAGCGTCTTCAGGACGTGGCGGCCGGGCTGGGCGTGCGTGCGCCGGTCTCGCTGCGGGTCAACCCCGACGTCGATGCCGGTACCCACCCGTACATCTCCACCGGCCTCAAGGAAAACAAGTTCGGCATCGCCATCGACGACGCCGAGGCGCTCTACCTGCGCGCAGCCCAGCTGCCGAACCTGGAGCTGGTCGGGGTCGACTGCCACATCGGCTCGCAACTGACCACGCTCGAGCCCTTCACCGATGCGCTCGATCGCCTGCTGGTGCTGGTCGATCGCCTGGCCGACTGTGGTATCCACCTGCGTCACCTGGACCTGGGCGGCGGTGTCGGCGTGCGTTACAGCGACGAGCAGCCACCGTTGATCAGCGACTACGTCAACGCGGTCCGCGAACGCATCGGCGACCGCGACCTGGCCCTGGTCTTCGAGCCGGGCCGCTACATCGTGGCCAATGCCGGGGTCCTGCTGACCCGTGTCGAGTACCTCAAGCACACCGAGCACAAGGACTTCGCCATCGTCGACGCGGCGATGAACGACCTGATCCGCCCGGCGCTGTACCAGGCCTGGATGGGCGTCAAGCCGGTGCAGTCGCGCGGCGGCGAAGGGCGCAGCTACGACGTGGTCGGGCCGATCTGCGAGACCGGCGACTTCCTCGCCAAGTCGCGGGTGCTGGACCTGGCCGAAGGCGATCTGCTGGCGGTCGAATCGGCCGGGGCCTATGGCTTCGTCATGAGCTCCAACTACAACACCCGTGGCCGTTGCGCCGAGGTCCTGGTCGATGCCGACCAGGCCCACGAAGTGCGCCGTCGCGAAACCGTGGCCGAGTTGTACGCGGGCGAAAGCCTGTTGCCGGAGTGACCCCATGCTGCTGCGTTTCACCAAGATGCATGGGCTGGGGAACGACTTCATGGTCCTGGACCTGGTCAGCCAGCATGCGCACATCCAGCCCAAGCATGCCCGGCAATGGGGCGACCGACACACGGGGATCGGCTTCGACCAGCTGCTGATCGTCGAGGCCCCGAGCAACCCGGACGTGGATTTCCGCTACCGGATCTTCAACGCCGACGGCTCGGAGGTCGAGCAGTGCGGCAATGGCGCGCGCTGCTTCGCGCGCTTCGTGCTGGACAAGCGCCTGACCGCCAAGAAGCGCATCCGCGTGGAAACCAAGGGCGGCATCATCGTGCTGGACGTGCGCAACGACGGGCAGGTACGTGTCGACATGGGCCCGCCCCGGCTGGTCCCGAGCGACATCCCGTTCCAGGCGCCGGCCGAGGCGCTGAGCTACCCACTGGAAGTAGACGGGCAGACGGTCGACATCGCGGCGCTGTCGATGGGCAACCCTCATGCCGTCCTGCGTGTCGAGGACGTGCACGGCGCCCCGGTGCACACGCTGGGCCCCAAGATCGAGCACCATGCGCGCTTTCCACAGCGCGTGAACGTCGGCTTCCTTCAGGTGGTCGATCGTCACCAGGCCCTGCTGCGGGTCTGGGAGCGTGGCGCGGGCGAAACCCAGGCCTGTGGCACGGGCGCCTGTGCGGCGGCGGTGGCCGCGATCAGCCAGGGCTGGATGGATTCACCCGTGTCGCTCGACCTGCCCGGTGGCCGGTTGAGCATCGAATGGGCCGGCTCCGGCAAGCCGGTCATGATGACCGGGCCTGCGGTTCGGGTCTACGAGGGACAGGTTCGTCTTTAAAGCGAGGACTTTCATGAGCGATCGGCCCAAGGATTCAAGTACGCCCCTCCACGATCTCGACACCGAGGCGGTGGTGGCCTTCCTTCGGGCGCGCCCGACCTTCTTCGCCGAGCACGACGAGCTGCTGGGCACCCTGCACATCCCCCACCAGCGCGGCGACAGCGTGTCGCTGGTGGAGCGCCAGTTGAAGCTGCTGCGCGAGCGCAACATCGAGCTGCGCCATCGCCTGTCGCAGCTGATGGACGTGGCGCGCGACAATGACCGGTTGTTCGACAAGACACGCCGGTTGATCGTCGACCTGCTCGACGCCAGCCACCTCGAAGACGTGGTCATGACGGTCGAAGACAGCCTGCGCCAGGACTTTCAGGTCCCGTTCGTCAGCCTCATCCTGTTCAGCGAGCACCCGGCCTCGGTCGGGCGCTGGGCCAGCCTGGGCGAAGCGCAGCAAGCCATCGGTGGCCTGCTGAGCAGCGGCAAGGCCGTCAGTGGCAACCTGCGCGATCACGAGCTGGCCTTCCTGTTCGGCGAGAGCCAGCGTCGGCAGGTCGGCTCCAGCGCCGTGGCGACGCTCGACCACAACGGTCTGCATGGCGTCCTGGCCATCGGCAGCCCTGATCCGCAACATTACAAGAGCACCGTAGGCACGCTGTTCCTGAACCACATCGCCGACGTGCTGGGCCGGGTCGTGGCGCGTTCGCTGCAATCCCTGCGCCCGGTGCGCTGATGGAGCGCCAACTGGAGGCCTATTGCGCCTACCTGCGCAACGAGCGCCAGGTGTCGGGCAACACGATCCAGGCGTACCGCGGCGACTTGCTCAAGGTCCTGGCGCACTGCAGGGAGCAGGCGATCGACAGCTGGTCCGACCTGCAGATCCAGGCCCTGCGCCATTTCATCGCCCGCCAGCACCACCACGGTCAATCTTCGCGCAGCCTGGCGCGCCTGTTGTCGTCGGTGCGCGGTTTCTACCGCTATCTGGTACGCGAAGGCCTGTGCCAGCACGACCCGGCCAACGGCCTGTCGCCGCCCAAGGGCGAGCGACGGCTGCCCAAGGTGCTCGACACCGACCGTGCCCAGCAACTGCTCGAAGGCGGCGTCGACGATGATTTCATCGCTCGCCGCGACCAGGCGATGCTGGAACTGTTCTACTCCTCGGGGCTGCGCCTGTCCGAACTGGCCGGGCTCGACCTGGCTCACCTCGATCTGGCGGCAGGTCTGGTGCAGGTCATCGGCAAGGGCAACAAGGCCCGTGTCCTGCCGGTAGGCCGCAAGGCCCGCGAGGCGCTCCTGGCCTGGCTCAGGTTGCGGGGCCTCGGCAGCCCGCTCGATGGCGCGGTGTTCATCACCCGCCAGGGGCGTCGGCTGAGCACGCGCGCCATTCAGTTGCGGGTCAAGGTGGTGGGCCAGCGTGAACTCGGCCAACACCTGCACCCGCACATGCTTCGCCATTCTTTCGCCAGCCATCTGCTGGAATCGTCCCAGGACCTGCGTGCCGTACAGGAGATGCTCGGCCATGCCGACATCACCACCACGCAGATCTACACCCACCTGGACTTCCAGCACCTGGCCGCGGTGTACGACAGTGCCCATCCCAGGGCCAAACGCAGCAAGGGTACCGACTCATGAGCATCACGCTGATCACGTTCGACCTCGACGATACCCTGTGGGACACACCGCCTGTGATCGCCAGCGCAGAACGCGTCCTGCGCGACTGGATCAAGGCCCATGCACCGGCATTGGGCGAGCTGCCGGTCGAGCACCTGCACGCGGTACGCACCCGACTGGTGGAAGCCGAACCCGGGCTCAAGCACCGCATCAGCGCCCTGCGCCGCCAGGTGCTGTTCCAGGCCTTGCACGCACTGGACTACACCGAGGCCCAGGCGCAGGCCTTGGCTGACGAAGCGTTCGAGGTGTTCCTGCAGGCGCGCCACCAGCTGGAGATCTTCCCGCAGGTGCAGCCCATGCTCGAGCGCCTGGGCCAGCGCCACACGCTGGGCGTGGTGACCAACGGCAATGCCGACGTGCGTCGTCTGGGCCTGGCCGACTATTTCGACTTCGCCTTGTGCGCCGAAGACCTGGGGGTCGGCAAACCGGACCCTGCACTCTTCCTGGAAGCGCTGCGGCTGGGCAATGCGCAGGCGGCGAACGCCGTGCACGTGGGCGATCACCCGGGCGACGACATCACCGGTGCACAACGCGCGGGGTTCAAGGCCGTGTGGTTCAACCCGCAGGGCAAGCCCTGGCAGGCCGAGCGCGCGCCGGATGCCGAGATACGGTGTCTGTCGCAACTTGATGACGTCCTGGCGCAGTGGCAGTAGCCCGGCGCGCCTATCGCCAGATGACGGCGGCTTGCCCTTCGAGGATGGCAAGCCAAGGCCCCGGTCATTCGAGGCCTGCCGTGAAAGCGCTGGCGAAGGCGCGCTTTCACGGGTGACGAACAGCCCGGAGGGGGTACTCAGATAGGGCGGCTGCCGTACTTGTTGTCCGGCTTCTTGGGCGGGTCGGCGACCACGTTGGCCTCGACTTCCTGAATTCTGCCGCCACGCGACAGGAACTCCTCCATGGCACGGGCCAGGGCATCGCGCTCCTTCTGCTTGGCTTCCAGGCTCGGCATGTCGTCCACCGAGACGGCCGCCTTGGCCTTGCCCTTGGCGGCAGGCGTGGGGCTGTCGTCTTCGCCCACGTCTTCCGCGCTTTCGTCGCTTGCCGCTTCGAGGGCCTCGTCGTTCTCTTCGTCACCTACTTCGAGGTCGTCGTTTTCCAGATCATCGTCGCTCATGTCGTTCCCCATGCCATGCGAAAGGCAGATTGAATGTGCAGCCCGTGACGCCGTAGACCGACGAGCACAGGCAAAAATTCCACGGACGTTCGGCAAGCCTTGGTCGTGTCGACCCCTTCGTCAGGAAGCGGTCGTGGTGCAACGCCGCGAGGGCGGACGTTGACGAAACTCGACGTCATGGGCAGGCATTCGCCTCCAACTGTCCCCAACCGTGCCAATGGATACGACGGTGGACGAAGGCGCCATGCAGCGCGCCATGACGTGCGTTGGCGCGCATTCTAGCGCGCTCGCAGAAAAAGCAAAGCACCAGAAATGCCCAGCGCGCTGTAAGTTTTCTGCCGCGCGTGACGGGCGCACCATACCTGGCTCCGAGCGCCCGCGACGGGGAATCGCAGGCGAAAAAATGCCCGGACGCGCCGGGCAAATGAACACGGTGCGCGCGCTTACAAGTTGTAGCCACGCTCGTTGTGCTGAGCCAGGTCGAGGCCGACCGACTCTTCTTCTTCACTGACCCGCAGGCCCATCGTCACATCGACCACCTTGAGGATCACATAGGTCACGACACCGGTGTAGACCACGGTGACGAGGACGCCCTTGGTCTGGATCCACAGTTGCAAGGCGATGTCCTGTACCTCGCCGAAGCCGCCCAGCGCAGGCGCTGCGAAGGCACCGGTGAGGATCGCGCCGACGATGCCGCCCACACCGTGTACGCCGAAGGCATCCAGGGAGTCGTCGTAGCCCAGCGTGCGCTTGAGGCGGGTGGCGCAGAAGTAGCAGACCACACCGGACACCAGGCCGATCACCAGGGCGCCCATGGGGCCGACCGTGCCCGCTGCTGGCGTGATCGCCACCAGCCCGGCGACCACGCCGGACGCGATGCCCAATGCACTGGGCTTACCGTGACCGATCCACTCGGCGAACATCCAGCTCAGGGCGGCAGCGGCCGTGGCGATCTGGGTCACCAGCATGGCCATGCCAGCCGTACCGTTGGCTGCCGCAGCGGAGCCTGCGTTGAACCCGAACCAGCCGATCCACAGCATGGCGGCGCCCATCAGGGTATAGCCCAGGTTGTGCGGTGCCATGGGCGTGGTCGGGAACCCCTTGCGCTTGCCCAGCACCAGGCAGGCCACCAGCCCGGCGATACCGGCATTGATGTGCACCACGGTGCCGCCGGCGAAGTCGAGCACGCCCCAGTCCCACATGAGGGCACCATCACCCCCCCAGACCATGTGCGCGATGGGCGCATACACCAGGGTGAACCAGACGGTCATGAACACCAGCATCGCCGAGAACTTCATGCGTTCGGCGAAGGCCCCGACGATCAGCGCAGGGGTGATGATGGCGAAGGTCATCTGGAAGGTGATGAACACCGGTTCAGGGAACGACGCGGTCAGGCTCTGGGGGGTGACGCCCGCCAGGAAGGCCTTGGACAGCCCGCCGACGAAGGAGCTGGCGTTGAGCACGCCTTTTTCCATGCCGGTGGTGTCGAAGGCCAGGCTGTAGCCGTACACCATCCACAGGATGCTCATCAGACCGGTGATGGCAAAGCACTGCATCATCACCGACAGGACGTTCTTGGAACGCACCATGCCGCCGTAGAACAGCGCCAGGCCCGGGATGGTCATGAACAGCACCAGGGCCGTGGCCGTGAGCATCCAGGCGGTGTCGCCGGAGTTCAGAACGGGGGCGGCGTCTTCGGCCAAGGCCAGCCCAGGCATTACGAGGGACAATAGGGCGCCTAGCCCTGCGATCGTGCGCAGAGTCATGTTGTTTTCTCCTGGGGCGTTGGGGTTTGGTGAGGCGCTAGGTCAGATCGCGTCGGTGCCGGTTTCACCGGTACGGATGCGGATCGCCTGTTCCAGATTGACCACGAAGATCTTGCCGTCACCGATCTTGCCGGTGTTGGCCGCCTTGGTGATGGCGTCGATCACGCGGTCGAGGTCCTTGTCGTCGATGGCCACTTCGATCTTCACCTTGGGCAGGAAGTCGACGACGTATTCGGCACCCCGGTACAGCTCGGTATGCCCCTTCTGGCGCCCGAAGCCTTTGACTTCGGACACGGTGATGCCTTGTACGCCGATCTCCGACAGCGACTCGCGCACGTCGTCCAGCTTGAATGGCTTGATGATGGCAGTAACTAGCTTCATGAAACTCTCTCCCGATTAGGTTGACTTGCCCCAGGAAAACAAACCCGTGGCCAGTCTAAGCGCAGCGCATGGCTTTGTAACGCATCCTCGGCGGTATCCTCGTGCCCACCTGCGGCATGGCCGATCGCAAGCCGTCGCTCGGGCCGGTGCTTCTGCGTGCAGGGTTCGAGAGCCGCATCGGTGCAGGCCTTGCCGGAGGTTTTGCAGGTTCCTTGCCAAGTCCACGAAGGCCTTGAAAAACAGCCAGTTGCCGATGATTTCGCCGTGCGGCACATGCGTTTTGCCATCCATGCGCACAGCTTCGGTGCGCGCTTGCCGGCCGGCGTGCTCGAAAACCGTGCAAGCCTGGCGGCCCGTGCCGCCGTGCTACACTGAGGCCCTATCCACGTCCTGCGGAACATCGCCCCATGCTCGCGCCCAAAGCCTTTCTCGATGCTCTTAGCGACCAGGCGTCGCGTCTGTTCACGGGAGACGGCGCCCGTCCCCGTGCCGAACTCGAAGGTCAGTTCAAGGCCCTGATGCAAAGTGCCTTCAGCAAGCTGGACCTGGTCAGCCGAGAAGAATTCGACAGCCAGATGGTCGTCTTGAGCCGTACACGGGCCAGGTTGGAAGCGCTGGAGCAACAGGTCGCCGCCCTCGAGACGCGCCTTCAGCCGGCAGCCGCGTCCGCCACCGATACGCTCACGCCCTCGACCCTCTACCCCGAATTGTTGTTCTCCTATGGCACCCTGCAGGATAAGGCCGTGCAACTGGCCAAGTTCGGGCGTGAACTCATCGGTCAGGAAGACCGCATGCTGGGCTACCGGCAGGACTGGGTGGAGATCACCGATCCGGCCGTCGTCGCGACCAGTGGCAAATCCCGTCACCCCATCGTATTTCCCAGCGACACGCCCGATGACAGCGTCAGTGGTCGGGTCTTCCAGATCTCGACCGAAGAACTTGCTGCAGCCGATGACTATGAAGTGTCGGACTACACACGCGTTGCCGTTACCCTGGCCTCGGGCCTGACCGCATGGGCGTACGTCCGGGCCTGAACAGCTTCGGATTCGCCTCTCGGGTTGCGTTGACCTGTGTTCATGTTTCACGTGGAACACAGGGAAAATGGCAACAAAGCCTTCAGCTTTTCCTTATATGTCGTAGGCCTTTTCCCAAATATGCTCGGCTCGTACATATGCCGTTGCATTGAGCCCTGCGCCCTCCTAGTCTCGACCGGTCGCTGATGTTGGCGACCGGTTTTGACAGGCCGCCTCGTTCGAAGAGATGCATGTACTCGCCGTCATGGCAGGTGTACGTGGGGCACCTCGTGTGCGCCGGGTCTCTCTTCGTCCTCGGTCTGTCAACCCGCGTACAGCTGCCACCTTCCATGTTTGACAGCAGCCGCGTGGCAGCTCCACCTGACGAGGAGCCTTAGCATGCTGAAGATCGTACCGGACCCACCTGCCCCCTCTCTCGAGGACCTGCTCATCCATGCCGCCGAGCACCTGACGTGTGCCCAGTTCCTGACGCGCAAGATCACACGCCTGCACCCGGACAGCGCGGACCATGACCAACTGCTGGCCGCAGCGACCGAGCTGCAGACGATCTACGAGCGTCTGGAGCAGATGCTCGGGCACACGCAGACATGTCACTGAAGCCTGGGGCCGTGCGATGAAATGCACCAAGCCGACCGTGACCCGGGGCATCACCACGTTCGGGCTGTGGAAGGGCGACAAGCCGCTGTTTCGCATCAGCCCCCATGTCCCTGCCAAGCTGGCCTTGGAGCAGACCGCCGTGATCGTGGAGTGCGTGGAGCGCCTGACCTTGCAGGCGGCCCAGCGCAACGATCGGTACCTCGTCTACGCGGCGAACGTACTGAGCGAGCTGGCCGAGGCCATCATCGACGACCTGGGCACCCTGCCCTGCGAGACGCCCTCGTCCACGGCCCCCGAGTCGTAGCGCCCTCCCCGGTCTGGACGGGTTCATGAAGCCGATCAGGGAATGCCTGCACCCTGAGGCAACCTGTCGTCTTGACGTCACCCCCTAAAATTTGATGGGTGAAATAATTCGGTTACAATGGCTGAAACGTTTCAAAGCCTAGACTTGCCAGGATGGCCGGCGGGCGGGCGTTCATGTTGCTCAAGCCGCTGAATCCATCCCAATAAAAAGCCAGCGCTGAAGACATTACCCATTGGGGCTGAGCAATCGCTCCTGAAGACCACCGATCGTCGCACTCGACTGTCAGACCGTGCCAGCGCTTACCAGGCCTGCAGGGATCTATCGAGGGAGCGGCACGTGGATAACGTACGGTACTGGATAATTTCAATGTTCAAAAAGGCAAGCAAGACCCTGTTGGGCCTGGCGGTTGTCGCGGGCTTCATGCAGGCCCACGCTGACGAGACCAAGAAAGTCGACGTCCTGCTGGTAGGCGGCGGCATCATGAGTTCGACCCTGGGTATCTGGCTCAGCGAGCTGGAGCCGAGCTGGTCGATGGAAATGATCGAGCGTCTGGACGGCGTCGCCGAGGAAAGCTCCAACGGCTGGAACAACGCCGGCACCGGCCACTCGGCCCTGGCCGAGCTGAACTACACCCCGGAAGACAAAGACGGCAACATCAACATCTCCAAGGCCGTCGAGATCAACGAGTCGTTCCAGATCTCGCGTCAGTTCTGGTCCTGGCAGGTGCGCCACAACGTCCTGAAGAACCCGCGTTCGTTCATCAACTCGACGCCGCACATGAGCTTCGTCTGGGGTGACGACAACATCCGCTTCCTGAAGAAGCGCTACGAAGCGCTGCAGGCGAGCCCACTGTTCCGTCCGATGCAGTACTCCGAAGACCACGCGCAGATCGCCAAGTGGGTCCCGCTGATGATGGAAGGGCGCGACCCGAACCAGAAGCTGGCCGTGACCTGGACGCCGATCGGCACCGACGTAAACTTCGGTGAGATCACCCGTCAGTTCGTCGGTCACCTCAAGACCAAGGACAACTTCGACCTGAAGCTGTCCACCGAGGTCCAGGACATCACCCGCAACGACGATGGCTCCTGGCACGTCGAGTACAAGAACCTGAAGGACGGCAGCAAGAGCGCGACCGACGCCAAGTTCCTGTTCATCGGTGCCGGTGGCGGCGCACTGAAGCTGCTGCAGAAGTCCGGTATTCCCGAAGCCAAGGAATACGCCGGCTTCCCGGTGGGCGGTTCGTTCCTGGTCACCGAGAACCCGACCGTCGCCATGCAGCACATGGCCAAGGCCTACGGCATCGCCTCGACCGGTGCACCGCCCATGTCGGTTCCGCACCTGGACACCCGCGTGCTGGACGGCAAGCGCGTCATCCTGTTTGGCCCGTTCGCGACCTTCTCGACCAAGTTCCTCAAGCAAGGCTCGTACTTCGACCTGCTGAGCAGCATGACCCTGCACAACACCTGGCCGATGACCCGTGTGGGCATCGATCAGTACCCGCTGGTCGAGTACCTCGCCGGTCAGCTGATGCAGTCCGACGACGACCGTTTCGCGGCCCTGCAGCAGTACTTCCCGCACGCCAAGAAAGAAGACTGGCGTCTGTGGCAGGCTGGCCAGCGCGTGCAGATCATCAAGCGTGACGAGCAGCTGGGTGGCGTGCTGAAGCTGGGCACCGAGCTGGTTTCCTCCAAGGACGGCTCCATCGCCGGCCTGCTGGGCGCCTCGCCAGGTGCCTCGACCGCTGCGCCGATCATGCTGGGCGTCCTGGAGCGCGTGTTCAAGGACAAGCTGGCCACGCCTGAGTGGCAAGCCAAGGTCCACCAGATCGTGCCGAGCTATGGCACCCGTCTGAACGACTCGGCGGCCAAGACCCAGGAAGAGTGGAACTACACCTCCAAGGTCCTGCAGCTCACCCCGCCGCCTGTGATCGATGCGTCGGTACCGGCGTACGACGGTTCCTCGGCTGCCCCTGTAGAAGCCAATCCAGCGGCCGACATGGCGCTGTGATGACCTGAACGGCCCGGTCGCCAGGCGACCGGACCTGACCGGGTAATCGAAAGCCACGGACTCGAGCGATCGGGTCCGTGGCTTTTTCGTTACGGGCCGCTCGGCCTGTAAGTATGGCTCTTTGCCACCCTCTGCTGTATACCTCACCGATGGCCGCCGCACTCCCGGCGTCGAGACCTGTCCAATGACATGGACAAGATTCGTCGAGACCCTGGGACGAGCGTGTGGCCCGTCTTCGTGAAAGCCCTCCCGAGTGCGGGTGGGCGCATCGCCGCAGCAACCCTGAACCGCACCTGGCGGCAGGCGGCTGCCACCCTCTTCACCGATTCAATGGACACCTCTCCCATGGGCGACCCTTCAGACAAGCGACCCTGCGCGTCCTGCCTCGACGGCAAGGCACTGGACTTCGACTTCAGCATGGCCTTCCAGCCGATCGTCGACCTGCGCGACGCGAGCATCTATGCCTACGAGGCGCTGGTACGCGGTACCGACGGCAGTGGCGCAGCCAGCGTACTGGCCCGGGTCAACGACACCAACCGCTACGCCTTCGACCAGTCCTGCCGGATCAAGGCCATCGAGCTGGCCGCCCGCTTGCAGATCCCCTGCCTGCTGAGCATCAACTTCCTGCCCAACGCGGTCTATCAGGCGGCCAACTGCATCCGCGCCACCTTGGCGGCGGCCCGGCGCTTCGACTTCCCTACCGAACGGATCATCTTCGAGATCACCGAGCAGGAAGAGCTGACCGACAAGGAACACCTCAAGAGCATCGTGCACGAATACCAGCGTCGGCAGTTCAAGACCGCCATCGACGATTTCGGCGCCGGCTACTCCGGCCTGAACCTGCTGGCCGAGTTCCAGCCCGACATCATCAAGCTCGACATGGCCCTGGTACGCAACATCGACAGCGATCGTGTGCGTCAGGCGATCGTGGAAGGCATCGTCGGGGTCTGCAAGGCCTTGCAGATCCGCGTGGTGGCCGAAGGCGTGGAAACCGTCGAAGAGATGAAAGAGCTGCAGCGCCTGGACATCGCCCTGTTCCAGGGCTACCTGTTCGCACGGCCAGCGTTCGAGGCATTGCCGGCAGTGAACTGGCCCAGCGCCTGAGCCACCAGGGCGCGAGCCGGGCCGTTGCACGCCTGGCACCTGGCTGTGCGTGCGCCCCGTAGCGACACAAGGGCTGCCGGCCCGACCTCGCTCATTGCCTCATCCCTTGAGCCGATCGCGGAAACTCTGGATCAAGGGCTCGCGTGCCCTGCCCCGCCGTATCGCCAGGGAAAACGGCGCCTGATACCCGAACGTCGCTGGCACCAGCACCTTGAGTCGCTGCTGCTCGACCCACGTGTGTGCATAGTGCTCCGGCATGTAGCCGATGTAGGCGCCGGACAGCACCAGAATCATCTGCGCCTCCATGGACTCCACCGTCGCTGCGCTGTGCTTGAAGCCATGCCGCGCCAGTTCGGCCTGGCTCCAGTAGCCACGCCCGACCATGCGTTGCTGGGTGATGGTCTCGGGGGAAATGCGCTGCTGGTCGAACAGCGCATGACGGTCGCTGCAGTAGAGCCAGTGCTGCTCGCGGTACAGGGGCTGGTAGATGAGGCCGTTCATGCGGATCGAGAATGCGCCGATGGCCAGGTCCAGCCGGTTCTCCTGGACCCCCAGTTGCAACTGCGCCGGGCTCAGCACGCTCAGGTGCAGGTGAACTGCAGGGTAGTCCTTGCTGTAGGCACCGATCACGTCGGCCAGGGGCAGGGACGGGTCGGTGACGGTCGAGTCGAGCACACCCAGGTTCAGGGTGCCACGCAGCTCGCCCTTGAGGGCGGCGCTGTAGCGCTCGAAACCCTCGAATTCGGCCAGCAGGCGCAGGGTTTCCTGGTGAAAGAGCTCGCCCTTGCTGGTCAGGCTGAAGCCGCCCCGGCCGCGGTGACACAGCACGATACCCAGCTGGGTTTCCAATTGGCTCATGTAAGTGCTGATGGCCGACGTCGACAGGTTGAGCTCGTGCTGGGCTGCCGCGAAGCCCTGGTGACGTACCACGCTGGCGAAGATGCGCAGCAGTTTGAGGTCGGTCGAGTGAGAAGACATGGGGGCTCCAGGCACGGGGACGGCGCCATTCTAAGAGCAGTCGACGGCCTCGCGGTAGCCGCATGACGACCCACGCCAGGGCCGACCGGACCGAGCGCCGACACGACGATGGTTCAGAAATCTCTGAACTATCTTTTTGCCGCCAGCGATTCTTCTGTTCGCACAGCCTTACCAGAATGGCCGCACACCAATTACAACATTGTGAGGCCACCCGTGGACCAGCCCCTCCACCAGCCTTTGGGCGGCAACGAAATGCCGCGTTTCGGCGGCATCGCCACCATGCTCCGCCTGCCCCACGTGCAGACGCCCGACGCTCTGAACCAGCTCGATGCAGCCTTCGTCGGCATCCCGCTCGACATCGGCACGTCGCTGCGCTCCGGCACCCGCTTCGGCCCGCGGCAGATCCGCGCCGAATCGGTGATGATCCGCCCCTACAACATGGCCACCGGCGCTGCGCCCTTCGACTCGCTGAACGTCGCCGACATCGGTGACATCGCGATCAACACCTTCAACCTGCTCGACGCCGTCCGGATCATCGAGCAGGAATACGACCGCATCCTCGACCACGGCATCATCCCGCTGACCCTGGGGGGCGACCATACCCTGACCCTGCCGATCCTGCGTGCGATCCACAAGAAGCACGGCAAGGTCGGCCTGGTGCACATCGACGCCCATGCCGACGTCAACGATCACATGTTCGGCGAGAAGATCGCCCACGGCACGACCTTCCGCCGCGCCCAGGAGGAAGGCCTGCTCGACAGCGAGCGCGTCGTGCAGATCGGCCTGCGCGCCCAGGGCTACACCAGCGAGGACTTCAACTGGAGCCGCAAGCAGGGCTTTCGCGTGGTACAGGCCGAGGAGTGCTGGCACCGGTCGCTGGCCCCGTTGATGGCCGAGGTGCGCGAAAAGGTCGGCGGCGGCCCGGTGTACCTGTCGTTCGACATCGACGGCATCGACCCGGCCTGGGCGCCCGGCACGGGCACGCCAGAGGTAGGCGGCCTGACCACCATTCAGGCACTGGAAATCATCCGTGGCTGCCAGGGCCTGGACCTGGTGGGCTGTGACCTGGTCGAGGTTTCGCCGCCCTACGACACCACCGGCAACACCTCGTTGCTGGGGGCCAATCTGCTCTACGAAATGCTCTGTGTGCTGCCAGGTGTGGTGCGCCGATGACGGCTGCGTCGAGGGACCGTGTGGCCGAGGTGCAGGCCGCTGCCGAGGCGTTGGTGGCGGCGTTCGCCAGCAACGACACGGCACGTTATTTCGCCTGCTTCAGCGAAGATGCCACGTTCGTGTTCCATACCCAGCCGCAGCCGCTTTCGCTCGAAAACTATCGCGCACTCTGGCAACGGTGGCAGGCCGAGGGCTTCGCCGTGCTGAGCTGCTGCTCCAGCGGGGCTCACATCAGTCTGCAAGGCGATGAAGTGGCGATTTTCATCCATGACGTCGTGACACGCCTGTCTCTGGATGGCGAAGAACACCACCTGCAAGAACGCGAGACCATCGTCTTTCGTCAGCAGGCCGGGCAGTGGTTGGCGTGCCACGAGCACCTGTCCGCCTCAAGCCTGAGCTGAACCTTCGGCGCGCGCAGGGCCACCCTTCCCGCGCACGCTGCGGCCCCACACCCGGGGGCCTTGCTATGACACCGCCCATCGGTCCTTGCCGGGGGTGAATAAAAAGGCCGGTGCGCCTGAGCCGACCTTACAAGAACCGTGACAGGCACCGGAGACACACCATGAGTACGGGTATCGAAACGTTTGGCGTCGAGCAGATTCCCGACGCGCAGCGCGATGCATCCCCCACCGACCTGTTCCGCCTGATCTTCGGCGGCGCCAACACCTTCGCCACAGCCGTGCTGGGCAGCTTTCCCGTGCTGTTCGGCCTGTCGTTCCAGGCTGGCGTGTGGGCGATCGTCCTGGGCGTGGCGGTCGGCGCGCTGATTCTTGCGCCCATGGGCGTGTTCGGCGCGCTCAACGGCACCAACAACGCGGTTTCGTCCGGCGCGCACTTCGGCGTGCATGGGCGTATCGTCGGCTCCTTTCTCTCGCTGCTCACCGCCGTGGCGTTCTTCTCGCTGTCGGTGTGGAGTTCGGGCGACGCCCTGATCGGCGGGGCCAAGCGCCTGGTTGGCCTGCCCGAAAACGATCTGACCCTAGGCCTGGCGTATGGGGTGTTCGCCGTGCTGGTGCTGGCGGTGTGCATCTATGGGTTTCGCATCATGCTGTGGGTCAACAAGATCGCGGTGTGGGCATCGAGCCTGCTGTTCCTGCTGGGCTTGGTGGCCTTCGCCGGCCCGTTCGACATGCACTACGCTGGCACCCTCGACCTCGACCAGGCAGGGTTCTGGGCCGCTTTCATCGGCGCGGCGTTGCTGGCGATGAGCAATCCGGTGTCGTTCGGCGCCTTCCTCGGCGACTGGTCGCGCTACATCCCCCGCCATACGCCCAAGCGGCGCATCATGCTGGCGGTGGTCGCGGCCCAGGCCGGTACGCTCATTCCGTTCCTGTTCGGCCTGTGCACTGCCACCCTGGTGGCCACCCAGGCGCCGCAGTACATCGAGGCGAGCAACTACGTCGGCGGCCTGCTGGCCATTTCGCCAAGCTGGTTCTTCCTGCCGGTGTGCCTGATCGCTCTGATCGGCGGCCTGTCCACCGGCACCACCGCGCTGTACGGCACGGGCCTGGACATGTCGAGCATGTTCCCCCGGGTACTGAGCCGCGCAGTGGCCACGCTGCTGATCGGCGTGGCGGCGATCGCCTTCATCTTCATCGGCCGCTTCGCCTTCAATCTGGTGCAGAGCGTCTCGACCTTCGCCGTGCTGATCGTCACCTGCACCAGCCCCTGGATGGTGATCATGATCCTGGGCCTGATCGTGCGCCGCGGCGTCTACCACGCCGACGACCTGCAGGTGTTCACCCGCGGCGAGCGCGGTGGACGCTACTGGTTCCAGCACGGCTGGAACTGGCGCGGCCTGGGCGCCTGGATTCCGAGCGCGGCGGTGGGTCTGTGCTTCGTCAACCTGCCCGGGCAGTTCGTCGGTGCGCTGGGCGACCTAGTCGGTGGCATCGACGTCAGCCTGCCGATCACCCTGGGCATGGCGGCGCTGCTGTACCTGGCGCTGCTCAACCTGTTCCCGGAGCCGCCCGAGGTCTACGGTCCGCGCGGCCCGCGCTGGGTGCGGCAGAAAAGCCCCGTCGGCCTGACGCTCGGAGGCGCCGGAATCGCCTGATCATCCCTGCGACCGTTCACACACCAGGCGTGTAGGGCCCGGTGTCCTTTCCTTCCAGAACAATGAGAACAACACCATGCTCCTGGATATCTCCGTAGTGATCCTTTACGCCGCCGGCATGCTACTGCTCGGCTGGTACGGCATGCGCCGCGCGCGCACCCAGGAAGATTATCTGGTGGCCGGACGCAACCTGGGCCCGGCCTTCTACCTCGGCACCATGGCCACCACGGTACTGGGCGGCGCGGCGACCGTCGGCACCGTGCGCCTGGGTTATGTGCACGGCATTTCCGGGTTCTGGCTGTGCGCCGCGCTGGGCGCCGGGATCATCGTGCTCAACCTGTGCCTGGCCAAGCCCCTGCTCAAGCTGCGCATCAGCACCGTGACGCAGATTCTCGAGCGCCGCTACACGCCCATGGCGCGTCAGGCCAGCGCGGTGGTGATGTTCGCCTATGCGCTGATGATCGCCGTGGTCTCGACCCTGGCCAGTGGCACCGTGCTGCAAGTGCTGTTCGACCTGCCCTTCGTCACCGCCATCCTTCTGGCCGGTGGCGTGGTGGTAGTGTATTCGAGCATCGGTGGCATGTGGTCGCTGACCCTGACCGATATCGTGCAGTTCGTGATCAAGACCCTAGGGTTGATGTTCGTGCTGCTGCCCATCTGCCTGTGGCGCGTCGGCGGCTGGGATGCCCTGCACGCCACGCTGCCCGAATCGGCCTTCAGCTTCACCACCCTCGGCTACGACACCATCCTCACCTACTTCCTGATCTACTTCTTCGGCATCCTCATTGGCCAGGACATCTGGCAGCGCGTGTTCACCGCGCGCAGCGAGGGGGTGGCGCGAGTGGCCGGCAGCCTGGCCGGGGTGTATTGCGTGCTCTACGGCCTGGTCGGTGCGCTGATCGGCATGTGCGCCAAAGTGCTGCTGCCGGACCTGGCCGACGCCAACAACGCCTTCGCCTCGATCGTGCAGAGCGCCTTGCCCAACGGCATTCGCGGCCTGGTGATCGCCGCCGCCCTGGCGGCGATGATGTCCACCGCCAGCGCCGGCCTGCTGGCCGCCTCGACCACCCTCACCGAAGACCTATTGCCCAAGCTGCGAAATGGCCGCCCCTCGAGCCTGGGCATGTCGCGCGCGTTCACCTTCGCCACCGGGGTGGTGGTACTGGGCATCGCGCTGGTCGTCAACGACGTCATCGGCGCGCTGACCCTGGCCTACAACCTGCTGGTCGGCGGCATCCTGATCCCTATGCTCGGCGCCATCTACTGGAAGCGTGCGACCACCACGGGGGCGATCCTGAGCATGGTGCTGGGCTGCGGCACGGCGCTGGTGTTCATGTTCCGCGACGGCCTGGAAGCCAACACGCCGATCTACTACAGCCTGGCCGTCGGCCTGCTGGCTTTCGTGCTGGGCAGCGTGCTGACCCGCCCGCAGCTGCGCGCCACGCGCATGGCCTGACGCCCGTCGTCGATCCGATGCACGCAGTGTCGGTCGGCAAGCGCCGGCACTGCGCCTTCGTTCAAAAGGAAAAGCAGCATGACTTCTTGTGGAGAGTTTCTCATACAGCAGCTCCAGGCCTGGGGCGTCGATACCGTGTTCGGTATCCCCGGTGTGCATACCGTGGAGCTGTACCGCGGCCTGCCGGACAGCGGCATCCGCCACGTCACCCCGCGCCATGAGCAGGGCGCGGGCTTCATGGCAGACGGCTATGCACGGGTCAGCGGCAAGCCGGGGGTGTGCTTCATCATCACCGGCCCCGGCATGACCAACATCCTCACGGCCATGGGCCAGGCCTATGCCGATTCCATCCCGATGCTGGTGATCAGCAGCGTCAACGAACGCGCGCGGCTCGGCCTGGGCAAGGGTTACCTGCACGAGCTGCCCAACCAGCGGGCGATGGTCGCCGGGGTCAGTGCCTTCAGCCATACCTTGATGAGCGTCGAGGAACTGCCGGGGGTACTGGCACGCGCCTTCGCGGTCTTCGACAGCCAGCGCCCGCGCCCGGTACACATCGAGCTGCCCCTGGACATCATCACCGCGTCAGCCGAGCACCTGCAGGTACAACCGCGTTGCCGTCTGCCACGTCCGGCCGCCGATGCCAACGCGCTGGCCGACGCGGCGACCCGCCTGCGTGGCGCCAGCCGCCCGTTGCTGCTGCTTGGCGGCGGCTGCGTCGAGGCGCAGGCCGAGGCGGCGGAGCTGGCCACCCGGCTCGATGCGCCCACGGCACTGACCATCAACGCCAAAGGCCTCTTGCCAGGTGATCACCCGTTGCTGCTGGGCAGCAACCAGTCCCTGGTGCCCGTGCGCGAGTTGGCGCTGGAAGCCGACGTGGTACTGGCCATCGGCACCGAACTGGGCGAGACCGATTACGACGTGGTCTTCGACGGCAACTTCCGCCTCGGCGGCGCGCTGATCCGCGTCGACATCGATGCCGAGCAACTGACCCGTAATCATGCACCCAGCCTGGCCATTCTCGGCGATGCCCGGCAAACCATGCAGGCCCTGCTCGCGCACCTGCCGGCCCGGACCCCGAGCCTGGACAGCCCTGGCGCACGCCGGGCCGCCCAGGTCCGTGGCCGGCTGGCCGAGGACTTCACCGGCTGGGCGCACTACCGGCACCTGTTCGACTGCATTCTCGAGGTCCTGCCCGATGCGCGCTTCGTCGGCGACTCGACGCAGACCGTCTACAGCGGCAATCACCTGGTGGAGCTGGCCGGCCCACGCCGCTGGTTCAACTCCTCCACCGGGTACGGCACCCTGGGCTACGGCTTGCCTGCCGCCATCGGCGCCAAGCTGGCCGAGCCGCAGCGGGCGGTGATCAGCCTGATGGGCGACGGTGGCATCCAGTTCAGCCTGCCGGAGCTGGCCAGTGCCGTGGAGGCACGGGTCGGTCTCATCGTGCTGCTGTGGAACAACCAGGGTTACGGCGAGATCAAGCGCTACATGGAGCGTCGCGACATCACGCCCTTGGGCGTGGACATCTACACGCCGGACTTTCTCGCCATCGCCCGCGGCTTCGGCTGCGCTGCCGAGCGTGCCCATGATCACGCGCACCTGCAGACATTGCTGCGTCAGGCACCCGACGACCGCCCCTTGATCATCGAGATCGACGAGGCGCCGCCATTCGCGCCCTGACCCATCCCCCTCGCCCCGTCCTGCCCGGCGTGTACGTTCGCAGGCAGGACGGTGCGGGGCGGACGTACCCCGCCTTGCCCTCATCAATGGACGACCGGAAACGACCATGAACACCCCTCATTACATCGACGGCCAGTGGGTCGCAGGCGCGGGCAACGATTGCCTGGTGGCCTATGACCCGTCCCTCGCCCACCCCTTCGCCGAGCTGATGTCGGCCGACAGGGCTCAGGTCGACCACGCCGTCGCCGCCGCGCGCCGGGCCCTG
This sequence comes from Pseudomonas entomophila, assembly GCF_013523165.1. Taxonomy (GTDB): domain Bacteria; phylum Pseudomonadota; class Gammaproteobacteria; order Pseudomonadales; family Pseudomonadaceae; genus Aquipseudomonas; species Aquipseudomonas entomophila_A. Next base: position 51,983 of record NZ_JAAMQI010000008.1, read on the forward strand.
CCAGCCTGGAAGGCGACCTCGGTCGCCGAGCGCGCGGCGTATCTGCGCGGTTTCGCCGAGTACCTGGCGCAGCAACGGGACGCACTGGTCACCTTGCAAATGCGCAACAACGGCAAGCCGCGTCACGAGGCCGAGGTGGACGTCGACGATGCCGTGGCCACCTTCACCTATTACGCGGCCCTGATCGAACAGCAGGACACACCCTCGGAGGTGGCCCTGGCCACGCCGGGATTCTCGTCGCGCACGCGGCGCGAGCCGGTCGGCGTGGTCGGGCTGATCGTGCCGTGGAACTTCCCGCTGGTCACCAGCGCCTGGAAGCTCGCGCCCGCCCTGGCCGCCGGCTGCACCGTGGTGCTCAAGCCTTCGGAGATCACCCCGCTGATCGAGCAGGTCTACGCCCGCATTGCCGAGCGGCTCGGGCTGCCGGCCGGGGTGTTGAACCTGGTCGGTGGCAAGGCCGAGACCGGCGCGGCGCTGAGCGAACACCCTGGCCTGGACAAGCTGTCGTTCACCGGCAGCAACACGGTGGGCAGCCAGGTGATGCGCAGTTCGGCTGCCTACTGCCGGCCTGTGACCCTGGAGCTGGGCGGCAAGTCGGCGATCATCGTGTTCGACGACTGCGACCCGGACCAGGCAGTGGCGTGGATCGTCGCCGGCATCTGCTGGAACGCCGGACAGATGTGCTCGGCCACCTCCCGCCTGCTAATCCAGGAGGGCATCGCCGACGTGCTGCTGCCCCGCCTGCAAGCGGCCTTCGCCGCGCTGCGGGTGGGCAATCCGCTGACCGAGAACATCGACATGGGCCCGCTGACCAGCGCGGCGCAATGGCACAAGGTCGCCGAGTACTTCCAGATCGCCCGTGCCGAGGGCCTGCATTGCCTGACCGGCGGCTCGACGCTGGCGCGCGAAGGCTGGTTCGTCAGCCCGACGCTGTACGTCGACGTGCCCGCCAGCAGTCGCCTGTGGCAAGAGGAAATCTTCGGGCCGGTGCTTTGCACGCAGCGCTTTTCCACGGAGGCGCAGGCGGTCGCCCTGGCCAACGACAGCCGCTTCGGCCTGGTCGCCACCGTGGCCAGTGCCGACCTGGCCCGTGCCGAACGGGTGGCCGAGGCACTGGACGTCGGCCACGTCTGGATCAACTCGGTCCAGGCCGTCTTCGTCGAGACCTCCTGGGGCGGCACCAAGGGCAGCGGCATCGGCCGCGAGCTGGGGCCGTGGGGGCTGGCCGCCTACCAGTCGATCAAGCACGTGACCCGCTGCCTCGACTGAACCCCGCATTACCGAACGACAGACACCCGCTCGAGACGTCGCCCATCGCGCATACGGTGCACGCCAGCCATGGCCTTCGACAGGCCTGGCGTGCGCCATCGCGCCGGGTGCGTCTTCGCGGGTGTCGCCTCACCTCGCAAAAAGGAAACGAGTCGACATGGGTGTGACAAGACGCAGGTTCTTGATTGGCAGTGGCCTGGTGGCAATGGCCGGCGGGGCGGGGGCCTTGACCCCCCTGCTAACGCGCGAAGGCCGCCTGATTCCCGGCAGGCCCAGGTCGGGTTTCGTTGCCGGCACCGAAGGGCCACTGCCTGCGCAGGCGGACGTGGTGATCGTGGGCGCAGGCATTCTGGGCATCATGACCGCGATCGACCTCACCGGGCGGGGCTTGTCCGTGGTCGTGGTCGAGAAGGGTGAAATCGCCGCCGAGCAGTCCTGCCGGTTCTATGGCCAGGCCATGACCTACCGGATGCCGGACGCCACCTTCCAGCTGCACCACCTGGCCAAGCAGCAGTGGCGCGAGATGAACGCCAAGGTCGGCGTCGACACCAGCTACCGCACCCAGGGCCGGGTCGAGGTGCCGCTGGACGAGCATGACCTGGAGCAGGTGCGCGCCTGGATCGATGCCCGGACCCGTGAGACCGCAGGCTCGGCGGTGCCCTTCAGGACCCGCATCGTCGAGGGCCGGGCGCTCGAGCAGCGCCTGCGTGGCGCGGCGTCATCCTGGACGATCGCCGGGTTCGAGGAGGATGCCGGCAGCCTGGACGCCGAGATCGCCTCGTTCGTCATGGCCGAGTACGCCAAGCGGCTCGGCGTGAAGTTCTACACCCAGTGCGCTGCGCGGGGGCTGGACACCCAGGCCGGCGCCATTTCCGACGTGGTGACGGAAAAGGGCGCCATCCGCACGTCCCGCGTGGTCGTGGCCGGCGGCGCCTGGTCCCGGTTGTTCATGCAGAACCTGGGGGTCGACGTGCCGACCTTGCCGGCCTACCAGTCGCAGCAGCTGATCAGCGCTGCACCCCAGGCGCCAGGCGGCAACGTCGCCCTGCCCGGCAACATCTACTTTCGCGAACAGGCCGACGGCACCTATGCCACCTCACCCCGCGTCGTTGTCGCGCCCGTGGTCAAGGAATCGTTCATCTACGGGTACAAGTACCTGCCGTTGCTGGCCCTGCCGGACTTTCCGGTGCACGTCTCGCTGAACCGGCAACTGTTCCAGTCGCTCTTCCAGCCTACCCACTGGGCACTGGACGAGGTCTCGCCCTTCGAACGCAACCGGATCATGACCGCCGCCCCGGACCTTCCGGAGCTGAACGCATCGCTGGAACGGTTGAAGGCCGAGTTCCCGGCGTTCGAGGCCTCGACGCTGATCGACCAGTGGAGCGGCGCCATGGCCATCGCCCCGGACGAGAACCCCATCATCGCCCCGGTCGACCGGTACCCAGGGCTGGTGCTCAACACGGCCACCGGCTGGGGCATGACCGAAAGCCCGGTGTCCTCGCGGCTGGCGGCGGACCTGCTGCTGGGCCAGACGCCAGCCCTCGATCCACGGCCGTTCAGGCTCGACCGGTTCTGACGGTGGCGCCCTGCAACCTGCCCGACGCGCAGGCTCGTTCACCCCAAGGAGATACCCATGACACCTGCTTTGAAGACACTTGCCCTGTTGGCCCTGATCGCGGCCGGCCATGCCCATGCTCAGGACGTGATACGCCACGACGCGGGTGATTTCCCGATCGCGTCGGCGGTCGAGGTCCCTTCTGGCAAGACGCTGGTCTACCTCAGCGGCACCGTGCCGTCGGTGATCGACAGCCACGCACCTGCAGATTCCCTGGCCGCCTTCGGCGACACCCAGGCACAGACCATCGATGTGCTGGAGCAGATCCAGCGGCAGTTGAAGACGCTCGGGTTGACGTTCAGGGACGTGGTGAAGATGCAGGCCTTCCTGGTCGGCGGGCCGGAGCACGGCGGCGTCATGGACTTCGAGGGTTTCATGGCCGGCTATACGCAGTTCTTCGGCGCGGCCGCCGGGCAGCCGAATCTGCCGGCGCGCTCGGCCTTCCAAGTCGCGGGCCTGGCCCATCCAGCCTGGCGGGTCGAGATCGAAGTGATCGCGGTTCGTCCCTGAGGGCGTCGTGCGCTGACGACCGGCCATGAAAAGGGGCACGCACCTCGGTGAGGGCTGCCCCTTGTCTACCACCGCGCGTGAAGCCAGGCGCGTGCGCCCGGCCTGCGCTTACTCGTTGATGCGTGGGTGCTGCTGCACCAGCACCTTGCGCTTGGCTTCCAACTCGGCCATCTGCGCATCGATGTCCTCGATCTTCTGCTCGATGTTGTCGTGGTGCTCCTGCAGCAGCTCACGCGCCTCGTGAATGTCGGACGCCGCCGGTGCCGCGCCACGCAGTGGCTTGTTGGCGGTCTCCTTCATGGTCACGCCAGTCACCAGGCCGATCAGCGCCACCACCATCAGGTAGTAGGCCGGCATCATCAGGTTCTGGGTGGTTTCCACCAGCCAGGCCGCGATGGTCGGGGTCAGGCCGGCGATCAGCACCGAGATGTTGAAAGCGCTGGCCAGGGCACTGTAGCGAATGTGCGTCGGGAACATCGCCGGCAGGGTCGAGGCCATGACGCCGATGAAGAAGTTCAGCAGCACCGCTAGCAGCAGCAGGCCGGCGAAGATCAGCCCCAGCACGCCGCTGTTGATCATCATGAACGCCGGGATCACGAAGAGGAACAGCCCGACGCTGCCGATGATGATGAAGGGCTTGCGGCCGATCTTGTCACTGACGAAGCCGATGACCGGCTGCACGAACAGCATGCCGACCATGATCGCGATGATGATCAACACACCGTGGTTTTCGCTGTAGCCGAGGTTGTGCGACAGGTAGCTCGGCATGTAGGTCAGCAGCATGTAGTAGGTGACGTTGGTCGCGATCACCACGCCGATGCAGGTCAGCAGGCTGCGCCAGTGCTTGGTGGCGACCTCCTTGAACGACACCTTGGGACCGGCGGCCAGGCCTTCGCGGTCGCCCTGCTCGAGCTTTTCGACGTGCTGCTGGAAAGCCGGGGTCTCTTCCAGCGCATGGCGCAGGTAGAGGCCGATCATGCCCAGCGGCAGGGCCAGGAAGAACGGAATGCGCCAGCCCCACTCGAAGAACTTCTCTTCGCCGACGATGGCCGAGATCATCACCACCACGCCTGCGCCCAGCACGAAGCCGGCGATCGAACCGAAGTCCAGCCAGCTGCCGAGGAAGCCACGCTTGCGGTCCGGGGCGTATTCGGCCACGAAGATCGAGGCACCGGTGTACTCACCGCCCACCGAGAAGCCTTGGGCCATCTTGGCGAGCAGCAGCAGGATCGGCGCCCAGATGCCGATCGACGCATAAGAGGGAATACAGCCGATCGCGAAGGTACTGAGCGACATGATCACGATGGTCGCGGCCAGGACTTTCTGTCGCCCGTAACGGTCGCCCAGGGCGCCGAAGAACAGGCCACCCAGGGGGCGAATCAGGAAGGGTACCGAGAAGGTCGCCAGGGCGGCGATCATCTGCACGCTGGGGTCGGCGTTGGGGAAGAACACCTTGCCGAGCACGTAGGCGACGAAGCCATAGACGCCGAAGTCGAACCATTCCATGGCGTTGCCCAGTGCGGCGGCGGTGATCGCCTTGCGCATCTTGGCATCGTCGACGATGGTGATGTCGTTGAGCCCAATGGGCTTGACGCGTTTCTTGCGTAATTTCATGCGGGGTACCTGATCGCTGTCGTGTCTCGCTGGGGCGAGCTTCAAAGAAACGGTTCTGACCAGCGCACGGGATGGCGCTGTGCTTCTATTCAGAAACCTTTTGAATCAGATCAGGGAACAGGTGAAATAATTCAGCGCTTGCCGATTATTTCGTGGTGTGAAGGTTTGGCGAAGGGACAAACGGCGCGCAAAACAGTGCCTGCCACTAGCTGATCGGGTCCTGGCCCAGCACCTTGCTCAAGGCCACGCGAGCGTCTTCCAATTGCACCAGTGCCGCATGCCGAGCGCCCAGGGCATCGCCGTTCTGAATGGCGGTGAGGATCGCCTGGTGCCGGGGCAGTGCCAGCTGGTCGAAGTTGGAGCGCTGGTTCGAGTAGCGCACCGATTCGCGCAAAGCCAGCGACAGCATGTTGCACAGGTAGGCCAACAGGTCGTTGTGGGTGGCATCGGCGATGCGGGCATGGAAGTCGAGGTCCGGCTGCAGGCGGTCCTCCGGGGTGCTGGCCTGTTCCATGCGTCGGTAGGCCTCGGCGATCGACTCGACGTCCGCCTCGGTGGCATTGCTCGCCGCCAGGGCCGCCGCCGCCGGCTCGATGACCCAGCGCACGCTCGACAGCATGTTGAAGAACTCCTGCTGGGGCGTCGCCTGCATCAGCCAATGCAGCACGTCCGGGTCGAGCATGTGCCAGTCGTGCCGCGGCCTGACCAGGGTGCCTACCCGCGGCTTGGCCTGGACCAGCCCCTTGGCGGTCAGCGCGCGCATGGCTTCGCGAAAGACCGGCCGGCTGATCGCGTAGGCCTCGCACAAGCTGACCTCGGAAGGCAGCTTCTGCTGGGGCTGGAGCTGGCCGGAGACGATCTGCAGGCCCAGGTCCTGGACCAGGGTCGCGTGCATGCTCTTGCGCGGAGAGGGCTGGCGATAGTTCATGGGGGCGCGGGGGACGTCCTTCAGGCGTGGCCGCGCATCATAGCACCCCTGCGTCGGCAACGGCCCCGCCGTCGGCCGGGCGAGGCCTGGCGTGCCGGCGCTCAATGCGAGTGCTTGGGCACGGCCGAACCGCGACAGCCGACCAGGAAGTCGAAGTCGCAGCCTTCGTCGGCCTGCATGACATGGTCCAGGTAGAGCCGGGCGTAACCGCTGGTGATCAGCTGTGGCACGGGGGGTACGTCGGCCAGGCGTCCGGCCAGTTCCTCGTCGGAGATGTCCAGGTGCAGGCGGCCTTCATGGCAGTCCAGTTCGATCCAGTCGCCTTCGCGCACGGCCGCCAGCGGGCCGCCCGCCGCCGCTTCCGGCGCCACGTGCAGGACCACGGTGCCATAGGCCGTCCCGCTCATGCGTGCATCGGAGATGCGCACCATGTCGGTCACGCCCTGGGCCAGCAGCTTGGCCGGCAGCCCCATGTTGCCGACCTCGGCCATGCCGGGGTAACCCTTGGGCCCGCAATGCTTCATCACCAGCACCGAATCGGCGTCGACCTCCAGCGCCGGATCGTTGATGCGCGCCTTGTAGTCTTCGAAGTGCTCGAACACCACGGCGCGGCCACGGTGGCGCATCAGTGCCGGGGTGGCGGCCGACGGCTTGAGCACCGCGCCCTTGGGCGCCAGGTTGCCACGCAGGATGCAGATGCCGCCGTCGGCCACCAGCGGGCGCTCCAAGGGGCGGATCACCTCCTCGTCGTACAGCGGCGCGGCCTGGCAGTTGTCCCACAGGCTCTTGCCATTGACAGTCAAGGCACCAGGGTTGGGCAGCAGGTCGTGCTCGCCGAGACGGCGGATCACCGCGGGCAGGCCCCCCGCATAGTAGAACTCTTCCATCAGGAAGCGGCCCGAGGGCTGCAGGTCGACCAGGGTCGGCGTGCCACGGCCGATGCGGGTCCAGTCTTCCAACTGCAGGTCGACGCCGATGCGCCCGGCGATGGCCTTGAGGTGGATCACCGCGTTGGTCGAGCCGCCGATGGCCGCGTTGACGCGGATAGCGTTCTCGAAGGCTTCGCGGGTGAGGATCTTCGACAGGCGCAGGTCTTCGCGGGCCATGTCGACGATGCGCATGCCGGACAGGTGCGCCAGCACGTAGCGGCGCGCGTCCACTGCCGGGATGGCGGCGTTGTGCGGGAGCGAGGTGCCCAGCGCTTCGGCCATGCAGGCCATGGTCGAGGCCGTGCCCATGGTGTTGCAGGTGCCGGCCGAGCGGGACATGCCCGCTTCGGCCGAGAGGAATTCGTTGAGGTCGATCTGCCCGGCCTTGTAGGCCTCGTGCATCTGCCAGACGATGGTCCCGGCACCGATGTCGCGCCCCTTGTGCTTGCCGTTGAGCATCGGCCCACCGGTCACCACGATTGCCGGGACGTCGCAACTGGCCGCGCCCATCAGCAGCGCCGGGGTGGTCTTGTCGCAGCCAGTCAGCAGCACCACCGCATCCACCGGGTTGCCTCGAATCGATTCCTCGACGTCCATGCTCGCCAGGTTGCGGGTGAGCATCGCGGTCGGCCGCAGGTTGGACTCGCCGCTGGAAAATACCGGGAACTCCACCGGGAAGCCGCCTGCCTCCAGCACCCCTTTCTTCACGTGTTCGGCGATCTTGCGAAAGTGCGCGTTGCAGGGCGTGAGCTCCGACCAGGTGTTGCAGATGCCGATGATCGGCCGGCCGTCGAAGGCATGGTCGGGAATGCCTTGGTTCTTCATCCAGCTGCGGTACATGAAGCCGTTCTTGTCGGCCGTGCCGAACCATTGGGCCGAGCGGAGAGGTTTTTTGTTATCGGACATGACGGCACCCTTATTGGTATTACTATTTAGCAGTGTTGCGCCGACTCTAGCGGCAAAAAGGCGACATGTGAAGGGTTGTTGCTTTAAATAGTAATACTATAAGATGATCCAGACCGTTGACGGCCTGCCATGGGCCCCAACCGCGTGTTGCATCCATTACAAGAACAATTGGAGACATCGCCATGGTTCATGAGCAGCGGCTCGTCCGCCTGATCACGTGGAAACTCATTCCCTTTTTGGTCCTGCTTTACCTGGTGGCCTACGTCGATCGCTCTGCGGTGGGCTTCGCCAAGCTGCACATGGGCGCCGACATCGGCCTGGGCGATGCCGCCTATGGCCTGGGCGCCGGGTTGTTCTTCATCGGCTACTTCTTCTTCGAAGTGCCCAGCAACCTGCTGCTCGACCGCTTCGGCGCACGCCGCTGGTTCGCCCGCATCCTGCTGACATGGGGCGCGATCACCATCGGCATGGCCTTCGTCACCGGCCCGACGGGGTTCTACGTCATGCGCCTGCTGCTGGGGGTCGCCGAGGCGGGGTTCTTCCCCGGCGTGCTGTACTACATCACCCAGTGGTACCCGGTGCGCCATCGCGGCAAGATCCTGGGCTTCTTCATCCTCTCGCAGCCGCTGGCGATGCTGGTGACCGGGCCGCTCTCCGGCGCGCTGCTCGGCCTCGATGGCCTGCAGGGCCTGCACGGCTGGCAGTGGCTGTTCATCTGCATCGGCACCCCGGCGGTGCTGCTGGCCTGGCCGACGCTGCGCCTGTTGCCCGATGGCCCGGCCACGGTGCGCTGGCTGAGCGACGCGCAGCGCAGCTGGCTGCAAGAGCAACTGGCCAACGACCTGCGTGAGTTCGGCCAGGCCCGCCATGGCAACCCCCTGCACGCCCTGAAGGACCGCCGCGTCCTGCTGCTGGCGCTGTTCTACCTGCCGGTCACCCTGAGCATCTATGGCCTGGGGTTGTGGCTGCCGACGCTGGTCCATCAGTTCGGCGGCAGCGACCTGGTCACCGGCTTCGTCTCGGCGGTGCCTTACCTGTTCGGCATCATCGGCCTGCTGATCGTCCCGCGCAGCTCCGACCGCCTGAACGATCGCTACGGCCACCTCGGCCTGCTCTACGCCCTGGGTGCGGTGGGCCTGTTCTTCAGCGCCTGGCTCAGCGCACCGGTCATGCAGCTGGCGGCGCTGTGCCTGGTGGCCTTCGCGTTGTTCTCCTGCACGGCGATCTTCTGGACCTTGCCGGGGCGGTTCCTGTCCGGTGCCAGTGCGGCGGCCGGGATCGCCCTGATCAACTCCCTGGGCAACCTCGGCGGCTACCTGGGGCCTTTCGGCATCGGCGCGCTCAAGGAACACACCGGGCACCTGTCCTCGGGCCTGTACTTCCTGGCCGTGGTGATGCTGTTCGGGCTGCTGCTCACCAGCGTGGTGTACACCCGCCTGGAGTGCCGCCAACGCCAGGCTTCGGCGCACACCGATGCCTCCCACTGACCCTCTCACTCAACAAGCGAGTACACGCATGCGATTGATCCAATTCGAAACGGCCGCGGGCGAACGCCGCGTGGGCGTGGTGGAAGGCGAGCGCGCCCTGGAAGTCCAGGGCACGCACAGCACCCGTGAGCTGGCCTTGCAGGCCATCGCCGCCGGTCGCGATCTGGTGGCCGAAGTCGAGGCCGCCGGCCTTGGCACTGCCCACGACTACCTGGCCCTGCTGGCCGAAGGACGCGTCCTGCCCCCGCTGGACCACCCGGACCCCGCCCACTGCCTGGTCACCGGCACCGGCCTGACCCACCTGGGCAGCGCCGCCACCCGCGACAAGATGCACCAGCAGCAGGCCGAGGGCGCGGTGACCGACAGCCTGCGCATGTTCCAGTGGGGCCTGGAGGGCGGCCAGCCGCCTGCGGGCGAAGTCGGCGCGCAACCGGAATGGTTCTACAAGGGCGATGGCGGCATCGTCGTGCGCCCAGGCGGCGACCTGCCCCTGCCGGCGTTCGCCGAGGATGCCGGCGAGGAGCCAGAGCTGGTCGGGCTGTACCTGATCGACGGCGACGGCACGCCGGTACGGCTGGGGTATGCCCTGGGCAACGAGTTCTCCGACCACGTCATGGAGCGCCGCAACTACCTGTACCTGGCCCATTCCAAGCTGCGCGCCTGCAGTTTCGGCCCGGAGCTGCGCATCGGCGCGCTGCCGCCGCACCTGGAAGGCAGCAGCCGGATCCTGCGCGACGGCCAGGAGCTGTGGCGCAAGCCGTTCCTCAGCGGCCAGCAGAACATGTGCCACAGCCTCGAGAACCTCGAGTTCCATCACTTCAAGTACACACAGTTCCTGCGCCCTGGCGACCTCCACGTGCACTACTTCGGCACCGCCACGCTGTCGTTCGCCGACAGCATCCAGGCGCGCCCTGGCGATACCTTCGAGATCAGCCTGGACGCCTTCGGCCAACCGCTGCGCAACGGCATCGTCGCCCTGCCCGAGCAGGTTCGGCCGGGTCTCGTGAAAAGCCTCTGAGCCTCCCCTTCCTCAATAGGAGTTCACCATGTCCGCACGCCAGTTCATCGGCGGCCAGCGCATCGGCGCCGGCACCGTCACCTTGCAGAGCCTTGACGCCCGCACCGGCAAAGCCCTGCCCCAGACCTTCGTCCAGGCCACGCCTGAAGAGGTCGCCGCGGCAGCCGAAGCGGCCGAAGCCGCCTTCCTGACCTACAACGGCCTGGCCCCGGCGCGGCGCGCCCAGTTCCTCGACGCCATCGCCGATCAGCTCGATGCCCTGGACGATACCTTTGTCGCCACCGTATGCCGTGAAACCGCCCTGCCCGCTGCCCGCATCCAGGGTGAGCGCAGCCGCACCAGCAACCAGATGCGCCTGTTCGCCAAGGTCCTGCGCCGCGGCGATTACCTGGGTGCCCGCATCGACCGCGCGCAGCCCCAGCGCCAGCCGCTGCCCCGCCCCGACCTGCGTCAGTACCGCACCGGCGTCGGCCCGGTGGCGGTGTTCGGCGCCAGCAACTTCCCCCTGGCCTTCTCCACCGCCGGCGGTGACACCGCCGCTGCGCTGGCGGCCGGCTGCCCGGTGGTGGTCAAGGCGCACAGCGGCCACATGGCCACCGCCGAACAGGTGGCCGAGGCCATCCAGCGCGCCGCCGTGGCCACCGACATGCCGGCAGGCGTATTCAACATGATCTACGGCGGAGGCGTCGGCGAAGCGCTGGTGCGCCACCCGGCGATCCAGGCCGTGGGCTTCACCGGCTCGCTCAAGGGCGGCCGCGCCCTCTGCGACCTGGCCGCGGCGCGCCCGCAGCCGATTCCGGTGTTCGCCGAGATGAGCAGCATCAACCCGGTGCTGGTCCTGCCCGAGGCCGTGCAAGCCCGCGGCGTACGCATCGCCCAGGAGCTGGCCGCGTCGGTGGTGCTGGGCGCCGGGCAGTTCTGCACCAACCCAGGGCTGATCATCGGCCTGGCGGGCGAGGCCTTCGACGGCTTCGTCGCCGCGCTGGGCGCGCACCTGGCGGACCAGGCCGGCCAGACCCTGCTCAACGCCGGTACCTTGCGCAGCTACAGCAGCGGTGTGCAGCGCCTGATGCAGCATCCCGGCGTGCAGCACCTGGCTGGCGCCGAACAGGCGGGCAACGAAGCCCGTGCGCAGCTGTTCAAGGCCGACGTCAGCCTGTTGCTGCAGGGCGATGCGCTGTTACAGGAAGAAGTCTTCGGCCCGACGACCGTCATCGTCGAAGTGGCGAACGAGGCCGAGCTGCGCCAGGCGCTGGAGGCGCTGCACGGGCAACTGACCGTGACCCTGCTCGCCGAGCCTCAGGACCTGCAGCGCTTCGCGCCCCTGGTGCCGGTGCTGGAGCGCAAGGCGGGGCGTCTGCTGCTCAACGGCTACCCGACCGGGGTCGAGGTGTGCGATGCCATGGTGCATGGCGGTCCTTACCCTGCCACTTCCGATGCCCGTGGCACGTCGGTCGGCACCCTGGCCATCGACCGCTTCCTGCGCCCGGTGTGCTACCAGGACTACCCAGACGCGCTGCTGCCCCTGGCGTTGCAGAACGCCAACCCCCTGGGCCTGCAACGGCTGGTCGATGGCGAGCACAGCCGTGAGGCGTTGAGCTGAGGCCGACCAGGCCTCGAATCGCCGGCCTGCCTTGCCCTTCCAGGCATGCGGGCCGGCAAACGCGACTCGGTAGCGCCTGGCGCGCTCATTGTCGAAACAATCGCGCCGCGAAGAACGAGAGCCAGGCCGTCCCCATCAGCAGGGCGATCCTCAGCGCCTCGAAGAGCATGGACAGCCAGTAGGCGGTGGCCGAGGCGTCGAGGCTGAAGGTCTTCGGCGGCCTGCCACGGATGTAGACCTCGTGCACCCCACTGAGCAGGGCCCTGACCCACTCGTAGCCGTACCCCAGCACGCACAGGCTGATGACACATCCCAGCACGATGAAGGTCGCATTACTGGCCTTGAAGTACTTTTCCGCGGAGCGCTTTGCGGGTTTCATCCGATGAATTCGCCGTCGTCGTTGATGTGCACAGCATACCAGCCGATACTCGACCACAGGCCGACCGCTCACGTCGAGCGGGCCTCGAAAGGTGAGCAACGCTTGCCTGCTCGCGTCCAAGGGACGCGTCGAACCCCACATCAGGAGCTGCAACCGCATGGACAAGATCGTGTTGACCCAGAACGACAAGGGCGTCGGTCACGTAGGGGGCGGGGCCTACCTCAAGGACATCACGCTCTGGCCCACGAACCCCAAGACCGGTGCACTGCTGACGCCGCTCATCACCACGACCTCGACGTTCTACCCAGGGGATCGATGCGTGCCCGAAGGTATGGCCCTGACGGTCTTCATCGCTGCACAGCGCTTCCCGGATGGTCGCTACAACGCGGCGCTGCAAAGCCGTTACACAATCACCCAGCAGGAAGACCTGCAAGCGCAGATCAGCAACGGTTTCGCCCGCGTCATCCTGCACGAACTCGCCGCCGAGCCGCTCGTCCCCAGCGATGCGCCTTTGTTGCTGGGCCAGGCGTTCATCAATTTCGAAGAAATGACCGAGGACGAGTGGGACGAAGAGCTTGGCAGCGAAGAAGGCGCTGCCGCCCTGAGCAAGTCGTCGGGCGGCCCGTACTGGCTGCAGGATCCCGTCCACGAGGGCAACCGCTATCATTTTCACCTGCAGCTGCTCGAGCCGGATCTGATTGAGGTCGATCCGAATTACGAAGGAATCTTCGAGGACGGCATTGGCTATCTCTTCATCGACAAGCGCGCCCGGCGTGGGCAGGCAGGCGATGAGGCGGGGTATTTCTTCATACAGTACACGTGAGGTAGGGCGCGGCGGGCGACGTCCAGTATGCCTGCACTCAAGGGCACACTGTAGTGAGACAGGCCATGGCGATGGCTGTCAGGGCTCAGAGGCTTTATTGCTGATCGATTTCCAGAGTTGCCCACTCATGACCACGCCACAGTAAAACTGGCTGACACGGACCGTGTGGGAGCGGGCTTGCCCGCGATAGCGTCCGGTCCGTCACCGCCTGCATCGCGGGCAAGCCCGCTCCCACAAAAGATGGCGCTGGCCTGTCGGCCTCGCTCTTTCGCTGCCAAGCCCACTCATCACCAGCAAAATCCAGTCGCACTCTCCTCCACCACCCCTCCGTCACCCTCGCTATCCTTCCTCCAGCCGCAGGACGCGGCCTCAGCCCCAGCGAACACGGAGTGTCCATGTCCCTCGCCCTTGTCCACAGTCGCGCCCAGGTCGGCGTGACCGCGCCCCACGTCAGCGTCGAAACCCACCTCGCCAATGGCCTGCCCGCGCTTACCCTGGTCGGCCTGCCCGAAGCGACGGTCAAGGAGAGCAAGGACCGGGTGCGCAGCGCCATCGTCAACTCCGGGTTGGACTACCCCGCCCGGCGCATCACCCAGAGCCTGGCGCCTGCCGACCTGCCCAAGGACGGCGGACGCTACGACCTGGCCATCGCCCTGGGCATCCTGGCCGCCAATGGCCAGGTACCGGTGGCGACCCTGAACGACTTCGAGTGTCTGGGCGAGCTGGCGCTGTCCGGTGCGCTGCGTCCGGTCCAAGGCGTGCTGCCCGCTGCACTGGCCGCGCGTGAGGCCGGACGGGCGCTGGTCGTGCCTCGCGAGAACGCCGAGGAAGCCAGCCTGGCCAGTGGCCTGGTGGTGTATGCAGTGGGGCACCTGCAAGAGCTGGTCGCGCACCTGAACGGGCAACTGCCGCTGCCGCCCTACGCGGCCAACGGGCTGCTGCTGGAAAGCCGGCCCTACCCCGACCTCAGCGAGGTTCAGGGCCAACTGGCGGCCAAGCGAGCGTTGTTGATCGCGGCGGCTGGCGCCCATAATCTTTTATTCGCCGGTCCACCTGGCACCGGCAAGACACTGCTGGCCAGCCGGTTACCTGGGTTGCTGCCCCCCTTGGACGAACACGAGGCGCTCGAGGTGGCAGCCATCCAGTCGGTCAGTGGCCGCACGCCCTTGAACCACTGGCCGCAACGGCCCTTTCGGCATCCGCACCATTCCGCATCCGGGCCGGCGCTGGTGGGCGGCGGCAGCCGACCACGGCCCGGCGAGATCACCCTGGCCCACCATGGCGTGCTGTTCCTGGACGAATTGCCCGAGTTCGAACGCCGCGTGCTGGAGGTGCTGCGCGAGCCATTGGAGTCGGGCGAAATCGTGATCGCCCGGGCCAAGGACAAGGTCCGCTTCCCGGCGCGTTTCCAGCTGGTCGCTGCCATGAACCCCTGCCCCTGCGGCTACTTCGGCGATCCGACCGGCCGCTGCCGGTGCAGCCCGGACCAGATCCAGCGCTACCGCAACAAGCTCTCCGGCCCCCTGCTCGACCGCATCGACCTGCACCTGACCGTGGCCCGCGAGGCTACTGTGCTCGACGCAAGCCCCAGCGGTGAAACCAGCGCCAGCGTGGCCCAGCGCGTCGCCGAAGCGCGCGAGGTGCAGCAACGGCGCCAGGGCTGTGCCAATGCGTTTCTCACACTGGACAAGCTGCGGCAGCATTGCGCGTTGACGGAGGCCGATCAGCGTTGGCTCGAAGGCGCCTGCGAGCGACTGACGTTGTCGCTGCGGGCGGCCCATCGGTTGCTCAAGGTGGCGCGGACGCTGGCCGATCTGGAGCGAGTGGAGGCGATCGGGCGTGCTCATCTGGCGGAGGCGTTGCAGTATCGGCCGGGGAGCTGAGTGCAAGGGGAAATCGACAACCCCATGCCAAAAATCCAGTCCAGGCAGTGCAACCGAAGATCAGGCGCTACAGCCCACAGATGACCCATTGAACGCCGCAATAGCCTTCAACAGGTCATAGCTGGCCTTTTCCAGATCGCAGAATCGCCCTCTTCACCTCACCACGCATTGACCCAATTCCCCGGCACCCTCCCCGCCAGCGCATCCAGCAGGTTGTCCACCGCGCAGCGGGCCATGGCTTCCCGAGTCTCGTGGGTCGCCGAACCGATATGGGGCGTTGCAACGACATTGTCCAGACTGAGCAAGGGCGAATCGGCCGGCAGCGGCTCCTGCACGAACACATCCAGCCCCGCCCCGCGAATGCGCCGTGCCTTGAGCGCTTCGACCAGGGCCGCCTCGTCCACGACACGACCACGGGCGATGTTCACCAGGATCGCTTCAGGCTTCATCAAGGCCAGCTCCCGCGCCCCGATCAAGCCCTCGGTGCTGGCGTTCAGCGGGAGCGTCAGGCACACGTAGTCGGCCTCGGCCAGCAGGTCGTCCAGCGCGCGGTACTGCGCGCCGTACCGGGTATCGACGTCCGGCTTGGGCCGTGAGCTGTGGTAGATCACGCGCATGCCGAACCCGGCCGCGCCGCGTCGTGCCAGGGCCTCGCCGATACGGCCCATGCCGACGATGCCCAGGGTCTTGCCGTGCACATCGGTGCCGAAGTGGGTCGGTCCCAGGCTCTTGCTCCACTGCCCGTCGCGCACCCATCCGGCCAACTCCACCACCCGCCGCGCCGTGGCCAGGATCAGGGCGAACCCGGTGTCGGCGGTGGTCTCGGTCAGCACGTCCGGGGTGTTGGTGAGCTTCACGCCACGGCGGGTCAGGTCGGGCACGTCATAGTTGTCGATGCCTACCGAGACGCTGGACACCACCTCCAGGTCCGGCGCCGCATCGAGCAGCGCACCGTCCAGGCGCAGGCTGGCACCGAGCAGGCCGTGCGCGCCGGGCAAGGCATCGCGCAGGCGCGCTAGGCCATCGGGCGCCGTCACGTCGACCCAGGTCACGTCGACCTGCGCCTCCAGACGCGCGAGCAAGGCATCGGACAAACGCTTGTACAGGACGATTCGCTTCTTCATCACAGCTTCCTATTGGCCCATGGCCAGACGCGGTCCGCGGCGCTGGGTGCGACCGGACGTGGGCGAGGTTTTCAGAACGGCGGTCAGCGCCACGGCCGTCAGCAGGGCGCCCGCCATGAACAGGTACGAGGCGCCGGGCCCACCGGTGACGCCGTTGAGGTAGCCCACCAGCCACGAGCCGCCGAACGAGCCCAGGGCGCCCATGCTGTTGATCAGCGCCATGGCCCCGCCGGCGACGTTGCTGGGCAGGATCTCGGGCACGATGGCGAAGAACGGGCCATACGGGGCATACATGCAGGCGCCGGCGATGACCAGCAGCGCATACGACAGCCAGAAGTGCTCGGTGCCCAGCGCGTAGGACCCATAGAAGGCCACGGCCGCGATCAGCAGCGGCGGCCAGACGAAGCGCTTGCGCTTTTGCAGGCGGTCCGAGGCCCAGGACACGCTGACCATGGCGATCACCGCCGCCAGGTAGGGCACCGAGGCGAGCCAGCCGGCCGTCACGATGTCGACGTTGGCGGCCTGCTTGAGAATCGACGGCAGCCACAGGACGAACCCGTACACCCCGATGCTCCAGCAGAAGTACTGCATCGATAGCACGATGACCTGCGGTGAGCGGAAGGCCTCACGGTAGTTCTTCACCGGCTTGATGCCCTGTTGTTCGGCGGCCAGTGCCTGCTCGAGGCGAGTCTTCTCCGCGTCGCTCAACCAGCCGACCTGGGCCGGCCGATCGTCCACCAGGCGCCACCAGATGAAGGCCCACAACACGGCAGGCAGGCCTTCGATGATGAACATCCAGCGCCAGTCGTAGTGCTTGATGAGGTAGCCCGACACCACCGACATCCACAGGATGGTCACGGGGTTGCCCAGCATCAGGAACGTGTTGGCCCGCGAGCGCTCGGCCCGGGTGAACCAGTGGCACAGGTAGATCAGCATCGCCGGCATGACCGCAGCTTCCACCACGCCCAGCAGGAAGCGGATGCCGATCAGCAGATAGACGTTGCTGATCAGGCCGGTCAGGGTGGCCAGGCTGCCCCAGAGGATGAGGCTGACGAAGATCAGCTTCTTCACGCTGCGCTTTTCGGCGTAGATGGCGCCAGGCACCTGGAAGAAGAAGTAGCCGAGGAAGAACAGCGCCCCCAGCAGGGACGACAGGGCCGGCGTGATCTTCAGGTCGTCGGCCATGCCCGAGGCGGCCGCGAAGCCGTAGTTGGCCCGGTCCAGGTAGGCCAGGCTGTAGGTGATGAACACGATGGGGATGATGTACCACCAACGGCGTGGAGCAAGGGTCGTGGACTGCATGAATCGTACTCCTGAGCTTTTTGTTGTTGTCGCAACAGGGCCGGCGTACCGGCGATCCGGGTATCAGGCGCTTCTACGGAAAACGTGTGCCTCCAGCTCGGCGCGTGTCGGCAGGCCTTCCATGTCGCCACGCGACTGCACGGCACGGCTGCCGCACCAGTTGCCGCGGGCGACCGCGTCATCGAGGGACAGACCTTCGAGCAGCGCGCTGACCACGCCGACGGCAAAGGCATCACCGGCACCGACGGTATCGACCACCTTGGCCACGGGAACCGGGGCGACGAGGCCCTGGGCGTGGCGGTTGCGGTAGTAGGCACCTTCGTCGCCCAGCTTGATCACCACCTGCTCCACGCCCTGATCCAGGTAGAACTCGGCGATGTCGGCGGCCTGGTGCTGACCGGTCAGCAACCGGCCTTCCTCGAGACCGGGCATGACCCAGTGGGCCTTGATGGCGAGCGCGTTGACCTCGCGCACCATGGTCTCGCGGTCGGGCCACAGCGACGGGCGCAGGTTGGGGTCGAAGGAGATGCTGCGCCCGGCCTCGCGCATGTGCTCCACCAGCGCGTGGGACAGCGCACGGCAGCTCGCCGACAGCGCGAGCGGGATGCCTGTGGCGTGCACGTGGCGAGCGTCGAGCAAGGTCGGGGTGCACTGCGCCGTCGACAGCTTGCTGGCAGCGGAGTTGGCGCGGAAGTACTCCACCACCGGGTCGCTGCCGTCGTCGCAACGGCTCTTGAGCTGGAAACCGGTGGCATGGTCGCGGTCGACCTCGACCTGGCTGCAGTCCAGGCCCTCCTGGCGCAGGCTCGCCAGCACGAAGCGGCCCAGGGAGTCGTCGCCCACCCGGCTCAGCCAGCGCACGCGGAATCCAAGGCGCGCCAGGCCGATGGCCACGTTGCTGTCCGCACCGGCGATACGTTTGCCGAAGGCCTCGACATCGGCCAGGTCGCCGGTCTGCTCGGCGACGAACATCGCCATGGTCTCGCCGAAACACAGCACGTCATGTTCAGGCATGGCCCACCTCCAGTGCCGCGCCCAGGGCACGCAGGCGGCGAACCTGGTCACGGGTCACGGTCAGCAAGTCCTCGCCGACCAACGGGTACTCCACGGCGCGGGGCACACCGGGGGCGAAGGCGCCGAACAGTGTCTCCCATGCCTTCAGGTCGAACGCCTGGGGCGGCACGGCAGCCAGACGGCCGGACGCTGCACGCTCCACCGCCTTGCAGTGCACGTAGCGCACCCAGCGGCCCAGCAGACGGGCGGCCTGCAGGGCCGACTCGCCCCGCCATTGCCAGTTGCCGATGTCGAAGGTCATGCCCACCGGTACCGACAGCGCCTGGACGCGCTGGAAGAAGTGCAACAGCGGCTCGACCCGACCGCCCTGCTGGGTCTGGTCGTTTTCCACCAGCAGCTGCGGGTCGCCCGGCTTCAGCACGGTCTTCAGCGCAGCGACATCGCAATGTGACTGGTAATACCCGAGCGACACTTTCAAGGCGACCGCACCCAGGGCGCGCGCCGCGGCGAGCGTCTCGGACAGGCGCTCGTCGAGCGTTCCGGTCGGCGTCCAGAGTTCGAGGGGCGAGGAATACACGCACTCCAGCCGGGCGCTCTCGAGGGCGGCCGTCAGCGCGGCAGCGTCCGGCGGCTGGACGAACAGTTCTTCGCGCAGTTCGACGCGGTCGACGCCGGCAGCGGCCAGCATGGGCAGGAAGCTGTCCTGTCCGTGCTGCCGGACCAGGCTGGCACCGTAGCTGGAGAGGCTGATGGAAACGGGGTTCGGATGCATTGTTCTTGTCCTTGTGAAACCGGTTTCATTTTTGAGTGGAACACATCGCATCGCTGACATTCAGCGCGCGACTAGTCGTTGAGTCGGGTGGAACCTCGGATGATCAGGTCGGCCTTGAAATCGATGCGCCGCGGTGCACTGTCGCTACCGCGCAGCCGCTCGAGCAGGCACTCGAAGGCAGCGGCGCCGATACGCTCGGTGGGCTGGGCCAGGGCGGTGATGCCACGGCCGACCAGTGGGTACCAGTTCAGTTCGTCGATGGCGATCAGCCCGACGTCATCGAACAGGTGACGACCCAGGCTCTGCAAGGCCTGGCTGACGGCCAGGGCCGCCACGCCGTTGAAGGCGAAGATCGCCTGCGGCCCGTGCCCCCGGCTGGCGACGAAACGGCCGACCTGCTCGTGCAGCCGTGCATCGACTTCCAGCAGCTGACGACGCATGCCGACGCGCCTGTCGATCGAGGCGGTGAACGCCTGCACCCGCTCCAACCGCGAGCTGGTGCCGTCCAGCGGCTCCGTCACGGCCAGGATGTCGCGGTAGCCGCGTGCCTGCAGGTGGTCGAGGGCCTGCTCGATGGCGTCGGTGTTGTCCAGGCCGACCATGTCCGCCTTGAGGTCCGGCAACTGCCGGTCCACCAGCACCATGGGCATGTCGCGCTGCAACGTGAGCAGCTCGCGCGGATGGTGGCCCAGGGTGTTCACGATCAGCCCTTCGACGTTGTAGGACTGCAGGGCCTTCAGGTGATGGGCCTCCTGCTCGCCGTCGCGCTGGGTGTTGCACAGCACCAGGCTGTAGCCATGCCGACGGCAGGCGGTTTCCACGCCTTGCATCACCGCCACGGAATACGGGTTGAGGATGTCGGCGACCAGCATGCCGATCAGTCGCGTCTGACCGCGCTTGAGCCCGCGGGCCATCTGGTTCGGGCGATAGCCCAGGCGCTCGATGACCGCTTCCAGGCGCTCGGCGGTGGCGCTGGCCAGCAGTTGGCGGTCACCCCCGATGTAGCGGGAGACGGTGGCCTTGGAAACCCCGGCCACGCGCGCGACTTCGCTGATGGTGACCCGCTCGCGGGAAAAGGCAGGTGCATCGGTCATTGCAGGTCTCTTGTGATTATTGTCGGTGACGCAGAGTGAAACCGGTTTCAATACAGCAAAATCGCAGACGTTCGTCAATCTACCGTTGGTCTGGCGTGTCGGAAGGCAAGGGACAGGCTATGGGACGAGGGCGCCTAATGCCCTGATATGGAAAGCGTTTTTGTTTTCCAAAAGCGACGTTAACTCGATGGCCTTGACCTCGTATCGGCACACCGTGTAGCTCAGGCGCGCTTGATTGGAAAACTTGGAGTGCTGCCTGCAACGTTTCTTGGTGGCATGCAGATCTGGATCTCGTGAGAGACCGGCTGGAAATGGGTCACGAGGCAGTGCCCACCCTTGAGGTAGAGAAAGCTACGAAAAGCCTTGTGGGAGCCTTTTGTGTGGCGGGCTTGCCTGCAATGCACGCGGTGACGGACCAGGCGCCATCGCGGGCAAGCCCGCTCCCACAAAGCCCGTGGCGGCCGGGCTTGCCAAAGCGTGGGCGGTGCCCTGCCCTCAGGCGCTCAGGAACGCCAGCAGATCTTCACTCAACTGTGGCCCATGGGTCACCACGAACCCATGCGGTGCCCCTGGATACACCTTCAACTGCGCGTTCGGAATCATCTGCGCCGCACGCTGCCCGGAATGCTCGAACGGCACCACCTGGTCCGCGTCGCCGTGGATCACCA
Organism: Pseudomonas entomophila; assembly: GCF_013523165.1. Taxonomy (GTDB): domain Bacteria; phylum Pseudomonadota; class Gammaproteobacteria; order Pseudomonadales; family Pseudomonadaceae; genus Aquipseudomonas; species Aquipseudomonas entomophila_A. Next base: position 72,921 of record NZ_JAAMQI010000008.1, read on the forward strand.
GCGTCGGCACGTCGATCTGCGCCAGGTCCGGGCGGAAGTCGGTTTCGGAGAAGGCATCGACACAGGCCAGGGTGCCGCGCAGCGAGGCCAGCAGCGCCATGTTCAGGGTCTGTGTCAGCACGCCCTGGGACACCTGCTGGCCCTTGTCGAGGCCGTAGAACGTCGGGCCGAAATCGCTCATGAACTGCGCTCGGTCCTGGCGCAAGCCTTCGCGCATGCCGTCGAACACCGAAGCGTCGATGCCCTCGGGATTGTCGTCGGTCTTGAGCAGGTAGGGGGTGACCGACCCCAGCAGCACCAGGCCCGACACGCGTTCGCTGCCATGGCGCGCCAGGTAGCGGGTCACGTCGCCGCCGCCCATCGAGAAGCCGACCAGGGTGATGTCCTGCAGGTCGAGGTGGTCGATCAGCTGGGCGAGGTCTTCGGCGAAGGTGTCGTAGTCGTAACCGGTCCACGGCTGGCTCGAGCGGCCGAAGCCGCGGCGGTCGAAGGCGATGGCGCGGTAGCCGCGGCTGGCCAGGTGCTCCATCTGCGCGTCCCACATGTCCGCGTCCAGCGGCCAGCCGTGGCTGAACAGGACCGGCCTGCCCTCGCCCCAGTCCTTGTAGTAGATCGCTGCGCCGTCGCGGGTTACGAGCGTGCTCATGCCGGTACTCCTGAAAAGTCTGTCCTGATCTGGAGTGGATGCCCGGCGCAATGGTTCCTGCGCGCCCTCTTCGACGTCAGAGCACGACGCGCAGGCACTGCCCGGCGTGATACAGGGAGAACCCGGTCTCGTAGAAGTGCGTGCGCAAGCGAGAGCGGCTGACGGCCTTCATCGGCGAGAACGGGATCGGCAGCGTCTCGGCCGAGCCTTCGAGCAGGAACTGGGCGAAGGCGCGCCCGATGACGGTGCCGGTGGTGTTGCCACGCCCGTTGTAGCCGGTGACGGCCACTACCCCCGGCGCCGGCTCGAACAGACGCATGAGGTGGTCGGGAGTGAAGTCGATGCAGCCGGTCCAGTGCATCTCCCAGTCCACCTTGCCCAGGCGCGGGTAGTAGTGCTGCTGGATGCGGTCGGCCCAGCGCCGCACGAACCAGGCCGGCTTGTTGTCGACCCGGCCCAGGCTGCCGAGCAGCAGGCGGCCCTGGTCGTCACGGCGAATGCTGCTGAGCACGGTGCGCGTGTCCCAGGACCCCTGGCCGTAAGGCAGGACCTTGTCGGCCTCGGCGCCCTCCAGCGGCTTGGACGCGACCTGGTAGTAGTAGCCACGGAAGAACTGCTGCTGCAGCTGGCTCCAGTCGTGCTCGGTGTAGGCACCGGTGGACACCACCACCTTGTCGGCCCGCACCGAACCGCGTGCGGTCGTGACTCGCCAGGCCGCGCCTTCGCGGGTCAGGGCCTCGACCGCGGACTGCTGGAACAGTGATCCGCCCAGGCGCGTCACCGCGCGGGCCAGGCCCTGGGTGTAGGCCATCGGGTTGATGGTGCCGGCGCGGCGGTCGAGCAAGGCGGCGGAGATCTTGTCGGTGCCGCAGTACGCCTGGCACTGTGCGCCGGTCAGCAGCTCGACGTCGGCACCCCGGCGGCGCCACTGCTGGTGCCGGGCCTGGAGGTCGGCCAGGCCGGTGGCGTTGTGCGCCATGTGCAGCGTGCCCTCGTGCCGCGCCTGGCAGTCGATGCCGAGCCGCTCGATCAGCGCGAACACGGCCGCCGGTGCTTCGCCCAGCACGGTGTTCAACCGTGCGCCGTCATGCGCGCCCAGCGTCGCCTCGACATCGTCCGGGCGGATCCAGGTGCCGGCGTTGACCAGGCCCACGTTGCGCCCGGAACCTCCATGACCGATCTTCCAGGCCTCCAGCAGGATCACCGACTTGCCCTGCTCGAGCAGGTGGAGGGCGGCTGACAGGCCGGTGATGCCGCCCCCGATCACGCAGACATCGGCCGTGTGCTCCCCGGCCAGGGCCGGGGCGGTGATGCCCGGTGTGCTGACGAACTCCCACAAGCATTCTTGACGCAACTCGGACATGGCCCGGCTCCCACGTTTTATTCTTGTTGGGGCTGCGGTGCAGCCCGTCGCCGACGTGCCAGCGGCCACAGGGGCCGCACGCGCTGCACGGTTCCTGTGGCCGCTGGACGGCTGACGAAAGGGGGCGATGCCCCCGTGGACGACCGTCAGTCGAACACGATCCCCTGCGCCAGCGGCAGCTCGCGGGAGTAGTTCACGGTATTGGTCTGGCGACGCATGTAGCCTTTCCAGGCATCGGAGCCGGACTCGCGGCCGCCACCGGTTTCCTTCTCGCCACCGAAGGCGCCACCGATCTCGGCGCCACTGGTGCCGATATTGACGTTGGCGATGCCGCAGTCGCTGCCGGCAGCGCTCTGGAAGCGCTCGGCTTCGCGCAGGTCGGTGGTGAAGATGCACGACGACAGGCCCTGCGGCACTTCGTTGTTCAGGCGCAGGGCCTCGTCGAAGTCGTCGTAGGCCAGCACGTAGAGGATCGGGGCGAAGGTCTCGTGTCGCACCACCTCGCTCTGGGCCGGCATCTCGACGATGGCGGGCGAGACGTAGTAGGCGTTCGGGTAGTCGCCGGCCAGCTGGCGCTCGCCGCCGAAGACCTGGCCGCCTTCGTCACGGGCCTTGGCCAGGGCGCCTTGCATGGCATCGAACGACAGCTTGTCGATCAGCGGGCCGACCAGGTTGTCCTGGCGCGGATCACCGATGCGGACCTTGGCATAGGCAGCCTTGACCCGGCTGACCACGTCGTCCTTGATCGAACGGTGCACGATCAGCCGGCGCAGGGTCGTGCAGCGCTGGCCTGCCGTACCGACGGCCGAGAACAGGATGCCGCGCACGGCCAGGTCGAGGTCGGCGCTGGGCGCCAGGATCATCGCGTTGTTGCCGCCCAGTTCGAGGATGCTGCGGCCGAAACGCGCCGCGACACGCGGCCCGACTTCACGGCCCATGCGGGTGCTGCCGGTGGCGCTGACCAGGGCCACGCGCGGGTCGTCGACCAGAGCTTCACCGGCCTCGCGGCCGCCGATCACCAGCTGGGCGAGCCCCTGTGGCGCATCGCCGAAGGCCGCCAGCGCCTTCTCGAACAGCGCCTGGCAGGCCAGCGCGGTCAGCGGGGTCTTCTCCGAGGGTTTCCAGACCACGGCGTTGCCGGCCACCAGGGCCAGGGTGGTGTTCCACGCCCAGACGGCCACCGGGAAGTTGAAGGCGCTGATGACGCCGACCACGCCCAGGGGGTGCCAGGTCTCGCGCATGTGATGGCCTGGGCGTTCGGAGGCGATGGTCAGGCCATACAGCTGGCGCGACAGACCGACCGCGAAATCGCAGATGTCGATCATCTCCTGGACCTCGCCCAGGCCTTCCTGGGTGATCTTGCCTGCTTCGATGGACACCAGCTCGCCCAGGTCGGCCTTGTGCGCACGCAGCACGTCGCCGAACAGGCGCACCAGCTCGCCGCGGCGCGGGGCCGGGACGCTGCGCCAGGCTTCGAACGCCTGCTGGGCCTGGTCGATGCAGGCCACGGTGTGTGCCTTGCCCTGCAAGGTCACCAAGGCGATCTGGCTGCCATCGATCGGGGTATGGACAGGGTGGTCGCCCTGGGTGTGGGTCTGGGCGGCGACGCCAAGGCGCTCGAGCAATGCAGCAACCATGTTTGCCTCTCCTGAAACGAATGAGGGGGTAGGGAAAGAATGGGGATCAGTATTAATCCGATCATATCCGGGCAACAAACGACCTTTATTCCGCTTATCATTCCGTTGGGTAATGACTTTTCAGAGATCGCCATGTCCAAACGCCTCGTTCCGTCCATGACCGCCCTGCAGTGCTTCGAAGCGGCCGCGCGCCACCTGAGCTTCACCCGCGCGGCGCAAGAGCTGCACCTCACCCAGAGCGCGGTCAGCAAGCAGGTCGCCCAGCTCGAGGACCTGCTCCAGCATCACCTGTTCCTGCGTATCCGCAGGCGCCTGCAACTGACGCCGGCCGGCAGCCTGTACCTGGCCGAGGTGGACAAGATCCTCACCCAGGTGGACATGTCCAGCCGCTACGTGCTGACCTACGGCGAGCAGACCGAGGTGCTCAAGGTGGTCACCCAACCCAGCTTCGGCGTGCGCTGGCTGATCCCGCACCTCAAGGGGTTCGGCAAGCGGTACCCCAACATCCACCTGGACATCCGCAACGAAATGGAGCCGTTCGCCCTGCTCCAGGCCACCGCCGACGTGGTGTTCTTCTTCGGCCAGGGCACCTGGCCGGGCGCCACCTGCGTGGAACTGTTCCGTGAGGAGGTGGTGCCGGTGTGCGCGCCGGACCTGCTGGCCGGCCGCACGCTGAGCGAGGCGGCCGAGCTGACCGACCTGGTCCTGCTGCAAAGCGCCTCGCGCCCGCAGGCCTGGCACGACTGGTTCCTGGAACAGGGCCTGCACAGCGCCAACAGTTATCAGGGCCCGCGCTTCGACACGTTCTACATGGCCCTGAGCGCAGCGCAGTCCGGTTGCGGCGTCGCCCTGGTGCCGCGCTACCTGGCATTGCCGGAACTGGAGGCAGGCAGCCTGGTGATGCCTTGGGGTCATGCCATGCGCAGCCACGGCGCGCACTACCTGGCCTTCCCCGAGCATGCCGCCGAAGTGCCCAAGGTACGGGCGCTGGTGGAATGGATCGAGGCGCAGGTCAGTGGGCTGTAGCGCCCGTGGGTTTAATCGGAAAAGGAATGAAGCACGCACTTTTTTTCGCTTGTGAGGCTGGGGCATTCCCAGCTCTCATGTAACGGTCCCTTTTCAGCCAGGAATCCCACGATGTCTGCCCATGCCTTCGTCAGCCCGGACCACATTCGCGCGCAGTTCTCCGCCGCCATGTCGTTGATGTACAAGCAGGAGGTGCCGTTGTACGGCACGCTGCTGACGCTCGTGAGCGACGTCAACCGACAGGTACTGGAAACGCAACCCGCGCTGGCCGAGGCCTTGCGCTGGACGGGCGACCTGGAGCGCCTCGATCAGGAGCGTCACGGCGCGATCCGGGTCGGCACCGCGGCGGAGCTGGCGACTCTCGCCCGTCTGTTCGCCGTGATGGGCATGCAGCCGGTGGGCTACTACGACCTCAGCTGCGCCGGGGTGCCGGTGCATTCCACGGCGTTTCGCCCGGTCGGCGACCACGCCCTGCGAGCCAACCCGTTTCGCGTGTTCACCTCGCTGCTGCGCCTGGAACTGATCGACGACCCGCAACTGCGAGCGCTGGCGGAGCGCATCCTGGCCCAGCGCAGCATCTTCACGCCCACGGCGCTGTCGCTGATCGAGCAGTGCGAGCGCGACGGGGGCCTGAGCGCCCGCGACGCCGAGGTCTTCGTCCAGGAGGCGTTGCAGACCTTCCGCTGGCACCAGGCCGCGACGGTCACGGCCGAGCAGTACCGGCAGTTGCACGATCAGCATCGACTGATCGCCGACGTGGTGGCGTTCAAGGGGCCGCATATCAATCACCTGACCCCGCGCACCCTGGACATCGATGCGATCCAGGCAGGCATGCCGGCCCATGGGATCTCGCCCAAGGCGGTGATCGAGGGCCCACCGACCCGACGTCACCCGATCCTGCTTCGCCAGACCAGCTTCAAGGCCTTGCAGGAGCCGGTCGCCTTCGCCGGTGATGACGCCGAGCGCGGCAGCCATACCGCGCGCTTCGGCGAAATCGAACAGCGAGGCGCGGCCTTGACCCCCAAGGGCCGCCTGCTCTACGACCGCCTGCTCGACGCCACTCGCCAGGCACTGGGCGGCGCGCCGACCGAGGCCAACGCCGACCGCTACAGGCAGCTGCTGGACGCCTGTTTCGCCGACTTTCCGGACGACCTGGCGCAGATGCGTGCGCAGGGCCTGGCGTTCTTCCGCTATGCGGTCACCGACGCTGGGCATGCGGCCCGGGACCGCGCCGAGCGCCCGGGCGACCTGCAGGCGCTGATCGATGCAGGCCACGTGCGCTACGAGGCGCTGGTGTACGAGGACTTCCTGCCGGTCAGCGCAGCCGGGATCTTCCAGTCGAACCTGGGGGGCGAAGGCCAGGCCAGCTACGCGGGCCAGGCCAACCGTCAGGCCTTCGAGGCGGCGCTGGGCATGCCGGTGGCCGATGAGCTGGCGCTGTACGCCGAGGCCGAGCGGCAATCGCTGGCCCAGTGCGCGGCGGCGCTGGGGCTCGACGCCCTGTAGCGATCCGCCGGGCAATGACGCAACGGCCTGCTGCGCCATCGCCCTTTGTGCAATCCTGACCAAAGCCTCAGAATCCTCGGTCTGCCCTGTCATGCGTTTCCGAGGACTCCCCCATGCACGTCGCCCCCACTACCGAACTCAAGGCCCTGCTGCGGCTGGCGGGCCCGCTGGTGGCGTCGCAGCTGGCGCACATGCTCATGGTGCTCACCGACACCCTGATGATGGCGCGCATCAGCCCCCAGGCCCTGGCCGGGGGTGGGCTGGGCGCGGCGACCTACTCGTTCGTGTCGATCTTCTGCCTGGGGGTGATCGCCGCCGTCGGCACGCTGGTGGCGATCCGTCAGGGCGGCGGTGACGTCCAGGGTGCCACGCGCCTGGCGCAGAACGGCCTGTGGCTGGCCTGGGGCCTGTCCCTGCTGGCCGGACTGGCGCTGTGGAACCTCGAGCCGGTGCTGCTGCTGTTCGGGCAGCAGCCGGACAACGTCGCATCGGCGGCCGAGTTCCTCACCCTGCTGCCGCTGGCGCTGCCGGGCTACCTGAGTTTCATGGCGCTGCGCGGCTTCACCAGCGCCCTGGGGCACTCCACGCCGGTCATGGTGATCAGCCTGGTCGGCACGGTGGTCAACTATGTGTTCAACCACGCGCTCATCGAAGGGATGTTCGGCCTGCCGAAGCTGGGCCTGATGGGCATCGGCCTGGTGACGGCCGTGGTGTCGCTGGGCATGGCCGTGGCCCTGGCGCTGTACATCCGTTGGCACCGCGCCTACGACGCCTACCCACTGCGCCAGGGCCTGCTGCGCCCGTCCTGGACCGCCCTGCGCGAGCTATTGCGCCTGGGCCTGCCGATCGGCGGCACCTACATGGTCGAGATCGGCCTGTTCGCCTTCGCCGCCCTGTGCATGGGCCTGCTGGGCAGCACCGAGCTGGCGGCGCACCAGATCGCCCTGCAGATCGTGTCCACGGCCTTCATGGTGCCGACCGGCCTTTCCTATGCGGTGACCATGCGCGTGGGCCTGTACTACGGCGCCGACCGATTGCTCGCCGCCCGCAGCGCCGGGCGCGTCGGCATCGCCTTCGGCGCCTCGCTGATGTTCGCCTTCGCAGCGCTGTTCTGGCTGCAGCCCGACACCTTGGTAGGGCTGTTCATCGACCGGCAGGACCCGGCCTTCGCCGCCATCTTCGAACTGGCGGTCGGGCTGCTGATGGTCGCGGCCTGGTTCGAGCTGTTCGACGGCGTGCAAAGCATCGCCATGGGCTCGATCCGCGGCCTGAAGGACGCCAAGATCACCTTCCTGATCGGCCTGGGGTGCTACTGGCTGGTCGGCGCCCCCAGCGCCTGGCTGTTCGCCTTCACCTTCGAAGGCGGCGCGCTGGGCATCTGGTGGGGGTTGGCGCTGGGCCTGGCCTGCGCGTCGATCTGCCTGGTGGTGGCGTTCGAATGGCGGACCGGGCGCCTGCTGCGCCGGGCTGCGCAGGCCCACCGGGAGACGACCCTGGCCTGAGTCGAGCAGGGGCGCCCGACCGGGCCGCCTCAATGGCGGTAGTCGAAGCGTCCTTGTCGCGCGTTCGTCTCCGTCAACCAGGCGCTGAGCTCGTCGATGGGCAAAGCCCGGCTGACCAGGAAGCCCTGCACCTGATCGCAGCCATAGTCACGCAGCAAGGCCAGCTGGCGCTCGTTCTCGACGCCTTCAGCGACCACGTGCAGGTTGAGGTTGTGCGCCAGGTTGATCATCGCCTGCACCAGCTTGCGGCTTCCCATGCGCTGCTCCATGCCGGCGACGAAGCTGCGGTCGACCTTGAGCAGGGTGATCGGCAGGCTGTTCAGGTGCACGAACGAAGAAAACCCGGTGCCGAAGTCGTCCAGCGAGAACCGCACGCCCAGACGGCCCAGCGCATCCAGCGTCTGCTGGACACGATCGTTGCGCTGCATCACGGCCGTCTCGGTCAGCTCGAACTCCAGCCAGCTGGCATCGATGCCGTATTCGGCGATCTGCCGGCTCAGGGTCGCCAGGAGCTGGCTGTCGTGAAACTGCCGAAAGCTCAAGTTGATGGCGATGTGCAGAGGCGCCAGGCCCCGTGCCCGCAGCACCTGGGTGTCGCGCAGGGCACGGGCGATGACCCAGTAGCCCAACGGCACGATCAGGCCGCTCTGCTCGGCCAGGGGGATGAACTCGCCCGGCGGCAACAGGCCTCGCTCGCCATGCCGCCAGCGCACCAGCGCCTCGAGCCCGACGACGCGCCCGCTGGCCAGGTCCAGCCGTGGCTGGTAGTGCAGCTCCAGTTCGTCGCGCCGCAGGGCCCGGCGCAGTTCGCTCTCGAGGTCGGCCAGGCTGCGCGCGTGGCGATTGATGCGTTCGTCGAACACGTGAAACGTGCAGCCCTGGGTCCCCTTGGCCTGCTGCATGGCGATGTGCGCGTGCCACATCAGGGGGTCTGGGCCGTTGTTGGCGCGGGCATGGGCGACGCCCAGGCTACACCCCAGCAGCAGGCTTTCGCCATCGACCCAGAACGCTTCGCCCAGCGCCTCGACGAGGTGACGGGCCGCCTGTTCTGCCCGTGAGCCGTCCTGCCGTGTGTCGATCAGCAAGGCAAACTCGTCACTGCCCAGCCGGGCGATCTGATCGTCAGGGCCCAGGTGGCGCTTGAGCCGCTCGACCACCTGCAGGATCAGGCGGTCGCCGACCTGGTGGCCGAGCGCATCGTTCACGTGCCGAAAGTTGTCCAGGTCCAGGTGGGCCAGGGCGACGCCACGGCCGTCGTACTCGGCCAGCCGCCGGGCCAGCAGGGCCTGGAATCCTTGGCGGTTGGCCACCCCGGTCAACGGGTCGAGTTCGGTCAGGCGCTGCAAGGTCGTTTCCAGCAGGCGCCGTTCGCGCACGTGGCGCAGGCAACGGCGCAGGGTATCGGGGGTCAGTTGGCCCCGCACCAGCCAGTCACTGACGCCGGGTGGCAGCTCCTGGGGGTCCTGTTCCAGCAGCAGCACCATGGGCAAGCCGCAACGCTCGACACCGGGCTGCAGCTCGGGCGTGGTCAGCACGATGGTCAGGCGGTCATCGGCGAACAGGCTGTCCACGGCGTCCCAGCAGGGCGCGGTCAGCAGGACGGCCTGGTGGGACGCCAGTGGCAAGTGCTCGCGCAAGGCAGCGGCCCAGTACGGTTCACTGGCCAGCAGCAACAGACGCAAGGGTACGACAAGCGTGGACAAGCATGCTCCTTACGCCGCGCAGGTATCACGATGACATGACGCAGCGAATGACCGACATCCTAACGTATGTTTGGTAATGCTTTTCACTTCAATCATGCCATTTTGCTATAGGCACGCGACCTATTATGTCGTGCATCCTGCGCGATTGCGCCTGGCCTGGTAAACCCCTCGCTGTCCACGGCCCCTGACTATCGACCTGCCGGGTCGCTTGAAAATTTCTTTACCGTTCGATGACCACGCCGTAGCCACACTGCCGAGTTCGTTTCCTGACTGGGCAGACGGTTATCCACCATCCGCCGCATGCCTGTTAGAATGCGCGGCTATTTTCTGCTCCCCCCGGTTTATCGCGATGTCCCGACTCAATCCCCGGCAGCAAGAAGCCGTGAACTACGTCGGCGGCCCTCTTTTGGTGCTCGCCGGTGCCGGCTCCGGCAAGACCAGCGTGATCACCCGCAAGATCGCCCACCTGGTGCAGCACTGCGGGATCCGCGCCCAGTACATCGTCGCCATGACCTTCACCAACAAGGCCGCGCGCGAGATGAAGGAGCGGGTCGGGACCTTGCTGCGCCCAGGCGAAGGGCGTGGCCTGACGGTCTGCACCTTCCACAACCTAGGCCTGAACATCATCCGCAAGGAGCATGCGCGGCTGGGCTACAAGCCGGGTTTCTCGATCTTCGACGAGACCGACATCAAGGCGCTGCTCAGCGACATCATGCAGAAGGAGTACTCGGGCGACGACGGCATCGACGAAGTCAAGAACATGATCGGGGCCTGGAAGAACGACCTGATCCTGCCGCCCGAAGCCCTGGCGAACGCCCGCAACCCGCGCGAGCAGACCGCCGCCATCGTCTACACGCACTACCAGCGCACCCTCAAGGCCTACAACGCGGTGGACTTCGACGACCTGATCCTGCTGCCGGTCAAGCTCTTCGAGACGCATCCCGACGTGCTCGAGAAGTGGCAGAACCGGGTGCGCTACCTGCTGGTGGACGAATACCAGGACACCAACGCCAGCCAGTACCTGCTGGTGAAGATGCTGATCGGCACGCGCAACCAATTCACCGTGGTCGGCGACGACGACCAGTCGATCTACGCCTGGCGTGGCGCCCGGCCCGAGAACCTGATGCTGCTCAAGGACGACTACCCGTCCCTGAAAGTGGTCATGCTCGAGCAGAACTACCGCTCGACCAGCCGCATCCTGCGCTGCGCCAACGTGCTGATCGCCAACAACCCCCACGCGTTCGAGAAGCAGCTGTGGAGCGAAATGGGCCACGGCGACGAGATCCGCGTGATCCGCTGCCGCAACGAGGATGCCGAGGCCGAACGCGTGGCCATGGAAATCCTCACGTTGCACCTGCGCACCAACCGGCCGTACCGCGACTTCGCCATCCTCTACCGCGGCAACTACCAGGCCAAGCTGATCGAGCTGAAGTTGCAGCACCACCAGGTGCCGTATCGCCTGTCCGGCGGCAACAGCTTCTTCGGCCGTCAGGAGGTCAAGGACCTCATGGCCTACCTGCGGCTGCTGGTGAACCCAGACGACGACAACGCCTACCTGCGGGTGATCAACGTGCCGCGTCGGGAAATCGGCTCGACCACGCTGGAGAAGCTCGGCAACTACGCCACCCAGCGCGACGTGTCGATGTACGCGGCCAGCGAGGAGTTGGGCCTGGGCGAGCACTTGGACGCGCGGTACACCGAGCGCCTGCAGCGCTTCAAGCACTGGCTCGACGGCGTGCGCCAGCGGGTGGCCTCGGACGACCCGATCGCCGCCCTGCGCGAGATGGTGCGCGACATCGACTACGAGAACTGGATCCGCCAGAACACCGCCAGCGACAAGGCGGCGGAGTTTCGCATCAGCAACGTCTGGTTCCTCATCGATGCGCTGAAGAACACCCTCGAGAAGGACGAAGAGGGTGAGATGACCATCGAGGACGCCATCGGCAAGCTGGTGCTGCGCGACATGCTCGAGCGTCAGCAGGAGGAAGAAGAGAACGCCGAGGGCGTGCAGATGATGACCCTGCACGCCTCCAAGGGGCTGGAGTTCCCCTACGTGTTCATCATGGGCATGGAGGAAGAGATCCTGCCGCACCGCTCCAGCATCGAGGCCGACACCATCGAGGAGGAGCGCCGGCTGGCCTACGTGGGCATCACCCGCGCTCGCCAGACCCTGGCCTTCACCTTTGCCGCCAAGCGCAAGCAGTACGGCGAGATCATCGATTGCACCCCGAGCCGCTTCCTCGACGAACTGCCGCCCGACGACCTGGCCTGGGAGGGCCTCGACGATGCGCCGGTGGAGGTCAAGGCCGCGCGTGGCAACAACGCATTGGCCGACATTCGCGCCATGCTCAAACGCTAGACCACCCATCTCATGCCACGGCCGTTGCCGTGGCTCTGTCCGTTACATCGAGGAACTACCGCCGTGGAAGCACTGCACCAGAAGATTCGCGAAGAAGGCATCGTGCTTTCCGACCAGGTTCTCAAAGTCGATGCCTTTCTCAACCATCAGATCGATCCTGCCCTGATGCAGTTGATCGGTGACGAGTTCGCCCAGCGCTTCGCCGAGGCGGGCGTGACCAAGATCGTCACCATCGAAGCGTCCGGTATCGCACCGGCGATCATGACCGGCCTGAAGCTGGGCGTGCCGGTGATCTTCGCGCGCAAGCACCAGTCGCTGACCCTGACCGAAAACCTGCTGACCGCGTCGGTGTATTCGTTCACCAAGCAGACCGAGAACACCGTGGCCATTTCGCCGCGCCACCTCAGCAGCCACGATCGCGTTCTGGTGATCGACGACTTCCTGGCCAACGGCAAGGCGTCGCAGGCGCTGATCTCGATCATCAAGCAGGCTGGCGCCACCGTCGCCGGGTTGGGTATCGTGATCGAGAAGTCATTCCAGGGCGGGCGTGCCGAGCTGGACAGCCAGGGCTACCGGGTCGAATCGCTGGCACGGGTCAAGTCGCTGGCCGGTGGGGTCGTCAGTTTCGTGGAGTGAGGCGGGCTTCGCAGGCCGCTGGCGGTGCTTTTGGAACGGTGCAGGGCACTCTATTCGCTGGGCTTTCTTGCGGGCCCGTTGGGCCCGATCGCGGCACGGGGGCCGCTCCTACACCCGTAGTGACACCGCGGCGATGCAGGTCATCGCGGTCCCTGTGAAAGCGGCCCCTGTGCCGCGATCGGGCCCGCAGGGCCCGTCAAGAAGCGCCTCCTCATCGGCATAATGCACACCGCTCACAGCCCGACTCAAACACTCCCCCTACCCCTGCGTCGCCTGCAACCCCGCCAACAGCAACCGCTGATACAGCTCGTCCTTGAACCCCTGCGGCTGCTCGAGTCCCATGCGTTCGAGGTGCGCGGGGAAGGCCTCGGGCGCCGGCGCATCCAGGGCCGCCTTGCCCAGGTCCAGCATTTCACTCAGCCTGAACTTGCGCTTGAGCCAATCCAGGGCACGCAGCAGCGCCCGCTCTTCGTCGCTGAAATCGCAGCCCAGCGGATACTCCGGAAACAACCGCCCATGCCGCTGGCGAATCGCCTCGAGCCGTTCGGGCGTGTTGTCGGTGAACCGCGGATCGAGCTGGAAATCCGCCGGCAGCTTGCCCGCCGCCTTGGCCTTGGCCATCAGCTCTGGCTGGAACCGTGAGTCGCTGATCGCCAGCAGCCGGGCGATCACCTCGCTGTCGGTCTGCCCCCGTAGGTCGGCGATGCCGTACTCGGTCACCACGAGGTCACGCAGATGCCGAGGAATCGTGCAGTGCCCGTACGTCCAGGTCAGGTTCGAGGTGACTTCGCCCGCGGACTCGCGCCAGCTGCGCACCAGCAGCAGCGAACGCGCATCCTCCAGCGCATGGGCCTGGGCGACGAAGTTGTACTGCCCGCCCACGCCGCTCAGCACACGACCATCTTCCAATTGGTCGGCCACCGCCGCGCCCATCAAGGTCATGCCGAACACCGTGTTGATGAACCGTGCATCACGGCGCTGGCGCCGCTTGAGCGCTTCATCGCCATACAGCTCGTTGATGAAGCTGATCGCGGTCATGGCGAAACGGGCGCGCTGCGCCAGGGGCATTTCCCGCAGCCGCTGGTAGAAACTGCCTGGCCCCAGGAAGAACCCGCCGTGCACCAGCACGCCGTGCTCGTCCGCCGGCCGTCGCACCACGCCGGCTTCAGCCAGGGCGAGCAGGCCGTTGACGAACATTTCGCTGCAGCCATACAACCCTTCGGCGAAGGGCGCCAGCCCCCCTTCCCGTTCGATCAACGTCTGCCAGGGTGTGAGCTGCAGCTCTTCGGCCAGGGCGCGGTAGCCGTCGTTGTCCCCCTGCCGTGCCAGCAAGGCGGCCGTCACCGCATCGCCCATGGCGCCGATGCCGATCTGCAGGGTGCCGCCGTCGCGCACCAGCAGGCTGCTGTACAACCCGATGAAATGATCCTGCGTCGACACCGGCATGTTCGGCGTCGAGAACAGGCGACGCGTCTCGGGCTGATCGATGAGCAGGTCGAAGGTCGTTTCAGGCAGTTCGGCCGTGCCAGGCATGTACGGCAGCTCGTCATGGGGCTGCCCGAGCACCAGCACGGTCTCGCCTCTGGCGCGGCGCTTGTCGAGCATCGGCAGCAGGTCGAGCGTGATGTCCGGGTTGCAGGCCAGGCTCACGTGACCAGGCCGCTCGGGCGTAGTGGCCACCAGTTGCGCGACCAGGTTCAGGCCCTTGGCATTGATGTCGCGCGCCGCATGGCTGTAGTTGCTGCTGACGTAGGATTGCTGCGCCGTGTGACTGCCCAGCAGGCTGCCAGGCTGCATGAAGAACTGTTCGACGCGAATGTTGCCGGGCAGGCTGTCGCTACGCAGGTCGGCCAGGTAGTCGAGCTCCTCGCAATCGGCGAAGACCCGCTCGACGAACGGTTCCAGAAAACGCCGCTGCAGGCCGTCGCCCAGGGCGGGCCTGCCGAGCGTCAGCGCGGTGTAGATCGTCAGTTGCCGCCCCGGTGTCTGGCGAATCCGTCGGTACAACGCATTGACGAACGCCGTGGGCTTGCCCAGACCCAGGGGCAGGCCCATGTGGATGTGTGCGGGCAGACGCGCCAGCACCTGGTCGACAGCCTGTTCGATGGAGCAGCGATGCGGCATCTTGGCCTCCCGGACGTCCCTGCATGCAGCCGTTGGACCGATGCGCGTACGGGTTTGCTCCCCGTCGGGGCTGACCGTTCGCTCAGAGGCCGGACATCTGCTTGATGGCGTTGCGCAAGTCGTCGTCGGAGCAGTCGCCACACGTGCCCCGTGCCGGCATCGCGTTGACGCCGCTGATCGCCCTGGCCAGCAGGCCATCCAGGCCACCGTTGCGCTCGGCGAGCGCCTGCCAGGCCACCGTGTCGCCGGGCTTGGGCGCGTTGAGCAGGCCCATGCCATGGCAGGTCTGGCAGTGGCGGGCGACGACCTCGGCAGGGTCGCGCGCCGTCACGGCCGGGCGGCTGGCCGGCGGCTCACCACACGGCTGACCCTGAACGCAGACCTGCCCGACCGGCGCCAGGCGGCGCGCCAGCTCATCGTCGGAGGTCGCGTGCGCGGCACTGGCCAGGAACACGGTGCAGAGCATCGGTAACGTTGCCAAACGAAGGGTCGAGTTCACAGGTCGCCTCTGGGTCATGCGGATCGGGTCGGGGGACGCGCTCGCGGGCCGCCCGCAGGGGGCCCGGCGTCCCGCCGTCGACGTCGTCAGAAGTTGGCCGGCGTGGCCGCGCTGATCAGCCGGGCAGGCTCGTCGAACGGGTTGCGAAAGCGGTGCGGCCGAGTACTTTCGAAGTAATAGCTGTCGCCAGCCTCGAGCACGAAGGTCTCGTACCCCACCACCAGTTCCAGCCGCCCTTCGAGCAGGATGCCGGTCTCCTCGCCCTCGTGGGTGAGCATCGCGTCCCCGGTGTCGGCGCCCGGGGGATACACCTCGTTGAGAAAGGCGATCGCGCGACTGGAGTGAGCCTTGCCGACCAGTTTCATGGTCACCGCCCCGTCGGAGATGTCGAGCAGTTCATGGGCCTTGTACACGATCTGCGAGGGGGTTTCCGGTTCCAGTTCCACGGAGAAAAACTCGACCATGGACATCGGAATGCCGCCCAGCACCTTGCGCAGCGAGCTGATGGACGGGCTGACGCTGTTCTTCTCGATCATCGAGATGGTGCTGTTGGTCACCCCGGCGCGCTTGGCCAGCTCCCGTTGGGACAGGCCCTTGAGCGTGCGAATGGCTTGTAGTCGTTGGCCGACGTCCAAAGCGTGAGCCTCCTTAAGGCGAGCGAACAGGGTCGAGGGGCAGTGATCGCTATCATGGTAACAGCGTTCAGTATTTACAACACCCCAACCCCTGCCGCCCGCCATCGGTCGGCATTGGCTCAGTCGCCGTGGTACTCGCGCGGCACGCGCTTGAGGTTGCAGAACAGCTGGTAGGGAATGGTCTCGGCATGAGACGCCACGGTGCTGGCCAGCACCTGCTTGCCCCACAGCTCGACCGGGCTGCCGACGTCCGCCTGCGGCAGTTCGGTCAGGTCGACGCAGAGCATGTCCATCGAGACGCGGCCGATCAGGCGGCTCGGCTGCCCGGCCACCTGCACGGGCGTGCCGGTAGGGGCGTGCCGCGGATACCCGTCGGCATAGCCCATGGCAACCACCCCCACACGGGTCGGCCGCGAGCAGGTGAACCGCGCGCCGTACCCCACCGGCTCGCCGGCCGGCAGCTCACGCACGCTGATCACCCGAGACTGCAGGGTCATCACCGGCTGCAAGCGCTCGGCCTGGGGTTGTTCGACCTCGAATGGCGTGGCGCCATACAGCATGATGCCAGGGCGCGCCCAGTCGCTGCGCACCGATGGCCAGCCGATCAGGGCCGGCGAGTTGCTCAGGCTGGTCTCGGCCTGCAGCCCCTGGCGGGCCTGCTCGAAGACGGCCAGCTGCTCGTCGGTGGTGGAAGCGTCCGGTTCGTCGGCCCTGGCGAAATGGCTCATCAGCACGATGCGCGCGACCTGACCGCTGGCCAGCAGGCGCCCATAGGCGGCCAGGTAATCCTTCGGGTGCAGGCCGACCCGGTGCATGCCGGTGTCGAGCTTGAGCCAGACGTTCAACGGGGTGTGCAACTGCACGCGTTCGAGGGCGTCGATCTGCCAGGGCGCATGCACCACGCACCATAGGCCATGCTCGGCGATCAGCGGCAGCTCGCTGGCCTCGAAGAACCCTTCGAGCAGCAGGATGGGCGCCTTGATGCCTGCGGCCCGCAGCTCCAGCGCCTCCTCGATGCAGGCCACGGCGAAGCCGTCTGCCTCGGTTTCCAGGGCCAGCGCGCAGCGAACCGCACCATGCCCGTAGGCATCGGCCTTGACCACGGCCAGCGCCTTGGCGCCGGCCAGTTCACGGGCCACGCGGTAGTTGTGGCGAAGGGCTTGAAGATCGATCAGGGCACGGGCGGGACGCATGAAGGCAGCCTTCTGGCAAAGCGGTTGGAGGTTCGATCCGGCGCAAGGCTGACCTTGCGCCGACGACAGCGGTTGGCGACCGGGAGCGTGCTACGAGTGCGCCGGGGTGGTGCGGCCTGACCGGGCGCCTTCCCCGCGAGTACCGTAGCGCGACAGGTCCAGACCGGCAGCGCTGATCTGCGGCGTCTTGCGCGCGATCAGGTCGGCCAGCAGACGGCCGGAGCCACACGCCATGGTCCAGCCCAGCGTACCGTGCCCGGTGTTGAGGAACAGGTTGCGCACGGGCGTGGCGCCGACGATGGGCGTGCCGTCGGGGGTCGCCGGGCGCAATCCGGTCCAGAAGCTTGCCTGCTGCAGGTCGCCGCCCAGAGGATAAAGGTCGTTGACGATCATCTCCAGCGTCTCGCGCCGACGCGGGTTCAGGGACAGATCGAAGCCGGCGATCTCGGCCATGCCGCCGACACGGATGCGACCGTCGAAGCGCGTCACCGCCACCTTGTAGGTCTCATCGAGAATGGTCGACGCAGGGGCCATGGCCGAGTCGGTGATCGGCACGGTCAGCGAATAGCCTTTGAGCGGGTAGACCGGTGCCCGGATGCCCAGGGGCTTGAGCAGCTGCGGCGAATAGCTGCCCAGGGCCAGCACGTAGCGGTCTGCGGTCTCCAGCTTGCCGTCGACCCACACGCCGTTGAGCCGGTCGCCGGTGACGTCCAGGCGCTGGATGTCCTGGCCGAAGCGGAACTGGACGCCAAGGCCTTCGGCCATCTCCGCCAGGCGACGGGTGAACAGCTGGCAATCGCCCGTCTGGTCATTGGGCAGGCGCAGGGCACCGACCAGCAGGTCACGCGCCTGGGCCAGGGCAGGCTCGACGCGGGCGATGCCGTCGCGGTCGAGCAGCTCGTATGGCACGCCGGAGCGTTCGAGCACCGCGATGTCCTTGGCCGCAGCATCGAGCTGCGCCTGGGTGCGGAACAGCTGGGTCGTGCCCAGTGTGCGGTGCTCGTAGGCGATGCCGGTTTCGGCGCGCAGCTCGTCGAGGCAGTCACGGCTGTACTCGGACAGCCGCACCATGCGCTCCTTGTTCACCGCGTAGCGCGATGCCGTGCAGTTGCGCAGCATCTGCGCCATCCACAGGTACTGGTCGATATCGCCGGTCAGCTTGATGGCCAGCGGCGCATGGCGTTCGAGCAGCCACTTGATGGCCTTGAGCGGCACACCCGGTGCGGCCCAGGGCGAGGCGTAGCCGGGCGAGATCTGCCCGGCGTTGGCGAAACTGGTTTCCAGGGCCACGGCCGGCTGACGATCGACCACCACCACTTCGAAGCCCTGCCGGGCCAGGTAGTAGGCACTGACCGTGCCGATGACACCGCCCCCAAGCACCATCACTCGCATCGCTCTTTCCTCATGTGCGGCACGCCGCGACCTAGACCATGGGCACTGCCCGATGCGCGCAGTATAAGAAGTTGGACGCAGTGCAATTCACTATATAAAAGCCTATATTTGGCGAGAATTCTTGGCTATATCGGCTTTCGCAAAGGCGCATCCCCTATGAGAACCCAGCATCAAAGCAAACGTGAACTGGACAAGATCGACCGCAACATCCTGCGCATCCTGCAGGATGAAGGGCGCATCTCCTTCACCGAACTGGGCGAGAAAGTCGGGCTGTCGACCACCCCCTGCACCGAGCGCGTACGCCGCCTCGAGCGTGAGGGCATCATCATGGGCTACAGCGCGCGGCTGAACCCGCAACAACTCAAGGCCAGCCTGCTGGTGTTCGTGGAAATCAGCCTGGACTACAAGTCGGGCGACACCTTCGAGGAATTCCGTCGCGCCGTGTTGAAGCTGCCCCACGTGCTGGAGTGTCACCTGGTGTCCGGCGACTTCGACTACCTGGTGAAAGCGCGCATCTCGGAGATGGCCTCGTACCGCAAGCTGCTGGGCGACATCCTGCTGAAGCTGCCGCACGTGCGCGAGTCCAAGAGCTACATCGTCATGGAGGAGGTCAAGGAAAGCCTCTGTCTGCCGATCCCGGACTGACGCTAGACCAGCACCTGTCGCGTGCTGGCGATGTACTGATGCACCAGCTGCTCGGCGGCCGGTTCGATCATCGGCTCGGGGCCACGACCACGCGGGCAGGCCATGCGCGGTGTGGTGCCGAACAGCCGGCAGATCAGCGGACGCTCCTCGTACACCGTGCAACCGTCCGGCCCGAGGTGCACGCAGTCCAGGCGCTCCAGCGCTGCCGCCTGCTCGGCCGGGGACGTGCGCGGCAGGCGGGCCATCTCCTGCGTGGACGTGGTGACCGGGCCGCAGCAGTCGTGGCAGCCGGGCACGCACTCGAACGACGGAATGAGTTCACGCAGGAAGTGGATCTTGTGGCGGTTACAGGACATGGCTGAAAAGGCTGTTCATCTGAAGGTGCAGGCGCACTGAAAACGGTCAGGTTGCCCTTGCGAGGGTCGAGAAAGCGAAGAAGGCCTCCACGACGTTCTGCGGGACGTGCCTGCCGAGCGACAGCGCATTCTACTCCCTTGCAGTACCGGCAGGCGTACCGGACCCGGCACACCCTTCGAATGCTTCGTCCTTCGGCTCGGTTGCTCACCACGCAGCCCACGCTTATCCTCCCTGCTCGGTCGATCATCCCAGGACCCGCCCCATGATCCACAGCGCACAACACACCGCCTCCTACTACGCCGCCAGCAGCGTGCCGCACCCGGCGCACTCGTTCCTGCAGGGCGAGCAGCGCGCCGACGTGTGCATCGTGGGCGGTGGCTATTCAGGCCTGAACACCGCCATCGAGCTGGCCGAGCGAGGGTTTTCGGTCATTCTGCTGGAGGCCTGCAAGCTGGGCTGGGGCGCCAGCGGACGCAACGGCGGGCAGCTGATCCGCGGGGTCGGCCATGGGGTGGAGCGGTTCCTGCCGGTACTGGGCGAGGACGGTGTGCGCAACCTGCACCTGATGGGGCTGGAGGCGGTGCAGATCGTGCGCGAACGGGTGGAGCGGCACGCCATCGCCTGCGACCTCACCTGGGGTTACTGCGACCTGGCCAACAAGCCGGCGCAGCTGAAAGGCTTTGCCGAGGACGCCGAGCACCTGCGCCGCCTGGGCTATGCGCATGAGCTGCGTCTGGTGGGCAAGGACGAGCTGCACAGCGTGGTCGGCGCCGACTGTTACGCAGGTGGCTTGATCGACATGGGCTCCGGCCACCTGCATCCGCTCAACCTGGCCCTGGGCGAAGCGGCCGTGGCCAGCCGCCTGGGCGTGAAGCTCTACGAGCAGTCGCAGGTCACGCGCATCGACTACGGCGCCGAGGTGCAGGTGCACACGGCCCAGGGCCGAGTGCGGGCCAAGACACTGGTGCTGTGCTGCAACGCCTACCTGAACGGCCTCGACCGCGAGCTGGGCGGCAAGGTACTGCCGGCCGGCAGCTACCTGATCGCCACCGAGCCCCTGGGCGAAGCCCGTGCCCGCTCGCTGCTGCCGCAGAACATGGCGGTGTGCGACCAGCGTGTGGCGCTGGACTACTACCGCCTCAGCGCCGACCATCGCCTGCTGTTCGGCGGGGCCTGCCACTACTCCGGACGTGACCCCAAGGACATCGCGGCCTACATGCGCCCCAAGATGCTCCAGGTGTTCCCGCAACTGGCCGACGTGCGCATCGACTACCAATGGGGCGGCATGATCGGCATCGGCGCCAACCGACTGCCACAGATCGGACGCCTGAGTCAGCAGCCGAACGTGTTCTATGCCCAGGCCTATTCGGGCCATGGGCTCAACGCCACGCACCTGGCAGCCCGCCTGCTGGGCGAGGCCATCAGCGGCCAGGAAAGCGGCCGCTTCGAGCTGTTCGCCAAGGTCCCGCACATGACCTTCCCAGGCGGTCGGCACCTGCGCTCGCCGTTGCTGGCGCTGGGCATGCTCTGGCATCGCCTCAAGGAACTGGCCTGAGGCCGGGCACGGTCGCCTTGGGGAACGAGGCGATCGTGACACGCAACGCGCCGTAACTTTCTGCCTGTGCGCACGGTCCATATCCCTGACCCCCGTTCCTACAGGATGAACCTCCTTGAGACTCCAGAGAGCCCTGCCTGTCTGGCTGACCACGCTGTTCGTCGTGTCAGGCTGCGCCAGCGTCAGTGCCCCGCACGAGACCAGCCACGTCCTGCCCGCCGACACGTCGGCGTTCGGCCGCTCCGTTCTGCACCAGGCTGCGCCGCACCAGGGGCAATCGGGGTTCCGCCTGCTGTCCAACAGCACCGATGCGTTCCGTGCCCGGGCCGAGCTGATCCGTAACGCCCAGGTCAGTATCGACCTGCAGTACTACATCGTGCACGACGGCCTGAGCACCCGCGCCCTGATCCACGAATTGCTGCTGGCCGCCGACCGCGACGTGCGGGTACGCATCCTGCTCGACGACACCACTAGCGCAGGGCAGGACAGCGCCATCGCCACCCTGGCCTCGCATCCGAACATCCAGATCCGGGTCTTCAACCCATTGCACCAGGGCCGCAGCACCGGCGTCACCCGTGCCCTCGGACGCTTGTTCAACCTGTCGCTGCAGCACCGCCGCATGCACAACAAGCTGTTCATGGCCGACACCAGCATGGTCATCGTCGGCGGCCGTAACCTGGGCGACGAGTACTTCGACGCCGAGCCGAACATGAACTTCACCGATATCGACATGCTCGGTGTCGGCCCGGTGGCCCGTCAGCTGGGCGAGAGTTTCGACCAGTACTGGAACAGCGAGCTGAGCCGTCCGATCGGCGACTTCCTCTCCGAGCCGCCCAGCCCCGACGCGTTGCGCGTGAGCCGCGAGCGTCTGGACGCCTCGCTGGCCAAGGCCAAGGTCGAGCGCAAGGCGCTGTACGAGCGGCTGATGGCCTATCAGACCGAGCCTCGGCTCGACACGTGGCGCAAGGAGCTGATCTGGGCCCATGCACAAGCGTTGTGGGACGCTCCGGAGAAGATCCTGGCCGACGGCGAGCCAGACCCTGCGCTGCTGATGACCCGCCAGCTGGCGCCGGCCTTGAACGACGTGCAACACGAACTGATCCTGCTGTCGGCCTACTTCGTGCCGGGCGAGTATGGCTTGCGCTACCTGGCCGGCAAGTCCGACGAAGGGGTGACGGTGAAACTGCTGACCAACTCCCTGGAGGCCACCGACGTACCGGCCGTGCATGGCGGCTATGCGCCCTACCGCAAGGCGCTGCTGCGCCATGGCGTACAGCTGTTCGAGATGCGCCGTCAGCCGGGTGACCCGTCCAGCGCCAAGCTGAGCTACAAGGGCAGCTCGAACTCCAGCCTGCACAGCAAGGCGATCATCTTCGACCGCAGCAAGACCTTCGTCGGCTCGTTCAACTTCGACCCGCGCTCGGTGCTGTGGAACACCGAGGTCGGCGTCATGGTCGACAGCCCGGCGCTGGCCGAATACACCCGCGAGCTGGCCTTGCAGGGCATGGCGCCAGCCGTGAGCTACCGCCCCGAGTTGCACGAGGGCGAGCTGGTCTGGGTCACCGAGGACAATGGCCAGCGCCACGTCCTGACCCATGAGCCGGGTGGCACCTGGCGTCGTTTCAACGCCTGGGTGAGCAAGGCCGTCGGTCTGGAGCGCATGCTCTAGGCGCCAGACCGAACGCGCCAGCGCGATACCCAGGCGTACAGCCTAGGCCGCAGCAGGCTCGAACGCATCGCGACGCCGCGTCAGCAGCACCAGCCCGAAGGCCCCTGCCGCCATCAGCAACGGCAGGGCATGCCCGCTCACCCACTGCCCACCCGCGCCGGCCAGCAAGGGCCCCAACAAGCAGCCGATGCCCCACAGTTGTGCCACGTGGGCGTTGGCGCGGACCAGCGCATCGTCGCGGTAGCGCTCGCCGATCAACACCAGCGACAGCGTGAACAGCCCGCCGGCACTGGCGCCGAACACCACCCAGAGCGGCCAGATCGCCACACTGTGCAGCGCCCACGGAATCGCCAGGCTGGCGCCGAGCAGCGCCACCGCGCAGCCGCTGAACAGCGCCCGGCGTGACAGGCGATCGGCCAGCACCCCGATGGGCAGTTGCAAGAGCGCGTCGCCCACGACCACCGTGCTGACCATGAACAGGGCCGTCTCGGCATCGAAGCCTTGCTGCAGGCAATAGACCGGCAACAGCGTCAGGATCATCGCCTCGAACGCCGCGAACAGGGCGATGGCCCAGGCGATCACCGGCAGGCGCCGGCAGAACCCGACCAGGTCGCCGAAGGTGACGCTGCAGGCCTCGGTGGTCGGCGCGCCGCCACGGCCAAGCAGCAGCAAGGGGGCGACCAGCAGCAGCCCGGTCGCGGCCCAGAAACCTCGATCGTCGTCGGTACCGAGCCCCCCCAGAAGCAAGGGGCCGGCCAGCTGACTCAGGGCGTAGCTGCTGCCATACACGGCCACCAGGCGCCCACGCCAGCGCTCCACCACCAGCTGGTTGATCCAGCTTTCCCCGAGGATGAACACCACGGTCAGGCACAGGCCGATGACCAGGCGCAGCACCAGCCACACGGCATACCCTGGCCACAGGGCCAGCAGGCCGATCGACAGCGCGCTGCTCCACAGGCACAGGCGCATGGCCTGAGGCACGCCGACCCGGCCTGCCAGGCGGCTGGCCAGGCTGGCACCGACCAGTACCCCGATCGCCGGCATGGCCGCCATCACGCCGATGGCGAAGGCGCCATACCCTCCGGTTTCCAGCCGCAACGAGACCAGCGGCATGCTCACCCCCAGTGCCAGTCCGACACTGAGCACGGCGGCCAGCACCGCACAATACGTCCCCCAGCGCATCGGGGCCTCCTCTCTTGCAGGTGGACGGCACATACAAAACAGCCGGGACGACGTGAGTCGCCCCGGCTGCGTGTTCGACCGCGTCGGGTTACAGCTTGATCCAGGTGGCCTTCAGCTCGGTGTACTTCTCCAGCGCGTGCAGCGACTTGTCACGGCCATTGCCGGACTGCTTGAACCCACCGAACGGTGCGGTCATGTCGCCGCCGTCGTACTGGTTCACCCACACGCTGCCGGCACGCACGGCGCGTGCCGTACGGTGCGCCTTGGAAATGTCGGCGGTCCAGATGCCTGCCGCCAGGCCATAGGGCGTGTCGTTGGCGATGGCGATGGCTTCCTCGGCGGAGTCGAAGGTCAGCACCGACAGCACCGGGCCGAAGATCTCTTCCTGGGCGATCTTCATGGCGTTGGTGACGCCATCGAAGATGGTCGGCTCCACGTAGGTGCCCCCGGTCTCTTCCAGGGTGCGCTTGCCTCCGGTCAGCAAGGTCGCGCCGTCCCGATGCCCGGCCTCGATGTAGGACAGCACGGTGTTCATCTGCTGCTGGTCGACCAGCGCGCCGATGGTGGTAGCCGGGTCCAGCGGGTTGCCGGGCGTCCAGGCCTTGAGTGCCTCGACCACCATTGGCAGGAAGGTGTCCTTGATCGAGCGTTCGACCAGCAGGCGCGAACCGGCGGTGCAGACTTCGCCCTGGTTGAAGGCGATGGCACTGGCGGCGGCCTGCGCGGCCGCTTGCAGGTCAGGCGCATCGGCGAAGACGATGTTCGGGCTCTTGCCACCCGCTTCGAGCCAGACCCGCTTCATGTTCGATTCGCCAGCGTAGATCATCAGCTGCTTGGCGATCTTGGTGGAGCCGGTGAACACCAGGGTGTCGACGTCCATGTGCAGTGCCAGCGCCTTGCCGACGGTATGGCCGTAGCCCGGCAGCACGTTGAGCACGCCTGCCGGAATCCCGGCCTCTATCGCCAGCTGGGCGATGCGGATGGCGGTCAGCGGCGACTTCTCGGACGGCTTGAGCACCACCGAGTTGCCGGTGGCCAGGGCCGGTCCCAGCTTCCAGCTGGCCATCAGCAAGGGGAAGTTCCACGGCACGATGGCCGCCACCACGCCGACCGGTTCACGCGTCACCAGGCCCAACTGGTCGTGCGGGGTCGGCGCGACTTCGTCGTACACCTTGTCGATGGCTTCGGCGTTCCAGTGGATGGCGTTGGCCGCGCCTGGAATGTCGATGCTCGAGGCGTCCCCGATGGGCTTGCCCATGTCGAGGGTTTCCAGCAAGGCCAGTTCTTCGACGTGTTGACGCAGCAGGTTGGCGAAGCGGATCAGCGTGGCCTTGCGCTTGGCGGGTGCCAGTCGCGACCAGACGCCCGACTCGAACGTGGCGCGGGCGTTCTCGACCGCGCGGTTGGCGTCGGCCAGGTCGCAACTGGCGACCTGCGCCAGGGAGCGCCCGTCTACCGGGCTGCGGCACTCGAAGGTCTCGCCAGAGGCGGCGGCGGTGTACTCACCGTTGATGAAGGCGCGGCCTTCGATGGTCAACTGCTGGGCACGCTGTTCCCAGTCTGCACGCGTCAGGGTGGTCATGTAGAAACTCCTCTTGTTGTCAGGGACAGCGTCAGGCTCGACACTCACCCACGCAGGGGGAATGGGGCAGGTCTGCGGCCGACCCTAGGTGTCGCTCACCCTAAACCAGCCGCCTGGAACTATCAATATATTTGACATATGACGCTCAAAGCTCTTATAGCGTTTGTTTTTTTAAACAACACGAGGCAGATCATGCGCATCGATTCCATCGTCGACTTCGCCCAGGTGCTGGGGCAGGCCGAGACCTACCGGCCTGCCGCGCACAAGATTCTCAAGGGCGACCCCGAGCAGCAGGTCTATAACCACTATGCCAGCCCGTGCGGGCAATTTGCCGCCGGTGTCTGGGAGGGTGCCATCGGGCAGTGGGAAGTGAACTACACCGAGCACGAGTATTGCGAGATCGTTCAGGGGGTGTCGGTGCTGCGCGACCAGGACGGTCAGGCCAAGACCTTGCGTGCCGGGGACCGCTTCGTGATTCCGGCTGGCTTCACGGGCACCTGGGAAGTGCTCGAAGCCTGCCGCAAGATCTACGTCATGTTCGAGCCGTCTTCGCAGCCCGATCGCTAAGACGCTTTTGGCACGCGAGACGTGATGGCATGCCCCCAGCGTACGGCGAGGGGCAAAAAAAAACCGCATCCTGAGATGCGGTTCTTTTGGCAGCCGATCAATTACTTGATCTTGGCTTCCTTGTACGTCACGTGCTTACGGACGACCGGATCGTATTTCTTGATCTCGATCTTGTCCGGGGTAGTGCGCTTGTTCTTGTCGGTGGTGTAGAAATGGCCGGTACCGGCGCTGGACACCAAACGGATCAGTTCACGCATGACAGTCTCCTTAAACCTTTTCGCCGCGAGCGCGCAGCTCGGACAGCACGACTTCGATACCACGCTTGTCGATGATACGCATGCCCTTGGCGGAAACGCGCAGACGAACGAAGCGCTTCTCGGCTTCAACCCAGAAACGGTGATGTTGCAGGTTTGGCAGGAAACGACGACGGGTTTTGTTGTTTGCGTGGGAAATGTTGTTCCCCGTTACCGGACCCTTACCGGTAACTTGACAGACTCTCGACATGCCTCAGCCCTCTAAAACCACATGCCCAACCCGGCATGGGTTGGCCGCTTAATCTCTCAGTCTTTGGCGCCAGGCGCCGTGTTTTCCGAGGTCTTACCGACCGGAATCGCAGAAGCGACAGGCCGAGCCCCTAGAAAAGAGCGCTGCTTTATACCAGAAAGACCGGGTCACGACAACAGGGTCATGCCAAGGCGGCGACGGCTGCGAGCCCGCAAGCATAGCGGCAGGGCGGCAACCGCGCCCACCGTTCGTCGGTCGATTTGTAAAAATGGATGTAGCCTTTTGTCGATGCTCACTCTAGGGTTACA
Organism: Pseudomonas entomophila; assembly: GCF_013523165.1. GTDB lineage: Bacteria > Pseudomonadota > Gammaproteobacteria > Pseudomonadales > Pseudomonadaceae > Aquipseudomonas > Aquipseudomonas entomophila_A. The sequence continues at coordinate 99,511 of NZ_JAAMQI010000008.1, forward strand.
TCGTTTCCAGACTGCTTCTGGCAGATGGGCCACTGACCAGTCAAGGAGTCACCATGCGTCGCGCCGTCTTCCCCCTGCTGTTCGCCTCCCTGTTCGCCTCGAGCCTGGTCCAGGCCGCGCCCCTGAGCGTCTGCACCGAGGCCAGCCCGGAAGGCTTCGACGTGGTCCAGTACAACTCGCTGACCACCACCAACGCCTCGGCCGACGTGCTGATGAACCGCCTGGTCGAGTTCGATGCCGGTCAGGGCAAGGTCGTGCCCAGCCTGGCGCAGCGCTGGACGGTCTCGGACGATGGCCTGGTCTACGACTTCACGCTGCGTGAGGGGGTGAAGTTCCACACCACGGCCTACTTCAAGCCTACGCGCACGCTGACGGCCGACGACGTGCTGTTCAGTTTCCAGCGCATGCTCTACCCCGCCCATGCCTGGCACAAGACCGCGCCGGGTGGCTACCCCCATGCGCAGTCCCTGCAGCTGGGCAGCCTGATCAAGGCTATCGATGCGCCGACGCCTACCACCGTGCGCTTCACCCTCTCGCACCCGGACGCCACCTTCCTGGCGACGTTGAGCATGGGCTTTGCCTCGATCTATTCGGCCGAGTACGCCGACCAGCTGCTCAAGGCCGGCACGCCGGAAAAGCTCAACACCCAGCCGGTGGGCACCGGGCCGTTCGTCTTCCAGCGGTTCCAGAAAGATGCCGTGGTGCGCTACCGCGCCAACCCGAACTATTTCGCTGGCAAGCCTGCCGTCGATCCGCTGATCTTCGCCATCACGCCGGACGCCAACGTCCGGCTGCAGAAGCTCAAGCGCAACGAGTGCCAGATCGCCCTGTCCCCCAAACCGCTGGACATCGCCGACGCCAGGCAGCTGCCCGACCTCAAGGTCGCGAGCACCCCGGCGTTCATGACGGCGTTCGTCGCCCTGAACACCCAGCACCCGCCCCTGGACAAGCCCGAGGTCCGTCAGGCCATCAACCTGGCGTTCGACCGCGAGAGCTACCTGAAGGCGGTGTTCGAGGGCACCGCCATCGCGGCGACTGGCCCCTACCCGCCCAACACCTGGAGCTATGCCGAGCACCTGCCGGGGTACCCGACCGACGTGGACAAGGCCAAGCGGCTGCTGGCCAAGGCAGGCCTGCCGGACGGCTTCACCACGACGATCTGGACGCGGCCCTCGGGCAGCCTGCTCAACCCCAATCCCAACCTGGGGGCGCAGATGCTGCAGGCCGACCTGGCCAAGGTCGGCATCAAGGCCGAGATCCGCGTGATCGAATGGGGCGAGCTGATCCGCCGGGCCAAGCAGGGCGAGCATGACCTGCTGTTCATGGGCTGGGCCGGTGACAACGGGGACCCGGACAACTTCCTCACGCCGCAGTTTTCCTGCGCGGCGGTCACCTCCGGGACCAACTTCGCACGCTACTGCGACAGCCGCCTGGACCAGCTGATCAACGCAGGCCGGACCACCAACGACCAGAGCGTGCGCAGCCGCCTGTACCAGCAGGCCCAGACACTGATTCAACAGCAGGCGCTCTGGCTGCCCCTGGCGCACCCGACCGCCGCGAGCCTGACGCGTCAGGGCGTGGCCGGGTACGCCGTCAGCCCGTTCGGCCGACTCGACCTGTCCAAGGTTACGGTGACCCCATGAGCCAGCCCTGCTCGATCATCGACAGCGGGTCGCCCTCGCCCACGATGACGTGATCGAGGATCCGCACGTCGATCAGCTTGAGGGCGTCGCGCAGCACATGGGTGAGCTGGACGTCCTCGCGGCTGGGTTCAGGGTTGCCGGAGGGGTGGTTGTGGCACAGGATCAGCGCTGCGCAGTTGTGCATCAACGAACGCCTGACCACCTCGCGTGGGTACACGTTGGCGCGGTCGATCGACCCGCGGAACAGCACCTCGAACGCCAGCGGCCGGTGTCGCGTGTCCAGGAACAGACAGGCGAAGACTTCGCTGGCTTCGTGGCGAAGCCTGGACTTGAGGTAACGTCGGACCGCCTGCGGCCCTTCCAGGGCCGACTCGCGCTCGATGGATTGGGCCAGGTGGCGCCGCCCGATCTCCAGCATCGCCTGCAATTGCGAATACCTGACAGGCCCCAGCCCGGCTTCCCCGAGAAACGCCTCCCGATCGGCCTCGAGCAACTGGCGCAGGCTGCCGAAGCGGTGCAGCAGCCGTCGCGCCAGGTCGACCACGTTGCACCCCTTCACACCCGAACCCAGGAACACCGCCAGCAGCTCGGCGTCCGACAACTGCTGCGCGCCATGCTGCATCAACCTTTCCCGAGGCCGCTCGCGCACGGGCCATTCCCTGATATTCATACCACTCCTTGTCTGTCACTACGGCGCCTCCAGGCGCTGTGTTAATCTAGTCCGCTCGTTCATGTGACGATCTGCCGCAGGCAACCATCGTCGTCGCACGCTTTTACTGGAACAAAAGGCAGGCCTATGCAGCGGCTGTATCGCAAGCGCATCGTTCTCGGCGTAGGGGGCGGCATCGCCGCCTACAAAAGTGCCGAGCTGATTCGCCGACTTCTGGAACACGGTGCGCAGGTGCGTGTCGTCATGACCCGCGGCGGTGCCGAGTTCATCACCCCCCTGACCTTGCAGGCGCTGTCCGGCCACCCGGTGCACCTGGACCTGCTCGACCCTGCCGCCGAGGCGGCCATGGGCCACATCGAGCTGGCCAAGTGGGCCGACCTGGTCCTGATCGCCCCGGCCACGGCCGACCTGCTGGCACGCCTGGCCCAAGGCATGGCCGACGACCTGCTGACGACCCTGGTGCTGGCCACCGATGCCACCGTCGCCGTGGCGCCTGCGATGAACCAGGCGATGTGGCGTGACCCGGCGACCCAGGCCAACCTCGACCTGCTGCAACGCCGTGGCCTGCAGGTGTTCGGGCCGGCGTCCGGCAGCCAGGCCTGTGGCGACGTCGGGCTGGGCCGCATGCTCGAGCCGACCGAGCTGGCCTGGCTGGCCGCCGAAAGCTTCCAGCGCCAGGCGCTGACCGGGCGGCACGTGTTGATCACCGCCGGCCCGACGCAGGAAAACATCGACCCGGTGCGCTACATCACCAATCATAGCTCGGGGAAAATGGGCTTCGCACTGGCCGAGGCGGCCGCCGAAGCGGGTGCTCGGGTGACCCTCGTCACCGGCCCGGTGCACTTGCCGACCCCCGATCGCGTCACCCGAATCGACGTGGTGAGCGCGCGGGACATGCTCGCGGCCTGCGAGGCGGCCATGCCCTGCGACCTGTTGATCGCTTCGGCAGCGGTCGCAGACTACCGGCCCGAAGTCGTCGCCGCGCAAAAACTCAAGAAAGATCCTACGACCGGCGATGGTCTGTTGCTGCAGATGGTGCGCAATCCCGATATCCTCGCCACCCTCGCGGGTCGTCCGGATCGGCCATTCAGCGTAGGCTTCGCGGCCGAGACCGAGCACCTGCTCGACTATGCGACCCGCAAGCTCAAGGACAAGAACCTCGACCTGATCGTCGCCAATGACGTGGCCAACCCCAGCATCGGCTTCAACAGCGAGGAAAACGCCCTGACCGTCATCGACCGTCAGCAGCACCAGACCCTTTTCGCGCAGACCAGCAAGGGCAAGATCGCTCGCCAGCTGGTCGCCTTCATCGCCGAACGGCTCAACCAGGTTCAATAGGTTACATGCACGCTCTTCAAGCCAAGATCCTCGACCCGCGCCTGGGTCGCGACTTCCCTCTTCCGCACTACGCCACGCCAGGTTCGGCCGGGCTGGACCTGCGCGCGCTGCTGGCGCAGGACACCGTCCTGGAGCCGGGGCAGACCCTGCTGATCCCCACCGGCCTGTCGGTCTACATCGGCGACCCCGGCCTTGCCGCGCTGATCCTGCCGCGCTCGGGGCTGGGCCACAAGCACGGTATCGTGCTCGGCAACCTGGTCGGCCTGATCGACTCCGATTACCAGGGCGAGCTGATGGTGTCCTGCTGGAACCGGGGCCAGACGCCCTTCACGCTCACCGTCGGCGAGCGTATCGCGCAACTGGTGCTGGTGCCGGTGGTGCAGGCGCAATTCGAGCTGGTCGACAGCTTCGATGAAACGCAACGTGGCACGGGCGGCTTCGGCCACTCCGGCACCCGCTGACCCGATGACGGTTCGCACGGACGGCGAACGCAACGCGCGCTGCGTCGTCCAACGCCTGCCATGCCCCTGGGCCACCGCCCTTGCCGACTGGAAACGCCCATGACCGACCGCGCCCCCCGACCGCCCGAGCTGCCTGCCAGCATCTTTCGCGCCTATGACATCCGCGGGGTGGTCGGCAGCACGCTGACTGCCGACGTCGCGTACTGGGTCGGCCGCGCCATCGGCGCGCAAAGCCTGGCCGAGGGCGAGGCGAAGGTGTCGGTCGGGCGCGATGGACGCCTGTCCGGGCCGCTGCTGATCGCGCCGTTGATTCAGGGCCTGGTCGAAGCAGGCTGCCAGGTCAGCGACCTGGGCATGGTCCCGACGCCGACGCTGTACTACGCCGCCCATGTGCTGGAAGGCACCTCCGCCGTCATGCTCACCGGCAGCCACAACCCGCCCGACTACAACGGCTTCAAGATCGTCATCGCGGGCGACACCCTGGCCGACGCACAGATCCAGGCGTTGCTACAGCGTGTGCGGGACAACGACCTCAGCCATGGCCAGGGCCATGTCGAGAAGGTCGAGCTGCTGGCGCGCTACAGCGCGCGGATTCTCGCTGACGTCACGCTGGCCAGGCCCTTGAAGATCGTCATGGACTGCGGCAATGGCGTGGCCGGGGTGATCGCGCCTGCGCTGTTCGAACGCCTTGGCTGCGAGGTCGTGCCGCTGTTCTGCGAGGTCGATGGCCATTTCCCGAACCATCACCCCGATCCGGGCAAGCCCGAAAACCTGCAGGACCTGATCGCGGCCGTGCGCGACACCGGCGCGGACCTGGGGATCGCCTTCGACGGCGACGCCGACCGGGTCGGTGTGGTGACCCCCCAGGGGCAGATCGTCTACCCCGACCGGTTGTTGATGCTGTTCGCCCAGGATGTGCTGCAACGCAACCCGGGCGCCGAGATCCTCTTCGACGTCAAGTGCACGCGCCGGCTGATCGCACTGATCGAAGGGCTGGGCGGACGTGCCACGATGTGGAAGACCGGCCATTCGCTGATGAAGAAGAAGCTCAAACAGACCGGCGCGCTGCTGGCCGGCGAAATGAGCGGGCACCTGTTCATCCAGGAGCGCTGGTACGGCTTCGACGACGGTCTCTACAGCGCCGCACGCCTGCTGGAGATCCTGTCGCATGGCGATGCCGATGCCGACACGCTGTTCGCGGCGTTTCCCAGTGACATTTCCACGCCGGAAATCAACATTGATGTGACCGACGCCAGTAAATTCAGCATCATTGATGCGCTGCGCCGCGACGCCGACTGGGGTGAGGCCACGCTGACCACCCTCGACGGTATCCGTGTCGACTACGCCCACGGCTGGGGCCTGGTGCGTGCGTCCAACACCACGCCGGTACTGGTGCTGCGCTTCGAGGCCGATGACGAAGCCGAGCTGCGCCGTATCCAGGCTATTTTCCGCACGCAGCTGCTGCGGGTCGCCGACGACCTGCGCCTGCCATTCTGACCGATCAACCGTTCCTTGCTGGAGTCCTACATGACCCTCGACCGCGATGCCGCCTCCCATGTCGCCCAGGTACTGTCCGAAGCGCTGCCCTACATTCGTCGCTTCGTCGGCAAGACGCTGGTGATCAAGTACGGCGGCAACGCGATGGAGAGCGAAGAGCTCAAGACCGGTTTCGCCCGCGACATCGTGCTGATGAAGGCCGTCGGCATCAACCCGGTGGTGGTTCACGGTGGCGGACCGCAGATCGGCGACCTGCTCAAGCGCCTGTCCATCGAGAGCCACTTCATCGACGGCATGCGCGTGACCGACGCGCAGACCATGGACGTGGTCGAGATGGTGCTGGGTGGCCAGGTCAACAAGTCGATCGTCAACCTTATCAACCGCCACGGTGGCAGCGCCATCGGCCTGACCGGCAAGGATGCCGAGCTGATCCGCGCGAAGAAGCTGACCGTCACCCGTCAGACCGAGGGCATGAGCGCCCCTGAAGTCATCGACATCGGTCAGGTCGGCGAAGTGGCCGGCGTCAACACCGACCTGCTGAACATGCTGGTCAAGGGCGACTTCATTCCGGTGATCGCCCCCATCGGCGTCGGTGCCGACGGCCAGTCCTACAACATCAACGCCGACCTGGTCGCCGGCAAGGTCGCCGAGGCGCTCAAGGCCGAGAAGCTGATGCTGCTGACCAACATCGCCGGCCTGATGGACAAGCAGGGCCAGGTCCTGACCGGCCTGACCACCACGCAGGTCGACGAGCTGATCGCCGATGGCACCATCTACGGGGGCATGCTGCCGAAGATCAAGTGCGCGCTGGAGGCGGTCCAGGGCGGCGTGAACAGCGCGCACATCGTCGATGGCCGCGTACCGAACGCAGTGCTTCTGGAAATCTTCACCGACACCGGTGTAGGCACGCTGATCACCAATCACGCGTCGCGCTGACAGCCCCCTCGCGAAAGCGGGTTCGCCCGCGATGCAGGCGGTGATGATCCGGACGCTATCGCGGGCAAGCCCGCTCCCACAGGTCCGTGACAGCCCCTACGACACCGGTCGACGCAGGGTGTAGCAGTGGGTTGTGTACCGCTGGCGAGCGTACCCAAAAAAGGCGACCTGCATGAGGTCGCCTTTTTCGTTACCCGCCCAGGATCAGATCCCGTACTGCGCCCGGTACGCTTCGACGGCGGGCAGGTGCTGCTTGAGTTGCGGGTCGTCGGCCAGGAACTCCAGTACCTGGGTCAGCGAGACGATGCTGACCACCGGGATACCGAAATCGCGCTCCACTTCCTGGATGGCCGACAGCTCGCCATTGCCACGCTCTTCACGGTTGAGTGCGATCAGCACGCCAGCGGCGCGTGCCTGCTGGGCCTGGATGATCTGCATGACTTCGCGGATCGCCGTACCGGCGGTGATCACGTCATCGATGATCAGCACGTCACCCGCCAACGGGGCGCCGACCAGGCTTCCGCCTTCGCCATGGTCCTTGGCTTCCTTGCGGTTGAAGCACCAGGGCACGTCGTGCTGATGACGGTCAGCCAGTGCCACGGCCGTGGTCGCCGCCAGCGGGATGCCCTTGTACGCCGGGCCGAACAGCACGTCGAACGGAATCTTGCTGTCGATGATCGCGGCGGCGTAGCAACGCCCCAGTTCGGCCAGGGCCGAGCCGCTGTTGAACAGGCCGGCGTTGAAGAAATAGGGACTGGTACGCCCCGATTTCAAGGTGAATTCACCGAAGCGCAGCACGCCCCGATCGATGGCAAAACGGATGAAGTCGCGCTGATACGGCTGCATGAAAAGTCCCGGACACCACGGATTTAGCTAAATGAGTTGAGCTCGGGTATCATACACGCACGAGATTTTTGGGGCCATTTATGCGGATCATCAGTGTGAACGTGAACGGCATTCAGGCTGCGGCCGAGCGCGGATTGCTCAGCTGGCTGCAAGCCCAGAATGCCGACGTCATCTGCCTTCAGGATACCCGCGCCTCGGCCTTTGAACTCGACGACCCAGCTTATCAGCTCGATGGCTACTTCCTGTACGCCTGCGACGCGGAAGTGCCCGCCCAAGGCGGCGTGGCGCTGTACTCGCGCATGCAGCCCAAGGCAGTCATCACGGGCCTGGGCTTCGAGACGGCCGACCGTTACGGGCGCTACCTGCAGGCCGACTTCGACAAGGTCAGCATCGCCAGCCTGCTGCTGCCTTCGGGCATGAACGGCGATGAAGACCTGAATCAGAAATTCAAGTTGATGGACGACTTCGCCAAGTACCTGGACAAGCAGCGCCGCAAGCGTCGCGAGTACATCTACTGTGGCTCGTTCTACGTCGCGCAGCAGAAGCTCGACATCAAGAACTGGCGCGACAGCCAGCAGTCGCCTGGCTTCCTGCCGCCCGAGCGCGCCTGGATGGAAGCGATCGTCGGTGACATGGGCTATGTGGATGCGCTGCGCGAAGTCAGCCGCGAAGGCGACCAGTACAGCTGGTGGCCAGACAACGAGCAGGCTGAAATGCTCAACCTGGGCTATCGCTTCGACTACCAGATCCTGACGCCAGGCCTGCGCCGCTTCGTGCGCAATGCGCGCCTGCCGCGCCAGCCGCGCTTCTCCCAGCATGCGCCGCTGATCGTCGACTACGACTGGACGCTGACCATCTGACCGAGGCGAACGCCTCGCTCGAGCGCAGCCTCACCTGCAGGTGAGGTCGCGCCCGGGCTGCATCAATCGGCCAAGGCCGCCTTCTGCTGCTCGAACAGTTCACCCATGCCCTGCTGCGCCAGTGCCAACATGGCATTGAGCTCTTCAGGCTGGAACGGTGCGCCTTCGGCAGTCCCCTGGACCTCGATGAACCCACCGGCGCTGGTCATGACCACGTTCAGGTCGGTCTCGGCCGCGGAATCCTCCAGGTAGTCCAGGTCGAGCACGGCTTCGCCCTTGTACATGCCCACCGACACGGCGGCGATCATGTGCTTGAGCGGGTCGCCGCCCTTGAGCCCGCCACGCTTCTTGATCACACGCAAGGCATCGACCAGGGCCACCATCGCGCCGGTGATGGACGCGGTACGGGTACCACCGTCGGCCTGGATGACGTCGCAGTCGACGTACAGCGTGACATCGCCCAGCTTGCTCATGTCCAGCGCGGCGCGCAGCGAGCGGCCGATCAGGCGCTGGATTTCCAGGGTGCGGCCGCCTTGCTTGCCACGGCTGGCCTCGCGCTGGTTACGCTCGCCGGTAGAACGCGGCAGCATGCCGTACTCGGCGGTCAACCAGCCCTGGCCCTGGCCCTTGAGGAAGCGTGGAACACCATTTTCGACGCTGACCGTGCAGACGACTTTGGTGTCGCCGAACTCGACCAGTACCGACCCCTCGGCGTGCTTGGTGTAGTTGCGGGTGATGCGGATCGGGCGGAGCTGATCGGCGGCGCGACCACTAGGACGTTTCATGCGGGATACCTGTACCGGGATTTAGATCTGCCGGACAGTATAAAGACGCCTGCCGTGCGAGGACACGCCTATCGTCGCCACGGGCAGGACAAGACGTCCGCCGCATTGGGCGCCCAGGCCGCACTAGGCTACAATCACGCGCTTTGCCGCCGCCAAGGCGCATCCATTCCGATACGCGAGGTACACCCCATGGTGCACAGCATGACCGCCTTTGCCCGCGCCGAACACGCGGGCGACCAGGGGACCCTGGTGTGGGAGCTGCGCTCGGTCAACCATCGCTACCTCGAGCCGCACCTGCGCCTGCCCGAAGCCCTGCGCGACCTCGAAGGCGCAGTGCGCGAAGCCCTGCGCCAGGGCGTTTCGCGGGGCAAGATCGAATGCACCCTGCGTTTCAACGAAGACAGCGCCGGCAGGCCCCTGCAGGTCGACCGTGCGCGCGCCGCGCAACTGGTGGCCGCCGCCGAGACCGTGGCCAGCCTGATCCAGCAGCCTGCCCCGCTCAATCCGTTGGAAGTGCTGGCCTGGCCGGGTGTCCTGGTCGCCGATGCCAGCGACCCACAGGCGCTCAACGCCCAGGCCATGACGCTGTTCGAGCAGGCGTTGGGAGAGCTCAAGGCCGGCCGCGCCCGCGAAGGCGCCGAACTGGCACGGCTGATCAACGAGCGGCTCGATGCCATGCGCGAGGAAGTCGCCACCCTGCGGGCGCTGGTGCCGCAGATGCTGGCCGTGCAGCGGCAGAAGCTGCTGGACCGCTTCGCCGACCTGCGCGCCGAGCTGGACCCCCAGCGCCTGGAACAGGAAATGGTCATGCTGGCCCAGAAGAGCGACGTGGCCGAGGAACTCGACCGCCTGGGCACGCACGTGACCGAGGTCCGCCGCGTGCTCGCCTCCGGCGGTGCCACGGGCCGGCGCCTGGACTTTCTGATGCAGGAGCTCAACCGCGAAGCCAACACGCTCGGCTCCAAGGCGTTCGACCCCCGCAGTACGCAGGCGGCGGTCAACCTCAAGGTGCTGATCGAACAAATGCGCGAACAAGTACAGAACATCGAGTAGGTCATTCCCACCATGAACCCCACCCGCGGCACCCTCTACATCGTCTCGGCCCCGTCCGGCGCCGGCAAGACCAGCCTGGTCAAGGCCCTGACCGATGCCGACCCGGCCATCAAGGTCTCGGTTTCGCACACCACTCGGAGCATGCGTCCGGGCGAGCAGCACGGCGTGAACTATCACTTCGTGCCGCACACCGAGTTTCACGCGCTGATCGAGCAAGGCGACTTCCTCGAGCATGCCGAGGTGTTCGGCAACTTCTACGGCACCTCGCGCACAGCCTTGCAGCAGACCCTGGACCAGGGCTACGACCTGATCCTGGAGATCGACTGGCAAGGGGCTCAGCAAGTCCGCGCCCTGATGCCGGACGCGCGGTCGGTGTTCATTCTGCCGCCCGACCAGCAGGCCCTGCGTCAGCGCCTGAACAACCGCGGCCAGGACAGCGATGCGATCATCGAAGGGCGCATGCGCGAAGCCGTCAGCGAGATGCAGCATTACGCCGAGTACGACTACCTCATCATCAACGATGACTTCGCCATCGCACTGGAAGACCTCAAGGCCGTGTTCCGGGCCAACCGCCTGCACCTGGCGGCCCAGCAGCAGCGCCACCAGGCCCTGCTCGCCCAGTTGCTGGCCTGAGCCACCGGCTCGCTCGGGGGCTGCGCAACGCAGCCGCCCAGTCGAGGCCGACTCTCAGTCTTGCAGTTGCAGGGCCGCCTGCCGGCTCAGCGTGGTGCCGAGGAAGTAGGCCGGTGCCCGCAGCCGTGCCAGCATCATCAGCGCGATGCCCAGCAGCGAAATGATCAGCGCGATCACGAAGACCAGCCCCAGCCCACCGACGTGCGAGCCGCTGCCGAATTCCGGCGAGGCGCTGTCGATCGCCGTGCGCACGAAGATCACCGACAGGATCGAACCGCCCAGCAGCGGGCACAGGCCGCGCAGCAGCAGGTTGCGCAGGCTGGAGAACAGGCTGTGGCGGAAGTACCAGACGCAGGCAAAGGCGGTCAGCGAGTAGTAGAAGCAGATCATCATGCCCAGGGCCGTGATGGTGTCGGCCAGGACGTTTTCGCTGAGCGTGCGCATGGTCACGTAGAACACCCCGGCGGCAATGCCCGCGCAGATGGTCGCGTAGCGTGGCGTCTGCGAACGCGGACAGACGCGGGCGAACCGCCGTGGCACGGCCCCGTAGTACCCCATGGCCAGCAACGTGCGGGCCGGTGAGACGAAGGTCGACTGCAACGACGCAGCCGTGCTGGCGAGCACCGCGATGGACATCAGGATCGCCAGCGGGCCCATGACCGGACCGGCCAGGTGGGCGAAGACGTTTTCCTGGATACGCGGGTTGCCCAGCCCGAGGCCGGCTTCGCCAATCCCCGCGAACTGCAGCGTGGCGATTCCGGTGAGTAGGTACAGGCCCAGGATCAGCAGGACCGTCCAGGTCGCCGCCTTGCCAGGCACTTCCTCGCTGCCGACCGATTCCTCACTGACGGTCAGGCAGACGTCCCACCCCCAGAAGATGAAGATCGACAGCGACAGGCCGGCGGCGAAGGCCGAGAACGAGCCGACCGCGAACGGGTTGAACCAGTCGACATCGAACGCCAGGGGTGCCGGCGCGGTGGTCTCGCCGAACGCGGCGAACGCGAACCCGATCAGCACCAGCAACTGCAGTGCCACCAGGCCGTACTGCACGCTCATGGTGGTGCCCATGCCGCGGCAGCAGATCCACACGGCCAGGGCGATGAACACGCAACAGGTGGTGACGTTGACCAACAGGTTGTCGCTCAGGGCGACCACGGCCTCGCTGCCGGTGATCTGCCCCAGGAAGAGGTAGAAGAAGTCCACCGCGACGCCCGCCAGGTTGGACAGCACGATGGTGGTGGCGGTTACCAGCCCCCAGCCGCCGATCCAGCCGATCATCGGGCCGAAGGCACGTGCCGACCAGGTGAAGGAGGTACCGCTGTCCGGCTCGGCGGCATTGAGTTCACGGTAGCCCAGGGCGACCAGCAGCATGGGCAGGAAGCCGACGATGAACACCGCCGGCAAATGGGCACCGACCTCGCGCACGGTCGGGCCGAGGGCGCCGGTCAGGGTGTAGACCGGTGCAATGGTCGAGATACCCAGCACGATGCTCGCCAGCAGGCCCAGCCGGCCCTTGGCCAGCCCTTTCCCCGAGGTGGTGGAGAGGGTGGGCGCATCGGGGGGCTGACGGGTTTCGCTGTGTTCACTCATGGATGTCTGCCGTCGCTTGTTGGAGTTGTTGTAGGGGGCGTGCATGAAGCCAGCGCTTCATGCCGTGCACATGTCGGCACAGGCGGTCGGCCCGGCGTCACAGGAGCGGGGAACGCGGGTCGGGCGACGCGCGCCGGACACTGGAAGAGATGGCCGCAGGGCTGAAAGAAGCGTCATGGTGAAGGGCCCGTCGAATCGAAACGGCCATTGTAGAGCGGTGACGCGTGTTGTGAAGGCGAACCGGCGCGCGGCAAGCGCGTGCAGGGCATAACAGGGAGGTGGCGCAGGTGAAGACCGACATGGCGTTACATCCTCTGCTGACCAGACGACGACCCTGAACGGACCGTGCCGGGGCGGAAAGCGGGCGACTTATTGTTTTGAACCTCACGTCGGGCAGGCCGGTGAAGCGAGGTGTGGGCCCCGTTTGCCAAGCGGGTGTCGATTCACTATAAAATGGCCCTCATGCAACAGACATTGGCGTTTTGGCAATCAGAGCGTGCACCTATGCAATATCAGATTTCCCATGCCGACCTCACGCTGGTGCTCGCCCTGGAGCGCGGTCGCTCCCTGGCCAAGGCCGCCGAGCTGCTCAAGGTCGACGTGTCCACCGTGTTTCGCTCCATCCGCCGGCTGGAGTCGGCGCTGGGCACGGCGCTGTTCGTCAAGAGTCGCAAGGGCTACCTGCCCACCGACACCGCCCAGGCGCTGGCCGAACAGGCCGAGCGTGCCGAGCAGGCCCTCGACGCCGCCCGCATCGCGTTGACCAGCGGCGAGCAGGTCGTCAGCGGGACGGTACGACTGACCTGCACCGAGGCCGTGCTGCACAGCCTCCTGCTGCCGGCCCTGGCCGACTTCATGCCGGGCTATCCGGCCCTCTCGCTGGAGCTGAGCACCTCCAACACCTTCGCCAACCTCAGCCGACGCGATGCCGACATCGCCCTGCGCCTGACCAACACACCGCCCGAACACCTGGTCGGTCGGTGCCTGGGCTCGACCTCCTACGTCATCTGCGGGCAGCCCGAATGGCGCGAGCGTCTTGCCGAGGCGCCCACCGCCGTGCCCTGGATCGCACTCGACGATTCGATGCAGGATCACCCGACCGCCCTCTGGCGCAATCGACACTACCCGGACCTGATGCCCCGCTACCAGTGCAGCGGCATGTCGACCCTGGCACAGCTGGCCAGCAAGGGCCTGGGCGTCACGGCGCTCGCCGACTACATGGTGCGTGACCTGCCGGGCGTCGAAGCGTTGAGCGATCCCTTGCCCGGCTGCGATACGCAGCTGTGGCTGCTGACCCGCCCCGACTGCCGTGCGCTGCGTTCGGTGCAGGCCCTGTTCGAGGAGCTGACCCCCCGACTGCGGGGCGCCTTGTTGCGCTGAAGCCCGCGCGCGGGCTGTGCAACCGACGTCGTACGCGGTATTGTCCGACCTGGCACGCACGTCTCGGGCTGCCCGCCTGGCGGCAGGCCGCAAAACAGGCCTTCCCTATTGGCTGGTGATTTTTTAAACTACCGAGTCCGCTCGCCCATTCTGGGCTGCCTGCCTATCGCATCTGCTACTGAGGAAGACCATGGCCCGCGTAACTGTTGAAGACTGCCTGGAACACGTGGATAACCGTTTCGAGCTGGTCATGCTGTCGACCAAGCGTGCCCGCCAGCTGGCCACCGGCGGCAAAGAGCCACGCGTGGCATGGGAAAACGACAAGCCTACCGTCGTCGCCCTGCGCGAAATCGCCGAAGGCATCGTCACCCCCGAGTTCATCGCGGCTGAAGAAATCGTCACCGAAGATCCCGTCTTCGCGGCATTCGAGGACGAGTCCAACGAGGCCGTCTGAATCATGCCCGGTCGACATCGCGCGGCGCCAGGTCACCTTGTCCGGCAGGAGGTTCACTCATGCCGAGTATAGAAGCCCTCGCCGATCGGCTGTCGTCCTACCTGGGCCCGGAACAGGTCAACCTGGTCCGGCGCGCCTATTTCTACGCCGAGCAGGCGCACGACGGCCAGCGTCGCCGTAGTGGCGAGCCTTATGTGACCCACCCGCTGGCGGTGGCCAACATCCTGGCCGACATGCACATGGACCATCAGAGCCTGATGGCCGCCATGCTGCACGATGTGATCGAAGACACCGGCATCGCCAAGGAAGCGCTCAGCCAGCAGTTCGGCGAGACCGTCGCGGAACTGGTCGACGGGGTCAGCAAGCTGACCCAGATGAACTTCGAGACCAAGGCCGAGGCGCAGGCCGAGAACTTCCAGAAGATGGCCATGGCCATGGCGCGCGACATTCGCGTGATCCTGGTCAAGCTGGCCGACCGTCTGCACAACATGCGCACGCTGGAAGTGCTGTCTGGCGAGAAGCGCCGGCGCATCGCCAAGGAAACCCTCGAGATCTACGCCCCCATCGCCAACCGCCTGGGCATGCACACCGTGCGCGTGGAGTTCGAGGACCTCGGCTTCAAGGCCATGCACCCGATGCGCTCCGAGCGCATTCACCAGGCGGTCAAGCGCGCCCGCGGCAACCGCAAGGAGCTGGTGGGCAAGATCGAGCAGTCGCTGGTTCACTGCCTGGCGGTCGATGGAATCGACGGCGAGGTCAGCGGTCGGCAGAAGCACCTGTACGGCATCTACAAGAAAATGCGCGGCAAGCATCGCGCCTTCAACGAGATCATGGACGTGTACGCCTTCAGGATCGTCGTCGACAAGGTCGACACCTGCTACCGCGTGCTCGGTGCCGTCCACAACCTGTACAAGCCGCTGCCGGGCCGCTTCAAGGACTACATCGCCATTCCCAAGGCCAACGGCTACCAGTCGCTGCACACGACGCTGTTCGGCATGCACGGCGTGCCCATCGAGATCCAGATCCGCACCCGCGAAATGGAGGAGATGGCCAACAACGGTATCGCCGCCCATTGGCTGTACAAGTCCAATGACGAGGAGCAGCCCAAGGGCAACCATGCGCGCGCCCGTCAGTGGGTCAAGGGTGTGCTGGAGCTGCAGCAGCGGGCCGGCAACTCCCTGGAATTCATCGAGAGCGTGAAGATCGACCTGTTCCCGGACGAGGTCTACGTCTTCACGCCCAAGGGCCGGATCATGGAGCTGCCCAAGGGCTCCACGGCCGTCGACTTCGCCTACGCGGTGCACACCGACGTCGGCAACAGCTGCATCGCCTGCCGCATCAACCGGCGTCTGGCCCCGCTGTCCGAGCCGCTGCAAAGCGGCTCGACGGTGGAGATCGTCAGCGCACCCGGGGCCCGGCCGAACCCGGCCTGGCTCAACTTCGTGGTCACCGGCAAGGCACGCACGCACATCCGCCATGCCCTCAAGCTGCAACGCCGCTCCGAATCGATCAACCTGGGCGAGCGCCTGCTCAACAAGGTCCTGACCGGCTTCGACAGCGGCCTCGAGCAGATCCCCGTCGAGCGCGTCCAATCGATCCTCGACGAGTACCGTTTGGAGTTGATCGAAGACCTGCTCGAAGACATCGGCCTGGGCAACCGCATGGCCTATGTCGTGGCCCGGCGCCTGCTCTCGACCGAGGGCGAACAGCTCCCGGCACCGGAAGGGCCGCTCGCCATCCGTGGCACCGAAGGCCTGGTGATGAGCTATGCCAAGTGCTGCACGCCGATCCCGGGCGACCCCATCGTCGGGCACCTGTCGGCGGGCAAGGGGATGGTGGTGCATCTGGAGAACTGCCGGAACATCAGCGAAATCCGTCACAACCCGGAAAAATGCGTCCAGCTGTCCTGGGCCAAGGACGTCACCGGCGAATTCAACGTCGAGCTTCGAGTCGAACTGGAGCACCAGCGTGGCCTGATCGCCCTGCTGGCCAGCAGCGTGAACGCTGCCGACGGCAACATCGAGAAGATCAGCATGGACGAGCGCGACGGTCGGGTCAGCGTGGTCCAGCTGGTGGTCAGCGTGCGTGACCGTGTGCACCTGGCACGCGTGATCAAGAAGCTGCGCACCCTGCTCGGTGTGGTCCGGATCACTCGCATGCGCGCGTAGCCCGTCAACAACAAGGAGTCACCATGACCAAGACCGTCATCAACAGCGACAAGGCCCCGGCCGCCATCGGCACCTACTCCCAGGCCATCAAGGCGGGCAATACCGTCTACATGTCCGGGCAGATTCCGCTCGATCCCACGACCATGGAACTGGTCGAGGGCTTCGAGGCGCAGACCGTCCAGGTCTTCGAGAACCTCAAGTCCGTCGCCGAAGCGGCGGGCGGGTCCTTCAAGGACATCGTCAAGCTCAACATCTTCCTGACCGACCTCGGCCACTTCGCCACGGTCAACGAGGTCATGGGCCGCTATTTCCAGCAGCCCTACCCTGCCCGCGCCGCCATCGGTGTCGCCGCGCTGCCGAAAGGCGCCCAGGTCGAAATGGACGCCATCCTGGTCCTGGAATGACGCTTCCTGCGACAGGCCCTGGTGCCTGTCGCCCCCTCCAGAAGAGATCCCTCATGCAACGTGCAGTGCTCATCTCCCTGGCTGCCCTGGTACTGGGCGGCTGCGCAAGCCATGTGCCTGAAGACTACAACGGCACCTGGCTCAACCAGAATGCGATCGATGCGGCCGCCAAGGGCGTCAGCCTGCGCAAGGCGCTGGCCGGCAACGGCCCGATCTTCGAGTGGAAGATCGACATGAATCGCCACCAGGCCAGCTACAGCAATGGTTTCGAAGTGGCCGAGGGACGCCTGGAGGCGGATGACGCCTCATGGCGGGTCGTCTTCGAGAATGGCCAGACCGAACACCTCGACCTGGACGGTGACGAGCTGGTGCAAGCCAGCCGCGATCAGGCGCCACGCCTGGACTTCGAACGCGCCACCACGCCTGCCGCTGCCGAAGCGCCCGTGGGCGCGAGCTTCGAGAAAGCCCTCTACGCCGCTTATCTGGGGGGCGAGTGGCAGATCGTCGAAGGCCCTGGCAAAGGTGCACAGGTGCGCTTCCACGACGACGGCAAGGTCGAAGGCCTGCCGCAGCTTGACCGTTACGCACTGTGCCTGGCGGGCGACTGCACGGCGCTCAGCGGCGAATACGACAGCCTGTGGCTCGAGCGCAACCAGCAGGGTGGGCCATGGATCTTCAAGCGCGACGGTGACGAGCTGGAAATCTTCCAGGCGCTCAACAGCACACCAGCCGACCAGATGCCGAACCTGACACCGGGGCCACGCCAGTGGCTGCTGGAGCGCGACTGATCAGGTCATGACGAGGCCAGGAGGGCGCCATAGCCCTCCTGGTAGCTCGCATATGCAGGTACCCAACCCAGCGCCCTGGCCCGCGCATTGCTGCAGCGCTTGCTGCCCGTACGCCGTACGCGCGCCTGATCGGACCATTCGGTAACGCCCAGTTGCTGCCGCAGCCACGCGACGACCTCGAACAGGGGGGCAGGTGCATCGTCCACGCCCAGGTACAGCGTCTGCAAGGGCACGCCTTGCACGTCGGCCTGCACCAGGAAGTCCAGCAGCCCGGCCGCATCATCGACATGGATGCGGTTGCCATAGAGGGGCGGGGTTTCGGTGACCCGGTAGCCCTGGCGCACCTGGCCGAGCAGCCACTGCCGTCCCGGCCCGTAGAGCCCGGTCAGGCGCACCACGGTGGCGGGCAGGCCGCTGTCCAGGGCCAGCTGCTCGGCCTCCAGCATCAACCGTCCCGAATACCCCTGCGGTTCGGTGGCAGAGGTTTCATCCACCCATTCGCCGGCCTGCTGCCCATACACGCTGCTGCTCGACACGAAGAGCAGCCGCCGGGGCCGCTGCCCATGCGCCTGGAGCCAGTCGAGCACGTGCCTTAGCCCGTCCACGTAGGCAGCGCGATAGCCTGCTTCATCATGCTGGCTCGCCGCCACGCAGTAGATCAGGTAGTCCGGCGCCTGCCGCGGCCAGGCCGCCGGACACTGCGCCTGGTGCAGGTCGGCGGCGACCGGCTGCACACCGTCGGGCAGCCCGTCCACATGACGGCGCAATCCGCTGACCTGCCAGCCCCGGGCGAGCAGTCGTTTCGCCAGGCGGCTGCCCACGTCACCGCAGCCCACGATCATTGCGTAACGTTCGGACATCAATGCGTCTCCCATGCCTTGCCTTCGAACCGATTCGAGCCCGCAAGCGCAAGCCGTTTGTAAAAAAAAGATACTCTATTGCTTCTGCTAACAAGAATTAATTGCAATAATGCCGGCCTGCCTGTTCTCGGCCGTCCCCAGGCCTCGAGGACATCCACCTTCATCTTCATCAGGTCCGGCCAGCATGACACGTATTCCATCCTCCGCTTCGCCAACCACCTCGCGCGCCTGGCGCGCCATTGCCGCGCTGATGTTCAGCCTGGCACTGGCCCCGGCCGCCCTGGCAGACGAACCCGCCACGCAGCCGGCCACCTCCACGGCGACCGCGCCAGCCGCTGCGGCGTCCAGCGCGACGACGCCGAATACGCCTGCCGCCACCCCGGCGCCTGCTGACGCCGACGACACGCAGGCGCTGGTCGAGGACACCAGCCTCGGCATGGCGCACGACCTGTCGCCGTGGGGGATGTACAAGAACGCCGACGTGGTGGTCAAGGCCGTCATGATCGGCCTGGCCATCGCGTCGATCATCACCTGGACCATCTGGATCGCCAAGGGCCTCGAGCTGCTCGGCGCCAAACGCCGTCTGCGCGGTGAGATCGCCACGCTGAAGAGGTCCGCCACCCTGCGCGACGCCAGCGAGTCGAGCCAGAAGGAAGGCACCCTGGCGCATACCCTGGTGCACGACGCCCTCGAAGAGATGCGCCTGTCGGCCAACGCCCGCGAGAAGGAAGGCATCAAGGAACGCGTCAGCTTCCGTCTGGAGCGCCTGGTCGCGGCCAGCGGTCGCAACATGAGCAACGGTACCGGCGTACTCGCCACCATCGGTTCCACCGCACCCTTCGTCGGCCTGTTCGGCACCGTCTGGGGCATCATGAACAGCTTCATCGGCATCGCCAAGACGCAGACCACCAACCTGGCCGTGGTCGCCCCCGGTATCGCCGAAGCCTTGCT
The DNA here is from genome assembly GCF_013523165.1 of Pseudomonas entomophila. Taxonomy (GTDB): domain Bacteria; phylum Pseudomonadota; class Gammaproteobacteria; order Pseudomonadales; family Pseudomonadaceae; genus Aquipseudomonas; species Aquipseudomonas entomophila_A. Next base: position 118,828 of record NZ_JAAMQI010000008.1, read on the forward strand.
CGCCACGGCCCTGGGCCTGGTCGCGGCCATTCCGGCAGTCGTCATCTACAACGTCTTCGCCCGCTCCATCGCCGGCTACAAGGCGCAGGTGTCCGACGCCTCGGCCCAGGTCCTGCTGCTGGTCAGCCGTGACCTGGATCATCAGGGCAGCGACCGCGCCGCCCCCCACATGGTGAAAGTGGGGTAAGCCATGGGCCTGCATCTCAACGAAGGTGGCGACGACCTCGCCGAGAACCACGAAATCAACGTCACGCCGTTCATCGACGTGATGCTGGTGCTGCTGATCATCTTCATGGTGGCTGCGCCTCTGGCGACCGTCGACATCAAGGTGGACCTGCCGGCCTCGACCGCCAAGCCGGCACCCAGGCCGGAAAAACCGGTGTTCGTCAGCGTCAAGGCCGACCAGAAGCTGTACGTCGGCGATGACCTGGTGGCGCAACCCGGTCAGCTCGGTGCGATGCTCGATGCCCGCACCAAGGGCGACAAGGAAACCACGATCTTCTTCCAGGCCGACAAGGGTGTCGACTACGGCGACCTGATGGAGGTGATGAACACCATGCGCGCGGCAGGCTACCTGAAGGTCGGCCTGGTCGGACTAGAGACGGCAGCCAAGAAATGACCAAGAAGCGGCATAACCTGGCACGCTACAGTGGCAGCCTGGCGCTTGTGCTCGGCCTGCATGCCGCTGCGGTGCTGCTCGCCATGAACTGGACCAAGCCACAGGTCATCGAGCTGCCCCCCGCAGCCATGATGGTCCAGATGGCCCCTCTGCCCGAGCCGGCCCCGCCACCGCCCCCGAAGGCCGCGCCACAACCGCCGACGCCGGTGGAGGAGCCTCCGCTGCCCAAGGTCGCGGAAGCGCCGAAACCCAAGATCGCCATTCCCAAGCCGCCCAAGCCTCAGCCCAAGCCCAAGCCGCAGCCGCCCAAGCCTGAGAAGAAGCCTGAGCCGCCCCAGGAAAAGCCGCCGACCGAGCCTGTGGCCGAAACGCCGCCAACGCCCGCACCGCCGAAACCCTCGGCTGCACCGGCGCCGAGCGTCGCGTCCAACAGCAAGGCCCTGCCAACCTGGCAGAGCGACTTGTTGCGGCACCTGGCCAAGTACAAGCGTTACCCCGAGGACGCGCGCCGTCGCGGCCTGCAGGGCATCAACCGCTTGCGCTTCACGGTCGACGCCGAAGGCAGGATCCTGTCCTATGCACTGGCCGACGGGTCTGGCAGCGCAGCCCTGGACCGTGCCACGCTGGAGATGATCCGACGGGCACAGCCGGTGCCCAAGCCGCCCAAGGAAGTGCTGAACAACGGCAGCATCGAGGTGGTCGCGCCCTTCGTGTACTCCCTGGATCGCCGCTGAAGGCGCGCCTGTCGCGAAAACGCACGTCTGATAGCGTGCGTCCATCGAGTGCAGCCGCTATGCTGGGGCCGCAACTTCATGGACGCACGTTATGACCCTCACAGAACTCCGCTACATCGTCACACTCGCCCAAGAGCAACACTTCGGCCACGCCGCCGAACGGTGTCACGTCAGTCAGCCGACCCTGTCGGTGGGCGTGAAGAAGCTCGAGGACGAGCTGGGCGTGCTGATCTTCGAACGCAGCAAGAGCGCGGTCCGTCTGACGCCGGTCGGCGAAAGCATCGTGGCCCAGGCCCAGAAGGTCCTCGAGCAGGCCCAGGGCATCCGCGAACTGGCCCAGGCGGGCAAGAACCAGCTGACCGCCCCGCTCAAGGTCGGTGCCATCTATACCGTGGGTCCTTATCTCTTCCCGCACCTGATCCCGCAGCTGCACCGGGTCGCCCCGCAGATGCCGCTGTACATCGAAGAGAACTTCACCCACGTGCTGCGCGAAAAGCTGCGCAACGGTGAGCTCGACGCGGTGATCATCGCCCTGCCGTTCAACGAGGCCGACGTGCTGACCATGCCGCTCTACGATGAGCCGTTCTATGCCTTGATGCCCAGCAATCACCCCTGGACCGCCAAGAAAAGCATCGACACCGCGGCCCTCAACGACAAGAGCCTGTTGCTGCTGGGCGAGGGCCACTGCTTCCGTGACCAGGTCCTGGAAGCGTGCCCGACCCTGACCAAAGGGGGCGAAGGGTCACGCCATACCACCGTGGAGTCCAGCTCCCTGGAAACCATCCGGCACATGGTCGCCTCTGGCCTGGGCATCTCGATCCTGCCGCTGTCGGCCGTGCACAGCCATCACTATGCGCCGGGCGTCATCGAGGTCCGCCCGCTGACGGCGCCATCGCCGTTCCGCACCGTGGCCATCGCCTGGCGTGCCAGCTTCCCACGGCCCAAGGCCATCGAGATCCTCGCCGACTCGATACGGCTGTGTTCGGTCGCCAAGCCGCCCGTGGACCCGTCGGTCTGACCCATGAGCGAGCTGTCGAAGGTGCCGGTCATCGCGCTCAAGGGGGTGGGCGAGGCCATGGCACAGAAACTCGCCAAGGTCGGCCTGGAAAACCTGCAGGACCTGCTGTTCCACCTGCCCCTGCGCTATCAGGACCGCACCCGCGTGATCCCCATCGGTGCCCTGCGCCCTGGGCAGGACGCCGTGGTCGAGGGCGTGGTCAGCGGCGCCGACGTGGTGATGGGCAAGCGCCGCAGCCTGGTGGTGCGCATGGGCGACGGCAGCGGCGTGCTGAGCCTGCGCTTCTACCACTTCAGCCATGCGCAGCGCGAAGGCCTCAAGCGGGGCACTCACCTGCGCTGCTATGGCGAGGTCCGCCCTGGTGCCTCGGGCCTCGAGATCTACCATCCCGAATACCGCGCCCTCAATGGTGACGAGCCACCGCCTGCGGTCGAGCAGACGCTGACGCCGATCTACCCCACCACCGAGGGCCTGACCCAGCAACGCCTGCGCGTGCTGTGCCAGCAGAGCCTGGCGCAGCTCGGCCCGAGCAGCCTGCCGGACTGGATACCCGACGAACTGGCCCGCGACTACCAGCTGTCGCCGCTGGACGAGGCCATTCGCTACCTGCACAACCCGCCTGCGGACGCGGATGTCGACGAACTGGCCGAAGGGCATCACTGGGCCCAGCACCGCCTGGCGTTCGAAGAGCTGCTGACGCACCAGCTGTCGCAACAGCGCGTGCGCGAGAGCCTGCGGACCTTGCGTGCTCCGGTACTGCCCAAAGCCAGTCGATTGCCCGCTCGCTACCTGGCCAACCTGGGCTTTCAGCCCACCGGCGCGCAGCAGCGCGTGGGCAATGAGATCGCCTACGACCTCAGCCAGGCCGAACCGATGATGCGACTGGTGCAGGGCGATGTCGGCGCCGGCAAGACCGTGGTGGCGGCCCTGGCGGCGCTGCAGGCGCTCGAGGCGGGTTACCAGGTGGCGCTGATGGCGCCGACCGAGATCCTGGCCGAGCAGCACTTCATCACCTTCAAGCGCTGGCTCGAGCCCCTGGGCCTCGAGGTCGCCTGGCTGGCGGGCAAGCTCAAGGGCAAGGCCCGGGTCAGCGCCCTCGAACAGATCGCCAACGGCGCACCGATGGTGGTCGGCACCCATGCGCTGTTCCAGGAGGAAGTGAAGTTCAAGCACCTGGCCCTGGCGATCATCGACGAGCAGCACCGCTTCGGCGTCCAGCAGCGCCTGGCGCTGCGCCAGAAGGGGGTGGGCGGCGACCTGTGTCCGCACCAGCTGATCATGACCGCCACGCCGATTCCACGGACCCTGGCCATGAGCGCCTACGCCGACCTGGACACGTCGGTCCTGGACGAGCTGCCACCCGGTCGTACCCCGGTGAACACCGTGCTGGTAGCCGACAGCCGGCGCTTCGAAGTGGTGGAGCGGGTGCGGGCCGCTTGCGCCGAGGGCCGTCAGGCCTATTGGGTCTGCACCCTGATCGAGGAATCCGAGGAACTCACCTGCCAGGCAGCCGAGAGCACCTACGAGGACCTGGGCAGCGCCTTGGGCGAGCTGAGCGTGGGCCTCATCCACGGCCGCATGAAGCCCGCCGAGAAGGCAGCGATCATGGCCGAATTCAAGGCTGGCCACCTGCAGTTGCTGGTCGCCACCACGGTCATCGAGGTCGGTGTCGACGTACCCAACGCCAGCCTGATGATCATCGAGAACCCCGAGCGGCTGGGCCTGGCTCAGCTGCATCAGCTGCGTGGCCGCGTGGGCCGCGGCAGCGCCGTCAGCCACTGCGTGCTGCTGTACCATCCGCCGTTGTCGCAGATCGGCCGGCAGCGCCTGGGGATCATGCGCGAGACCAATGACGGCTTCGTGATCGCCGAGAAAGACCTCGAGCTGCGCGGTCCCGGCGAGATGCTCGGTACGCGCCAGACTGGCTTGCTACAGTTCAAGGTAGCCGACCTGATGCGCGATGCGGACCTGCTGCCGGCCGTGCGTGACGCAGCACAGGCGTTGCTGGCCCGCTGGCCGCATCACGTCAGCCCCCTGCTCGACCGTTGGTTGCGCCATGGCCAGCAATATGGCCAAGTGTGACCTGCTTCACATGGAACCGTCCGCATTCGAGGACCGTTTATATTTTGCGTTTAACACTGGGTCGCCATCATGACTGAAGTTGCTCTGGAAACCACCGTCACTCATGCACCGTCCGTGATCTGTTGCTTGCTCGACAAGCTGGGCGTGGCCTACCGCGAGGTTCCAGACCAGCCCGAGCATTTGCCAGCCCGCAAGATCCAGGCGGTGCTGCTGGATGACGAAGTCGGCGCCCTGATGGTGCTGTTCCCGTGCAGCCATCTGCTGGACCTCAAGCGCCTGACCGAGTTGACGGGCCGCACGCTGACGGCCGTGCCGGTCGCCCGACTGCGGCAGATGCTCGACAAGCATGGCCTCAAGACCCTGCCGGCGATTCCGGCGCTGACCAGCTCGCCGTGCCTGTACGAACAGAGCGTGCTGGAGACCGATTCGCTGCTGATCCAGTCTGGCGAGACGGGGGTATTGCTGGAGTTGACGCTGACCGAGTTCAAGCGCCTGCTGGCCAAGGCCAGCGCCGGCAGCTTCGGCGAGCCGGTGCGCAACATCCATTTCAATCTCGACCGCAAGGACGACTCCAAGGAGATCAGTCGGGCGGTCCAGGCCTTCACGGCGCGGCGCATCCAGCAGCGTCTCGAGCAGACCATCGAGATCCCGCCGCTGCCCGACTCGGCCCAGAAGATCATCAAGCTGCGCGTGGACCCCGATGCCAGCATCGACGACATCACCCGTGTGGTGGAAACCGATCCGGCCCTGGCGGCCCAGGTCGTCAGTTGGGCGGCCTCGCCCTACTACGCGTTTCCCGGCAAGATCCGCTCGGTGGAGGACGCCATCGGCCGGGTGCTGGGCTTCGACCTGGTGATCAACCTGGCGCTGGGGCTTGCCCTGGGCAAGACCTTGAGCCTGCCCAAGGACCATCCCCAGCACGACACGCCCTACTGGCAGCAATCGATCTACACCGCTGCCGTGATCGAAGGCCTGACCCGGGCCATGCCCAGGGCCGAACGACCGGAAGGGGGTCTGACCTACCTGGGGGGCCTGCTGCACAACTTCGGCTACCTGCTGCTGGCCCACGTGTTCCCGCCCCACTTCTCGCTGATCTGCCGTCACCTGGAGGTCAACCCACACTTGAGCCACCCCTACATCGAGCAGCACTTGCTGGGCATCACCCGTGAACAGATGGGCGCCTGGCTGCTGGGGCTGTGGGACATGCCGGACGAGCTGGCCACGGCCTTGCGCTTCCAGCACGACGCGCACTATGCGGGCGAGCATGCCGCGTTCGCGAACCTGGTCTGCCTGGCGACGCGTTTGTTGCGCGCGCGTGGCATCGGCAGTGGCCCTGAGCTGGAAATCCCCGACGCCCTGCTCGACCGCCTGCACCTGTCGCGCCAGAAAGCCGAAGAGGTCGTGGGCCGGATCCTGGATGCTGAAGCCCTGTTGCGCGAGCTGGCCTCGCAGTTCTGAGCGACACGCGCCACCGGCCTCAGGCCGGCCGGCGTGACCGCAGGTGTTTCATCAGGCCCTGGAACCACATGACCAGGGCCGGATTGCCCTTGATCTGGATGCCCTTGTCCTGAACCCCCTGCATGAAGGCCAGCTGCTTGTTCTTGGCTTGCAGGGTCGCGTAGCCATAGGGCGCATCCTTGAAGGCGATGGCGAACGCCGGCTGGGGATGCAGGCCTCGCCGGCTGGTGACGCGCAGGTCTTTGACGATGAAGTGCCGTGCGACACGCCCATCGAGCGTCTGCATCTGGAACACCAGGTCCTTGTCCTGCAACTGCTTGCGAAAGGCCGGGTTGGAACGGCTGGCCCTGGCCATGAGCAGGCCCATGGCCCACAAGAGAACGCGAAACTTCATCGTGACATCTCGAAAACGAAGGTACCCGGCAGTCTATCGGCGCACGCGCCGAATGCCAGCCGGGCCTGATGCGCCGAGCACAGGCCGGTCGCCTTGCCCTGGCGTGGTGACCCCCTCAGCGCGCGCCCTTGGCTGTACGGGCGGCCCTGGAAGGCGAAGCCGCCGTCTTGGACTTGGCGGTGCCGGATGCTTTCGTGGCTGGTGTAGCGGTGTCGCCCTGAAGCAGGTCCCGGAATGCCTTGCCAGGCTTGAAGGCGACCGTGTTGCTGGCCTTGATCTGCAAGGCCTCGCCGGTCTGCGGGTTCTTGCCGTTACGGGCGCCCCGGTGACGCTTTTCGAAGGTGCCGAAGCCCACCAAGGTCACGCTCTGGCTGTCGACCGCCTGCGTGATGGTGTCCAGTATCGCGTTGAGCACCTCGTTGGCCTTGTCCTTGTTCAGGCCGGTTTCTTCCGAGATGACGGTAGCGAGCTGTGGTTTGCGCATGGTAGAGCCTCTTTGACGGAATTCTTTTTGTTATGCCGTGCAGTGCGCTGGGCGGAGTGTCCAGGGGTACGACGCGGCTTCCAGGCTGAGACAGACGCGGTTGAGAATGGCACGCCGTGGTGACGCACGCCAGTCCTCCCCCTCAATCAGGCGGACAGGTGGCGCTTCTGCCCTGCGTCGAGGCGCATTGGTGCGGTTTGGCCCAGCGTTCGCCGGGCCGCGCCTTGCGGAAGCTGCCTTTCAATCATGCTAAGCTCGGCGCTTCCTCAGCCCGTGACAGCCCTCGACAACGTGCCCTACGACCCCTCGCAAGCCATCGCTGCCCTGTGGCAGCCCTACGCCCAGGCAGCCCCTGCGATCGACCCGTTGAGGCTCGATTGGCTGTTCGACCAGGGCTCGCTCACACGGCGCCTGACTGCACTGTCCCAGGATCGCTTCGACGTCGTGCCGCTCTTCGAGGGGTGGCAGACGCTGCGTGACGACGAGTGTGCCGCACTGGGCCTGGCGCCCGGCGAGCAAGGCTGGGCACGCGAGGTGTACCTGAGGGGTCGAGGCCAGCCCTGGGTCTTCGCCCGCAGCGTCGCGTCGCGTCGTGCGCTGGTCGAAGGGGGGCTCGATCTGCAGCACCTGGGGACACGCTCGCTGGGCGAGTTGCTGTTCTGCGACCAGGCCTTCACCCGCCACCCCATCGAAACCTGTCGCTACCCCGACACGTGGCTGCCTGTGCCCGTCCAGGGCCAGGGATGCTGGGGGCGCCGCTCGCGTTTCGAGCGTGACGGGCTGCAACTGCTGGTCGCCGAGGTCTTTCTCCCTGCCTTCTGGCACGCCGCGCTCGAGGACACCAACTGATGTACCAGCAGATGCTCAAGTCGCTCAACCGCCTGCACCCGCGCGCCTGGGACTTCGTCCAGCTCAGCCGCATGGATCGGCCCATCGGGATCTACCTGCTGCTGTGGCCGACGCTGACGGCGGTCTGGATCGCAGGGAATGGCAGCCCGACGCTGGCCAACGTGCTGATCTTCACGCTCGGCGTGGTGCTGATGCGCGCCGCCGGCTGCGCCATCAACGATTTCGCCGACCGCAAGGTGGACGGCCACGTCAAGCGTACCGCCGACCGCCCGCTGGCCAGCGGGCGCATCAAGGGCCGCGAGGCGCTGGCGCTGTTCGCCATCCTGGTGGTCGCGAGCTTTTTGCTAGTGCTGTGCACCAATGCCGCCACCGTGGGGCTGTCGTTCGGCGCGGTGGCCCTGGCGTTCTGCTACCCATTCATGAAGCGCTACACCCACTACCCGCAGGTGGTGCTGGGCGCCGCCTACTCGTGGGGAATTCCCATGGCCTTCATGGCCGCCAACGAAACGCTGCCGGCCAGCGCCTGGTGGTTGTACCTGGCCAACCTGCTGTGGACCGTGGGCTACGACACCTACTACGCCATGGTCGACCGCGACGATGACCTCAAGATCGGCGTCAAGTCGACGGCGATCCTGTTCGGCGCGGCCGATCGGCAGATCATCCTGGGTCTGCAGCTGGCCTCGCTGGGCTGCCTGCTGCTGGCAGGCAAGGCGTTCGGTCTGGGCGGCGGGTTCCACCTGGGGCTGCTGGGCGCGGCCTTGTGCTTCGCCTGGGAGTACCGTTCGACCCGCGCGCGGGACCGGGCCTCATGCTTCAAGGCGTTCCTGCACAACCACTGGGCGGGGTTGCTGGTGTTTCTGGGGGTCGTGCTCGATTACGCGGTGCGCTGAGCCAGGGCTCCGGGGGCGACTGAGCAGTTGTCACACAGCTGCAATAATTCCGTTATCTAATGCGGGCCACGAGATCGTTTCCAGGAGAGGTTGAGCATGGTTGGCAGGAACATTCTGATCGTCGACGACGAGGCGCCCATTCGCGAGATGATCGCCGTGGCGTTGGAAATGGCCGGCTACGACTGCCTGGAAGCCGACAGCGCGCAACAGGCCCATGCGATCATCGTCGACCGCAAGCCGGACCTGATCCTGCTCGACTGGATGCTGCCCGGCACCTCGGGGATCGAGCTGGCGCGGCGGCTCAAGCGCGACGAGCTGACCGGCGACATCCCGATCATCATGCTCACCGCCAAGGGCGAGGAAGACAACAAGATCCAGGGCCTCGAGGTCGGTGCCGACGACTACATCACCAAGCCGTTCTCGCCCCGTGAACTGGTGGCGCGCCTGAAGGCGGTGCTGCGCCGGACCGGCCCCAGCGATGGCGAGGCGCCCATCGAGGTCGGTGGCCTGCTGCTCGACCCGATCAGCCACCGCGTGACCATCGACGGCCGCCCTGCCGAGATGGGGCCGACCGAGTACCGCCTGCTGCAATTCTTCATGACGCACCAGGAGCGCGCCTACACCCGTGGTCAACTGCTCGACCAGGTGTGGGGCGGCAATGTCTACGTCGAGGAGCGCACGGTCGACGTGCACATCCGGCGCCTGCGCAAAGCCTTGGGCGAAGCCTACGAAAACCTGGTGCAGACCGTGCGCGGCACGGGGTATCGTTTTTCCACCAAGTGCTAGCCTGAACGCCCTGTCAGCGGCCTGCGGCCCGTGCGCCGCGCCGCCCTCCCCACGCTCCGAAGGACCGGCAATTGAACCAGAATTGCTACACCATCCTGAGTCGTCACCTGATCCTCCTGGTCTCGCTGTGCCTGCTGGCCGGCCTGATCAGTGGCCATTATGGCTGGAGCCTGGCCATCGGCCTGGCGCTCTACCTGGCCTGGACCCTCAAGCAGCTACTGCGCCTGCACGACTGGCTGCGCAACCACCAGCCCGATGAAGCGCCGCCGGATGGCTACGGCCTGTGGGGCGAGGTGTTCGACAGCATCTATCACCTGCAACGCCGCGACCAGCGCGTTCGCGGCCGCCTGCAGGCGGTCATCGACCGGGTCCAGGAGTCCACCGCAGCCCTGCGTGACGCCGTGATCATGCTCGACAGCGAAGGCAACCTGGAATGGTGGAACCGCGCCGCCGAAACCCTGCTCGGCCTGAAGACCCCACAGGACGGCGGGCAGCCCGTGACCAACCTGGTGCGCCACCCGCGGTTCAAGGAATACTTCGAGCAGGAGAACTACCTCGAGCCGCTGGAGATCCCTTCGCCGGTGAACGATCACCTGCGCGTCCAGCTGCACATCACCCGCTATGGCAACAACGAACACCTGATGCTGGTGCGCGACGTGACCCGCATCCACCAGCTCGAACAGATGCGCAAGGACTTCGTCGCCAACGTGTCCCATGAGCTGCGTACGCCCTTGACCGTCATCACGGGGTACGTGGAAACCTTGCTGGACAACGTCGACGACATCAACCCGCGCTGGGCCCGTGCCTTGCAGCAGATGCACCAGCAGAGCGAGCGCATGCAGACGCTGCTCAACGACCTGCTGCTGCTGGCCAAGCTCGAAGCCACCGATTACCCGTCCGAGCGTCAACCGGTCAGCATCGAGCCCTTGCTGCGGGCGATCCACAGCGATGCCACGGCACTGTCCGGGCAACGCGGTCAGCAGATCACCCTCGACGTCGAGCCGGGGGTGTGCCTGAAGGGCAGCGAGGCCGAGCTGCGCAGCGCGTTCTCGAACCTGATCTTCAATGCCGTGAAGTACACGCGTGACGGCGGTCAGATCCGCATCCGCTGGTGGAGCGATGCCCAGGGCGCGCACCTGCGCGTGCAGGACACCGGTATCGGCATCGACGCCAAGCACCTGCCTCGGCTGACCGAGCGGTTCTACCGGGTCGATTCGAGCCGTGCCTCGAATACCGGTGGCACCGGCCTGGGCCTGGCCATCGTCAAGCACGTGCTGCTGCGTCACCGCGGGCGCCTGGAGATCACCAGCGTGCTCGGGCATGGCAGCACGTTCACCTGTCATTTCCCGTCGAACCAGGTGCTTTCAGCGACGTCTGTCTGAGGGCAGCCCTTTGCATTTGGGCGTCCAGCCGCTACATTGGCTGTCTCGCAGTGGCGCACGCCACCGGCGGCCCTTTCTTTCCCTGACACGACGGACCCCGTAAAACCCCATCATGGACCCTTCCCCTGGTATCAGTTTCACCTCCCTGTTCGCCGATTTCGGCATGATCCTTTTCGCGCTGTTCCTGGTCTTGCTCAACGGCTTCTTCGTCGCCGCCGAGTTCGCCATGGTCAAACTGCGCGCCACGCGTGTGGAGTCGATCGCCGAACAGCACGGCTGGCGCGGCAACATCCTGCGCAAGGTGCACCATCAGCTCGACGCTTACCTGTCGGCGTGCCAGCTGGGCATCACCCTGGCATCCCTGGGCCTTGGCTGGGTCGGCGAACCGGCGTTCGCGCACCTGCTCGAACCCGTACTGGCCGCTGCGGGCGTGGACACGCCGGAGCTGATCAAGGCCGTCTCGTTCTTCGTCGCCTTCTTCGTGATCTCCTACCTGCACATCGTGGTCGGCGAGCTGGCGCCCAAGTCCTGGGCCATCCGCAAGCCCGAGCTGCTGTCGCTGTGGACGGCGGTGCCGCTGTACCTGTTCTACTGGCTGATGTACCCGGCCATCTACCTGCTCAACGCCAGCGCCAACGGTATCCTGCGCATCGCCGGCCAAGGCGAGCCCGGCCCGCACCACGAGCACCACTACAGCCGTGAAGAGCTCAAGCTGATCCTGCACTCCAGCCGGGGTCACGACCCCAGCGACCAGGGCATGCGTGTGCTGGCATCGGCCGTGGAGATGGGCGAGCTGGAGGTGGTCGACTGGGCCAACTCCCGCGAAGACATGATCAGCCTCGACGCCAAGGCGCCGCTCAAGGAAATCCTGTCGATGTTCCGTCGGCACAAGTTCAGCCGCTACCCGGTCTACGATGCCGAGAAAGGCGAGTACACCGGCCTGCTGCACATCAAGGACCTGCTGCTGGAACTGGCCGACCTGGCTCACTTGCCGGAGACCATCGACCTGGAAGACCTGGCGCGCCCCCTGGAGCGGGTGTCGCGGCACATGCCGCTGTCGCAGTTGCTGGAGCAGTTCCGCAAGGGTGGCGCGCACTTCGTGCTGGTCGAGGAGGCCGATGGCAAGGTCATCGGCTACCTGACCATGGAAGACGTGCTCGAAGTGCTGGTCGGCGACATCCAGGACGAGCACCGCAAGACCGAGCGCGGGATCCTCGCCTACCAGCCCGGCAAGCTGCTGGTGCGTGGCGATACGCCGTTGTTCAAGGTCGAACGGCTGCTGGGCGTGGACCTGGATCACATCGAGGCCGAAACCCTGGCGGGCCTGGTCTACGAGACGCTCAAGCGCGTGCCGGAAGAAGAGGAAGTCCTGGAAGTCGAGGGCCTGCGCATCATCATCAAGAAGATGAAGGGCCCGAAGATCGTGCTGGCGAAGGTGGTCCTGCTGGACTGACCGCTGGCCCTGCCGCGCCCTCGTCCTGGGGGCGCGGCATCGACCTGATCTGCGGGTCTTGAATCAGTACCGCAGAGGCTTCATCGCGGGCAAGCCCGCTCCCACAAAATACTGAGCAGACGCTGTTTCCTGGCAGGCTGCGCTGACCTGGGCGGGAGCCACACGCCCCTAGCCTGCTCGACGTGAAGGCAGACGCGTGTGGGCTGGCTTGCCAGCGACAGGGCCAATGCCGCCGCTGGCTGGCTTTCAGGCGTACTCGCCTGCTCAAGCCCCCGGTGTGAAGTGCTTCTGCGCCGTTCCACGCGCGATCAGTCGCGACAGGTAGTCCAGCTTCTGGGCATCCTGATCGACGAACTTGAAGGTCAGCTGCAGCCAGTCGCTTTCGGGCCGGGGCTCCAACGCGGCCACGGCGTGCAGGTAGCCATTGAGCCGTGCGGTTTCGGCTTGCTCGCCCTGCTCCAGGTCGAGTACCGCACTCTCGAGCACCTGAGGCAATGCCTCGCCACGTCGCACCACCAGCAACGCTTCCTTCAGGCTCAGGGCCTTGATCACGCACGGCTGAGCGCCACTGGCCAGTCGCAGCTGACCTTGGCCACGGCCCGGCCCAGGCGACGACACGGCAGCAGGCGCCGCCGCTGGCGCACGCTGCGGGACAGCAGGCGCCGGAGCCGGTGCCGGTGCGCTGCCGGCAGCCGGACGGGGCGCCTCGCTGCGGCCCGAGGTCAGGGCGGCCAGCGAATCGTTGCCGGTAGAGGCCGGACGCACCGGCGCACTGGCGACCAGATCGGCCAGCCGGCCGATCTTGGCCATGGCCTTCTTGACCTTGCTCGACAGTTGCTCGTTGGTAAAGGGCTTGCCGACGAAATCGGACACCCCGGCCTGGATGGCCTGGATGACGTTCTCCTTGTCGCCGCGGCTGGTGACCATGATGAACGGCATGCTCGCCATGCTGGGCTGCTGACGGCACCAGGCCAGCAACTCCAGACCGGACATCTCGGGCATTTCCCAGTCGCACAGCACCAGGTCGAAACGCTCACGGGTGAGCAATACCTGGGCCTTGCGTCCATTGACCGCATCTTCGACCGCGACGCCTGCGAAGGTATTGCGCAGGCACTTTCTCACCAGGTCGCGAATGAACGGGGCATCGTCCACGACCAGCACTTTGACTTTACTCATCGCCACTCCTTTCGACTCCTGGCTAGCATACCGCCGACTGCTGGCCATGTGCCAAAGTCCAATGCGATACGAGTCCCACCTGCCGTGCACGGCGTGAGGGTGTCCAGGGTCGGCCAGACGCACGAAGGCCACCGCGGCATCCGGTGCGATGCCTGGGTGGCCCTGCGCGAGGCATTACCTTGAACGAGCAGCGTGGCCTGCAGGCCGCACGCCAGTGCTCGGGACAGACCTTAGTTATCGTCCGCCGGTGCCGGAACATTAGCGGGCATGGCATCACTGCCCTGCACTTCCGCCTGCATGCGCTTGAGGCCCAGGTGCCGCACGTCGGTGCCGCGGACCAGGTAGATCACCAGTTCGGCGATGTTGCGCGCATGGTCGCCGATCCGCTCCAGCGAGCGCAGTGCCCAGATCACGCTCAGGACGCGCGAGATCGAGCGCGGGTCTTCCATCATGTAGGTCACCAGCTCGCGCAGCGCGGTCTTGTACTCACGGTCGATGGTCTTGTCGTACTGGGCCACGGACAAGGCCAGGTCGGCGTCGAAGCGGGCAAAGGCATCCAGGGCGTCACGGACCATGTTGCGCACCTGATCGCCGATATGGCGCACTTCCACGTAGCCTCGAGGCGACTCGCCCTCTTCGCACAGCTGGATGGCCCGGCGGGCGATCTTGGTCGACTCGTCGCCGATGCGCTCCAGGTCGATCACCGACTTGGAGATGCTGATGATCAGGCGCAGGTCGGAGGCCGCCGGCTGGCGGCGGGCCAGGATGCGCACGCACTCCTCGTCGATGTTGCGCTCCATCTGGTTGATCTGGCCGTCGACTTCGCGCACTTGCTGGGCCAGGCCGGAGTCGGCATCGATCAACGCGGTCACGGCGTCGTTGACCTGTTTCTCGACCAACCCGCCCATGGCCAGCAGGTGGCTGCGCACCTCCTCCAGCTCGGCGTTGAACTGTTGCGAAATATGGTGGGTGAGGCTTTCTTTGTTGATCATGGTTCGCTCCGCCGAGAGGCTGCCAGCGGCAAGCCGCGCGCCTCAAGCTTTCAAAGGTATGCGTGTGGGCTGTACGTTCTGCATCAGGGTTGAGCATGCAGCTCACACCCCCACCACCCCACTAGCCATAACGCCCCGTGATGTAGTCTTCGGTCTGCTTCTTGGCCGGGTTGGTGAACAACGTGTCGGTGTCGCCGAACTCTACCAGCTTGCCCATGTACATGAACGCGGTGTAGTCGGAAACGCGCGCGGCCTGCTGCATGTTGTGGGTGACGATGACGATGGTGTACTTGGACTTGAGCTCGTAGATCAGCTCCTCGACCTTGAGCGTGGAGATCGGGTCCAGCGCCGAGCACGGCTCGTCGAGCAGCAGGACTTCCGGCTCGACGGCGATGGTGCGGGCGATGACCAGACGCTGCTGCTGGCCACCGGACAGGCCCAGGGCCGAGTCATGCAGGCGGTCCTTGACCTCGTCCCACAGCGCGGCGCCCTTGAGCGCCCATTCGACGGCCTCGTCGAGGGTGCGCTTCTTGTTGATGCCCTGGATACGCAGGCCGTAGACCACGTTCTCGTAGATGGTCTTGGGGAACGGGTTGGGCTTCTGGAAGACCATGCCCACCCGGCGCCGCAGCTCGGCGACGTCCTCGCCCTTGCGGTAGATGTTGTTGCCATACAGGTTGATCGCACCGTCCACCCGGCAGCCATCGACCAGGTCGTTCATGCGGTTGAAGGTGCGCAGCAAGGTCGACTTGCCGCAGCCGGACGGACCGATGAAGGCCGTCACGCGCTGCTTGGGGATGTTCATCGCGACATCGAACAGGGCCTGCTTGTCACCGTAGAACAGGCTCAGGCCCGGGACTTCGATGGCCACCGTTTCGTCGGCCAGGCGCAGGCCCTGTTTGTCGCGACCCAGCGCGCTCATGTCGATGCCGCGGGAATGCGTGTCGTGTTGCATGTTCTTACTCCGTTAGTCGCTTCGAGCTGCAAGCTTCACCGTGGGGCGCCCGCGACGATCGGCTCGCCGCGGGTGACGTGTGGCTCGAAGGCTTCAGCTGTCGAGTGCCTTGTACTTTTCACGCAGGTGGTTACGAATCCAGACCGCCGACAGGTTCAGGGTGGCGATCACCAGCACCAGCAACAGGGCGGTGGCGTAGACCAGGGGCCGCGCGGCCTCGACGTTGGGGCTCTGGAAGCCGACGTCGTAGATGTGGAAGCCCAGGTGCATGATCTTCTGGTCCAGGTGCAGGTAGGGGTAGTTGCCATCGAGCGGCAACGACGGCGCCAGCTTCACCACGCCCACCAGCATCAGCGGCGCCACCTCGCCCGCGGCACGGGCCACGGCGAGGATCATGCCGGTCATCATGGCCGGGCTGGCCATGGGCAGGACGATCTTCCACAGCGTCTCGGCCTTGGTCGCGCCCAGCGCCAGGGAGCCTTCACGGACCGTGCGCGGGATGCGTGCCAGGCCTTCCTCGGTGGCCACGATCACCACCGGCACGGCCAGCAGCGCCAGGGTCAGCGACGCCCAGAGCAGCCCGGGGGTGCCGAGGGTCGGTGCCGGCAGGGCTTCGGGGAAGAACAGTCGGTCGATGGAGCCGCCCAGCACGTAGACGAAGAAGCCCAGACCGAACACGCCGTAGACGATCGCCGGGACACCGGCCAGGTTGTTCACGGCGATACGGATCAGCCGCGTGACGGGACCCTGGCGGGCGTACTCGCGCAGGTAGACGGCGGCCAGCACGCCGAACGGGGTCACGATCACCGCCATGATCAAGGTCATCATCACGGTGCCAAAGATGGCCGGGAAGATCCCGCCCTCGGTGTTGGCCTCACGCGGATCGTCGCTCAGGAACTCCCAGACCTTGCTGAAATAGGTGCTCAGCTTGGTCAGCGTGGACATGCCGTTGGGCTGGTAGGCATGGACCACCTTGCTCAGGTTGATCTCCACCTCGCGCCCGTTGCCATCGCGTGCCACCAGGGCATCGCGGGCGAAGTCCCGGTGCAGGGTGCCGAGCCGCTCCTCGATCGCCTGGTAGCGGCTGTTGAGTTCGGCGCGCTCGGCGTCCATGTCGGCCTGGGCGGCGGCGTCGAGCTTGCCGTCGAGTTCCAGCTTGCGGCCATGCAGGCGCAGGCGCTCCAGTCCATGGTTGATGGCGCCGATGTCGGATTTTTCGAGACGCTGCAGCTGGTCGGCCAACTGGCTGGCGCGCTTGAGCCGGGTTTGCAGCTCGGCCCAGGCGGCTTGCCCTTCGGCGACCACGCGGCCGTCTTCCTTGACGCTGACCAGGTACCCGTAGAAGTTGCCCCACTCGCGCCGTTCCAGGGCCATGAGGTCGGCAGGCTTCTGCGGGTCCACCAGCCACTCGCCGACGACCCAGCTGAAATCGTTGCCGTTGAGGTCGCGGTTGCCGATCTTCACCAGCTCGCGGGTCATGAACTCCGGGCCTTCGTCCGGGACCGGCAGCCCGGCCCCCTTGAGGCGGGCGCGGGGGACTTCTTCGGCCTGCACCACCTCGCCGATCACCACGTGATCGGCCTGGCCAGGCACCTTGTAGGTGGCCTGGACGATGTCAGCAGGCCAGAAATGACCCAGGCCACGGACGGCGATCACGGCCAGCAAGCCCACGGTCATGATCACCGCGATGGCGACGGCGCCACCGCTGATCCAGACGCCGGGAGCGCCGCTCTTGAACCAGCCCTTGAGGGAATCCTTTTTCACGGATCTCTACCTTTCTATCAAAGCGACGAGTATTTCTTGCGCAGACGCTGGCGAATCAGCTCGGCCAAGGTGTTCATCACGAAGGTGAACATCAGCAACACCAGCGCGGCGAGGAACAAGACGCGATAGTGGCTGCCACCGACTTCCGACTCGGGCATCTCCACCGCGACGTTGGCGGCCAGGGTGCGCATGCCTTCGAACAGGTTCATCTCCATCACCGGGGTGTTGCCGGTGGCCATCAGCACGATCATGGTCTCCCCGACCGCACGGCCCATGCCGATCATCAGCGCCGAGAAGATGCCCGGGCTGGCGGTCAGGATGACCACGCGGGTCAAGGTCTGCCAGGGCGTGGCGCCCAGGGCCAGCGAGCCCAGGGTCAGGCTGCGCGGCACGCTGAACACGGCGTCTTCGGCGATCGAGTAGATGTTCGGGATGACCGCGAAGCCCATGGCGATACCGACCACCAGGGCGTTGCGCTGGTCGTAGGTGATCCCCAGGTCGTTGGTGATCCACAGCCGCATGTCGCCGCCGAAGAACCAGGTCTCGAGGAACGGGCTCATGGACAGGGCCAGCCAGCCGGTGAAGAGGATCACCGGGATCAGGATCGCCGCTTCCCAGCCATCCGGGACGCGCAGGCGCAACGACTCGGGCAGTCGGCTCCAGATGAAGCCGGCCAGCAGGATACCGACCGGCAGCATCAGGAACAGGCTGAACACACCGGGCAGGTGGCCTTCCAGGTAGGGCGCCAGGAACAGGCCGGCGAAGAAGCCCAGGATCACCGTCGGCATCGCCTCCATCAGCTCGATCACCGGCTTGACCTTGCGGCGCATGCCTGGCGCCATGAAGTAGGCGGTGTAGATGGCGGCGGCGATGGCCAGCGGAGCCGCCAGGATCATCGCGTAGAAGGCCGCCTTCAGGGTACCGAAGGTCAGGGGCGACAGGCTGAGCTTGGGCTCGAAGTCGGTGTTGGAGGCGGTCGACTGCCAGACGTACTTGGGTTCGTCGTAATTCTCGTACCAGACCTTGCCCCACAGCGCACTCATCGAGACTTCCGGGTGCGGGTTGCGCAGGCTCAGCGGCAGCAGCTTGCCACCTTCTTCGATCAGGATGCGGTTGGCCCGTGGCGAGAGCGCCAGGATGCCTGCGCCGTCGGCCACCGGCTCGACCAGCAGGGTACGGTGGGCGGTGCTGTGGAAGACGCCGAGCTGGCCTGCGCTGTCGAGGGCGACGAAGCCCTTGCGGCGCTCTTCGGCATCGATCTGCACGACCGGCGCGGTGCCCATCTGGAAGGTGCGAATCTGCTTGAGGCGTTGCTCACCGTCCGGGTCGCGGGCCATGAACCACTGGGCCAGGCCACCCTTGGAGTCGCCCAGGATCAGCGAGATGCCACCGACCAGCTGGGTGCTAGCGGTGATTTCGGCGGTGCCGTCCTCGAGCAGCTTGTAGCGGCCATTGAGGCTCTTGTCGCGCAGGCTGAAGACGTCGGCGTTGGCCCGGCCATTGATCACGTACAGCCACTGCTGACGGGGGTCGACGTACAATGCCTTGACCGCCTCGGTCATCTGCGGCAGGTCGATACGGGCCTGCTCGGTGCTGACCTCGCCGGTCATCATGTTCTCTTCGCGGGTCAGCGACAGTACCTGCAGGTGCGCACCGGTGGAGCCGGCCACGACCAGGGTCTCGCCGTTGACGTTCAGGCTGACGTGGTCCAGGGCACGGCCCTGCTCGTCCAGGGTGAACGGCGTTTCCCCGTAGGGATAGCCAACCTGCGAATCGATGGTTTTCTTGTTGTCCGGGTAGGTGATCTTGTAGCTGTGGTTGAACACCAGCGCCTGGCCATTGGACAGGCCGAGCACCACCAGCGGGCTGCCAGGCTGGTCGGCACCGATGGAGGTGACCTGGGTGCCGACTGGCAGAGGCAGGTTCACGCGCTTGAGTGCCTCGCCGGTCTTGGTGTCGAAGAACAGCACCTGACCCTGGTCGGAAACCCGCATGCCCACCAGATTCTGCTCTTCGAGGGCGATCATCAGCGGCTTGCCGGCATCCTGCTGCAGCCAGGTCGGCGTCAGGGCCTTCTTGCTGGTCAGTTCGGCGCCCTGGAACAGCGGCAGCACCACGTAGGCCAGGTAGAAGAAGATCAAGGTGATGGCTGCCAGCACGGCAAGCCCGCCGACCAGCACGTACCAGCGCGTCAGGCGGTCCTTGAGGGCGCGCAGACGGCGCTTGCGTTGCAGCTCGGGCGTATTGAAATCAATCCGCACGGGAGGAGAATTTTGGGTCATGGTGGAGTTGGCCAGATCATTCATGCGCACACCCTAGCGGTCCCGTATGACAAAAACATGACAGCGCGTTGACGCAAGAAAGCCCGCCGCGCAGGGAGCCTGGCGTCGGACTGGAAAGTCGTGGAAGAGGCCGGTTGCCGGCCCCTTCCTCCTCACATCACTGCTTGGCGACGTTGCCGGCGTGGGACAGGCCCAGGTCAGCCAGGGTCTTGTCGACCACCTTGGCCGGCAGCGGGATGTAACCGTCCTTGACCACGACCTGCTGGCCAGCCTGGGACAGCACCATCTTGACGAACTCGGCTTCCAGCGGTGCCAGCGGCTTGTTCGGCGCCTTGTTGACGTAGACGTAGAGGAAGCGCGACAGCGGGTACTTGCCGTTCAGGGCGTTGGTCTCGTTGTCCTCGATGAACTCGCCACCCTCTTTCTTGGCCAGGGGCACGGTCTTGACGCTGGCGGTCTTGTAGCCGATGCCCGAGTAGCCGATGCCGTTCAGCGAGCTGCTGATCGACTGCACCACCGAAGCCGACCCTGGCTGCTCGTTGACGTTGGGCTTGAAGTCGCCCTTGCACAGGGCTTCTTCCTTGAAGTAGCCGTAGGTGCCGGACACCGAGTTGCGACCGAACAGCTGCACCGGCTTGTTGGCCAGGTCGCCGGTCACGCCCAGGTCACCCCAGGTCTTGACGTCGCTCTTGGCACCGCACAGGCGGGTGGACGAGAAGATCGCATCGACCTGCGCCATGGTCAGGCCCTTGATCGGGTTGTCCTTGTGCACGAACACGGCCAGGGCATCGACGGCCACCGGGATGGCGGTGGGCTTGTAGCCGTACTTCTGCTCGAACGCCTGCAGCTCGACGTCCTTCATCTTGCGGCTCATCGGGCCCAGGTTGGCGGTGCCTTCGGTCAACGCCGGTGGCGCGGTGGAGGAGCCGGCGGCCTGGATCTGGATGTTGACGTTCGGGTATTCCTTCTTGTAGGCCTCGGCCCACAGGGTCATCAGGTTCGCGAGGGTGTCGGATCCGACGCTGGAGAGGTTGCCCGATACACCGGTGGTCTTGGTGTAGGTCGGGATTGCAGGATCGACAGCGGCAACCGCGTTGGCGGTGGCGACGCCAGCGGCAGCGAATGTCAGGGCCGCCATCAAACGCTTCAGTTTCATGCCTTGCTCCTAGCAGGAATAGGTGGGGTGCTGGATGGATCGGGCCCAAGTATCTGCAGGCCGCGTGAAGACTCTATGACCACAATGTGACAATTGGATGAAAGGCCAGCACGGCGAGCGCGAAAGGCTCGCCGGGGGGTGCGAGGCCCTCGTGGGCCTCGCGTGGAGCATCGGCTCAGCGCTGGCGGCGCATCAGGTAGAGCCCGATCGACAGACCCAGGCCGCACAGGCCCGCCACGTAATACGCGGGCGCCATCGAGCTGAACTTGAGCAGCGCGGTGACCGCCATCGGCGTCAGGCCGCCGAAGAAGGCGTAGGCCACGTTGTAGGAGAACGACAGGCCGGTGAAGCGCACCACTGCCGGAAACGCCTTGACCATGACGAAGGGCACCGCGCCGATCACGCCGACGCACAGGCCGGTCACGGCGTACAACCCGAACAGCCAGTCCGGCCGCGTGGCCAGGCTGTGGTAGAAGGTCCAGGAGCTGGCCAGCAGCAGCAGGCTGCCGATGGCCAGCACGCGCCCGGCGCCGAAGCGGTCGCACAGCCAGCCGGTGCCGATGCAGCCTGCGCTGAGCAGGACGATCGCCAGGCTGTTGGCCTTGAGCGCATCGGTGGGGCTGACGTGATAGAACGTCTGCAGCAGGGCCGGCGTCATCAGGATCACCACCACGATGCCGGCCGACAGCAGCCAGGTCAGCAGCATCGACAGCACGACCGCCGTACGGTGGTCACGCAGCACGGTGCGCAACGGCAGCTCGGCGGCCAGCGCCTTGCGCGTCTGCATTTCGGCGAAGACCGGGGTTTCGTGCAGCCAGCGGCGCAGATAGACCGAGAATAGGCCGAACACACCGCCCAGCAGGAACGGAATGCGCCAGGCATAGTCGGCCACTTGCGCCGGGGTGTAGAGGCTGTTGATCAAGGTCGCCACCAGCGAACCGAGCAGGATGCCGGCGGTGAGGCCGGCGGTCAGGGTGCCGCAGGCATAGCCGGTGTTGCGGGCCGGTACGTGCTCGGACACGAACACCCAGGCGCCCGGCACTTCACCGCCGATCGCCGCGCCCTGCACCACGCGCATCAGCAGCAACAGGACCGGCGCCAGCAGGCCGATCTGCGCGTAGGTAGGCAGCAGGCCCATCACCAGGGTCGGCAGGGCCATCATCAGGATGCTCAGGGTGAACATCTTCTTGCGTCCGAGCAGGTCGCCGAAGTGCGCCATGACGATGCCGCCCAGCGGCCGGGCCAGGTACCCGGCGGCGAAGATGCCGAAGGTCTGCATCAGGCGCAGCCACTCGGGCATCTCCGGGGGGAAGAACAGCTTGCCGACCACCGTGGCGAAGAACACGAAGATGATGAAGTCGTAGAATTCCAGCGCGCCGCCCAGGGCCGACAGCGACAGGGTCTTGTAGTCGCTGCGGGTGAGCGGGCGTGGGGGATGTTCGGTACTGGCTGGCACGGAAGTCATTGTCGTTCTCGGTCGGGGTCATGCACGCCGCGGGTTCCGCGGCGCCTGGCGGGCCGGTCACCATAGCAAACGGGCTGCAAGCTGCAAATTGGCGTGGCCTCGACGGCCTGCCAGCACCTGACTCGCCGCACGACCGTGCGCGTGCGACCTGTAGCTTGTCGCTTGCAGCTCAGCACTCCCCCCCAACCCCCCAAATCAGCGTAGAGTAAGCGCTTTGGCTGAACCGTTTCCCACCGTGCCCGTCCAAGCGCCACCTAATGCAGCGTCACGGGTCAGAGGCCCCTCGCATGATTGAGCTCGAACAAGAAGATCCTATCCCGCAAGGCGACCTGGCCTTGCAGATCACCGCGCTGCCGCGTGAAACCAACGGCTTCGGCGACATCTTCGGCGGTTGGCTGGTCGCCCAGATGGACCTGGCGGGCACGGCGATGGCCAGCCGGGTCGCGGGTGGACGGGTCGCCACGGTGGCGATCGACCGCATGGCGTTTCTGGTACCGGTCGCCGTAGGCGCGCAACTGTCCTTCTACACCCAGACCCAGGACATCGGTCGCAGCTCGATCCGCATGATGGTCGAGGTGTGGAGCGACGATCCGCTGTCCAGCGAGTGGCGCAAGGTGACCGAAGCGGTCTTCGTCTTCGTCGCCATCGATGGCAGCGGGCGCACACGTTCCGTTCCGCGTCGCTAGGTACAGCAACGCTCGAGGCGTCGGCACTGTCCGACGCTCTGCCTGGCATCGTTCAATGAGGCTTGCACATGATGGATCACACGGTCGAAACCCTGCGCCTTGGCGACCTTGATTGCTGGCGCATCACCACCGGCAGCGCCGAACTGGTGATCGCCCGCCAGGGCGCCCAGGTACTCCGCTATCGCCAGAGCGATCAGCCGCCGGTGGTATGGCTGAGCGAAGAGGCCCTGTTCCACACGGGCAAATCGGTGCGCGGCGGTGTGCCCGTGTGCTGGCCCTGGTTCGGCAACCTGCAACGCAACCCCCAGGCCGTCCAGGCGATGTACCACGACGCCGAGGCGCCTGCCCATGGGTTGGCGCGTACCCGCGAGTGGCAGTCGTCGGGCATCGAATCGACCGAGGACGGGCTGCGCATGACGCTGCACCTGCCCCAGGCCGAGGGCGCGCTGCCGGGGTGGCCGCACCACGTGCGGCTGACGTTGACCGTCGAGCTGGCGCACGACTTGCGCCTGACCCTGACCAGCCACAACCTCGGCCAGGACGACGTCACCTTCAGCCAGGCGCTGCACAGCTACCTGGCGGTCAGTGACGTGCGCCAGGTCAGCGTCGAGGGCGTCGACGGCCTGGACTACGTGGAAACCCTGGCCGAGTGGGCAACGCGCCGGCAACAGGGGGCCTTGACCTTCGCCGGCGAAACCGACCGCATCTACCTGGACGCGCCGGATCACCTGGCGATCGTCGACCCGGCCTGGGCACGTCGACTCAGCCTGCATACCACAGGGTCGCGCTCGGCGGTGATCTGGAACCCATGGACCGAGCGGGCACGCGCGTTGCCGGACATGGCCGACGAGGCGTGGCAAGGCATGCTGTGCATCGAGACGGCCAATGCCTGGGACGACACCGTGACGCTGGCGCCTGGCCAAACACATGCACTGAGCGTGCGCTTCACCTGCGAGGCGCTGTAAGCGTCGCCTTCCCGCACGATGGCGGCGCAGAGCCGCCTGGTATGGGCCTACAGGTCCGCGTCCTCGACCACGCGCACCTGGCTGGCGTCCAGCGCATAGGCTGCGTCGGCCAGGTCATTGCTGACCTTCTCGACCTTGAGCGTCCCGCTGACCCACAGCGGCGTGTAGATGTCGTCGAGCTTCAGCCCCTTGGGGTAGCGCACGAGCACCAGCTGGTTCGGCGGCGGCGGCGGCACGTGAATGCAGGCCCCCGGATACGGCACGAGGAAGAACAGCGTGCTGTGGCCCTTGGCATCGCTTTCGAGCGGCACGGGGTAGCCACCCAGGCGGATGTGCTTGCCGTTGAGGGCAGGCACGGTCTTGGTCGAATACATCACTGCCGGCAACCCTTTGCCCTGCTTGAGGCCGCCCTTGTCGGTGAAGGTGCCCAAAGCTTCGGGTGAGTTGTGGTCGATGTCGGGCATCTGCTCGAGCGCCTTCTGGTCGGACCGCGGCATCAGGTCGAGCCAGTCGGTCTCAGGCAGTTCGGCGTGGGCCAGGGCGCTGGCCAGGACAAGCGGGAGGAAAAACAAGGCACGCATGGAGAACGCTCGGCAACCCAGATGAATTGCCGCGCATTCTAGCCTGCAATCAACGTTTCTTGATGAAACCGTAGATGACCAGCAGCACGATAGCGCCGATCAGTGCGCCGAAGAAGCCGGCAGCCTGGCCCGCCTGATAGATGCCCAGCGCCTGACCACCGTAGGTGGCCACCAGCGAACCGGCGATGCCCAGCAGGATGGTCATGATCCAGCCCATGCTGTCGTCGCCGGGTTTCAGGAAGCGCGCCAGCAGGCCGACGATGAGGCCGATGAAGATGGTGCCGATGATACCCATGAAGAATCCCTCTGAAATGACATGAAAGGCCCACCGAGACGATGGGCGTGTGCCACTTCAGAGAGCGCGCGAGGCGCGGAGGTTCCATCAGTCGGCGATCAGGGCCTCGACATCGGCTATCCGCGCGCGCAGGGTCGGCAGGTCGGCGCAACGCAGCGTGGCATGGCCCACTTTGCGACCGGCCTTGAAGGCCTTGCCGTAGTGATGCACATGGCAGCCCTCGATCGACACGACGCTCGCCACCGGAGGGACTTCGCCGATGAAGTTGAGCATTGCGCTTTCGCCGACCTTGGCGGTCGAACCCAGCGGCAGGCCGGCGATGGCGCGCAGGTGGTTCTCGAACTGGCTGCTCTCGGCGCCCTCGATGGTCCAGTGCCCGGAGTTGTGCACCCGTGGCGCGATCTCGTTGGCCTTGAGGCCACCGTCGACCTCGAAGAACTCGAACGCCATCACGCCGACGTAGTCCAGCGCCTTCAGGACCCGGCCGACATAGTCCTCGGCCAGCCCTTGCAAGGGATGCGCTTGGCTGGCCACCGACAAGCGCAGGATGCCGCTGTCGTGGGTGTTGTGGACCAGCGGGTAGAAGCGCGTCTCGCCATCGCGTGCACGCACCGCGATCAGCGACACTTCGCCGGTGAACGGCACGAAGCCTTCGAGCAGGCACGGCACCGCGCCCAGTTCGGCGAAGGTCCCGACGACGTCCTGTTCGCTGCGCAGGACTTTCTGGCCCTTGCCGTCATAGCCCAGCGTGCGGGTCTTGAGCACTGCCGGCAGGCCGATGCGGGCCACCGCCGCCTCGAGATCGGCCTGCGAATGGATGTCGGCGAACGCCGGGGTCGGAATGCCCAGGTCACGGAACAGGCTTTTCTCGAACAGGCGATCGCGCGCGATACGCAGCGCCTCGGCGCCCGGGTAGACCGGTACGAACTGCGAGAGGAACGCGACCGTTTCGGCCGGCACGCTCTCGAACTCGAAGGTCACCAGGTCGACCTGGTCGGCCAGGCGACGCAGGGCGTCCTGGTCGTCGTAGCCGGCCAGCAGGTGCTGGCCCAGGGGCGCGGCACAAGCGTCGACGGCCGGGTCGAGGAAGGTGAACTCCAGGCCCAGTGGCGTTCCCGCCAGGGCCAGCATGCGGCCCAGCTGGCCGCCACCGATTACACCGATCTTCATGGGGATAGCCTCAGGCCTGACGCGGGTCCGGATTGTCCAGGACGGTTTCGGTCTGCTCGTTGCGGAACTGCTTGAGCGCTGCGTGATACTCAGGATAGCGGGCGCCCAGGATGCTCGCCGACAGCAGCGCGGCGTTGACCGCCCCGGCCTTGCCGATGGCCAGGGTGGCGACCGGCACGCCTGCCGGCATCTGCACGATCGAGAGCAGTGAATCGACACCCGAGAGCATGGACGACTGCACCGGCACGCCCAGCACCGGCAGGTGGGTCTTGGCCGCACACATGCCCGGCAAGTGGGCAGCGCCACCCGCACCGGCGATGATCACCTCGATGCCACGGCCTTCGGCCTCTTCGGCGTACTGGAACAACAGGTCCGGGGTACGGTGGGCGGACACCACCTTCACCTCGTAGGGAATGCCGAGCCGTTCCAGCATATCGGCGGTGTGGCTAAGGGTGGACCAATCGGACTTGGAGCCCATGATCACGCCAACCAGTGCACTCATCGTCGTGCCTCTCCTGCAAGCGCCCTGCGGCGCGCCAAAAGCAACGAGCCACGCGCGGGTACCGGCGTGGCTCGTCATACGGATTCTGAATCGACCGGTGGGTCGAAGGCGCGGGAGTATAGCCTAACGCCCGAGCGCCCGCCCACCCCCGTCCATCACGGGCAAGCCGGCCTCGCGAAGCGCAACGAAGGCTTTCCCGATGCCAGAGAAACGTCGGCTCGCCTACCGTCCGTGTCCCTTTCCCATTGGAGGACACCCCATGCGCATCTTGAAATCCTTCGTCGTGTTGCTTGCCTTGTGCGTCTCCGTGCACGTCGGGCCCGCGCTCGCGGCGCGCTCGCTGGTCGTCACGGTCTACCTGCACGACGAACTGGCCGATGTCGACGAGGCCGCCGTGCACGCGCAGTATTTCCAGCACTGGCTGGACGAAATGCGTCGCTTCACCACGCATCCGATCGAGCTGGTCTTTCGGCGCAACGTGCCGGCGGTCACCGACATCGACTACGTCGGCCTGGCGTCTGCGGACATTCTGCGACGGTTCACCCAAGAGATCAGTTACCTGCCGCAGGCGCTCCCGTTCTCGTTCATGCGCAAGCACCTGTTGCTGACGCGGGGCGTGTACGACCGCTCTGGCCTGAACTACAACGCAGGGCTTGCCGCTTACAAGGGTACGACCGCGATCGCTTCGCTGAATGCCTATTCGGCGCCTGCCCATGAGATCGGCCATCTGCTGTCGGCCACCCATGAAGACGCCGAACTCAGGTTCAATGGCTGGGTCTGCGAGACGTACACGCACCCCCGCGTCCCGCTACGCTCGAACTGCTACCGCTACAGCGAGGCCAACCGGGCCAAAATCGCCGAGTACCTGCAGGTGAACTCAAGACGCTGAACCCTCCGCCTGCGCGCTGGACGACTCCAGCTTGCGCCACAGCAGGCGGACGTTGGCCTTGCGCACCAGTGCGCAGCGGTACAGGCGAATCTCCAGCGGCACATGCCAATGCGCCGTGCCGCAGATGGCCAGTTCGCCGCGCTCGAGTTCGGCGCGCACCGACAGACGCGGTACCCAGGCGATGCCCAGGCCCTCCAGCGCCATGCTCTTGAGGCTGTCGGCCATCGCCGTTTCGTAGACCGTGGTGTAGCGCAATTTGCGCTGACGCAGCAACAGGCTCACCGAGCGCCCGAGAAAGGCACCGGCGCTGTAGGCGAGCAACGGGACACTGCCGTCGCCTTCCAGATCGAAGAGTGGCCGACCCTCTCCATCGACGGCGCAAACCGGCAGCATCTCGGTCGTTCCCATGTGCAAGGAAGGGAAGATCTCGGCGTCCATCTGCAGTGCGGCGTCAGGGTCGTAGAACGCCAGCATCAGGTCACAGCCACCCTCGCGCAGCGCATGCACGGCCTCACCCACGTTCGTGGCGACCAGACGCGTCGCGATGTTCAGGCCTTCGTTGCGCAGTTGCGCCACCCAACGCGGGAAAAACCCCAGGGCCAGCGAGTGCGCCGCGGCAATTTGCACCACCTCGCCCTGCCCGCCTTCGAGATGATGAAGGTGGCGCACCACTTCGCTCAGCTGGTCGACCACCGTGCGCGCCGTGACCAGGAACAGCTGGCCTGCCTCGGTCAGCTCGATCGGTGTCCTGGAGCGATTGACCAGTGTCAGCCCCAGGGCCGCTTCCAAGCTGCGGATGCGTCGGCTGAACGCCGGCTGGGTGACGAAGCGTTTTTCGGCCGCCTGCGAGAAGCTTCGGGTCGCCGCCAGGGCACTGAAGTCCTCGAGCCATTTGCTTTCCAGATTCATTCACCACGCTCCGTCTGCACCACCATGGAACACGCTCGAACACACGTCGGCGTCACATCGATCGTTATGCCGTTTGTGCATAGGTTAGCGTGCAACAGCATTGGCCGGCAAACCTTCAAATCCCTAGCATTGACGGCATTCCGGCGTGTGCCGGGTCAAAATCGAGATGATCTCTATCATGTCCTCCGCTGCATCGTTCCGTGTCGAAAAAGATCTGCTTGGTACCCTCGAAGTCCCTGCCGATGCGTACTACGGCATCCAGACGCTTCGCGCCACCAACAACTTCCACCTGTCCGGCGTCCCGCTGTCGCACTACCCGAAGCTGGTCGTGGGTCTGGCGATGGTCAAGCAAGCCGCGGCCGATGCGAACCGTGAGCTGGGCCACCTGAGCGAGGCCAAGCACGCCGCCATCAGCGAAGCCTGCGCACGCCTGATCCGTGGCGACTACCACGAGCAGTTCGTGGTGGACATGATCCAGGGTGGCGCCGGTACCTCGACCAACATGAACGCCAACGAGGTCATCGCCAACATCGCGCTGGAGGTCATGGGCCGCCAGAAAGGCGAATACCAGTACCTGCACCCGAACAATGACGTGAACATGGCGCAGTCGACCAACGACGCCTATCCGACCGCCATTCGCCTGGGCCTGCTGCTGGGTCACGACACCCTGCTGGCCAGCCTCGACAGCCTGATCCAGGCCTTCGCCGGCAAAGGCCAGGAATTCGACCACGTCCTGAAGATGGGCCGTACCCAGCTGCAGGATGCCGTGCCGATGACCCTCGGCCAGGAATTCCGCGCCTTCGCCACCACGCTGACCGAAGACCTCAACCGTCTGCGCAGCCTGGCACCGGAGCTGCTGACCGAAGTCAACCTGGGCGGTACCGCCATCGGCACCGGCATCAACGCCGACCCTGGCTACCAGGCCCTGGCCGTGCAGCGCCTGGCGCTGATCAGCGGCCAGCCGCTGGTTCCGGCGGCCGACCTGATCGAGGCGACGTCCGACATGGGCGCCTTCGTGCTGTTCTCCGGCATGCTCAAGCGTACCGCGGTCAAGCTGTCGAAGATCTGCAACGACCTGCGCCTGCTCTCCAGCGGCCCACGCACCGGCATCAACGAGATCAACCTGCCTGCGCGTCAGCCCGGCAGCTCGATCATGCCAGGCAAGGTCAACCCGGTGATTCCGGAAGCGGTCAACCAGGTGGCCTTCGCCATCATGGGCAACGACCTGGCGCTGACCGTCGCGGCCGAAGGTGGCCAGCTGCAGCTCAACGTCATGGAGCCGCTGATCGCCTACAAGATCTTCGACTCGATCCGCCTGTTGCAACGCGCCATGGACATGCTGCGCGAGCACTGCGTGGTCGGCATCACTGCCAACGAACAGCGTTGCCGTGAGCTGGTCGAGCATTCGATCGGCCTGGTCACTGCCCTGAACCCTTACATCGGCTACGAGAACTCCACCCGTATCGCCCGTGTCGCCCTGGAAACCGGGCGCGGCGTGCTGGAACTGGTTCGCGAAGAAGGCCTTCTGGACGACGCGATGCTCGATGACATCCTGCGTCCGGAAAACATGATCGCACCCCGTCTGGTTCCGCTGAAGGCGTGACCGACGCAGCACCGCTCACCAGGTCGAGGGACTAGACACCTCTCAACCTTTGAGGGCCCGAGCCTAGCGCTCCGGGCCCTTTTTTTATGCCTGCGCTCCAGGCGTCCGCCCTGCGCGCCAGGCCTTGCGCAGCCGCATCGTCGCTTCGGCGATGGCAGGCTCCGGCACGGCAGCGAAGCCCAGCACCAGCCCCGTGGGCCGGTCCTCGGCGGTTTCCACAGGCCCCGTCCAGTAATCGCTCAAGGGGTTGATTTCGACCCCGGCCGTGCGTGCCGACGCGACCAAGGCCTGCTCGAGCGCCAGGCTCTCGACGTCGACCTTCACGTGCAGGCCTGCCACGACGGCCGGCATGGCGGCCAGGCCGGGAATGTCCGTGGGCCAACCGGCCTTGAGCACGTTGCGACGGCTGAGGGCGGCGCGGCGCATGCGGCGAATGTGCCGCTGGAAGTGCCCGTCGGCGATGAACCGGGCCATCACCTGCTGTGTGCCGACTTCGGAATGACGCACTGCGAGCGCTCGACGCTGGACAAAGGACGCCACCAGGTGACGAGGCAAGACCAGATAGCCCAGCCGCAGGGCCGGAAACGCGATCTTGCCGAACGTGCCGATGTAGACGACGCGCTGCTGGCGATCCAGGGCTGCCAGGGGGGCCAGAGGAGCCCCGCTGTAGCGGTACTCGCCGTCGTAGTCGTCTTCGATCACCCACCCCCCGACCCGTTCGGCCCACTCCAGCAGCGCCAGGCGGCGTGCCAGACTCAGGGTGACGCCGGTGGGATACTGATGGGCAGGCGTGACGTAGACGGCCTGGCACCCTTCGAGCGCCGTCAGACGCTCCACGCATAACCCGTCCTTGTCCACAGGGATGCCTGCCACCTGGCACCCGTTGGCGGCAAACGCATGCCCTGCCGCACGGTAGCCGGGGTTTTCCACAGCCACACACCCTGCGTGTGGTACGAGCAGTTGTGCACAAAGGGTAATGGCCTCCTGGGCGCCCTGGGTGATCAGGATTTGATCAGCTGTGCACGTAAGACCTCTTGATCCGCGCAGGTAGGCTGCAATCAGCTCTCGCAATCCAGGGTCTCCCGCCGGATCGCCATAACCGAGCAGTGCAGGATCGGGGTGGCGCCAAAAGCCTGCCTGCAGGGCACTCCATACTTTGAAAGGAAAGAGATCGAAGGCAGGAACACCGACCCGGAAGGCCTTGGGTGGCGTACCAGGTGGCAGGGCCAGCACAGGCGACGCCAGGCGCTTCGAAGCGTCCGCGAAACCGAACTGACTGGACGGTTGGCCAGTGTCTGGCGCTACATTTGTGGATAACCCTGTTGATATCCCTGGGGGTAAGTCTGTGGATAGATCTGTGGACACATGCGTGAGGGCTTCGACATAGGTGCCATCTCCGACATGGCCTGCAATAAAGCCTTCAGCCTGGAGCTGATCATAGGCACGCACCACGGTATTGCGTGAAACGCCCAAGGCGGTGGCCAACACACGTGAGGCCGGCATGCGTGTGCCTGTGCTCAAGCGGCCGTCCAGCATGCGTTGGCGCAGGGCCTGGTACAGCTGTCGCGCCAGTGCCTGACGACCGTCGAACACGAGGCCGGCAGGATCGAACGGGAGGGAGACAGACGGTGGCGGCACGGATTGGACCCTTCAAGTGAACGCTCAATGGCTCTTACGCAGCGCCAATAGCCTGCCTACGATGGGGCTCTTTTCGCAAGGATCGCC
Source organism: Pseudomonas entomophila (assembly GCF_013523165.1). GTDB lineage: Bacteria > Pseudomonadota > Gammaproteobacteria > Pseudomonadales > Pseudomonadaceae > Aquipseudomonas > Aquipseudomonas entomophila_A. The sequence goes on from NZ_JAAMQI010000008.1 coordinate 150,092, forward strand.
GTCATGTATACCGCCCGCCCTCATCAGGACCACGACTTCGAACGCCTTCACAGCCTCATGCGTCAGACGCGACTGGCCGTTCTGGTCACGCACGGCGAGCAGGGTCTGCTGGCGACCCATCTGCCTGTGGTCGTCGATGTCGACGACAGTGAACAGGGGACGGTGTACGGTCACCTCGCCCGCGCCAACCGCCAGTGGCAAGACCTGGCTGCAGGTGGCGAGGCCTTGCTCGTCTTCGCGGGCGCCAACGCCTACGTCAGCCCCACGTACTACCCGAGCAAGGCCGAGGACCCCCGCACGGTGCCGACGTGGAACTACCTGGCGGTGCATGCCTATGGCACGGCCGAAGTCATCCAGGACGTACCGAGCCTGTTGACGATCGTCACCCGCCTCACTGACCTGCACGAAGGCGGCAGGGCCAGCCCCTGGCAGGTGAGCGATGCGCCGGAGGACTACCTTGCCGGCATGCTGCGCGCGATCGTCGGGTTTCGCTTGCCGATCCATCGCCTGCAAGGCACACGCAAGCTCAGCCAGAACCGCTCGCAAGCCGACAGCGAAGGCGTGCGTGCAGGCCTGGCAGCCAGCCCCGACCCGCAGGACAACCACCTTGCCGCGCTGATGCGCCAACCTTGAAGGAGCTTGCATGACCGACCTGACGTTACGCCCTGTCACCGCATCCGACCATGCCGCCTGGCTGCCCTTGTGGACCGCCTACCTGGCGTTCTACCAGACTTCGCTGGCCGATGACGTCAGCGCAGTGACCTGGCAGCGCTTTCTCGACCCTGCCGAACCGACCCATGCGGCCCTGGCCTGGGTCGATGGCGAGGCCGTCGGCCTGGTGCAGTGGATCTACCATCGTTCCAACTGGAGCCTCGAGCCTGCCTGCTATCTTCAAGACGTATACGTGGCCCACACACGGCGTGGCCTGGGCATTGGCCGTCGCCTGATCGAGCAGGTCGGGGCTGCCGCCCGTGCAGCCGGCTGCACCAAGGTGCACTGGCTCACCCACGAAACCAATGCCACGGCCATCGCACTGTACGAGCGCGTGGCCGAGCGGTCCGGCTTCATCCAGTTTCGCCAGATGCTTTGACACGCCCGGAGATGAACATGACCCCTTCGCTTGATTGGCACCCCGCTACACGTCCGCCAGCCGACGTGCTGGACGGTCGCTTCGTGCGCCTGGAACCGCTCGACCCGGCCCGTCACGGTGACGACCTGTGGTCTGCGCTCCAGGGGCCGTCGTCGGACCCTGCGCTGTGGGCGTACCTGCCCTACGGCCCGTTTGCGGACAGGGACCTGTTCGATCATTGGCTGCGCGGCAATGCCACGAGCCGCGACCCCCTGTTCTATGCCGTGGTGGCGCTCGACACGGGCCAGGTACAAGGCCAACTGAGCCTGATGTCCATCGTCCCCGAACAGGGCCGGATCGAGATCGGCCATGTCGCGTTCGGTGCCGCCATGCAGCGCACGCCCAAGGGCACCGAAGCGGTCTACCTGCTGGCCCGGCAAGCCTTCGCGCTGGGCAACCGTCGGCTCGAGTGGAAATGCAATGCCGAGAACGACCGATCCCAGCGCGCCGCGCAGCGGTTCGGCTTCACCTTCGAAGGCGTCTTTCGGCAGCACATGGTGGTCAAGGGCCAGAACCGTGATACGGCCTGGTACTCGGTCATCGACCGGGAATGGCCAGCCTTGGCGCAAGCGTTCGAGGCATGGCTGAGCGAGGAAAATCAGTTGCCGGATGGACAGCGGAACAGCCTCGAAGACTGTCGAGCAGCGCGCGTGCAGGGGCTGGCAGGTCATGCGCCGTAAGAGGCCCTTTTCGGACCTGTCGGCAATGCAGCGAAGCGGCCGCCGCAATCGCGGGCAAGCCCGCTCCCACAGGGTTCTGCAGACCGATACCGTTCGGCAGGCTGCACGGATCCTGCTGTAGAACTGGCTCACCAGCAATAGGCCGCGGTGCAGCCCGTGAAGCTCTCTCAGGCGTCGTGCAGACCATGCTGTCTGTCAGTCTGCACGGGCCCTAGTGGGAGCGGGCTTGCCCGCGATGGGCCGCGGCGCGGCCCTGGATGCCTGACTGCTCGTGTCAGCGCTGGATCACCCTTCGATCTCGATCAGGATCTCACCCGGCGTGACCCGGTCACCCTTGGCCACATGGATCGCCATGACCTTCCCGGCGATGGCCGCCTGTACCTCGGTCTCCATCTTCATCGCCTCGGTGATCAGGACGGCCTGACCGGCCTTGACCGTGTCCCCTTCCTTGACCAATACATCGACGATGTTGCCGGGCATGGTGGTGCTGACGTGGCCCGGCCCGCTGGCCTGCTTGCGCTTGCTGCTGCCACCGCCGACGAACTCGTTGAGCGGCTCGAACACCACTTCTTCCGGCATGCCGTCGATGGACAGGTAGAAATGGCGCTTGCCTTCGGCCTTGACGCCCACCCCGGTGATGTCGACCCGGTACGTCTCACCGTGCACGTCGATGACGAACTCGGTCGGCACGCCCTCCCCGCTCGGCGCCGCCACTGCACCGGCTTCCGGAATCGGCAACAAGGCTTCCGGTACCAGGGTGCCGGCTTCACGCTCTTCGAGGAACTTGCGGCCGATGTCGGGGAACATGGCGAAGGTCAGGACGTCTTCCTCGCAACGCGCCAGCGCACCGATGTCGTTGCGCAGCTTGGTCATCTCGGGCTTGAGCAGGTCGGCCGGGCGCACGTCGATCAGCTCTTCGCTGCCGATCGCCTGACGGCGCAGCGTTTCGTTGATCGTCCCGGGCGCCTTGCCGTAGCCGCCTTGCAGGTAGAGTTTGACTTCGTTGGTGATGGTCTTGTAGCGCTCGCCCGCCAGCACGTTGAAGAAGGCCTGGGTGCCGACGATCTGCGAGGTGGGCGTGACCAGCGGCGGGAAGCCCAGGTCTTCGCGCACGCGCGGGATCTCGGCCAGGACCTCGTTCATGCGGTTGAGCGCTCCCTGCTCCTTGAGCTGGTTGGCCAGGTTGGAAATCATGCCACCGGGCACCTGGTTGACCTGGACGCGCGTGTCGACCGCGGTGAATTCGCTCTCGAACTGGTGGTACTTCTTGCGCACGGCGTAGAAGTACAGGCCGATTTCCTGGAGCAGCTCCAGGTCCAGGCCGGTGTCGAACTCGCTGCCCTTGAGCGCCGCCACCATGGACTCGGTGCCCGGATGGCTGGTGCCCCAGGCGAAACTGGAGATCGCCGTGTCGATGTGATCGGCGCCGTTTTCCACGGCCTTGAGCTGGCACATGGCGGCCAGGCCGGCGGTGTCGTGGGAGTGGATGAACACCGGCAGCGACTGTTCGGCCTTCAGGGCCTTGACCAGTTCGCCCGTGGCGTAGGGCGTCAACAGACCGGCCATGTCCTTGATGGCGATGGAGTCGCAGCCCATGGCTTCCATCTGCTTGGCCTGGGTGACGAAGGCCTCGATGGTGTGCACCGGGCTGGTGGTGTAGGCGATGGTGCCCTGGGCATGCTTGCCAGAGGCTTTCACCGCCTCGATCGCCACACGCAGGTTACGCACATCGTTCATCGCGTCGAAGATGCGGAAGACGTCGATGCCGTTGACCGCGGCCTTGGCCACGAAGGCCTTGACCACGTCGTCGCTGTAATGACGGTAGCCGAGCAGGTTCTGACCCCGCAGGAGCATCTGCAGGCGAGTGTTGGGCAAGGCCGCGCGCAGCTTGCGCAGACGCTCCCACGGGTCTTCCTTGAGGAAGCGTACGCAGGCGTCGAAGGTCGCACCGCCCCAGACTTCCAGCGACCAGTAGCCGACCTTGTCGAGCTTTTCGCAGATCGGCAGCATGTCCTCGGTGCGCATGCGCGTGGCGAGCAGGGACTGGTGGGCATCGCGCAGGATGGTATCGGTAACGTGGATTTTCTTGGACATTGTTATCTCCTTGGGGCTGCACGCGTCTGGCTGCTGGCGAAGGCCGATGGGTCGACCTGGCCGAGGCCCGACGCGCGCCGCTCGAATCTCAAAGGCCGGCGTGAGCGGCGATGGCGGCAGCGATGGCCAGGGCCAGTTCTTCGGGCTTGCGCTTGGTCGAGTAGTGGGTCAGCTCCGGATGGCTCTCGACGAAGCTGGTATTGAACTCGCCGCTTCGGAATTCCGGGTTGCGCAGGATTTCCTGGTAGTACGCCGCCGTCGTCTTGACCCCTTGTACCCGCATGTCGTCCAGCGCACGCAGCCCACGGTCCATCGCCTCTTCCCAGGTCAGCGCCCAGACCACCAGCTTCAGGCACATCGAGTCGTAGAACGGTGGAATGGTATAGCCGGTGTAGATCGCCGTATCGGTCCGTACACCAGGCCCTCCCGGGGCGTAGTAACGGGTGATCTTGCCGAAGCTGGGCAGGAAGTTGTTCTTCGGATCTTCAGCGTTGATCCGGAACTGCAAGGCATAGCCGCGGTGCTGGATATCGTCCTGCTTGACCGACAGCGGCAGGCCCGAGGCGATCCGGATCTGTTCGCGCACGATGTCGATCCCGGTGATTTCCTCGGTGATGGTGTGCTCGACCTGCACCCGCGTGTTCATTTCCATGAAGTACACCTCGCCCTCGGCGAGCAGGAACTCCACGGTGCCGGCGTTCTCGTAGTTCACCGCCTTGGCCGCACGCACCGACAGGTCACCGATGTAGGCGCGCTGCTCGGGGGTGAGCTGAGGGCTCGGCGCGATCTCGATGAGCTTCTGGTTGCGGCGCTGGATCGAGCAGTCGCGTTCGAACAGATGCACCACGTTGCCCTGGCTGTCGCCAAGGATCTGCGCCTCGATGTGCTTGGGATTGACGATGCACTTTTCCAGGAACACTTCGGCCGAGCCAAAGGCCTTGGTGGCCTCGGAGATGACCCGGGGGAAGGCCTGCTCCAGCTCTTCACGGCTGTTGCAGCGGCGAATACCGCGGCCGCCGCCACCGGAGGTGGCCTTGAGCATCACCGGATAGCCGATGCGCTCACCCTCGGCGAGCGCCTCCTGGATGTCGGCGACGTTCCCCTCGGTGCCTGGCGTCACCGGTACGCCGGCCTGGATCATGGCGCGCCGTGCTTCGGTCTTGTCGCCCATGCGGCGAATCACCTCGGCGGCCGGGCCGATGAACTTGACCCCACGCTCGGCGCAGATCTCCGCCAGCTCGGCGTTTTCCGACAGGAACCCGTAACCTGGGTGAAGCGCGTCGCAGCCGGTTTCGACCGCCAGGTTCACCAGTTTGCGCGGGTTCAGGTAACCGGCCAGTGGCTCGGCCCCGATACTGTAGGCCTCGTCCGCACGTTTGACGTGCAACGCGTGGCGATCCGCGTCGGAATAGATGGCCACCGAGCGGATCCCCATTTCGGCGCAGGCGCGCACGATCCGAACAGCAATTTCACCCCGGTTGGCGATCAGGATTTTTTTTATCACTAGAGTCTTCCCAAAGCCGATGAAACAAAACGACCCGGCCATGCCGGTCCTTGCGTGACCCAATGCTGTCGATCAGTCGCTGGCTCACCCTAGCGCTGCTGATGAATAAACAAAAATCAATATTTGTTAGGTGCAGCATAAGCAGAAACTTATACTGAAAGCCCCTGACCTGGCCGGAGCGAATGAACGGTGCGTAAGTCATTGATGCGCATGACATTGCGGCAGCTGCAAATTTTCAATGAGGTATGCGACCTGCGTTCCTACAGCCGGGCGGCCGTGGAAATGTCGTTGACGCAACCGGCAGTCAGCCTGCAGATCCGTCAGCTGGAAGAGCTGGTCGGGCAGCCCTTGTTCGAATACGTCGGCAAGAAGCTCTACCTGACCGACGCGGCCGAAGCCTTGCAACGGGCCAGCCGGGATATCTTCGGCCGCCTGGAGAACCTGGACATGCAACTGTCCGACATGCAAGGTTCACTGCAGGGCCAACTGAAACTGGCGGTCGAATCGAGTGCCAAGTATTTCGTGCCGCACTTGTTCGCGGCCTTCCGCCAGCGTCATCCGGAAGTGAACCTGACGCTGACTGTGGTCAACCGCGCCCAGGTGATTCGTCGCCTGTCGGACAACCGTGACGACCTGGTGATCATGTCCATGGTGCCGCAAGACCTGGAACTCGACTTCCTGCCCTTCCTGAACAACCCGCTGGTGGCCGTGGCCCCGCCGGCGCATCCGTTGAGCCGGCAAGGCTGCCTGCGCTTGCAGGACCTGGAAGCGCACACCCTGCTGCTGCGCGAGCAAGGCTCGGGAACGCGCCTGGCCTTCGAGGAATACTTCAAGGAAAAGCGCGTGCATTTCGGGCAGACCCTGGAGGTCGCCTCCGCCGATGCTCAACGCGAATGCGCCATCGCTGGCCTGGGCGTGGCATTGCTCACCCGCCATGCCGTCCACCTGGAATTGGCCACTGGCCTGCTCTGCGAACTGCCGGTCGAAGAGCTGCCGCTGTACCGCAGCTGGTGCCTGGTGCATTCCAAGGCCAAACGGCAGTCACCGGTGGCCCTGGCGTTCCAGACGTTCGTGCGCGGTGAACGCACGCGGGTCAACGAGATTGCGCAGCGCTTTTCGGGGGCGTCACGGCCGCCACCTGCCATAGGGTGATCTCGCACAGGTCCGGGTAATCGGTGATCGTCTGCAGCAGCTGGCGCTGCTCGCAGTAGCTCTCGATCGCCCGGCGGTACGCCATCTGGCGCTGGTCCTTTTCCTGCTGCTTTCGCGCCCTTGCGTTGGGCTTGAACGAGCCATCGACGTCACGGTTCATGTGCCTGTCTCCCTGATCGAGTGCGGGAGCCTCAGGGTGGGGGAGCCGTTTGACCGTTGCGTGCACGAACGATGACGGCGCCATGACAGGCGATCGACGGTCGTGTCAGTCTTCCGAAGCCTTCACCGACTTGGGCGACAGACGCAGGCTGCGCAGGCTGCGCTTGACGCTCTTGAGGTGGTTGACCAGGCTCGGCCCTCGCGCCATGGCCACGCCCATGGCCAGCACGTCGATCACCACCAGGTGGGCAATTCTCGAGGTCAGCGGGGTGTAGATCTCGGTGTCTTCGTGCACGTCGATAGCCAGGTTGACCGTCGACAGCTCGGCCAGAGGCGTCTGGCTCGGACACAGCGTGATCAGGCTGGCGCCCGTTTCACGCACCAGGTTGGCGGTGATCAGCAGATCCTTGGAGCGGCCTGACTGGGAGATGCACACGGCGACGTCGCCTGGCTTGAGCGTGACGGCCGACATCGCCTGCATGTGCGGATCGGAATAGGCCGCGGCGCTGAGCAGCAAGCGGAAGAACTTGTGCTGTGCATCGGCAGCCACCGCACCGGACGCCCCGAAACCATAGAATTCCACCCGCTGCGCCTGGGCCATGGCCTGCACGGCCTGCTCGAGCGCCTGAGCGTCCAGGTGTTCGCGCACCTCCATGAGCGTGTGCAGGGTGGTGTCGAAGATCTTCAGGCTGTAGTCGGCGACCGAGTCGTCCTCGTGGATGGCGAACTGGCCGAAGCTGGCACCTGCCGCCAGGCTCTGGGCCAGCTTGAGCTTGAGGTCCTGAAAACCCGAGCAACCGATCGCACGGCAGAATCGGACGATGGTCGGTTCGCTGATGCCCACATTGTGCGCCAGGTCGGCCATCGAGCTGTGCATGACCGCCGCTGGGTCCAGCAGAACGTGATCGGCGACCTTGAGCTCCGACTTGCGGAGCAGATGGCGGGATTGGGCGATGTGTTGCAACAAATTCACAGGAAAGGACTCGGTGATGATCGGCAGGCCGGGCTGTAGCTTTCTTGTAGTTATACTACATACACACGGAACCGCCCAGTCCGAGCCTTGGGCCGTGAAGGGCCGAGACCGCTTTCCTGGCAATGCGCCCCACCGATGGGGATGGGCCTGACAGGCCTTCGACCTGCTGGATCTGTTCGCACAAGGCAGTCACTGGCGCAGCTGAACGCCTTCCTGCTGCCTGGCGCCGAGCGTTTTCACGAGGATGCACACGCAGCCGATTCGCTGCTCACCCTCGCAGGAGACATCTCATGAATATCGAAACGCCTACCTTCGTCGCGTTCAACGATACCCGTCCAGGCCACGAAAGCTTCAGCGTGTTCGGCCGGGTTACCGTGCCTCACGCAGGCATCGTGCCCGTACTGTCGAGGCCTGCCGTCCGTCATCGTGGCGGCTGGGAGGTCCTGCATCTGACGTTCGAACGGCTGGAAGGCATTCATCCACAGGTGGTCACCGAGCAACTCGTGCAGTTCGCAGAACCTGGCCTCAACAGCTGGTCGAGGCTGGAAATCAGCTCGGAAAAGGGAACGCAGTGGATGCCGATCCTCAGCCGAGACATCTGAGTGCCTGCCTGAGCCGACCGACGGGTCTCGGGGCCTGCGATTATTTGCCTGCGGCGTTTGCTCTGGCCTGAGCTGCCCACCTAGAATGGCCGGATGCATACCGATGACCTCTCTCTTCTGCTCAATTCCCTCAACGATGCCCAGCGCCAGGCTGTCGCCGCGCCGGTCGGACGTCAGCTGGTGCTGGCCGGCGCCGGCTCCGGCAAGACCCGGGTGCTGGTGCATCGCATCGCCTGGCTGATCCAGGTCGAGCGTGCTTCGCCGCACTCGATCCTGTCGGTGACCTTCACCAACAAGGCGGCGGCCGAAATGCGCCACCGGATCGAGCAATTGCTGGGCATCAACCCGGCCGGCATGTGGGTCGGCACCTTCCATGGCCTGGCACACCGCCTGCTGCGCGCGCATTGGCAGGAAGCCGGGCTGGTCCAGAACTTCCAGATCCTCGATGGGGACGACCAGCAGCGTCTGGTCAAGCGGGTCATTCGCGAACTGGGGCTGGACGAGCAACGCTGGCCTGCCCGTCAGGCGCAGTGGTTCATCAATGGCCAGAAGGACGAGGGCCTGCGCCCCCAGCACATCCAGCCCGGGGGCGACCTGTTCCTGGGTACCATGCGCGGCATCTACGAAGCTTACGAGGCGGCCTGCGCACGGGCCGGGGTCATCGATTTTTCCGAGCTGCTGCTGCGCGCGCTGGACCTGTGGCGCGACAAGCCCAGCCTGCTGGAGCACTACCAGCGGCGCTTCCGCCACGTGCTGGTGGACGAGTTCCAGGATACCAACGCCGTTCAGTACGCCTGGCTCCGCCTGCTGGCAGCCGGGGGCGAGAGCCTGATGGCGGTCGGCGACGACGACCAGTCGATCTACGGCTGGCGTGGCGCGAAGATCGAGAACATCCACCAGTACACCGCCGACTTCCCGGACGCCGAGCTGATCCGCCTGGAGCAGAACTACCGTTCCACGGCGGGTATCCTCAAGGCCGCCAACGCCTTGATCGCCAACAACAGCGGGCGGCTGGGCAAGGAGCTGTGGACCGATGTCGGCGACGGCGAGCCGCTGAGCCTGTACGCCGCCTACAACGAGCACGACGAAGCGCGTTACGTGGTCGAGACCATCGAAGGCATCCTCAAGCAGGGCACACCGCGGCATCAGGTGGCCATCCTCTACCGCTCCAATGCCCAGTCACGGGTGCTCGAGGAAGCGCTGCTGCGCGAGCGCATTCCCTACCGCATCTACGGTGGCCAGCGCTTCTTCGAGCGGGCGGAAATCAAGAATGCCATGGCCTACCTGCGCCTGATCGAAAGCCGTGGCAACGACGCCGCCCTGGAGCGGGTGATCAACGTGCCGCCACGCGGTATCGGTGAAAAGACCGTCGAGGCCATTCGCGAGCATGCCCGTCATGCCCAGGTGTCCATGTGGCAGGCCATGTGCCAACTGCTCGAGCACAAGGCGCTCAAAGGGCGAGCGGCCAGTGCCCTGGGCGCGTTCATCGAGCTGATGGACCAGCTGACGATCAAGGTCAACGACATGCCGTTGCACACCATGACCCAGACCGTCATCGAGCAGTCCGGGCTGATTCCCTATCACCAGGAAGAAAAGGGCGAGAAGGGCCAGGCTCGGGTGGAGAACCTCGAGGAACTGGTCAGCGCGGCGCGCAACTTCGAGTCCAGCGAAGACGACGGCGAGCTGTCCATCCTGTCGGCGTTCCTGGGCCATGCATCGCTGGAAGCCGGCGATACGCAGGCCGACGAGCACGAGGACAGCATCCAGCTGATGACCCTGCACAGCGCCAAGGGTCTGGAATTCCCTCATGTGTTCCTGGTCGGTCTGGAAGAGGGCCTGTTCCCGCACAAGATGAGCCTGGAAGAGCCTGGCCGTCTCGAGGAAGAGCGGCGGTTGGCCTATGTGGGCATCACCCGTGCGATGCGCCAGCTGGTCATGACCTACGCCGAGACGCGTCGCCTGTATGGCAGCGAGACCTACAACAAGGTCTCGCGCTTCGTACGGGAGATCCCGGCAGGGCTGGTCCAGGAAGTGCGGCTGTCGAATTCCGTCAGTCGACCGTTCGGTGGCACCCAGACCCAGTCGGGCAGCCTGTTCGCCAATGCCAACATCCCGCAGACCGCGTTCAACCTGGGTCAACGTGTCCAGCATGCAGTGTTCGGCGAAGGCACGATCCTCAACTTCGAGGGCTCCGGGCCGCAGGCACGGGTACAGGTCAATTTTGCCGAAGGCAGCAAGTGGCTCATGCTGGGCTACGCCAAGCTCGAAGCCATCTGAATTTTCCTACCGCCTTTACGATCTTTTCATGGTCGTACTTCGGAAGAGGCCGCTAGCGCAGCGGCTTCTTCCGTTCAATCAAGCAAAAGCTCGAAACATTATGGGGCTGGTCAGGCGCGCGCCAACCTGTGCACCATGACGCGCGTGCAATCCATCAAACGGGAAATCCCACTTATGCAACGTTTTCTTAGCATCTTCCTGGCGTTGTGCGTCGGTTTGACGCTGAGCCTGGATGCCAACGCCAAGCGATTCGGCGGCGGCAAGAGCTCTGGCGCCGCGCCCATCCACCAGACACGCCAAGCCACACCCACCACGCCGGCCGCAGCACCGACCGCACCAGGCCGTGCGCCTGCTGCGGCCAGCGGCGCCTCGCGTTGGCTGGGCCCTCTCGCGGGCCTTGCTGCTGGCGGCCTGCTGGCCTCGATGTTCATGGGCGACGGTTTCCAGGGCATGCAGATCCTGGACTTCCTGATCATCGCGCTGGTGGCCTTCCTGATCTTCCGCTTCATCGCCGCCCGTCGTCGTCAGCAGCAGCCCCATGTGGCCGGTGCTGCCGGCCAGGCGCCATTCCAGCGTGAAGCTCACGGTCAACAGGCCCCGCAAGCCTCGGTCTTCGGCGGTTCGGCGGCCTCGGCTGCAGCACCGGTCATCAAGGCGCCGGCCTGGTTCAACGAGCAGAACTTCCTGTCCGCCGCCCGTACGCACTTCCAGTCGCTGCAACAGCACTGGGACGCCAACGAGATGGACAAGATCTCCGAGTTCGTCACGCCACAGATGCTGACCTTCCTCAAGCGTGAGCGCGCTGACCTGGGTGACGGCTTCCAGTCCACCTACATCGACAACCTCGAGGTACAACTCGACGGTATCGACGAGCGGGCCGACAAGACCGATGCCACTCTGACCTTCCGTGGCGTGTCCAAGACGTCGCGCTTCGACCAGGGTGAAGCCTTCAGCGAAAGCTGGCACATGGAACGCGCCCACGGCGACAACCAGCCTTGGCTGCTGGCGGGTATCCGTCAGAACGCCTGATCGCGATCGGGTCGTCGAAAACCCCGGGGCCTTCCCCGGGGTTTTTGTTTTTGGCACAGTGGCCGACTAGGGTATAACGCGCAGCGTTGTCATCAAGTTCAGAGGATATGAACCGTGGAAGAAGTGATCGAGCAACTCCGTGAAGCCAACGAGCCGGTACCGGTGCCGCTGGAGCTTCCGGACGAGGACCTGCTGGTTGAGATCGAAGAGCAGCTGTTCATCAACATTCCGTTTGTGTTCAAGGAATTCTTGCTGAACGTCAGCGACGTCGTCTATGGCAGCCTGGAGCCGGTCACCGTGACCGATCCGCAGTCCCACACCTACCTGCCAGACGTGGCGTCCACTGCCTGGGATGCCGGTGTACCGCGCGACCTGATCCCGCTGTGCGAGGATGGGGGCGATTACTACTGCGTCGAAGAAGACGGCACCGTGGTGCTGTGGTCGGGCGAAGAAGAGATCGTCACCGAGGAGAGCTGGGAATCGGTCTGGCACTGGGCCCGGGATGTCTGGCTGGAAAGCTGAGCACGTCTCACTGTCTTCTGACTGGTGTGATCGGTCAGCGCCTGGGGTCGCTCGTCATGGACGGGCGACCCCTTTTTCTTCAGGGTCAATGGTCGCGGTTGTTCTCGAGCGTTTCCAGCAGGGCCACCTGCATCCGCGTGTGCACACGGATGAACCAGCGCCACAGCAATGCCACCACGCCTGCCGCCACTACGGCGATGATCAACAGCAATTCGCTGGTGGGCAGAATGCTGGCCGACAGGGCTGACAGCAGCACGAAGATCACCAGCAACGACAGCAACGGGATGACTTCGGCGATCACGCGGCGCATCCGGTGCGTGTGACGCCCGGCCATCTCGGGCTTCACGCTCATCTCCGCCAGCAGCATCGACAGGGCCTTGAGCTTGCGGTAGGCCGCGATCAGGAACGGCAGGGACACCAGCAACGCTGCCCCCCAGATCAAGGCTTTCTGCTGAGCGACATCGCTGATCCACTGACTCAGGTAGACGCCCAGCCGCTCGGCGAAATAGGCGCTGCTGAAGAAGATGGCGATGACCAGCGCCAGGTTGACGCCGACCTGCAACAGGATGCGCCGGATCATGGCCGCCAGCATGGCGCTTTCGCCCTGGGGCTGGATGCTGCGCAACCATTCGCCGTACAGGGAGAGCACGCGGGACAGGCGGCCAGGCATGACTCGCCCGAGTTTGATCGACAAAGGGTCCGCCGCGCGAATCAGGTACGGCGTCAGCAAGGTGGTGATCGCCGAGACGGCAACGGCCACCGGGTAGAGGAAATCGCTGGTGACCTGCAGGGTCATCCCCAGGGCGGCGATGATGAACGAGAATTCCCCGATCTGCGACAGCCCCATGCCCACACGCAGGGAAGTCCGGCCATCGTTGCCGGCGATGAACGCACCCAGGCCACAGGACAGCATCTTGCCCAGCACCACGGCCAGTGTGATCACCACGATCGGCCAAGCGTACTCGACCAGCACCTGGGGATCGATCATCAGGCCGATCGCCACGAAGAAGATCGCGCTGAACAGGTCACGTACCGGTTCGATCAAGGTCTCGATCTTCAGCAACTGGCGTGACTCGGCCATGATCGCGCCGATCAGGAAGGCGCCCAGCACCATGCTGTATTCGAGCTTGACCACCAGCAGGCAGAACCCGAAACACAGCCCCAGCACCGTGATCAGCAGCATTTCGTTGCTTTCGAACTTGGCCACGTAGGCCAGCAGCCTGGGCACGACCAGGATCCCGACCACCAGCGCCACGATCATGAACAGCGACAGCTTGCCCACCGTGGAGAAGACCTCGCCGGAGCTGACGCTGCCACTGACGGCAATACCGGACAACAAGGCGATGATGCCGATGCCGAGAATGTCTTCGACGATCAGCACGCCGAAGATCAGCTGGGCGAAACGCTCGTTCTTCATCTTCAGGTCGTTCAGGGCCTTGACGATGATGGTGGTCGAGGAGATCGCCAGGATCGCACCGAGGAACAGCGAATCCATGGTGCTCCAGCCGAACCAGCGGCCGATCTCGAACCCGATCCAGATCATCAGGACGATCTCGAGAAACGCCGCGATGAAGGCCGTGGCGCCGACCTTGAACAGCTTCCTGAGGCTGAATTCCAGGCCCAGGCAGAACATCAGGAAGATCACCCCCAGTTCAGCGAGGATCTTGATGGTGTCTTCATCGTGGATGAGCCCGAAGGGCGGGGTGTGCGGCCCGATGATGAAGCCTGCGACGATGTAGCCGAGCACCACCGGTTGCTTGAGGCGGTGGAAGATGATGGTGACCATGCCTGCCACCAGCATGATCACGGCCAGGTCCTGGATGAAGCCGACGGCGTGCATGGCGGTTGCTACTCCTTGTCATCGTTGCACGGGCCCGGCCGCCCACTCCCGAACGGGGTGCGACGAGCCGCAAGTACAGACTGTTCTAGGTGAAAGAATGCTCACCTTGCATGAGCACGCTCAGGGTAACATCGCCACTTGCCGCACGCGGCGGGTGCAATATGCAGAAACAGATGGACACATTCATTTGGCATCCTGGGGGCCAGCGTGTTTGCCCCGGCCCCTGCCCTCGCGTATGCACCCTGGCTTCAGGGGCGCTCCGTCGCCCCGCTTTATCGCAACCGAACCGTGAGCCTGATTATGGAACCTGGAAACGCCCAACTCTCGATGACCGTGCTCATGACGCCGGACATGGCCAACTTCTCCGGCAATGTCCATGGCGGCACGCTGCTCAAGTACCTGGACGAAGTGGCCTATGCGTGTGCCAGCCGCTATGCCGGTACCTATGTGGTGACCTTGTCGGTCGACCAGGTGATCTTCCGCGAGCCTGTGCACGTCGGTGAACTGGTGACCTTCCTGGCGTCGGTGAACTACACCGGCACTACGTCGATGGAAGTGGGCATCAAGGTTGTGACCGAGAACATTCGGCAACGCTCCGTACGGCACTCCAACAGTTGCTTCTTCACCATGGTCGCGGTGGACGACAATCGACGCCCTGTCGCTGTGCCGCCCCGCCAGCCCCAGAGCAGCGAAGAAAAACGCCGTTTCGTGCAAGGCCAGCAGCGTCGGCAAATTCGCCAGGAGCTGCAGGAGCGTTATCAGAACCTGCGAACCGACGACGCCGACGCATGAGATCGACGCCTCATCGAACTTGGGGATAAGTCCGTGCCGCCCGTGGCGACGCTCCGCCCAGCGCCTGTACGACAAGCTCCCGGTCCGGTTAAGCTGATCACACTTTCTTGGAGCCTGTGCAGATGTTGACCCTGGAGAACCTCTTCGGCCTGATGGTGCTGCTGACCCTGGGGTCCTGGCTGTGGCACAACCACGGCCTGCGTGAACGCGCCCTGGAGCGGGTCAAGCAGCACTGCGCCAAGCTCGACCTGGAGTTGCTGGACGACACCGTGGCACTGCGGCGGATCGGGTTCATCCCAGATGCGCGCGGCAAGCGGCGCCTGGGACGGGTCTACGACTTCGAGTTCACCGTCACGGGCGAACACCGTCACCCAGGCACCGCCACGCAGTTCGGTGCCCATGCCATCCACATCGAACTGGCTCCCTACCCCTTCAAGGCCGAGCCTTCAGCCCCTGTGGATAACGTCATCGAGATGCAACAGTGGCGGCGTACCCACGATCGCTGGAACCCCTGATCAGTTATCCACAAGGCAACGTGAAAAGGCTTTTCCCAGCTGTTCGGCTTCCTGAACCTGTGGAAAAATCAGCTCGATCCGTGAGTCCCGTCTCCATTCGCTCGCCTGCCATGGGGCACGCTCGTTTCCGACACCATTGAAGGATACCCATCCTTCCTGGCTGTGGATAACTGCCTTGACGCGCAGCGTATCCAGTGACGTCAGCACCTCGGTTATCCCTGTCAGGGAAAACCGCTGGTTTGGATGCCACCGCCCTCCCCAACTCCACTCCGATCCGCCCTCGTGCACTGCAACCAGCGGCCGCGTCTTGTCGGTCCATACCGACTGCAATGGGGCTTCGTCCAGGCGGGCCGGGGGCAAATCCACATATAATGAATTACTTATAGCTGAATCACGGGCAGGCATATCCGTGAGTTTCACACGCCCGTGATCCGTCCAGATCATCGGCTTTTCAGGCCATGCCTGACTTATCAACAAGCGCGCAGTGTTGTCCACATGCTCGGATTTGTTGATGATGAGCTTCGCCGACTGTGCGATTGCTTCCTGCTGTGGCTGCGAAAGCTGTGCACCCATGGCCAAGGCACTGCCATTCAGAACAGTCACCAGTGGTTGTACCGACAGTACCCCTGCCCAAGGCTGCCTTCCCAATTGCGAGACCAGTTCGAGAGGATGCCCAAGCCCTGAAGGCTCGATGAACAGCCGGTGGGGCCGGTGTGCGCGCAGCAGTCGACCCAGCGCCACCTGGAAGGGCACACCGTTGACGCAGCACAGGCACCCCCCCGCCACTTCGCTGATTGCAATATCAGGATCGCGGGCATCCAGCAGCGCCGCATCCAGGCCGATCTGCCCGAACTCGTTGACCAGTACGGCCCAGCGCTCGGCGTTCGGTCGTTGCGACAGCAAGTGCCTGATCAGGCTGGTCTTGCCGGCACCCAGGGGCCCGGCAATGATGTGGGTCGGTATGTCACGCAGCATGGGAGACGTCTGGGTCTGGCCGAAGGAAGACCATTACTAATCAACCTCACTGTAACCAGTCAATGCTCAGCAACAGACGGCCAGCATCCGGGGCAGCGCTGGGCGAGCGGTGCACCAGGCCGCGCCCCTCGTTGCCCGACCAGTTTTCCCCTTTGAGCAAGGCCACGTCCCCTTCGCTCAGCCGGTGAAGGCACTCGGGACGCTCTGCATCGGCAGCGTCGCGCAGCCATTCACTGCCAGCACCTGCATAAGTGGTCAACAAGCGCAGCGCCACCTGGTCGACATGAAAACGTGGGCACATGGCACCGCGCAGCGCCCGCACCCGCAATCCCAGCCGACGCGCACCGACCAGACAGGCGAACGCTTCCATCAACCAGGTCACGTCGGCCACGAAGGCCTCGTAGCCCAACAGGTCCTGCGTGCCGACCAGCAGATCGGTCAGGGTCACAGGTACGTCTTCCTGTACCTCCACGACACGTTCATCGGTCAGGCGCTGATCGAGGCTCAGCACGAGCGTGGAAAAGTCCGCGAGGTGGGAAGGCAGGCTGCGCTGCCAGACGGCCAGGTTGACGTCGTCCTCGAAGATGGCTGACAGGACGCTGGGCGTGGTGTCCATGACGTGGCGAGACGGCGGAAGCGACGAGGCTGATGCGAGCGTGACCGGACGGTGCAGCGGGAAAAGGTGAGTAGTCATGCAGACGCCTTCACAAGGGACGAGATCAATACGTTATAGTATAACTAAATAAGCGTCATCGCTTTATTTCAGCTCTTTGCTGAGATACCGATGACATGTCCGTACGGGGATCTTCATGACTGATCTATACCTGCCCGATGTTGCCCATCACACCAGTTCACATGCGATCGCACTGGCCTGGGTCGGCATGCAAGGGATCGCCCTGCCTATTCAGGTCATGGGCCAGCGAGTCGCCGCTCGCGTCGACGCCGGCGTCAGCCTGGATGCCCTCGATGCCAAAGGCATCCATATGTCGCGGCTTTATCTGGTGCTGGGCACGCTGGAGGACAACGAACTCGATCAAGCAGCCCTCGAGCAGCTGCTACGCAGGTTTCTCGCCACGCATCACGACCTGTCTACGGTGGCCAGCGTCCGGCTGCGGTTCGACTGTTTGTTGAAAAGGGCCGCGCTGGTCAGTGAAACGTCCGGCTGGAAGGCTTATTCGATCACGGTGGAGGCCCGTCTGGAAGACGATATGTTCCACGTGGAACTCTTCATCGATGTACCTTATTCGTCCACCTGCCCCTGCTCGGCGGCCCTGGCAAGGCAGCTGATCCAGCAAAAATTTGCGGAGGATTTCCCCAGCGAGCAGATCGATCGACTGCAGATCATCGATTGGCTGGGCAGCAGCACAGGTATCGTGGCGACGCCACACAGCCAGCGCAGCCTGGCGCGCATTGGCGTGCGCCTCGAGGGGCTCGATCACTTGCCCATCGTGGATCTGATCGATTCGGTGGAGCACGCACTGGGCACCGCCGTACAGACGGCGGTCAAACGTGTGGATGAGCAGGCCTTCGCCCTGGCCAATGGGCAGAACCTGATGTTCTGCGAGGATGCAGCCAGACGGCTGCACGAGGTTTTGATCGCCGCCGTGGGCGTGGCCGGATTCGAAGTTCGGGTCGAGCATGCAGAGAGCCTGCATGCCCATGATGCAGTGGCCGTCAGCCGTTGGCGATGGTAGCGATCACTGGCGCGGCCGCACTGTGCCGCAGTCGCTGCCGAGCCAGACGGCGCGGGTGTCCATGCTGCCACGCTGCTGCACACCCGACGCATTGAACGTACCGTTGACCTTGGTCACGAATTCACGATCGCTCAGGAAGGTGGCCTGGCCAGCGCCTTGAGCCTTCGGGCAGCTGAACTCGAACTTCCAGACATTGCCGGTACGGTCGGTGATGCGCTGCGTGCAACCCGACTTGGGGTCCTGCAGAGGGATGTCATTGGTATTGACTTGTTCGGCCGTCAGGCAGGACCGTACGCCCTTGCCTGCCAGCGTCACGCCCTGCTTGGTCAACACCCCTTCCATCATGGCACGCTGTTCGGGCGGCAGGTTCTTCAACTGACCCAACATGAAGTCCATGTCAGGCAACTGTTTGCCGTCGACCTGCATGTTGCTGGTGGTCAACTCCCACAGCCCAGGCTGAAGCATCTGGGCATTGGCCAGGGAACCGACCAACGCCAACGACAGTGCACACCACACACGCTTTTTCATCTTGGAACTCCGCCTGGGCCGGGTATCGGCCGAATCGAGGATTGGACGTCGTTTGATGCATCAGGTTGCACCAAGCGACCGCCGCAAGGTCTGTTAGCCGACGAACACGCACAGCGCAGGATAGGTATGGATTATCAGAACCCGCACTTTTTTGGATACGTGATCGGTTTGGTTCACCTGATGGGCATCGTGGCAGCGGTGCATGCCATGTTCACCGTCCGCACGGCACAAGGCGCGATCGCCTGGGCCATGTCACTGTTCTTCATCCCCTACCTGACGCTGATTCCCTATCTGGTCTTCGGCTCACGCTCCTTCTACGCCTATATTCTGGCCAGGCGCAAGGCCAACCAGGAAATGCATGTGGCGATGGCCGGGTTGAATTGGCGAGCCTGGGTCGAACAGGCCCTGAAGGCCAGGCAGTCGGCACCGACCCTGGCCTTGCGGGCGATGTCAGCTCTGGGGCGCATGCCATGGTTGCCCCACAACGACGTGAAACTGCTGGTCAATGGGCGCGCCACCTTCGATGCGATCTTCGACGCGATCGAGCGTGCCCAGGAGGTGGTGCTGGTCCAGTTCTTCATCATTCACGACGACGAATTGGGCCAGGCCCTGCAGCAATTGCTGGTACGCAAAGCCCAGGCGGGCGTCCAGGTGTTCGTGCTGTACGACGGTGTCGGAAGCCACGCGTTACCCAGGCGCTACGTCCAGGTCCTGCGTGAGGCAGGCGTACAGGTTCAAGCCTTCACGACACGACGCGGCTGGTTCAACCGGTTCCAGGTCAACTTCCGCAACCACCGCAAGATCGTGGTCGTCGACGGATTGACGGGTTTCGTCGGCGGCCACAACGTCGGCGACGAGTACCTCGGCCATCATCGCCCGCTCTCGCCATGGCGAGACACGCACATCCAGATCAGCGGGCCGGTGCTGGCGTGCCTGCAGGAATCGTTCGCCGAAGACTGGTACTGGGCCACGCGTGCCTTGCCACCTCTGCTCCTGCCAGACACCTACCCAGAGGATGGCATGCTGTGCCAGGTGCTGGTCACGGGCCCGGCCGACCCGCAGGAGACCTGTTCGCTGTTCTTCCTCGAGGCCATCCATTCGGCCCGTGAGCGCGTGTGGATCACCAGCCCTTACTTCATCCCCGACGAGGCCGTCTCGGCAGCCCTGCGCCTGGCCGTGTTGCGCGGCGTCGATGTGCGGCTGCTGATCCCGTCGCGTCCCGATCACCGTGTGGTCTATGCCGCCTCGAGCCTGTTCGCCTTCGAAGCTGTGCGTGCCGGCGTCAAGGTCTACCGCTACCAGCCAGGGTTCCTGCACCAGAAAGTCGTGCTGGTGGACGATGAGTTCAGCGCCATCGGCAGCGCCAACCTGGACAATCGCTCGTTCCGCCTCAACTTCGAAATCATGCTGCTGACCGTGGACACAGCCTTTGCCGAACAGGTCGAAGGCATGCTCACGGCAGATTTCGCGCAGGCCAGGCAGATCACCATCAACGACAGCCGCAACACGCACCGCCTCCAGCGCCTGGGGATGCGCATCGCCCGGCTGATTTCACCGATCCTGTGACGCCTGGCGGTACAGGTCCTCGCGCGTCCAGGGCAGGTCGTGGTGCCCGTCGGTGTAAGGCTTAACCGCGAGGATCTGGTGCAGGTCGATCCAGCCTCTGGCGAACGCGTAGGCGCAGCCGGCCAGGTACAGGCGCCAGATACGCAAGGTCTTCTCCGACACCTCGGCCGCTGCCCGGTGCAGCTGACGCTCCAGGCGCTCGCTCCAGTGCCCCAGGGTCTTGGCATAGTGCAGGCGCAGGCTCTCGACGTCCGCCACCTCCAGGCCCGCCTGGCAGACGCTCGCGCACATCATCGACAGGTGAGGCAGCTCGCCATGGGGGAACACGTACTGATCGATGAACGCCCCTGCCCCGCGCCCGACAGGACGGCCATCGACGTGCTTGGCGGTGATGCCATGGTTCATCACCAGGCCCCCTTCCCGCACGGCGCCGAAGAGAATCCGACAATACAGCGGCAGGTTGGCATGCCCGACGTGCTCGAACATGCCGACACTCACGACCTTGTCGAAACGGCCATCCTGCGGCAGGTCACGGTAATCCATCTTCTTCAGCTCGACCCGGTCGTCGAGCCCTTCATCGCTGACACGCTGCCGGGCAAGCCTGAGCTGCTGCTCGCTCAGGGTGATGCCCATCACCCGGGCGCCATACTCACGTGCCGCAAAACGCGCCAACCCACCCCAGCCGCAGCCGACGTCCAGCAGGTAGTCGCCGGCGTGCAGCCGCAGCTTGCGGCAGAGGTGGTCGAACTTGTCCTGTTGCGCCGTTTCCAGCGTGGTTTCCGGTGTCTTGAAGTAGGCGCAGGAGTACACCATGTCCGGGTCTAGCCACAGTTGGTAGAAGGCATTCGACACGTCGTAGTGGTAGGCGATGGCCTGGGCGTCGGTGTCCTTGTCGTGGGCCGTGCGGGTCGGCCGTGCGTCCTCGTCGTGCAGCAGCGCGGAGCCCAGCTCATCGCAGATACGGATGGCCTGCGTGATGTCCCCTTGAAGGTCGAACTCGCCTTCGACGAAGGCCGCGCCCAGTTCGTCCATGCTGGGGTGGTCGAGGTGAGCGATCGAGGCAGGATGCTTGACCAGCAACGTCACCTGGGGATCGGGGCCCAGGTCGAACTGATTGCCGTCCCACAGTTTCAAACGCAACGGCACCTGCAGGCGTTGCAGTGCCGATGGGAGTTGCGCACGCATGGATGACCCCTCCTGACTGGACAGTGGATGCCCATCAAGCGTAGTTCATCTTCGGTTGGTCCTTGCACGTGCGCCATTGGCCGAATGCTCGTCAGCGCTGACTCTTCGCCGTCCGCCGGCACCGTTCCGAACAGTAGCGCACCTCTTCCCAGCAGCGGGCCCATTTCTTTCGCCAGGTGAAGGGCAGCTGGCAGTGGGCGCAGGTCTTGACCGGTAGCTCGCTCTTTTTCATGCGTTCCCTCTGAACTGGGGTTTCAGCCTTTGAAGCGGCTTGATCATCGTGTCACTCATGGCTCGGCCACTCTCTCCATGACAAGAGAAAGACCGTTCCAGAGAGACCCTTGATGTAGGGCATCACAGCTGTCGAAACGTCTGCAAAAGGGGTGTGTTGACACGCGTGTCACCTTGCATGACATTGATCATGAGCGCGAAATCAGCTGCCTCCCAACGGCTATAGCTGATGCAGGAACCCCGTCGATGGTTGGGACATCAGCGTAGGGTGAGACCTCCACACCCCGGCTTGAGGGTGTGTATATGAATATCAAGCACCTATTTCCAAAGGGCAGCTCTCTTGAGACGCCCTTTTTTCTTGCTCAGATAAAAATGAGTAGCGCTTGTAAAGCATCCTGCCGTGACGATGCTTATTCAGTGATTTGGCGTCAGTGTGCATGAAGTTCCAAAGCATTTTCCCATCGATGGTCACTACACTCACCAGCATTTGGCGTTTTGACTCGTAGGCACCGATGAACGCCAGGCGGTCTGTGCCATCGGTGAACGCCACTTCCCAGACCTCAAATGGACCTGTCAACGTATCCAGAGCCAAGCGCACATAACGCTCTCGGGCGTCCATCCGCTTCTCTACGATGTGGTAGATGCTATGCCGCTCCAGACGCACCTCTCCCATAGGCGTGGCTACGGCCAAGGCTGTGATGGCTGGATCGATGAAGCCAAGGTGGTGAGCTGTAACGTCAATGGCCTCTTCATGCGAGGAAGCTGCTACAACCTCCATTAGAGAAGCACTGCGTAGCTCTCGATCCAAAGAGCGCAGGTGTCCACTGAGGTGCATGTCATGCGTGATGCGCTAAGCAAGCGATTCATTGGTTGAACCTGAGAAGACAAGAACAGACGTTGAAGCAGGGTTGCGGTGGGTACGACAACTGAGCGAGAGCACGTGACGAAGAAAGGAGCCGGTTACGGCTCTTTTCTTCACCGACGGCTTTGCTACAGCGCGGCCGCTTTGATTTCCAGGTGTCGTTGCCTACCTGTTATTCCACCGTTACCGACTTCGCCAGATTCCGTGGCTGGTCTACGTCCGTCCCTTTCAACACCGCCACGTAGTACGACAGCAACTGCAGCGGGATCGTGTACAGGATCGGTGCCAGCGCATCGACGATGTGCGGCAGTTCGATCACATGGGTGCCCTCCCCGTTGCTCAGGCCGGCCTGCTTGTCGGCGAACACCACCAGCTCACCGCCACGTGCACGCACTTCCTGCAGGTTCGACTTGAGCTTCTCGAGCAGCTCGTTGTTCGGCGCCACGGTGACCACCGGCATGTCGGCGTCGACCAGCGCCAGCGGGCCATGCTTGAGCTCGCCGGCCGGGTAGGCTTCGGCGTGGATGTAGGAGATCTCCTTGAGCTTGAGCGCACCTTCCATGGCCACCGGGAACTGGGCGCCACGGCCCAGGAACAGGGTGTGGTGCTTGTCGGCGAACAGCTCGGCGGTCTTTTCCACCACGCTGTCCATGGCCAGCGCTTCGCCCAGGCGGGCCGGCAGGCGACGCAGTTCGTCGACCAGCTCGGCTTCGACGCCTGGGGCGAGGGTATCGCGCACCTGACCCAGGGCCAGGGTCAGCAGCATCAGCGACACCAGCTGGGTGGTGAAGGCCTTGGTCGAGGCCACGCCGATCTCCGGACCGGCCAGGGTCAGCAGGGTCAGGTCGGATTCACGCACCAGCGAGCTGATGCCGACGTTGCAGATCGCCAGGCTGCCGAGAAAGCCCAGCGCCTTGGCGTTACGCAGTGCCGCCAAGGTGTCGGCGGTCTCGCCGGACTGGGAGATCGACACGAACAGGGTGTCAGGCTGGACCACGACCTTGCGGTAGCGGAATTCGCTGGCCACTTCCACCTGGCAGGGAATGCCGGCCAGGCTCTCGAGCCAGTAACGAGCGACCATGCCGGCGTGGTAGCTGGTACCGCAGGCGACGATCTGCACGTTGCGCACCTGGGCGAACAGATCGGCCGCCTGTGGGCCGAAGGCTTGAACCAGCACATGGTCCTTGCCCAGGCGCCCTTCGAGCGTGCGCTGCACCACGGTTGGCTGCTCGTGGATCTCCTTGAGCATGAAGTGGCGGAAGCTGCCCTTGTCGGCGGCTTCGGCGCCTTCGTGGTACTGCACGGTTTCACGCTGCACCGGCACGCCTGCCTGATCCCAGACCGTGACGCGGTCGCGGCGGATCTCGGCGATATCGCCCTCCTCCAAGTACATGAAACGGTCGGTGACCTGGCGCAGGGCCAGCTGGTCGGAGGCCAGGAAGTTCTCACCATGGCCCAGGCCGATCACCAGCGGGCTGCCGCTGCGGGCTGCCACCAGTCGGTCCGGCTGGCTGACGCTGATCACGGCCAGGCCGTAGGCGCCGTGCAGGCGCTGCACGGCGGCTTTCAGCGCATCACCCAGGTCCGGCAGGCGCTTGAGCAGGTGATGGATGAGGTGGACGATCACTTCGGTGTCGGTCTGCGAGCTGAAGAAATAGCCCAGCCCCTTGAGCTCCTCGCGCAGCGCTTCGTGGTTCTCGATGATGCCGTTGTGCACCACCGCCAGTTCCTGGCCGGAGAAGTGCGGGTGAGCATTGTCTTCACTCGGCGCACCGTGAGTCGCCCAGCGCGTGTGGGCGATGCCCAGCTGGCCTGCCAGTGGGTCGACCGCGAGGGCCGACTCCAGCTCACTGACCTTGCCGATCCGACGACGACGCTCCAGTTGTTCCTGCCGGGTCAGGATCGCCAGACCCGCGCTGTCATAGCCGCGGTATTCCAGGCGCTTGAGGCCTTCGATCAGGATGGAGGTGACGTTACGTTCGGCAATGGCTCCGACGATTCCACACATGGCAGGGGGCTCCTAGCTGAGAGCGGCGCAGATCAGGTTTACGCCGTGGGCTTGAATTTGCTCGCGTGCCTCGAGGGGCAGGCGGTCATCGGTAATCAGGGTAGTGACGTGGTTCCAGGGCAGCTCGAGGTTGGGGATCTTGCGCCCGACCTTGTCGGACTCGACCATCACGATCACCTCACGGGCCACCTCGGCCATGACTCGGCTCAGGCCGAGCAGCTCGTTGAAGGTGGTGGTGCCACGGGTCAGGTCGATTCCGTCGGCGCCGATGAACAGCTGGTCGAAGTCATAGGAACGCAGCACCTGTTCAGCCACCTGGCCCTGGAAGGACTCGGAGTGCGGGTCCCAGGTGCCACCGGTCATCAACAGCACGGGTTCATGCTCGAGGTCACTGATGGCCTGGGCGACGGTCAGGGAATTGGTCATGACCACCAGGCCAGGCTGACGGCCCAGCTCAGGGATCATCGAGGCCGTGGTGCTGCCGCTGTCGATGATGATCCGCGCGTGTTCGCGGATGCGTTTGACCGCAGCGCGGGCGATGGCCTGCTTGTAGAGCGAGACCGGCTGCACGACGTCGGCCAGCAATTCCTGAGGCATGGTGATCGCACCCCCGTAACGGCGCAGCAGCAGACCATTGGCTTCGAGCGCAGCCAGATCCTTGCGGATGGTGACTTCCGAGGTTTCGAAGCGTTTGGCCAGGGTGTCCACGCTCACTTCACCCAGCTCGTTGAGCATGGCAAGGATATTATGACGACGCTGGGGGGTATTACGTTTCGACATGATGCTTTAAGTTTCGATTCGAAAGATAAGTGGTGCAATCAAAGCTTAAATTGGCGAGAACGTCAAGGGAGGTCGAGAAATGAAGGGTTGTAAAAGACACCTTGGCGCGTTTTACGGACACGACGAGGAACAAGACCTGGCGGGCTGGGGATAAATAGAGCAGAAAGGTCAGCCAGAATGCGGTGCCGGACATCCCGGCACCTGCACGCTGTGGATAAGTCAGCCCTTGGGCTGCTTCGTGGGACGCGTCCAGCCGTCGATGTTGCGCTGGCGTGCACGTGCCACGGCCAGTTCACCTGCCGCGACATCGTTCGTGATGGTGGAACCTGCCGCCGTGGTTGCGCCCGATTGGATATCCACAGGCGCCACCAAGGCATTGTTCGAGCCGATGAACACGTCCTCACCCAAGACCGTCTGGTGCTTGTTGGCACCATCGTAGTTACAGGTGATAGTGCCTGCGCCGATATTGCTGCGTGCACCAATCTGGGCGTCGCCCAGGTAGGTCAGGTGACCGGCCTTGGCCCCCTCGCCCAGGTGTGCGTTCTTCAGTTCGACGAAGTTACCCACATGCGCTCGGGCACTCAGGACGCTGCCTGGACGCAACCGTGCGAAAGGTCCGACATCGCTGGCTTCGCCCAATATGGCGCCGTCAAGATGGCTATTGGCCTTGACCACGGCATTCCTGCCCACGGTGCTGTCCTTGATGACGCAGTTGGGACCGATCTGCGCGCCCTCCTCCAGCACCACCTTGCCTTCGAGAATCACGTTGACGTCGATCAGGACATCACGACCGACGGTGACCTCGCCGCGTACATCCAGACGCGACGGATCGCGCAAGGTCACGCCTTCGGCCATCAGGCGACGCGCCTCACGCAGTTGGTAGTGACGCTCGAGCTCGGCCAACTGTCGGCGGTCGTTGGCGCCCTGCACTTCCATGGCGTCCAAGGGTTGCTCGGTGGCGACCACCAGGCCATCGGCGACGGCCATGGCGATCACGTCGGTCAGGTAGTACTCACCTTGCGCATTGTCGTTGGACAGACGTCCCAGCCATTCGGCCAGGCGATTGGCCGGTACGGCGAGAATACCGGTGTTGCCTTCCTTGATCGCCCGCTGCGCTTCGCTGGCGTCTTTCTGTTCGACGATCGCGGTCACCTGGCCAGCGTCGTCCCGCACGATGCGGCCGTAACCGGTCGGGTCTTGCAGGGTGACCGTCAACAGGCCCAGTTGCCGCTCGCTGACGAGGGCGAGCAGTCGCTCGATGGTCTTCACGTCGATGAGCGGGACATCGCCATAGAGGATCAGGACGGTATCGGCGGTCACGGCAGGCACGGCCTGAGCGACGGCATGTCCGGTGCCCAACTGCTTGTCCTGCAGCACGAAGTTCAGGTCATCGGCGGCCAGCCGTTCGCGTACCTGCTCGGCACCGTGGCCGATCACCACGTGGATACCGTGCGGTTTGAGCTGACGCGCGCTGTGGATAACATGCCCGAGCATGGAGTTGCCGGCCACTGGGTGAAGCACCTTCGGCAGGGCCGAGCGCATGCGAGTGCCCTGGCCTGCGGCGAGAATTACGATATCGAGTGACATTGACTGGCTACCAATCCTGGGCGGTCAGCAGTGACCGGGTATGAATGACGGGAAAAGAAAAAGGGTAGCCGATGGCTACCCTTGTTCTCAATCCTCAGAAAGCAGGTGGTCTCAACCACCGAACTTCTTGCGGATCTGCTGGACGGTGCGCAGCTGGGCTGCAGCCTCGGCCAGACGTGCGGCGGCGGCGCCGTAATCGAAGTCCGCGCCTTTTTCGTTCAAAGCCTGCTCGGCAGCTTTGACCGCTTCCTGAGCCGATGCCTCGTCCAGGTCTGCAGCACGTTGCACGGTATCGGCAAGCACCTTGACCATGTTCGGCTGCACTTCGAGGAAGCCACCGGAGATGTAGAACACCTCGCGCTCGCCACCCTGCTTGGTCAACGTGATCGGACCCGGCTTCAGATTGGTGATGAGCGGGGCGTGGCCTGGAGCGATACCAAGATCACCCAGGTTGCCGTGCGCAATCACCATCTCGACCAGACCGGAGAAAATTTCCCCTTCCGCGCTGACGATATCGCAATGGACTGTCATAGCCATCTGCTTGCCTCAACCTGATTAGCGCCCCTTTCGGGGCGCCGGGATTACAGTTTCTTGGCTTTCTCAACCGCTTCGTCGATGCTGCCGACCATGTAGAACGCTTGTTCTGGCAGGTGGTCGTAGTCACCCTTGAGGATGCCGCTGAAGCCTGCGATGGTGTCTTTCAGGGAAACGTATTTACCCGAGGCACCGGTGAAGACTTCGGCCACGAAGAACGGCTGGGACAGGAAGCGCTGGATCTTACGAGCACGGGAAACCAGCTGCTTGTCGGATTCGGACAGTTCGTCCATACCCAGGATCGCGATGATGTCCTTCAGCTCTTTGTAGCGCTGCAGCACGTACTGGACGCCACGGGCGGTCTCGTAGTGCTCGTTGCCGATCACGTTCGGGTCCAGCTGGCGCGAGGTCGAGTCCAGTGGGTCGACCGCTGGGTAGATACCCAGAGAGGCGATGTCACGGGACAGAACGACGGTGGCGTCCAAGTGGGCGAAGGTGGTCGCCGGCGACGGGTCGGTCAAGTCGTCCGCTGGTACGTATACCGCCTGGATCGAAGTGATCGAGCCCTGCTTGGTGGAGGTGATACGCTCCTGCAGAACACCCATCTCCTCGGCCAGGGTCGGCTGGTAACCTACTGCGGAAGGCATACGGCCCAGCAGTGCGGATACTTCGGTACCGGCGAGGGTGTAACGGTAGATGTTGTCGACGAACAGCAGAACGTCGTTGCCTTCGTCACGGAACTTCTCGGCCATGGTCAGGCCGGTCAGTGCGACGCGCAGACGGTTTCCTGGTGGCTCGTTCATCTGGCCGTAGACCAGTGCGACCTTGTCCAGAACGTTCGAATCCTTCATCTCGTGGTAGAAGTCGTTACCCTCACGAGTACGCTCACCCACACCGGCGAACACGGAATAACCGCTGTGCTCGATGGCGATGTTACGGATCAGTTCCATCATGTTGACGGTCTTGCCCACGCCGGCGCCGCCGAACAGGCCGACCTTGCCGCCCTTGGCGAACGGGCAGACCAGGTCGATGACCTTGATGCCGGTTTCCAGCAGGTCGTTGCCGCCTGCCTGCTCTGCGAAGGAAGGCGCCGCGCGGTGGATGCCCCAGCGCTCTTCTTCACCGATCGGACCGGCTTCGTCGATGGGGTTGCCCAGGACGTCCATGATACGACCCAGGGTCGCCTTGCCGACCGGTACTGCGATGGCAGCGCCGGTGTCGGCAACGCTCAGGCCACGCTTGAGGCCTTCGGTCGAACCCATGGCGATGGTACGAACCACGCCGTCGCCCAGCTGCTGCTGAACTTCCAGGGTGGTTTGCGCGCCTTCTACCTTCAGCGCGTTGTAAACGCTCGGCACCACGTCGCGTGGGAATTCCACGTCGATGACGGCGCCGATGATTTGAACGATGCGTCCGCTACTCATAGCTGGATCCTCTGAATATGTGAACCGTTAAACCGCGGCAGCGCCGCCGACGATTTCCGAGATCTCCTGGGTGATCGCAGCCTGACGCGCCTTGTTGTAGATCAGCTGGAGGTCGCTGATCAGGTCACCGGCGTTGTCTGTGGCGTTCTTCATGGCGATCATCCGGGCAGCCTGTTCGGCCGCATTGTTCTCGACCACCGCCTGGTACACCTGCGACTCCACGTAGCGCACCATCAAGCCGTCCAGCAGCTCCTTGGCGTCGGGTTCGTACAGGTAATCCCAGTGGTGCTTGAGTTCTTGATCCGGGGTTGCCACCAACGGTACCAATTGCTCGACCGTCGGCTGTTGCGTCATGGTGTTGATGAACTTGTTCGACACCACGGAGAGGCGATCGATACGGCCTTCGAGGTAGGCATCCAGCATGACCTTGACGCTGCCGATCAGATCGTTGATCGACGGTTCTTCGCCCAGGTGGCTGATCGCAGCTACCACGTTGCCACCAAAGCTGCGGAAGAAAGCCGCACCCTTGCTACCGATCACGCACAGGTCGATTTCGACGCCCTGCCCGCGGTTGGCGTTCATGTCCTTGACCAGGGCCTTGAACAGGTTGGTGTTCAAGCCACCGCACAGACCACGGTCACTGCTCACCACGACATAACCGACGCGCTTGACTTCACGCTCGTTCATGAAAGGGTGGCGGTATTCCGGGTTGGCGTTGGCCAGATGACCGATCACCTGGCGGATACGCTCCGCGTAAGGGCGGCTGGCAGCCATGCGCAGTTGTGCCTTGCGCATTTTGCTGACCGCCACTTTCTCCATGGCGCTGGTAATTTTTTGCGTGCTTTTGATGCTCGCAATCTTACTGCGAATCTCTTTTGCGCCTGCCATGTATCACCTATCAGGTTAGCAAGCGGGGGCACAGGCCCCCGCTGCGGCTTACCAGGTCTGGGTGGCCTTGAACTTCTCGATACCGGCTTTCATGCCAGCGTCGATTTCGTCGTTGAAGTCACCTTTCACGTTGATCCTGGCCATGAGGTCGGCGTGATCGCGGTTGAAGTAGGCGATCAGCGCTTGTTCGAAGCTACCGATCTTGGCGATTTCGACGTCGGTCAGGAAGCCACGCTCAGCGGCGTACAGCGACAGAGCCATGTCCGCGATGGACATCGGCGCGTACTGCTTCTGCTTCATCAGCTCGGTGACGCGCTGACCATGCTCCAGCTGCTTGCGGGTCGCTTCGTCCAGGTCCGAGGCGAACTGGGCGAAGGCCGCCAGTTCACGGTACTGGGCCAGCGCGGTACGAATACCACCGGACAGCTTCTTGATGATCTTGGTCTGAGCGGCACCACCTACGCGGGATACCGACACACCGGCGTTCACTGCAGGGCGGATGCCCGAGTTGAACATGGCCGATTCCAGGAAGATCTGACCGTCGGTGATCGAGATCACGTTGGTCGGAACGAACGCGGAAACGTCGCCAGCCTGGGTTTCGATGATCGGCAGCGCGGTCAGCGAGCCGGTCTTGCCGGTCACGGCACCGTTGGTGAACTTCTCGACGTATTCTTCGGAAACGCGCGATGCACGCTCCAGCAGACGGGAGTGGAGATAGAACACGTCACCTGGGTATGCCTCACGTCCTGGTGGACGGCGCAGCAGCAGGGAGATCTGACGGTAGGCCACGGCCTGCTTGGACAGGTCATCGTAGACGATCAGCGCGTCTTCGCCGCGGTCACGGAAGAACTCGCCCATGGTGCAGCCGGCGTAAGGCGCCAGGAACTGCAGTGCGGCGGATTCGGATGCGCTGGCAGCCACGATGATGGTGTTGGCCAGGGCGCCGTTCTCTTCCAGCTTGCGGACGACGTTGGCGATGGTCGACTGCTTCTGGCCGACGGCCACGTAGACGCAGAAGATGCCGCTGTCACGCTGGTTGATGATGGCATCGACCGCCATCGCGGTCTTGCCGATCTGACGGTCACCGATGATCAGCTCGCGCTGACCACGGCCGACCGGGATCATGGCATCGACAGCCTTGTAGCCGGTCTGGACCGGCTGGTCCACCGACTTACGCCAGATCACGCCAGGCGCGACTTTCTCGACGGCGTCGGTCTCGGTGTTGTTCAGCGGACCTTTGCCATCGATCGGGTTACCCAGGGCGTCGACGACGCGACCCAGCAGTTCCTTACCAACCGGAACTTCCAGGATGCGGCCGGTGCACTTGGCACTCATGCCCTCGGCGAGAGAGGTGTACGCGCCCAGTACGACCGCACCTACGGAGTCTTGCTCCAGGTTCAGGGCCATACCGTACACGCCGCCCGGGAACTCGATCATTTCGCCGTACATGACGTCGGCCAGACCGTGGATCCGCACGATACCGTCGGAAACGCTGACGACGGTACCTTCGTTACGGGCTTGGGAGCTCACATCGAGTTTCTCGATGCGGCCCTTGATGATTTCACTAATTTCGGAAGGATTGAGTTGCTGCATTGCTCTGCTGCCCCTTCAAACTCAAGATTTCAATGCTTCGGCCAGTTTCGCGATCTTGCCGCGAACAGAGCCATCGATTACCAGGTCGCCGGCGCGGATGACGACGCCACCGATCAGGCTGGCATCCTCCGACGCGTGCAGGCGCACTTCCTGGCCTAGCCGTGCACTGAGAACCTTGGCGAGTTTGTCTTGCTGTTCTTGGTTCAATGCAAATGCACTGGTGACGTCCACATCCACGGATCGCTCCTGCTCGGCCTTGTACAGCTCGAACAGTTCGGCAATCTCCGGCAACAGCAGGAGACGGTCGTTTTCCGCGGCAACGTGAATGAAATTACGTGCCTCTGCATCAAACTTGTCACCGCACACGTCAATGAACGTGGCGGCCTTTTCTGCGCTCGTCAGTCGCGGGGCCTTGAGCAGGCGCTGCATGGTGTCGTCTTCCGACACCGCAGCAGCCAGGCCGAGCATGGCTGACCAATTGGCCAGTTGCTGATGGGCCTGGGCGTGCTCGAAGGCAGCCTTAGCGTAAGGTCGGGCCAACGTGGTCAGTTCTGCCATGATCGCCCTCGCTTAAATTTCAGCGGCCAGTTTGTTAACCAGCTCCGCATGCGCGTTTTGATCGATTGTGGCGCCAAGGATCTTTTCAGCACCGCCGACGGCCAGGCTGCCCACTTGGGCACGCAGGGCGTCTTTGACGCTGTTGAGTTCCTGTTCGATCTCGGCCTGAGCCTGAGCCTTCACACGGTCAGCTTCGACACGAGCCTGTTCACGGGCTTCGTCGACAAGCTGAGCAGCGCGCTTCTTGGCTTGCTCAATGATTTCAGCCGCCTGTGCTTTTGCTTCACGCAGTTGCTGACCCACTTTCTCTTGGGCCAGCTCCAGGTCGCGAGCAGCGCGGTTGGCAGCGTCCAAACCATCGGCAATCTTCTTTTGACGCTCCTGCAGAGCCGTAATGACCGGAGGCCACACGTACTTCATGCAGAAGACGACAAAAATCAGGAAAGCAACGGATTGGCCAATCAGGGTTGCATTAATATTCACGCCAACACCTCGCTCGGTCTTCGTTCATCACAGCCAGTCACTCGTGGTAGACGAGTGATTAGCCGGCGATCTGACCAACGAAGGGGTTTGCGAAGGTGAAGAACAGGGCGATACCAACGCCGATCATGGTCACGGCGTCCAGCAGGCCGGCGACGATGAACATCTTGACCTGCAGCATCGGAACCATTTCTGGTTGACGAGCAGCACCTTCAAGGAACTTGCCGCCCAGCAGGCCGAAACCAATGGCGGTGCCCAGTGCACCCAGACCGATCAGCAGAGCAACAGCGATAGCGGTAAGACCAACTACAGTTTCCATCTTTCCTCCCGACTTTTTACGTCGTATTGGTTAGGTTTTTTAATTGAAGCGGTAAAACAAATCGTCAGGTACAACGGCCCTTGCGGACTTTTTCCAGCCTTCCTCCCGGACGAGCGAGGAAGGCGATCAGACACGCCAGGCGGTCTTAATGGTTATCTTCGTGCGCCATCGACAGGTAGACGATGGTCAGCATCATGAAGATGAAGGCTTGCAGGGTGATGATCAGGATGTGGAACACCGCCCACGCCCACTGCAGCACCACACCCAGGCCGCTCAGCCAGAGGATGCCGGCGCCGAACATCACCGCGATCAGGATGAACACCAGCTCGCCGGCATACATGTTGCCGAACAGTCGCAGGGCCAGCGAGATCGGCTTGGCGATCAGGGTGACGAACTCGAGCAGGAAGTTGACCGGGATCAGCAGGATCTGCAGGAAGATGTTCTTGCTGCCGAACGGGTGCAGGGTCAGTTCGCCGAGGAAGCCGCCCAGGCCCTTGATCTTGATGCTGTAGAAGATGATCAGCGCAAAGACCGAGAAGGCCATGGCCAACGTCGCGTTCGGGTCGGTGGTCGACACGGCGCGGAACGGGATGTGCGGATCACCCGAGATCAGGATGGCCAGCTGCGGAATCCAGTCCACCGGCACCAGGTCGATGGCGTTCATCAGGAACACCCAGACGAAGATGGTCAGGGCGAGCGGTGCGATGACCGCACTGCGGCCGTGGAAGGAGTCCTTCACGCTGCCGTTGACGAAGTCGACCAGCACCTCGACGAAGTTCTGCAGGCCGCTCGGTTGACCCGAGGTCGCCTTCTTCGCCGCCATGCGGAAGATGAACAGGAAGATCAGGCCCAGGGCAACCGACCAGCCCAGGGTGTCCAGGTGGAATGCCCAGAACCCCATCGCCTTGGCTTCGGCAGCCGAATGGGCCAGGCCCCAGCTGCCGTCTGGTAGTTGACCGTAGGTCAGGTTCTGCAAGTGGTGCTGGATATAGCCCGAAGCGGTTTCTGCTGCCATGGTTGCCTCAAACGCCCTTAGGTCTTGAAAGTCTTTTATTCATTAGCAGGGGCGCGAACCAGCTGACCAACTGGGTCAGCACGAAGACGCCGAATACTGCCAGCGGCGCCAGTGGCTTCACTCCTGCGAAGGTCAGTGCGAACAGCACTGCCGTGATAATCAATTTGCCTGCCTCGCCAGCGTAGAACGACTTGACGATGGCCTGCGCTGCCCGGGCGCCGTTGAAACGAAACGCCTTCCAGGCGAAGTACAGGTTCGGCAGCCAGGCGATCAGGCCTCCGCAAAGACCTGAGTAACCGCTGATGACGCCTTGCCATTGCCACAGCACCACGGCTGCCAGCAGTAACACGATGCATTGAGCCGCCAGCACCGGAAAAACTGCCCAGCGATGGAACGGCAGGCGGTTTGGCGTGCGTATTTCCATTGCTGCGGCTCCTCGGAGTCGGCCTTCAAGTCAACGATGACTTGGCATAATTTGTGCCGACAAAATGCGCGCAGAGTATAGGGGGGGATGTCCCCCTATTCAACTCTTGGGTGGCGTTTTCCGGCTGCGTGGTCTTTGGCGAATTGTTTCAGCGAATGTGTGCAAGTACGCCCTGCAACTCGTCCAGCGAGTTGTAGCGAATCACCAGCTGCCCTTTGCCCTTCTGGCCATGCTTGATCTGCACCGCCGAGCCCAGGCGCTCTGCCAGCCGCTGTTCCAGACGACTGATGTCAGGGTCGGGCTTGGCCTGCTCGGCAGGCTCGGGCGTATCGCTCAGCCACTGCCGAACCAGCGCTTCGGTCTGACGGACGGTCAGCCCACGTGCGACAACGTGTCGCGCCCCTTCGACCTGTCGATCTTCACCCAATCCGAGCAGAGCACGGGCATGGCCCATCTCCAGATCACCATGGGCAAGCATGGTCTTGATGGCCTCTGGCAGGCTGATCAGACGCAGCAGGTTGGCGATGGTCACCCGCGACTTGCCGACGGCATCGGCCACTTGCTGCTGCGTCAGTTCGAATTCCTGCTGCAGGCGCTGCAACGCCATGGCTTCTTCGAGCGGATTGAGGTCTTCGCGCTGGATGTTCTCGATCAGCGCCATCGCGATGGCGGCCTCGTCGGGCAGCACACGCACCATGGCCGGGATCGTATCCAGGCCAGCCTGCTGGGTCGCCCGCCAGCGGCGTTCGCCTGCGATGATCTCGTAGCGTTCATCGTCGATCGGACGCACCACGATCGGCTGCATGACGCCGTGGGCGCGAATCGAGTGCGCCAGCTCTTCCAGCGCCTGGGGATCCATGTCCCGGCGTGGCTGGTACTTGCCACGCTGGATCAGGTCGACCGGCAGGTGCTGCAGCTCCTTGCGATCGACCTTGACAGCCTGCTCCTCGAGCGCGCTGACCGAAGGACCGCTGAGCAGCGCATCCAGCCCGCGTCCGAGACCCCGTTTCTTGACGGCCATGCGGATTCCTTAACTTGTCTGTGCGGCGCGGGAGGGGCGGCGCTGACGACGCACCAGTTCGGTGGCCAGGGCCAGGTACGCGACCGCGCCCTTGGACTGCTTGTCGTAGGCCAGGGCCGGCATGCCGAAGCTCGGCGCCTCGGCCAGGCGGATGTTGCGCGGAATGACGGTGTCGTACAGCTGCTCGCCGAAGTGTTCCTTGAGCTGCGCCGAGACATCGTTGTTCAGGCTCAGGCGCGGATCGTACATCGTCCGCAGCAGGCCTTCGATCTTCAGCGCCGGGTTGAGCTTGGCGGCGATGCGCTTGATGTTGTCCACCAGGTCGCTCAGCCCTTCCAGCGCGTAGTACTCGCACTGCATGGGGATGATGACGCCATCGGACGCCACCAGCGCGTTGAGCGTCAGCATCGACAGCGACGGCGGGCAGTCGATGAGGATGAAATCGTAGTTCTCGCGGATCGGCGCCAGGGCATTGCGCAGTCGGCTTTCCTTGACCTGCATCTCCAGCAGTACCACTTCGGCGGCAGTGAGGTCGCGGTTGGCCGGCAGCAGCTGGTAATGGCCGTGCTCGGAGATGTGCATGGCCTGGGCCAGGTCGCACTCCCCGATGAGCAGGTCGTAGACCGAGTGCTCGAGCACGTGCTTGTCCACACCGCTGCCCATGGTCGCGTTGCCCTGCGGGTCGAGATCGATCAGCAGCACCCGGCGCTTGGTAGCGGCCAGGGACGCGGCGAGATTGATGCAGGTGGTGGTCTTGCCCACGCCACCTTTCTGGTTCGCGATTGCGAATACCTTAGCCATTGATGCGTGTGTTCCCCGTCATGCCTTGCGGCGCAGTATCAGTAGATGGCGCTGGCCTTGGCAACCCGGAACGGTCAAGGCCTGCTCGCTTTCCACTGTGAAGTCTGCCGGCAATGCTACCAGTTCGTCGGCAGGATGCAGCCCTTTCATTGCCAACCACCGCGTTTCGGTGTTGCCCAGGTGACGCGTCCAGCCGGTGAAGTTCTCCATGCTGCTGAACGCACGGGAGACGATCCCGTCGAAGGGCTGCTCAGGCGTGAACGCCTCGACCCGGCTGTGGATAACCTGCAGGTTGTCCAGCCCCAGCTCCAGCTTCACCTGGGTGAGGAAACGGGTCTTCTTGCCATTGCTGTCGAGCAGGGTCACCGATTTCTCGGGGTGCAGGATGGCCAGCGGCACGCCAGGCATGCCACCTCCGCTACCGACATCCAGCCAGCGGTTGCGGTCGTCGTCGATGAAGGGCATGACGCTGAGGCTGTCGAGCAGGTGCCGGGAGACCATCTCGTCAGGGTTCCTCACCGCCGTGAGGTTGTAGGCCTTGTTCCACTTGATCAGCAAGGCGAGATAGCCCAGCAGCCGTTCGTGCTGACGTGGGCTCAAGGCAACACCCAACGCCTGGGCGCCTGTGGACAACTCGTTGGCATGTACAGCGGTGACCAGGGAACTCAAACGCTTTGCTCCAGTTCGCGGCCTGCGCCGCGTTTTTTCAGGTGGATCAGCAACAGGGAAATCGCCGCCGGGGTGACACCCGGGATACGCGATGCCTGGCCCAGCGTTTCAGGACGGGTCTGGCCCAACTTGCCCTGAATCTCCTTGGACAGCCCCGAGATCGAGACGTAGTCGATATCCACAGGCAGGCGAGTGTCCTCGCTGGCACGCAATCGCGCAATCTCTTCCTGTTGACGATCGATGTAGCCGGCGTACTTGGTCCTGATCTCCACCTGTTCGGCCACCTGCGGCTCGGCGGGCGCCGTGCCCAGGGCCTCGGACAGGCCGGCGTAGTCCACTTCCGGGCGGGTCAGCAGGCTCATCAGGCTGTACTCATGGCTCAGGGGGGTGCCGAAGCGCTCGCTGACCGCCTGGCCTTCGGGCGTGTTCGGGCGTACCCAGGTGCTGCGCAGGCGCTGTTCTTCACGCTCGATCCCTTCGCGCTTGGTGCAGAACGCTGCCCAGCGTGCGTCGTCGATCAGGCCCAGTTCACGGCCTTTCTCGGTCAGGCGCAGGTCGGCGTTGTCTTCGCGCAGGATCAGCCGGTATTCGGCGCGCGACGTGAACATGCGGTACGGCTCCTGGGTGCCCAGGGTGATCAGGTCATCGACCAGCACGCCGATGTAGGCTTCGTCGCGACGTGGACACCAGGCGTCCAGGCCGCGCGCCAGCAGCGCAGCGTTGGTCCCGGCCAGCAAGCCCTGGGCGCCGGCTTCTTCGTAGCCGGTGGTGCCGTTGATCTGCCCGGCGAAGAACAGGCCGGCGATGACCTTGGTCTCGAGGCTGTACTTGAGGTCCCGCGGATCGAAGTAGTCGTATTCGATGGCATAGCCTGGGCGCACGATGTGGGCGTTCTCCATGCCACGAATCGAGCGTACCACCTGCAGCTGCACGTCGAACGGCAGGGAGGTGGAGATGCCGTTGGGGTACAGCTCGTGGGTCGTCAGGCCTTCCGGCTCGATGAACACCTGGTGGCTCTGCTTGTCGGCGAAGCGATGGATCTTGTCTTCGATCGAAGGGCAGTAGCGCGGACCGATGCCTTCGATCATGCCCGAGTACATGGGCGAACGATCCAGGTTGGCCGCGATGATCTCGTGGGTGCGTTCGTTGGTGTGGGTGATCCAGCAGCTCACCTGGCGGGGGTGCATCGCCGCATTGCCCATGAACGACATGACCGGGATCGGGGTATCGCCTGGCTGTTCCGACATCACCGAAAAGTCCACCGAACGCCCGTCGATACGCGGTGGTGTCCCGGTCTTGAGACGGCCGACCCGCAATGGCAGTTCGCGCATCCGGTTGGCCAGGGCGATGGCCGGGGGGTCGCCGGCCCGACCACCGGAGTGGTTCTGCAAGCCGATGTGAATGAGCCCGCCCAGGAACGTGCCGGTGGTCAACACCACGGCATCGGCCATGAAGCGCAGACCCATCTGCGTGACCACGCCCTTGACCTGATCCTGCTCGACGATCAGGTCATCGCACGATTGCTGGAATATCCACAGGTTCGGCTGGTTCTCCAGGATCTCGCGCACCACGGACTTGTAGAGCGCGCGGTCGGCCTGGGCCCGCGTTGCCCGTACGGCCGGGCCCTTGCGGTTGTTCAGCACACGGAACTGGATACCGCTCTTGTCGGTGGCCAATGCCATGGCACCGCCGAGCGCATCGATCTCCTTGACCAGATGGCTCTTGCCAATGCCGCCGATCGCGGGGTTGCAGCTCATGTGACCGAGGGTTTCCACGTTGTGGGTCAGCAGCAGGGTCTTGACCCCCATGCGTGCCGATGCAAGCGCAGCCTCGGTACCGGCATGGCCGCCGCCGATGACGATCACTTCAAAACGGGAAGGGAAATCCACCACGCACCTCGTGCCTGTATCGCAAAGAGAAAAGTAAGCCGACAAGTATAGGGACTTCCTCTAGGTGCGGGAAAGCGTTTGGGCAAAATTTGATCAACCTGTGGATGAACGGCAAATACAGATTCAAGGAAAGAAATTAAGAAAAGCTTGTTTTTATGTTTATTTCTATAGAGCCAACTTTCTGTGGATAGATTGCTGTGGACCATTACTCATAAGGGTTTCAGCGTTTCAAAACCCTGTTATCCACTGGGGTTGAGGGCTCTGGATAACTCTGTGCAAGCTGTGGATGAAAGTATTACTTATGCACAGGTGGTTTTATGCACAGGCGAGATCGTAGGTTATCAACGGTGCTAAAGTACGGTTGTACACAGGGCTTACTGAGGCCGAGAAAGGGTCATCGAGGCAGGGAGAGGGGGAAGACGTCCGACAGGGGGTGTCGGGACGACCTTTCGTTGCGAAGGGTCGGGAACAGAAAAGGGCCGATCTCAGACAGAGATCGACCAGGCTTGATTACTTGCCGATGCAGAAGCTCGAGAAAATGCGACCCAGCAGATCATCGGAGCTGAAGGCCCCGGTGATTTCGCCCAGCGCTTGTTGCGCCTGGCGAAGGTCTTCGGCCAGCAGCTCTCCAGCGCCTGCCAG
The DNA here is from genome assembly GCF_013523165.1 of Pseudomonas entomophila. Classification (GTDB taxonomy): domain Bacteria; phylum Pseudomonadota; class Gammaproteobacteria; order Pseudomonadales; family Pseudomonadaceae; genus Aquipseudomonas; species Aquipseudomonas entomophila_A. The sequence continues at coordinate 189,033 of NZ_JAAMQI010000008.1, forward strand.
GGTCAGCTGCGCGCGACCGTGTTCCAGATGGTCACTGGCCTGGCGCAGGGCCTCCAGGTGGCGTCTGCGCGCGCTGAAGCCGCTTTCCGCCGTCTGCTCGTAACCCATGCAGGCCTTGAGATGATCACGCAGCAGATCGAGCCCTGCGACCTGCTCACCCGCGCTCAAGGTCAAGGTCACATGGCCATCGCTGTTATCCACACGTCCGATGGTCTCGCCGCTGAGATCGGCCTTGTTGCGGATCAGCGTCACTTTCGACGGTTCGGGCGGCTCGCTCAGGAATTCGGGCCACAGGCCGAATGGGTCACGGCCTTCGGGTGCGGTGGAGTCCACGACCAGCAGGACGCGATCGGCTTCATGGATAGCCTTGAGCGCCCGCTGCACGCCGATCTGTTCGACCTGATCCTCGGTGCTGCGCAGACCGGCCGTGTCGACGATGTGCAGAGGCATGCCGTCGATGTGGATATGTTCGCGCAGGATGTCACGGGTGGTACCGGCAATGTCGGTCACGATGGCGGCTTCGCGCCCGGCCAGGTGATTGAGCAGGCTCGACTTGCCGGCATTCGGGCGACCTGCGATGACCACGGTCATGCCGTCCCGGAGCAAGGCGCCCTGCCCGGCTTCCCGTTGCACGGTGGATAACGTGGCACGCACGCCATCGAGCAGGCCGAGCACCACGCCATCCCCCAGGAAGTCGATCTCCTCCTCGGGAAAGTCGATGGCAGCTTCCACGTAGATCCTAAGGGCGATGAGCGCTTCGGTGAGCATCTCCACGCGCTTGGAGAACTCCCCTTGCAGGGACCGCAAGGCATTGCGAGCGGCCTGTGCAGAACTGGCCTCGATGAGGTCGGCGATGGCTTCGGCCTGGGCCAGGTCCAGCTTGTCGTTGAGGAATGCCCGTTCGCTGAATTCACCAGGACGGGCCAGACGGCAACCCAGTTGTACACAGGCCTGCAGCAGCATGTCCATGACCACCGGCCCCCCATGCCCTTGCAGCTCCAGCACGTCTTCGCCCGTGAACGAATGAGGCCCGGCGAAGAACAGGGCGATCCCTTCGTCCAGAATCAGCCCTTCCTCGTTCTTGAAAGGCCCGTAGTGGGCGTGCCGCGGGGTCAGGTCGCGTCCGGTCAATACCCGGCCGGCTGCGCGGGCCAGAGGGCCGGAGAGCCGAACGATGCCGACACCGCCCCGGCCCTGGGCCGTAGCGATGGCGGCGATGGTGTCTCGCGTGATGTTCATGCAATGGACCTCTACGACAAATCGACAGATAGCAAAAACGCCCCCGAAGGGGCGTTTTCATTCACAGGCTAGCGCACCGCGCGATCAGGCGGCAGCGTTCTTGCTGGCCTCGATGCGACGGGTGATGAACCACTGCTGAGTGATCGACAGGCAGTTGTTCACAACCCAGTACAGCACCAGGCCGGCCGGGAACCACAGGAAGAAGAAGGTGAAGACGATCGGCATCATCTTCATGACCTTGGCCTGCATCGGATCCGGCGGCGTCGGGTTCAGGCGCTGCTGAATGAACATGGTCGCGCCCATGATGATCGGCAGGATGAAGAACGGGTCCTTGATGGACAGGTCGGTGATCCACAGGATCCACGGTGCCTGGCGCATTTCGACGCTTTCGAGCAGTACCCAGTACAAGGCCAGGAAGACCGGCATCTGCACCAGGATCGGCAAGCAGCCGCCCAGTGGATTGATCTTCTCTTTCTTGTACAGCTCCATCATCGCCTGGGACATCTTCTGGCGATCGTCACCGTATTGTTCTTTCAGCGCCTGGACACGTGGCGCCACGGCGCGCATGCGGGCCATCGAGCGGTAGCTGGCGGCGGACAGCGGGAAGAACAGGCCTTTGATCAGCATCGTCAGGACGATGATCGACCAGCCCCAGTTGCCCAGCAGGCTGTGGATATGTTGCAGCAGCCAGAAGATCGGCTGCGCGATGAACCACAGGAAGCCGTAGTCGACCGTCAGTTCCAGGCCTGGGGACAACTCTTTCAGCTTGGCCTGGCTCTTGGGACCCGCGTACAGCGTCGTGCTGGTCTGGACCTGGGCACCTGGCGCCGCGCTGAGCGCAGGGCCGGTGTAGCCGATGATGTAGTTGCCCTGGCTGTCCTTGCGGGTCTGGACGATGTTGTTGTCGGACTTGGCCGGGATCCAGGCGGTCACGAAGTAGTGCTGCAGCCAGGCGACCCAGCCGCCGGCCACGGTTTCCTTCAGGCTGCCCTTGTCGATGTCTTTCATCGACACTTTCTTGTAGGGCTCCGAACTTGTCCACAGCGCAGCGCCGAGGTAGGTCGCCGTGCCAGTCGCGGTGCTGGAAGACGGATCGGAACTGGCATCTCGCTTGAGCTGGGCGAACAGGTTGCCGGTCCAGGCCTGGGCGCTCTGGTTGTCCACCAGGTAGGTGACGGTCAGGTCGTACTCGCCACGCTTGAAGGTGAAGCGCTTGGTGTAGTTGACGCCCTTGTCGCTGAACGTCAGGTCCACGACCAGTTGCTCCTGGCCATCGGCCAGCTGATAGCTGCGCTTATCCACAGCGTACAGAGGACGGCCCGACGCACGGGCATCCGGACCGTCGGTACCGGTCAGGCCGCTCTGGGCCAGGTAGGTACGCTCACCGCCATTGTCGAACAGCTGGAACGGAATGTCCGGGTGGTCCTGACGGCGAGGGAACTGCGGCAGCCGCAGCTGGACGATGTCGCCCCCCACGGGATCGATAGCCAAGTCCAGTACATCGGTCTTGACGTGGACGAGGTCCTTGCTGGCGGCGACGGGTGCCAACTCGGGCGTGCTGGCGGCGCTACCGGTGCTAGGTACGTCGGCGCTGGCGCCATTGTTGTCCACAGGCACGGTGTCAGGCAGGGTCGGAGCGACGTTGCTGGAAGCAGTCTGAGTCGGCAAGGCGGCCTGACCGTAGTCCTGGTTCCATTTCAGGACCAGCACGTAGGCCACGATTGCCAGGGCGACGATCAGGATCGTGCGTTTAATATCCATGATTACTCGGCTATCGAAGAGGTTCGGGAGGAAGCGGCAGGCGGAACCGGGTCGAACCCGCCGTCGTTCCAGGGATGACAACGTCCGAGGCGACGAACGGTCAGCCACCCGCCACGCAGAAGGCCATGTGTTTCGATGGCTTCATAGGCGTAACAGGAGCAGGAGGGATAGAAACGACAGTGACTGGCCATCAACGGGCTGATGGCGTAACGGTAGAACTGGATCGGGACGAGGGCCAGTTTACGCATCGTGACTGTCTACCCTTGCGACATCGGCACTGGCTGCCGGAGCGGGCTGCAGACGGGCCAGACGCTTCCAGAGCTTGATGAAGTGTGGATGCAATTCCGGATTTTCCGTCTCGCCCAACCCTCTACGCGCGACGATCACGATGTCCCAACCTGCAAGCATGTGCTGGTTCAGGCGAAACGAATCGCGCATCAGGCGTTTGAGGCGATTGCGCTGAACGGCGAGCTTGACGCTCTTCTTGCCGATCACCAGCCCCAGGCGTGGATGATCGAGACCGTTCTCGCGAGCAAGGATCAGCAGGTTTTTCCCTGGAACCTTGCCGGTTGGGGAGTCGAAGACCGCTTTGAAATGCCGGGGGGTAAGCAATCGCTTGTCCCGACTGAAGTCCTGACTCACCACCTGTGCCGGAAAATCAGATGGCCAGACGCTTACGGCCTTTGGCACGACGACGCGACAGAACTGCGCGGCCGTTCTTGGTAGCCATGCGAGCACGGAAACCGTGGGTGCGTGCGCGCTTGATGGTGCTTGGTTGGAAAGTACGTTTCATGGCGTGTTACCTGGTTCGTCGACAACGGGCCGGAATGGCCCCCGTTTTAAGAGATCGGCGATTCTAGAGAAACCAACGCCATAGGTCAATTTCCAACCAGCCTGCATTCTCTATAAGCAGACGAACGCTCATGCCGGGCGGACGGTGAAGACGATCTACCGACAGTGGGCTTACTATGAAAAATAAGAAAGACAGATAGAAAGCTTTTTTGAAGAATCTATAGCTTTTAAGGGATGGGTTTTCTGTGGATAGATCGCTGAACGCCTTTGAACACGGGGTGTACAGAAATCCTGAAGGTTGTCCGAAAGCCGTGCGGCGGCTGTGCGGCAGCTGCGATTAGCCTGTGTATAACTGGGCAGGATATCCACATGAGAGTTATGCACAGGATTTTGCCCGGGGTTGTGCAGAGTGCTCAGGGTGCGTTATCCACAGAGCTTATCCCCCGCGTGTCGAGGGTGTTTTCGTCAGGTTTTGTCCAAGCCGTCGCAACGCCCTTGGTCCCTCCATGTGGATAACCGGTCCGGTGCCCGGTACAATGGATCGCTTGTACTCGCCTACCAGGCTTTCAACTCAGGGGAACTCCGTGTCAGTGGAACTTTGGCAGCAATGCGTGGAGCTGTTGCGCGACGAACTGCCTGCCCAGCAATTCAATACCTGGATCCGTCCACTACAGATCGAAGCCGACGGCACCGAGCTGCGGGTCTACGCGCCCAATCGCTTCGTGCTCGACTGGGTCAATGAAAAGTACCTGGGCCGCCTGCTCGAACTCTTGGGCGAACACGGCAATGGCATGGCACCTTCGCTGTCACTGTTGATCGGCAGCCGCCGCAGCTCTACCCCGCGCGCGGCACCCAATGCGCCGGTCAGTGCTGCCACGGCGGCCTCCCAGGCCCAGCAACCACCCCGTACGCCAGCGGCCAGCGAACCGACCACCGTCCACGCAGCCTCGCTCGAGCCTGCCGCGGCGTCGGAGCCCATGGTCAGCCAGGAGCGCTACGCGCCCGTCGATGACGCGCCTTCGGCTGCGCCGGCTCAAGCCCCGGGCCGGGCCGAGCAACGGACGGTCCAGGTAGAAGGTGCGCTCAAGCACACCAGCTACCTGAACCGTACCTTCACCTTCGAAACCTTCGTCGAAGGCAAGTCCAACCAGTTGGCGCGTGCCGCGGCCTGGCAGGTGGCGGACAACCCCAAGCACGGTTACAACCCGCTGTTCCTGTACGGCGGCGTGGGCTTGGGCAAGACGCACTTGATGCACGCTGTGGGTAACCACCTGCTGAAGAAGAACCCCAATGCCAAGGTCGTCTACCTGCATTCGGAGCGGTTCGTCGCGGACATGGTCAAGGCCCTGCAGCTCAACGCCATCAACGAGTTCAAGCGGTTCTATCGTTCCGTCGATGCCTTGCTGATCGACGACATCCAGTTCTTCGCCCGCAAGGAGCGCTCGCAGGAGGAGTTCTTCCACACCTTCAATGCGCTGCTCGAAGGCGGTCAGCAGGTCATCTTGACCAGCGACCGTTATCCGAAGGAGATCGAAGGCCTCGAGGAGCGTCTCAAGTCGCGCTTCGGCTGGGGATTGACGGTGGCCGTGGAGCCACCGGAGCTGGAAACCCGGGTCGCCATCCTGATGAAGAAGGCCGACCAGGCCAAGGTCGACCTGCCGCACGATGCCGCGTTCTTCATTGCCCAGCGCATTCGCTCGAACGTGCGTGAGTTGGAAGGGGCGCTCAAGCGTGTGATCGCGCATTCCCACTTCATGGGACGTGACATCACCATCGAGCTGATCCGCGAATCGTTGAAAGACCTGCTCGCCCTGCAGGACAAGCTGGTGAGTGTGGATAACATTCAGCGCACCGTCGCCGAGTACTACAAGATCAAGATCTCCGATCTGCTGTCCAAGCGTCGCTCCCGTTCGGTCGCCCGTCCCCGTCAGGTGGCGATGGCACTGTCCAAGGAGCTGACCAACCACAGCTTGCCGGAGATCGGTGACATGTTCGGCGGGCGTGACCACACCACCGTCCTGCACGCCTGTCGCAAGATCAACGAATTGAAAGAATCCGACGCGGACATTCGCGAGGACTACAAGAACCTGCTGCGCACGCTGACGACTTGATCGGCGGCGGCGAAGCTTATTGAAGGCAAGGACTAGACCATGCATTTCACCATTCAACGCGAAGCCCTGTTGAAACCCCTGCAACTGGTCGCAGGCGTCGTCGAGCGCCGTCAGACCTTGCCGGTGCTGTCCAACGTCCTGCTGGTGGTCCAGGGGCAGCAACTGTCGTTGACCGGTACCGACCTCGAAGTCGAGCTGATCGGCCGCGTTCAGCTCGAAGAGCCTGCCGAACCGGGCGAGATCACCGTGCCGGCGCGCAAGCTCATGGACATCTGCAAGAGTCTGCCCAGCGACGTGCTGATCGACATCAGGCTCGAGGAGCAGAAGTTGCTGGTCAAGGCAGGGCGCAGTCGCTTCACGCTGTCGACCCTGCCGGCCAACGACTTCCCGACGGTCGAGGAAGGCCCAGGGTCGCTGACCTGCACCCTCGAGCAGAGCCGTCTGCGCCGTCTCATCGAGCGCACCAGCTTTGCCATGGCCCAGCAGGACGTTCGTTACTACCTCAATGGCATGCTGCTCGAGGTGTCCACCGACACGTTGCGTGCCGTGGCCACCGATGGGCACCGTCTGGCGCTTTGCGCCATGCAGGCACCGGTCGGCCAGACCGAACGGCATCAGGTCATCGTGCCCCGCAAGGGCATCCTCGAACTGGCGCGTCTGCTGACCGACCCTGAAGGCACCGTCAGCATCGTGCTGGGACAACACCACATCCGCGCGACCACTGGCGAGTTCACCTTCACCTCCAAGCTGGTCGATGGCAAGTTCCCGGACTACGAGCGTGTCCTGCCCAAGGGAGGCGACAAGCTGGTCCTGGGCGATCGCCAGCTGCTGCGTGAAGCCTTCAGCCGCACGGCGATCCTGTCGAACGAAAAATACCGCGGTATCCGTTTGCAGTTGGCGAATGGGCAACTGAAGATCCAGGCCAACAACCCTGAACAGGAAGAGGCCGAGGAAGAGATCAGCGTCGATTACGAGGGGGCTTCGCTGGAGATCGGATTCAACGTGAGCTACCTGCTGGACGTGCTGGGCGTGATGACCACCGATCAGGTGCGTCTGCTCCTGTCCGACTCCAACAGCAGCGCCTTGCTCCAGGAAGCAGGCAACGACGATTCCTCGTATGTCGTAATGCCCATGCGTCTCTAAGCCACGCGCCTTACATGTCCCTACGACGCGTATCGGTCACCGGCGTGCGCAACCTGCAGTCGGTGACCTTCGAACCCTCCCCCAGGATCAACATCCTCTACGGCGACAACGGCAGCGGCAAGACCAGCGTGCTGGAAGCCATCCACCTGCTGGGCCTGGCGCGGTCCTTCCGCAGCACACGGCTCAACCCCGTCATTCAGCACGAGCAGGCCAGCTGTACCGTGTTCGGTCAGGTCGATCTGATCCAGGGTGGCACCCGTAACCTCGGCATCGCACGCGAGCGGCAAGGTGACTTTTCCATTCGCATCGACGGGCAGAATGCGCGGGGTACGGCTCAGTTGGCCGAAATCCTACCCTTGCAGCTGATCAACCCGGACAGCTTCCGCCTGCTGGAGGGCGCTCCCAAGATTCGCCGGCAGTTTCTGGACTGGGGTGTGTTCCACGTGGAACCGCGATTCATGGCGACCTGGCAGCGCCTACAGAAGGCGCTCAGGCAACGGAATTCGTGGCTCCGGCATGGTACACTTGACACCGCTTCGCAAGCGGCATGGGACCGGGAATTGTGCTCGGCCAGCGTGGAAATTGACGAGTTTCGCCGCAGTTACATCACAGCCTTGAAACCTGTCTTCGAGCGAACGCTGGGCGAGTTGCTCGAACTCGATGGTCTTAGCCTGAGCTACTACCGTGGCTGGGACAAGGACCGTGACTTGCAGGCCGTGCTGGCCACCTCGTTGCACCGCGACCAGCAGCTGGGTCATACCCAGGCAGGCCCACAACGTGCGGATCTGCGATTGCGACTAGGCACCCACAACGCAGCCGACATCCTGTCACGTGGGCAGCAGAAGCTGGTCGTTTGCGCCTTGCGCATCGCCCAAGGTCATCTGGTCAACCAGGCGCGGCAAGGGCGCTGTATCTACCTGGTCGACGACTTGCCGTCCGAACTGGACGAAGACCACCGCGGTGCATTGTGCCGTTTGCTGGAAGAATTGAACTGCCAGGTATTCATCACCTGTGTAGACGAAGAATTACTGAGGGACGGTTGGCAGACGGATACGCCTGTCGCTCTGTTCCACGTGGAACAGGGCCGTATCACCCAGACCCACGACCATCGGGAGTGAAGGCATGAGCGAGAATCAAACATACGACTCTTCCAGCATCAAGGTGCTGAAAGGGCTGGATGCCGTGCGTAAGCGCCCCGGCATGTACATCGGCGATACCGATGATGGCAGCGGCCTGCACCACATGGTGTTCGAAGTCCTCGACAACTCGATCGACGAAGCGCTGGCCGGTCACTGCGATGACATCACCGTCATCATCCACCCGGACGAATCCATCAGCGTGCGAGACAACGGCCGTGGTATCCCGGTCGACGTGCACAAGGAAGAAGGCGTTTCCGCTGCCGAAGTCATCATGACCGTCCTGCACGCCGGCGGTAAGTTCGATGACAACTCGTACAAGGTCTCGGGCGGTCTGCACGGGGTAGGCGTTTCCGTGGTCAACGCGCTGTCGGAGAAGCTCATCCTGACCGTGCGCCGCAGCGGCAAGATCTGGGAGCAGACGTACGTGCATGGTGTGCCCCAGGCGCCGATGGCGATCGTGGGCGATAGCGAGACCACAGGCACGCACATCCACTTCCACCCGTCCGCAGAGACCTTCAAGAACATCCACTTCAGCTGGGACATCCTGGCCAAGCGCATCCGGGAACTGTCCTTCCTGAACTCGGGCGTGGGCATCCTCCTGAAGGACGAGCGCTCCGGCAAAGAAGAGTTCTTCAAGTACGAAGGCGGCCTTAGCGCATTCGTCGAATACCTGAACACCAACAAGACACCGGTGAACGCACAGGTCTTCCACTTCAACGTGCAGCGTGACGACGGCGTCGGTGTCGAGATCGCCCTGCAGTGGAACGACAGCTTCAACGAAAACCTGTTGTGCTTCACCAACAACATCCCTCAGCGCGACGGTGGTACCCACTTGGTGGGCTTCCGTTCGGCCTTGACGCGCAACCTGAACAACTACATCGAGCAGGAAGGCCTGGCCAAGAAGAACAAGGTCTCCACCACGGGCGACGATGCCCGTGAAGGTTTGACCGCGATCATCTCGGTCAAGGTGCCCGATCCCAAGTTCAGCTCGCAGACCAAGGACAAGCTGGTCTCCTCGGAAGTGAAAACTGCCGTGGAACAGGAGATGAACAAGTACTTCTCCGACTTCCTGCTGGAGAACCCGAACGAAGCCAAGGCCGTCGTCGGCAAGATGATCGATGCTGCCCGTGCCCGTGAAGCGGCGCGCAAGGCACGCGAGATGACTCGCCGCAAAGGCGCCCTGGACATCGCGGGCCTGCCGGGCAAGCTGGCGGACTGTCAGGAGAAGGACCCGGCGCTCTCCGAGCTCTACCTGGTGGAGGGTGACTCCGCAGGAGGGTCGGCCAAGCAAGGCCGCAACCGCAAGACCCAGGCCATCCTGCCGCTCAAGGGCAAGATCCTCAACGTCGAGAAAGCACGCTTCGACAAGATGATCTCGTCCCAGGAAGTCGGCACGCTGATTACCGCGCTGGGCTGCGGGATCGGACGTGACGAGTACAACATCGACAAGTTGCGCTATCACAACATCATCATCATGACCGATGCTGACGTCGACGGTTCGCACATCCGTACCCTGCTGCTGACCTTCTTCTTCCGTCAACTGCCAGAGCTGGTGGAGCGTGGCTACATCTACATCGCCCAGCCGCCGCTCTACAAGATCAAGCGTGGCAAGCAGGAGCAGTACCTCAAGGACGACGAGGCCAAGGAAGAGTACCTGACCCAGGCGGCCCTGGAAGACGCCAGCCTGCACCTGGACGAAGCCGCCCCACCCGTGTCGGGTGTGGAACTGGAGCGTCTGGTGAACGAGTTCCGCAGCGTGATGAAGACCCTCAAGCGGTTGTCTCGCCTGTACCCGGAAGAGATCACCGAGCACTTCATCTACCTGCCGGAAGTCCCGTCCGAGCAGTTGGGTGACCACGCGGCCATGCAAGCCTGGATGGAGCAGTTCCAGGCGCGCCTGAACGGTAGCCAGAAGTCGGGTCTCGTCTACAAGGCGGCCTTGCGTGAAGACAAGGAGCGCAATGTCTGGCTGCCCGAGGTGGAGATCACCTCTCATGGCCTGGCCAGCTACGTCACCTTCAACCGCGATTTCTTCGGCAGTAACGACTACCGTACCGTCGTGACCTTGGGTGCCAGGCTGTCGACGTTGTTGGGTGAAGGCGCCTACGTGCAGCGAGGCGAACGCAAGAAGGCCATCCAGGAGTTCAAGGAAGCGCTGGACTGGCTGATGACCGAAACCTCCAAGCGCTACACCATCCAGCGTTACAAAGGGCTCGGCGAGATGAACCCGGACCAGCTGTGGGAAACCACCATGGACCCGGCCGTGCGTCGCATGCTGAAGGTGACGATCGAGGACGCGATCGCTGCGGACCAGCTGTTCAACACCTTGATGGGCGATGCGGTCGAGCCGCGTCGTGAGTTCATCGAGGGCAATGCCCTGGCCGTGTCCAACCTGGACTTCTGACCCGGAAAACCACCCTCGAACCTGCACGGGTTCGAGGGTGTTCATGCCGCATCACTTCCCTCCCCTCAGTCTGCCAGCAGGATCGCCTGCTTCTGCGCGCACAGCGCCAATAGATAATCCCACACCACCCTCAGCCGTACCGACTTGTGCAACTCCCGCCGGGTACTGATCCAGTAGCTGCGTTGCAGGGCCTCGCCTGGCAATACCCTGACCAACTCCGGGTCCTGGCTGGCCATGTAGTTGGGCAGCACGGCGATACCCAGGCCCGCGCGTGCTGCCTGTTGTTGAGCGATGACGCTGGTGCTGCGGAACATCACCTTGGGGTGGCGGCAGAAGCTGTTGAGAAACAGCAGCTCCTTGCTGAACAGCAGGTCATCCACGTAGCCGATCCACGTGTGCTGGGCCAGGTCGTCACGGCTGCGTACCAGCGGCGCGTCGTCCAGGTAGGCCCGACTGGCGTACAGCGCGAGCCGGTAGTCGGTCAGCTTGCGTGTGATCAGCACATCGGCATCCGGCCGCTCGAGGTGGATGCTGATATCGGCCTCACGGTTCAGGATGCTGACGAAGCGAGGAACGGCGACCAGCTCGACCTCGAGCCCCGGATAGCGCGAGAACAGCGCATTGAGCTGGGGTGTGAAGAACAGGATGCCGATCCCTTCGGTCACGCCCAGGCGGATCTTGCCCAGGGGGGTGATGCTCTGGGTGATTTCTTCCTGCGCCAGCAGGGCGACGTTTTCCATGGCTTCAGCGTGCTTGAGCAGGGCCTGGCCTGCAGGCGTCAACTCGTAGCCTTGGGCGTGTTGCACGAACAACGCCGTGCCAAGGCTGCCTTCGATGGTCTCGATATGACGGGCCACCGTGCTGTGCGTGGTACCGAGGCGCTTGGCCGCTGTCAGCAGGCGCCCACTGCGCTGCAGCTCGAGGAAAAACCGTAGATCGTTCCAGTCGAACATGCCCCTCCCCCTCCCTGAATGTCGTACGGGCGCTGTGCCAAAACGCACAGCCGCTGCGCGAAAACGAACGCTTCGGTAACGAAATTAGACACTAACCTTAAGCGCGACAAGAACAACATACGATCACGAGGTCGTTCCCATGCCGCCAGTCGATTCGCGCTTCGACTACATCGTGGTAGGCGCAGGCCCTGCCGGCTGCCTGCTGGCCAATCGTCTGTCCGCCGACCCCACCTGCCGCGTGCTGTTGCTCGAAGCAGGTGGCCGCGACAATTATCCCTGGATCCATGTCCCCGTCGGGTACTTGTACTGCATCGGCAACCCACGCACCGATTGGTGCTTCAAGACCGAGCCACAGCCGGGGCTGGGCGGACGCAGCCTGGGCTATCCGCGTGGCCGGGTGCTGGGTGGCTGTTCGTCCATCAACGGCATGATCTACATGCGTGGACAGGCTGCCGACTACGACCGATGGGCCGAGTCCGGCAACGCGGGGTGGTCGTGGAACGACGTGCTGCCGTTGTTCATGGCCTGCGAGCACCATTTCGGCGGGGGCAGCGATCATCATGGGGCGCAGGGTGAATGGCGGGTGGAGTCGCAGCGCTACCACTGGCCGATCCTCGAAGCGTTTCGCGACGCCGCCGAGCAGGTGGGCATCGCGAAGGTGGAGGACTTCAATACCGGTGACAACCAGGGCAGCGGCTATTTCCAGGTGAACCAGCGCAGCGGCGTGCGCTGGAACGCGTCGAAGGCTTTCATCAAGCCCATCCTGCAACGTCCCAACCTGACCGTGCTCACCGACGTCCAGGTCGATCGTGTCCTGCTCGACCAGGCACGTGCCACAGCGGTCAAAGCCATGCATCAGGGACGCTGGCAGACCTTTGAAGCCCGCCGCGAGATCATCCTGTGCGCGGGCGCCGTCGGGTCGCCTGGCATCCTGCAACGCTCGGGTATCGGCCCGCGCAGCCTGCTCGAGGGGCTGGGCATCGGCGTACGGCACGAGCTGCCGGGCGTAGGGGGCAACTTGCAAGACCACCTGCAATTGCGCCTGGTCTACGAGGTGCGCAATGCGCGCACCCTCAACCAGATGGCCAACAGCCCGTGGGGCAAGCTGGGCATGGGCCTGCGCTACCTGTATGACCGCAGTGGGCCGATGGCGATGGCGCCCAGTCAGCTGGGCGCTTTCGTCCGCTCGGACCCTGGCCAGGCCACCCCCAACCTTCAGTACCACGTGCAGCCCTTGTCACTGGAGCGCTTTGGCGAGCCGTTGCACCGCTTCCCGGCGTTCACCGCCTCCGTCTGCAACCTGCGACCGGTCAGCCGTGGCCGCATCGACATTCGGTCGGCAGACATGGCCCTGGCGCCCCTGATCGACCCCAATTACCTGGCCGAAGAAGAAGATCTGCGTGTCGCTGCCGAGGCCATCCGCCTGACACGGCGCATCGTCGCCGCGCCCGCCCTGGCTCCATTCGCGCCGCAGGAATACAAGCCGGGTCCTTCGTTGTGCAGCACGGAAGCGCTTCACGAAGCCGCGCGTCAGATCGGCACCACCATCTTTCACCCCGTGGGCACCTGCCGCATGGGTCAGGGCACGATGGACGTGGTCGACAGCCAGCTGCGCGTTCGCGGTGTGCCGGGCCTGCGCGTGGCCGATGCGTCGATCATGCCGACGATCGTGTCGGGCAATACCTGCACCCCTACCCTCATGATTGCCGAGAAGGCCGCGCGCCTGATCAAGGCACTCCCCCTCGAACAGCGCCTGGAGGACCCGAAACACGTACCCACGTCCTGACGGACGCGGTCGGTGACAGCCCAGTCGTCGGAGGCTGTCTGCAGTGGAACAACAAGAATAATCACTGTGGCCTCAAGGGCCGAGGATAAACGACCATGCCGAACTACATCCAAGGGCACGGCACCGCCGCTGCCAGCGTGTCCCCTCGAGAAGAACGAAAGGTGATCTTCGCCTCGTCCCTCGGAACGGTCTTCGAGTGGTACGACTTCTTTCTCTACGGCGCCCTGGCGGCGGTGATCAGCAAGCAATTCTTCGCCGGCGTGAACGACACCACCGCCTTCATCCTGGCGTTGATGGCGTTCGCCGCGGGCTTCCTAGTACGTCCCTTCGGAGCCTTGGTGTTCGGCCGGCTTGGCGACATGATCGGGCGCAAGTACACCTTCCTCGTCACCATCGTGCTGATGGGCCTGTCCACTTTCGCGGTCGGGCTACTACCGACCTACGCCACCATCGGCATTGCCGCCCCGATCCTGCTGGTGCTGCTGCGCATGCTGCAAGGCCTGGCGCTGGGGGGCGAATACGGTGGCGCAGCCACCTACGTGGCCGAGCATGCACCGCCCGGCAAGCGCGGCTTTCATACCGGCTTCATCCAGTCCACCGCCACCCTGGGCCTGCTGCTGTCGCTGATCGTGGTACTGGGCAGCCGCTACATCAGTGGGGACGCCTTCGAGACCTGGGGCTGGCGCCTGCCCTTCCTGCTGTCGATCGTGCTGCTGGGGATCTCCACCTGGATCCGCATGAGCATGGAAGAGTCGCCGGCGTTCGTGCGCATGAAAGCCGAAGGCAAGCTCAGCACCTCACCCATCCGTGAATCCTTCACCTCCTGGCCCAACCTCAAGGTCGTCCTGACCGCGCTGTTCAGCATCAATGCCGGCCAGGCCGTGACCTTCTACACGGCCCAGTTCTACGTGCTGTTCTTCCTGACCCAGATGTTGAAGGTGGATGCAGCCCAGGCCACGACGCTGCTGATCATCAGCGTGATCATTGCCGCACCGTTCTTCGTGTTCTTCGGCTGGCTGTCCGACCGGATCGGCCGCAAACCCATCCTGATGCTGGGCCTGCTGCTGGCCACGGTGCTCTACTTCCCCTTGTTCAAGGGCCTGAGCCACTACGCCAACCCACAGATCGACGCCGCCAGCCGCCAGGCGCCCATCGTCGTCACCGCCGATCCGAGTGGCTGCACCTTCCAGTTCGACCCTGTGGGCAAGGCACGCTTCGACAGCCCTTGCGACAAGGTCAAGACCTTCCTGGTCAAGCAAGGCCTGCCCTACTCGTCCCAGGCGACCCAAGGGTCCGAGGTGGTGGTCAGCATCGGTGACCGCTCGATCACCGGGTTCGATGAGCAGGCCATGCGTCAGGCGGTCGAAGCGGCGGGCTACCCTGCCAAGGCAGACCCGGCCCAGGTGAACGAACTCATGGTGGTGGTGCTGATCGTCGCCATGATCCTGATCGCCACGATGACCTATGGTCCGCTGGCAGCCGTCATGGTCGAGCTGTTCCCTACCCGGATCCGCTACACGTCGATGTCCCTGCCCTATCACATCGGCAACGGCTGGTTCGGCGGTTTCCTGCCCACGGTGTCCTTCGCCTTGGTGGTGTACACCGGGGATATCTTCTATGGCCTCTGGTATCCGGTGCTGATCACCGGGGTCAGCCTCGTGGTCGGGCTGTTCTGCTTGAAGGAGACGCGGGACGTGGACATCGACAAGGTATGAGGATGCCTGCCGGGGGAACTGGAGCAAGATGAACAAAAGCTGTCCATCCTGACGCCAGTTGAACGCAAAGGGCCGTCATCAGCCAGATTGCGCGGGCATCACGCCTTCCACATCGCTGACGTGACGGCCCTTTTCAGGTTCTGCCAAAAACTTATGCACGATTTTCGAGAAAACGTCATACACGAAAATAGCTATAAAAATCAGTGTGTTGCGTGATTTTCAGGCGTGTAATCCAAAAGTTGCTCACACGTTATCCACAATCGGTCAGGCCAGGGGATTGGCACTGTCCGCCAACACGGGCGTGGCGTCTGCCTCGATCGAGCCTAAGGCCTGTTGGGTCGCCTGGTTCCAGGCTGCCGCACGGTCGTTCAGCTCGGCGACGGCGCGCGGACCGGTCCCCACGGCATACATGGGTTCGCCAATCACCACCTCGATGACGCCCGGGCGTTTGCCCCAGCCTTCACGCGGCCAGAATTTCCCGGCGTTGTGCGCGATCGGCAAGACCGGCAGGCCGGCATTGACCGCCAGGGCCGTCCCACCGCGGGAGAACTTGCCGATCTGTCCAAAGGGCACACGTGTGCCTTCCGGGAAGATCAGCACCCAGACCCCTTGCTTGAGCAGCTCGTCGCCCTTGCTGGCGACCTGACGCAGGGCCTGCTTCGGGTTGTTCCGGTCGATGGCGATGGGGCGCAGCATGGCCATTGCCCAACCGAAGAACGGCACGTACAACAGCTCGCGCTTGAGCACCTGGCTCAAGGGCTGGAAGTAGGCCGACAGGAAAAAGGTCTCCCACGTGCTCTGGTGGTTGGACAGGATCACGCAGGGCGTCTGGGGAATGTTCGCCTCGCCGGTCACCCGGTAGCGAATGCCCAGGATCACCCGGGCCAGCAGGACCGCGAAGCGGCACCAGTAGACGTTGATGAAGCGGTAGCGCTGACGGAACGGCAGGAAAGGCGCGATGAAGAAGCTCAGCGAGCACCACAGCAGGGAGCTGGTTCCCAGCAGCAGGTAAAAGAGAAGGATTCTGGTCGCCCGCACGATGGACATAGTGACAGATACCGTTGCGGGACACGCCCGCTCAAGAAAAGCACGCCAAACGGCGTGCTACGAAAGGAGTGCTCCGGCAACCGCTGCCAGATCGTCGAAAATCAACGTGCCTTGCGGCACGCCTTTGGCCAGGGTCTTGCACCCTTTGCCCGTGGTGACCAGGACCGGCTGCGCACCGACGGCCAGGGCAGCATCCAGGTCGCCCGCGCTGTCGCCGACGAACCACGTGCCTGCCAGGTCGGCCTGGTAGTGCGTGGCGATGGTGTGCAGCATGCCGGGCTTCGGCTTGCGACAGGCACATCCGTCGTCCGGGCCGTGGGGGCAATGCACGATCAACCCGACTTCACCCCCCGCGTCGTCCACCAGCGCGCGCAGGCGCGCGTGCATGGCGTCCAGGGTGGCAAGCGGGTAGTAGCCGCGTGCCAGCCCGGACTGATTGGTGGCCACGGCCACGGTCCAGCCCGCCTGACTCAACCGTGCGATGGCCTCGATCGATCCCGGGATGGGGATCCATTCCTCCAATGACTTGATGTAGGCGTCGGAGTCCTGGTTGATCACGCCATCACGGTCGAGTATCAGCAGTTTCACGGCTCACCCCAGCAACGAGATGTCGGCCACGCCCAGGAACAGCCCACGCAGACGGCTGAGCAGGGCGTAACGGTTGGCACGTACGTTGGGGTCTTCGGCATTGACCATCACCGCCTCGAAGAACGCATCCACCGGCTCGCGCAGGGCAGCCAGGCGTGCCAGCGACTCCTTGTACTGGCGGGCCGCAGCCATGGGTTGCACGGCCTGGTCGGCCTGCTGGATGGCCGAGTACAGCGAGAACTCGTTGGCGTTGTCGAAGTACTTCGGCTCGACCTGGGCTGCGACGGCGCCCTCGGCCTTGCTCAGCAGGTTCGAGACGCGCTTGTTCACCGCAGCCAGGGCATCGGCTTCGGGCAGCTGACGGAAGGCCTGGACGGCCTGGATGCGCTGGTCGAAGTCCAGGGCCGAACCCGGCTTGAGCGCCCGTACCGACAGGTAGGTGGCCACATCGACGCCTTCGTCTTCGTAGCGTGCACGCAGGCGGTCGAAGATGAACTCCAGGACCAGCTCGGTCAGGCCCGCTTCCTTGACCTTGCTGCCGTACTGGGCGACAGCGAAGCTCACGGCGTCGGTCAGGTCCAGGTCCAGCTGCTTGTCGATCAGGATGCGCAGCACGCCCAGGGCGGCACGGCGCAGGGCATAGGGATCCTTGCTGCCGGTCGGCAGCATGCCGATGCCGAAGATACCGACCAGGGTATCGAGCTTGTCGGCGATGGCCACCGCCGCACCCGTGAGTGTCTGAGGCAGTTCGGCACCCGCACCGCGGGGCATGTACTGCTCGTTCAGCGCCAGCGCGACGTCTTCCGGCTCACCGTCGTTGACCGCGTAGTAGTAGCCGGCGACGCCCTGCATCTCCGGGAACTCTCCGACCATCTCGGTGGCCAGGTCGCACTTGGACAGCAGGCCGGCACGGGCCGCACGCTGTGCGTCGCCCCCCAGGTGCGGGGCGATGAAGGCCGCCAGGCGCGACACCCGCTCGGCCTTGTCGTACACGCTGCCCAGCTGCGCCTGGAAGACCACGTTCTTCAAGCGCTCGTTGAACGTTTCCAGCGGCTGCTTCTTGTCCTGGTTGAAGAAGAACTCGGCGTCGGTCAGGCGCGGACGCACCACCTTCTCGTTGCCTTCGATGATCTGCCGCGGGTCGCGGCTCTCGATGTTGGCCACGGTGATGAAGCGCGGCAGCAGCTTGCCGTCACTGTCGAGCAGGCAGAAGTACTTCTGGTTGTCCTGCATGGTGGTGATCAGGGCTTCCTGCGGCACGTCGAGGAAGCGTTCCTCGAACGAGCACACCAGCGGCACGGGCCACTCCACCAGCGCGGTGACTTCGTCCAGCAAGGCCGGCGGCACGATCGCGGTCCCTTCCTGCTGCAACGCCAGTTCGGCGGTGCGCTTGGCGATCAGCTCGCGGCGCTCGGCGAAGTCCGCCAGGACGTAGGCCTGGCGCAGGGTCTCGAGGTAGCTGGCCGGCGAAGCGATGGTGACGTTGTCCGGGTGATGGAAGCGGTGGCCACGGGACTCACGCCCAGCGGTCTGGCCCAGCAGCGTGCAGTCGACGACCTGGTCGCCCAGCAGCATGACCAGCCATTGGGTCGGGCGCACGAATTCTTCGCGGCCGGCACCCCAGCGCATGCGCTTGGGGATGGGCAGGTCGTTGAGCGAGTCTTCGACGATGGTCGGCAGCAGGCTGGCGCTCGGCTTGCCCGGAATGTGCTGAGAGAACCGCAGCTTCGGGCCACTCTGGTCGATGTCCGACAGCTCGACGCCACACTTCTTGGCAAAGCCCAAGGCAGCCTGCGTCGGATTGCCTTCGGCGTCGAAGGCGGCCTGCAGGGGCGGGCCATCGACGGTGATGCTGCGGTCCGGCTGCTGCACGTCGAGCTGGCTGATCAGCACGGCCAGGCGGCGCGGCGCGGCATAGACCTGTTTGGCGGTGTACTTCAGGCCTGCAGCCTGCAGGCCTTTCTCGATACCGGCCAGGAAGGCGTCGCCCAGGCTGGACAGCGCCTTGGGAGGCAGCTCTTCGGTGCCCAGTTCGACCAGAAAATCGTGTGCACTCATTGTGCCGCCTCCAGCTTAGCCAACGCTTCGTCACGCAGTTCAGGGGTCGCCATCGGGAAGCCCATGCGTGCACGGGCTTGCAGGTAGCTGTGGGCCACGTCGCGGGCCAGGGTACGCACACGCAGGATGTAGCGCTGGCGCTCGGTCACCGAGATGGCGCGACGGGCATCGAGCAGGTTGAAGGTGTGCGAGGCCTTCAGGACCATTTCATAGGTCGGCAGCGGCAAGTCGAGCTTGATCAGGCGATTCGCTTCGCTTTCGTAGAAATCGAACAGCTCGAACAGCTTGTCGACGTTGGCGTGCTCGAAGTTGTAGGTCGACTGCTCCACTTCGTTCTGGTGGAACACATCGCCATAGGTGACCTTGCCGAACGGGCCGTCGGCCCAGACCAGGTCGTACACCGAGTCCACGCCCTGCAGGTACATGGCCAGGCGCTCGAGGCCGTAGGTGATCTCGCCGGTCACCGGGTAGCACTCGATACCGCCGGCCTGCTGGAAGTAGGTGAACTGCGTCACTTCCATGCCGTTGAGCCAGATTTCCCAGCCCAGGCCCCAGGCGCCCAGGGTCGGCGACTCCCAGTTGTCCTCGACGAAGCGCACGTCGTGCACCAGCGGATCCAGCCCGATGGCCTTGAGCGACCCCAGGTACAGTTCCTGGAAGTTGGCCGGGTTGGGCTTGAGCACGACCTGGAACTGGTAGTAGTGCTGCAGGCGGTTGGGGTTTTCGCCATAACGGCCATCGGCCGGACGACGGCTGGGCTGCACGTAGGCGGCGTTCCAGCTCTCCGGGCCTACGGCACGCAGGAAGGTGGCGGTGTGAAAGGTGCCGGCGCCTACTTCCATATCGTAGGGCTGAAGCACCACACAACCTTGCTCGGCCCAGTACTGCTGCAGGGCGAGGATCAGGTCTTGGAAGGTACGCACGGCTGGCGTAGGCTGGCTCACGAAATTCACCTGTATCGAGGGATGCGGATGTAAAGAGCGGGAGTATACCCCGATTCGTTCTTCCCTCTACCCTTGGAGCCTTATGCCGCGCTGCTTTTGGTGCACCGACGACCCCCTGTACCAGGCCTATCACGACCACGAATGGGGGCGGCCCACGCACGACCCTGCGCAGCTGTTCGAGATGCTGCTGCTCGAGGGTTTCCAGGCCGGTCTCTCGTGGCTGACGGTCCTGCGCAAGCGCGAACGTTATCGCCAGGTGCTCGACGGTTTCGACCCCGGGCGCCTGGCGCGATTGAGCGACGAACGGATCGATGCGCTGATGCTCGACCCCGGCATCATCCGCAATCGGCTCAAGCTCCAGGCAGTTCGGCAGAACGCACGTGCCTGGCTGGCGCTGGAGCATCCGGCCGAGTGGCTGTGGTCGTTCGTCGGCGGTGTGCCACGGATCAATCATTTCCGCGACCGCAGCGAAGTGCCGGCCATCACGGCCGAGGCCGAGGCCATGAGCAAGGCCTTGCGCAAGGCCGGCTTCACCTTCGTCGGCCCGACCATCTGCTACGCGTTCATGCAGGCGACCGGCATGGTCATGGACCACACCGTCGAGTGCGATCGCTACGCCGCGCTGGCCACGGCAGGCGTTACAATGCTCCCCTTGGATCAATAAGGAGTCGGCCTGTGGAAAAGTTCAAAGGCGCCCTGATGGTGGGGATGCTGCGGCTGTTCGCCAAGCTGCCCTGGGGTGCGGTACAGAAGGTCGGTGCCGGCATCGGCTGGCTGATGTGGAAACTGCCCAACGGTTCGCGCAACGTGGTGCGCATCAACCTGGCCAAATGTTTCCCCGAGATGACGCCCGACGCGCGCGAGCAACTGGTCGGGCGGGCGCTGATGGACATCGGCAAGTCGTTCACCGAGAGCGCCTGTGCCTGGATCTGGCCGGCGCACCGCTCCCTGGCCCTGGTGCGTGAGGTGCAAGGCCTGGAGGTGCTTCAGGAGGCCCTGGCTTCCGGCAAGGGCGTGGTCGGCATCACCAGCCACCTGGGCAACTGGGAAGTGCTCAACCACTTCTATTGCGACCAGTGCAAGCCGATCATCTTCTACCGCCCACCCAAGCTCAAGGCGGTCGACGACCTGCTGCGCGAACAGCGTGTGCAGATGGGCAACCGCGTGGCGCCCTCGACCAAGGAGGGCATCCTCAGCGTCATCAAGGAAGTGCGCCGTGGCGGTCAGGTCGGCATCCCGGCCGACCCGGAGCCGGCCGAGTCGGCAGGCGTGTTCGTGCCGTTCCTCGGCACCCAGGCGCTGACCAGCAAGTTCGTGCCGAACATGCTGGCCGGTGGCAAGGCGGTCGGGGTGTTCCTGCACGCCCTGCGCCTGCCGGACGGGTCAGGGTTCAAGGTCATCCTCGAGGCAGCCCCGGAGGCGATGTACAGCACCGACACCGAAACCTCGGCGGCGGCGATGAGCCAGGTGGTGGAGCGCTACGTACGGGCCTACCCCAGCCAGTACATGTGGAGCATGAAACGCTTCAAGAAACGACCGGCCGGCGAGGCGCGGTGGTATTGAGCGGTCGGCAGGCTTGCGTGCGGCTTCCCGGTTGGCCGCAGCGCTGATCTGGCAGAGCGGTTCATCCTCCTGTGGGAGTCCGCCCGCCGCCTTGGCGCCGCGCTGTCGCGCAGAGAACATGACGATAGTTAGCAGGGTCCGGGGCTTTACTGCTAATCGATTTTAGGGCCGCTTTGCGGCCCATCGCGGCCGGTCCGGCGCCCCGGCAGGGGCCGCTCCTACACCCGTAGCCCCACCGCGCGGAATTGCAGGCTATCGCAGCCACCTGTGGGAGATTCTATGGTAATTGCCAAGGACTCAAGCGGCTTTTGGACGATATTCCTCTCCGCTTCTGATCAGGGCAAAGACCACCCGAGCCAGCTTGCGGGCCAGCATGACCAGGACTTGGGTCTTTTTAAAACCGTGGCTCTGCTTGTCTTCATAAAACGTTTTCCAAGCAGTTGTCCTGCCTGCTGACATCGCCGCATTGTGCAGCAGACGACGGACCTCTGGATCACCCCGCTTGGTCAGCGTCGAGCGTTCTTTTTTCTTGCCCGACTGAGCCACTCGCAAGTCCATTCCCAGAAAAGCGATGAAGGCATCGGCACTCTTGAACTCACCCCGCTGGTAGGTGGCGACCAAGCGCGCAGCGGTGAGA
>NZ_JAAMQI010000009.1 GCF_013523165.1 Pseudomonas entomophila
ATACCGTTCGAACTGTTCGAGTGAGGGTGGAAGGCCCGAGCATATCTACAATGCGGGCTCGATGCCCTAGGAGCGGCTCTGCTTCATGGCCTTCCCTCGATGATCAGTCGAGAACTTTGGCCTGCAATGAGGCAAAAGTCGAGATACAAGGAGCGGCCCCTGTGCCGCGATGGGCCGCAAAGCGGCCCTAAAATCGATTAGCAGTAAGCCCCGGACCCTGCTAATTATCGTCATGTTCTCTGCGCGACAGCGCGGCGCCAAGGCGGCGGGCGGACTCCCACCGACCCACATTCGAGGCAACTGCCCGGTATCAGCCCACTGACTGGCCCCTGTGGGGGCGGGCTTGCCCGCGATGCAGACGCTGCCTGATCAGGTCCGGTCGCGGGCAAGCCGGTCATACACCCTGGACTGCACTGGCGTCACAACAGGCAAACGCGCTCCTGTTTACGCCTGGAGCCTTATCCAGGTCCAGCGTACTTACCCTGGCGCCTGTCACCAGCGCGGAGGGCCGTAGTACCCCGGCGGCGGACCGTAATGGCGGTAGTACTGCGGCGGTGGCGGCGGCGGCAGTACGCGCGTGTAGCGCTCGACGACATACGGCTGAGGCTGGTAGTACACCGGCGGCGGGGGAGCCTGGATGTAGACGGGGGCGGGCTCGTAGTAGACCGGTTGTCGCTCGTAATAGACCGGTTGCCGCTCGACGTACGCCGGCCGGTCGTGGCCACCTGAAACCACGGCCCCGACCACGGCGCCCACCACGGCGGCACCTAGCACCGGGCCTGCGCCGCGCCAGCCACCGCCATGGGCGGCGGCCGGGCCGCTGAAGGCCAGGATGCCGGTCAACAGGACCACGCCGGGAAGAAGACGGTTCATTGCTGCTATCCTCGCAAAACCCCAGGTTCGGGGACTGTCTATTTGACTGCCAAACCGCTTGCCCGAACACGCGCAATGGGTAAAGGTTGTGTAAGGCCCGACCAGCGGCCGACGCCTGCACACTCATCATCCAAGGAGCCCTGTCCATGACCGCCGTCCCCCCTAGCCGAGACACCGTACTGTGCATGTCGCTGGCCGGACGGCCCGGCACGTTCGGGGTGCGTTTTCACAACCACCTGTACCAACAGCTGGGGTTGGATTACTACTACAAGGCCATGAGCACCGATGACCTGCCTGCGGCCGTGGCGGGCATCCGTGCGCTGGGCATCCGCGGGTGCGGCGTGTCCATGCCTTACAAGGAAGCCTGCCTGGCCCTGGTGGATGAGCTCGATCCCTCGGCAGCTGCGATCGAATCGGTCAACACGCTGGTCAACACCGGGGGCCATCTCAAGGCCTTCAACACCGACTACCTGGCCATTCGCCAACTGCTCGACCTGCACCAGATCGACCCCACCACGGCCTTCGCCCTGCGTGGCAGCGGTGGCATGGCCAAGGCCGTGGCCTGCGCCTTGCGCGATGCGGGGTTCACCCAGGGCATGATCATTGCGCGCAATGAACAGGCAGGCCGCCACCTGGCCGACCTGTGCGGCTATCGATGGCAGTCGGAACTGGGCGACCTGTGCCCGCCCATGCTGGTGAACGTCACACCGATCGGCATGAGTGGCGGCCCCGAGGCCGAGCGGTTGGCATTCCCCGAGCAGGCCGTGGACGCGGCCGAACGGGTGATCGACGTGGTCGCGCTGCCAGCCCAGACACCCCTCGTGCGACGCGCACAGGCTGCCGGCAAACCGGTCATCACCGGGCTCGACGTGATTGCCTTGCAGGCGTTGGAGCAGTTCGTGCTCTACACCGGCATTCGCCCGGACGACGACCAGGTGGCCGCCGCCGTTGCCTATGCGCGTGAGGGCTGATCTCAAGGCCGATCGGCATCAGTGCGCAGGGCCGAGCTTCTGATCCACCAGCCAACGACCATGGGCCAGTGACGCGTGTTGCGCATTGTCCAGGTCGGCCATGAAATGCCCGCTATAGGGCAAGGGCACACGTCGACCGGTATGGCCGTCCGGGTCGGTGATGGCGCAGCCGCCTGCATAAGGCGTGACGAGCCCGGAGTGGGTCTCGACGCGTGCGGTAATGAGGTGATCGCGGTAGTGGCAGCTCAGGGTATGCATCGTCCTTACCTCGTCAAAGATGGTCGGGAAGTGCGGTCTCTCCGATATACCACGCGCAAGGGGCCAGGCAGGCCTGGCCCGACGAACGTACTTACAGGGCGGTAGGCTGGATGATCTCGACCCAGTAGCCGTCCGGGTCCTTGATGAAGGCGATGCTCTTCATGCGGCCATCGGTGAGGCGCTTCTGGAACGGCACGTCGAGCTGCTCGAAGCGTTCGCAAGCCGACTGGATGTCCGGCACGGACACGCAGATATGGCCAAAGCCACGCGGGTCGCTGTTGCCGTCATGATACACGGCGCCTTCTTCGTGCTCGGTGCCGTGATTGTGAGTCAGCTCGAGCACGCCGGGGATCGACTTCATCCACTCGGTGCGCTTGGCATCGTCTTCCGGGATCTGGGAGGCCTCTGCCAGTACCAGGAAGTACAGGCTGAACTTCGCCTCGGCGAAGTCACGCTTCTCGACCAAGGTGAACCCCAGGATACGGGTATAGAAGTCCAGCGAGCGGGTGATGTCCTTGACCCGCAACATGGTGTGGTTGAACACGAACTGCGCGGTGGCCGCATCCGGTTGCGCGGTGACACCTGGCAGGTGGGCGAGGGTTTGCAGGCTCATGGAAGCTCCAGGGCTAGGTCGGACGACAGGTCCGACGGTCAGACGAAGGTTCATGATACGGCAGTGAATCGATTGCGCAAATGAAAGCGCCCTGCTCGAGAGGAGCAGGGCGCTGGAAGAGAGGCCCGCATGTGCGGGCGCGTGATGGGGTCGCTAATCCGTTAGCTGGCTCAATGATGCAAGAGCCGCTGTGAAAAAAGTGTGAAGCGTGCGTCGATGAATCATGAGCGAACCCAACTTTCTACGGTATCGGCGCCATACTCCTGTTTCCAGGCTTTCAAGCCGCGGTGGTTGCCGCCTTTCGTCTCGATCAACTCACCGGAATGCGGGTTTTCGTAGACCTTGACCTGACGGGCGCGGCGCGTTGCCTTCTTGGGCGCACTGCCGGACTTTGGCGACGCCTGCTCGCGATGGTGCGGGTCGAGGATGTCGACGATGTCGTTCAGGCCTTTCTTGTAGCCTTTCATCAACTCCAGCAGTTTTTCTTCGAACTCGATTTCACGCTTGAGGCTGGCGTCTTGCTTCATCGATTCAAGTTGCGCGATTTGCGTCTGCAGGGCTTTTTCGGCAGCACGGAACTCAACAAGTCTGGACACGAGGGACACTCCTGGGCGTCGATCAATAAGGTGAAGTACGAAGAAGGTTGAAACACTCTACTTCAAATGCGTGGACACCTTCGAGTGTAGTAGCGACGATACGCCAGGTAAACTAAAACATTCTGTGTACGAGAAAGGAACTTTCCATACTTTTGCGCTGCACTGAAACGCCTTGCAAACTTGATAAGGCCAGGTGCATGTCATCGGCCTTCGAATGCCCATCCCTCTTTCAGGAACCTTCTTTCATGAAACGTTTGCTGCTGATCGGCATGGGGCCTGGTGATCCACGGCAGGTCACCTTCGAGGCGGTCGAGGCGATGCGCAGTGCCTCGGTGTTCTTCGTGCATGACAAGGGCGCGCGCACGGCCGACCTGCGCCAGGCGCGCATCGCCTTGCTGCATCGTTATCTCGAGCCTGACCGCTACCGTGTGGTCATGCTTCAAGACCCACGTCGTGACGTGCGCGAAGCGGATTATCAAGGCGCGGTCGGCGACTGGCACCGCCAGCGTGCATGCCTGTATGCCAAGGCGCTCGAGGACGAACTGGCGACCGACGCGGTCGGTGCGTTTCTGGTATGGGGCGATCCTGGGCTGTACGACAGTACGCTGCGCATCCTCGAGCACATCGTCCGACAAGGCGGGGCCTACGAAGTGGAGGTCATTCCGGGGATCAGCAGCGTTCAGGCGCTGGCAGCGCGTCACCAGGTGCCCTTGACCCGGCTGGGCCAGCCGCTGACGATTCTGCCAGGTCGGCAACTGGCGCAGTACCCGTCCGCGCACGACCGGGTGGTGATGCTCGACGGCAACTGCGCGTTCGCCGGGCTCGACGAGCCTGGCGTGTTCATCTACTGGGGCGCCTACCTGGGCAGCGCAGACGAAGTGCTCATCGCCGGCCCGTTGTCCGAGGTTCGCGAACGGATCCTCGAGACCCGCGACCGCTTGCGGCAAGAGAAAGGCTGGATCATGGACGTCTATCTGCTCAGGCGGCCCTGAGCCGCTTCGCCTGGGGTTGCGCCAGCGCCTGTCGACTCAGGCCAGGATGCTCTGCACCTTGTCCCGCAAGGCATCGATGCTGTAAGGCTTGCCGATCGAATGCATGCCTTCTGGCACCTGGAGGCTGTCGGCATAGCCGCTGGCGAACAGGATGGGCAGGTCGGGGCGCTCGGCCCGGACCTTGAGGGCCAGATCGGTACCTCTCATGTCCGGCAGGCCGACGTCGGTCATCATCAGGTCGACCACCGTGTCGGGATCGCTCAGGATCTTCAGCGCTGCGGCAGCGTCCTCGGCTTCCAGGACGGAATACGCCAGTTCGTCGAGCACTTCGACCGTCAACATGCGGACGATATCGTCATCTTCGACGACGAGCAGGGTGGGCATCATTAGAATCCTGTACGCAAATATTCTATATTCTGTGCCCCGCGAGGGGGCAGAAGTTCCGTCAGCATAACGTTGCCGTGGCAGCGAGGGAACGTTTGTCGCACGCGGGTTTCTGATTCCGGTCGAGCACAGCCCGGTCGTGCGCCTCTGGCCGCATCACCTGGCCGATGTCGACGCCAGCTTTGAGAGTACAAACCCTGTGCAGTTCGATCACGCGCACTTTTTTCTTCGGATCTTTCGTTCGGGCCTTCCTACATGATTCAAGCCGCCTCCATGGACCAGCGCAGTTTTCGCAAGCTGCTGGCGCGCAACGTCGGCCTGCCGCTGGGCTTGGGCCTGCTGGGCACCGTCGCCTTCGTCGGCGTGGTCGCCTACCTGTTGTCCGCGATGCAGTGGGTCGAGCACACCGACCGCACCATCGGTAACGCCAACGAGGCGGTCAAGCTGTCGATCGACCTGGAAACCGGCATGCGTGGCTTCCTGATCACCGGCAATGAAAGCTTCCTGGACCCCTACGAAGTGGCCAAGCCCCGCGTGCTCCAGGGGCTCGAGGACCTGCGCGAGCTGGTCGACGACAACCCGCAGCAGGTCGACCGGGTCAACCGCCTGATCGCGCTGCAGAACGCCTGGAACCAGTTCGCCAGCGAGATGATCGCGCTGCGCCGCAGCCAGGGCGCCTACCAGCAAGCCATCGGCAATGGGCGCGGCAAGCGCCTGACCGACGAGATCCGCCGCGAATTCGACGCGTTCATCAGCAGCGAACAGCAGTTGCGCTCCATGCGGCACGACACGGTCAGCACGGCCACCGTGACCGGCATCACCACCTTCATCCTGCTGCTGGTCTCGCTCAGCGGTCTGCTGGCCTACCTGGGTCGGCGCGATCTGCTGGCCCTGTCGGACAGCTACGTCGCCAACCTCCAGGCCCAGCAACGTGCTGCCGAACGCCTGGAACACCAGGCCTGGTTGCGCAATGGACAGACGCAACTGGCCGAGCAGGTGCTCGGTCAGCTCACCCTGGCGATGCTCGGGGACAACACGTTGCGGTTCTTCGCCAGTTACCTGGGCAGCGTGGTCGGGGCCTTCTACGTGCGTAACGCGCACGGCCAGCTGATCCGCGTGGCCAGTTATGGCCTGGGCGCCGAGGCGCAGGCGCGTGACCAGGTGCTCCAGGGCCACGAGGGCCTGCTGGCCCAGGTCGTCGGGCAAGGGCGGCAACTGCGCCTCGACACGCTGCCGGCCGATTACTACCGACTCAGCTCCGGCCTCGGTGACGGCCTGCCGCGCAGCGCGCTGCTGGTGCCGACGCGCGACGATGGGCAGGTCAACGGCGTGCTCGAACTGGGCTTCCTGCGTCCGCTGTCCGATCGCGACACCGAACTGCTCGAGCAGGTGGCGGACAACCTCGGCCTGTCGATCGAGACCGCGCGCTATCGTCAGCGCCTGCAGGAGGTGCTGGCCGAGACCCAGCAACTCAACGAGGAGCTGCAGGTCCAGCAGGAAGAACTCAAGACCGCCAACGAAGAACTCGAGGAACAGTCACGTGTGCTCAAGGAGTCCCAGGCCTACCTGGAGACGCAGCAGGCCGAGCTGGAGCAGACCAACGAGCAGCTCGCCGAGCGCACCGATGCGCTGGACCTCAAGAACAACGAGCTCAACCAGGCGCAGATCGAGCTGCAGGCCCGGGCCGATGCCTTGCAGCAGTCGAGCCGCTACAAGTCCGAGTTCCTCGCCAACATGTCCCATGAGCTGCGCACGCCGCTCAACAGTTCGTTGATCCTGGCCAAGTTGCTGGCCGAGAACGGCCAAGGCAACCTCAGCGCCGACCAGGTGAAGTTCGCCGAGTCGATCTATTCGGCCGGCAATGACCTGCTCAACCTGATCAACGACATTCTCGACATCGCCAAGGTCGAGGCCGGCAAGCTCGACATGCGTCCGGAGCATACCCCGGTGACGCGCCTGGTCGGCGGCTTGCAGTCGATGTTCGAGCCGCTGGCCCAGGACAAGGGCCTGACCTTCGAAGTCAGCCTCGAACCGGACGTGCCGGCAGCCCTGTTCACCGACCGCCAGCGCCTGGAACAGATCCTCAAGAACCTGCTGTCCAATGCCATCAAGTTCACCGACAAAGGCCGCGTCAGCCTGACGGTCAGCCCTGCACCTGACCAGGGCCTGGTGTTCGCCGTGCGTGACAGCGGCATCGGCATTCCTGCCGATCAGCACGAAGCCATTTTCGGGGCCTTCCACCAGGTCGACGGCACCAGCAACCGACGCTTTGGCGGCACGGGCCTGGGGTTGTCCATTTCCCGCGACCTGGCGCGTCTGCTGGGCGGGCAGATCCAGGTCAGCAGTACGCCAGGGGAGGGCAGCCTGTTCAGCCTCACGCTGCCCGCGCATTACGAGCCCGGCGAAACGCTCGCACCCAAGAAAGAAGCACCCGTACCTGCGGCGCTGCCCGCCGCGCTGGCAGTGCCCGTGGCACTGCCGCAAGCGCCGGTGGTACGGGTCGCGCCGACCTTCACCGACGACCGGCAGCATGCGCCTTTCGACAAGCGCTGCATCCTGGTGATCGAGGACGAGCCGAACTTCGCCCGCATTCTCTATGACCTGGCCCATGAGCTGGGCTACCACTGCCTGGTCGCCCACGCCGCCGACGATGGTTTCGAGCTGGCCGCCCGCTACATCCCCGATGCCATCCTGCTGGACATGCGCCTGCCAGACCATTCCGGCCTCACCGTGCTGCAACGGCTCAAGGAACAACCCGACACACGGCACATCCCGGTGCACATCATCTCGGTCGAGGACCGGGTCGAGGCCGCCATGCACATGGGCGCGGTGGGGTATGCGGTCAAGCCGGCCAGTCGCGAGCAGCTCAAGGAGGTCTTCGGTCGTCTCGAGGCCAAGCTGACGCAGAAGCTCAAGCACATCCTGCTGGTGGAGGACGACGCGCTGCAACGCGAGAGCATCGCCATGCTGATCGGCGACGAAGACGTGGAGATCACTGCAGTCGGTACGGCCGGCGAAGCCCTGGAACTGCTCCATGCCCACGTCTACGACTGCATGATCATCGACCTCAAGCTGCCGGACATGCTCGGCAACGAGCTGCTCAAGCGCATGACCACCGAGGACATCCGCGCCTTCCCGCCGGTGATCGTCTACACCGGGCGCAACCTGACCCGCGACGAAGAAGCCGACCTGCTCAAGTACTCGCGCTCGATCATCATCAAGGGCGCCCGGTCGCCCGAGCGCCTGCTCGACGAGGTCACGCTGTTCCTGCATAAGGTCGAATCGCAGCTCTCCCACGAGCGCCAGCGCATGCTCAAGACCGCTCGCAGCCGCGACAAGGTGTTCGAGGGGCGCAAGATCCTGCTGGTCGATGACGACGTGCGCAACATCTTCGCTCTCACCAGCGCGCTGGAGCACAAGGGCGCCCATGTGGAGATCGGCCGCAATGGCCGCGAAGCCATCGAGCGGCTCGAGCAGCACGACGACATCGACCTGGTGCTGATGGACGTGATGATGCCGGAGATGGACGGCTACGAGGCCACCCGGTTGATTCGCCAGCGTCCCGAATGGCGCAAGCTGCCGATCATCGCCGTCACGGCCAAAGCCATGAAGGACGACCAGCACCGCTGCCTGCAGGCGGGCGCCAACGACTACCTGGCCAAGCCGATCGACCTTGACCGACTGTTCTCCCTGATCCGCGTCTGGCTGCCGCAACTGGAGCGAATTTGAGTACCCACAGCAATACCGATATCGAGATCCGGCTGCTGATCGAGGCGATCTACCTCAAGTACAGCTACGATTTCCGCGACTACTCGGGTGCGTCGATCAAGCGGCGCATCCAGCACGCACTCGGCCAGTTCGACTGCCGCACGGTTTCGGCCCTGCAGGAGCGCGTGCTGCACGATCCGGCGATGTTCATGCAGCTGCTGCAGTACCTGACGATTCCGGTCAGCGAAATGTTTCGCGACCCAGGGCACTTCCTGGCGCTGCGCACCGAGGTGGTGCCGTTGCTGCGCACCTGGCCATCGATCAAGGTCTGGATCGCCGGATGCAGCACGGGCGAGGAGGTCTATTCGATGGCGATCCTGTTGCGCGAGGAAGGGCTGCTCGAGCGCACGATCCTCTATGCCACCGACATCAACCCCAGCTCGCTGGACAAGGCCAAGCAGGGCATCTATGCCTTGAACGACATCGAGCAGTACGCCGATAACTATCGCCTGGCCGGTGGCCGCCGCGATTTCGCCGACTACTACACGGCCGCCTATGACCACGTGATCATGGATGGCAGCCTGCGCGAAAACGTCACCTTCGCGGATCACAGCCTGGCCACCGACAGTGTGTTTTCCGAGACGCAGCTGGTGTCTTGCCGCAATGTGCTGATTTATTTCAATAAAAGCTTGCAAGACCGTGCCTTCGGCCTGTTTCATGAGTCGCTGTGTCATCGCGGCTTCCTGTTGCTCGGCAGCAAGGAGTCGGTCGACTTCTCGGCCTACAGCGGTCGTTTCACGCAGCTGGTCAAGCCTGAACGGATCTACCGCAAGTCATGAAGGCGATCCGTGCGGTGGTCATCGGCGCCTCGGCAGGCGGCGTCTCGGCACTGTTTCAGGTGCTCGGTGCGCTGCCTCAGGCCTTCGCCTTGCCGGTGGTGTGTATCCTGCACCTGCCCGAAGGGCGGCCCAGTCATCTGGCCGAGGTCCTGCAACGGCGCTTGTCGCGCCCGGTCTGCGAAGCCCTGGACAAGGCCACGCTCGAGCCGGGTTGGATCTACGTGGCAGGGCCGGGGTATCACCTGTCGATCGAGCGCGACTTCAGCCTGTCGTTGAGCCAGGAGGCACCGGTGCACCATTCGCGCCCGGCCATCGACCTGCTCTTCGAGTCGGCAGCCGACGCCTATGGCGAGGCGCTGCTGGGGGTCTTGATGACCGGTGCCAACGAAGACGGGGCCCGTGGCCTGGCCTGTATCAAACGCAAGGGTGGTCGGACCGTGGTCCAGGATCCTCGTGATGCCGAGGTCAGTCTGATGCCCGAGGCCGCGTTGGCCCTGCACCAGCCTGACCATCTTCTTACCCTGAGCGGTATCGGGCAGTTGCTCGCTACCCTGGAATCGAGCGCATGTTGAACACCATCACCGCCAAGCTACTGATCGTCGACGATCTGCCGGAGAACCTTCTGGCACTCGACGCCTTGATCCGGGGCGACCGCCGCGAGGTCCATCAGGCGCTGTCCGCCGAGCAGGCGCTGATGCTGCTGCTCGAGCACGAATTCGCCCTGGCCATTCTCGACGTGCAGATGCCGGGCATGAATGGCTTCGAGCTGGCCGAGCTGATGCGTGGCGCGGAGAAGACCAAACACATCCCGATCGTGTTCGTCAGCGCCGCAGGGCGTGAGATGAACTACGCGTTCAAGGGCTACGAAAGCGGCGCCGTGGATTTCCTGCACAAGCCGCTGGACACCCAGGCGGTGAAGAGCAAGGTCTCGGTGTTCGTCGACTTGTACTGTCAGCGGCAGATCCTCGGCCGGCAGCTCGAGGCGATCGAACGCAACCGACAGGAGCAGGCCGTGCTGCTGGAGCAGTTGCAGTCCACCCAGACCGAGCTGGAGCGGGCGGTGAGCATGCGCGACGACTTCATGTCGATCGTTTCGCACGAGCTGCGCACGCCGCTCAATGGCCTGATCCTCGAAACCCAGTTGCGCAAGATGCACTTGATCAACGGGAACCTGGAGGCTTTCTCGCTCGACAAGCTCAAGGCCATGACCGAGCGCGACGAACGCCAGATCAACAGCCTGATCCGGCTGATCGACGACATGCTCGACGTTTCGCGCATTCGTACCGGCAAGCTGTCGATCAGGCCCGACACCTGTGAACTGGATCGGGTGGTGCAGGCGCTGGTCGAAAACTTCGAAGCCCAGGCCGCCGCACTGGGCACCACCATCGAGCTGGAGCCTTGCGAGACCTTGTGCGGCTGCTGGGATGCGCTGCGCATCGAGCAGGTGCTGGCCAACCTGCTGTCCAATGCCCTGCGTTATGGCGAGCAGCGTCCGGTGCAGGTGCGCGTGTTCGAGCAGGACGGCATGGCCTGCGTGCAGGTCCAGGATCAGGGCATCGGCATCAGCCTGGCCAACCAGCAGCGGATCTTCCAGCAGTTCGAACGTGTGGCCCAGAGCCGGTCGGTGGCCGGGCTGGGGTTGGGCCTGTACATCTCCGACCAGATCGTCCAGGCCCACGGCGGGCGCATCGAGGTCCACAGCGAAGAAGGCCAGGGTTCGCGGTTCAGCATCTGGCTGCCGCTGCCCAAGTCCCTACATGAAACTGGTCAGGTGCAGGCAACCTCTGCGTGACCTCAAGGTCGTATGGCCAATCCTGTCGAATATCTAGGTTTTGAAATGAGTGAAGATGCACAAGATGTCGTACTGATCGTCGAGGACGAGGAGGCGATCCGCATGATCTTGCGCGATTACCTCGCCGGCGAGGGGTATCACGTGCTGGTGGCGGAGAACGGCGAGCAGGCGTTTGCCATCCTGGCGAGCAAGCCGCACCTTGACCTGATGGTCACTGATTTTCGTCTGCCCGGCGGTATCTCCGGCGTGGAAATCGCCGAGCCGGCGGTCAAGCTGCGGCCCGACCTGAAGGTGATCTTCATCAGCGGCTACCCGGCCGAGATCCTCGAATCCAACAGCCCGATCACCCGCAAGGCACCGATCCTGGCCAAGCCGTTCGACCTCGATACCCTGCGCAGCAAGATCCACGACCAATTGCGCTGACGCGTGCGTCAGCGAGAGGCAGAACCTGATCGATGAATGAACACGTTCGGCCGGTAGCGCTGGAAAAAGCCTACCGCCTGCTCAACCATGGCCCCACCGTGCTGGTGTCGGCCCGGCACGACGGCGTCGACAACGTCATGGCCGCCGCCTGGGCCTGCGCCCTGGACTTCGCGCCGCCAAAGGTCACCATCGTCCTCGACAAGATCGCCCACACGCGTGCCCTGGTCGAGGCCAGCGGCTGGCTGGCGCTTCAGGTGCCCACGGTCGGGCAGGCCGCCTTGACGCATCAGGTCGGCACGCACAGCCTGCTCGACCGACCGGACAAGCTGGCGTCCAGTGGCGTGGTGCTGCACCCGGTGGACGGCTACCCGGTGCCTCTGGTCGAGGGATGCTCGGCCTGGCTGATGTGCCGGGTGATCGACGAGCCGCACAACCAGCAGACCTACGACCTGTTCATCGCCGAGGTGGTGGCCGCCTGGGCCGATGACCGGGCGTTTCGCGACGGGCATTGGCTGTTCGAGCACGCTTCGCCGGCCTGGCGCAGCCTGCACTACATTGCAGGCGGCCAGTTCTATGCCATTGGCGAACCCGTGGTGATCGATCCGCAGGCGTGAGTCGGTCAGCCTACAGCGCGCCGACCCCGACCTTGGCGATCTCGGCATCCTGCTCGGCCTGTACGCCCGAGACGCCGATGGCGCCGATCACCAGGCCGTCGACCACGACCGGGACGCCCCCTTCGAGGGAGGTCAGGTGGGGCGCGGTCACGAAGGCCGTGCGGCCCTCGTTGACCATGCGCTCGTACTGCACCGTCTCACGCCGGCCCAGCGCTGCGCTGCGCGCCTTTTCCAGCGCGATGTAGGCACTGGCCGGTGCGCAACCGTCGAGTCGCTCCAGGGCCAGCGGGTGGCCGCCATCGTCGACGATGGCGATGCACACGGACCAGTGATGGTCGCTGGCATGCTGCCGGGCGGCCTGCAGCATGCGCAGGATGTCCTTGTGGTCCAGTACCGATTTGCTGTGCATGAGGTGCTCCGTGCCGTAGGGAAAGGCGGCAGTATGGCACCCGTGACGACCTGTCGCACGACGGTGCCCCGACAGATTGAACGTACCGCCAACAATACGCTCCTATGCACAGACGGCAACCAGATGCCCAGACCGAAGAATGCCGGGCACGCTGACATGACACGATCCTTCACCCCAGACATGACCTGCATCGATCGCGAACAACCGGGCTTCCTGCGCCAAGGCGGCGACGTCGCGCGGTTGTTGTGCCAATCCTCGTCCGTGACGCCGCTCCTGGGCGCACCGCACGACTGGCCCATGGCGCTCAAGACCGTCATGGCCACGCTCCTGCCGTCCAAGGCGCAGATCGTGCTGTTCTGGGGGCCTGAATACATCGCGCTGTACAACGATGCCTATGCGCCGACCATCGGCGCAAAGCACCCCCATGCCCTGGGCCGTCCGGCGATCGAACACTGGCGAGAGCTGTGGGATGACCTGGAGCCGCTGCTGCGCGGTGTGCGCGAAACGGGCGAGACGTTCTCGGCCACGGACCGCCCGTTCTATATCGAGCGCCATGGCCTGGGCGAAACCGCCTGGTTCGACGTGTCGTACTCGGCCGTGCACGATGAACACGGCGAGGTCGGCGGGGTGTTGTGCATCGTCACCGAGACCACCGAACGCGTGCAGTTCCAGCGGCGCCAGGCCTCGCTGTTGGCCCTGAGTCGGTCATTGCTCACCCTCAGCGACCCCGAGCAGATCCAGCGGGCAGGCCTGTGCCAGCTGGGGCGGGACCTGGAGGCCGCACGCCTGAGCCTGCTTCGCTGCGACACGCGCGATGAGCCGTGGCATGTCTGTGAAGCCTGGGCCGAGGCGGGCACGTGGCCTGCGGACGTCCCGCTGTGCCCTGTGTTCGACGCGGCGACACTCGACGCCTTGCAGCAGGATCGCGTGGTCCAGGACCACGTGGTCAGCCAAGGGCATCGCTCGACGGCCTTGTACGTGCCGATCCATCGCGCCGAGCGACTCGAGGCCTTGCTCGTGGTGCACATGCGCGACACTCGCCTGGTGCGCGAGCAGCAAGTGCAGTGGCTGGACGAGGCCGGCAAGCACATCTGGGCGGCCGCCGTTCATGCCCGCGCCGAACAGGCGCTCAAGGCCAGTTCCACGCAGTTGGCGGCCATGTTCGAGCAAGCCAGTGCAGGGATCGTCCTGTGCGACCGTACCTGGACCATCACGCGGGCCAACGACCGCTACTGCGACATGCTCGGACGCACGCGTGCCAGCGTGCTCGGCACCCGCCTGCAGGACCTTCCCGATGCCTGGATGACCGATCTGGGTGCTGCCCGGCATGTCGGCCCGCGCCAGGTCACCCGTTGCGTGCTGCGTCCCGACGGCCAGCCGGTGTGGGTGCAGTTGCAGGTCACCCGGCTGCTTCACGAGCAGGACGAACTGGCAGGCATGCTGTGCATGTGCATCGACGTCACCGCACGCGTTCAGGCCCAGGCCGAACTGCTGGCGTTGAACGAAAGCCTGGAGGAGCGCGTGGCCAGTGCCCTGGCCGAGCGCGAGGCGACCCTGGCCGAGCTGCACGAAACCCGCAAGATGGAGATGGTCGGCCAGTTGACCGGCGGCATCGCCCATGACTTCAACAACATGCTCACGCCCATCATCGCCTCCCTGGAGCTGCTGCGCCTGCGCCACGACGACCCGCGCAGTACGCGGCTCACCGATGGCGCGCTGCAGGCCGCCGATCGTGCGCGCACCCTGGTCGGTCGGCTGCTGAGCTTCGCCCAGCGGCAGACCCTCAAGCCTCAGTCGGTTTCGCTGGCCACGCTCATCGGCGACATGCGCGAGCTGATCGGGCGCTCCCTGGGGCCGACCATCGAGATCGGGCTGGACATCAATGCCTGCCTGCCCTCGGTGACCGTCGACCCGCACCAGTTGGAACTGGCCATCCTGAACCTGGTGGTCAACGCGCGTGATGCCATGCCCCAGGGTGGGCGGCTGACCCTCAGCGCGGGCGTGGAAGCCCACACGGCGCAAGGTATCCCCAGCGTCTGGCTGCGCGTCGCGGACACCGGTGTCGGCATGAGCGAAGAGGTGCTCGCCCGCTGTATGGAGCCGTTCTATTCCACCAAGACCATCGGCAAGAGCACTGGCCTTGGGCTGCCGATGGTGCAGGGTCTGGCCTTGCAGTCGCAAGGCGACTTCAGCATCCGGTCCACGCAAGGGCAGGGCACCGAGGTCAGCATCTGGTTGCCGGCCAGCCAGGCCGCGTGCGCCAGCCCGTGCGAGTCGTCCAGCGAGACGCCCATGGCTCGGCAGGTGACCCGTGTGCTGCTGGTCGATGACGAAGACATCGTGCGTCACGCCACCTGCCTGCAACTGCGTACCCTGGGCTATGACGTCACCGAAGTGGGCAGCGCGGCCTGCGCACGTGAGTTGATCGAACAAGGCCTGGGGGTGGACGTGCTGGTCACCGACCACATCATGCCGGACATGACCGGTGCGCGCTTGGCCTGCCTGGTGCGGCAACAGCGACCGGAGTTGCCCGTGCTGATCATCACCGGTTACGCCAACCTGTCGCCCGACGAATTGCAGGATTTCGACGTCCTGCGCAAGCCGTTCCGCCGGGCCGAGCTGGCGCAGAGCCTGGCACGCCTGATGACTGCCAGCGTGGTGTCCTAGGCGTCGACCTGATCCAGGAGCTTGTCCAGCAGCGCACAGACCTGCTCGGCGGAATAAGGCTTGGCGATGAACGGAAAACCCTGCACGCCGCGCTCGGCGATGACGTCGCTGTAGCCCGAGGTCAGGATCACCGGCAGTTGAGGATGGCGTCGACGGATCGCCTTGGCCAGCGCCAGGCCGTTCATGCCCGGCATCATCACGTCCGAGAAGACCACGTTCACGCAGAGGTCGTGGCTGTCCAGCAGATCGAGCGCTTCTTCGCCCGTGCGTGCCCAGCTGACCCGATACCCATGGTCCTGAAGGATTTGCTCGGCGAAGCTGCCGATGTCCAGGTTGTCCTCGACGACCAGCACGTGACTGCGCGCAGCCTCCCGTGACGACCGCTGGACGTCGGCAACCGGCACCGGGGCCGAGCGCTCTGGCGAAGTGACCTGCGGCAAGTACAGGGTGAACGTCGTGCTCTGCCCAGGCTCGCTGCGTACCTGCACCTCGCCGCCCGACTGCTTGGCGAAGCCGAAGACCTGCGACAGCCCCAGGCCGGTCCCTTGCCCGGAAGCCTTGGTGGTGAAGAAGGGGTCGAAGATGCGTTCGATCAACTCGGGGGCGATGCCCGTACCGGTGTCGATCACCGAAATCGCTGCGAAGCGTCCGAGCAAGGGCGGGTGCCCGCGCATGCTGGGCACGGCATGGTCGGGGTGCAGGCACAGGCGCAGCACGCCTTCACCGCCCATCGCATCGCGCCCATTGAGCACCAGGTTGACGATGGCGGTTTCGAGTTGCGCCAGGTCGGCGTGGATGTAGCAGGGTGCGTCGGGCAGCGTCAGCGCGATCTGCAACCGTGACCCGATGGCGGCGTCGAGCATGTCGGCGATCGCCGCCAGGCGCGGTGCGGCGGCGAAGGTTTCTGGCACCAGGGCCTGACGCCGCGCGAAGGCCAGCAGTTGCCCCGTCAGCTTGGCGCCGCGGTCGACCGAGTCGGCCATGGTCTTGATGTAG
This sequence comes from Pseudomonas entomophila, assembly GCF_013523165.1. Lineage (GTDB taxonomy): Bacteria > Pseudomonadota > Gammaproteobacteria > Pseudomonadales > Pseudomonadaceae > Aquipseudomonas > Aquipseudomonas entomophila_A. The sequence continues at coordinate 16,136 of NZ_JAAMQI010000009.1, forward strand.
CGCGTACGCCGTGCTTCGTCCAGGTCCGGGCGCTTGAGAAAGTGGATCGACGAGCGAATGATGGTCAGCAGGTTGTTGAAGTCATGCGCGACGCCGCCCGTCAGCTGGCCGATGGCCTCGAGCTTCTGCGACTGGCGCAGCGCCGCCTCGGCATGTTGCAGCTGGGCCGTGCGTTCACCGACACGCTGTTCGAGCGTGGCATTGAGCGTGGCCAGGGCCGACGCTGCCGCCCGCGCCTCGGCGAACGACTGCACACGCTGGATGTGGGCCCAGCACCGTTCGGTGACTTCGCGGATCAGCGCCTGCTCGTATACGCTCCACACACGCGGCGCACGGTCATTGACGGCCATCAGCGCGATCAGACGGCCGTCCTTGAACAGCGGCATGCACACCGAGGCATGGATGCCGAGCTGCTGGTAGCTGACAGCGTCCGCAAGTGGCAGCTCGTCGAGCGCGTTGATCACCAGAGGCGCACCGGCACGCAGGCGACTCACCGCCAGGCTGCCGAAGCGTGACAGGTGATAGTGCCCGATCAGGCGCGGAGCGTCGTCCGCCACCCAATCGCCATCGATGCTGAAGCAGTCCTGGTCGGCATCCATCATGCCGTAGCCGCAGCTGGACAGGTTCAGCTGTTCGCCCAGCATGCGCGTGGTGGTGGCCATGATCAGGGCCGGATCGGTGGCGCTGGCGACGGCCCGGCCCAGGGTGTCGAGAAAGTGCAGGCGCTGGTTGGCCAGGACGGTCGCCGTCGTCTCGGTGACGGTGTCGAGCAGGCCGACCACATGGCCTTCGTGGTCACGGATGGGGCTGTAGCAGAAGGTGAAATAGGCCCGTTCAGGGCTGCCGCTGCGGTCGATGACCAGCGGGAAATCCTCGATGTAGAAAGCCTCACCCTGCAGGGTGCGCCGGGCCATGTCGCTGATGTCGCTCCAGGCCTCTTCCCAGACCTGGCTGAAGGGCCGGCCGAGCGCGGAAGGCTTGTCGCCCAGGATGGTGGCGAAGGCATCGTTGTGGAACGTCAGCAGGTCGGGCCCCCAGAGCACGGCCTGTGGGAAGCGAGAGGCCAGGCACAGTGCCAGGGTGGTCTTGAGCGTGTCCGGCCAGTGTTCGAGTGGCCCAAGGGGGAAGTCGGTCCAGTCGTGATTACCAATGCGGTCCGCCATGAAACCGCCACCTTCCAACCATCGTGCCCTGTACATCGTGATTCCTGTTTGCTCGAGCGTTTACTGACAGGCCATAGGGTGCACCGAGACGCCCGCCAAAGGCGAGTGATTTTCGTCGGCGTTCGAGAGGCCAGGCGCCCTGCTCATGGGGTGGCAGCGATGCTGCGGCTGCCTTCGTGGCACCGTACGACACCCTGTCACTGCCTGGCCGCTCGGTAGACAATACGCCTGGCGAACGCATGCAAGGGGTGCTCCGATTGTCCTGTCGGGTGGCCTCGGGGGGCGTCCTGTGTTTTCATGCCTTCCCTTCGGGAAGCCACGGATGTGGTGAATCGTATCAAGGGCACCGCTCGCTCGACGCTTGTCGAGTGGCTTCGCGCAGCGCGCCCGGCGTCGTTCAGCGTCTTGGTTCTCAGAGGCGAACGTCCTGGTAGGCCGCCGGTCGGAGTGTTAGCGCAAGCATAAAGCGTTGCCGTCGCATCAAGGAGTTGCCTATTAATGAATAAGAAGAACGAACCCGCCGAACTTGCCAAAATCAACCCGCCGGTCTTCTGGATCTCGGCGATCATCTTGCTGGTTCTGGTGCTGTACGCCAGTCTCTTTCATACCCATGCGCAAAACCTGTTCGCCACGATTCAAGGCTGGATCATCGGTAACGTCAGTTGGTTCTACATTCTCGCAGTCGCCGTGATCCTGGGCACCGTGGTGTTTCTGGCGGTCAGCCGCTACGGCGACATCAAGCTCGGGCCTGACCACAGCACGCCCGACTACAGCAGCACCACCTGGTTCGCCATGCTGTTCTCGGCCGGCATGGGCATCGGTTTGATGTTCTTCGGTGTTGCCGAGCCGGTGATGCATTTCGCCAAGCCTCCTTATGGCGACGGTGGAACGATCCAGGCGGCAGGCGAGGCCATGCGCATCACCTTCTTCCATTGGGGCCTGCATGCCTGGGCGATCTACGCCATCGTGGCGCTGATCCTGGGGTATTTCAGCTACCGTCATGGGCTGCCGCTGACCTTGCGTTCGGCGCTCTACCCCTTGATCGGGGAGCGTATCTACGGGCCGATCGGCCACGCCGTGGACATCTTTGCGATCATCGGCACGGTGCTGGGGGTGGCCACTTCACTCGGCTTCGGCGTCGCGCAGATCAACACCGGGCTCAACGCCCTGTTCGGGCTACCGGTATCGATCCCGATCCAGATCGCCTTGATCATCGGCACCACGTTCCTGGCAACCCTGTCGGTGGTGTCCGGCCTGGACAAGGGCGTGCGCCGGTTGTCCGAGCTGAACCTGGGGTTGGCGGTACTGCTGATGCTGATGGTGATCGTGCTCGGCCCGACCGTGCTGATCCTGCAGACGTTCGTGCAGAACACCGGGGGCTACCTGAGCGAGATCGTCAGCCGCACCCTGAACCTCTACGCCTATCAGCCAAGCGACTGGATCGGTGGCTGGACGCTGTTCTACTGGGGCTGGTGGCTGGCGTGGTCACCGTTCGTGGGGCTGTTCATCGCGCGGATTTCGCGGGGTCGCACCATCCGCGAGTTCGTGACCGGTGTGCTGCTGGTACCCAGCGGTTTCACCCTGTTGTGGATGACCGTGTTCGGTAACACCGCGATCCACATGATCCTCGATCAGGGGCTGACCGACCTGGCGCAGGCGGTGGATACCGACACGTCACTGGCGTTGTTCGCCTTCCTCGAGCACTTCCCGTTCGCGTCCGTCATCAGCACGTTGGCCATCGTCATGGTCGTGGTGTTCTTCGTCACTTCAGCCGACTCCGGGGCCATGGTGGTCGACATGCTGGCATCCAACGGGCAGGGCAACACGCCAGTCCGTCAGCGCATCTTCTGGGCGTCGAGCATGGGCCTGGTGGCTATCGCGCTGTTGCTGGCCGACGGCCTCAAAGCGCTACAGGCCGCCACCATCGCCAGTGCCTTGCCCTTCACCATCGCACTGCTGTTCAGCATGCGCGGCCTGCTCAAGGCGCTCAAGCTCGATGCCACCAAGCGCGGTCTGCGTCACCAGGCCCTGGCCATCTCACCGACGGCCTCGCGCAATGCCAGCAACTGGCAACGCCGCTTGCGGACCCTGGCCATGTTCCCTCGCCGTTCGCACGTGCAGCGTTTCATCGCCGAAGTGGGTCGCCCTGCCTGCGAGTCGGTGGCCGAGGAGTGGCGCCGCCAGGGGTACGAGTGCAGCGTGGACGAAGGCGAGGAGGGCAGCGTGATCCTCAAGGTCGGCCCGACGGACGACCCGTTCCTCTACGAGATTCGTCCTCATGCCTACGCCATGCCCAGCTTCGTGATGAGCGACACGCCGAACGAAGAGCGCAAGTACTTCCGTGCCGAAGTGCATTTGCGTGAAGGGGGGCAGGACCACGATGTGATGGGCTGGTCGAAGGACGAGGTCATTGGCGACATCCTCGACCACTTCGAACGGCACATGCATTACCTGCACCTGGTAGGTTGAGAAAAGACGGGCAGGCCCGCCCCCACGGGGTGGGCCAGTCAGTAGGCCAACGTCTGGCGGTTGCTTGGAATGAGGGCCAGTAGGAGCTGGCTTGCCAGCGATAGGGCCCGAGCCCGCTTCTACACATTGGCACTGCCGGGGGCACACGTGGCGACGATACTGGCGTCTCCCACGGCGCCCTGGGCGTGTTTCCTCCCTGTCAGTCCAGGTCCGCCGCCGAATGCCGCTCCGGCACCTGGCTGCCTTCCTCGCCCCACACCCGGTTCACCCGTGTGCCGCGCTTGACCGCCGGACGTTCGGCGATCGTCTTGGCCCAGCGCTGCACGTTCGGGTACTCCTGCACCGACAGGAACGTGGCCGCGCCGTACAGGTTGCCCAGCACCAGCTGCCCGTACCAGGGCCAGACCGCGATGTCGGCGATGCTGTAGTCGTCACCGCCCAGGTAGGCGCTTTCAGCCAGTCGACGCTCCAGCACGTCCAGCTGCCGCTTGGCCTCCATGCTGAAGCGATCGATGGCGTACTGGATCTTCTGCGGCGCGTAGACGTAGAAATGCCCGAAGCCGCCGCCCAGGTAGGGCGCCGACCCCATCTGCCAGAACAGCCAGTTCAAGGTTTCGGTACGGGCCGCGTGTTCACGGGGCAGCAGCGCACCGAATTTTTCAGCCAGGTACAGCAGGATCGAGCCGGATTCGAACACCCGCACCGGCGGCTCGACACTGCGGTCGAGCAAGGCCGGGATCTTGGAGTTCGGGTTCACGCCGACGAAACCACTGGAGAATTGGTCGCCCTCGCCGATACGAATGAGCCAGGCATCGTATTCGGCGTCGGCGTGCCCCAGGGCCAGCAGTTCTTCCAGGGCGATGGTGACCTTAACCCCGTTGGGGGTGGCCAGGGAGTACAGCTGCAACGGGTGCTCGCCGGTCGGCAGCGTCTTGTCATGGGTCGGGCCTGCCACGGCGCGGTTGGTGCTGGCGAACTTGCCCTCGGGCGAAGAAGGCTCGGTCCAGACGCGCGGGGGGACGTAGTCGGTGTCGCTCATGCAGTCGGTCTCCTGTGATCGAAAGAGGTCGCGTGAAACGGTCGCGTGAAACGGTGGACCGCACAGGTATGACATGGGTTCGCGCGCAGCGGCAAGCCATGGCGGCTTCCTGTAAGATGGCTCGATGCAATTATTCATCCGCGCGCACAACTATCCCGTGGCGCGGTGGTCACTGTCAGCACGTTGGCCCATGCCCCCTCGGCACGGGCCGCATCACCCTTCAGGAGCGCACCATGGCAGTACTGCACGACAGCACGTTGCACACCCTCAAGCAGCATCAAGCGCAACTACTGAGCGAGTGGGTTGCCGACCTCGAGACCCGCGGTGCGACCCGCAATCTCAGGGAGCACGACATCCGTCAGCAGACCACCGAGTTTCTGCAACTGCTGCTCGAAGGCCTGAGCGGTGATGCCGACATCGGTGGCGCCCACTGGGAGCAGACCCGTCGGTTCCTCGACAAGCTGTCGACCTCCCGTGCGCAGCAGGGCCATGACTCGCACCAGACGGCCTCGTTCCTCTTTGCCTTGAAAGGCCCGCTGTTCCGCCTGCTGCAACAGACCTTGCGCGAGCAACCTGCCGAGCTGACCACGCAACTGCTGAGCGTCTCGGAACTGCTCGACAGCCTGGGCCTGCATACCCTGCGCACTTACCAGAAGTCCCGCGAAGGCGTGATCAAGCGCCAGCAGGAAGAACTGCTCGAACTCTCGACGCCAGTCGTCAAGCTCTGGGACGGCGTGCTCGCCTTGCCCTTGATCGGCACCCTCGATTCGCAGCGCAGCCAGACCGTGATGGAGTCGCTGCTCCAGCGCATCGTCGACACCGGGGCGGAAATCGCCATCATCGACATCACCGGTGTGCCCACGGTCGATACCCTGGTCGCCCAGCATCTGCTCAAGACCGTCACGGCCATTCGCCTGATGGGCGCCGACGCGATCATCAGCGGCGTGCGGCCGCAGATCGCCCAGACCATCGTGCACCTGGGCCTGGACCTCGGCGCGTTGACCACCAAGGCCAGCCTGGCCGATGCCCTGAAGCTGGCGCTCAGCCGCCTGGGTGTCGACATCGGCAAGCGAGCGTAAGGACATGGAGCGCATCCCGATCTTGCAGATGGGCGAGTTCCTGCTGGTGACCATCCAGGTCGACATGTATGACCAACTGGCGCTGCGCTTGCAGGACGACTTGAGCGAACGTATCAGCCAGACCAGCGCGCGTGGCGTGTTGATCGACATCTCGGCGCTGGACATGGTCGACTCGTTCATCGGCCGGATGATCGCCAACATTTCCGCGTTGGCACGCATCATGGACGCCGAGACGATGGTGGTCGGCATGCAGCCGGCAGTGGCCATCACCCTGGTCGAACTGGGCCTGACCTTGCCGGGCGTGAGCACGGCGCTGAACGTCGAGCGCGGCATGGCGCAACTGCGCCTGCGCGTGAATGCGCGATGAGGCTGCGTGACAGCGGGACGCTACCGGTGCGTCTCGAGCAGGACGTGGTACTGGCCCGGCAACTGGTGCGCAAGCTGGCCAGCGAGGCCGGCATGCGCCTGGTCGATCTCACCAAACTGGTGACGGCCGTCAGTGAGCTGGCCCGCAACACGGTCGTCTATGGTGGGGGCGGGGACATGGACTGGAGCGTGCTGGAAGACGGCGTGCAGGTCGGTGTCCGGCTGCTCTTTCGCGACGAAGGCCCCGGCATCCCCGACCTCAAGCTGGCCCTGACCGATGGCTGGACCTCGGGCAATGGCATGGGCCTGGGCCTGACCGGCGCGCGTCGTCTGGTCGATGAGTTCGAGCTCGACACCACGCCCGGCAAAGGCACCCGGATCACGATCACCCGATGGACATGATCATTTCGGCTTCACTGACCCAGGTGCTGCCCATCGATGACGACAGCCAGGTCGGCCATGCCCGGCGCAGTGTCCAGCGTCTGGCCGAGCAGCAGGGCTTCGACGAGGTGAACGCCGGCCGCGCGGCGCTGGTCGCCACCGAGCTGGCCACCAACCTGATCAAGCATGCAGGCCAGGGCGTGCTGCATGTGCGCACGCTGCCTGGGCCCTCAGGCAACGGCCTCGAGCTGCTGGCCATCGACCGGGGGCAGGGCTTCGATGCCGACCTGTGCATGGCCGATGGCTATTCCACCTGTGGCACCCAAGGCCTGGGCCTGGGCAGCATCTCGCGCTTGACGCAGGTCTGCGACCACTACAGCGACGCCCGCGGCACCGTGGTGCTGGCGCGGCTGTACCCTCGCGCCGGCACCTGCGTGGACCTGCGCTTCGGCGTCAGCCAGCATTCGTTGCACGACGACCCGGCCTGTGGCGATACCTGGGCGCTGGCGATGACCGAGCAGGGCGTTGCCGCGCTGGTGATCGATGGACTGGGCCATGGCGAGGACGCCGAGGCGGCGGCGCACGCTGGTGCCGCCGTGTTCGAGGCGACGCCGTTCGCCGACCTGCAGGGCGCCATCGCGGCGATGCACCAGGCCATGCTCGGCACTCGTGGCGGCGCAGTGGCCTTGGCACGCTACGAACGGGCACGCCGTCATTTCAGTTTCGCCGGCATCGGCAACATCAGTGCCAGCCTGGTCGAAGGCACCCGTGCGCAGGGGCTGGCCTCGCACCCGGGCATCGTCGGCGGGCACTACCGCAAGGTGCAGGTGTTCGACTACGCTGAGCCCAGCGCACGCTGGCTGATCCTGCACAGCGACGGCTTGCAGTCGCGCTGGAACCTCAACGACTACCCTGGCCTGGTGCATTGCCATCCGGCCGTGATCGCTGCCGTGTTGCACCGCGACTTCTGCCGAGGGCGGGACGATGTGACGGTCGTGGTCATCGACCTGGAGAGCCCCCATGGCTGAGCCCTGCGCGAACGCCACCGAACAGGCGCTGCTGAACCAGCGCCTGCAGGTCGAGAACGAAGCCCTGCGCGCCGAACTCGACGAAACCAACCAGGGCGTGCTGGCGCTCTATGCCGAGCTGGACACCCAGGCCGAGCAACTGCGTCAGGCGTCGGACCTCAAGAGCCGCTTTCTGTCCTACATGAGCCATGAGTTCCGCACGCCGCTGGGCTCGATCCTGAGCATCACCAGCTTGCTGGCCGACGAGCTGGACGGGCCCTTGAGCCCCGAGCAGCACAAGCAGGTGGCCTTCATCAGCAATGCGTCGCGCGAACTCAGCGACATGGTCGACGACCTGCTCGACCTGGCCAAGATCGAAGCAGGGCGCATCACCATCTCGCCAGCCTGGTTCGACATGCTCGACCTGTTCGCCGCCTTGCGCGGCATGTTCCGGCCGATCGTCGACACCACGGCGGTCGACCTGATCTTCGAAGAACCGGTAGGCCTGCCGCGCCTGTACACCGATGACAAGAAGCTGGCGCAGATCCTGCGCAACTTCATTTCCAATGCGGTCAAGTTCACCTTGCGTGGCGAGGTCCGCATCTCGGCCCAGCTCGAAGGCGTCGACCGCGTGCGTTTCGCGGTCAGCGACACGGGCATCGGTATTGCCCAGGAGCTGCATGGCACCGTGTTCGAGGACTTCGCCCAGGTCGACTCGCCCTTGCAGAAGAAGCTGCGCGGCACGGGCCTGGGGTTGTCGTTGTGCAAGCAGTTCGCCGCGCTGCTCGGGGGCAGCGTCAGGGTCGAAAGTGTGCCAGGGGTCGGCTCGACCTTCTCGGTGATCATCCCGTTGGCACTGGCCCAGGAGAGTGCCGATGGGCTCTGACGTTCGCCTGCTGATCGTCGATGACAACGCCGCCACCCGCTACGCCTTGCGTCGTCGGCTGGACCAGCACGGCTACCGCATCCTCGAGGCGGCCACGGGCACCGAGGGCCTGGCGCTGCTCGACAGCCAGCCGATCGATGCGCTGATCCTCGACGTCAACCTGCCGGACATGAGCGGCTTCGACATCGTCCGCCGCCTGCGCGCCGACAGCCGTACCGCGCTGCTGCCGGTGATCCACGTGTCGGCCGCCTCGATCATGACCGGCGACATCATCACCGGCCTGAACGCTGGTGCCGACGCCTACCTGGTGCACCCGGTGGACACGGACGTGCTGCTGGCGACCTTGCGCACGCTGTTGCGGGTCCGCGATACCGAGCGTGCGCTGCGTGAGAGCGAGGCGCGCTTTCGCGAGATCTTCACCCACGTCTCGGCACCGATCGCCGTGCTCGATGCCGACTTCAAGGTCCACGAGTGCAACGAGGCGTTCGCCGGCATGATCCAGGACAACCACGGCCGAGAGCGGCTCGAGGCCTGCTTCGCACCGGGTCAGGAGGCCACGCTGGAGGCATTGCGCGAGCACCTGCTGCACGGGACACGCTGGAAAGGCACCCTGGTGATGAACGTGAAGGGCGAGCAGCGTGACGCCGAATGGCAATTGTCGCCGTACCGCGAGCAGGGCCTGAGCCTGGCGTTCATCGAGGACGTCACCGAGCACCGCCACCGCGAGCGTTCGCACCTGGCCCGACTCGACGACGCCACCACCCAGCTGGCCCATGAAGTGGCCGAGCGGGCCCGGACCGAAGCGCAGTTGCTGCAGCTGCAGAAGATGGACGGGCTGGGGCGGCTGACCGGCGGCATCGCCCACGACTTCAACAACCTGCTCACCGGCATCATCACCAGCCTGGAGCTGATCCGCAAACGCCTGGCCGATGGCCGCAGCGAGCGCGTCCCGATGTACACCGAGGCGGCGCTCAACTCCGCCATGAGCGCCGCAGCCCTGACGCACCGTCTGCTGGCGTTCGCCCGCCAGCAGCCGCTCGACACCCGGGCGGTGGACGTCAACGAACGCGTGCAGTCGCTCGAAGAGCTGCTGGGGCGCACCATCGGTGAACGCATCGACCTCAGGCTGCACCTGAGCGCCCAACCGGTGGTGGCCCTGGTCGACCCGGTGCAGCTGGAAAGCGCGGTGCTCAACCTGGTCATCAACGCGCGTGATGCCTTGCCCCGGGGCGGGCGAATCTGGGTGGAAACCGCGACCACCCGCGCCCTCGGCGACCCGAACCTGGTGGATGGCAGCTACGTCACGGTGACCGTGCGCGATGACGGCACCGGGATCGACCCAGGCGTGCTGGACAAGGTGTTCGATCCGTTCTTCACCACCAAGCCCCTGGGGCAGGGAACGGGCCTGGGGCTGTCGACCATCTACGGGTTCGCTCGCCAATCCGGCGGTCATGTGGCCATTCGCAGTGCCATCGGCCGTGGCACCGAGGTGATGCTGATGCTGCCGGCCAGTGCTCAGCCTGCCGTCGGTGTGCAGCCTGAGCCGCTGCCCGATCGCCAAGGCGCGGGCGAGCATGTGCTGATCGTCGAGGACATGGCCTCGGTGCGGCTGTCGGTGGCCGAAGTGCTGCGTGATGCCGGTTACCGCTGCACCTTGGCCGAAAGCGCGGCCCAGGCGTTGGCGTACCTGGAGGCCGACGGCAGCATCGAGCTGCTGCTCACCGACGTCGGTCTGCCGGGGCTGAACGGCCGGGAACTGGCCGATCGTGCCCGTGCGCTACGGCCGGCGTTACCGGTCTTGTTCATGACCGGGTACGCCGAGACCGCACTGGATCGCCAGGCGTTTCTGGGCGAGGGCATGGACATGCTGATCAAACCGTTCCAGATCGGGGAGCTGCTGGAGAAGGTGGGGCAAGGGGTGATGCGTGCAGGGTGAGCGCGCTGGTGGGTCGAGCGGGCGTGTTCAGCTTGGCGTGGCCCATGAAATGGCTGATCTCATGGGGCCGGAGGACCAGGCCTTTCAACGTCTCTGGAAAAAGCCTCAAGACAGGGTCACTGCTGCATCCATAGGCTCACCGGCCTGATACAGGCAAACCCGGTTCTTCTTGTGGGGGCTTGCTCGCGATCGTTGTGCCTGGAGGGGTTGAGTGGCTGATTTTACGGCCCCTGCGGGGCCGATCGCGGCCGGTCCGGCGCCCCGGCTGGGGCCGCTCCACGAGAACGGCGGCGTCCTGGCAAATCAGCACTGCGGTCCTCCTGTAGGAGCGGCCCCTGTGCCGCGATCGGGCCCGCAGGGGCCGCAAAGCCAGCCCTTCGGTTGCGGCAGTTGACCCGAACAGGTTCAGCGACAAGCCCGGCCTGCGCCGCGATGTCTTACAACCACGCCGGGCTGTTGAAGTTGTCCAGCCGCGCATCGTCCTCGGCACACTCCAGCGCCTGCAAGGGCATCTGTCGCAGGATCCGTTGCAGGCTGCGCTCGCCGTCCGCCCACGCGTGCTCCAGGAAGGGCAGCAGCGTACGCGGCAATACACTGAACATCGGTTGCCAATACCCGCCCTGGCGCACCATGGCCGGCTGATCGTGCGTCACGGCCAGCTGAATCAGGGCTTCGACGAGGGCACGGTCCACGCGCGGTGCGTCGCACGCCAGCAGGACCACCCAGGCGTGGCGCGCAGCAGTGAGCCCGGCGATGACCCCCGCCAGCGGACCGGGGAAGTCGGTCTCGGAATCGGCCACGCAGCGGTCGGCATAACGGGCATAGTGGGCTGCGTTGCGGTTGCAGGAAATCACCAGGTCATCGGTCAGCGGGCGTACCACGCGGTGCAGGTGCGCCACCAGCGGCTCGCCCTGCCAGCGCACCAGCCCTTTGTCGCGCCCACCCATGCGCTGCCCGCGACCCCCGGCCAGGATGAGCACTGAATAACGCGGCAACGGGGCAGGCATGGGATGGCTTCCTGGCAAAGACTCTCCAGACCCTCCCATGCCAGGCCCGACTTGTCCAGATCAGCGCGCGTCGGGCGGCGCCACCGGAGGCGTGGCGACGGGACGGCGGCGCCGTGCCAGGCGCGTCACCACCACGAAGAACACCGGCACGAAGACCACCGCCAGGGTGGCGCTGAGCATGCCGCCGATCACGCCGGTGCCGATCGCCTGCTGGCTGGCCGAGCCTGCGCCGCTGGCGATGGCCAGGGGCACCACGCCGAGGATGAAGGCCAGCGAGGTCATCACGATCGGCCGCAGGCGCAGGCGGGCTGCCTGCAGCGCCGCATCGACCGGGCTGTGCCCCTGGTCGAGCAGGTGCTTGGCGAACTCGATGATCAGGATGGCGTTCTTCGCCGACAGGCCGATCAAGGTGATCAGGCCGACCTTGAAGAACACGTCGTTGGGCAACCCGCGCAGGCTGACCGCCAGCATCGCGCCGAGGATCCCGAGCGGGACCACCAGCAGGACCGCCGTCGGGATCGACCAGCTCTCGTACAGCGCCGCCAGGCACAGGAACACCACCAGCAGCGACAGCGCCATCAGCAGCGGCGCCTGGTTGCCGGACAGCCGCTCCTGCAGCGACAGTCCGGTCCATTCCAAACCGACGCCCGCCGGCAGCGTGGCCACCAGGCGCTCGACTTCGGCCATGGCCTGCCCGGAGCTCACGCCCGCTACCGGTTCGCCGGAAATCGACACGGCCGGATAGCCGTTGTAGCGGGTCAGTTGCACCGGCCCACTGACCCAGCGCGCCTGGACGAACGCGGCCAAGGGCACCATCTGGCCGCTGGCGTTGCGCACGTGGATCTTCAGCAGGTCCTCGACCTGGCTGCGCTGGTCGCCCTCGGCCTGCACCACCACCCGCTGCATGCGGCCCTGGTTGGGAAAGTCGTTGACGTAGGTCGAACCGACGGCCGTGTCGAGCACCGCACCGATGTCGCTAAAGGCGATGCCCAAGGCGTTGGCCTGCCGACGGTCGATCTCCAGCTCGACCTGCGGGCTCTCGGCCAGCGACGCCTCGCGCACGTTGGTCAGCAGCGCGCTGTCCTTGGCCTGTGCCAGCAAGCGGTCGCGCGCCTGCATCAGCCCTGAGTAACCCAGCCCGCCGCGGTCCTGCAGGCGGAACTCGAAACCGCCCGATTCGCCCAGCCCGTCGATCGGCGGCGGCAGTACCGAGAACGCCACTGCATCCTTCAGCTGGCCGAACGCCTGGTTGGCGCGATCGGCGATGGCCTGGGCGCCATCCGCCGCGCTGCGCTCGGCCCAGTCCTTGAGCGTGGTGAACGCCAGCGCGGCGTTCTGACCGCTGCCGGAGAAGCTGAAGCCCAGGATCAGCGTGGTGTTGCCCACGCCTGGCTCGCCTGCGTTGTGCGCCTCGATCTGTGCCGCCACCTGCTCGGTGCGCATGCGGCTCGCGCCCGGCGGCAGTTGGATGTCGGTGATGGTGTAGCCCTGGTCTTCGGTCGGCAGGAAGGCACTGGGCAACTGGCTGAAGCCATACCCCAGAACCCCGAGCAGCACACCGTACAGCAGCAGGTAGCGACCGCTGCGCGCCAGCGCCTGGCCGACCCAGCGCTGGTAGCCGCCGCTCATGCGCTCGAAGCCACGGTTGAAGGCACCGAACAGGCCGCCGCGCCGGCCATGCCCCCCGGCAGGGAGCGGCTTGAGCAGAGTCGCGCACAACGCCGGTGTGAGGCTCAGGGCCAAAAAGGCCGAGAACAGGATCGACACCGCCATGGACACCGAGAACTGCTGGTAGATGATCCCCACCGAGCCCTTCATGAAGGCCATCGGCAGGAACACCGCCACCAGTACCAGGGTGATGCCGATGATCGCCCCGCTGATCTGGCCCATGGCCTTGCGCGTCGCCTCCCGTGGACCGAGGCCTTCCTCGGCCATGATGCGCTCGACGTTCTCCACCACCACGATGGCGTCATCGACCAGGATGCCGATGGCCAGGACCATGCCGAACAGCGTCAGCACGTTGATCGAGAACCCCAGCGCCAGCATCAAGGCGAAGGTGCCTGCCAGGGCCACCGGCACCACCAGGGTGGGGATGAGCGTGTAGCGCAGGTTCTGCAGGAACAGGTACATCACCGCGAACACCAGCACCATGGCCTCGAACAGGGTCATGATCACCTGCTTGATCGAGGCCTTGACGAAGGGCGAGGTGTCGTAGGGAATGTCGTACTTCACGCCAGCCGGGAACTGGTGCGACAGCTGCTCCAGGGTCTCGCGCACCCGCGTTGCAGTCTGCATGGCATTGGCGCCGGGTGACAGCTGCACCGCGAAGGCGCTGGACGGCTTGCCGTTCAGGCGTGTGCCGTACTGGTATTCCTGGGCGCCGATCTCGACACGGGCGACATCGCCAATGGTCACCACCGCGCCATCGGGGCTGGCCCGCAGGACGATCGCAGCGAACTCGGCCGGATCGCTCAGTTGCCCCTTGACGATGACGTTGGCGGTGATTTCCTGGGTTGCACGCCCTGGCAGATCGCCGATGCTGCCTGGTGCCACCTGGGCGTTCTGCGCGGTGATGGCATCGACCACGTCGGTGGGCGTCAGGCCCAGGCCGATCAGCTTGCGCGGGTCGATCCACACCCGCATGGCCCGCTCCGAGCCGTACAACTGCGCCTTGCCGACCCCCTCCAGGCGGCGGACCTCGTTCATCACGTTGCGCGCCAGGTAGTCGCTCAAGGCGATCTCGTCCAGGCGGCCGTCCTCGGAGGTCAGGGTCGCCAGCAACAGGAAGCCCGTGGAGACTTTCTCCACCTGCAGGCCTTGCTGGGTCACCGGGCGAGGCAGGCGTGACTCGACCACCTTGAGGCGGTTCTGCACGTCGACCTGGGCCAGGTCGGGGTTGGTGCCGGGCGCGAAGCTGACCTTGAGGGTGGCACTGCCCAGGCTGCTCTGCGATTCGAAGTACAGCAGGTGGTCGGCGCCGTTGAGCTCCTGCTCGATCAGGCTGACCACGCTTTCGTCCAGGGTCGCCGCCGAGGCGCCTGGGTAGACGGCGTAGATCTCGATCTGCGGTGGTGCCACATCGGGATACTGGGCCACGGGCAACTGCGGCAGGGCCAGCGCGCCGGCCAACAGGATGAACAGCGCCACCACCCAGGCGAAGACCGGGCGGTCGATGAAGAAATGCGGCATGGTTCAGGCCCTCACGGCGCGGTGGCGGCGGACGCCGACGCGGTCGGTTCGCTGGCGACCTTGACCGGGTCGCCGGGTTTGACGTGCTGCAGGCCCTCGACCACCACGCGGTCGCCGGCTTTCAGACCCTCGAGCACCACCCAGCGATCGCCCTGGGCACTGCCGAGCACCAGGGTGCGTTCGCTGACCTGGTCATCGGCGCCCACTACCAGCACTTTCGGCACGCCGGCGCTGTCGCGCAGGATCGCACGCTGCGCCACGCTCAGGCCCTGGGGTTGTACCGCCTGAGCCAGGCGCACACGCACGTAGCCGCCGGGCAGCAGGTCCAGATCCGGGTTGGGGAATGCGCTGCGCAGGGTCACCTGCTGGGTGCTCGGGTCGACCCGCAGGTCGGTGAACAGCAGCGTGCCGCTGTGCGGATAGACGCTGCCATCGGGCTGCACCAGCGTGACCGTGGCGGCCGCCTGGCCTGCCTGTCGCAGCTCGCCGGCGCGCAGGGCCTGGCGCAGCGCGGTCAGCTCGCCGATCGACTGGGTGACGTCGGCGTGGATCGGGTCGAGCTGCTGGATGGTCGCCAGGGGCGTGGTCTCGCCTTGGCCGACCAGTGCACCTTCGGTGACCTGGGCGCGACCGATGCGCCCGGCGATCGGTGCGGTGACGGTGGCGTAGCCCAGGTTCAGTCGGGCCCGCTCCCGCGCGGCCTGGGCTTCAGCCACGGCGGCGTCGGCCTGCATCAGGGTGGCGCGGGCATTGTCGTATTCCTGCCGGCTGATCGCCTCGATGTCGCTCAGCTCGGCATAGCGGCGCGCCTGCAGACGCGCCTGGTAGCGCGTCGCCTCGGCGCGCTTAACGGCCGCCTGGGCACTGTCGAGGTCGGCCTTGAAAGGCGCCGGGTCGATGCGGAACAGCACGTCGCCGGCCTTGACGTCGCTGCCCTCGCGGTACACCTGTTCGAGGACCACGCCCGCCACCCGCGCCCGCACTTCGGCGACCCGAGGGGCCAGCAGGCGGCCGCTGAGTTCGCTGCTGACGGCCAGCGGCTGGGTCTGCAGGGTTTCGACGCGTACCTCGGCAGGCGGGGCAGGCGGCGTCGGCTCGGCGGCGTCGTCGCAGCCGGTCAGCCACAGCAGGGCCAGCACGGCCAAGGTGCAGGTGCGCAAGGTGCAAGGGAAGGGCAGCATAGAAGAGGTCCGAAAAGGGGCAGGCAAAACGCCACACAGCGCGGCGTGAACGAGCACAGACAAGGGCGGGTCGGTGACCGTGCGCCGCCTGCCTGGGCAACGTTGCCATGCTACGTCACCGCGACCGATCAAGCCTGTGAACCTCTGTAGGTCATGTGTGAAAAAGTGTGAAGAAATCTCCGGCGCAGCTGTAGGATTCTTTATTCTGCCTGCCTCCGACGCCATGTGATCGCCATCATGCCCACTCTGCTCCTGGTCGAGGACGACAGCGCGCTGTCCGAGCTGATCGCCCGTTACCTGCACCGTAATGGCTTCCAGGTCCGCTGCCTGGCACGCGGTGACCAGGTGCTGGACGACGTGCGCCGTGACCCGCCCGACCTGGTCATTCTCGACCTCATGCTGCCCGGGCTCGATGGCCTGCAGGTGTGTCGCCAGTTGCGCCAGGCCTCGCAGACCCTGCCCATCCTCATGCTGACGGCCCAGGACGACAGCCACGACCAGGTGCTGGGGCTCGAGCTGGGCGCCGACGACTACGTGACCAAACCCTGCGAACCCCGCGTGCTGCTGGCACGTGTGCGCACCTTGCTGCGCCGCAGCACCCTCCACGAACCACGGCTTGACCCCCTGCGCATCGTCATCGGCGGCCTGTGCCTGGACCTGACCGAGCGTCACGTGACGTGGTGCGGGGCCGCGGTGGAGCTGTCGCGGGGCGAGTTCGACCTGTTGGTGGTGCTGGCCCGCCATGCCGGCGAGGTGCTCAGCCGCGATCGCATTCTCCAGCAGTTGCGTGGCATCGAGTTCAATGGCACCGACCGCTCGGTGGACGTTGCGATCTCCAAGCTGCGTCGCCGCTTCGACGACAACGCCGAAGAGGCGCGCAAGATCAAGACGGTGTGGGGCAAGGGCTATCTGTTCAGCCGCAGCGAGTGGGAGTGCTGATCGACCATGCTCAAGCTGCTGGTGCGCCTGTACCTGTTGATCATCGTCGCCTATGCCGGGGCCTTGCTGCTGGTGCCCGACGCGATCTTCGGCGCCTTTCAGGCGCGTTTCATGGCCTACAACCTGGACCAGGCCAAAGGTGTGCAGGCCTTGGTGGTCAGGCAATTCAAGCAGGTGCCTGAAGCCCGGTGGCCCGAGGTCGAACGGCAACTGGCCGAGGACTTCGCGCCCTTGAGGCTGCAATTGCTCCAGCGTGACCGGGCCGCGCTGTCGGACGCCGAGCGCATGCGCCTCGACCAGGGCCTGTACACCGTTCGCATCGGCGAGTGGGGGTACTACGACACCATCCTGGCGCCGTTGAACGGCCAGTGGCTGGTGCGTCTGCACTCGCCGCCGGACCCGCTGGACATCAACCTGCTGTCCTGGGGCGTCACAGTGCTGATCGGCGCCGTGTTGCTGGGCGGCCTGCTGATCTGGGTCTGGCCGCACTGGCGCGAGCTGGAGCGACTGAAGAACACCGCGCGGCGCCTGGGCCGAGGGGAATTGGCGGCCCGCACCGGGATTGGCGGGCACTCCAACATCGGTGAGCTGGCCAGCGTGTTCGACACCATGGCCAGCGACCTGGAGCGGCACATGAACCATCAGCGCGAGCTGCTCGATGCCGTGTCCCACGAGCTGCGCACCCCCCTTGCACGCCTGGACTTCGGCCTGGAGCTGCTGTTCGACGAAGTGCCCGCCGGCAGTCGCAAGCGCCTGCTGGAGATGGTCGGGCACGTGCGCGAGCTGGATGCGCTGGTGCTGGAGCTGCTGTCCTACAGCCGTCTGCACGACGCCGAGCAGGCACGCGAGCAGGTCGAGGTCGAGCTGCCGGCCTTTCTCGACAGCGTGCTCGGCGCCTTCGCCGAGGAGCTGGACAACCGGGGCGTGCAGTGGGACGTGTGCCTGGGCGATGAGCTGCGGCCTTTCGTGCTCGACCCACGGCTGACCGCCCGCGCCGTGCAGAACCTGGTGCGCAATGCCATGCGCTACTGCAACCACTACCTGCGCGTCAGTCTGGCGCTGGAGGCCGACGGCGCCTGTTGCCTGAGGGTGGAGGACGACGGCATCGGGGTACCAGCGCAGGAGTCCGAGCGGATCTTCCAGCCGTTCTACCGCCTCGACCGCAGCCGTGACCGCGCCACGGGCGGCTTCGGTTTGGGGCTGGCGATCAGCCGGCGAGCGATCGAAGGCCAAGGCGGGACGTTGAACGTCTTGCCCTCGGCGCTCGGCGGCGCCTGCTTCTGCATCCGCCTGCCCGCTGCCAGTGGGCGCCCGCTCACCTGAACGGGCCGTTCGAACGTGTTGACGTCCGAGCGCGGTACAGGCTACTGTCCCACCCATGAACACCTTCACGCCGTGCCGCGCCTTCGCCCTGATTATTACCGCCATCATTGGATTGGCGGGCTAGCGCGCACGTGCACCGAACCCGCCCTGGAGGCGGGTTCTTCGACTGACTCCCGGGCTTGCGAAACCACCAGGAGTCATCGATGACCTGCTTCGGCACCCCGCCTTCCGCTCCCGTTCGCCAGCTGCTGTCCGAACAGGTCCGCCGCATCCTCGCCGCCCCGGTCTACGACATCGCCATCGAGACCCCGCTGCACCCCGCGCCCGCGTTGTCGGCCCGCCTGGGCAATCAGGTGCTGCTCAAGCGCGAGGACCTGCAACCGACGTTCTCTTTCAAGATCCGCGGTGCCTATACGCGGCTGTCACGCCTGACCCCTGCGCAGCGTGCGCGGGGCGTGATCACCGCGTCCGCCGGCAACCATGCGCAAGGCGTGGCGCTGGCCGCCCGGCACCTGGGCCTGCAGGCCTGCATCGTCATGCCGACCACCACCCCGGAACTGAAGATCGAAGGCGTGCGTTCGCGAGGCGGGCAGGTGGTCCTGCACGGCGAGAGCTTCCCCCAGGCCCTGGCCCACGCCCTGGCCCTGGCCGAACGGCAGGGCGCGACCTTCGTGCCGCCGTTCGACGACCCGGACGTGATCGCCGGGCAGGGCACCGTGGCGATGGAAATCCTGCGCCAACAGCCAGGCGCGCTGGACGCGATCTTCGTGCCGGTCGGTGGCGGTGGACTGATCGCGGGCATCGCCGCCTACGTCAAGTACCTGCGCCCGGAGGTCAAGGTCATCGGGGTCGAACCGCACGATGCCAATTGCCTGCAGGCGGCGCTGGCCGCCGGTGAGCGAGTGATCCTGCCCCAGGTCGGCACGTTCGCCGACGGGGTCGCCGTGGCCCAGGTGGGGGCGCATTGCTTCGAGCTGTGCCGGCACTTCGTCGACGAAGTCATCACCGTTGGCAGTGACGAGCTGTGCGCGGCGATCAAGGACATCTATGACGACACGCGTTCGATCACCGAGCCGTCCGGCGCGCTCGCGGTGGCCGGCATCAAGCGCTACGTGGCCCGCGAAGGGGTCCGCGGACAGACCCTGGTCGCGATCGACTCAGGGGCCAACATCAATTTCGATCGACTGCGCCACGTGGCCGAGCGGGCCGAACTGGGCGAACAGCGCGAAGCGGTCATCGCCGTCACCGTGCCCGAGCGTCCCGGCAGTTTCCGCGCTTTCTGCCAGGCACTGGGCAATCGCCAGGTCACCGAATTCAACTACCGCGGCCAATCGGGCAAGCCGGCGCGCCTGTTCGTCGGCGTGCAGACCCACCCCCAGCACGACCCCCGCGAGCGTCTGCTCGAGGCGCTGCGCGGCGAAGGGTACGAGGTGCTGGACCTGACCGACAACGAACTGGCCAAGCTGCACGTGCGCCACACCGTGGGCGGGCATGCGGCACCGGGGGCGTCCGAACGCGTGCTGCGCTTCGAGTTTCCCGAGCGGCCAGGCGCCTTGCTGGGGTTCCTGGAGCGCCTGGGCAGGCGCTGGAACATCAGCCTGTTCCACTACCGCAACCACGGCGCGGCGCATGCCCGGGTATTCGTGGCGCTGGAGGTGCCGGAGGACGAACAGGCCGGCCTGCCGAATGCGCTGGAGGGCATGGGGTATCGGTACTGGGACGAGACGGACAATCCGGCGTATCGGCTGTTCCTGGGGTAGGGGGCGGTACTCGGAGGGGGCGAGGGGGCGGCGTCATGAACGCTGTGGGAGCGGGCTTGCCCGGGATGCAGGCGCTTTATCCGCAGGCGGATGTATGGGTGCATGCGGATTCGGTGGGAGGGGTTTTTCTGGAGGGTGGGGGATGTGCCTGCAGGGGTTGAGTGGCTGATTTTACGGCCCCTGCGGGGCCGATCGCGGCACAGGGGCCGCTCCTACACGAGAACGGCGGCGTTCTGGCAAATCAGCACTGCGGTCCTCCTGTAGGTTCACCCCTGTGCCGCGATCGGGCCCGCAGGGGCCGTAAGCCAGCCCTTTGGTTGCGGCAGTTGACCCGAACAGGTTCAGCGACACGACGCTTGTAAGACAGCTGCTTCCACACAGGAATAACCGCTTTGTCCGATCAGCGATGGAGTCCACATCGTATTGGCCAAAGACGTTGAAAAGCCTGGCCTGCAAGGCCCACAAGATAAAGCACGTCCTCCGTCCAGGCCGATACGACTTGAACAGCCAACCCCGCCTCACCGCTCTCGCATGAAGAACCCCGCCACGAACCGCCGAAACGTTTCGAGGCTCTTGAAATCGGCGTAACGCTTGAAGTGCTCGCTGTCCGGCTCCGGGCCGATCGGCTGCTCGAGCAATGACACCGACAGCACCCGGTCCCGGTCGGAGGTCAGCACCAGCTCGTCCATCACCGCCGCCCCGATCACCGGGCGGCGCATCTGCACCTTGACGCCTTTGCTCGCCATCCAGTCGATCAGCGACACCAGCGCCTTGAGCGGCTCACGCTCTTCGTCGCGGTAGACCGGAAACAGATGCCCGCGCGACAGCACCGGTACGCTGGCCACATGGATCACTTCGTAATACTGGCTGCCTGCCGTCGCCGGCGAGTACACCGCCAGGGCCAGCAGCGGGCCGGCGGTGCGCGCGCCGCCCCAGAACAGGTGATGGCCCTGCACGTCGAAGCCAGCCTCGTCACGCGTGGTGAGCACCTTGCGCGCCTTCACCGTTTCGACGCAGTCGAGCAGCAGGCCATGCCGTCTCGCGTTGCCGAACACCGTGGCGTCGCGCAAGCGGGCCTTGAGCATCATCATGTGCTTCATGTCCAGGCGGGTTTCCAGGTAGTTGCTGGCCGGCACTCGCTCGAGCAGCGGGTAGCGCGCCGCGACCCGGCGCAGTTCGGCGAATTGTCCGGTCAGGTCGCGCTTGAGGTGGGTGGCATAGAGGTTCAGGCCACTGGCTTCTATCCAGGTCAGCAGCAGCGACAGCAAGCGCTGTGGGTCACGCCGTTCGCCGGTCTGCGAGCCTGCCGTGGCGCTACCGCCAGCGGCCGATTGAAACGGGCCGATCAGCCGCAAGGGCGTGTCCGGCGGCAACCAGGCCGCCGGTGCCTCGGCCATCTGGGTGCGCTCGGCGTCCTCGCGCGCCTCCCGGGTGAAAGGGCAGCCGACCCGGTGATCGGGCGTGCCGGGGTTGTTCTTCAGAAACAGGGTACCGGTATGGCCGTTGAGCGTGACGTTGAGCACGGGTGACTCATCGGCGCGGCAGTCGCAGGCCAGCCAATGGCCTGCGCTGCGCACCTTCATCAACAACTGGTTGGCCTGCAGGACCCTGGGCCCGCCCAGCGTACCGGTGGCGAATCCCGCAAGCAGCGCTTCCTCGGCCAACGTCAGGCTGCGGACCGGGTCGCCGCTCTTTTCGATGATCCGCATGCCATGCTCCGCGCCAGTCGCCAGGGTAGGCTCAGAGCTTCCAGCAAAGCTGTCGGGCTTGCAACGGTCCGGCTCAGATCGGCCATTGCATGAGCAGGTCCGCCGGCCTCGCCAGCACCTCGGCACGCAGGGCCGGATCGGCCTGCAGACGGCGCAGCCTGCGCCACAGTTCGGCACTGGCCTGCTCGGGGTGTTGCAGGAAGAATGCGTGCTCGGTCAACCCACGCAGCTCACGCCGGTAGGCCAGGGGCAGGTCCGCCCAGATCTGCCAGTCCCCGGGCGAGATCCCGGCGAGCAGGTCTTCGTACTCGGCATCGGCCACCAGCAGGTCGACACCGGTGCGGGCGTGGTAGTCGCCGATCTGCGCCTGGACGCGGCTGGACAGCCACTCGCTTTCCAGGCGCAAGGCACGACCGGCGTCATCGGGCAGGTCGAGGTCGTCGGGCAGGTGCGTGAACTGGTTCTCGCTCAGGTCCAGGATCAAGGGTTCCTGCAAGCGGTCCAGGCCCTCAGGAAGCTGAGTCAGACTGCAGTTGACCAGGTACAGGCTGTGCAGCAAGGGGTGGTGGCTGACATTGGGGGCCTCGATCAATGGGTTGTCGGACAGGTCCACCAGACGCAGGTGTGGGTAGGTGTCCAGGCGGGCCTGGGTCTCGGCGCTCCAGGTGATGCGGTTGCCCGGCACGTCCAGCCACGCCAGCCGGTCCGGGGCGGTCACCTGGGGCAGATGGTCCAGCCGGCAACCTTCCAGGCGCAAGGCATACAACTGCGGGAAGCGCGCCAGCAACGTGTCCGGCACGCGCGTCAGGGCACGGTTGCGGCTGAGGTCGAGTTGGCGAACATGGGCGAAGTCATCCGGCAGCGACAGCGAGGCCAGGTCGACGTCTTCCAGCTCGAGGCCTGCCAGGTTCAGGGAAACCATGCTCTGACCGTCGGCCTGGTGGGTATCGAGATCGCGCCGCCAGGCATTGATCAGGGCGCGGCGTGCCCGCTGGCGACGTGGCAGGTCTCCAGCCCACTGGGTCAGGTCTGCGCGCAGCGCCTCCAGTCGCGCTTCCAGGTGGCGCAACTCGACCTCGGGCGTACGCAGGGTGCGATTCCAGTCGCGCAGTTGCCGTTCGAAGGCATGGTCGGAATCGCACGGGTAGAGACGACGATACCGCTCACGCAACGACCTGCGCAGCGGCGCCGCCATGGGGTAGTCGGTCGGCGCGCCGCCCCGTAGCGGGCCGCGCACGCGCGGGCGCTCCCCGGACGGTCGGCTCAAGCGACGTGACAGTGTCTCGCGCGAAGCGACCGCTTGCTGCCCGATGTCCGCGCGGAGCGCTCCGGCGTCATGCCACCCCAAGGCCTGGCGTTGAGCCGGCGTGAGCGCCTCGAGCACTGCCTGGCACAGGTCGGCGTGCAACGGGCCTGGGGCGGGACGCTCGCCCAGCCAGGGCTCGTACCCGCCCGGCAGGCGCAGCACTACACGCAGGTCGGTGGCCTGCAGGTGGCCTGCACTGAACACCGTCGGCCCCTCCGGGCTGGCGTCACGCAGCTCCAGGCGCAGGTGTTCGGGCCAGCGTGGCGAGCGCTCCAGGCCGGCGAGGATCAGCTGCTCGCTGAAAGGGCTGGCCAGCCGTGGCCGGTACAGGCCTTCGAGAGCGCGCGTCAACGGCAGCGCCTGGTCCACCTCACGCGCGGCGTCCAGGAAGAACGCCGGTGCGAGGCCCTCTTCGCGCCATGCCGTGCGTTCGGCTTCGCTCAAGCGCTTCAACAGGCGGCGGGCCAAGGGGCGCGAGAGGCGAGGGTAGGCCTGGCACAGCCGCGTCTCGGCGGCGTCGGCAGGGCTGGGCGGCAGGTAGGCCTCGTCGAACAGCGTCGACCATGGGGCATGGGGTGTCACGGCCAGGCGTGCCTGCGCCTGGCGTTCAGCGGCCAGACGCGCCAGCGTGTCGAGAAACAACGCCGGAGCCGGCTCGCCGCGCAGGTAGACCTGCCGCAGGCGGGCGGGGTCGACCCCCGTGCACTGGCTCGCCAGGTGCAGCTCGGCCTTGTCCAGCGTCGCACGCGAAGGCCCAAGCCGTTGCACCAGACGCAGCGGCGACCAGGTCGAGGGTCGCTCGTGTTCCACCCACCAGGCACCCTGGCCATCGTGGTGCATCACCGGGCGATAGGCCTCGGGCGTACCGGGCTTGAGCACCCGCCACTGGCCCAGACGGGCGTCCCAGGCCTGCTCGTACACCTGGCCCTCGAGGCGCACGAAGACCCGTGCGCCCTGGCGGTAGTGCCCCTGCGCGTCGGGCTGCAGCGTTTCGGGCAGCACGGCGTCGCTGGCATAGCCGTCCAGGTTCGGTTGGCGCAGGCGCAGGCTGCCATCGGCCCGCCGCACCTCGTCCAGCGATTCCATCAAGGGGCTGTTGAACAGGGCTGGCAGCGCGGTGCCTGCGGCGTGCACGCCTGCGATCAGCAGCAGGTTCAGTCCCACCGCCTGGCAATGCCGCAGGGCCAGGTCGCGGTCACCGACGCGCCAGGCCTCGTAGCCTTCGTACACCTCGTCGAGCAGTTGCCAGGCGGTGATCGCCACCAGGCAGGTGCCGACCGCCGGAATGAAGAACCCGGCCAGGGTGAGCAGATCGAGCCCCCGTTCCTCGAGTGCGGCCAGGCGTCGGCGGCGGGCCGCGTCGTCGGCATCGGCCGTCGGCACGGCAATGGCGCGCGCCTCCTCGTACACGCGACGCAGGTGATCGTCGTGCAGCCAGTCGAAGGGGTTGCCTTCGAGGGGGAGGCGCTGCACCGGCAGGCCCTTGCCCAGGTTCTGCGCCAGGATGCGCGTGAACTCGGCCTGGCGTGCATGCGGCACGTAGGCCATGAACGCGGCACACTGGGCGGCATCGCTCAAGACCGTGTCGAGCACGTCACCGAGCCGGGCCGCATCGCCCACCCAGCGCAGCGCCACTGGATTACCAGGCAGGTACAGCACCAGGCCGGCAGCGTCGGTGTGCAGCAGCAACGCTTCGTGCACGGGAATCCCGAACAGGTTGAGCGACCAGGCCGATGCCGTCTCGCCCGCGAGCCACCCGGCGATCTCGTCATGCGCCGCACCGCTGAGGTGATGGCGCAGGTAGGCCAGGTCGTTCGCCACCTGCAGGCGTGCCCGGTGCAGGGCCAGGCTTTGTGTGCGAAGACGCGCAGCGCCCTCGGCTGGCTCGAAGACCTCCCGCAGGTGCGCCTGGTAGCGTGCGCCCAGGTCCAGCTGGCGACAGGTCTCGGCGAAGGCTGCGGCGGTCAGCGGCAGGGGCGTGACCTGATAACGCTCCGACGGCAGCGCCAGGGACGCGCCAGGCAGGTCCGGGCTGACGAAGACCGACGCATGCACGGTGATCGGCGTGACCTCGATCGCGTCACGTCGTGCCAGCGCCGAGGGGGCCTCGAACACCACGTCGTCGGCGAAGTTCTGCAAGGCGGCCTGCAGCAGGCCTTGGCGCTCGTGGCGGTTGAGGTAGCGCGCGCCCTGCCAGTGCCAGGTGCGCTGCACGTGCAGCAACTGATAATCGTCCAGCGGACCGGTCAGGCCGTGGTCATGGGCCAGTCGCTCGCGCAGCAGGGGTTCGGCGAAGGCTTCGATCTGCTGCAGCCCCTTGAGGCTGCGTGCCAGCGTCTGCTCGGCGTGGCGCAGTGCGGCCTGGCTGGCCTCGACCGCCTCGCGCAGGTCAGGCGCGGCATTGGCGAACCAGGCTGCCTCCTGGCCCGGCAGGCCTTGCGTGGGGGTGTGGCTGTCGAGCACGGCGCGCCACTGCTCCAGGCCGGCGTACCGGCTCCAGGCAGGCAGGCGCTGGCGAATGAGGTCGTGGTGCGGGTTGGTGTCGAGCGAGGGCATGGGGCGTCTCCCGAAGTGAGGGAGACGTAGCAGACGGCAACCCGCGCCCGGCGACGGGGTAGCTATGCGCTACCCGGCCTTGCCTGTCCGTGCCCAGGGCCGTCGCAACGGCATCCGCGCGGCTCGAGGCGTCGCCCCGAGCATGCCGTAGCCCAGCGCCGGGACCCCGTCCAGGTGACGAAGCAGCACCTGGCTCAGCGACACCTCGGGCGCCAGGTACTCGTCGCCGAAGTCGTCGTGCCCCAGGGCAGTGGGGTGCGCCACCACTTCCAGCACCCCGTGGTCGGGTGCCTGGCCCGAGAGGAGGTCGGCCGGCGTGCAGACATGATCGGCCGTCACCCCGCAGAGGCGCTTCAGGCGCCAGTTGAGCAGCGTCTTGAAGGCCCGCTTGACGAACCCGATGTTGGCGCCGACGTTACGTGCCAGGCGCACCGGCACGCCTTGCTCGTGGGCGAAGCGGGCGACGATGGCACCGATCGGCCAGAGGTTGTGCACGTGCTGGTGCGAGTCGATGTGGCTGGGCACCAACCCATGTGCCAGGCAGTGCTGCCATTGGGCGCGCAGCTCGTCGAGCACCGCCGCGCGTTCGCGGGCGCTCAGGCGCAGTGCGTTGCGGCGCACGCACAGGTCCAGTTCGCCGTCCGCCGTGCAGAACCGGGGCTCGTCGAGCAAGGCCCGGCCCAGCGGGCGGCCGTAGGTCAGGTTGAAATGCAGCCCGATCCGGCCGCGCAGGGCGGGTTGCTGTGCCAGGACGCAGGCGGCCGCGAAGGCCGGCATGTTGGCCATGGCCGTGGCCGAGCTGATCACGCCGCGCTGGAACGCGTGCAGGATGACGGCGTTGGTGGGCGCGTCGAGCCCGAAGTCGTCAGCGTTGACGATGACCAGAGACGGCATTCGGTTGCTCCTTGGCAGGGGTAGAAGAAGGGAGGGGTGCCGGCGCGACGGCCTTGCGTCGCGCCAGGTGCGGTTTGAGCCAGCGCCAGCCGCGCAGCGCGCCGCCCAGCAGCAGTCCGTCGAGGCGCCAGCTGTAGCAGCTCAGGCGCCACTGGTCGACCTGGCCGGTCATGCGCTCGTGCAACTGGTGACTGGAGTTGGCCAGGCTGACCCGGGAGGCGTCGACCCACTCCCAACCGGCCTCCAGCCCCCAGTGGATGAACTCTTCGAGCAGCACGCGGCCACTGCCCAGGTCACGGTATTCGGGCACGAACGCCAGGTTGTAGTCATAGACCCGACCGCGCTCGAGCAGCCCCAGACGGTAGCTGATGCAACGTCCGTCGAGTTCGAGCAGCACCAGGCAGACCAGGCCCTCACGGGCCAGGGCGGTGAACGCCTGGTACATCCACTGGCGACGCTGCGGGCCGGAGAAGATGCCGACCTCGTCGTCGCCCTTCCAGCTGACGGCTTCCACGGCGCTCACTGCGTCGAGCAGGGCCTCGATGGTGTCAGGGCTGGCGATCACCCGGCGCACGGTGGCGCCGCTGGCCTTGATGCGCTTGCGCGCCCGACGCAGCTTGTAACGCGGGTCGCCGCTGACCTCCTGGCGGTCGGCCTCGCTGATCCGGTGCACCGGCACCTGGCAGGTCAGGCGCCGTTCGAAGGTCGAGCTGCGCGCCGCCCAGGTGTCCAGCCAGCTGCGGTGCGGTGTGCCATCGGGCACTTCGCTCAGGCGCAGCAAGGCATGAGGCAAGTGCTTGCGGATCGCTTGCAGTACCTGCCCGGCCAAGGCCGGTGGCAGGTCGATCAGCAGGGCGATCCGGTCGCTCAGCGGGTGCCCCAGGTGCTGCACCACGGGCACCGACAACGGCCCCGCCGGTTCCTGTTCGCGCACCAGCGGCAGGCACAGGCACAGGCGCTCGTGCCAGTACCCCAGCAGCACCTGCAGCCGTTGCCCAGGCTGCAGGGTGTCTTCGGCTGCACGCAGCCAGCCGAGGTGATTGAACGGGGTGCTGTCAGGCAGACGCTGACGCAATTGCTCGTACTCGTCGGCCGGAAACGCAGCGTCATGCAGCGAGTCGCACCAAGTCAGTCGCAAGTTCATGTCAAGGCTCCTCGACGGTGGAATAGCAGGGCAGGCAGGGCAGCAGAAGCGGCCGAAGGGACGCTTGGCAGGTGGCAGTTAGCAGACGTCATGGCGCGCTCCAGGACAGTGCGAACACCGTCTGTGCGGGCAACTCGAACTGCAGTTGATCGTCTTCGCAACGCACCGCGCCCTCGCGCACCTGCGTATCGGCGCCGAACAACGCCAGGCGCGTGGCCGGGCATCCCAGCGCCGCCAGGCTGATCCGTTGCAGGCGATCGGCCTTGTTCACGCCCAGCACGGTGCGCTGTTGGTCACGGGCCATGGCCAGGGCATCGACTTCGAAGGCATCGTTGTCCAGCGCCATCACCTGGTCGAGCCAGTGACGGGCGATGAACTGCTGGACCAGGCCCACGGGCTTGAGGCCGACCCCTGCCGGTGGGCGCACGGCCAGCATGCCTTTCGGCCAGCCGGGCTCGTCGGCCAGGTGGAACCAGTTGAGCATGTCCAGCAGGCCGTCGGCCGACGCGTTGATCACCACCGAGGTCCACCAGAGCGCCGCGTACTGGGTGTTCTGGTCGTACGGGCTGAGGCTGGCGCCACTGGAGAGGTTGGTCTGGTCGAGCAGCAGCGCCTTGCGCGGGCGCCCCTGGGCGTCACGCCCGACCAGGTCGGCCGCCTGCTGGACGCTGTCCCGGTAGCGCCGCGTGGCCAGCAGGTCACGCACCATCCATTCGTGCCAGGCCAGCGCGTCGATTTGGGCATCGTGGGCCGCCAGCAGGCGACGTGCCCAGTCGATGCCGCGGCGTGCCTGGGCCTGCTCGACGAAGGGGCCGTCCAGCAGTCGCGAGGAGGCCGGCATGGCGATGCGTACCCCGGCTTCGCGTGCGCCCGGACTCTGCTGGACGCGCTCGGCCAGGGTCTGGAAATACGCCTCGAACGCCTCGAAGCTGCGGTAGTTGAGGTTCGGCTCGTCGGCGAAGGCCAGGTAGTGCAGGCCACCGCCGCCGCGCGCACGCGTGGCGGCCAGCCAGGCATCCAGGCCGGCCAGGGTGGTGCGATCGGCCGACAGTTCGGCCACCCGACCGCGTGCGGCGAGCAGGGTGATGTCATGGCGGATGCCAAAGCGCTTGAGGTACAGGTCGCGCCAGCGGTCCTCGTAGTGGGGCCGTTCGGCCATGATGTCGACCAGGCTGTAGAAGCCGCCGGCGGTCGGCGCCAGGGCATCGAGCGCCGCGTGCGCCACCGGGGGCAGGGGCTCGTAGGGCAGGGCGACACCCAGGTCCGGGGTGTGGCCCAGCACCTGGCCACGCCAGGTCAGGTGCACCTCGCCGTCGGCAGGCGCCGCGGGCTGGGCCTGGGGCGCCAGGGCTTCCGGGGTCTGGGCGAACAGGTTGTCGCTGCCGTCGAGCCAGAACGCTGTCTTGCCCTCGCCGATCACCGTCAGGCGCCAGGTTTCGTCCTGCGTGCTGACCGGCAGCGGCAGTTGGTCGAACCGCCAGTAGCGTGGGTAGCTGTTGAGCCACAGGCGCAGGCTGTGCCCGTCGCTCAGGCGCTCGGCCAGCACGGCCCGCGCACCGCCGTGGTACTTGCCGGCCAGGACGGCCGTCTGGCCGGCCGTCACCCGCGCGTACCAGACCGGCGCGGTCCGGGTGTCCAGGCTGAAGTGCACCTTGGCCGGCGCCAGGCGCGCCACGGTGCTCGCGTCATGGCTGATCTGGTAGCGGCGAAAGCTGTAGCCGGGCACTTCCAGGCGATAGGGGCCCTGGTCGGGCGTGAGCGGCCAGCTCAGGTCGCCCCTGGGCTGGTCGGCGGCGATGTTCTGCTGGGCCACCAGTCGGCCGCGACCGTCGAGCAGGTACAGCTGCTCGGCGTTGGCACGGGCCTGCCAGGCCGGGCGCCAGGTGATGCGCAGCGTGTCGGCCTGGCGTGGCGCCAGGTACAGGCTGGCATCGCGCACCCCGTCCCAGGTCAGCGTCTGGGCACCGACCGGCAGGGCCAGCAGGCAGGCCAGCACCAGCAGCCATCCCCTCATGCCGGCCGCCCTTGCAGCATCTGCCGCAGCGGCACGTAATCGCTCGGCAGCACGATCAAGGTCTGCCACACCGGCACCTTGCCCAGGCGGCAGTAGACCATCAGCATCCAGCCGGTCACCAGCAGGTAGCACGTCGAGGTGGCGATGGCCGCACCGAGGATGCCGTAGGCCGGGATCAGGAGCACGTTGAGCAGCAGGTTGAGCGCAGCGGCCGTGCCCATGATCAGCGACACCGTGCCGGGCTTGTCCTTGCCCAGCAGGTCCAGGCGCAGGATGCTCGTGTAGCACATGGCGAACATGCCCGGCAGCAGGGCCAGCAGGGCCGGGTAGGCCGGTTCGAATTCGGCGCCGAACAGCGTGACGATCAGCCACTTGCCGATCAGCGCCATGCTCAGGCAGGCGCCGAGCATCACCGTGCCGGTCAGGCGCAGGGCGATCGGCGTCAGCTTGCGCATGTGCTCGTCCTGTTGCAGCAGGCGTTTCATCAGCGGTGTGGTGACGGCCTCGGGCACGATCAGCAGCAGCTCGGCGGCGGCGCTGGCCATGGCGTAGTGGCCCACGGCGGTGCTGCCGATCAGGGCACCGATGAACAGGTAGTCCGAACGCAGGATGATCTGCTGGAAGATCACGTCCGGATGGCTGCGTGCGCTGTAGGTCAACAGTTCACGCTGGCCGACGCGGTCCCAGCGCAAGCGCAGCGAGTGCGACCGGGACAACCACCACAGCCCCAGCGCCAGTACCACTGCCAGGCCCATCAGCCAGCTGATCAGTGCGGCCTCCAGGGCCTGGCCGCCCCACATCCAGAACATCGCCAGGAACAGCAGCAGCGGCGCCAGCGACTCGGTCAGCCGCAAGGCGTTGAAGGCATCGACGTTGCCACTGGCGTTGTGCAGGTTGAGCAGGCCGCTCTTGAGCACGGTCATCGGCACGGCGATCAGCAGCAGCCAGGCCAGCAGGCCCAGTTGCAGGGTGACCTCCAGGTCGGTGGCGAACTCGCGCACCAGCGCCACGCAGAACAGCGTCAGCAGCAGGGCCAGCAGGCACCCGTAGACCAGCACCTGAGTGAGCAGCAGGCCCATCGAGCGCTGCTTGGCCGCCTGGTAGCTGACGGCGCTGTTGAGCCCGCCGCTGGTGATGGCGCTGATCATCTCCGGCAGCGAGCTGAGCAGGGCGAACAGGCCCCGCTCGCTCGGGCCCAGGATCCGCGCCAACAGGATGTTGCGCAGCAGGCGCAGGGCGATCATCGCCAGCTTGGTGCCGACGCTCAGCACCAGGTGACGCACATAACTGTTACCGCTCATGGCCGGTTCCCTCGACTGATGCGCCAGGCCAGCAACGCTGGACGACTGGCATTGTGCTGACTGACCCCGATGCGCGGCAGCGCCAGGGGGTCGTCGTGGGCCTGGCAGACGCCGATGCGTGTGCTCAAGGCCCAGGGGTAAGCGTGCTTGGCGACGTGGGTGCGCACGCGCGCATCGTGGTCGCCATTGGGGTAGCAATACACCGGCAACGGCGCCTGGCAGCCGGCACGCAGGGCGTCGTGACTGCGCTTGAGCTCCTCGTCCAGGGCGTTGTCGTCGAGCAGCGGCAGCAAGGCATGGCTGGCCCCGTGAGGCCCGAAGCGGATCAGCCCGGACGCTTCCATGTCGCGCACCTGGTCCCAGTCCATGGCCTGGGGCAGGGACTCGGGCGGACAGACGTCGGTCAGCAGGTGCAATGCCTGCGGGCTGAGGGTCTTGAGGCTTTGCAGGTAGCGCGCGAGCAACAGGCTGCGCGCGGTGGGCTGGGCGTGCAGGAAGTAGTTCACCGGCAGGGGTCGGCCGAGCTGGCGCAACTGCTCGATCAGTCGATAGCGCGGCGCCTCGCCATGGCTGCCCCACAACGTCTCGCCGACGCTTTCCCACCAGAACCGCTGGCGGCTGCCGATGTAGTCGGTGGACAGGAAGATGCTCGCCGGCACCTGGTGCTTGACCAACAGCGGGAAGGCATTGGAGGCGTTGTCGCGCCAGCCGTCGTCGAAGGTCAGGGCCACCCGCGGGCGGGCCGGGCGGTCAGCCCGACCGTGCCCCTGGAGCAGGTCCATCAGACTGACGCACTCGAAGTGGTGCGACAGCCAGCCGAGCAGCCCATCAAAGGTGGCCTGGCCGATGCACAGCTCGTTGCGGTGCGGCAAGGCCGCACTGGCATCGTCGGGCAGCACCCGGTGCAGCATGAGGATCACCCCGTTGTCCTGCAGTTTCTTGCGGCCGGACGGGGAGTTGAAATACAACCATCCGCTGGCCTGTTTGATCAACGTCTTGAGCGGCATGTCCGGGTCTCAACGGTTCTGGTTTGGGTTCCACTGGCTGTAGCTGTGCCCACGCAGGAACTGCCACAGCCCCACGCTCATGCCCGCCAGGGTCACCAACAGGAATGCCGCCAGGCGGAATGGCCTGGGCAGGCGCCGACGCACGTCGAGCAGACCGAGGACCGCCACGCCATAGCCGAGCAACTGGGCCGCCAGCATCCAGCGGAACAGGCCTGGCTCCAGGGCCAGCCAGACGGTGGCCAGCAGCAGCGGCAGCAACAGCACCGGTGCCAGGCGGCGGATCAGCTTGTGGCTGATCAAGGCGATGGCGTACAGGCCATGGCGCATCGGGTTCAGCAGCTCGCGCCGCGCCGCCAGGCTCAGCAGGCCACCGACGGTGACCCGCTGGCGGCGACGGAACTGCTTGTCGGCCTCGTCCACACCCTGGTCGAGCACGATGGCCTCGGGAACGTAGACGATGCGCTTGCCCGCAGCGGGCGCGCAGGTGCTGATGAAGAAGTCGTCGTTGACCTGCTTGGGCACTGCCTGATACAGCGCGCGGCGCAGCGCCAGCAACGCGCCGTCGGCCGAGACCATGCAACCGGTGCGGTTCTCCACCTTGCGCACCCAGGCTTCGTAGTGCCGGTAGAGGCTGTCGCCCAGGCTCAGGCCCTTGCCGACGACCGGAATGATCATGTGCCCGGCGCTGGCACCGACCTCAGGGTCGGCGAACGGCGCCAGCAGCAGGCCCAGGGTGTCGTCGGCCCATTGGTTGTCGGCGTCGGTGAAGACCAGCAGCTCGCCGCGGCTGACACCGACCCCGGCATTGAGCACGCCGGCCTTGCCCAGGCGTGGCAGGTCGAGCACCTCCACGCGTGGGTCGCCCAGGCTGCGCGCCAGCTGGACGGTGGCATCGGTCGAACCGTCGCTGACCACCACCACCTGCAGGTCGGCGGCCTGGTAGTCCTGACGCAGCACGCTGCGCAGCTTGTCGACGATGTGACGCTCTTCGTTGTGCGCAGCGATCACCACGCTGACCCGCTGCGGCGCGAGAGGGCCCGGCCGGCGGCGAGGGAAGAACGGCGCGGCCAGGGTCAGCAGCACGGGGTAGCCGATCCAGGCGTACACGGGGAGCAGCAGGCACATCCAGAATACGAGTTCAGCCACGGGCGGGCCTCCTTGCAGTGCGGTTGAACAGACTGAGCACGAAGGCCGCGCCCGCCAGGTGCAGACGAATCCAATGCAACCCCCACAGTTGCAGCACGAACAGGGGGTCGCGGTGCTTGAAACTCTGACGCAGGCTCAGGGCCAGCGCGGGCAGGGCGCCCAGCGCGAGCAGCATCAGGGCCGGGCCGACGTGGCCGGCCGACAGCAGCGCCAGGACCAGGGCGTCGAGCAGCCAGATCCCCAGCGACAGCAGGGGAAAGCGCAGCAGGCGCATGCTGGCGCCATGGCTGCGCAGCAAGGCCAGGTGACTGCCCTGGCGCCACAGTTCCTTGCCGACCCATTCCGACCAGCTGCCTTCGAAGCCCCAGTGCAGTACCACCGGCGCGCGTACGGCGCGCAGGCGAGCGCCGGCGGCATGCAGGCGCAGGGTGAAGTCCTTGTCCTCGCCGGTGCGCAGGTGCTCGTCGAAGCCGCCGACCGCCTCGAACCAGGTGCGGCGCATCAACAGGTTCGGGGTCGGCAACCAGTGGCTGTCCTGTACCAGGGCGCCGGCACGCAAGGTGCGACGCTGCCAGGCATAGGCGAACCAGGGTGCCTGGCGCGGCGTGTCGCAGTCCAGGGCGAACACGTCGCCCTCGCCGCGCCGGTGCAGGTCGAGCAGGCGCTGGAGCCAGTCGCCTGGCACCTCGATGTCGGCATCCAGAAACGCCAGCCAGTCACCCCGGCTGGCCTGGGCGCCGCGGTTGCGCAGGGCGCCGATCGGCAGGCCGGGCACGCTGAGCACACGGGCGCCGTGCTGGCGCGCCAGGCGCGGGCCTTCGTCGTCGGAGCCGTTGTCCACCACCACCAGTTCGCAGCGCAGCCCGGCGACCGTGGCGGCCTGACGGGCCGCCTGGAGGGTACGCACGATGTGCCGCGCTTCGTTGAACATCGGGATCACGATGCTGATCAGTTGCACGGTAAGGCCTCCTGCTGGCGAGGTTCGGCGGCCTGACGGACCAGCACGCTGGACAGCGCC
Source organism: Pseudomonas entomophila (assembly GCF_013523165.1). Lineage (GTDB taxonomy): Bacteria > Pseudomonadota > Gammaproteobacteria > Pseudomonadales > Pseudomonadaceae > Aquipseudomonas > Aquipseudomonas entomophila_A. The sequence continues at coordinate 49,956 of NZ_JAAMQI010000009.1, forward strand.
AGCATCAGCCACAGGTACTTGTGGTTGTAGGCGGTCAGGAACATCAGGAAGATGCCCATGGCCATCATGCTCATGGTCAGGTGTGTCATCAGGTCGGCCTTCTCGTGCTCGCCCTGGTTCAGCCAGAGCCGCCGCGCCCGCCAGAAATTGCGGATGGCCAGCAGCACCATGCCGACGAACAGCAGGCCGGCCGGAACGCCGGTCTCGCTGGTCACCTGCAGGTAGGTGTTGTGGGCGGCGCGGTACAATTCGGCGGCCTTGTTGCTCGGGGCGAAGGCCACGGCATAGCCACTGTGGGCGTAGTGCAGCGGGAAGGTGCCCGGCCCGGTGCCCAGCACCGGGCTGTGAGCGATCATCGAGCGGCCGACCAGCAGGTACGAGGCACGGCGCCCGAGGGATTCGTCCTTGTGGGCGTTCACGCCGCCCTTGAGCAGCATCAGCGACTGGATTCGCGCGGCGTAGCCTTCAGGCATCAGCGCCGCGCCGGCCGGGATCAGCACGGCCAGGCCGAGCATGGCGAAGCCCAGGTGCCGGGGACGGATGCGCGCCACCTGTTCGCGGTAGTGCACCAGCAGGATGCCCAGGCTCGCCAGCATCACCACCAGCCCCGAACGCGATTCGGTCTTGGTGATGCCCGCCAGCAGCAGCAGGCAGCAACCGATCCAGAACAGCCGCAGCGGCAGCCAGCGGGTCTTGATCGCCAGCCACAGCGCCAAGGGCATGGCGAAGGTGATCAGCAGCGCGAAGTTGTTCGGGTCGAGCGACGCCGAGGCGCGACCGCCTTGCTGGTACTTGGCCATGAACAGCGCGAACAGGCAGCTGACGCACACCGTGACGGTGACCAGCCGGGCCAGCATCGGCAGGCTCAGTTCCCGCGCCACCAAGAGGGTGATGCCGAAGATGATCAGGCCCACGCTGATTTCGCGCAGGTGTTCCAGCGACATCGCCAGCAGGTCGCTGGTCCACAGGCTCAGCAGGTACAAGGCCAGAAACGGCAACAGCAGCCGCCACTGGTTGCTGGCCAGCCGGCTGGCCGGCAGTTGGCGCACGGCCAGTTGCAGGGTGAGGATCAGGATCATGCCGACGCCGACCAGCTTGGCCCCGGACAGCAGCTTGTCCTTGAGGATGCCCTCCAGCGGGACCAGCGCGGCGATCGCCAGCAGCCCCCAGGCCGGCTTGCGGTACAGCAGCAGGGTGCCCGCCAGGCCCAGGACCGCGCCTGGCGCCAGGGCCGGGTACGGGCTGGCCAGCAGGCCGAGGCTGACCAGGGCCACCAGGCCGACCAGCGACAGAGGGATGATCATGCCAGGGCCTCCCGTGCGGCCAGTTGGTACACCTGCGCCCACTGACGCGCCAGGGTCGGCAGGTGGAAGTGCTCGCGCTGGGTCTGACGGGCGCGGGCCACCAGTTCTTCGGCCTGGGCCGGGTCGTCCAGCAAGGCCTGCAACTGCTGGCCCAGTTCCTGGGTGTCCAGGGGTGTGGCCAGCAGCCCGCTGTGCCCGTGGCGAATCACGTCAGGCACGCCGCCGACCGCGAACGCCACCACCGGTACGCCGTCCTGCATGGCTTCGAGCAGGATCATCGGCGTGCCCTCGGTGCGCGAGCTGATCACCAGTGCATCGAGGCGCGCCATCCAGCGGCGCATGTCGGTCTGGAACCCCGGCAGGCTGATGCGCTCGGTCAGCCCGGCGGCATCGATGCGCGCTTGCAGGGCTGCGCGTTCCGGGCCGTCGCCGAGCATCACCGCACGCACCCGAGGCTCGCGCTGGCACAGCGGGATCAGCGTGTCGAGAAACAGGTCAGGGCCTTTCTCGCTGCTCAAGCGGCCGACGAAGCCGGCCAGCCAGTGCGCGTGACCGTTGCTGCGTGGCGTGGCGCCCTGTGGCTCGGGCAGGCCGTTGCGGATCACCCGCAGCTTGCCGGCGGCCACGCCCGCCTGCTGGTGCAGGCGCTCGATGCTGTCGGCCACACAGACCACCTGGTCGACGGTGCGGGTCCGGCACAGCTGCAGGCTCAGCCAGGTGTAGAAGCGCTGCTTGCGACTGCGCGGGGTGAACCCGTGCTGGGTGACCACCATCGGCAGGCGCCACAGCGTGGCGCCGACCCAGCCCAGCAGCAGCCCCTTGAAGTTGTGGCTGTTGAGCAGCGGGCGCTGGCGCCGTTCGCGCGCCAGCAGTTGCAGCAGCGCGACCAGGTTCGGGCAGCTCTGGCACTCGATGCCCGCCTGGCGAAAGCGCGTCAGCAAGGCCGGCGGCGCGCCGAGGAACAGCACCCGGTGCCGTCCTGGCGTGGCCTGGCAGTGGTCGAGCAGCATGCGCTCGGCGCCGTAGAAGCCGCCGCTGTTGAGCAGGTGCAGGACCGTGCGCGGCGCGCTGGGCGCGGCGGCGTTCAATGCCGCACCCAGTGCATCAGACGCGGCAGGCTCCAGCGACGGTGCGGGTTGGCCAGGACCGGGGTGTGTTCGTTGATCACCAGCAGCACGGGCAGGCCCAGTTGCTGGCCGATCTGTGCAGGGTGCTTGAAGCGATGGTCGAAGAATTCCTTGACGTAGACCACGGCGATGGCCAGCAGCAGGCCGGTGAGCAGGCCGAACGGAATGATCAGCCCAGGCTTGGGAAACGCTGCGCTGGTCGGCTCGTACGGCGCGCTGAGGATACGGGCGTTGGACTGGCTGCCGTCGAGCAGGCCCTGGCCACGGCTTTCTTCATAGCGCTGGGCGTAGGTCGAGAAGGCGCGGTGCAGGGCTTCGATCTCGGTGTCGAGCTGACGGGTCTGGCTCTGGGTCTCGCGCAGCTGGTGGATGCGTGCGGTGTACTCGGCGATGCGCGCGGACTTCTGGTCGATCACCTGCTGGGTCACCGCTAGGTCCTGGGTGCGCTCGCGGATACGGTTGTCGACCACCTTGAGCAGCTGGTTGCGGGTGGCGTTGAGCTGTTCGCGTTGCAGCAGCATGGGGTCGGAACCGGCCTGGAAGATGGCCAGGTCACTGCTGTAGCGCGTCATCTGGTTGGTCAGCTGTTCGCCGAGCTGCTTGATCTCGCGGTCTTCCAGCGCCAGGTTGTCGACGGTGGTCACGAAGGTGTACGGGAAGCTGTAGTCGGCGAGCTTGGCCGAGTTGGCCGCGGTGCGGCTGGCCTTCAGGTAGTCCAGCCATTGCTGGTTCTGCAGCAGGCGATCGCGGGCCGCGTTGAGCGCCTGCTCCTCGGTGTTGATGGCGTTGAGGCGGAAGGTCATCTCCTCGCGCGGGTCGGACGAGCTGATCGCTTCGAGCAGGTTCAGGCGCTGGGTCTCCAGCTCGCCCAGACGGGTCTGGTAGTGCAGCTTCTTCTGCTGGTAGAAGGCTTCCGGCAGCTCGTTGGACTGCAGGTCCTGACGGTTCTTCAGGAAGTTCTCCAGCAGGCGGCCGAGGAACACCGTCCCCAGGTGCGCATCCTTGGCCGAGTAGTTCAGCGAGATCACGTTCGAGCCGGGCAGGGCGGCGATGTCGAGCTTGCTCAGCGCCTCGTCGGTCAGGCCGTCGAGTTCGCCGTCGCGTGGCACCGCGTCCTCGTCGGCGAACAGCGCTAGCACCGGCTCCACCACGTGCTGGCGCACGGGCGTGATCAGGTGGTCGCGCAGCCAGCTCGGTTCAGGCTGGTAGTAGCCTTCGGTGCGCAGCTGGCTGATGGTCTCGCGGATCAGTGACGGCGAGCGCAGGATGTTGCTCTCGGTTTCCATGTCCGCCAGGCTCGGCGGGATGAAGGTGTCGGCCTGCTGCCCCAGGGCCGAGCTGGTGTCGCTCTGCGAGAGCTTCTTGGACTGCACGATGACCTGGGCGGGGATGTCGTAGCGCGCGCTGAGCACGAACGGCAGGACCAGGGCGAACACGGCGAAGACCAGGAAAATGCGCTTCACCAACTGCTGGTTGGCGAAGAAGATCCTGAAGAACTCGTGTACGTAGTTCTCTTTGGGTTGGGTAATCATGGACGGGTCCCTGGTCAATTGCCGATGCTGTTCTTGTTGTCAGCGCGATAGCTGAAGCCGAAGTTGACGCCTTGGAACAGCACCACGTCGGCCAGTTGGCGGCTCAGCTCGCCGGCGCTGGCCAGGGCGGTCTTGGGCACGTAGAGCATGTCTTCCGGTTGCAGGTAGGCGATCTGCGCGCCGCTGCCGTCGAGGGCCTTGTCGACGTCGTAGTGCACGGCCTGCACATGGTTGCCGGTGCGGCGCATGATCACCACCGAGCCGAGCTTGGCCTTGAGGGTCGGGCCACGGGCCAGGGTCAGGGCTTCGAGCACCGAGACCGGGCGGCGGATCGGGAACGACCCCGGCTGGGCGACTTCGCCGAGCACGTAGATCTCGTTGGCGGCGGTGGCCTTGAGCAGCACGTCGACGGTCATCCGGCCGGGCAGGCTGGCGTAACGCTGGTTGAGGTGATCGCGCAGCTGGTCCAGGGTCAGGCCTTGCAGCGGCACCGAGCCGATTTCCGGGAAGGTCGCGCGGCCATCGGTGCCGACGATGATGTCGCGGCTCATGCCGCTGCCGGGGTGGCTCAGGGCGCTCTTGAGGTTGGCGTCGCTGCTCATGGGGGTGAGCACGCGCAGGGTCACCTGGTCGCGGTTGTTCTGGAACACCCGCTTGTTGCGGAACTCCTGCTGGATCACCGTTTCCGCCTGGCTGGCGGTCAGGCCGGCGACGCGCACGGCCGAATTGGTGCTGGGCAGGGTGATGCTGCCGTCGGGCTGCACCAGCTGGCTGCCGTTCAGGCCGCTGGCCGAGAGGAAGTTCAGGTCCACCGTGTCGCCGGGCTGGAGGGTATAGGTGCCGGTGCTGGTGTTGGGGAAGTGGAAGATCACTTCAAGCACGTCCTGCGGACGCAGGACCTGCTCGCGGCCACCCAGCTCGGAAGCCTGCGCTTCGGCGGGTGCGGCGGTGAGGATCTGCACCGGGATCTCGCGGCTCTGCTGACCGGCGCAGCCGCTCAGGGCCAGCACGCACAGGGCGATGGTCGGGTAGTTCATGGTCGTCTCCTGGGCCTGGTTCAGAGGTTGTTGTAGAGCCACTGGGGCATGTAGTACTTGCGTCGGTTGAAGACGCTGCCGATCAACCGCGCGCCGGCCTGGGTCAGGCGCAGGCTGGCGGCCTGGGCGACTTCCAGGCGGGTCTGCTCGGCGCACACCACCAGGATCACGCCGTCGACCATGGTGCCGATCACCAGGCTGTCGGCGTTGACGTAGATGGCTTCGCCGTCGATCACCACGAAGCGGTACTGGTTGCTGAACTGGCGCAGCAGCGCACGCAGGCGGTCCGGGTCCAGGCGCTCGCGCCCACGCAGCCAGGTACCGCCGGGCAGCACGTCGAAGGGCTGGTCGGGCAGGCGTACCACGCAATCCTGGGCCAGGGGCGGGGTGTCGCGGTCGAACAGCAGGTCGGTGAAGCCGCGCAGCTTGCCCAGGCCCAGTTGCTGGCTGAGGCTGCCGACACCGGCGCTGGTGTCGATCAGCAGCACGGTGCCGGCGCTCATCAGCGCCAGTTGGCTGGCGAAGGCCAGGGCGCTGGTGCTGGTGCCGCTACCGCTGTTGGCCGAGGTCAGCAGCAAGGTGCGCTGTTCCAGGTCGAGCACGGTGGCGGTCAGGTTGGTCTCGCTGGGGGTGGCGATGCTCAGGCGCCGGGATATAGAACCGTCCATCTCAACTTGCTCCGTGGCCGCTGAAGACTTTGAAGGGCGTCTTGAACAGGATTTTCAGGTCCAGCATCAAGCTCTGTTCGTGGATGTAGCTCAGGTCCAGCTGCACGCGCTGGTCGAAGTCGATGTCGCTGCGCCCGGAGATCTGCCACAGGCCGGTCATGCCCGGGTAGATGCTCAGGCGGGCCAGGTGCGCGTCCTTGTAGCGGTAGGCGTTGAACGAGGTCGGGCGTGGGCCGACCAGGCGCATGTCACCGGCGACCACGTTGAGCAGGTTGGGCAGCTCGTCGAGGCTGGTGCGGCGCAGCAGCGCGCCGATGGCGGTGACGCGTGGGTCCTTGTCGATCTTGAAGTCGATGGCGTCGGCGCCGTGCTTGTTCAGGTGGCGGACCGAGTCCTTCAACGCCTCGGCGTTGGCGACCATGGTGCGGAACTTGAACATGCCGAAGGTGCGGCCGCGGTAACCGGTGCGCTTCTGCACGAAGAACACCGGGCCTGGGCTGCTGCGCTTGACCAGCACGGCGAGCACCAGCAGCAGCGGCGAGATCGCCAGCAGCAGCACCAGCGCACCCAGGCACGACAGCACGCGGTTGGTGCGCGACAGGGTCCAGGCACGGCCGCCGACACGGCCGGTCAGCCAGCCGCGGCCTTGCATGTGGATGGCTGCGTCGATGCGCTGGCGATGCGCCGGGTCCAGGCGCTTGTCGTGTGTGAGCGTTTCCAGGGTCATGCTTTTCGCTTGTCCGGTCATGCCAGCCTCCGATGGTCCGCCTGCTCGCCGAACGCCGGATCTTGGCCGGCCCCTGGCGTGTAGTACTGTTGAAACCAGGCGACGAAACGCCCGAGCCCTTCATCCAGGGAAATCCGTGGGGTGAAGCCGGTGACCTGCTCCAGGGCGCTGGCATCGGCCCAGGTGGCCAGGACGTCGCCAGGCTGCAGCGGCAGCAGTTCGATGACCGCGTCGCGTTGCAGGTGATGCTCGAGCAGGGCGACGTAGTCGATCAGCTCCACCGGGCGCTGCCCGCCGATGTTGAACAACCGCCACGGCGCCTGGCTGCTGGCCGGGTCCGGCTGGGCCGGGGTCCAGTCGGGCCGCGCCACGGGAGGGCGCGGGATCAGGCGCACCAGGCTTTCGACGATGTCGTCGATGTAGGTAAAGTCGCGCTGGTGGCGGCCCTGGTTGAACAACTGGATCGGCCACCCTTCGCTGATCGAGCGGGCGAAGTGGATCGGCGACATGTCCGGGCGGCCCCAGGGGCCATAGACGGTGAAGAAGCGCAGACCGCTGCACGGGATGCCGAACAGGTGGCTGTAGCTGTGCGCCATGGCCTCGTTGGCCTTCTTGGTGGCGGCATACAGCGACAGCGGGTGGTCGACGCCGTCCTGCACGCGGTAAGGCGTGTTCTGGTTGGCGCCGTACACCGAGCTGGACGAGGCGTACAGCAGGTGCTGCACCGGGTTGCGGCGGCAGCCTTCGAGCACGTTGAGAAAACCGCACAGGTTGCTGTCGACGTAGGCCTGGGGGTTCTGCAGCGAATAGCGCACCCCGGCCTGGGCCGCCAGGTGCACCACCACGTCCGGGCGCTCGGCGGCGAACAGCTGGGCTACGCCATCGCGGTCGGCCAGGTCCAGCGTGTGCAGCGCGAACGGGCCGACCTGCGACTCGATCCAGCGCACCCGCGCGGTCTTGAGCGCGGGGTCGTAGTAGTCGTTGAAGTTGTCCAGGCCGATGACCTCATGGCCATCGCGCAGCAGGCGCAGCGTGGTGTGCGCGCCGATGAAACCGGCTGCGCCGGTGACCAGGACCTTCACGAGGCGACACCTTGCGGGGCGACCTGGCGCAGACCGATCCCGGCATAGCTCAAGCCATGGGCGGCCAGGTGCTCGGGGTTGTACAGGTTGCGCCCGTCGATGACGGTCTTGGCGCGCAGCTTGGTGGCCAGCAGGCCGAAGTCGACCACCCTGAAGTTCTTCCACTCGGTGCAGATCACCAGGGCGTCGGCATCCTGCAGGGTGTCGTCACGGGTGGCGCACAGGTGCAGGTCGTCACGGTAGCCATAGAGGCGTCGGCATTCGTCCATCGCCTCGGGGTCATAGGCCCGCACGCTGGCGCCCTCGGCCCACAGCGCTTCCATCAGGTAGCGGCTGGGCGCTTCGCGCATGTCGTCGGTGTTGGGCTTGAACGCCAGGCCCCACAGCGCGATGGACTTGCCGGCCAGCTGGCCACCGAACTGGTGCTTGAGCTTGGCGAACAGCACCTGCCGCTGCCGGTCGTTGACGTCGCTGACGCTTTGCAGCAGGCGCAGAGGCATGCCGCTGTGCTCGGCGGTATGCAGCAGCGCCTTGATGTCCTTGGGGAAGCACGAGCCGCCGAAACCGCAGCCGGGGTAGATGAAGTGGTAGCCGATACGCGGGTCCGAGCCGATCCCCTTGCGGACCGCTTCGATGTCGGCACCCAGGGTCTCGCTGAGGTTGGCCAGCTCGTTCATGAAGCTGATGCGCGTGGCCAGCATGGCGTTGGCCGCGTACTTGGTCAGCTCGGCGCTGCGGTTGTCCATGAACATCAGTTTTTCGTGGTTGCGGCAGAACGGCGCGTACAGCTCGGCCATCTGCGCGCGGGCCACCTCGTCCGGCGTGCCGACGATGATCCGGTCCGGGCGCAGGCAGTCGGCCAGGGCGCTGCCTTCCTTGAGAAACTCCGGGTTGGAGACCACGCGCACCTGCAGGTGCGCCTTGCCCAGCGCCTGCAGCTCGTCGCGGGCCAGGGCCAGCACCTTGTCGGCGGTGCCGACCGGCACGGTGGACTTGCAGATCAGGGTGCGGTCGGCCTCCATCAGGCGGGCGATCTGCCGGGTGACCTCGAGCACGTGGGTCAGGTCGGCCGAGCCGTCTTCGTCCGGCGGGGTGCCGACGGCGATGAAGATCAGCTCGGCATGGGCGACCGCGTCGCTGGCCTGGGTGCTGAACAGCAGGCGACCCTGCTTGATGTTGTCCTCGAGCATGGCCGGCAGGCCAGGTTCGCTGATCGGTGGGACTCCCATGCTCAACTGGTTGATCTTGTGGGTGTCGATGTCCACGCACAGGACTCGATGCCCGACGTCTGCCAGGGCGGCTGCTTGTACAAGACCGACGTAGCCGGTGCCAAATACGCTCACGTCCATGTCGGCGTGCCTCGCATTGAAGGGTTGAAGGAAAGGGCGAACTGACTGTGTGGAATTCTTTATAGCGCAGCTTGTCGGCTTTGCGTCAAATGAATGGCATGTTGCGCAGGGATTACACCGGGTCGAGTTAAGGCTCTTTGCCATCAAACCCTTCTGAATCGGGGGTTTGGCGGTGAAACTTATTTGACGGATCGTGGTCGGGAATCCGATGAACGGTCGTAAGTGGCTGAAAATAGGGGTTTCTGACGATAGAGAGAGAAAAATCGAGGGCTGTCAGGGCGCCAAGATACTAGATGGTTTTAGCGTCAGAAAATCGTCAATTTTTCTGAGTTGCTTATTTTTTGTCCAATCCGGAGGGTTTGGACAGTTTGCCGACCGTGCATTTGGGTGTTTCAAATATGAAACGATTTTAGGGGTGGCGTCTGTTTCAAGCAGGCGTAGGTGATGGCGCAGGCGGTCAACCCTGAAGTCGGACTGGCCGCTGGCAAGGTGCCTGACAGGGACGTCAAGGCAGGTCGAATACGTGGGGAGAGGTGCGAAGGGCTGGAGGCGATGTGTCGTCAGCGATGCAGGTGTTCCGAGCGGCGCTCGAGCATGAGCGGCGCCATCAGTTTGCCTGAGGGCGGCCTTCGTCGAGCAGGCGATCGAGCTGCGCCCGTTCCCAGGTGCTGAGCAGCTCGACCGGGTCGGTGCCCGGGCGGCTCCAGTGCTCGGCAGTGCCCTGGCGGCCCAGCAGGTCATGCGCCTGGACGCAGGACAAGCGCTGCTCATCGCTCAGCAGGACGAGCGTGCAGCCATCGATGGCAAGGCTCACATGGTTTTGCTGAGCCGTCAGCACGGTCAGGCGGGCAGTGCCCAGCGCGGCGTCGCGCAGCCATTGGCACACCTCGCGGCTGGTCAGGTGCGGCTGGGTGGACGCCGAGGGGGTGGTGGGGTCAGGTAGCAGCATCGTGACGCGCCGTGTTGGAACGAGTGAGAGGATCAGGGTATTGCCTTCGACGTGAAGGATCGCCTTGGGATGGCCTGCCAGCCGTGGTGCCTTGGCGGGCCTCATCGCCGGCAAGCCGGCTCCCACAGGTTCTGGTTTCAAGAATGCATCAGGCCCAGCGCTCCTGTTGGGGCAGTGCCTTGGCGGGCCTCATCGCCGGCAAGCCGGCTCCCGCAGGTTCTGGTTTCAGAGGCGCATCGGCCGTGAGGACTGGCGCTTGTGGGAGCAGGCTTGCCCGCGATGCTGGCACCGAGCGGGTGAGCCTGGCGCCCCACGTCAAGCCCGTTTCAGAAGTTCGCCGGGGTGTTGGCGCTGATGATCTCGGCTTCATCGGGGCCGATGTTCTTGAAGCTGTGCGGCAGGGTGGTCGGAATGTAATAGCCATCCCCCGACCCCAGCACGCTGACCTGGCCATCGACCCACAGCTCGACCGTGCCGCGCGTGACCAGCCCGCATTCCTCGCCCTGGGTGTGCACGATCGGCTCGCCCGAATCGGCCCCGGGTGCATACAGCTCGCGCAGCAGGCGCATCTGCCGGTTCTCGACGCTGGCGCCGACCAGCAGCATGCGCAGCCCGTTGCGGCCCAGGTCCGGCTGCTCGCCGGCGCGGAACACGTAGCGCTCTTCGCGCGCGGGCTCGTCGAAACTGAAGAACTCGGCCAGGGACATGGGAATGCCTTCGAGCAGTTTCTTCAGCGAGCTGACCGAAGGGCTGACCCGGTTCTGCTCGATCTGCGAGATCGTCGAGTTGGTCAGGCCGCTGCGGCGCGCCAGCTCGCGCTGCGACAGGTTGCTGCGTTCGCGTACCAGCTTGAGTCGTGTCCCCGTGTCCATAGCCGCCTTAGATGAGAGGTATCGAAAATGATGGGCGGAGCATTAAAACACACTCCGCCGAACGACGCGCTGTACGGCGTGCATGGCTGGACCCCGTGGCCTGACAGGCGGGTCTCAGGCCAGTTCCAGCCAGATCGGCGCATGGTCCGACGGCTTGTCCATGCCACGCAGCTCAAGGTCCACGCCAGCGGCCTTGAGCCGTGACAGCAGGCCGTCGGAGGTCAGGATCAGGTCGATGCGCAGGCCGCGCTTGGGCGTGTCCTCGAAACCACGGCTGCGGTAGTCGAACCAGCTGAAGCAATCGTTCACCTCAGGGTGCAGGTGGCGGAAGCTGTCGGTCAGCCCCCAGTCCTTGAGCCGCTGCATCCAGTCGCGCTCCTCCGGCAGGAAGCTGCACTTGCCGGTCTTCAACCAGCGGCGGGCGTTGTCCGGGCCGATACCGATGTCGCAGTCCTGCGGGGAGATGTTAACGTCGCCCATCACCACCAGGGGTTGATCAGGGGCGAACTGGCTTTCCAGCAGCTGCTGCAGGTCGTGGTAGAAGCGCTGCTTGGCCGGGAACTTGGTCGGGTGGTCGCGGCTTTCGCCTTGAGGGAAGTAGCCGTTCATGACCGTGATCGGCAGGCCATTGGCGTCGGCGAAAGTGCCCCAGATGAAGCGTCGCTGTGCGTCGTCCTCGTCGGTGGCGAACCCCTTGTGCATGCTCAGGGGCGCCTGGCGCGAGAGCAGGGCGACGCCGTAATGACCTTTCTGTCCATGAAAATGCACGTGATAGCCCAGGGCTTCGATGTCGGCGTAGGGAAACTGCTCGTCGCTGACCTTGGTTTCCTGCAGGCCGATGACGTCGGGCTGGTGCTTCTCGATCAGCGCGGCCAGCTGGTGCGGACGGGCGCGCAGGCCATTGATGTTGAACGAGACGATCTTCATGGGCAGGGCCATCCTGAGAAAAAGGTGCCGATCCTAACGGACATTGGCGCGCCTCACCAGGGTGATGCCGGGCGGCGAAGGCTGGCAGGCTTCAGGCGGCCCACGGCCTGTCCCGCCTCGGCCTGGTCATTCAGACCGAGCCAGGTGTGAACGATTGACCCCGCGCGAGCCTCCAAGGCTGTCACGATGCCGCTGCCAGGAGGCCAGCCCGCCATGCCCGAACCTACTGCCACACCCGCGCGCCTCTGCCTGCTCGACCGAGGCTATCGCCGCGAAACCCGCGCCTTGCTGTTCGAGGCCTATCGCCGCGAGCCGGCCGTCGGTCATCTGCTCGATGCCGATCGCCCCGGCTTCGAGCGCCGTTTGCGCACGGTGATCCGTGCCTGGGTGCGTCAGCACTACTACCTGCAACTGCCAGCGCTCGGGCTGATGGTAGGCGACGAGCTGATTGGCGTCGCGCTGATTACACCACCCCTGCGTCGTCTAGGGGTCACCGACAGCTGGGTCTGGCGTCTGTGGATGTGGTCAGGGGTGGGGCTGCGCCGTACCCGGCGTTACCTGGATTACCAATGGGCGATCAACGGCTGCCTGGCCAGCCAGCAGGTGCACCTGCTGCCGTGGCTGGGCATCGACCCTCGCTTTCAAGGCCGGCACTACGGCGAGCAGCTGCTGCAGGCGGTGCATGCCTGGTGCGCCGAGGATACCGGCTCGCACGGGGTCGTGCTGGCGACCGGCAATGCCCATTACCTCGATTTCTGCCTGCAGCAGGGGTACGAGGAGGTCGGCGAAGTCGCCTTGGGGCCGGTGCGCGAGCGGGTCTTCCATCACCCGTTGCCGCCGTCGGTCGAGATGCCCCAAGCCTGACCTGATAGACATGTCAGGCTTTCCCTCGTACTCAGCTCTGGTAGCATGCCCGGCATGACGCATACAGGAAGAATCATCTGGGGCTTGGCGCTGCTGGCCACCAGTCTGGCCGCAAGCGCTCAGAGCGAGTTGCGTGTCCAGGTCAAACCCGCCAACAAGGCGCTCAGGTCCAACGTCGAAGGCTACATCGGTAGCCTGGGCGATCGGGACGCGGAGGCCTTGACGCGTTTCAGCCGGGGTGCCGAGGAGCAGGCGCGCAAGGCGGCCCAGGCGTTGGGCTATTACCAGGCGCAGATCGACAGCGACGTGATCCCTGCGGCCGGGGACACCCCGGCGCGGCTGGTGATCAAGATCGTGCCGGGCGAGCCGGTGCGGCTGCGCCACGTCACGATCAAGGTCGAAGGCCCGGCCAGCACGTTCGATCGCTTCCGCGTGCCGGACAACCCGGGGCTGCGTTCCGGGGCGGTGCTCAACCACGGCAACTACGAGAACGCCAAGCACCAACTGGAGAACCAGGCCTCGCGCTACGGGTTCTTCAGCGGTCGCTTCACCGAACAACGGCTGGCGGTCGACCCTCGGGCCGGCATCGCCGACATTGCCCTGGTCTACCAGAGTGGGCCTCGCTACCGCCTCGGTGCTGTGCGTTTTGGCGGCGACACGCCGCTGGACCAGGACCTGCTGCAGCGCATGGTCTCGTTCACGCCGGGCACGCCCTACGATTCGCAGTTGATCGCCGAACTGAACAACGACCTGCAGTCCAGCGGCTACTTCGAAGGCGTGCGGGTCGATGCCTCGCCTGCCGCAGCCGTCAACGACGAAGTGCCCGTGCAGGTCCAGCTGGAAACCCGCAAGCCGCGCACCCTGGGGCTTGGCCTTGGGTATTCGACGGACGTGGGGCCGCGCGGCCGGGCCAACTGGACGCGCCACTGGGTCAACCCGCAAGGCCACAGCTATGGCTGGGAGGCGGAACTGTCCGCACCTCGGCAGAACGTGGGCCTGTGGTACGACGTACCGCTCGACCCACCGCTGACCGACAAGCTGCGCTTTGCCGGCGGTTACCAGAACGAAGAGATCGCCGGGACCGATACGCTCAGCAAGCTGCTCACGGTCGGCCCGGAATGGCACAGCAAGCTGCCCAGTGGCTGGAAACGCGTGATCTCGCTCAAGTACCAGCGTGAAGAGTACCGCCTGGGTGACGACTCCGGGCTGAGCAACCTGCTGATGCCGGGCGTGACCTACGCCTTCCTGCGCAGCGACAACAAGATCGATCCGCACAACGGCTACCGCCTGCAGTTCGACGTTCGCGCCGCCAAAGAAGGGCTGGTGTCGGACACCGACCTGCTTTACGGCAACGTGCTGCTCAAGGGGCTGACCACCGTGGCCGACCGACACCGCCTGCTCGGGCGCCTGGCGTTCGGCGGCAACTTCACCAACGACTACACCCACAGCGTGCCACCGTCGCTGCGCTTCTTCGCCGGTGGCGACCAGAGCGTGCGTGGCTACGACTACCAGACGCTGTCGCCCGAGAACAGCGATGGCGACCGTGTCGGTGGCCGCTACATGATCGCGGCCAGCGCCGAATACCAGTACGAGGTCGCCGACAAATGGCGCATCGCGACGTTCATCGACCAGGGCAACGCCTTCAACAGCCTCGACCTGCCCAGCCTCAAGACCGGCGTCGGCGTCGGCGTGCGCTGGGTCTCGCCGGTCGGGCCGCTGCGCCTGGACCTGGCCCACGCGCTGGACGATGACGGCGGGATTCGTTTGCACTTTTCCATGGGGCCTGAGCTGTGAGGCGTTTCCTAAAACCGGTGTTGCTGAGTGTGCTGGCCCTGCTGGTGCTGATCCTTCTGGCCCTGGGTCTGGTGCTGGGCACCTCGGCCGGCAGTCGCTGGGCGTTGGGCCTGGTGCCAGGGCTCACGGTCGAAGATTTCCAGGGTCGCCTGGGCGGACGCTGGCAGGCTCGCCATGTGCAGTGGGTGCAGGGCGAAACGCGTATCGACCTGCAGGCCCCGCTGCTCGAATGGTCGCCCGCGTGCCTGCTGCGTGCCACGCTGTGCATCGATGCACTGCGCGCCGAACGCATCGACATGGCCTTCGCGCCGAGTCAGGCCGACCCGGACAGCGGCCCGTTGCAGCTGCCCGACCTCGACCTGCCCCTGGACATCGAGCTGGGCGAGCTGAGCGTCGGCCAGTTGCGGCTCGATGGCAGTGAGCTGCTCGGGGATCTGCAACTGGCGGCGCACTGGGAGCCTGCCGGGCTGCGCATCGACACGCTCAAGCTGCAGCGCGACGACCTGCACGTCGACCTGCAAGGCCTGGTCAAGCCCGCTGGCGACTGGCCGTTGCAGGTGGCAGGGCAGGTCCGGTTGCCTGAGGTCGACGGCCGCGCGTGGCGGCTGGACGTCCAGGTGAACGGGCCATTGAAGCAGAGCCTCAATGTGGTCGCCGACAGCAGTGGCTACTTCGACGGTCGGCTCGACGGGCAGGTTCACGCACTGGCCGAGCACCTGCCTGCCTCGTTGCACTTGCAGTCCAAGGCATTCAAGCCCAGCGCGGCCTTGCCCGACACCTTGGCCCTCGACCAGCTGAGCCTCAACGCCGAGGGGGACCTGCTCAAGGGCTTCGCCTTGACCGGTGCGGCTTCCCTGCCTGCCGAGCAAGGGGCGATCCCGCTGCTGCTCAAGGGGCGTGTGGATGCCCAGGGTGCGCAACTGTCCGGGCTCGACCTGGTGGCCGGCGAGCAGCAGCACCTCACGCTTCAGGCCAACGCCGACTGGTCCTCCGGCGTGAGCGCCGACGCGCGCATCGACTGGCTGGACTTTCCCTGGCTGCGGCTCTACCCCATGGAACAGGCGCCAGCCGTCAGCCTGCACCGTTTCAGCGGGCAGGTGACCTACCGCGATGGGGCCTACGAGGGTGAGTTCAAGAGTGACCTGAACGGCCCGGCCGGTGCCTTCAGCCTGGCCAGCCCGTTCAAGGGCGACCTGACCCAGGTCAGCCTGCCTTCGCTGGCGCTGGTAGCCGGGCAGGGGCGTGCCGCCGGCAAGGTGGCGGTGCGGTTCGCCGACACCTTGGCCTGGGATGTCGACCTGCAGGTATCGAAGCTCGACCCGGCCTACTGGGTCGCCGAACTGCCTGGCACCCTGGGCGGACCGTTGCGCAGCCAGGGCGAGAAACAGGGTGATCGGCTCGACCTGACCGCGCAGCTCGACCTCAAGGGCCGCCTGCGCGGTCAGCCGGCGGTGCTCAAGGTGCAGGCAAGTGGCGCTGGTGAACGCTGGACGCTGGCCGACCTGGCGATCCAGCTGGGCGACAACCGCATCAAGGGCAGCGGCAGCCTCGAGCAGCGCTTGGCTGGGCGTGTCGACATCGACCTGCCGCGGCTGGGCCAGCTATGGCCGCGCCTGCAAGGTCAGGTCAAAGGCCAGCTCGATGTGGCCGGCACGCTTCAGGCGCCCGAAGGGCATCTTGAGCTGCGCGGCCTGCAACTGGCCCAGGAGCAGAACCGCCTGCAGCGGCTCGATGTGCAGGCGCGGTTGGACGGCAAGCAGCGCGCGACCGTGGACCTCAAGGCCACAGGCATTCAGGCAGGCGAGACCGCGCTGGGCAATCTGCAGGTGACCGGCCGCGGCGACAGTGTGCAGCAGGCCATGCAGCTGGCGTTGGACGGCCCGCAGCTCAAGCTGGCGCTGGGGGCCGACGGCAAGCTCGACCAGGGCAACTGGCGAGGGCGCCTGGGCAGCGGGCGCATCCAGGCCGGGGGCCAGGACTGGCAGTTGCAGTCCCCGGCGCGGGTGCAGTATCTGAGCAACGGCCAGATCGATGTCGGGGCCCATTGCTGGCGCTCGGGGTCGGCCAGCCTGTGTGGTGACGAGCAGCGACTGGCGCCCGAACCGCGCCTGCGCATGCACCTCAAGCAGTTCCCGCTGGACAGCCTGGCGCAGTGGATGCCGGACGATTTTCGCTGGCAGGGCCTGTTGAACGCGGACCTGAACGTCGACATCCCCGCCAGCGGCCCCAAGGGCACGGTGCAGGTGGACGCCAGCGGCGGCACCTTGCGCGTGCGCGAACAGCAGCGTGGGCAGTGGGTCGACTTCCCGTACCGCGCCTTGCGCGTGTCCAGCACCCTGGCCCCGCGCCGCGTCGACACACGGCTGACGTTCCAGGGCGGTCGCCTGGGCGAGCTCACGCTCGACACCCGGATCGATCCGCTGGGCAAGGACAAACCTCTGTCCGGCAGCTTCAACCTGGCGGGGCTGGACCTGTCGATCGCCAGGCCGTTCCTGCCGATGGTCGAGCAACTGGCCGGTCAGCTCAACGGCACCGGTCAGCTGGGCGGCACGCTGCTGGCTCCGCAGGTCAACGGCAACGTCGCGCTGACCGGGGGGCAGGTCGGAGGCGGCGAACTGCCGATCAGTGTCGAAGGCCTCACCTTGCGGGCGGCCATCGCTGGCGAACAGGTCCAGCTCAACGGTGACTGGCGCAGCGGCAGTGCCGGTCGTGGTCAATTGGCCGGCAACCTGACCTGGGGCCAGGCTCTGGCGATGGACCTGCGGCTGACTGGCCAGCAGTTGCCGGTCACCGTCGAGCCCTATGCGACGCTCGACGTGGCGCCCGACCTGAACATCCGCCTGATCGACGACAAGCTTGCGGTCACCGGCAAGGTGCAGGTGCCCAAGGGGCAGATCACCATTCGCCAGTTGCCACCCTCGACGGTCAAGGTGTCCGACGACACGGTGATCGTCGGGCAACAGACCGAGGAGGGCAAGCCGCCGATGGCCATCGCCATGGACGTGGACGTGGAGGTGGGGCGCGACAAGCTGGCCTTCAGCGGCTTCGGCCTGACCGCCAACCTGCTGGGGCACGTGCATATCGGTGACAACCTCGATACCCGCGGCGAACTGCGCCTGGCCGACGGTCGCTACCGCGCCTACGGCCAGCGGCTGACCATTCGACGCGCCCGCCTGCTGTTCGCCGGCCCGCTCGACCAGCCGTACCTAGACATCGAGGCCATCCGCCAGGTGGACGACGTGACGGCGGGCATCCGCCTGACCGGCAACGCCGAGCAGCCGACCACCGAAGTCTTCTCGGAACCGGCCATGAGCCAGGAGCAGGCCCTGTCGTACCTGGTGCTGGGGCGCCCTCTGGGTAACACTGGCGAGGACAACAACATGCTGGCCCAGGCCGCCCTGGGGCTGGGGTTGGCGGGCAGCGCCGGCGTCACCAGCAAGCTGGCGACCGGACTTGGCATCGAGGATTTCCAGCTCGACACCGAAGGCAGCGGCGATGCGACCAGCGTGGTCGCCAGCGGCAACCTCACGGACAAGCTCAGCCTGCGCTATGGGGTCGGCGTCTTCGAGCCGGCCAATACCATCGCGCTGCGCTACAAGTTGAGCCAGAAGGTCTATGTAGAGGCGGCCAGTGGCGTGGCCAGCTCCCTGGACATTTTCTACAAGCGGGATTTCTGAGGGAGGCGTTTGTCAGCGGCAAGCAAAAGCGGGATCGAGCACAGCTTCGATCCCGCTTTTTTTGTTTTTGCTTGCAGCTTGCCACGCGTGCCCCCCCACCTCATCCTCAGGTCGCAGGGCGATGACCATTGTCGAGACGGCGGATGTTGCCGATCTGTCGCAGGCTCAGGCCGTAGCGGTCGGCCAGCAGGCTGCGCGACAGGCCGTCGGCGCTCTCGCGCTGGATCTGCAGGTTGCGCACCTGGCGCAGGAAGTGATCGGCCTTGGGGATTTCCAGCGCCATGCCGGCATAGCGCTTGATCAGGGCATCCAGTGCATCGGGGGGCAGGATGTCGATCAGTTTGGTGCGCTCGCGGTACTTGGGAATGTACTTGGGGCGTCCGCCATAGGCGCACGTCAGGCGGTACGCATTTTCGATCCCGATGCACTCGATCAGTGACTGCAGCGACAGAGGCAGTTGTTCGACGTCGATCAGTTTCAAGTCATGCAGTTCCATGGATAGGCTCCTTCGACAGATGGATGCCGGAGCGTGGTCGAATCGTCACACGCCTTGGGCTCGCCGGCCTTTGTGAGGCGGCGTGATGATTCTCGGCGAGCACTCGATGGGTCGCTAGGCGCTATCTGGCCCCAGGTTTGTAGCTAGGGCAGTCTGGGTTCGCAGGCAGTGAGAGCTTCCAACGTAGGAAGTTGCCTCACCAAAACCGTGCAGCGGACGGTTTTCCTAGAGTGGTCGCAATACCTGGCGAGGAAGCTTCGCCTACCCTCTGGGTCGACGTGGACACGGTTCTGCATGCCCGTGAAGCGGCTTGCGAGGCGGCCGGACATCGTCATGGGCAAGGCGATAAGCTATGCTGCCGCGCAAAACGGCCAGCCGGCTTCAATGCAATGGGAACTCTTCAATGACACACGTGCAGCGCCTGAAATACTCGCTTCTGATCATCCTGGTGGTACTGGGCATCATGCTGGGCCTCTCGCACCTGCAAAAGCAGGGCACCATCAGCGAGCAGACCTTCCAGTACCTGGCCATTGCCGTTGCCGTGGTGGTCGTGGTGATCAACGGGATCCTGCGGCGCAAGGTCAAGCCTTGATGACAGCCGACCCTGGCGGTCGGCCACGAAGTCAGCGCGACCGCCGTTCGAGCAAGGCGCTGGCCTGAGCGTGCAGGGCATAGCACTTGTCGTCGCCCAAATGGATCACGCCTTCGCTGCACAAGCGCTTTAGCACTTCACGCACGCTGAGAAAGGACAACGGGATGTCCAGCTGTTCGAGCTGCGCATGCACCCCGCGCACGCCGATGCGTCGCCCCTCGCGCTCGGCGCGGTGCAAGGCATCGATCACCTTGAGCCGGATCAGGCTGGTGCGCAGCCCATAGACACGCAGCAGCTCGCGAATCTGCTCGTTGCACGCGCGGTCCTGTGCAGCCTGGGCCGCTTGCGTGACGGTGGTGACGGGGGAGGGCGGCGACGGCTGCGGGTCGTGCATGCGAATACTCCTTTTCGTGGGCGGTCCCGAAAAATCATGGCCTTAAGCAATAAGACGAACGAGCCGCGACAATCTGCAATGGGCGATCGAAATAGAGAGGGGCTGAATGCACCGCCGATGCCTGGGCGCACTGAGGATCGGCAGCGAGGTCTACCTCGTCGACTTCACCCTGTCGGGCGTGTTGCCCAGCTGCGAACAGGCCGAGACCGACGCTGCCAGGGCCGAGGCGGTTGACCTTGTGCGCGGATCGGCCTATACAGCCCAGCCCGGTCCAGAGCCTGCGCCATGCACGAAGACGACGATGACCTGCACGAACCCGAGCACGATCACCTGCTCGACCATGAGTTTCTCGATGACGACGACAGCGAGGACGGCGAAGACGCCGCGGATGCGCTCGACGACCTCGACGAACCGGAGGTGCACGAGGCGGCCGAAGACCTGCTGGCGTTCGACGACGAGGAACGCGACCACCCAGCCTGGTTCGACGACTGTGATGACTGAGGTGCCTTTTTCAGTCCGGTTTCAGACGTTTCAAAATTTTTCACGTTGTCAGGGAACGATTTGATGGCACTATGCTTCTGATGGGCTACGTTCAAATAACACCATTCAGAGCCACCGTGATATGAAAAAAACTATCGTCGCCGCACTGCTGTCCCTTTCCGCCTTTTCGGTCTCCGCTGCCGAGATTTCGGGCGCTGTAGGTGCCACCAGCCAGGGCGGCCTGACCGCTCGCGTCGGCATGGGTTTCGGTTGGGACAAATCCTGGTTCGAGACCGACACCGGCCGTTTGACCGGTTACTGGGACGCAGGCTACACCTACTGGGAAGCAGGCGACGCCTCGGGCGGCGCGCACTCGCTGTCGTTTGCACCCGTGTTCGTCTACGAGTTCGGTAACGGCCACGTCAAGCCGTTCGTCGAGGCCGGTATCGGGGTCGCGGTGTTCTCTGGCACGACTGCCGGCAATCAGGAGTTGGGCTCGGCCTTCAACTTCGAAGACCGCATTGGCGCAGGCCTGAAGATCGGCGAGACCCAGCGTGTGGGCTTGCGTGCCATTCACTACTCCAATGCGGGTATCAGGCAGCCCAACGACGGTATCGAGTCGTTCTCGCTGTTCTACAGTCACGCGATCTGAGTCGTCTCGTCTGAGGCCGGGGGCTGCCAGCCCTCGGCTTGACTGTCTTCTTCGTCCGTGCCGGCGTTCGTAGCGATCTTTTGGCTCTTGGCACACTCGAGTTTTAAGCGCATGGGGTACCAGGGCAGACCCACTGGTCACGGCCTTGTGCGGCACGCTTTCAACGGCACTGAACGAGATGAGTTACAACGTGGATTGGGTCGAGGTGCAACTATCGCACGCTGGAGACAACAAGATCCGGAGGACCAGTCCAAGCAACTACTTCAGACTTCACCCAGGCAACGCCGTGGGTACTCAGCTTTAATGAGTAGGTCTTGATGACCCGCTCCTGCTGGTACGGTAAGCGAAGCGCCACAGGCTGCCCATCAGCATATATGGCGCTTTGCTGAATCACTTCGAGTTGAAGCTGCCCAACACCCGCTTGGTCGCATCGTCGTCCTTGCCCTTGAGCCCCTATTTGAACGTCTGAGCGATCGCCTCGTGCTGTGTGCCCCCCACCAAGCCAGCGCAGCTTAAAAACAGGTGGCGAGCCGCTGGTGAGGAAGAACATGCACAAGCGGAGGGCCTGCTCGCTCAAGCCCGCAAGCGGCATGGCCTTGCTCGAGCTAGAGCAAGGAAGGTTTCGGTTCGATGTTCCAAATATAATCCCTGGAACCTTATTGCTGTAATTATGTCAAGATGTCCGCATGCTCTAAACTATGGGGTTACCATGATAGCACTGAAGCCAGCCTTTCAAGTTCTAGCGTTAAGTGCTCTTTGCTTAAGTAGTGCTTTTGCTGAAGAAGTAAAGTACAACTGTCAAAATTCCAAGGTCAAGGTGAATATACAGCCTCAGCCTCTCGCTTCTGCGCTAGATCAGCTGACCCTTCAAACGCATTGTCCAATCTCACGGGATGCTGATCTCAAAGGTGTGATTGGCAAAAAAGTCAGCGGTTATATGACACCCATCGATGCGCTCGTTGAGCTCTCAAAAGACACAGGGTTGGAAGCCTCAACTTTGCGCCAGGGGCTAGGTGTAGGAAAATATGAGCAGGATAAGCTAGCGCTTCGTGCTGCTGGCTTGAAGCATGACCTTGAGAAGGCTGTCGATAAAAAGTCAATGACTCAAGAGCGGGCGAGGCGCTTGAGTCAGAAGTTGGACAAGATAGTCGATGAAGCTAAAGAGCTGGCGATGAGGCAGGGTTTTGTAAGTTCTGCCGAAATCGCCAGTTATGAAAGAAGCATGGCGGATATAGCTAAATCGATTGCACCTGTCGCGCGTTAAGCGGATTGCAAAAAGCGCTCGAAGCTTCAGATTACCGGCCAGGGTTGGGCACCTTCAGTTGCAGCTCGTATCCAGACTGACCTAGGCACAGAGCTGTAATTTGGAGCGCAGCGAGTGCTACACACCGCTGCATCCTCATTCGTCCAGCTAACGCCCCATCCATGGGCGCAGCGTCAGCGAACATAGTAGGGCGCAGCGTCAGCGAACATAGTACATCGATCCGTACACTGCCCAAGCCTGAACGCAAAAAAGCCCAGCGAATGCTGGGCTTTTCCATCTCGATCTGGTGCCCCGAGCCGGACTCGAACCGGCACACCTTGCGGCGGCGCATTTTAAGTGCGATGTGTCTACCAATTTCACCATCGGGGCGCGATGTGAAGCGGCCAATTAGACACCGAAAGGCCGCGTAAATCAATAGCTTAAGCCGAGTCGGCGGCCTGTGCGCCAGGGTTTGCGGACGTAGGCGTCATGGCGTCGGCGATGCCGCGCAGCTCACTGACGGAGGCCTGCAGGTCATGGATCTGCTGGTGCACCAGCGCGATGTCGGCCTGCTGCGAGCCACGACTCAGGTAGGCGGCATGGCCCTGAAGCGCCCTTGAAATGGCTTCGAGTTCGCTTGCGGTACGTCTGAGGTCTTCTTGCAGGCTTTGCGTACGGTGGGGTGCAGACATGAACGTTCCTGGTCGGCAAGTGAGGGGCATCGAAATGGCGACTATAGGCCACTCCCCGTGTGGCTGCCATGTCTGCGGCGCCTGAACACCTGGACAAGTATTCGACCACCGGTCGCGTCGGACGCGTGGCTGATGTACCCTGCCTGTCGAATTCTTACGCGGTAGGGAGCTTCCATGGTTTCTGGCGACCGCCTCGTGTCTGGCAACGATCAGACCAACGCCTATGAGCAACTCGTTCAAGCGGTGATCGACTACGCCATCTACCGGCTCGACCCTACTGGCCGCGTCGTGTCATGGAACAAGGGCGCGCAACGCATCAAGGGCTATGCCGCCGAAGAGGTGATCGGTCAGCACTTCTCGCTGTTCTTCACCGAACAGGATTGCGCCCAGGGTCGCCCCGAGACGTTGTTGCAGCGCGCCTTGCGTGACGGTGTCTCTCAGGACGAAGGCTGGCGGGTACGCAAGGATGGCACGCGTTTCTGGGCGCTCGTCGCGCTGGACGTGATCCGCGATGAACAGGGTACGATCGTCGGCCTGGCCAAGGTGACGCGTGACATCACCGACCGCAAGGACGCCGCCGGCCAGCTCGATGCCATGCGCGCGCAGCTGTTCCAGGCACAGAAGCTCGAGGCGCTCGGGCAGCTCACCGGTGGCCTGGCCCATGACTTCAACAACCTGCTGACGATCATCCTCGGTTCGGCCCGTCTGGCCTTGGCCAGTCAGGATCCGGCGCGTGTCGACACCCTGCTCGAGCACATCGTCGCGGCTGGTGAGCGCGGCACCGAGTTGACGCAGCAACTGCTGAGCTTCGCCCGGCATCGGCAGCTGGAAGTGAGCGCCATCGCACCTGCGGCCGTGATCGCGTCTACCCAAGGCCTGATCGGGCAGGCGCTCCCTGAGCGCATCACGCTGGAGCAGGTGCTGCAACCCGCGTTGCCCTTGATCGAGGTGGATGTCGGGCAGTTGCAGATGGCGTTGTTGAACCTGGTGTTCAATGCCCGTGATGCGATCGAAGGCCGTGGAACGGTCAGCCTGCGGGCCGAACTGGCCGAGCTGTACGGCGAGCCGGAGGGGCTGCAAGGCTTCTATGTCCGGTTCGACGTCTGCGACACCGGACAGGGGATTGAACCTGCGATCATGGCGCGGGTCTTTGAACCATTCTTCACGACGAAAGCCTTCGGCAAAGGCACCGGGCTCGGCTTGAGCCAGGTGTATGGTTTCGCCAAACAGAGTCAGGGCACCGTCCAGGCAAGAAGCACCTTGGGCGGGGGTACCTGCATGAGTCTTTTTATACCGGTCTGGGCCGGTCAGTTCGATGCGGCACAGGACACAGGTCACGCACATGGTTGAAACACTCAAACGCCTCACCACGGGTATCGAAGGGCTGGACGCGTTGCTCAAGGGCGGTCTGCTGACGGGCGGTGCCTACATCGTCCAGGGCAATCCCGGGTCCGGCAAGACGATCATGGCCAACCAGATGGCCTGCCATCATGTGCGTCAGGGCGGACGTGTCCTGGTCGGCACCCTGTTGGCCGAATCCCATGATCGCCTGTTCCAGTACCTGTCGGGCCTGACGTTCTTCGACCCGGCCCTGGTGGGGCGTGAAATCCAGTATTTGAGCGCCTTCGGCACGCTGGAACAGGAAGGCCTGCCGGCCGTGGTCAAGCTGTTGCGCCGGGAAATCGCGCGTCAGCAGGCCAGCCTGCTGATCATCGACGGGCTGCTCAACGCCCGCTCGCGTGCCGACAGCAGCCTCGACACGAAGAAATTCATTTCCGAGCTGCAGGGGCATGCGGCGTTCGCCGGCTGTACGGTCCTGTTGCTCACCAGCTCGCGCCTGGAAGAAGGCAGCCCCGAGCACACCATGGTCGATGGCGTGATCGAGCTGAGCGAGATGCCTTTGGGCAGTCGTGCGATTCGTCAGGTGCAATTGCGCAAGACGCGCGGCAGCAGCGCGCTGTCCGGTGTGCACGAGTGCGAGATCACCCAGGACGGCCTGCAGGTCTATCCTCGTCTGGAAGCCCGGTACAGTCGTCCTTCACAGTTGGGCGAGGCGACCCTGCAGCGGATCTCGAGCGGTACCGAAGCCTTGGATCACATGATCGGAGGGGGGCTGCCCGAAGGCGGCGTGACGCTGGTCCTGGGCCCTTCGGGCATCGGCAAGACCTCGCTCGGGCTGAGTTTCCTGGCCGCTGCCACTCCCAGCGCGCCTGCCTTGCACTTCGGGTTCTATGAAACGCCACCGCGTCTGGTGCTCAAGGCGGCGGCGCTGGGGTTCGATTTTGCCGCGCTGGCCGAGGAAGGCGCGCTGCACTGGTGCTGGCAGCCGACCACCGAAGGGCTGCTGGATCAGGTAGGCGAACGCTTGCTGCGCCATGTGGATACGCATGGCATCAAGCGTGTGCTGCTCGATGGCCTGGGCGCGTTCGGACGCCTGACCAACGATTCGCCACGGCTCAACGAGTTCTATCGGGCGCTGACCGGCGAGTTGCGTGCGCGCAATGTCAGCAGCATGGCGACGTGGGAGATGAGCGATCTGCTCGGTACGTCATTCAACGCGCCAGCGCCCGAACTGTCGGGCATCATCGACAATCTGGTACTGATGCGCTTCGTCGAGCACGAGGCCAGGCTCAAGCGGGTGTTGTCGGTGGTGAAAGTGCGCGACAGCGATTTCGATCCAGCGTTCTATGAGGTGCTGATGCAAGCCAAGGGGCTGGGTTTGCGCAGGTTCTTCGGAGGCGGTACCGCGATGAATGCGGGTTTGCCGGTGCACAGTGCGAACCTCTGACGCAACGGTTGCCCCAGGCATGCCAACCATCCTGGTGGTCGACGACGAGTACCTGATCGCCGACATCCTCGGGTTCGCGCTCGAGGACGAAGGCTTTCATGTGTTCACGGCCAGCAATGGACGCGCGGCCCTGGAGATGCTCGGGGCCCAGTCGATCGACCTGGTAATCACCGACTACATGATGCCGGTGCTCAATGGCCAGGAGCTGGTCACAGCCATTCGCGCCGAGCCGACCTTGTCGAAGCTCCCGGTCATCCTCATGAGCGGGGCTCAGGCCAACCAGGCGCAGGTGGGCCCTGCGGCGTTCTGCGCCGTGTTCGAAAAGCCGTTCGATGTCTGGCGGATGATCGCCAAGGTGCGGGAGCTGCTGGAAGGGAGGCGGTGAAAATCATGCGCTGCCCGACGGGACGGACAGGCGAGCGCATCAAAAGGCGATGAGGCGGGTCGAATCAGCGTGGATCGTCCGCGCGCTCCGGCGCCGGGCTGCCAGCCTGGATACGTTTGAAAATCTCTTCGCGGTGCACCTGGACATCTTTGGGTGCGTCGATGCCAATTCTCACTTGCATCCCTTTGACACCTAGAATGGTGACTTTGATGTCGTCATTGATGACGATGCTTTCGCCAACCTTGCGGGTGAGTATCAGCATGTACTTCTCCTTGGTGATGAACTGCGCCGTGCAGACGGTCCTGCCACGGTCGGGAGCGGGGCCCCATGGCCTTGTCCCTCTTCCTAATCATTAAAGACGCTTGCAGCGCGGAGTAATTCCCTTCGAGGTGAAATCTCCTGCCGGTCTTCGCTGCAGGAGCCGAGTGGTTTCCGATCCGCAAACCACTCGGCGAGGTGCTCTGGTGCCAAGGATAGGGGGCTTCGCGTCAGATGGGAAATTTCTCTGAAGCATCGGTGGAATAGTCAGGCTCAATCGACGACGACTTCCAGGGCCTGGAGGAACTTGAGCAACACCACTTCTTCCGGTTCCAGCCCTTTGCGCGCACGGCTGTGGCGCAGTTCGGCCAGCTTGCCCAGGCTGAAGTGCTCGATCACCGCGGGGTGGATGTAGCACTTGCGGCACACGGCAGGGGTGTTCCCCAGCTTCTGGGCGACTTGCTTGACGATGGTCGCGACGTGCTGCTTGCCATGGGTGGGTGGCTCCCAGGGCAATGGGCGCAGCAAGTCCAGCGCCAACGCACTGCCGGCCCAGGTGCGATAGTCCTTGGCGGTGAAGTCGGCACCGGTCAGTTGCTGCAAGAACTGATTGATGTCGCTGGAACCGACGCTGTGGCGCTCGCCGTGTTCGTCCAGATACTGGAACAGGGACTGGCCCGGCAACTCCAGGCAGCGCTTGAGCACGGCGGCCAGGCGCCGGTCACGCAAGGTGACATCGTGGTCGACGCCGCTCTTGCCGCGAAAGTGGAAGCGAATGGTGTGGCCTTTGACGTCCACGTGGCGGTTGCGCAAGGTCGTCAGCCCGTAGGATTTGTTGTCGCGCACGTAGCGGTGGTTGCCAATGCGGATCAGCGTGCTGTCGAGCAGGCTGACCACCAGGGCCATGACCTTCTCGCGGTCCAGACCGGGCCGGGCGAGATGCTGGTCGATCTGCTGGCGCAGTTTCGGCAGCGCCTGGGCGAAGGCCAGCATGCGGCCGTACTTGTGCCCGTCGCGCAGGCTGCGCCATTCCACATGGTAGCGGTACTGCTTGCGCCCGCGGGCATCGCGACCGGTCGCCTGCAGATGGCCCTGCGGGTCGATGCAGATCCACACGTCGGTGTAGGCCGGCGGGATGGCCAGGGCCGCGATGCGTGCGAGCACCTCGGCATCGCGCACGCGCTGGCCGTCGGTGTCGAGGTAGATGAAGCGATCACGCCAGCGCTTGCGGCTGTAGCCGGGGTGGGTGTCGTCGACGTAGTGCAGGGAAGGGGGCAGCAGACACTCGGGCATGGCAGGGTCCGTTTCGAGGTGTTCATTCGATGGACATCAGCGGCCGGCCAGCGTGCCCCGTTTTCAGCCAAGCAGCGCCACCGACTTGATCTGCGCCCATAACGCCTGGCCCACGTGCACGCCCAGCTGGTCGGCCGAATAGCGCGTGATGCGCGCCAGCAGGGGCTGCCCGCCTGCGTCCAGGGCCACCAGCAGGTGGGCCGGGTTCTCTGTCGCCTGGCAGGCGCGCACCGTCACCGGCAGGCGGTTGAGGATGCTCGAGGCCTGATCTTCGGCCAGGCTCAGGCTCACGTCGCGTGCCTGGACCTGCACGCGCAGCCGGCTGCCGGGTGCACGCGAGCCATGGGCGATTCGCAGGCAGGCGTCCTGACCCGGCAGGCGCAGCGCCAAGAGGTGATAGTGGGCGTCATGGTCCAATACCTGGACGTCGAGGGTCACGCCGGCATCGTCGGCCTGTGCCAGCGACAGGTCCAGGCGTGCCAAGGTCTCGGCGATCGGCCCGCTGGCGAGCGCCCGACCTTGCTCGAGCACCACCAGGTGGTCGGCCAGCCGCGCCACCTCGTCCTGCGCATGGCTGACGTACACCACCGGGATGTCCAGTTCGTCGTGCAGGCGCTCCAGGTAGGGCAGGATCTCGCGCTTGCGCGGCCCGTCCAGTGCGGCCAGGGGTTCGTCCATCAACAGCAGCCTGGGGCTGGTCAGCAGCGCCCGGGCGATCCCCACCCGCTGCGCTTCACCGCCCGACAGCGTGGCGGGGCGGCGGTCGAGCAGGTGGGCGATGCCCAGCAGGGCGCAGGCGTGTTCCAGCTCGACCCTGCGCTGCGCCTGGGCGATGCGTCGCCAGCCGAACGTGAGGTTGGCGCGCACGTCCAGGTGCGCGAACAGGCTGGCCTCCTGGAACACGTAGCCGATCGAGCGTCGATGAGGCGGCAGGAAATGACCACGGGTACTGTCCTGCCAGACCTCTCCATCGACCTCGATGAAGGCCTCGTCGGCCTGCTCCAGGCCCGCGAGGCAGCGCAGGATCGTGGTCTTTCCCGAGCCGGATGGTCCGAACAGCGCACTGACGCCGCAGCCGGGCAGGCTCAGGTCGACCGCCAGCGTGAAATCCTCGCGCGCCAGGCGCAGGTTGACCTGTAGCGTTCCGTGCATGTCAGCTCCAGCTGCCGTGGCGGCGTCGGCCGGCGTACAGCACCAGCAGCACCAGGAAAGAGAACACCAGCATGACGCCCGCCAGCCAATGGGCCTGGGCGTACGCCATCGACTCCACGTGATCGAAGATCTGCACCGACACCACCCGCGTCATGTTCGGGATGTTGCCGCCAATCATGAGCACCACGCCGAACTCGCCGACCGTGTGGGCGAAGCCCAGGATCCCGGCCGTGACGAAGCCAGGACGCGCCAGGGGCAGGACCACGTGCACGAACCGATCCCAAGGGCCGGCGCGCAGGGTGGCCGCCACTTCCAGCGGGCGTTGGCCGATGGCGCCGAACGCGTTCTGCAGCGGCTGGACCACGAACGGCAGCGAGTACACCACCGAGCCGATCACAAGGCCGGTGAAACTGAACACCACGGTGCCCAGGCCCAAGGCCTGGGTCGCCTGGCCGATCCAGCCGTGCGGGCCGAGGGCGATCAGCAGGTAGAAACCGATCACCGTGGGCGGCAGTACCAGTGGCAGTGCCACGATCGCGCCGACCGGGCCGCGCAGCCAGGAGCGGGTACGCGCCAGCCACCAGGCGATCGGCGTGCCGATCACCAGCAGGATCAGCGTGGTCAGGCTGGCGAGCTTGGCTGTCAGCCAGATCGCGCCCAGGTCACTGGCATCGAGCGGCATCAGATGTCATAGCCGTAGGACTTGATCACCTGGGCGGCCTTCGGGCCTTTGAGGTAGTCCATGAAGGCGCGCGCGGCCGGATTGTCCTGGCCTTTCTTGAGAATGACCGCGTCCTGGCGGATCGGCGTGTGCAGGGTCGCGGGCACGATCCACGCCGAACCGCTCTGCAGTGCGCCATCCTTGTAGATCTGCGACAGCGCGACGAAACCCAGTTCGGCGTTGCCGGTCGAGACGAATTGATAGGCCTGGGTGATGTTCTGGCCCTCGACCCGCTTGGCCAGCGTGGCCTGGGTCAACCCCAGCTTGTCGAGCACTTCCATGGCCGCCAGTCCGTAAGGCGCGGTCTTGGGGTTGGCGATGGCCAGGTGCTTGAAGTCGCCTTGCTTGAGGACCTCGCCCTGACCGTCGACATAGCCGGGCGTGGGTGACCAGAGCGCCAGGGTGCCGATGGCGTAGGTGAAGCGTGAGCCAGGCACGGTGGCGTGTTCTTGTTCGAGCTTGGCAGGTGTGGTGTCGTCGGCGGCCAGGAACACATCGAACGGCGCGCCATTGTTGATCTGCGCGTAGAACTGTCCGGTAGCCCCGTACGCGGCGACCAGGGTATGGCCGGTGTCGTGTTCGAACGCCTGGGCCAAAGCCTTGACCGGTGCGGTGAAGTTGGCGGCGACGGCGACGTTCACCTCGTCGGCCGAAGCCGATTGGGCGCAGGCGAGCGCTAGCAGCAGTGGAGCCGCGAAACAGGAGAGCAGAGGGCGCATGAAGGGAGGTCCTGGGTTTTCGTTATAGACAGGACTATATAGCGACAGGGCCGCCGACGGGAAGCGTGCATCCATGGCGCAGGCGTGCATTGCAGGCAAGGGAGGGATCTTCAGGTTCCATGGCGGTGGAGGGGCCATGGAGTGGATCAGGCTGGTGCCTCGACTGCGCACCAGCTGAACAGTGACCCGTGCAGCGATCGATCACTTTTTCTTGGGAACGATTTCCATGATCACGCCATTGGTGATCTGCACCAGGACGTAGTGATCATCGATATCCACCCATTGGCTTACCTCGTCTTCCGGTGCCTTCAGCCCCTTGGCCTTCCAGTCCTTGATGGCCGCTTCATCGCGCTTGTACTGATCGGGCGCTTTGTCGCCCTGTTTCAGCTCACGATTGCGGGTCTGGTCGTTCTGGATGGATTCATCGGTCTTGCCAGCATCGGCGGCCTGGGCAGCCATGGGCAGACACGCGAAGGTGCCAGTCAGCAGCAGTGCGGACAACAGATGGCGCGGGTTCATGTAATTCTCCTTTCTGACATGGCATGTACTCGTCTGACAGCAACAGGCCACGAACAATTCACTCGAGCTGCACGCCAATGCTAGAGTCGGCTCCTTTTTCGAGGAGTGCGACAGATGCGACGAATCCTGACGATGGGCGCGGCAATGCTGCTGGCGGGGTGTGCCTCCTCGGTGATGCAAGAGGCGCGTCTGCGTGCGCCGGACGCCCGCATGGACTCGGCCAAGCCGCCGGTGCAGGTCGCCCAGTGCATCCAGTACAGCTGGCAGGACGAGCGCACCTTCGGGGTGGACGCCAGTGGTTACTTGGAAGCACGCGAGGCAGGGGTGTACACCGTGCATGTGCGCGATGCCGAGGTGTTCGTGGATGTGCGGCCGCAGGCCGGGGGCAGCCAGGTCGACTTCTATGCCCAGCGCCAGGAGGGCGCCGCGTTGCAGCGTCGTGCGACGGCCGCCACCTGCCTGTGACATCGGCGGCGTGGCCGTCAGGGGCAGGCAACCTGCGGCGAGGGCCCTGGCATGAGGGCATCGCCGGGCTTCAGTGATTGCTCAGCAGTCGCCGTTGCGCCGCCGCGCAGCCGTTGATCTCCACCGCCTTGAGCAGCAAGTCCCGGCGTTGCGATGAGTCCAGGTCGCCCAGCAAGCGATAGACCTCGGCCTGATAATCCCGTTGTCGACCCCACTGCATGGCCAGCCCCTGGGGACGATCACGGCTGCACTCTAGGCGTACCGCAGGCTGCGGGTAATAGGCAGCGTACAGGGTGGCCATGCCCGGGATCGCCTCCAGCGCGTCGCGGTAGCTGGCGCTGGCATTGAAGGGCGGGCACCACGTGGCGATGGCCGGGGCCGGCGGTGCGAAGCCTTGCTTCAGGCTGGCTTCCAGCAGCGGGCAGGCTGCATCGGAAATCTCGTCGGCAGGCAGGTAGTTCATGTAGTACAGCGCCAGCCGGTATTGCGCCACGGGGTGCCCCAGGCTCACGGACTTCTTCAGCAACGCCACGGCGGTCGGCAGCGTGCGCGCCATGGCCTGGCCTTGTCGGCTCAACTCGGGGTCGTTGTCCGCCGTCTGCAAGGGGCTGGCATCGTTTGGCACGTCAGCCTGCTCCAGCAGTGGCAGCGCCTGCCGGTAGAGCAGGTCGGCATGCGCGTCGATGCGCACGTCCATGGCCGAAGCGGCCACCGGCATCAGGACGGCCAGCAGGGCGGGAGCCACCCGGGCCACCGTCACAGGCAGGTCCGCTGGGCAGGGAAGGCGCCGGCAGGGCGCTGGGACGAGCGGGCGGTGTCAGTATTCATGCGGATGTCGTGGCGCCTCGGCCTATCTGGGCTACAGGGGGCTATTCTAGCCACGCTCCCCCCGTTGCCGAAAGCCATGGCAGCCCTGATTCGGATCAGCTGAGTGGATGACGAGGGTCGCAGGTGTCCGGAAAGAGTGCGTTTGCACCCTTCCAACCGCTTTAGAGCCGGTGCCGATGAGCATCTGCTCCGCTCATCGGTCTGTCCGTCATGAAACCGGGGCCAGCGCCAGATGCAGGTTGTGGAGCAGCCCCACCACGGCCATCAGCAGCAGCGCCCCACCCGAGACCAGGCTCACAGAGTGCGCATGGCGTGCTGAAGCCAGTCGGTGGGCGATGAGCACGTACAGGCTCAGCACCGACAGATCGACCAGCACCCAGACCCCGGTCAGTACGGCCAGGCTGGTCTCGAACGTGTCGGTCACGTGAAGGAATTGCGCGAAGAAGGCCACGAAGAACAGGATGTCCTTGGGGTTGCAGAGGCCGACCACGAACCCTTGTCGCACCCCGCTGGATCTGGCCGGCGCCTGCGGATCGGCCAGCGACGCCGACACGTCGGACACACGAGGGCGGTTCAGACTGCCACGCACGGCGTCCAGGCCCAGGTACCCCATGTACAGACAGCCCACCAGGCTCAGCCCGCTGAGCCAGGCCGCATCGAGCGCTGCGCCCGCGACGATCGTCCAGGCCGCCACTGCGATCAGCACCAGCGAGGCCGCATTGCTGCCCAGGGCGGTCAGAAGCGCCTGCCAGGCGCCGTTGCGGGTAGCGGCCGTGAGCACCAGCGCGACGACCGGCCCCGGTGTGGCGATCAGCAGCAGAACGGTCAAGGCATAGGTGCAAAGCAGGGCGGTATTCACAGCGGCTGATACTCCAGGCGGCATCACGGGCGCTTTTCGAGGGCGCACAAGAGGGAGGTCGAGAAGGCTCGACCCGAGGCCGGCATTTTCGGGTGCTGGAGCCACGCTGTAAAAGACCTGGAACTGGGCCTGATGATAAGTATGGCTAATGGTAAAGTCGCCCCATGTCAGAACGTATCCCCGCCCTGCAAGCCCTGCGTGCCTTCGAGGTAGCGGCTCGCCATGGGTCCTTCACGCGCGCCGCCGAGCAGTTGTGCATCAGCCAAGGCGCGATCAGCCAGCACGTCAAGACCGTGGAGGCGATGTTCGGCTGCGCCTTGTTCGAGCGTCGTGGCCCTAGGCTGAGGCTGACCGAGCACGGCCGATCGCTGGCCACGCAATTGGGGGCCGGGTTCGCCTTGATCGAAGACGCCTGCGCGGTGCTCAAGCACGAGCGGCATGGCATCCGGCTCAAGGCACCGTCTACGGTGAGCGTGCGCTGGCTGTTGCGGGCGCTGGACACCTTTCGCCAGCAGGCCGACGGGTTCGCGGTGCACTTGTCGAGCGTGTGGATGGACGTCGACCAGGTGGACTTCCAGAGCGAGCCTTACGACTGCGCTGTCCTGCTGGGCGGCCCCAAGGGGCACGGCGGTGCCGACAGCCTGGCGCTGTTCGACGAGTGGCTGGTGCCCGTCTGCAGCCCACGGTACCCGATCGATGCGCACCTGGGCCTGGCGGCCTTGAACCGGTGCCAGCTGCTGCACCCCTCACTCGACCGACGCGATTGGCGCCGCTGGCTGGCCGCCGTCGATGGCACGGGGGTCGAGGTCACACGCGGGCAGGTGTTCGACACGCTCGACCAGGGCATCAGCGCCGCTGTTCAGGGGCTTGGTGTGTCGGTGGTGGACCTGGCATTGGTCAGCGACGAACTGGCCTGTGGCCGCCTGGTCATGCCCTTCCGGCAGGCCGTGGCCACGGGCGATGGCTACCGCCTGCACTGGCCAGGCGGCAGCCCCAAGCGCGCGGCGCTCCACCGCCTGGGCGACTTTCTGCAGCGATGCCCGCCGGCCATGATGACCGACGGGATCGAGTGGATCGGCCTGCAGGACCCGGGTCGTTAACGCAGCGCGTCGACCAGTTGGCCGAGGGTGTTGAGTACTGCGCCAGCCAGGGCCTTGGAGCGCTCGCCTGACCAGCCGGTGAGGGCGTTGGGGGCGTCGTCATGGTCCTTGAACGGCATTTCCAGGGTCAGCGCCAGGCAGTCGTAGGCTTGCCCTACCGCATTGCAGGCCAAGGCCAGGTTGGCGTGCCCCGGTTGGTCGCGCAGGTAGCCATGGGTGGTCTGGAAGTCCTGGGTGACGGCGCAGAGCGTCTCGCGAAAGCGTGTTTCCAGCTCGGCGATGCGGGGCGTGTAGCCCGGATTGCCTTCGCAGGCGGCCACGAAGACGTGTGGGATTTCTTCGTCACCGTGCACATCGATGAAGGCATCCACACCGTATTGCTGCATCTGCGCCTTGGCGAAGAACACTTCCGGGCTGTCCTCGAGGCTGGCCTGCTGCCAGGCGCGGTTGAGGTCCACGCCCTTGAGGTTGGTGCGCAGGTGGCCATGCCAGGCACCGTCGGGGTTCATGTTGGGGATCAGGTAGAGGTCGGCCGCCTCGAGCAGGTGCCGGATGCCTGGTGTCGGCTGGACCAGCGCCTCGATCAGGCCTTCCATGAACCATTCGGCCATGTGCTCGCCAGGGTGCTGCTGGGCGATCAGCCAGAGCTTGCGCTTGTGCGCGGCGCCATTGCCGACGCGCAGCAGGGGGATGTCCCGGCCTTCGACGCTGCGGCCGTTGGCCAGTAGCGTGGTCGCGGGATGCGCCAGGGCCTGCTCGAGCAGCCGATGATGACGCGCCCGCGGGTACGGCTCGAAGTAGGCGAACCAGGCGGTGTCGGCCTGGGCGGTCAGCTCGAAGGTCAGTGCGTGCCCATCGAAGTCACTGGTCACCCGGAACCATGCCTGCTGATCGTACGAAGCGACGGCGCGATAGCCATGCCAGGCGGTGGGGTACGACGAGTGCCCGGCGTTCTCCAGCACGAAGCGATAGACCAGGCCTGACACCAGGCCTGCGACCTTGAAATGAAACCACTGAAAATGCGCGCTGGCCGTATCGGGACGGATCCTCAGGCGAATGTCGGTGGGGTCATGGAGATCGACCACCTCGATGTTGCCAGCGTCGAAGTCGCAGTCGATGTGCAGCGGAAGCAGCGTCACGGTCATGGCCAGGCTCCTGTGGCGTTTCTTGTGCCGCTACTGTACTACCGCTGCTGCTCAGGCCCAATAACCGAGCGCCAGTGCCGCCGCCAGGCCCAGGCCGAGGGTCAGCAGGCCGCCACCGAGCGAGAAGGCTGCGCGGCCGTGCCGGTACCAGCCGTCCGCGCCAAGCTGGCGCACACTGTCGGCCAGGCTGCGCCAGTGCAGTTCGATCGCGTGAAAGGCCTGCAGATGGTCGGGGTGAGCATCCAGCCAGCGACGAAAGTCGATGCGCTCGCACGTGGTCACCTCAGGGCTCTGCAGCCGCACGTACCACTGGCCGGCGCAACGCGTGGCCGGATCGTGCGCGGGGTGCATGGTGCGCAGGGCCTGTAGCAGCAGGTGCTCGACGTCCTGTACCGACAGGCCGAGGCGCTCGCCGATCTGGCGGAAATCCAGCCCATCCAGCGTGCTGAACAGCCACACCTGCTGCACCCGGCGAGGCAGTTGTCCGAAGCTGTGCACGCAGGCGGCCTCCGCGAAGGGGGCAACCGTGTCCGACTCAGGGCAAAACGACGACAGAAGACGCGTCATGTGCAGCTCCTTGCTCAAAGGCACGGTGAAACGAAGTCCAGGCCCGACGCACCGAAAAGGCGATTGATTCTCAAGTGCTGACAGGGGAAACGTTGCAACATCCGTTCACGAAATGATCGAGGCTTGTTATCATCGCCCTCAAAACGGTCACCTGCCTTCATTAGCCTGAAGTGCCAAAAAAAAGACCCAGCAAGAGCCGGGTCAAAAACCGTGATTAGCCTGATGAGGAGATAATCTGAACGTCCGACCTGAAGGCGTTCGGATTACCCAGCGGATCTCTCGATCCGCTGGGTGCAATAATAATCGTTATCATTTAGTCGTCAAATGTTTTTTCGCCGTTCGGTGAAAATAAAGGTCGCCCAGGTGCGGCTGCCTCGCAGCGATCCTCTATTCCGCCACTTCTGCCTGCGCTCGAACGTGATCCAGCAGGGCGCGTGCCATGTTGATCATGTGCATCAAGGCCAGCAGCAACTCCCGGGACGAACCCTGTTGAACCCCAGCGGATTCGCCTGCTGTGGTCGCGGCACAACGCAGCAGGGTCATGGCTTGCTCCTGAGCATGCTCGGAGGTGATGTCGGGCCGCAACGTCCAGAGTGAGGCGTGGGGGTCGACCTTGGCAGCGGGTGGATTGAGATAGAAATCCAACGCCCGACGAGCGGCTTCGCTGTCCAAATCCCTTTCCAGATATGTAGATGGTTTCATCCTGTTACCTTTGATTGCCTAGCAGGAAAATACGAGGGCTTCATACTAATACCTTGCGTATTCCATGCGGCAATCAAAATAATACATTATGTGTATTGAGCGCCGATCGGCAGCCCGTATCGTGCCTGCCATGGAAAAATGGATTGCCTTGGTCAAGGCCAAGATGCGTGAACTCGACATCACGCAAGAAAAACTCGCCGAACGTGTGGGCGTCACCCAGGGCGCGGTCGGGCACTGGCTGCGTCGCGAGCGGCAGCCCAAACTGGACATGATGAACGCGGTGCTCGATGCACTGGGCATGCCCCACTTGCAGGTGCGCCTGCACATCGTTCCCCAGGGTGAGCACATCGCCGAGCAGGTCACGTCCTATGGGTCCTCCACGGACGAGACCCTGAGTGCGCTGGCCGATACCATGGGCTTTCGGTACCCGGTGCTCGCCTGGCTCGAACTGCAAGGCGACCGACCGACCGACAGCCTCGTCCATCAGCTGTCCGACTACCCGGCACATGGCAAGGCCTTCTGGTTGCGGGTCGAAAGCGATGCGATGAATGCTCCGAGCGGCCTCAGCGTGCCGGAAGGCATGCTGATCCTGGTCGACCCGGGTGTGCCGGCCGCCCCGGGCCGGCTGATCGTCGCGCGTCAGCCCGGCCTCGGTGCGGTGTTCCGGCACTGGGTCGAGGAGGGCGGGATACGTTACCTGCGCCCCCTCAACCCCATGTACCCCACGGTGGCCTGCGACCCGGCGCTGGAGATCCTCGGCGTGGTCGTGCGGGCGCACGCACGCTTCTGAAAACGCCGCCGTTCATCATCGGCCCGCTGCCGTGTCCGGTGCGTCTGCGGGCACGTGCGGCGCCAGCGCCACCAGCACCTCGCCTTCGCTGACCATGTCGCCTTCGTGGCACGCCACGGCAGTCACCGTGCCGGCAAAGGGCGCACGCACACTGTGCTCCATCTTCATGGCCTCCACGACCACCAGGGGCATGCCGGGCTCGACGCAGGCACCGACCTGCGTCATCACCCGCACGACGCTGCCGTTCATGGGTGCGACCAGGCTGCCTTGCTGCCCCTGATGCGTTTCGCGAGCAGCCTCTGCTTCGTGGCGCCGCACCGTACGGCATTCACCCTGCCAGTGCACGTGAAGCGCATCGCCCTGACGGAACACCGCCTGTCGCGTGCCGACCCCTTCGTGCTCGACCCTCAACGTGCCCTCGGCGCAGGACCCTGCCGGCAGTGAATGGGCGTCGAGCGTGACCGTCTGGGTCTGCCCCTCGCAGGTAAGCGTCAGGCAGGCCGTTTCAGGCAGCCCCAGGCGCAGCCCATCCGTTCGTGTCCATGGGCTCCAGGGGTCGCTGTCGTCGAGGCGCGCAGGGGCTGTGTCCAGCCAGGCCCGTGCGGCGATGGCCCAGAACCGCGTGCACAGCGCAGGTGTTTCGGGCAGCAAGGCCTCCTGATAGCGTGGGATGAAACCGGTGTCCAGCTCGCCTGCCGCGAACGCCGGATGCGCCAGGATCCGCCGCAGGAAGCGCGCATTGGTACGCACGCCGGCGATCATCAGCTCGTCGAGCATCGCCAACAGCCGCAGCCGGGCCTGTTCGCGGTCATCCCCCCAGGCGATGAGCTTGCCGAGCATGGGGTCGTAGTAGGGCGATACGGTGTCGCCTTCCTCGACCCCGCTGTCGACCCGCCGGCCCTCACCCGGCGCCGGTTCGCGGTAGAGCGCCAGGGTGCCGGTGGCGGGCAGGAAGTCATGGGCAGGGTCCTCGGCGTACAGCCGCACCTCGATGGCGTGCCCCTTCAAGGGGACGTCGGGCTGCGTGAGCGGCAGCGGTTCGCCACGCGCCACGCGGATCTGCCATTTCACCAGGTCCAGGCCGGTGATGGCCTCGGTCACGGGATGCTCCACCTGCAGGCGGGTGTTCATCTCCATGAAGTAGAACGCACCCCGGGCGTCGAGCAGGAACTCCACCGTGCCCGCACCGACGTAGCCGATCGCCTGTGCAGCGCGCACCGCCGCTTCCCCCATGGCTTGGCGCAAGTGGGCGTCCAGGCCGGGTGCCGGTGCTTCTTCGACGACTTTCTGGTGGCGCCGCTGGATCGAGCAGTCGCGCTCGTTCAGGTACAGGCAGTGCCCATGCTGGTCGGCGAACACCTGGATCTCCACATGCCGCGGGTCGAGCACGTAGCGCTCGAGCAGCACGCGCGCATCGCCGAACGAGGCCTGCGCCTCGCGCTGTGCAGACGCCAGGGCTTCGGCCAGGTCCGCCTCGCGCTCGACCACCTTCATGCCCTTGCCGCCACCGCCCGCGCTGGCCTTGAGCAGCACCGGGTAGCCGATCTCCTGCGCAGCCTGACGGAAGCGTTCGAGGCCTTGATCGTCGCCATGGTAGCCCGGTACCAGCGGCACGCCGGCCGTGTGCATCAGCGCCTTGGCCGCCGACTTGCTGCCCATCGCCTCGATGGCACTCGAGGGCGGCCCGAGCCAGATCAGGCCGGCCTGCTCGACCGCCCGGGCGAAGGCGGCGTTTTCCGACAGAAACCCGTAGCCGGGGTGGATCGCCTCGGCGGCACTCACCCGCGCAGCCTGCAGCAGGCGATCGATGTCCAGGTAGTTCTCGGTGGCCTTGGCGCCGCCCAGGTCGACGCACTGGTCGGCCTCACGGGCATGGCGCGCCTCGCGGTCGATGGCGCTGTGCACCGCGATGGTGGTCAGCCCCATGGCCTTGGCGGTGCGCATGATGCGGCAGGCGATTTCGCCGCGGTTGGCGATCAGGATACGGGTCAGGGGAGGGCGAGTCATGGGTGCACCTGCGGCGTGGTCTGCCAGTCGGGTCGACGTTTTTCCAGGAAGGCGCGCAGCCCTTCCTGGCCTTGCGGGCTGACCCGCACGCGGGCAATGGCGTTCTCGCAGTGCCGGCGCAGGGCCGGGGTCAGGTCGGCCGATTCCACCTCGCGCAGCAGGTCCTTGCAGGCGCGCATGGCTTGCGGGCTGTTGAGCAGCAGGGTGTCGATCCAGGTCTCCAGGCGCTGCTCCAGCGCCTCCTGCGGGCAGGTGTCGGCGAACAGGCCCAGCGCCCGTGCCTCGCGGGCATCGAAGCGCTCGGCGGTCAGGGCATAGCGGCGGGTCGCCCGCTCGCCGATGGCCTTGACCACGAACGGGCTGATGACGGCCGGAACCAGGCCGATGCGCACCTCCGAGAGGCACAGCTGCGCATCCTCGGTGCCCAGGGCCATGTCGCACGCGCTGATCAGCCCCAGCGCGCCGCCGAACGCCGCGCCATGCACTACCGCCAGGGTCGGCAGCTTGAGCCGTGCCAGGCCGTACATCAGCTCGGCCAGTTCCCGGGCATCGTCCAGGTTGGTGTTGAAGTCCAGGTCTGCCGAAGCCTGCATCCAGGCCAGGTCGGCACCGGCGCTGAAGTGCTTGCCACGGCCGCGCAGCACCAGAAAGCGCAGGCCCGGGTCATCGCCGACCTGGGCGATGGCCATGATCAGCTCGCGAATCATCTGGGCGTTGAACGCGTTGTGCTTGTCTTCCCGGCTCAGCCACAAGGTAGCGAAGCCACGCGGGTCTCTGACCAGTTCCACGGTATCGAAGTCGTTCATGGTTCACATCCGGAAGAGGCCGAAGCGGCTGGCTTCGATCGGGGCGTTGAGGGAAGCCGAGAGCGCCAGGCCCAGCACATCGCGGGTCTGGGCCGGGTCGATGACGCCGTCGTCCCAGAGCCGCGCGCTGGAGTACCAGGCGTGGGCCTGGCGCGCGTACTGCTCGACGATCGGCTGGCGGATACGCGCCTCTTCGTCGGCGTCCAGCGGCTGGCCCTGGCGCGCCTGCTGCTCGCGCTTGACCTGCACCAGCACCCCGGCGGCCTGCTCGGCGCCCATCACGCCAATACGCGCGTTCGGCCACATCCACAAGAAGCGAGGGTCATAGGCGCGCCCGCACATGCCGTAGTTGCCGGCGCCGAAGCTGCCGCCGATGATCACCGTGAACTTCGGCACCTGCGCACAGGACACGGCCGTGACCAGCTTGGCGCCATGCTTGGCGATGCCGCCTTGCTCGTACTTCTGGCCGACCATGAAGCCGGTGATGTTCTGCAGGAACAGCAGCGGGATCCCGCGCTGGCAGGCCAGCTCGATGAAGTGCGCGCCTTTCTGCGCCGCCTCGGCGAACAGCACGCCGTTGTTGGCCAGGATCGCCACCGGGTAGCCGTGCAGGTGGGCGAAGCCGCAGACCAACGTGGTGCCGAACAACGCCTTGAACTCATCGAACACCGAACCGTCGACCAGGCGTGCGATCACGTCGCGCACCTCGAACGGCTGCTTGGCGTCGGCCGGTACCACGCCGTACAGCTCCTCGGCGGCATACAGCGGTGCCACCGGCGCCCGACGCTGCACCTGGCCCAGCTTGCGCCAATTGAGGTTGGCCACGCTGCGTCGGGCCAGCGCCAGCGCATGGGCGTCGTCCTCGGCATAGTGATCCGCCACGCCGCTGATACGGCAGTGCACGTCGGCGCCTCCCAGGTCCTCGGCGCTCACTACCTCGCCGGTGGCGGCCTTCACCAGGGGCGGCCCGGCCAGGAAGATGGTCGCCTGCTGGCGTACCATGATCGCCTCGTCGGCCATGGCCGGCACGTAGGCGCCACCTGCAGTGCACGAGCCCATCACCACGGCGATCTGGGGGATGCCCAAGGCGCTCATGGTGGCCTGGTTGAAGAAGATCCGACCGAAATGCTCGCGATCGGGGAACACCTCGTCCTGGCGGGGCAGGTTGGCGCCGCCGGAGTCCACCAGGTAGAGACACGGCAAGCGGTTCTGCTGGGCGATGGCCTGCGCCCGCAGGTGTTTCTTCACCGTCAGCGGATAGTAGGTGCCGCCTTTGACCGTGGCGTCGTTGGCCACGATCATGCATTCCACACCTTCGATGCGGCCGATGCCGACGATCACGCCCGCGGCGGGCACGTCCTCGTCATACACCCCGTGAGCGGCCAGCTGGCCGATCTCGAGGAACGGCGATCCGGGGTCCAGCAAACGGTCGATGCGCTCGCGTGGCAGCAGCTTGCCGCGGGCGGCATGCCGCTCCTGCGCCTTGGGTCCGCCGCCCTGGGCCACATGGGAGAGCAGGTCGCGCAGGGCCTGGAGCTGTTCGAGCATGGCCGCGCGGTTGCCGGCGAATTCGGCCGAGCGCGGGTCGATCTGGGTGTGCAAGGTAGCCATGTGCGCCTGTCCCCTGTGCTCAGCGGGTTTCGTTGAACAGTTCACGGCCGATCAGCATCCGGCGGATTTCGCTGGTGCCGGCCCCGATCTCGTAGAGCTTGGCATCGCGCAGCAGGCGGCCTGCCGGGAATTCATTGATGTAGCCATTGCCGCCGAGGATCTGGATCGCCTCCAGGGCCATCTGCGTGGCGCGCTCGGCGGTGTACAGGATCACCCCGGCGGCGTCCTTGCGGGTGGTCTCGCCCCGATCGCAGGCCTGGGCCACGGCGTACAGGTAGGCGCGGCTGGCGTTGAGCTGGGTGTACAGGTCGGCGATCTTGGCCTGGATCAGCTGGAATTCGCCGATGCTCTGGCCAAACTGCTTGCGGTCATGGATGTAGGGCACCACCAGGTCCATGCAGCTCTGCATGATGCCGGTGGGGCCGCCGGCCAGGACCACGCGCTCGTAGTCCAGGCCGCTCATCAGCACGCGCACGCCGCCGTCGAGCTGGCCGAGGATGTTCTCTTCCGGCACCTCCACCCCGTCGAAGAACAGCTCGCAGGTGTTGGAGCCCCGCATGCCCAGCTTGTCGAACTTGTTGCTGCGGCTGAAGCCTGCCCAGTCGCGCTCGACGATGAACGCGGTGATGCCGTGCGGGCCCTTGTCCAGGTCGGTCTTGGCATAGATCACATAGGTGTGGGCATCGGGGCCGTTGGTGATCCAGGTCTTGCTGCCATTGAGCACGTAGCGGTCGCCGCGCTTCTCGGCGCGCAGCTTCATCGACACCACGTCGGAACCTGCATTGGGCTCGCTCATGGCCAGGGCGCCGATGTGCTCGCCGCTGAGCAGCAGGGGCAGGTACTTCTGCTTCTGCGCCGGGGTGCCGTTGCGGTTGATCTGGTTGACGCAGAGGTTGGAGTGGGCACCGTAGGACAGCGCCACCGACGCCGAACCGCGGCTGATCTCCTCCATCGCGATCACATGGGCCAGGTAACCCAGGCCAGCGCCGCCCTGGTCTTCCGGCACGGTGATGCCCAGCAGGCCCATGTCACCGAACTTGCGCCACAGGTCGACGGGAAACAGGTTGTCGCGGTCGATCTGCGCGGCGCGCGGCGCCACTTCGGCAGCCACGAAGGTGCGCACCTGGTCGCGCAGCATGTCGAGGGTTTCGCCCAGGGCGAAATTCAGGGAAGGGTAATGCATGCGGGGCACCTTGTTGTTCTTGGATGGGAGGACGACACCTTGGCTCGCGCATCTGACGCCGTACCCATGTGGGAGCGGGCTTGCCCGCGATGAAGGTCGTGCAGGCCATGGCGGTGCGCCTGACGCTGTCGCGGGCAAGCCCGCTCCCACAAGGTCCGTATTCAATGCCAGAGTGCGATGTGTCGTTCATTGCCTTTACGTAAACGTAAGCCTGAGAGTGAAGCCTGTCAATCTCTCCGTTTCCTTTACGTAAACGTCATTGTGGTCCAGAGTTACCGTCGCTTGTTTCAGCCGTGCCCAGAACAATCACAAACAGGGACGCCCATGAATCAACCCAGCCATACCTGCGGTCACCAGGACGTGCCGCTGTTGACCATGACCATCGGCCAGGCCTTCGATGCTACCGTCGCCCGCCACGCCGACGGTGACGCGCTGGTCGTGCGCCACCAGGGCCTGCGCTACACCTGGCGTCAGTTGGCCGAGCAGGTCGACGTGCAGGCCCGTGCCCTGATGGCGCTGGGCGTCGAGCTGGGTGACCGGGTCGGCATCTGGTCGCCCAACTGCGCCGAGTGGTGCGTTCTGCAGATCGCCAGTGCCAAGATCGGCGCGATCCTGGTCACCGTCAACCCGGCCTACCGGGTCGCCGAACTGGAGTACGTGCTGCGCCAGTCCGGGTGCCGCTGGCTGGTCTGTGCAGGCGCCTTCAAGACGTCGGATTACCACGCCATGGTGCAGGCTCTGATACCCCAGGTGGCCAGTGCAGTGCCGGGCGAGTGGGCCAGTGACCGCTTGCCTGATCTGCGTGGCGCGATCAGCTTGGCAAACGCACCTCCCCCGGGGTTTCTGCCATGGCGGGCGCTGGCCGAGCGGGCAGGGCAGACCTCGCTCGAGGCGTATGCGGCGCGTCAGCAGCAGCTTCGGTGCGAGCAGCCGGTGAACATCCAGTACACCTCCGGCACCACCGGCGCGCCGAAAGGCGCCACCCTGAGTCACCGCAACATCCTCAACAACGGGCGCATGGTCGGCCGCAGCCTGGGCCTGACCGAGCGTGATCGCCTAGTGATCCCCGTGCCGCTGTACCACTGCTTCGGCATGGTCATGGCCAACCTCGGCTGCATCACCCATGGCAGCACGATGATCTACCCCAACGACGCCTTCGACGCCGAACTGACCCTGCGCGCGGTGGCCGAGGAGCATGCCAGCGTGCTCTACGGCGTGCCGACCATGTTCATCGCGCTGCTCGACCATCCACTGCGTGCGCAGCTCGACCTGTCGACCTTGCGCAGTGGCATCATGGCCGGTGCCACCTGCCCGATCGACGTCATGCGCCGGGTCATCGACCAGTTGCACATGGCCGAAGTACAGATCGCCTATGGCATGACCGAGACCAGCCCGGTATCGCTGCAGACCGGTGCCGACGATGAGCTGGAGCGGCGTGTCACCACGGTCGGGCGTACCCAGCCGCACCTGCAGACCCAGGTGGTCGATGCACAGGGTGCAGTGGTCGCCCGGGGCGAGATCGGCGAGCTGTGTACCCGTGGCTACAGCGTGATGCTGGGCTACTGGAACGACCCTCAGGCCACCGCCGAGGCCATCGATGCCGAGGGCTGGATGCACAGCGGGGACCTGGCGGTAATGGACGATGCAGGCTACGTGCGCATCGTCGGGCGCAACAAGGACATGATCATCCGAGGGGGCGAGAACATCTATCCGCGCGAGCTGGAAGAGTTCCTGCATACCCACCCGGCGGTGGCCGAGGCGCAGGTGGTGGGCATTCCGTGCAGTCGCTACGGGGAGGCCGTCGTCGCCTGGGTCAAGCTGCACCCTGACCAGTGCCTGACGGCCGAGCAGGTACGGGCCTGGTGTGCGGCCCACCTGGCGCACTTCAAGGTGCCGCAGCATGTGCGCTTCGTGGAGGCGTTCCCGATGACGGTCACCGGCAAGGTGCAGAAGTTTCGGATGCGGGAGGTCAGTGTTGCGGCGTATGGGCGCGTCTGAAATGCGGTGTTGACAGAAGACCATGGCAGACACGCCCTCCGCGGGAGGGCGTGCAGTCTCTGCTTCCTGGCGCCGCTGTGCTCAGGCCTTCACCGGCGGCTCTTCACTGGGCGGGTCACCCACCGTCGGCGGCGTGGTCGGCTGGGTCGGCAACTCGTCCGGATCGTCCTGCGGCACGGACGGCGGCAGGGACGGGTCGTCGATGTTCGGATCGGGGGTTTCCGGTGGGGTAGGAATGCTCATGAGCGCGCCTCGCGAAGGGTTGAACGTAGGGTGCGTCTGTTCAGACAGGCGCCGACGGTCAAACGCTCCGTTTTTTATTGAACCCCACTCCTGGCCGCTGCTCTGAACCCTTACCGTCCAAGCTAAACGGAGCAAGGTTCGATGTCACGTAATGAGCCCTTTGAGAGCGTGCCCATGGCGAATGATCACCCGGACCAGGCCGTCAGCCTGTCCCAGGCGCTGCTGGCCCCACGGATC
This sequence comes from Pseudomonas entomophila, assembly GCF_013523165.1. Classification (GTDB taxonomy): domain Bacteria; phylum Pseudomonadota; class Gammaproteobacteria; order Pseudomonadales; family Pseudomonadaceae; genus Aquipseudomonas; species Aquipseudomonas entomophila_A. The sequence continues at coordinate 94,790 of NZ_JAAMQI010000009.1, forward strand.
GCCATCGAGGACGTCCAGCCGTCCCTCGACGGCGGCACCTTTGCCACCAAGGCCGTGCGCGGCCAGCCGGTCGACGTGTCGGCCAAGGTCTACTGCGACGGGCACGATCAGTTGGCGGTGATGCTCAACTGGCGCCAGGCCAACAGCCGTGTCTGGCACTGTGTGCCCATGCAGTCGGCCGGCAACGACCTGTGGCTGGCGTCGTTCACCCCGACCGAGCTGGGGCCGCACCTCTACAGCATCGAAACCTGGATCGACCCCTACGCCACGTTCTGCTACGACCTGGGCAAGAAATTCAATGCCGGCGTCGAGGTCAAGCTGGAGCTCGAAGAGGGTCGCCTGCTGCTGGGCAAGGGCGTCGAGCGCACCGAAGGAGCGTTGCGCGAGCAACTGGAGGCGGTCCAGCAGGGCCTGGCCCAGCAGTCGATCGACGACCAGGTCGCCACGCTGCTGTCCCCTGACACCGCACAGCTCATGCATCAGGCCGAACACCGTACCTACCTGACCCGCAGCGTCGAGTTCGCGGTCGACGTGGACCGCGAGGCGGCCCTGTTCGCCAGCTGGTACGAGCTGTTCCCGCGGTCGATCACCGATGACAAGGCGCGTCACGGCACCTTCAACGACGTGCACGCACGCCTGCCGATGATCCGTGACATGGGCTTCGACGTGCTGTACTTCCCGCCCATTCATCCGATCGGGCGTCAACACCGCAAGGGTCCGAACAATTCGCTGCACGCCGGGCCGGACGATCCGGGCAGCCCCTACGCCATCGGCAGCGCCGACGGCGGCCATGACGCGATCCACCCGCAGCTGGGCTCACGCGAGGACTTCCGTCGCCTGGTTGCCGCCGCAGCCGAACATGGCCTGGAGATCGCCCTCGACTTCGCCATCCAGTGTTCCCAGGACCACCCGTGGCTGACCGAGCATCCTGGCTGGTTCAGCTGGCGCCCGGACGGCACCATCCGCTACGCCGAGAACCCGCCGAAGAAGTACCAGGACATCGTCAACGTCGACTTCTACGCCGCCGATGCCGTGCCGGCCCTGTGGCTGGCCCTGCGTGACGTGGTGATCGGCTGGGTCGAGGAGGGGGTCAAGACCTTCCGCGTCGACAACCCGCACACCAAACCGTTGCCGTTCTGGCAGTGGCTGATCGCCAATGTGCGCAGCCAGCACCCTGACGTGCTGTTCCTCGCCGAAGCGTTCACCAAGCCGGCGATGATGGCGCGCCTGGGCAAGGTCGGTTATGCCCAGAGCTACACCTACTTCACCTGGCGCAACACCAAGAAGGAACTGACCACCTACTTCGAAGAACTCAACGAGGCGCCGTGGCGCGACTGCTACCGGCCCAACTTCTTCGTCAACACGCCGGACATCAACCCGTTCTTCCTGCAGCACTCCGGGCGTGCGGGGTTCCTGATCCGGGCGGCCCTGGCGACCATGGGGTCGGGCCTGTGGGGCATGTACTCCGGGTTCGAGCTGTGCGAAGGCGCGGCGCTGCCGGGCAAGGAGGAGTACTTGGACTCGGAGAAGTACGAAATCCGCCCACGCGACTTCACCCAGCCGGGCAACATCATCGCCGAGATCGCCCAGCTCAACCGGATCCGGCGTCAGAACCGGGCCTTGCAGACGCACCTGGGCGTGGCCTTCTTCAACTGCTGGAACGACAACATCCTGTACTTCGCCAAGCGCACGCCAGAACGGGACAACTTCATCCTGATCGCCATCAGCCTGGACCCGCACAACGTGCAGGAGGCGCATTTCGAGCTGCCGCTGTGGGAGCTGGGCCTGGATGACGATGCCCAGACCCATGGCGAAGACCTCATGAACGGCCATCGCTGGACCTGGTACGGCAAGACGCAGTGGATGCGTATCGACCCGGCCTACCAGCCGTTCGGGATCTGGCGTATCGAAAAAGCCTCGTAGACGCTGCTGCGCCTGGGTCACCGTCACGGGTGATGCCAGGTCCCGCGTCATCCGTTTCGCGGGCACGCCCGTTTGCACGGGGGCCGCGAAACGTTCGAGAGACAGGGCCGTGTGAAGGCCCGCCTGGAACTGAAAGGAGTCGCACATGGCCAAGCGTTCTCGCCCGGCAGCCTTCATCGATGACCCGTTGTGGTACAAGGACGCGGTGATCTACCAGTTGCATGTGAAATCGTTCTTCGACGCCAACAACGACGGTGTCGGCGATTTCGCCGGCCTGATCGGCAAGCTCGACTACATCGCCGAGCTGGGCGTCAACACCTTGTGGTTGTTGCCGTTCTACCCGTCGCCACGGCGCGATGACGGTTACGACATCTCCGAATACAAGGCCGTGCATCCTGATTACGGCACGCTGGCCGACGCCAAGCGTTTCATCGCCGAAGCGCACAGGCGCGGGCTGCGGGTGATCACCGAGCTGGTGATCAACCATACGTCCGACCAGCATCCCTGGTTCCAGCGCGCACGGCATGCCAAGCCCGGCAGCAAGGCGCGTGACTTCTATGTCTGGTCGGACACTGATCAGAAGTACGACGGTACGCGGATCATCTTCCTCGACACCGAGCACTCCAACTGGACCTGGGACCCGGTGGCCAAGCAATACTTCTGGCATCGGTTCTACGCCCACCAACCGGACCTCAACTTCGACAACCCCCAAGTGCTCAAGGCGGTCCTGGGGGTCATGCGTTTCTGGCTCGACCTGGGGGTCGATGGCCTGCGCCTGGATGCGATCCCGTACCTGATCGAGCGTGACGGCACCAACAACGAGAACCTGCCCGAGACCCACAAGGTGCTCAAGGCGATCCGTGCCGAGATCGATGCCCACTACCCGGACCGCATGCTGCTGGCCGAAGCCAACCAGTGGCCGGAAGACACGCGCCCGTACTTCGGCGAAGGCGACGGCGACGAATGCCACATGGCGTTTCATTTCCCGCTGATGCCGCGCATGTACATGGCCCTGGCCATGGAAGACCGCTTCCCTATCACCGACATCCTGCGCCAGACACCGGCGATTCCGGCCAACTGCCAGTGGTCGATCTTCCTGCGCAACCACGATGAACTGACGCTGGAGATGGTCACCGACCGTGAACGCGACTACCTGTGGAACCACTACGCCGAAGACCGCCGCGCCCGCATCAACCTCGGCATCCGCCGACGCCTGGCACCGCTGCTGCAACGCGACCGCCGGCGCATCGAGCTGTTGACCAGCCTGCTGCTGTCCATGCCGGGCACGCCAACGCTGTACTACGGCGATGAGCTGGGCATGGGCGACAACATCTACCTGGGTGACCGGGACGGAGTGCGCACGCCCATGCAGTGGTCGTCCGACCGCAATGGCGGCTTTTCGCGTGCCGAACCCCAGCGCCTGGTGCTGCCGCCGGTCATGGACCCGCTGTACGGCTACCAGACCATCAACGTCGAGGCGCAGTCCCACGATGCGCATTCGCTGCTCAACTGGAACCGCCGTTTGTTGGCCGTCCGGGCGCAGCAGAAGGCGTTCGGGCGCGGCACGATGACGCTGCTGTCGCCCAGCAACCGACGCATCCTGGCCTATCTGCGCGAGTACACCGACGCGCAGGGCAACAGCGACACCATTCTGTGCGTCGCCAACGTCTCGCGTGCGGCGCAGGCCGCCGAACTAGACCTGTCGGCGTATGCCGAACGGGTGCCGGTGGAGATGCTCGGCGGCAGCGCGTTCCCACCGATCGGCCAACTGCCGTTCCTGCTGACCTTGGCGCCGTACGGATTCTACTGGTTCCTGCTGGCGCCCCGCGAACGCATGCCGCATTGGCATGTCGAACCTGCCGAGGGGTTACCCGAATTGACAACATTGGTATTGAAAGCCCGCATGGAAGAATTGCTCGACAGCCCCTCCCGAGACGCTCTGCAGGACAGCATCCTGCCGCAGTACCTGCCCAAGCGGCGGTGGTTCGCCGGCAAGGAAGGGCCGCTCGACCAGGTCCGCCTGCGCTACGGCGTGCGGCTGAATACGGCCACCACGCCGGTGCTGCTCAGCGAGCTCGAGGTCACCAGCAACGGCACCGTCAGCCACTATCAGCTGCCGTTCGGCCTGCTGACCGAAGACCAGGTGCAAGCGGCCTTGCCGCAGCAACTGGCGCTGTCGCGGGTACGCCGCAAGGGCCAGGTCGGCCTGATCACCGATGCCTTCGTGCTCGAGCCGTTCGTGCGTGCCGTGCTGCAGGCCTGTCAGGACCACAAGCGCCTGCCCAGCAGCGCTGGCGAACTGCGCTTCGAGTCCACCGAAGCCCTGGCCGGCCTTGGCCTGAACGCCGAAAGCTCGGTGCGCTACCTGGGGGCCGAGCAGTCCAACAGCTCAGTGGTGGTCGGCGACAAACTCGTGCTCAAACTGATTCGTCGCGTCAACGGCGGCATTCACCCTGAACTGGAAATGAGCGCCTACCTGACCGCTGCGGGCTTTGCCAACATCTCGCCGCTTCTGGCCTGGGTCGAACGGGTGGACGCGCAGCAGCCGCACCTGTTGATGATCGCCCAGGGTTACCTGAGCAACCAGGGTGATGCCTGGACGTGGACCCAGGATACGCTGGAGCGAGCGATCCGTGACGAACTCGAACCCAGCGTCACCGACCGGGAAGGCCGTGCCAACGCACTGGCCGAACTGAAAGACTTCGCGGCGTTGTTCGGCCAGCGGTTGGGCGAGATGCACGCCCACCTGGCCCAGCCCACCGACGACGAGGCCTTCGCGCCACGCGCCAGCACCTCGCAGGACAGTGAGCAATGGGGCCGGCAGATCGCTGCGGAACTCGAACATGCGCTCGACCTGCTCGCCCAGCACCGCGATGCACTGGACAGTGACGCGCAGGCGTTGGTCGACGACCTGCAGCAGCAACGCCAAGGGCTGCTCCAGAACGTCCAGACCCTGGCCGACCAAGCGCAGGGTGGCCTGTTGATCCGCGTGCATGGCGACTTGCACCTGGGGCAGGTCCTGGTGCGCCAAGGCGATGCCTACCTCATCGATTTCGAAGGCGAGCCTTCCCGACCCTTGAACGAGCGGCGGGCCAAGCTCAGCCCGTTCAAGGATGTCGGCGGCGTTCTGCGTTCGTTCGACTATGCTGCTGCCATGCTGCTGCGCGGCAGCTCTGGCGTGGACCTGTCCGAGGCGGCGCAGCAAGCGCGGCAGCGGGTTGCCCGGCAGTACCTGCATCATTCACGGCACGCGTTCCTCGAGGCGTATGGCCAAGCCACCACCGACTTGCCCCGTGCCTGGACTCAAGGCAGTGGCGAACGCGCGGCGCTGGACTTGTTCACCTTGGAGAAGGCGGCCTACGAAATCACTTACGAAGCCGAAAACCGGCCAAGCTGGCTGGCCGTGCCCTTGCACGGCCTGCATGGACTGATCAGTACCTGGGGAGAGTCATAAATGAATGCAAGCACGCGTGACAACGGCGGCCTCGAGCGACGGGACCTCGACGCTCTGGCTCGCGCCGAGCACGCCGACCCGTTCGCGGTATTGGGCCCGCACGGCGATGGCGCAGGTGGCACCTGGGTGCGCGCATTCCTGCCCAACGCGCTCAGGGCCCAGGTCATCGCGCGCGATGACGGTCGTGTGTTGGCAGACATGCACCAGGCCTCGCTGCCGGGCCTGTTCTTCGCTCACCTGGAGCAGTCACCGGCCTATCAACTGCGCATCGTCTGGGCCAGTGGCGAGCAGGTGACCGAAGACCCTTACAGCTTCGGCCCGCAATTGGGCGAGATGGACATGCACCTGTTCGCCGAGGGCAACCACCGCGATCTGGCCGGCCGCTTCGGTGCACAGCCGACCCAGGTCGACGGCGTGGACGGCGTCTGTTTCTCGGTCTGGGCACCCAATGCCCGCCGCGTGTCGGTCGTGGGCGACTTCAACAGCTGGGACGGTCGTCGCCACCCCATGCGCATTCGTCATGAAGCCGGTGTCTGGGAACTGTTCGTGCCACGGCTTGGCGTGGGCGAGACCTACAAGTTCGAAGTGCTTGGCAAGGACGGCGTCCTGCCGCTCAAGGCTGACCCGTTGGCGCGCGCCACCGAGTTGCCGCCCAGTACCTCGTCCAAGGTCGCCGGCCCGCTCGGCCATCAGTGGCAAGACCAGGCCTGGATGGCGCAGCGCAGCCAGCGGCACGGCCTCGACCAGCCGCTGTCGATCTACGAGCTGCATGCCGGCTCCTGGCGCTGCAAGCTGGACGAAGCCGGGGATGTGTCCGGGTTCTTCAACTGGCGCGAGCTGGCGGACAGCCTGGTGCCTTACGTCAAGGAACTGGGCTTCACCCACATCGAGCTGTTGCCGATCATGGAGCACCCGTTTGGCGGCTCCTGGGGCTACCAACCGCTGTCGATGTTCGCCCCGACCTCGCGTTACGGGTCGCCCGAGGACTTCGCAGCCTTCATCGACGCCTGTCACCAGGCCGAGATCGGCGTGCTGCTCGACTGGGTGCCTGCGCACTTCCCCACCGACGAACATGGCCTGGCCCGGTTCGATGGCACGGCCCTGTACGAGTACGAGAACCCGTTCGAGGGTTACCACCAGGATTGGAACACGCTCATCTACAACCTGGGCCGCAACGAGGTCCGTGGCTTCATGGTGGCCTCGGCGCTGCACTGGCTCAAGCACTTCCACATCGATGGCCTGCGCGTCGATGCCGTGGCGTCGATGCTGTACCGCGACTATTCGCGCAAGCACGGCGAGTGGGTACCGAACCGCTACGGCGGCCGTGAAAACCTCGAGGCGATCGACTTCCTGCGTCACCTCAACGGCATCGCCGCCTACGAGGCGCCAGGCGCGTTGATCATCGCCGAAGAGTCCACCGCCTGGCCGGGCGTCAGCGCACCGACCCAGGAAGGGGGGCTGGGCTTCTCGTACAAGTGGAACATGGGCTGGATGCACGATTCGCTGCATTACATCCAGAACGACTCGGTGTACCGCCCTTACCACCACAACGAGCTGAGCTTCAGCCTGCACTATGCGTTCTCCGAACAGTTCGTGCTGCCGATTTCCCACGATGAAGTGGTGCACGGCAAACACTCGCTGATCGACAAGATGCCTGGCGATCGTTGGCAGAAGTTCGCCAACCTGCGGGCCTACCTCACCTACATGTGGACCCACCCCGGCAAGAAGCTGCTGTTCATGGGCTGCGAGTTCGGGCAGTGGCGTGAGTGGAACCACGACAATCAGCTGGACTGGTACCTGCTGCAGCAGTCCGACCACCAGGGCGTGAAAAGCCTAGTGAGCGACCTCAACCGTCTGTACCGTGAGCTGCCGGCGCTGCACGAGCAGGATGGCAAACCTCAAGGCTTCCAATGGCTGGTGGGTGACGATGCGCGTAACAGCGTGTTCGCCTGGTTGCGCTGGAGCAGCGAGGGCGAGCCGGTCCTGGTGGTGGCCAACTTCACGCCAGTGCCGCGTGAGGGCTATCGCATCGGGGTGCCGTTCGGCGAGCACTGGCAAGAGGTGCTCAACAGCGATGCAGAAGGGTACGCCGGCTCCAATATCGGCAACTTCGGCACGGTGGCCAGCGAGGCGGTGCCTGCCCATGGCCAGCCCCTGTCGCTGACCTTGCAGCTGCCACCGCTGGGCGTGCTGATCATGAAGCCTGCCTGACGCGAAGCGGGAAGGTGCGCTCGAGAGGGCCCACCTTCCCATCGTTCGGCACGGCGGCTGGGTCATTCGCCCAGTCGCTGCTCCCGCGACGGAGGATAGCCGAAGTACGCCGCATAGCACTTGCTGAAGTGCGACACCGACACGAACCCACACGCCACCGCCACCTCCATCACCGACAGGTCCGAATACTGCAGCAGCCTGCGGCTCTTGGTAATGCGCAGCTCCATGTAGTAGCGGCGCGGGGAAGTGCCCAACTGTGCCTGGAACAAGCGGTCGATCTGCCGCCGCGAACGTCCGCTGTAGGCCGCCAGCTGGTCGAGGCTGAGCGTCTCTTCGAGGTTGTTCTCCATCAGCTCGACGATGGTGCGCAGGTGCAGGCTCATGGACTTCTTCGCCCCTGGGCCGACCTGGCGGTAACGTGCACCGGAAAACGACAGGATCTCCTCGACCCCTTCGGCCAGCCCGTCGCCATGCAGGCGGCGCACCAGGCTGAGCATCATTTCCATGGCGCCGTTGGGGCTGGCGGCGGTCAGTCGGTCACGGTCCAGGGTGAAGCTGGCCGGGGTGATGCGCGTCTGTGGGCTGCGCTCGGCAAGACTGGCCCGCTGCTCGGGATGCACGCTGCAGCCATAGTCGGCTAGCACCCCGGCCCGGCCGAGGAACCAGGCGCCGTTCCACAGCCCGCCCAGGTGCAGGCCATGGGCATCGCAGTCCACCAGCAGTCGATCCAGCTCCGGGTACTTCAAGGGCGTGCGCAGGCCGCCGCAGATGACCAGCAGATCCAAGTCCCGCAGGGCACGTGGCTCCAGCTCCCCAGCGATCAGCTCCAGGCCCAGGTCGCTCAGGACACGCTCGCCGTCCAGCGACAGTGGCGAGAAGCGGAAGCTGTCGGTGCGCAGGAGGTTGGCCGTGACCAGCACGTCCATGGCCACCGTGAAGCTGGCCATGGAGAAATGCTCCAGCAGCACGAAGCCCACGCCATAGGACGGCGTGACATCGGCCGCGGCCGGCTTGAGCCTGACCATGTTGGTGGTGCTGGCTTTCTTGCTGAACTGGCGAATGGTGGGCACTGCGGGCTCCCTGGACAGGCTGGCGCCGATGAGTGTGCTCGCCGGCCTTGGGAAAGACAACCGGGCGCTGCGGCAGGCACGTGTCTGGAGGCGACCGGGGCAGGGCGTCATGCCGCGCGCGCCGACACGATCGGTTCGGTTATCCTGTCGGCCTTCATGACACGCTGGAGTCCTTCTCTTGAAACGGTTGCTGCTGCTGATGTGCCTGTTGCCGGGCCTGGCCCATGCCTTGGACCCCGGCGACCGGCTGGCCCCCTGGACCCTGCTCGATCAGCACGAGCGACCCTATAGCCTCACGCCGGACACGCGCGTGCTGCTGGTCGCGCGTGACATGCAAGGCGCCAGGCTGGTCAAGGCAGCCCTGGCCGAACAGCGCGCCGGTTACCTCGAGGCCCGGGGCGCTGTCTTCGTCGCCGACATCGAGCGCATGCCGGCCGTGATCAGCACCCTGTTCGCCATCCCGGCCATGCGCGGCTACCCCTACCGGGTCATGCTCGATCGTCAGGGCAGGGTGGTCGAGCGCTACGCCGTGCCGGATGCTCAGGTGCTGCTCATGCGCCTGGATCGCGGCACGTTGGTGTCGCAAGACGCATACGCCGAGGCCGAAGCCTTGAAGCAGGCGCTCGACGCTAGCGCGCAAGGCCACTGAGCGACGTGCTGCAGAAAGCGCCGATGCGTGGGCAGGCGTCCGATATAGGCCTTGGCTAGCAATAAAATGTTACTGATTCAAGGGCTGCGACAACAGGCCGCACGCCGTATTTCAAGGGCTGGAGCCCGATGGCCCGTCGTTGGGTGGAAGCGCACCCCGGGCCATGCCAGAATGCGCCCGTCGTCGTCTGGCCCTGCCCGAGGGCCGGCACCTTCCCTGTAAAGGATGGTTCCATGAATGATCTGTTGACCCGGCGCACGCTCGTCGCCGGGATGGGCGTACTGGGCCTTGGCCTGCTCGCCGGGTGCAGCCCGGCCCGTGGCCTGGAGTTCAAGTACGGCAAGAACATGAGCAACGAGATCCTCGGTCGCTCGTTCCGCCTGAAGGACACCGAGGGCAACGTACGCACCCTGTCCAGCTTCTATGGCTCGATGCCGATGATCTTCTTCGGTTTCACCCAGTGCCCGGCGGTCTGCCCGACCACGCTGGCGCGTGCGATGCAGATCAAGAAGTTGATGGGCCGTGACGCGGGCTTTCTTCAGGTGGTGTTCATCACCCTGGACCCGGAGCGCGACACGCCCGAGGTGCTCGACGCCTACGTCAAGGCGTTCGACCCGTCCTTCACCGCGTTGACTGGCACCCCGGAGGAAATCGCCGAGGTGGCCAAGGAATTCAAGGTGTTCTACGAGAAGGTGGCCGAAGGGGATACCTACACCATCTCCCATTCGTCCACCAGCTATGTCTACGACTCCCGTGGCACGCTGCGCCTGAGCTTGTCGCACTCGCTCAATGCCAAGGAATGCACCGAAGACCTGCTTACCCTGATGGAGATCTGCTGATGCCTGTTTCCCGTTCCGTTCTTGCGCGTGGCCTGGCCATGGCCCTGGCCAGTCTGGCCTTGCCAGCCCTGGCCGACACCACGGTCAGCGATGCCTGGGTGCGCGCCACCGTGCCGCACCAACCGTCCACCGGTGCGTTCATGACGCTGACCGCCAGCACCGACAGCACACTGGTGAGCGTCGCTTCGCCGGTGGCCAAGGACGTGCAGGTACACGAGATGACCATGAAGGGCGATATCATGGGCATGCGCAAGGTCGACGCCTTGCCCTTGCCTGCCGGCAAGGCGGTGAGCTTGGACCCCAATGGCTACCACGTCATGCTGATGGGGCTGAATACCCAGGTGAAGGAGGGCACCGAAGTGCCGCTGACCTTGACGGTCGAGGATGACAAAGGCGAGCGCCAGGTCATCGAGGTCAAGGCACCGGTGCGTGCGTTGACCACCTCCGCCGATCACGGCCACGCCATGCACTGACGCAACGATGGCGCCGGACCAAGGTCGGGCGCCATCGCGTGTCGGCATGCTTCGTCGAGCGCAAGGCTCGGCGCGAGCGCGTGTCTAGTGCACGTGCAATCAGCTCGGGAACAGTTCGCCCAGCTTCATCGACAGCATCATGTCGCCTTCGACGCGCAGCTTGCCGCCCATGAAGGCCTGCATGCCATCGAGCTCGCCGCTGACAATGTCCTTCAGGGTCTGGCTGTCCATGACCAGAGTGCAGTTGGCATCCGGGTTCTCGCCTTCCTGCAGTTGGCAGGTGCCGTCCTTGACGATCAGGGCGTAATGCTTGTCTTCATCGGTGACATTGAAGCCGAACACCAGGTCCAGCCCTTGGGCAGCGGCTGGGTTGAACTTCTCTTGCATCTTTTTCACGGCATCAGCTACGGAGGTCATGGCGTTTTCCTTGTCGTGGAGGTACGAAGGTGCAGATGGCGAACGTTCGCCCTCGAGGGGCTGAAACGCTCCGAGGGTAGGGTGCGGCTCGAAGGCTGTCAACGGAAAAACATACAAGCGTTTGAAAAGGTCGTTTGAACCTGCTGCACGCCGTGCAGGCCGCTGGCGAGGCGCCAGGCGCGGCGGTATGCTGGCAGGCCTGACGCGCCGTGAGGGCGCAGGTTTCAATGAGGAGTCACCGTGGAGTTTCTTGCCGAATACGCAAGCTTTCTAGCCAAGACCGCGACCGTGGTCATCGCCTTGCTGATCGTGCTGTCGGCCATCGCCGGCCTGCGCAGCAAAGGCCGCCGCAAGCCAGGCGGGCACCTGCAGGTCACCCGACTGAACCAGTTCTACGACGGCCTGCGCGATCGCCTCGAAGCCGGCTTGTTCGACAAGGCCGAGCTCAAGGCCCTGCGCAAGCGCAAGGCCAAGGCCGAGAAGAAACAGAAGAAGCAGCAGAGCACCGAGGACAAAGGCCGCGTATTCGTCCTGGACTTCGATGGCGACATCAAGGCCTCGGCCACCGAAAGCCTGCGCCATGAAATCACCGCCTTGCTGAGCATGGCCACCGCGCGCGACGAAGTGGTACTGCGCCTGGAGAGCGGCGGGGGCCTGGTTCACAGCTACGGCCTGGCCGCCTCCCAGCTCGCACGCATACGCCAGGCTGGCGTGCCGTTGACCATCTGCATCGACAAGGTCGCGGCCAGCGGCGGCTACATGATGGCCTGCATCGGCGACAAGATCATCAGCGCTCCCTTTGCCATCCTCGGCTCCATTGGCGTCGTGGCGCAGCTGCCCAACGTCAACCGGCTGCTGAAGAAGCACGACATCGACGTCGAGGTGCTGACCGCCGGCGAATACAAACGCACCCTGACCGTGTTCGGCGAGAACACCGAAAAGGGCCGCGAGAAGTTCCAGGAAGACCTGGACGTCACGCACCGGCTGTTCAAGGACTTCGTGTCCCGCTACCGCCCGCAGCTGTCCATCGACGAAGTCGCCACGGGTGAAGTCTGGCTGGGCGTGGCCGCGCTCAATCGCCAACTGGTCGACGAGCTGCGCACCAGCGACGAGTACCTCAACGACCGCGCTCGCGAAGCCGGCGTTTTCCACCTGCACTACGCCCAGCGCAAGAGCCTGCAGGAGCGCATCGGCATGGCTGCCAGCGGTTCGGTGGAGAATGCGCTGGTGGGGCTGTGGAGCAAGTTGAGCCGTCTGCGCTAAGACCTTGAACCTCCTGGAAATTTTTTGAGGGGAGGGGGTTGCAAGGTGGCTCGAATGCGGACATAATGGCGCCCATCGAAACGCAGCAGGCTTTCTGAAGTCGAGCGGTTCGAGGTGAGGGGTAGCGAATGCTGGCCTGATCCAACTTTGAGGCCGAGTAGCAAAGTGGTTATGCTCCGGATTGCAAATCCGTCTACGCCGGTTCGATTCCGACCTCGGCCTCCATATTCGAAAGCCCCGCAGATCTTGGTCTGCGGGGTTTTTCTTTGGGCGTTAGAAAGCCAAGCGTTCCGAAACTTTTCGGCATGGGTTCCAAAACTCGGTCACTTTGTGGGGCTGGCGATGGCCCCCACGCGGCGGTACACCCGTTCGGTAATTCCCTCTTTGGAATGCCCCAGCAACAGGCTCGCTTCTGCCACATCGTTGATCTCCGAAGCGGCCTTGGGCCGAATGTCCCTGAATTGAAATTGGGCAATACGGTTGGCCAAGTCAGACTTCTTCTCGTCGAGGGCCTTGAGCCTGGCCGCCTCCCGCGCATCGCTCCAGCGATTACGCAGCATCCCCAACTCATGCGTTTGCCGTGCTCGTTCAAGATGAAGAATGGCGAGACATGCTGCTGCGTGCGCAGTTTTATGCGCTCCAGCAGCGTCCCGAGGCTGTTATGCACACCGTTCACCTCCAGGATGATCCTCAGCCGCTTGCCGATTTTGCCTTGGCTGACCAGCAGATAGCTCCCTTCCACATCATCCTTGCGCATGGACAGAACGTCCGACGGCCGCTGGCCAGTCAGGTACGCCAGGCCCATCGCGTCCTTCAGTTTCTCTGGAGCCTCTTCGTACACTGCGAGCCACACGGTCTCATTGGCATAGAAATCGCGCGGCTTCTCCTTGTTCTTCTTGATGCCCTGGCAGGGGTTTTCCTTCACAGTCAGACCCCATTCCCTGGCCATGTTGAACACGTGCGAGAGCAGCGCTATTTCCCGGTTCGCTCGGGTCTTGGCTGAGCGAGAGTCGCGGTAGTGGGCAATCATCGATGGAGTGATCGCATCGATGGGGGCAGGGTCGAACACCGCCCGAAGCTGCTTGAGCTCATAGAGGTTGTCCTTTTGGGTTCGAGGCGCCTTCTTGGGGACGATATGTTTCTCATACTGGTCGAAAACTCCTTTCATGGTCGTCAGCTCGACCGGCGCTGACTTGGCTTCCAGTTCAGCCCACTTGAGCTTTGCTCTGGAAAGGTCGGTGCCGAGAGGAATTTCCTTACCTACTGGGTCGCGGTAGTAATACCCGACCCATACCTTGCCGCTTTTTCTGACTCGCTTGCGCCGGTACATGCCCGGTGGCAGATCGCGGTTCTCGTTACTTTTGGGTCGCATTTCACTTCACTCGTGAGAAGTCTGGTGTCCAAGCGGGTTTCGGTAGCGATGGCGGTGTGATCGGCATCAGGTCGACAACGGCGCCGCTTAGCTTGAGGCGTGCGTACTGGCGACCGACCAGGGGGCGGCCGCCTCTGCTCTCGACAAAATGCCAACCGCGCGAACTCAGCCAGCGACGCTGGTAGGCCCTGGGTTTGTAGCCGGTGATCTCTATCAATTCTTCATCGGAAAGTACTTCGGTTTCCATGGATGATCTCCACGCCGCCGACGGCGGCAGGTCAGTAGTTGGGTGATTTAGGGCGGGAAGACGGCGTTACAGCGTGTGAGCGCCGGTGGCCAGCAGGCCGTCACGGTCTTCGCGCAGACGATCTGCCAGGTGCCAGGGCGTCCAATAGCCATCGTCCATCGGTACTGCGATAGGCTGTTGTGGGCCGTTCCAGCGGAGGCCGTAGCGGGGTAGGCCATTGTCGCCTGGTGTGCGTAGTGGCGCTTCGGGCTTCAGGCCACTCAGGCGCTTATTCTCGGCCTTGAGCTGATCGATCTCGCGTAACAGGACCAGAACCGCTGCTGGGTCGGCAGCTTCATAGAACTCATACGAAGTCCGAGTCCAGGCGATGTGGCAGGCGCTGCCGCCTTTGGTGCTGAGGTCGTTATAAGCGTGCATAGCGCTCTCGGCTAGCATCTTCAGCTTTGGCTTGTCGATGGGCATGGGGAGTCCTTACTGCCACAGTGCGGCAGTGAATAGAGGGGGGAGTGATAAGGCTGGAGTACGTGTGTACTCCTATGGTCAGGTGGGCGAGTTTTCCTTGCAGCGCTAGCATTTGCCGCACGCAGTGCCCAGCTGCCAGGCGCCTTTGCAAACCGGTTCGTCGATCTCAACCGGCGCGCTCGGCTCTGCCCTGGCGGATAGGTACCCGCGAATACTGCCCCGCACGTCGTATAGCCATGGAGACTTAGCTGCCTCGCGCAGCAGCGCCTGCGCCTCGGCCAGCTGGGCGCGCATCTTCTCGCAGCGCATGTATTCCTGATGACCCGACACCGTCAGGTCGCTGACCTTCTGGCGCAGCCGCTCAACCTCGGCAGGGTTGGCGTGGGTATAGAGCTTGGTGCCTAAAGCGGGCATGCGACCCTTCGCCCATGAAACCTCGTGCAGGCCAAAGCCGAAGGCGATTACTTCGCCTACCGGCTCAGCTAGGGCGTGCTGGGTCTCCCGCGTCGCCTCATACCCGGCCCGAAACGCGGTGAAGTCATTTTGCGTGGCCGGATGCTCGAAGCCGTCGCCGTCGACCGCCAAGTCGTGATCATCCAGGCCTAGCGGGTTGAACTTGATGTAGAGGTCGCGCAGGCTTACAGAGGCATAATATATTTTAGAAGGCATAGTTTATCTGCTAAATTTGAAGAAAACTAATTTTGGATTTAAAATGCAAATAACTGATGTTTTGAGCTGTGTTGCAAGCATTTCAACCTTTCTAGCTTCTGGTTTTGCGTTTTTTGCAGTTAATAACTGGCGTAGGCAGTATGTTTTCCAAAAGAAGTATGAAGTCATCTTGGAGTTAAGAGGATACTTATTTAAATCGTCGGCGCTTGGTAAGTATGTTTTTTCTGTCAGGGAATGTTTTTCAGAATCTGTAAAAAGTGGAATTGATTCTGATCTTTTCAATGCTGACAATTTCCCTTACGCCGCGCAACAGGAATGGTTTGTTCATATAGGTGAAATGCAGATTTGCTGGGGGCTGCTAAAGTCCACCCTCAGTAAGAAAGAGCTAATGAGATTTAGTACCTGTCCTGCATGTATCGAGGAAAAAGTCAGAGAGTTGATAAATTCCATGATAAATATTTCATGTGGGAAGCCTAAGGGTAATCTGGCTGAGCTTTATAAGGTAAGTAGTCAGGGGGTGGTGGAAGTGCAGGGTCTCTACAAAAAGCTTGAAGAGCAATGTCGATTTGCTCTTAGTGAAATATCTTAAAATTAGTTGGTACTGAAAAATTTCGGTGCTCGGCTAGGCTGCATTTGTCTTAAAACAGCTTGCACGCCATGGATCATTGGCTTGAGCAAGAGCCGCCATGGGCGGCGGGCTGACGCTGTTGCCACACATGTGCACCTGCTCGGTCTTGGTGAAAGGCTTACCGTCGGCGCCGTGGTGGATGACGTAACCTCCGGAGAAGCCCTGAGTTTGGTATAGCCCGTTCGGCTGCAAGGTGCGAAGGCAGGTATCGACGGCACGCATTGGCGTGCGGCATATAGCCGCCTTGTTGTAGATGTTGGTTGAAGGTGGGGGCGAGTTTCTTCAGAAAAACATACGCCGAATAGGCTAGACGATTCAGAATGGCTATGTCTGTTGTTGAATAGTCACAGCTTTTGGAATAATCTTGGGTTGGTAGCCTAAGGAATGGAATCCATGAGAAAAGTAAATCCCCAAGACGTATGCACGGCATTTATTAACCAAGTTGATGCGGCTCTTGCGCACTACGAGCGTGTTATTTTGGCTCTACAAGGCAGTTCTAATGTAAAGCTTGATACGAGCTTGATGTCAAAGAGCTTGCTTCATCAGGTATTTGTTGATTTTGAATGTTTCCTTTCTGATCTATTTATTGCTTATCTAAATCGAGATTTTACACAATTCCATACTAAGTTTGAGAGTGAGGCAAAAAAGGCGATTAAGAAAGACAAGCACAGTCAGTGGCTTATTGATAGAGTTACTTTTACTCGTCCTTCCCACCTTACCCTCGATGAGCTTGCAGAAGCAATTGATCCAACTGGTTGGAATACAACCTTTAAAAACTGCGCTGACATGAAAGATCGTGCTAGGAAGTGGCTAGTGAAGGCGCATGCAGATCATATCAACAAGCTCGATGTTGAAAGTGAACGACTCATAGATACGTCGAGAACTATACGCAACTGTATTGCACACCAGAGTACAGGGTCAAAAAGAATCATGAATCTCGCCTTGGCCAACATAGAGCAGGGGCCAGGCACACCTAACCATGAATTGGGTCGTGGTGTTCGAGAGGTTCAGGACGTTGGCGCTTATCTTAAAGCACAAATTGAGGGCGGTGCTCGAGCGCAGGTGTATGCACGGCGATTAAAGGAGGTTGCGCAGCTTTTGATAGTATGAGTAAGTAGCTCATCTACCGAATAGACTCAGCTGCAATCCGCAAGCGTTTTCATGCTGTGCTGCGACCCTGGCCTGCTCATGCTCAATGCGAGCCTTTGTGATCGCTAAGTACTCGGGGTACAGTTCGCAGCCGATGAACTTGAGGCCTTCACGCATGGCCGCCTTGCCAGTGCTGCCGCTACCCATGAACGGGTCCAGCACAATTCCGCCGGCCGGCGTGACCAGTCGGCAGAGGTAGGCCATCAGGTCGGTGGGCTTGACCGTGGGATGGTGGTTGCCATTGCGTCTGGGCCAGTCTGCTTGCTCGCGCTCTCGCATAGTGGCGTGGGCTGCTACGGCCGACTGTTCATGAGAGTGCAGCCCATCGTTTCGATCTGCGCGGCTGGCCTTCGCAGTAGAAGAACCGGGCCGCGCTACCCGAGTCCATGCGGCGCTCGCCGGGCTTCATACGAAAGCCGACCTGGCCAACATTACCGCTGTCTGCCGAGGGCTCATCGCCGCGGCCGCGCTTCATGGCGCCCCAGGTGTTCTGTGTCTTGCGGGCTTTGCTATTCGTGCTCACGTTTGCAAGCTGTCCAGGCGCATTGGGAAACTCGCCGATCACCTCAGGACTCCCATCGTGGATCAGGTTGGCGGGCCAGCGACCATCCTTCGTATGACCCTCAAAGGCCACGCCGCTTTGATGAGTCTTGCCTGTCCTGTTCTGGTCGGCGCCTGGCGCCATGCGCTGTACCGTGTAGGCATAGCCTTGCGAGTCGACGGAGTGAATGCGGCACGCGTCGATATTGATCGCGCCAGTGCCATGCGCCAGCACGTTTGCCGCCACAGTACCGATCAGCGGTTTGCGGGCGACGGTGATCGGCTTCAGCGCGGGCTTGAGTGCAGTACCCCAGCCTTGCCATTCGCCGTCCAGGTTGTGCGACTTCGGGAAGCCCGAGCCATAGACCCAGGCAATCATGTCGCGGATCTCGAAGCCAGCGTCCTCGATGCGGACGGCCATGCGGTGCTGGGTGCGGGTGCCGGCGAAGGCCAGTAGGTGGCCACCGGGCTTTAGCACGCGCAGGCACTCGACCCAAGTGTCGACGCTGGGCACATCGTAGTCCCAGCGCTTTCCCATGAATTTCAAGCCGTAAGGCGGGTCGGTGACAATGCTATCGACCGAGTTCTCAGGCATAGCCTGCATCGCCTTGATGCAGTTGCCAAGGTGAAGTGTGTAGGTCATGGCTTGCTCCATGCGTGCAGGCGCCGCCCTCGCCGGACAAGCGTTATCGTTGAAGGAGAATTGGCATTTGAGCGCGGCGCGGTCGCTTCAAGTTTGAGCGAGCACCGAGCAGCCGCATTGGATATGCTTGAGCACCTGAACAAGGATTCGAGGTGATTTAGTGAAAATTGTTGTTTCTTTGCTCGCTGTTGCAGTAATTTCAGGATGCTCTTTTCAGTTTGGCAGGTCGGCCGAGGAGCAAGAGAGAGATGACAAGATCATAGAAATGTATATGCGCGGGGGCGAGATTGCTCGGCAGGCGGAAATCAAAAAAGCTCGTGAGGAACGAGAGCGTCAAGAAATCGAAAAGTCAGCGCAGACGTGTACTTGGCCGGTTTGGCTATGCGGGTCGTAGCGCCAGATCTACAGATGACATTGCGGTAGAAAGACTGGTGGTGCAGGTGTGCACTGACTGGCCCGGCAGCGTCCGCATCATGTCAATGCAGTCGCCCACCAGGACGCGGTGCTGGTCCATGGCTTGCTCCATGCGTGCAGGCGCCGCCCTTGCCAGGGAGGCGTAATTTCTTTAGGGGAAAATAAATTTCTTGACAAAATTCGTAATGAAATTCTGATTTCGTTGATCATATTTGATCAATAAAATCAGTGTGTTAAGAAAATAATTAGGTTGCGATTTGAAATCTGTGGGCGCATGTTTATGCCTCAAGCCAACCTTGAGGCAATCCAAAATGATCTTGATCGTTACAGAAGCTGAGCTGGATGGAATTGATTTCACGTCGCATCAAAAGGTGGCCCTGGCGAGAAGTGCAGATGATCCGATTCACGCCACTGCTTTCAGCTGGCCGCAGCCAGCTTGGGATTCCGTCAAATTTCCCGAGAGCAAGGTGCTAGTCCTAGTTGAAGATCCTTTTGACCTGACTACAGAGAAAAGGGTAAGAGCAAAGGTGCTTGCCATATTGGGATGGAATAGCTGACTTCATTTGCTACCCTAAGCAGATCTCCCTTTGTCTTGGTATGGTGGCAATTTGGTCTGGGATGGGCTATCAAGTGTTGGCTCAGTCGAGCGCCATTAACTAAAAGAAGGTATGTGAGTATGGACTTTCAGCAAAATCCGGATGAATTCGTTAGGTACATAGGCCAAATTTCCCGCGACTTCAGCCATGCCCGAGCGAATTTTCTGGATCGGCTTGAGCACTGGAAGCTGCTGTCCGAAAAAAACTTTGGAGGATTGGTAACTATCGAGAAACTTCCGGACGACCGCGGCTTCACTGGAGCAGTGCTGAGCAGGCCGTTTACCATGCTGATTTCCCCATTGGCTATAAATGGGCAAGGGCGTGGAGAGGTAGTAGTTACTGCTAAAGATCTCAATGGTAAGCAGTTTGAGATTGCTCGCTTTAACGTTGATCGTGAAGGTGACCTTGCTGACAGCTTCGCTATCGAAGGGGGTGATCGCGACAATATGATGAGCATCAAGATATTCATGGGCGTGCTTAAAAAAGTAGTGGAAACGCCTACTCACTCTGGCAGCTAGGGCTTAAACCCAAGATTTGCTTTAATCGGAAAGACTCAAGCCTCCGCGCCGCAGCCGGTGACACCGTGATCTCGTGGCGCGGAGGTGTCAGGAGCGGCAGCGCGCCAGCCTACTCCTCCAGTCCAGCCCATTCCGTTAGCTCCAGCAGGGCCTGCTTAGTCCCTGGTCGAACCTTCGAGCGCAGGTCTTCTTCCTGCAACCTTGCCGACTTCTCTCGCCTGCGCCGGTCGCGCTGGGCCTGTTCCATCGCCATGCGGCGCCTCCTTCAAGCCGCTGGGCGGCATGGTGAATTGGTCACGCCGCCTGTGCAATTGCAGGGCGCGGTGTATCTTCCTGTTCAAGCTGGATCTCCATGTCTTTGTCGTTCCAGCCTGCGAGCCACCAGCCGTAGTCGACGGTGAGGTGGCCGTAGGGCTGGGAGAGGCGGCACCGGCCCGCTTGGCGATCGGCGCGGCCCTGGTAGTAGGCGGTGGGGTGTTCGAGGCGTGGGGCTCGCTTCTTCATGGCTATGCACCTGAGAGGTGATGGAGCGGCTTGAAGGGGATGTCGTCGTCGAAGCTGTCGTAGTCTGGGCCGTTCGTGCCCTGCTGACTCTGCTGGTGGTGCCCATAGCTCTGGCTCTGCTGCTGACGCTGCTGGGGTCGTTGTTGCTGCCGCGCCTGCTGCTGGCGACCTTGCTGCTGACCGCCACCCTGATCATCCTGGTGCCCGCCGAGCAGCTGCATCCTGCCTTGCATGTCCACGATGATCTCGGTGGTGTACCGCTTGATGCCGTCCCTCTCCCACTCGCGGGTTTGCAGCTTGCCCTCGACGTGCACTTGAGAGCCCTTGCGCAGGTACTCGCCGGCGATCTCGGCCAGGCGCCCGAACAGCGAGACGCGGTGCCACTCGGTGCGCTCGACCTTCTGGCCGGACTGCTTGTCGGTCCACTGCTTGCTGGTGGTCAGGCTCAAGCTGGTGACCGCGTTACCGTTCGGCAGGTAGCGGACGTCTGGATCCTGACCGCAGGTACCGACCAGGATGACTTTGTTTACTCCACGGGCCATGGGACCTCCTTACTTGATGTGCACTGAGGACTTGCCGCGCTCCAGGCGCGCGCCCTTGATCTCTTTGCCGGCCTTGAGCTGGTCGGCGATGGCCTTCTTGTTCGGGGTGGTGGTGACCTTGACCGACACCAGGTCATCCGGCAGCAGCTTCTCGTCATCGACGACAACCGAGTTCCGCCCCTTGGCCAGGGTGATGGTGAACAGCGGGCAGCTGATCTTGGTGATCTGTGCGGCCTCCATGTTCTCGCGCAGGTAGTCGATGATCTGGCCCTTACGGTTGGAGAGGAGCCGCTTCCGCTCCTCCAGCCGGGCAATCTCGACGTCGACTGCCTCGATATCGCCGTCCATGTTCAGGATCACCCGACTGACGGCCAGCGCCTTGTCGTTGAACTCAGCTTCGATGGCGCCCATGGTGTCGCGGACGGCGATCGCCAAGTCTTCATCGGCGCCGTCCATCAGCACGGCCAGCTCCTTGAACTGACCGGTCAGCTCGTAGAGGCTGCTCATGCGGCGGCTCCTTGATCAGCTGGCTTGGTCTTGAGTTCGACCTGGCGCGCCTCGTAGGCCTCGGCCAGGCGGCGCAGGTAGCTGGTCTCGTTGCGGGCCGTCGCGCTGCGAACGTACTTGGTGTTGAGCAGCTTGAGTTCGTGCAGCGTCACAGCGCGGGCCATGGTTTCATCGCATTAAACCCGGCCACCGCGTCGGGTTTTTTGTTGCCTTATGAATGTGCAGAGACCCACTGCCAGGGTGGCCCGAGAGGGGACCTGGACGCGGATAAGCCGGTAGTGCCGCGACGTGAAAAACACCGGCAGCCTAGGCGATCGCGCAGCTTGCATGCGGATCGGCCTGAGGTGGGGGGAGAGAGACCCTATGAACCAGTACCGCTTGCATAGATTGGGCGCTCAAAGAATCCAGAGAGGCGGCGAAAAAAGATCTGTACGAGCGAAGAAACTCCTGTTTTCATAGCAGCGTGTCCAGCTTGCAACCCGCTATACGACATAAGGCTCTGGCAAGAATGGGGCCGCATTACATGTGATTAGATAAATTTCTTGACTATAAATTAGGGTTCACTGGCACGGTAGCCAAATATTCAAGCTAAGGAAGGGAAAATGTACTCTGCAAAAACTGTATTCATAGCTTCAATGCTCTTAGCTCTAGCCGGGTGCGAAAACAAGAAGGTTGAGTCCTGCCCGCAAGCAGGAAGAGATTTTTTAGAAAAATCAATTCGTGCTCACTTTGATAAGTCCTACCCTAAATTCGGAGGCAGTGCCGTTCAAATTCTTTCGGATGAGAAGTATGAAAAAGCACCGAATGTATGGATGGTTTCTGTTAATGCCCCAGACAAAGGATATACGGCTCTTGTCTCGTGTACAGGTCAGGTGGAGTTATCTGGTAACCAGCTGGGGCCTTCGACGCCACCAAGGTCCTGATAGATAATGTTAGCAACAGGCCCCAGTTGATCAGCTGGGGCCTGGAGATGGCTCATTTTCAGGCCTCGCCATCGTGCGGGGCTTTTTCATTTATGGAGCACTCAATGGATCCGACCGACCTCGGCCCAGGCACAGCCACCTGGCTGGGCGGAACGGGCGCTGTATTGCTGGGCGGCCTGCTTTGGCTTCGCCGCTTCCTTTCCAAAGACGCTGCTGATCGCGCCATGGATAGCGCCGATATCGGCACCGTGCGCCGGCTCAATGAGCTGCTCGATTCCGAGCGCGATGCTCGCAAACTGGCCGAAGCTCGAGCCGATCAGTTCGCCCAAGAGCGCAATGAGCTGAACCGATCCATGGGGAAGCTTGAGGGCAACATCCTGATGCTCACCCGGCAGGTAGAGCAGTTGACCAAGAAGGTCACCAGCCAGAGCGAGGAGATCTCGCGCCTACGTGCCCAACTTGGAGGTGCCCGGTGATGGACAGATGCGCATGGGAATTCATGGCCCGCCGCTGGTGGCGCCGGGTTGAGGTGTGGGTCATTGCCCTGCTGCTGGTGGTCGGTGGCGGCTTCGGCGGTTACCAGCTGGCGCAGTGGACGCTGGCCAAGACCTACCTAGAGCAGGTCGCTGAGGTACGCAAGGCCTACGACGCCACGACCGAGCAGCGCGACCTGCGCTTGGATGAGCTGGCGCGCCAGACCGGTACCGCCGTCGCCAAGGCCTCGAAGGCCGCAACCACCGCCACCCAGGGGCCGACAAGGCAGACGAGGCCCTCAGCCGAGTCTCACCATGAGCGCGCCACAATATCGACATGCGCCGTTTCGTGGCGCGGGAGTCCCCATGAGCAATGTCAGCCGTATTCGTCATGAGCTTCCAGTGAGCCTAGAGATCATCGGCGCGGTCACCGATTTCGATGCCGCCCTGGCAAAGGCCATTGACGCCGCGAAAGAGGCTGGCCTTCCGCAGGGGCTGCTGGTTGGCCTGCTACACGGCCACGCCCATGCAGAGACGCACAAGATGGTGACTGCGTGAAGGTGGTCGAGCTTCAGCGTGAGAGCTGGCGCGGCGCATCGAAGACACTACGCCAGATTGCTGATCAGCTTGATAGCAGGGAGCTGCCGGTGTGCAACATTGGCGTTCTGGCCATGCGGAGCCCCGCGGGCCAGGTCGAGATATTCGGGTTCGGCCCGGTCGCCGATGACCTGCAAGCCCTGGCGCTGTTCAGGCTGGCCGAGCAAAAGCTGATTGACGTGCTGCTGGAGCAGCCAGAGGGTTAGGCATGAACAGACCAGCCCCGCCGTCCGACTTGCTCGACCACATCTTCCTCACCCTGCGCCCAGCGCCTGAGGTGTGGGACTGGATCAACACCGAGATACTCGCCGACACTGGCAGCCTGCATAACCCCGACCACGCTCACCTGTTGGATGCCAGCATCCAGGTGCTGTGGGCATCCCACTCGTTCGCCAAACAGGGCCGCACGGTCCTCGGTCAGGCCGAACAGGTCATGCACCGCGCTGGCGGATGGCAGAAGGCCCGCCAAGAGCAGCAGATGCGGGAGTGGTTCGGCGAAGAGCCCCAGTTCCTCATTACCCTGGCCGCCAACTACTGCGCTCAGTGCACCGACGCCGAGTTCTGCGCCTTGGTCGAGCATGAGCTGTACCACATCGCCCAGGCGACCGATCAGTACGGCGCACCCAAGTTCACCCAGGACGGCATGCCCAAGCTCGAGATGCGTGGACACGACGTCGAGGAGTTCATCGGTGTGGTCCGTCGCTACGGTGCCAGCCACGATGTAAAGCAGCTGATCGACGCTGCAAGCCGGCCGCCTGAGGTGGCCAAGATCAACATTGCGAGGGCCTGCGGAACCTGTCTACTCAAGTCGGCGTGATTCTGGACAGGCTCTGGACGGATGAAAGCCTATGGCAGCCCTCAGCAACGACGTGAAGGCCTTTATCGTTCAAGCCTTGGCGTGCTTCGACACGCCTTCACAGGTGGTAGAGGCCGTCCAGAGAGAATTCAGCATCACCGTGACCCGCCAGCAGGTGGAAACGCACGATCCCACCAAGTACTCCGGGAAGGGCCTGGCCAAGCGATGGGTTGTCCTGTTCGAGGATACCCGCAGGCGCTTCCGCGAAGAGATAGCAGACATACCGATCGCCAACAGAGCGTTCCGCCTCCGTGGCCTTGGCCGCATGGCTGAGAAGGCCGAGAACATGCGCAACCTGGCATTGACTGCCCAGCTGTACGAGCAGGCCGCCAAGGAATGCGGCGACATGTACGTCAACCGCAAAATCGAACCCGACAAGCCCCTGGGCTCCCAGGCGGACCAGCAGCACGCCGTTGCTGAGTACACGCTGGAGCCAGACGAGAATGTCCCGACTACCCCGTACCTATGACCCGCCGGTGAAGCTGACGCCGAAGCAGGCGAACATCTACGTGTGGGGTTTCCAGCCGCAAGCCCGCTTCCGGGATGCGGTGTGCGGCCGGCGTTTCGGCAAGACCTTCCTAGGCAAAGCAGAGATGCGCCGCGCGGCGCGCCTGGCTGCTGAGTGGGGTGTCAGCGTCGAGGACGAGATCTGGTACGGCGCGCCAACGTTCAAGCAGGCCAAGCGCGTGTTCTGGCGTCGCCTGAAGCAGGCTATCCCAGAAGCCTGGCGCGCGGCCCGTCCGAACGAGACCGAATGCTCGATCACGCTCAAGTCCGGCCCCATCATGCGCGTGGTCGGCCTGGACAACTACGACAACCTGCGCGGCTCCGGCCTGTTCTTCGTCTTGGTGGATGAGTGGGCCGACTGCCCGTGGGCGGCATGGGAGGAAGTGCTGCGCCCAATGCTCTCGACCTGCCAGTACACGATCCCCCAGACAGGCGAGTCGAGGAAGGGCGGCCATGCGCTGCGGATCGGCACACCCAAAGGCTTCAACCATTGCTACGACACCTACCGCGATGGTCAGCCAGGTGGGGAGCCTGACCACAAGAGCTGGCAGTACACCTCGCTGCAGGGTGGCAACGTCCCGGCAGAGGAGCTGGACGCGGCCCGGCGCAAGATGGACCCGCG
The DNA here is from genome assembly GCF_013523165.1 of Pseudomonas entomophila. Classification (GTDB taxonomy): domain Bacteria; phylum Pseudomonadota; class Gammaproteobacteria; order Pseudomonadales; family Pseudomonadaceae; genus Aquipseudomonas; species Aquipseudomonas entomophila_A. Next base: position 119,858 of record NZ_JAAMQI010000009.1, read on the forward strand.
TACGTTCCGCCAGGAATACGAGGCCGGGTTCGAGAACTACGCCGGGGTCGTCTACTACACCTTCGACCGCAACGAGTGCAGCACCAGCGAACGCATCAAGCCGGGCGAGACGCTGCACATCGGCATGGACTTCAACGTGATGAAGATGAGCGCGGTGGTGTACGTCGTGCGTGACGGTCTACCGCTGGCGCTCGACGAGTTCCACACAGTGCGCGACACGCCGGAGATGATCGAGAAGATCCAAGCCCGGTTCCCAGGTCACGGCGTCTCGGTCTACCCGGACGCCAGCGGTCAGAACACCAGCAGCAAGAACGCCAGCGAGTCGGACATCTCCCTGCTGAAGAAGGCAGGCTTCACCGTGGTGGTCGACTCGCAGAACCCCGGCGTGAAGGACCAAGTCAACGCGGTCAACGCCATGTTCCTCAACACCTACGGCGAGCGGCGCCTGAAGGTCAACATCGACCAGTGCCCGAAGCTCACGCAGTGCCTGGAGCGGCAGACCTACGACAAGAACGGCGTGCCGGACAAGGATCCGAAGAAGGGCCACGACCACATGAACGACGCCGCCGGCTACTTTATCGCCAAGCGGTACCCTATCAAGAGCCAGTCGGCCGGCACTCGCCGCATCGGAGGTTTGGCGTAATGCCTGTTCAATCTACCCACCCAGACTACGACGCTCATATCGACGAGTGTCGGATGATGGACGATGCCCTGGAAGGCGAGTGCGCAATCAAGCCAACCAGCGGAAGCTGCCCAAGCCCAGCGGTATGGTCGAGGCGGAGAAGCAAGACGGCGTGGCCAACGCCTACCTCTACCAGAACTACACCGCACGGGCCCAGTACGAGCACTGGGTGCGCGACTCGCTGCGTTCGATGATGGGCCTGGTCTCCCGGCTGATCCCCGAGGTTAAGCTGCCCAGCGGGCTGAAGGGCGTGGAAAAGAACGGGAGAGCTGGCGAAAGCGTATGACAAGGCCCGAATAGCGGGCGAAGAGTGTGAGCTGGAATATGCGTCCCTATCTCCAAAAAATAATGATTAAGTTAGTTAGGGTTGCACTAAAGTTCTAGTCATAAGTTGGTAGCTTTAGACTGAATGAGCAGTCCTTCCGAAAAGTCTGGGCTGTTATTTTTGTAGTGAAACGGGAAAGTTAGGGGGCGAGCTAACGAATGAGGTGCATATAAATTTAGTAAATAAATTCTAGATTTGTGGTTTGCACTGCTGCTTTTTCTGTGTAAGGTGCTGCAAGGGTTTCTATAGCGATGCGTTTACGATGCTGACTTTGATTAACCCGAATTAATAAGTTCTGAGTATCAATAAAAGGGATTTTTATGGCTATCGTTCTTCCTCCTAGCTATGTTGGTGCGGAGTCTCCTTATTTTGGTTCCATGGGCCTAAGCCCGAATCAAGCTTACGACATGATGGCCCAGTCGGCAGGTTATTGGCTTCTGATGCAGCAACAGGCAGACGAATATTTTCGTGCCGACATGTACAAGCAAGGCGACTGGAAAAGCGCACTCAACTCTGCACTTTCTTGGAATGAGTATGAGGCAAGAGACGCTTTTGAAAAAGCCACTATTGCAGACTATATGATTGCCAAAGGTTTGAAGTCTATTGGGGATGCGATTTGGGCAAATACCCCTTATGCAGAGATTATAAGTAGCTCAGATGGTGAGCTTTCAGGAGGGGTGTATACGCCTGTTGCAGCTCTTTATCATTCATTCATGGGTGGTGGTACCCCCATGTGGACAAATTTGAACAATCTAGGGTTAGACTTTGAGGTAAGTGATTTTCCCCAAATTCAAAACGCTATGGAATCTGCAGGTCAGGGGGTTACTGGTTTATATATTGACAAGATTGCCTATTCAACCGAAGAGGATTCTATAATAACTGGGGCTTTTCTTGGAAATATCACTCTAAAAGTTGAAGGTGAAATTACTAAGGTGGGGAATCATGCTACTTTTGCAGGTACTGTAAAGGGATGGGATGATACGTACGATGCTAACGCTTCAATCCATAGATCAGAATTGGCAGAGCGTGCCACAGAACTCCTTAACATAATTCAAACACACACACCGGCTGCTCCTTATCAGATCCAGTTAGTCGGCGAAGTTCCGATCAATCTGGAGTGGGGTGGTGAATAGGCAAATAATCGGAGTAGCTCGTACTTAACTAGCGCAAGTATGCTAGATCAAGCGATTTGTGGCCGAAAAAGGTAGAGTTTGAGGGACAGGGCAGGCGTTCGCAGGCAGTTAATCCCAGTGGATAGTGGCTGGCTATACTGCCCTGACCTTCATCAGAGAGCTGTCATGATGAGCGATGGACCTATGATGCCGGACCACCCGCTATACCACCAGGCCAAGGATGCCCACCGTGCTTATCGGGAGTCGAAGGAGCGCGGCGACCCAGCAGCAACGGTCGACCGACTGCGCCTAATTTACGAGGCACAGATGAAAGCCGCGACTGACTACCAACTGCACGGCGGCACGGCCACGCTTCCTGTGCAGTGATACAGGATGGGGCGCACCCGCCAGCCGGTGATTGCCCGTCAGCGGATCTGCTCAAGTTGGTCGACGTGGCCCGGTGATGGACGTTCAAGGCTGGAACGGCAGGCCTGACTGGGGACTTTTACGCCGTGGGACAATTTGGGGACACTGAATGTCCCAAACCATGATGAATTGAAAAGCATTGGGGTTAAGCAAAATCCTTTGAATTCGGGGTCTTGAACGAAATGGTCCAACAAAATAACAGGCCCGTACTGGATTGCAAATCCGTCTACGCCGGTTCGATTCCGACCTCGGCCTCCATATTCGAAAGCCCCGCAGATCTTGGTCTGCGGGGTTTTCTTTGGGCGTCAGAAAGCCAAGCGTTCCGAAACTTTTCGGCATGAGTTCCAAAACTCGATCATTATGTGGGGCTGGTTATGGCGCGCTCTTCCATGCTTGTTTAGTAGTGCCCAAACAAGGGTCTTACTTGCCATGCCCCAGAGCGCGCCCTTAATCTCTTCTAGCCTTGAGCTGCTCGGTAATGGCCTTCTTATCTTACTGAAAATGTAGTGATGAAAAACGAGTGGGAGGTGGGGGTCAACACCCCCCACCTCCTGCAGTCGTCAAGATTACTTTAGAAGATCATATGCTGCTTGAGCAAAATTACAGTATGCGTCTTTGTCTTTTTCGTCAATTTCACCATCTGCGTTAGCGTCTCCACTGCCGTTAACCTTATCGTAGGTGCCGTCTTTCCGTGAAGAAGAGACCGAAATGGAGAACTCCAGTTCTTTTCCAGCGTAGGACTCGATCAATACTTCAGGGCTGGTATCGCCATCGATTTCTTCGAGTGAAATGCGAATTTCTTTAGTTGCCATGTGATACGGCTCCTGTATGCGAGGGCGCTGATGCGCAACAAATGCTTAGCTGCACTTGTCAACGTTGAGCCTATCCCTGCATTTCAACGCGTGGCTACTGACAATAATGCCAGTTGCCATAACGTCAGACGACGAGTTCGAGCCCCCATCACGTTGCTGACGATCAACGGGTTGCGCATCGAGGAAGCCTGCGGAAGCCTGGCAGTGTCTTGCTGGTGCTTACGTTGAACGTTTGTCCTGGCCCGGCTGCATCAAGTACTACCAATGGGCGCACCCAGACCGACGCCTGGACGCTACGCCAGACATTCAGCATGGTCGTCGAGACGACCGCCCTCAAGTTGACCGGCACACCGTGCCTGGCGTTGGATGAGACCGAGCCGCTAGAGCAGGCGATCTGCAGCAGCCGAATGTTCGGTCGACGCCTGGAGGCGCTGGCGCCGATCAAGCAGGCAGTGGCCACCTACGTCGCCCGCCGCCGAGAAACTGCGCGCGCAAGGCTCGGTCTGCAAGCGCATGCGCGTGAGTATCCGTACTGGCCTGTTCAATCCGGACGAGGTGCGCCATGCCCAGGGCGTGCTGGTGGAGTTGCCGTACCCGATCTGCGACACGTTGCTGATGACGAGCCTGGCCACGGAGGCGGTTGCCCGCCTTTACAGGCAAGGCTACCGGTACAGCAAGGCGGAGGTGCTGTTGATGGATTTGAGGCAGCCTGAAGAGTGTTCAGGGGACTTGTTCGCGCCGACATTCGGTCGAATATCGCGGAACTGAAACGGCCGGACCTTGGTGGCTAGGTCGATGTTGTCATCGGCGATCAGCTTGCGAGCCGCTTTATCTCGCGCCTCACTAAAACGATTCCTCAGCATTTCCCAGCTCATCCGCAAACCTGAATCGTTGGTGATGAGGCGTGAGTTGCGCACGCCTTGCAGTTTATGCCGCTCAAACAGTGCCTCGATGAAGGCGCCAAGGTCGGTCAGTTCACCATTGGACATGGCGTCGGATGCGAAGCTTCTTGTCTGTCTTGTTCTGAGCGACCCACAGGTAATCCTCTACTGTGTGCCGTGTCGCTCATTCATCAAAGCTCCGGCTTGTTGACACCCTCAAGAGCTGAAAGCTCACCAGCATCAGACTGAACGACGCTAAAACTACCGTCGGTTTCGAGAACTACCGCATCTACTCGTGCGAGAGAGCCGCTACCGCTCCCTCGAACTGCTGATCGTATGTCATCCTCAGTGACCCGCGACTTACGCATAGCGTTCTTGAGAAATCTACCTTGGTAAAACAATAGCGCGGGCTCACCCGTTACCGCCTTGCGTACCCAACGTACTCTGACGCTTGACCACGTAACCCCGTATTGGAGCATGACGAGCAGCGCCAGTGCGAGGGTCCCTTGCGCCAACGAAACATCTCGATTGAGCAGTATGGTGGCGAAGGTGGAGCCCAGCGCCACCGTCACAACCAGATCGAAGGCATTCATTTTGGAAAGCGTTCGCCTCCCCGATATCCGCAGAAGTACTACCAAGTTGAGGTACGCGAGGGTGCCGATAACCACTGTACGGAGCAGTGTCGCCCCGTCGCTGAAAAACATGCCTTCCATCTACCCTCCGATTGTTTGTAATTCTCGTACGACAACCATCAGAATGGCCCCGTCGTCAGTGTACTTGGATGACGTTCAATGGCTAGGCTGGCTTGGCAGTGCGATATGCTTGCTTCCAGCCTCGCCGCTGCATGCTTGCGTGGTACCCTCAACATTTCCGAACCCACCTTTGAGCACCAAGAGAGCCAGCGGGTAGGGTCACAGCCAATCCTGACTGACATGACCAATCCAATCGTTCCCTGGATGGGCGGCAAGCGCCGTTGGGCCGACAGGCTCATCCTCTTTTCCCTCCCCATGAAGGCTAGGTCGAGGCCTTCGTCGGCGGCGCTGCGCTCTTCTTCATGCGGCCGCAACCGGCGCCGGTCGGGGTGCTCAACGACCTCAACGGCGACCTGGTGACACTCTACCGCGTCGTCCAGAACCACCTCGAAGAGTGCATCTTCATACGTCGGTGCAAGGGCAAGGTCATGGTCAGCATCAACGACCATCCGAACATCCGTCAAGTGTTCGAGGGCTTCCACATGCAGCGGCTGCACATCCGCTACTCGACGGCCATCAGTGCGTGGACAAGGCCGAGGTCACAGGCGAACGGGTAATCATGGACTGGGAGCCTGCTGCGCTTGGCCAACGTTTCTAGACTATCGCAGCCCATTGAACGGGCGCGCTAGAGCGGCACAGCTCGATTCAGGCGCCGTAATCGACACGATCAGCGCACCCCTCTGAAGGTGTTCGTTCGTCCAAAGTTATCTCGCGCGCAATTGACCGAAGGCCCATCACGCTATTTACTGTATATGCATACAGACCCTCCACCGGACCTTCACCATGACCATCACCTACCTAGGTACGCCAACCGGCGGCACCACCAAACTGCCTCTCTATTCCTTCCAGGTGCCGGCCGGTTTCCCGTCGCCGGCGGCTGACCACCTGGAAGGTCACATCTCGCTGGACGAGCTGTTCGCCATCCGTGCCCCCCACGTCTACCTGGTGAAGGTCGAGGGGGACAGTATGCAGGGCGCGGGCATCTACTCCGGCGACCTGGTGATCGTCGATCGTGGTCGTGAAGCCGAGCACGACGATATCGTCATCGCGGCGGTGAACAGCGAACCGGTGTGCAAGCGTCTGTACCGTCGCGATGGGGTCGTGGTGCTGAAATCCGAAAACCCAGCCTATGCCGACCGCTACATTCTGGAAGGCGATGAGCTGGTGATCTGGGGTGTGGTGCGCTATAGCGTGCGCGATCATGCGCAGTGATCAGGTATTTGCGCTGATCGACTGCAACGCGTTCTATGCGAGCTGCGAGCGCGTTTTCCGGCCCGACTTGGCCAAGGTGCCCATTGTGGTGCTGAGCAACAACGATGGGTGTGTCATCGCCCGGTCTTCCGAGGCCAAGCCCTACGTGAAGATGGGTGAGCCGTTCTTTCAGGTCAAGTCGAGGCTGCGCAGGCATGGCATCATCGCGTTCAGCAGCAACTATGCGTTGTATGGCGACATGAGCGAACGGGTCATGTGCACCATCGAGGCCATGGTGCCTGCGACCGAGGTGTACAGCATCGATGAATGCTTCGCCGATTTGACGGGCATCACCGAGGACCTGACTCGGTTCGGCCGTCGCGTGCGGGCCCGGGTGCTCCAGTGCACCGGCATACCCGTGGGCGTCGGCATCGCGCCGACCAAGACCCTGGCCAAGTTGGCGAACCACACTGCCAAGCGCCTGCTGTCGCACACTGGCGGAGTGGTCGACATCTGCGATCCCTTCAAGCGTGACTGGGTGCTGCGCAACACCGCAGTCGAAGAGGTATGGGGCATCGGCAGGCGCATGACCGCGCACCTGCAGGGCATGGGCATCAAGAGCGCCATGGACCTGGCCCGTGCCGACGCCCGGACGCTGCGCCAGACATTCAGCGTGGTCGTCGAGAAGACCGCCCGCGAGCTGACCGGCACACCGTGCCTGGCGTTGGATGAGACCGAGCCGCCAAAGCAGGAGATCTGCTGCAGCCGGATGTTCGGTCGACGCCTGGAGACACTGGCGCCGATCAAGCAGGCAGTGGCCACCTACGTCGCCCGCGCTGCCGAGAAGCTGCGCGCGCAAGGCTCTGTCTGCAAGCGCATGCGCGTGAGTATCCGTACCGGCCTGTTCAATCTGGACGAGGTGCGCCATGCCCAGGGCGTGCTGGTGGAGTTGCCGTACCCGACCTGTGACACGTTGTTGATGACGAGCCTGGCCACGGAGGCGGTCGCGCGTCTCTACAGGCCAGGCTGTCGGTACAGCAAGGCGGAGGTGCTGTTGATGGATTTGAGGCAGCCTGGCGAGTGTTCAGGGGACTTGTTCGCGCCGACACAGTCGGTGGCGTGTGATCGATTGATGGGGGTGATGGACACCATCAATGGGCGCTGGGGGCGGGGCACGGTGCGTGCGGCAAGCGTGCCGGCAGCACCGGAATGGGCAATGAGGCAAGCGATGATGAGCCCATCCTATACGACGCGGATAGATCAGCTGTGGAAGGTCAGATGCTAGGTCTGTCTGGTGCCTGGGGTCGATGATTTTTGCTTCTGTCACAGCAGTCGAACAGAGTTTGAACACTTGGAATGCGTCCCGAAACAAAAGTCGCGGCCCTTGTAGCCTCTGGCGTGCAGCCCGCAAGAATGACTGATGTTTCGGACTGAATTGCCCCCAAGACTGCACGAAGCGGTGATTCACGTAGAGGATTGAAAATCCGTCTACGCCGGTTCGATTCCGATCTCGGCTTCTAGATTCCAAAGCCCCGCAGAGCGTGGTCCGCGGGGCTTTTCTTGATCCAGTCGTAAAGCATGCGCTTCTAACCATAAGGCTGCATCACTCCGCTTTCGATCACCGCAAACACGCCGCACGCCTTTCATTGTATCTGTCCATCAGCTCGAAATAGGCCCTGGGCCAACCCGACATGGCTGTACTCGCTTGCTCGATGGAGGCAAGCTTCTCTTCCGGAGTTCGGGCCATCAGCCCAAGCTGTATCACCCTGGCCAACTTGAACGTTTCGACCGCCAGTTCGCTTGGGGCGTACGCCGTCAAGCGCATGGCCTTGTCCAGGATATCCTGGCCCAGCACGTGGAAGCCTTCCAGCGTCAGGTGCGGCGCTTGTGATTGACTGCCCATCGCCGCAATGCTTGCCAAGAGCGATTCGGCTTTTTCCCGGATGAGCGTTTCCTGCGCATCCACGCGCCTTATGCAGCTCTCCGAAGCCGCTTGCTGGGTCGATTGATACGTCGCATACCATGTCATGGCGCCGCCAGAGAGCGTCACGACCAGTCCCAATATGGCAATGAGTGTGGGCCATCTGACGTTGGGTGCATCCTTGCCCATTGAGGGTTCTCCTTGAAAGGCCGGCCCTTGTCGAGACCTGAGCGTTGTTCCTTCACTCATGAAGCCCAGGCCGCAGACAGCACGCCCCAGCGTACGCAAAACGAACGTTTCAGAGCGTGCTGCGCTCTTGAATAATCCAGCCTCAACGCGATTCGCGAACCGCATCGACCAGTCGGTTGATCAGGCCTTTCTCACCCGTCGATCGTTCGTAACAACCCGGTTGATTGGGCGGGGAGGCATCGCACGCCATCGAGTTGGCAGAGCCGCCGGGGTAGCTGCCCGAGTAGTGCGAGCAGCCCGCGAGCACCATGATCACCATGCCAAGTGCTGAAAATCCTGTTCTCATGAGTCACCTCACACCGTGATGATTGTTGATTGGACGAACCTCTGCGTGGGAAGACACATGATGTTCGCCTCAAGCGTATGGCCTCATGGCCGAGGATCGGTACGGGGTAGGGCAATGTCTGCCAGGGTGAGTGATATGCTGCGTCGCTGGCCAGGTAGGAGCGCGAGCAATGCGTTTGCAAGAAAAGCACAGAGCGTTCCAGCGATGGTTCACACCGAGGCGCAAGCGTTGGGCGGGTGTGGTGCTGATCCTGCTTGCGCTGGTAGGGATGCTCTCGAACCCGGCAAGCCGGTGGCCTTGGGTGCTGGCGACGGGTGTTGTCTGGTTGCTCGCCGCCTGGCGTCGACCACGACATCGAGGACGACCATAAGGGCGTGGACCACAAGGGCGAGAAAGACCTCTGACGGAGCCAGGCGCTGTTTCGACCGTCCCTCATCTTCGCTCACGGCACGGCCGCCAACCCCGCCGTGCGCCACCGCCTCAACAACCAGCCCCCCCTGACCTTCGAACCCTTCATCGAGCAGCGTCAACGCCTGAATGCGATCCAGCCTGAAATGCCTGAAGTCCTGCCGGGACTCGCACCAGGCCGCCAGGATGTCCGCCTGGTCGAAGTAGCCGATGCCCAAGGGCCTGACGACACGCACCGATACGCGGGCGCTGCACTTCGGTACGACAGCCTGACTTTCCGCTCTCTGCGAATAGCGTCACGCAAGACGTGGGTGTCGAACGCCGGGTGGGCACTCGGCCCGGCCCCGACGGCGAACAGCGCCGTTCGGTTCAAGCGCTCGGCGCCACCGGGTGGCAGCACGGCTTCGGCTTTGGCCAGCACATCATGGGCCGCTTGAGACAATGCAGGGTCGGCGCGCCGTGCGACCCAGCGCATCCCCAGCATGAGTGCCTCGAGTTCGTGCTCGGTGAACATCAAGGGCGGGAGGGCGAAGCCGGGATGCAGCACGTAGCCCAGGCCTGGCGCGCCACGGATGTCCGCCCCTTGGGCCTGCAAAGTGGCGATGTCGCGGTACAGCGTACGCAGGCTGATGGCGAGCGACTGGGCGAGCTGCTGGCCCGCCACAGGATAGCGGTGCGTACGCAGCAGGCGCACCAGGGCGAGAAGGCGTTCGGCTCGAGTCATGCGCGGATGCTGACAGTTTCTGTCAGCAGTGTCGAATAGCCTCCTGGCTTCTTCAAGCAAGGAGATGTCATGAGAAGCCAGCATCTGATTCTGTTGTACGTACGCGATCCACAGGCCAGCGGTGTGTTCTACGAAAGGCTGTTGGGGGCGAGCGCGCAGTCGGTGTTCCCGAGCTACGTGTCCTTTGCGTTGAATGACGGCACGGCGCTGGGGTTATGGTCCCTCGCGGCCCGTGATTTCAGAAGCGGCGGCAGTGGTCATCGCAGCGAGGTCGCGTTCTTGGTGGAGACACGAGCGCAGGTGGAAGCGCTTTACCACCAGTGGACGGAACGGGGCGTGCGGATCGAGCAGCCGCTGCACGAGGCGGTGTTCGGGTTGACGTTCGTGGCGCTGGACCTGGACGATCACCGAGTGCGGGTCTGCCTGCCTGATTGAACGCGTCGCACGTGGCAGGCGGATCCTCAATCGCAGCTCGAGCTGCCCCCGCCATCGCTCGAGCCGCCACTGTCGCCCGATGAACTGCCACTGTCGTAGCTGCCAGCGTGCCCCGGGTCACATGCCGCACTCGAGCGCGTAGGCTCGCACGTGTCCTGCAGCAAGACGAGCGGGGCGAGGCTGGCAGGCGGGGGTACGTCGGACACATGGCCCGTACCGGACGTCGTCGAGGCTGCGGGTCGCTTGCGCCCTTTGTAGCGTTTGAACAGATCCGTCAAAAAATCGAACATCCTTCAGCGCTCGCGCCAGTGCATTCATCAGTGCTTCCATGCCAAGGCGAGAGCGATGGCTGTCGTGAGCTTCCCGATGAACACGAATCAGTGACCGCGCACCGTACGAAAACGGCGCGCTGTAGGCAAGTCGGTAGCCAGGCGTCGGCGTGCCGCTTCAGGCATGACGGGGGAGGTGAGGCGTCGTCAGCGTCCAGCCGCCCAGCAGCGCCAGCAGCACGATGCCCGCCAGGTACAGCTGCGCCGCCCCCGCCAGGCCCAGCCAGGACACGGCGACGCTGACCAGCAAGACCGGTACGCAGAACGCCAGGTAGCTGAGCGCATAGAACGCGGCCAGCAAACCCGCACGCTGGTCAGGCTCGGCCAGGGGAAACAGGCTGCGCGTGGCGCCCAGAAAGCCACTGCCAAAGCCGATGCCGGTGATCAGGGTGCCGAGCACGAACAGTGAGAGATGACCGCCTGCCACGGCCAGCCATAGCACCCCTGGGCCGGCGCACAGCGCGCCGCTGCCCAGGCGCAGCAGGCGTTCGCAAGGCCAGTGCCTCAACCCGTGCAGGCAGGCCGCACCGCTCAATGTCAGGCCTGCCACGACTGCGCCGCCGACGAGCACCGAGGTGGTCCCTGTCGCCGTCTTGATCAAGCCGGGCATCAGGGACAGGTAGAAGCCGCTGATGGCCCAGACCGCCAACTCCACCGGCAGCACGCGCCACAGCATCGCACGCGCCTGGGGCGGCACCGCTAGCTGCGGCCGCAGGGCAGCCAGCAGGCCGGGCCGAGGGGGCAGCACGTCAGGCCACCTCGACAGCCCCAGGCCCAGCAGCAGGAAGACGCCGAAAAACACCTGGTAGACCCGTTGCAGCGGTGCAGGCGCGAAGGTCACCAGCAGGCCGCAGCCCAATGCCCCGGCGGTCATGCCCAGCAACGGCGCCAGGCTGTTGAGCCAAGGGCCGCGCCGTGGATCGCTGTCCAGCAGCGCTGCGCCCAGCGCGCTGGTGGCAATGCCGGTGGCCCACCCTTGCAGGGCCCTGGCCAGGATCAGGTCGACCAGCCCGTGGGCCTGGTGAAACAGCACCAGCGCGCCGGCCTCCATCCCGACCGCAGCCAGGATGACGACGCGACGCCCCAGGTGGTCGGACAACCGACCGCCCACCAGCAGCGCGGCAAGCAGCGCAAAGGCATAGACCGCGAACACCCAGGTCAGCCAGAACGTCGAGAACCCCCACGCCTGTTGATAGCGGGCATACAAAGGCGTAGGGGCGCTGGACGCGGCCATGAACGTGAAGAGCAGGGCGCCCAGCAAGGCCAAACGCCCAGTGGCCTCGAAGCGAGAACGTGTCATTGCATCACCACTAAAGCTAATAAATTGCGTTAGAGGGTAAGAGGTTCTTTCTGCAAAAGCAATTTATTAGCTTTAGTGGTGAGGTATCATGCCGCCATGACGATCAAACACTCTCGCCCCGGCGGCCGCAGTGCCCGGGTGCAGCAGGCCATCCACGAAGCGGTTCGCACGTTGCTCGACGAGCAGCCTCGCGACGCGCTGACCGTCCCGCTGATCGCCGCCCGCGCTGGCGTGACGCCTTCGACCCTGTACCGTCGCTGGGGCAACCTGTCGAGCCTGCTGGCCGATGTCGATCTGCAGCGGCTGCAGCCCGATGCGCCCCCTGAAGACACCGGTCACTTGCGTGGGGATCTGCTGATCTGGCTGGAGCGCTATGTCGATGACTTGGTGTCCCGACCGGGACAGGCGATGCTGCGCGATGCGCTGACGGCGACTGACATGGGGTGCCCCGTGCGGTGCACCGAACCGACCCGCGAGCGGCTGACGCTTCTGCTCGAGCGCGCCCAGGCGCGAGGTGAGCCCGCGCCTTCGATCGACACGCTGATGGATGGTCTGGTGGCGCCCTTGATTTTCAGAACGTTGTTCGGCGGCGAGCAGCCGGACGCTGCGCTTCAGCGGCATCTGCTCGATCGCGCGTTGCGCGCCGAGGCAGAGGCCGGTCCTGTCGACGCGCGATCCTGAGATGCACGGGCGTCAGGCGCGTCGCGCGGTCAGCAGCAGCGAGGCCGCCAACGCCAGCAGCGCCGCACAGCCACGGTTGAAGCGTCGATGCGCACTGGGCTCGCGCAGCCAGCGTTGCAAGTGCAGCCCCAGGTAGGCATAGCCTGCGATGGCCACGGCTTCCAGGGTCAGGAACAGCCCGCCCAGCAGGGCGAACTGATGGCCGGCCCCCTGCGCAGGGTCGATGAACTGGGGTAGAAACGCCGTGAAGATCAGGATGGCCTTGGGGTTGCCTGCCGCCACGAAGAATTCCTGCCTGGCCAGCGTCCACAGGCCACTGCCCGCACGATCGTCTGAACCAGGCTCAATGGCGACCTGTGCGTGCCACAGCCGATAGGCCAGGTAGAGCAGGTAGGCCCCACCGACCAGCTTGATGACCTGGAAAACCGCCTCTGACGTCTGCAAGACCACGGCCAGCCCTGCCGAGGCCAGCGCGATCATCAGCGCGAAGGCCAGCAGGCGGCCCAGTCCTGCTACACAGGAGGAACTCCATCCGTGTCGCGTGGCGTTGCTGACCGAGAGAAGATTGTTGGGCCCTGGGGCCAGGTTGAGCGCGAAGCACGCGGGTAGAAACAGCAACAGGGTCGTGGTATTCATCGGCATCCTTGCAGGTCGGGGCGGTCTCACGGCACTTGTCGCACCCCGTTCGATCCGGTGCGGCAGTACACCGAGCATAGACCCACTGCCTGGCACCCTGAACCTGTTTTTGCGGCGACAGTCTCAAGCAGGTCATCCCATTCAGGGGGCCGGCGCATGCGCGTCGAAGGTCACGATGTTTCCATCATTCAAAAGAGGCGGCCATGAAACTCTCCATGAGAAGTGCATCATTTTCCCTGTTGGCGCTGGTCTTGGCGGGGTGTGATGCCAATACCTCCGCGAAAACCAACGCAGCGCAGCTGATCTCGACCTTCCAGGGCGACTGGAAGGTGACGGGGGTGGCCGTCTCGGATACCGGCGTGCAAGCGTTGCAGGACGATGACCCCACCCTGATGGGCAAGCAGGCCAGCTTCACGCCGGAGGCCCTGACCTGGGTGCCGGCAGACAGTGCCGAGGATGCCTGCAAGCAGCCCACCTTCCGCAAACTGACCGTCGCGCCTGACGCGGACGTCCAGGCCAGGCTCGACAAGCTCGGGCTGTCACGCGCCACGCCCTACAGCGTACGGTGCGGGTCGGGCAACTGGGGGCCGATGGGCGAGGAAGACCCTGCCTTCTTCGTCGGCGCGGACGGCGCGCTCGGGTTGCCTTGGTACGACGGCGGGCTGCTCAAGCTGACCCGTACGGCACGCTGAGCAAAGCGCGTTGACGCGCGCCGCCTCAGCGACCCGAAGCCCTGCCAGGGCGCTTGATGAAGAGACCGCCGTGTCCGAATCATGAGCGCCCCTGTCATTAGTTCCCCTCATCGGGCCAGCGACTTTTCTCTGAACCATGACATCCCACATCAGGTCACCCGCATAACCAGTTGTAAAAACACTTTTTTCCAGGGATTCGATGTCATGTCGCCAAAAGACGAAGCGGCACAGTTCGAGGCGTATCAGTTGATCAAGCAACTGAATGAGGTCGTGACGGACACCATGAAGCATGTAGCCTATGGCCACCTTCCCGATGTTCAATGGCAGGAGGTCGTCAGCACCCATCGTCAGGCCTTCGAGCAATGGATGCAGTTCGCCGAAGGCGAGGCCACGACGCAGGAGATGGAGCAACGCCGCGGGCGGCTGCGCCATGAAGGGCAGGACCGGGGGCGTGAATCAACGGCTTCCGTTCTGCACGACGCCTGCGAAGATCGCGACCGCGAAGGGGAATGACGCGTTGCGGCCCTGGAATCACGCGCCCTCTTGCGGTCTCATGTCATGGTGAGCAGGGCCGCCTGCTGACCTTGTTCGGCCGAAAGCACGCCGTCCTTGACCTGTTTGTTCAGGGCCGTGTTGGCCGTGGTCAGCGCCGCCGTCAGTGAGCCCAGTTCCGCCTGCACGCCTGCGGCCTTGAGTTGCCGGGTCCGGGGGTCCAGGCTCTGGTCCGTCATCACCGCTTGCAACTCGACCTGCTTCTGCTCGATCTTCTGCTTCAGCTCACGGATCATTTTCAGGATCTTCTGCGTCGTGTCCGGCAAGCCGCTTTCCTCGATGTCTCGATTCGACGCAGCCTTCTGGGCCGCAGCCGACTTCTGCAAGGCCAGGCCGGAGAACGAGACCTTGATCGCTTCAGGGCGCGCGCTGCTGGTGGGCGGCGACTGCTCGGTCGCCGCATCGCGCGCCTGCGTTGGCGTGGCGAGTTGAAGGGCGCTGTGCGCGGTCGGGTTCGATACGGGGAGGGGGGTCAACATGTTCCGGCCTTGGAAATGAGGGGTCGCCTCTGTATCGGCCCGATCGGACGACACTTGAACGAAGCGGCGCCGGGTGCTCTGGGAGGCTGTGTCTCATAGGACGCTGCGGCTCGATCAGCCGCCATGGTGTCAATGCTTTCCCTCTGTGATGACCGTTCATCGACCCTCGGGACACTTTGCCGTGGCAACCCCCTCACATGTAGGTACTCAGCCACTTTGCAGTGAAGAAGGAGCGTCATCATGGTCAAAGACAACAACGGTCCGGCAGCACCTTATCCAGGCCCTTCGGAGCCTGACACCGGCGACGAACACGGTTCGGGCATCGAGCAAGCCAGCTCCGAACCCAAGCAAGGGACCGGCGAGAAGCCGGAAGACTGGACGCCGCCACCAGGCAACCCTGGCTCCGATCAGGACTCCCAGGTCGAGCGGGACAATGGGACGGCCAGGACCGAAACCCCGACCCCCAACCGCTGAGAGCATCGACAGACCCCAGGCGTCTCGATCGGCTGGGGTTCCTGACCTGTCTTGCCGCCTGGACATGCCGCATGACCAGGCAAGGGGGCATCGCCCGATGCCCCTGCCATCACCCCTTACGCGTCCGATTGCTTGCCTGTTTCTTCCTGCGCCTCACTGATCTGCTGCTCTGCCATGGCCCTGTAGGTCTTGCGCAACTTCTGCAGTTCACGGCTGCTCATGGTTTCCAGGTCGAGCACCGAGTTTTCCGCGGCCTTGGTGGCACGAATCAGTTCGTCCAGCTTGACGTGAAGAATGTCGTTGTCGCGGTTCTGCGTGTTCTGGATCAGGAAGACCATCAGGAACGTGATGATCGTGGTGCCGGTGTTGATGATCAGTTGCCAGGTGTCGTTGTAGTTGAAGTAGGGGCCGGTCGTGGCCCAGACGATGATCAGCGCCAAGGCAAGCAGGAAGGTCCCTGAGCTGCCGGAACGGTTGGACAGCCATTGGCAGAATCGCGAAAACGTCATGGTGTGGCTCCTTTTTCCAATGATGGAGCGTGTGACAACCTCAGCGCGCTGAAATTTATTTTTACATTCACCGGAAGTGATGCGTGCCTGCGCGGGACTGAACCGTTCACGCTTGCCAGTGCCCAACAAGGACCACTCTGGAGATCACACCATGACAGACCCACAAACGAACGAGCAGCAGCCCGAGAAGCCCGAGCACGAGGACGTGCCTGCACATTCCACCGAGGAAGAACGCGAGCGGTTGAAGGACGTCAACAAGGACGGCATCCCGCCTGGCATTTGCTGAACAGGCCGACGCGCCTGATGATCGGTGCGAGGGCCGACTCAGGTCGGGTCTCATTCGAGGGGGCGGATCAGTTCAGGCCCCTGGTTTCGCACGTTGCCCACCGCAGGACTCACCCGGTACCACTCGAACGCCTCGGCAGGCTCGCCCAGGTGCAGCGCCATCTGTTCCGCGCGCTCACCCTCCAGCGCCGGGTCGAGCCAGGAACGTGCCAGCTCGGGGGCCAGTACCACCGGACGCCGATCATGCACATCGACCATGCCGCCCTGAGCGTCGGCCGTGATGATCACGAAACCGTCCTGCTCATCGCCCTTGAAACGCCCGATGCTCGCGCACAGGGCCGGTCGGCCGTCGCGCCGCCGAATCAGGTAGGGCTGCTTGCGCGGGCCGCCTTCGTCGACCCATTCGTACCAGCCATCGATCGGCGTGATCGCCCGGTGGGGCCAGATGGCACGAAAGAAGGCGCCATGGGCGACTTTCTCCGCCCGCGCGTTGATCGGCGCGGCGCGGTCCGTCGCCCAGTGCGGGCGCCAGCCCCACGTGATGCGTTCGGCGCACAATCCCCGCGCCTCCTCCTGGCGTAGCACGGTGACGGCCGTGGCAGGTGCCACGTTGAAGCGCGGTGATACGGAGTCTTCGGACGTGTCGTGCCAGGCGTGCGGCCAGTCCAGCGCGGCGACGAATGCAGGGGTATCGCTGTATTGAATCACGCGTCCACACATGGGAGCGCTCCTCCTGGGCAGGTTCTCGTGGGCGATCCCGCCGCACACTCGATTGGACCTTGCGCACCTCAAAGCATTCGCTGTAATGTAATAGTATTACATAAATAGGAGCGTCATCATGCAGGTGCTGTCCTCTCTCAAGAATGCCAAGCTGCGTCATCGCGACTGCCAGGTCGTCAAGCGCCGCGGTCGTCTCTACGTGATCTGCAAGTCCAACCCGCGTTTCAAGGCACGCCAGGGCGGGGTCAAAAAGCGCGGTTGACCGGGGCTGACCCGCGTACACTGACCCTCATTCAAGGCCAGACGAATCGAGGGTGCACGGGTGGAATGGCAGCAAGGCTTCGTCCTCACGCGGCATTGGCAGGACGTGCCAGCGGGCACCGAAGTGACCTTCTGGCTGGCCACCGATGCCGGGCCACGCTGCGTACGCCTGGCCCCCCAGACATCGGTCGCGTTCATCCCGCTCGAGCAACGTGACCGGGTGCAGGCCGTGGTGGGCGATGAGCCAGGCGTCGAACTCAAGCCGCTCGCGCTGCGCGACTTCGCCCGCCGCCCGGTCTTCGGGCTCTACTGCCGCCACTACCGACAACTGCTCGCCCTCGAACAGCGCCTGACGGCTGCGGGCGTGGATGTGTTCGAGGCCGACATCAAACCCCCCGAGCGCTACCTGATGGAGCGTTTCATCACCGCGCCCGTGCGCTTCACCGGCACGCCTCGGGCCGACGGCTCGCTGGACGCCGCCGTACTCAGGCCCGAGCCCGACTACCGCCCGACCCTGCGCGTGGTATCGCTGGACATCGAGACCACCGCTCAGGGAGAGCTCTACTGCATCGGGCTGGAGGGCTGCGGGCAACGGCAGGTCTACATGCTCGGGCCGCCCACCGGCCCTGCTGACGACCAGGCGGTCGAGCTGATCTACCGCGCCACCCGCGCCGAGCTGATCGCATGCCTGGACCAGTGGCTGCAGGAGCACGACCCCGATGCGATCATCGGCTGGAACGTAGTGCAGTTCGACCTGCGTCTGTTGCACAAGCACGCCGTCAACCTGCAGGTGCCCTTGCGCATGGGCCGCGACGGCAGCGCCCTGCAGGTGCGCGAGCAGGGCCAGCACGGGCACGCCAGCATCAGCGCCGCAGGACGCTTGCTGATCGACGGGGTTGAGGCCTTGCGCTCGGCGACCTGGAACTTCCCGTCCTTCAGCCTGGAGAACGTTTCGCGCACCTTGCTGGGGGAGGGCAAGGCCATCGCCACCCCTTACCACCGCATGGACGAGATCAATCGCCTGTTCGCCGAAGACAAGCCAGGCCTGGCGCGCTACAACATCAAGGACTGCGAGCTGGTCACGCGGATCTTCGCCCACACCGGGCTGATGGCCTTTCTGCTCGAGCGCGCGACGGTGACCGGGCTGCCCGTGGACCGCAGTGCCGGTTCGGTCGCCGCGTTCAGTCACCTGTACCTGCCGGCGATGCACCGCCAGGGCTTCGTTGCGCCCAACCTCGGCAGCCAGCCGGACCTGCCCAGCCCCGGCGGTTTCGTCATGGATTCGCGCCCCGGCCTCTACGACTCGGTCCTGGTGCTCGATTACAAGAGCCTGTACCCCTCGATCATCCGGACCTTCCTGATCGACCCGGTGGGGCTGATCGAGGGGCTGGCGCACCCAGACCCGACGCACGCGGTGGAAGGCTTTCGCGACGCCTGGTTCTCGCGCACCCAGCATTGCCTGCCGCGCATCGTCGAGCGTGTCTGGCAAGGGCGCGAGGCGGCCAAGCGCGACGGGAACGCGCCGCTGTCGCAAGCGCTGAAGATCATCATGAACGCGTTCTATGGCGTGCTCGGCACACCCGGTTGCCGGTTCTTCGATGCACGCCTGGCCTCGTCCATCACCCTGCGCGGGCACCAGATCATGCACCAGACCCGTGCGCTGATCGAGGCGCGTGGCCTGGAGGTGATCTATGGCGACACCGACTCCACCTTCGTGTGCCTGCGCCGGGCCCTCGACGAAGACGAGGCCATGGACCTGGGGCACACGCTCGTCACCGAGATCAACCAATGGTGGCGCGATCACCTGCGCCAGACGCTGCAGCTCGACAGCGCCCTGGAGCTGCAGGTCGACACGCACTTTCGTCGCTTCCTGATGCCGACCATCCGCGGTGCAGAGGAGGGCAGCAAGAAGCGCTACGCCGGCCTGACGCGCCGTGGCGAAGGCGAGGACACGCTGGTGTTCAAAGGCATGGAGTCGGTGCGCACCGACTGGTCGCTCCTGGCGCGCGAGTTCCAGCGCGAGCTGTACGGCCGGATCTTCCGCCGCCAACCCTACCAGGCCTACGTGTGCGAATACGTGCGCCAGACCCTGGCCGGCGAGCACGATGACCGGCTGGTGTATCGCAAGCGGCTGCGTCGGCCCCTGGCAGACTACGAGCGCACGGTGCCGCCACACGTGCGCGCCGCGCGCCTGGCCGAGGCCTACCATGCCGGGTTGGGACGGCCCAGCGCCTACAAGAAAGGAGGCTGGATCAGCTACCTGATCACACTGAACGGGCCTGAACCGCTGGAGCACCACCCTTCGCCGATCGACTACGAGCACTACGTGTCACGTCAGCTCAAGCCCATCGCCGATGCCATCCTGCCGTTCGTGGACGATGACTTCACGGCGCTGACCGGGCAGCAGATGCCGTTGTTCTGACTGCATGCTGCCAACAAGCGCTCTGCGCGGGTGACCCGGCCTCGAACGTCAGCGGGCGACGAGCTATGCTCGATGAGACAGGGTGAGCGGGTACGCTGCAAGACAGGCGAGATCATCCGTTACCTATTTCGGCATGAGCCAAGCGGCCAAATGGTTTAGGCTTTGGTGTCAGACATTTCGCTTTGAACTGTAGTCTTGTTAGTTACGGATACATAAGGAGAGACCCATGCTAGCGCGGTCGTTGACCTTCGCCACGTTGCTCGCCGTGACCGGGCCGCTACTTGCGGCCAACAACGATGGACCCTTGGCTGCCGAGCTGGGCAAGTCGAGACCGCTGGTGGTGATTGCGCCGAGCACGGCGGACCCCACGTTGAGGGGGCTGGACGAGGCGCTCAAGGCGCCCGAGACCCAGGCGGGGTTCAAGGAGCGCAACCTGGTGCTGTTCAGCATCGCCGGGCTGGTCGGCAAGCGGGACGACAAGTTCCTCGAACAACAGGCGACCATGGCGCTGATCCGCGAATTGAAGCTGGGCGCCAGCAAGGGCACCAAGGTCATTCTGATCGGGAAGGATGGGCAACAGCACATGCTCAAGGACGAGCAGAACACCGATGCGCTCGATGCGCAGGCCGTGTTCAAGGCCGTGGATGGGCTACCTGCCAGCGAGAAGGCAGTGTCGGCCCCAGAGCCGGTGGCCAGCACGGCCACCACCACGGCGAAGGAGGCCAAGCCAGGCAAGCCCGTCAAGCCTGCTGTACCTGCCAAGCCGCCCAAGCCACTGGAAGACTGAGTGACGCCGCCCGGTGCTCCACGCGCCGGGCGGCGCGGTTCATCAGTCCTCGTCGCGCTGCAAGACCATCAATAGCATCGAGCGCCCTGTCACCTCGAACATCGAACCGAACTCCAGGCGCTGCGCCTTGCGCAACGTCGGGCGATCGGTATCGACCAGGCAGCTCCAGTATTCGCCCTCAGGCACTTCGGGCAACTGGAACGGCACGGTGTCGTGGTGGGCGTTGACGATCAGCAGCAAGGTAGCGTCCGAACCGGGTCGCGCGATGTCGCTGACCTGAGCGCGCCCATCCATCAGCATGCCCAGGCAGCGGCCGTTCGGGTCTTCCCACTGCTCGACCGACATCTCGTTGCCGTCCGGCGCCAGCCAGGTGACGTCCTTGACGCCGATGGCTTCGTTGTACTCACCGACCAGGAAGCGCGAACGGCACAGGATCGGGTAGGTCCGGCGCAGCTTGGTCAGGCGCTTGACGAAGGTCAGCAGCTCGGTGCCTTCCTCGTCTAGGTCCCAGTTGATCCAGCCGATCTCGCTGTCCTGGCAGTAGGCGTTGTTGTTGCCGCCTTGAGTACGGCTGAACTCGTCGCCCGCGACGATCATGGGCGTGCCCTGCGACAGCAGCAGGGTGGAGAAGAAGTTGCGCATCTGGCGCATGCGCAGCGCCTTGATCTCTGGGTCGTCGGTTTCGCCTTCAGCGCCGCAGTTCCAGGAGATGTTGTTGCTGGTGCCGTCCTGGTTGTTCTCCTCGTTGGCCTCGTTGTGCTTGTCGTTGTACGACACCAGGTCACGCAAGGTGAAACCATCGTGGGCGGTGATGAAGTTGACCGACGCGTAAGGACGACGTCCGCGGTTGTTGAACATGTCGCCCGACGCGGTCAGGCGCGCGGCGAAATCGGCCAGCTGGCCTTCGTCGCCTTTCCAGAAGGCCCGTACGGTGTCGCGGAACTTGTCGTTCCACTCGGCCCAGCCCGGCGCGAAATGGCCGACCTGATAACCGCCCGGGCCGCAGTCCCAGGGTTCGGCGATCAGCTTGACCTGACGCAGCAATGGGTCTTGGCGGCAGGCGACGAGGAAGCTGTGGCGCTCGTCGAACCCATCGTGGTAACGGCCCAGAATGGTCGCCAGGTCGAAGCGGAAGCCATCGACGTGCATCTCGCTCGCCCAGTAGCGCAGCGAATCGGTCACCAGCTGCAGCACGCAGGGGTGGCTGAGGTCGAGGGTGTTGCCGGTGCCTGAATCGTTGATGTAGTAGCGCTTGTCGTCCGGCATCAGGCGGTAGTACGAGGCGTTGTCGATGCCGCGCATGGACAGCGTCGGGCCTTGCTCGTTGCCTTCGGCGGTGTGGTTGTAGACCACGTCCAGGATGACTTCCAGGCCGGCCTTGTGCACGCGCCCGACCATTTCCTTGAATTCGGCGATCTTGCCGCTGGCCAGGTACTCCGGGTGCGGCGCGAAGAACGCGATGCTGTTGTAGCCCCAGTAGTTGTTCAGGCCCTTGTCCAGCAGGTGCTGGTCGTTGACGTAGGCGTGGATGGGCAGCAGCTCGATGGACGAGACGCCCAGGTCCTTGATGTGCTTGAGCAGCTGGTCGTTGCCCAGGCCTGCGAAGGTGCCACGGTCTTTTTCCGGCACGTCCGGGTGACGCATGCTCAGGCCACGCGTATGGGCCTCGTAGACGATGGTGCGCTCCCAAGGGATCTGCACACGCTCATCGCGGCCCCAGGTGAACGCAGGGTCGATGACCTTGCACTTGGGCACGAAAGGCGCGCTGTCACGCTCGTCGAAGCTCAGGTCGCCATCGGGGTGGCCCAAGGTGTAGCCGAACAGCGCCTCGGACCACTTCAGCTCGCCGACCAGTTGCTTGGCGTAGGGGTCGATCAGCAGCTTGTTGTGGTTGAAGCGGTGGCCGTTCTGCGGCTCGTAAGGCCCATAGACGCGGTACCCGTAGACCATGCCCGGATGGGCGTCCGGCAGGTAGCCGTGGTAGATCTCGTCGGTGTATTCCGGCAGCTCGATCCGCTCGAGCTCGTTCTCGCCCGTGGAGTCGAAGATGCACAGCTCGACCTTGGTGGCGTTGGCCGAGAACAGCGCGAAGTTGACGCCCACGCCATCCCAGGTGGCGCCCAGCGGGAATGGCAGGCCTTCACGGATGCGCGTAGGCGCGACGGAGCGGTTGGACTTCTTTTGCTTTTGCGAAGACATGGCGTTCTCTCATTCGACCGAAAATTGCAATGGAACCGTGTGACTGAAGCCTTCGGCAGGTCGAGTGATCTGACATCAGGCGAGTGACAGCAGTTGTTCGCGCCTCCTTGCGCGGTGAAATCACAAACAGACCTCAGGAAACGGTTGAGCACGGTGGCACGCGCACAAAAATGCCGCAGCCAGGTAGGAGCCGTGAAAAAGGGCAAGGGGTTTCAGGGAAAACCAGGCGCGTGACACGCGCCTGGGTCAAGCGAGCTGAGTACCGAAGGTTCAGCCAGCCTCGGGCTTCTTGGCAGCGCGGGGCTTCTTGGGCGCTGCAGACTTGGTGGAAGCCTCGGGTTTGGCAGCAGGGGCCTTGGCAGGTTTTGCCGACTTGGTCGGCTTGGCCGGTTTGGCAGCGCTCGACGCGGTCTTGCCAGCCTGGGCCGACTCGAGCGCCTCTGCCGCTAGCTTCGACTTGGCAGGCGCCGGTTTCTTGCGAGGCGTCTCCTTGGGCGCCTTGGACTCGGCTTCGGCCAACTTGCGGGCCTTGGCCCAGTGATCGGCCTCGCGGCCTTCAGGTTTGCCCTCCGATTCCCAGATCTGGTAGGCGAATTCACGGATACGTTTTTCATCGACACTCATCACGACGCTCCTGGTGTTCAAAAGTGTTCAATCAACAGGTTGACCGGAAACTCTGCCAGTACTGCGCTCAACATCAGCTCCCTTGATTGGCTGACCACATCCCCGGCAAAAAGTCCCTTGCAATTGGCAATGTCCAGCTCGAACGGCAGGATGACCCGCGTATCGCCCCAGTGCTGCTTGGTGACCCATGGCGTCGTCGCGTCATCCAGCAGGGCGCTTGCCAGACGCGGCATGACCACGATCGCGCGCGCCCCGTCCCCCACCCGTGCGAAGGCCATGACGCGCTCGGCATGGCGGCCTTCCACCGTCAGCGGCACGTAGTCGCCGCGTGCAAACAGCTGAGGATGACGGCGCCGGCAGTCCAGCACCCGTGCGATCAGGGTCTGCTTGATGCGTCCGTCGCGCCAGTGCTCCAGCAGCGTAGGCAAGGGGGCCTGCTGCTCGAGCGACGCACGCCGGGCGGGGTAGTCCACCGGGCGGCGGTTGTCCGGGTCGACCAGAGTCAGGTCCCAGTATTCGTTGCCTTGGTACAGGTCCGGCACGCCGGGTACCGTCATGCGCAGCAGCGTCTGCACCAGGCCGTTCAAGGCCCCAGCGTTGTCGATCGAGTGCGCCGCCTGCGCGATGGCCTGGCGCAGGGACGATTGCCCGGCGTCGAGCAGCAAGGCATCGATGTAGGCCGCGCAGACGCCTTCGTACGTGTCGTTCGCCGCGCTCCAGCTGCTGCGCAGTTTGGCTTCACGCAAGGCCTTCTGCTGCCACTGGCGCAGACGCTCGGCGTACTGCTCGAGGGCTGGCTGATCGTCGAGGGCCATGTCCAGGGGCCAGCTGGCCAGCAGGGTCTGGAACAACAGCATCTCGTCGCCAGGGCTGGGCGCGGGCCCATCGGCGAGGTCCTGACGCAACGGCGCCGCCAGCTCACGCCACTGCTCGACACACTGGGCGAACCACTCGCCACGCTCGCTCACCACGGCCAGGCGCGCGCGGCAGTCTTCGCCGCGCTTGTGGTCGTGGGTCGCCGTGGTCAACAGGTTGTCCGGGAAGTCGCGCAGGCGCCGTTGCGCCTCGTCATTGAAGTGGACAGGGTCGGCGCTGAAGATGTCCGCCTCGAAGCCCACATCGTTGCGCGACAGCAGCCGTGCCGAGCGATAGAACGCCGTGTCCTCGACCGCCTTGGCCGCGCTCGGCGCCGTCAGCTGCTGGAAGCGTACGCAGGCATGACGCAGGCGCTTGCGTGCACGGCCCGGTGGCAGGCTGCGCCACCGTTGCCCGCCCAGCCAGTGTTGCAGCTGGTCGAGCATGGGCCAGTCGTTCTCGCTCAGGTGTTCACGGGCCCCGGCCACGGCCTGCTGGAAGAACGGCTCATCTTCGGCCGGACGACCCAGCGCATTGATGTAGGTGCGGTAGACCGGGTAGTGCTCGACCAGCGCCATCAGTGTGCGTCGGATGGCGCCCAGGGTCAGGTCGCGGGTCATCAGGTCATCGCGGGCCACGGCCAGCAAGGCTTGGGCAACCGATTCGAAATCGCCGGCCAGGGTGCCGTTGAGGACCAGGTTGCGGGCCTGGCGGACTTCTTCCTCGAAGGCCGGACGCTCGCTGACCCGGTGCCACAGCTCGGTGAGCGGCGCTTCGCCGGCAGGGTCGTGCTGCAACAGCGACACCTGGTTCATGAATTCGTAGCCGGTGGTGCCATCCACTTGCCAGTCCTTGTGGACGTGCTCACCGCTGCCCAGGATCTTCTCGACGTAGATCGGGAAGTGATCCAGCGCCGCCTCGGCCGGGCGCGCCGCCAACAGGCCCTCGACGCGACGGCGCAGCTTGCGGCAATAACCTCGGGGGTCGGCCAGACCGTCGATATGGTCGATTCGCAGACCGTCCACCAGCCCACGTTCGATCAGTTCGAACAGCTTGGCATGGGTCGCCTCGAACACTGTCGAGCGCTCGACCCGCAAACCCCCCAGCTCGTTGATGTCGAAGAACCGCCGCCAGTTGATGTCGTCGGCTGCCGTGCGCCAGCTGGCCAGGCGATAGGTCTGGCGCTCCAGCAAGGCGTGCAGGCGCTGGAAGCCAGGCTCGGTGCGGCTGTCGAAGGCGGCCAAGGCATCGTCGAGCCTGGCGCCGCCGCGGACTGCATCGGCCAACGCCTGATGCAAGGGCGCTGCCTCGGCCAGAGGGTCCGTGCTGTCACGCAGCGCCGCGAACCGTTCACCCAGGGCTTGCAGTTCGGCTGACGCGCCATGGCCCAGCACGCGACCGTAGTCCAGCGGGCAGATCGGGAAGCGGTGTTCGTAATGCTCGATTTCCAATACGCCGTGCTTGGCATCGAAGGTCAGTGGAATCTCGCCGTCCTGCAAGGCCTTGCCGTAGTCGTTACCGAGGAAGGGCAGCAGCAGCTGGCCTTCCATCAAAGGGTCGCTGGAGTGCCACTGGATGTCGAAGAATTCCGCATAAGGGCTGCGTCGCCCCCAGGCCAGCAGGCTTTGCCACCAGGGGTTGTCGGCACCGCCCACGGCCATGTGGTTGGACACGGTGTCGAGCAGCAGGCCCATGTCATGTTCGCGCAGGGCAGCCACCAGACGCTCCAGGGCAGCTTCGCCCCCCAGCTCCGGGTTCACCCGGGTCGGGTCCACCACGTCGTAGCCATGCCGGGAGCCGGCGCGCGCGGTGAGGATCGGCGAGGCATAGACGTGACTGATGCCCAGGCGCGCGAAGTAGGGCACCAGGGGGGTGGCATCGTCGAGGGTGAAGTCACTGTGCAGTTGCAGGCGGATGGTCGCGGTCAGAGGCTTCACTGGTCGCGCTCCCAGGCTTGTTCACGGGACTGGGCGATGATCTCGAGACGACGCGCCGCATGGGGATCGTCCAGCACCTCGCTGACCTTGGCATCGAAACGTCGACGCCAGTTCGGGTGGCCCTCGGTGGTGCCGGGCAGGTTGGGTTGCTCTTCGTTGCCCAGCAGGTCTTCCAGGGGAAGCAAGACCAGCGGTGCCTGGGTATGGCCGATGTAGCGAATGGCGGCGTCGATCATGGTGTCGTTGTCCTGAAGGGGGCCATATTCACGTTCAAGGCTGCTGTGCAGACCTGTCAGTTCGACCTGCCGCGAGGCCCGCCATTCCTTTTCTTTCGCTTCATCGATCAAGCCCAGTTCTTTCTGCCAGTCGATGTCGCGGCCCTGAAGCCAGCCGGCCATCGTCGGCAGGTCATGGGTGCCGGTGGTGGCCAGTGCATCGTCGGGCCATTGCTCGATGGGCAGGAAGCGCCCTGGAGGGTCTTGCTCGAACTGCAACACCCGCATGCCCAGTATGGCTTTCTCGGCCAGGTCCTCGCGCAGGCCCTCGGGCACCGTGCCCAGGTCTTCGCCCAGCACGATCGCCTTGTGCCTGTGCGACTCCAGTGCCAGCAGCCGCAACATGTCCTGCACGGGCAATTCGACGTAGGCGCCTTCGTGGGGCTTCGACCCTCCAGGGATCAGCCACAACCGGCGCAGGCCCATCACATGGTCGATGCGCAGGCCGCCGGCATGCCGGAAGTTGGCCTGGAGCATTTCGATGAACGCGCGGAAACCGTTGCGCTTGAGGCCATCGGGCGAAAAGGCGCTGATGCCCCAGTCCTGCCCGGTACGATTGAGGATGTCAGGTGGCGCGCCCACGGTGAGGTCTGCCAGCAACTCGTCCTGGCGGCTCCAGGCCTGGCTGCCACCGCCATCGGCTCCGACGGCCAGGTCGGCGATCAGGCCGACGGCCATCTTCCCTTCGCAGGCGACCTGCTGCACACGCTGCAGGCTGCGTTCGGTCAACCATTGACAGAAGGCATGGAAGTCCAGCTCCTGGGGTTGCTCTGAGGTCACCTTTTCGACCGCAGGGCCGGCAGGGTCCTGCCACTCGGCTGGCCATCGACGCCAGTCGGCGCCGTGGCCTTGCGCCATGGCATGGGCCTGCAGCACCTCGAAGCGACAGTGCAGCTCGAGGGCTTGCCCGGCCTCCTGACGAAACGCCTCGAAATCCTGGCGCAGGCCACGCTTGTCTACGTCCTGCCCCTGTGCCTGCTCGCTGATGAAGTCCTTGTGCAGCGCTCTCAATACCTGCAGGCGGGCTTCGGCAGCGGCGGGCCAGTCGACGAGCGATTCGGTTTCCAGGGTGCGCAGGGTAGAACTCAGGCCGCAGCTCTCGATGGCGGTCTGCACCGCGTGCTCGCCCAGCAGCAGGGCCGGGCTGGCATACAACGTATTGAGCAGCAGGCGGCTGGACGGCGAGTAGGGGCTGAAATGACGTTGTTCGGCCGTGGACAAGGCATGGATGGGGCTGATGGCCACGGCATCTGCACCGCGCTCGGCGGCACTGCGCACCAGGTGCTCCAGCGCCTGGCAATCACCGTAACCACACCCGTTTTCGCGACGCAGGCTGTAGAGCTGCACCGCGATGCCCCAGCAGCGTGGCGGCGGTTCCACCGCATCCTGCAGGCCGTAGCACCGCACCGGGGCCACGGCCAGGGTCAGGGCGTGCTGCTCGACGCTGAGCTGGTGGTAGCCCACCGGCAGGTCGAGCGAGACGTGGCCTCGGGCATCGGTGCTGGCGTCGTGCACGATGCCGTCTTCACGTTCGATGCGCACGGGCAGGTCCGCGAAGGCGTGGCCCAGCGCAATCGACTCGCCTTCGGTCACGGTCATCAACGGGGGAAGTGCATGCGTCCGTGCGTGCTCGTCCAGGGCCCGGAGGCTGGCGTCGACGGCCGCGTCGTCGTCCGCCGCATGGCCCAGGCCGGCGAGGACCTTGCGCAGCACGTCATCGCTCACTTGCTGGGGCTTGCCGTTCGCATCGGTCCAGTCGCGGGCGATGCCGGCGCGTTCGGCCAGGTCGTGCAGAGGTTGGTGGCTCATACGCTGCCCTCGTCAGCCGGCATCAGGCTGACGATGCAGCTGGCAGGGGCCAACTGACCGGCCTGGGTATTGGTGCGCGAGCTGTCGTACAGCCAGAAGGCGGCATCAGGCACGTCGACCGTGCACGGCGTCTCGCCCAGGTTGAGGTCGATACGCAACAGGTCACCGTTTTCCAACCGCCACCGTGCGCTCAGGGCCTTGTCGTCGAGCACCTCCACACTCTCGGACCGGATGCCCGGCAGTGACGGCACCACGTGCTTGCGCCGCAGCTCCAGCAGCGTGCGGTACAGCGCCTGCCATTCTTCGGCAGCCGGCGTATCGATCAGGGGGCGAGAGGCCTCGAAGGTCTTCGGGCTGTTGGGGTCGGGGATCTGTTCGCGGTCCTCGGAGGATTCGAAGGCGGCGAAGCCCTTGAACTCCGCCCGACGGCCTTCGCGCACGGCATCGGCCAGTTCGTCGTGATGGTCGGTGAAGAACAGGAACGGGCTGCGGCTGCCTTGCTCGTCCCCCATGAACAGCAACGGGATCATCGGCGACAGCAACAGCAAGGTGGTGGCCGCGCGCAGGGCCTCGGGCGAGCAGAGACGGGTCAGACGCTCGCCCAGGGCGCGGTTGCCGACCTGGTCATGGTTCTGCAGGAACAGGACGAAGGCACTGGGGGGCAGGTGGCCGCTCGGCTCGCCGCGCGCCTTGCCGTGACGGTTTTCATGGCCCTGGAAGACGAAACCTTCAGCCAGGCAGCGCGCCAGCTTCTGGATCGGCTGATCCTCGTAATCCTGGTAGTAACCTTCGGTCTCGCCGGTGAGCAGCACGTGCAGGGCGTTGTGGCCGTCGTCGTTCCATTGGGCGTCGAACCCTTCTTCGAGCAGAAACGCCTGGTTGTGTTCGTTCTCCAGCACCAGCCAGACCTTGCGGCCCGGCTCGACGGCAGCGCGTACCCGGCGGGCCAGTTCCTTGAGG
Organism: Pseudomonas entomophila; assembly: GCF_013523165.1. Lineage (GTDB taxonomy): Bacteria > Pseudomonadota > Gammaproteobacteria > Pseudomonadales > Pseudomonadaceae > Aquipseudomonas > Aquipseudomonas entomophila_A. The sequence continues at coordinate 148,848 of NZ_JAAMQI010000009.1, forward strand.
AAGTCCGGGTTGTCGATGGCGTGCGCCGCGTCCAGGCGCAGGCCGTCGAAGCGGTATTCGCAGATCCACATCAAGGCGTTCTGGATGAAGAACTCACGCACTTCAGGCCGCTTGAAGTCGATGCTGGCGCCCCATGGCGTCTGCTTGCCGTCGTCGAAGAAATCGTCGGCGTAGCTGTGCAGGTAGTTGCCGTCAGGGCCGAAGTGGTTGTAGACCACATCGAGCATGACCGACAGCCCCAGGCCATGGGCCTGATCGACCAGGCGCGCCAGCTCTTCGGGTTTGCCATAACTGTTTTGCGGGGCGAACGGCAGGACGCCGTCGTACCCCCAGTTGCGCTTGCCGGGGAACTGCGCCACCGGCATCAGTTCGATGGCGGTGATGCCCAGTTCGGCCAGGCGAGGGAGCTGCGCGGCGACGCCGGCGTAACCGCCATGCACGCCGACGTGCTGTTCGTGAATCACCGCTTCCTGCCAGGGCCGTCCGGTCCAGGCAGCATGCTGCCATTCGAAAGCGCCCGTATCGACGGCCTGGCTGGGCCCGTGCACGCCTTCGGGTTGGTACCGTGACGCCGGATCGGGGACCTCTTGGGTCTCGCCTTGGTCGTTGGTGAAACGGTAGAGGTAATGATCGCCTGGCTGGCAGTCGACTTCACCGATGAACCAGCCATCTGCCTCGGGCTGCAGTGCGAACACTCGCTGCCCGATGACTACGCTCACGTCACGCGCGTTCGGCGCCCAGAGGGCGAAGCGCGCCGACGTGGCGTCCAAGAAATGTACGCCATGCCTGTGCATCTTCGACTCCTCGACTCAGTAGTGAGCGGCCTGCGTCTGGCAGACCAGTTCTTCGTATAGACGGGCGTAGGGTTCGACCGCCTGGCACCAGTTGAACGGCTGTGTCATCGACAGGCAGCGCATGGCATTGAGCAGGTCTTTCTTCTCGTAGACATAGAAAGCACGGCCCAGGGCCTCGCGATAGCTGTCAGCAGTGGATTCGTCGAACAGGAAGCCCGTGACGCCATCCTCGATGGTGTCGGCCAGGCCGCCGGTGTTGCGCGCGACCGGCAGAGAGCCGAAGCGCTGCGCGTACATCTGGCTCAGGCCGCACGGCTCGTAGCGCGACGGCATCAGCAGGAAGTCGCTGCCGGCGAACATGCGCCGTGCATCGGTCTCATTGAAGCCGATGCGCACACCGATGCGACCGGGGTGACGCTTGGCCAGCTCGCGCATGGCCTGTTCTTCCTCGGGCTCGCCGCGACCGATAATCGCGATCTGACCGCCTTGCTCGACGATGTAGTCGGCCACGGCCAGGGTCAGGTCCAGGCCCTTCTGATAGACCAGGCGCGAGACCACGGCGAACAGCGGGCCGTCGCAGGCATCGAGCTGGAACAGGGCGCGGACCTCGTCGGCGTTGCGCGCCTTGCCTTCCCAGTCGTTGATGCTGAAGTTGTGCTGCAGGTGAGTGTCGGTGGCCGCATCCCAGCTTTCATCGATGCCGTTGGGGATGCCGCCCAGCAGGCCCATTTCGGCCTTGCTGGCCAGGAAGCCGTCCAGCCCGCAGCCGAAGGCCGGGGTGGTGATCTCGCGGGCGTAGGTCGCGCTGACCGTGGTGATGTGGCTGGAGTACGCCAGGCCGGCCTTCAGGTAGGACAGCTTGCCGTAGAACTCCATGCCTTCCTGTTGCAACGCATGGTCAGGGATCCCCAGCTCCGGGCAGCTGCCCAGGCTGTAGACACCCTGATAGGCCAGGTTGTGGATGGTGAACAGGGTCGGCACGTTCACACCACGCCAGTGCATGTAGGCAGGCGCCAGGCCAGTCGGCCAGTCGTGGGCGTGCACCAGTTCCGGACGCCAGTGGGTCATGCCTTCGCCAGCGGCCATCTCGGCTGCAGCCAGGCTCAGGCGAGCGAAGCGGATGTGATTGTCGGCCCAGTCGCGGCCCTCGTTGTCGCCGTAGGGGGTGCCTTCGCGCTCGTACAGTTCGGGGCAGATCAGCACGTAGATGACCAGCCCGTCAGGCAGGTCCATGCGGCCAATCTTGCAGGGCGGCAGGGCGGCATGGCCACCCAGCTGGCCCACGATGTGAATGGGGTTGTTGCTGTTCATCACCTGAGGGTAACCAGGGATGAGGATGCGCACGTCATGCAGGTGACTCAGCGCACGCGGCAATGCCGCGGACACGTCGCCCAGACCGCCGGTCTTCACCAAGTCGGCGATCTCCGAAGTGACGAAGAGAACTTTGCGTTTGTTCGGGTTGTGCTGGCGCTGGGCGCCGGGTGCCTTGGCTGTCGTCACGATGTCCTTGCGCGGCACTTCGTGAGGGTCCTGGGTGAAAGTGATTACATTGGGTTCGACAGCGGCACTGATCATACTTCTCTCCGTCCCTAAACGAGTGCCTTGCACCCGCGGCGTTGTCTCAAGCGTTGGTCTCTCTGAATGCGTGCTTACGTGTTGCAATCCATGCCCCGGTGAACGACTCACAGACACGGCACAGTGCGGCGATCCAGCCGCCAGGCGCTTGGTCTGTTCAGGGGTGGGTAGGCTCGGTCAAGGGAATGCCTTTTTCCGTAGCGTACTTAGGTGCTGACCTGTGCCGATCTCGGAAAGTTCGACTTGTTTTCGTCATAAATTCCAAGTGGTTCAAGGCCAACCCTCCGAGTGTAGGAGACAACGTGACAAAGGTGTGACCCGTCGGTCACTTTTTGCGATTAGTCTACTGTTTCAGTTTTGTAACAAGTCGTCTTGTGGTCCTGTCAAAGGGCCTGTCAGGCACCGTTTTGAACGTGGACGCCTGGAGGCGTGCAACTCTTGTGCCTTGTGAGCTGTGTCCAGGCCGGCGCCCCGGCAGGAGCCGCTTCCCAGCCGTGACCTGATGGCGCAGACAGGTACGATCTCCTGTGAGCGGCCCCAGCCGGGGCGCCGGACCGGCCGCGATTGGGCCCAACAGGCCCATGAAATCAGCTCCCTCCTTGTTTCAGGTAAACCTGCCTTGGCCAGCGACCTGCTCGTCAGCACGCGAAGCCTCAAGACCCAACGTCTTCACATGACCGTTCATGGTGCCCTCCACCCGCACACGTGCTCCAGCCTGGGGCAGCAGATGCCTGCCTGCTTCACCCATCGGCTCGCAGCGAGTGGTTGGAACCATTCCACAGGAATCTCGCTGACCCTCCCAGGCAGATGCTGAACCCTGAGCCACCGCGCTGGACTAACCTGAAACGGCACATGTCCTGCCATTCGCCCTGAAAAGGAGCCATACATGCAACTGGGAATCGTCGGGTTGGGCCGCATGGGCGGCAACATCGCAAGGCGCCTGATGCGCGCCGGTCACACCACGGTGGTCCACGACCGCAACAACGAGGCGGTCAGTACCTTGGTGCAGGAGGGCAGCACCGGTGCCCACGATCTGGAAGCACTGGTCAAGGCGCTCGATACGCCACGGGCGGTCTGGGTAATGCTGCCCGCCGGCGAGCCCACGGAACAGACCATCCAGAAGCTGGCCGAACTGCTCGAGCCGGGTGATGCGGTCATCGACGGGGGCAACACCTTCTACAAGGATGACGTGCGCCGCGCTGCTGCGCTCGCCGAGCGTGGCCTGCACTACCTGGACGTCGGCACCTCGGGGGGCGTGTGGGGCCTGGATCGAGGCTACTGCATGATGATCGGGGGCCAGAAGGACGCGTTCGAGCGCCTGGAGCCCCTGTTCAAGGCGCTGGCCCCGGGCGTCGGCAACATCCCGCGCACCCTGGGGCGCGAAGGCGAACCGGGCCGTGCCGAGCACGGCTACATCCATGCCGGCCCGCCTGGCGCCGGGCACTACGTGAAGATGGTGCACAACGGCATCGAGTACGGCTTGATGCAGGCCTATGCCGAAGGCTTCGACCTGCTGCGCAGCAAAGGCGGCGAGCACCTGGCTCCGGAGCAGCGCTTCGACCTGGACATGGGCGAGATCGCCGAAGTCTGGCGGCGCGGCAGCGTGGTCAGTTCATGGCTGCTCGACCTGACGGCCGATGCCCTGGTGGCCGATCCTCAGCTGGCGCACTTCAGCGGCGCGGTCGGTGACAGCGGCGAAGGGCGCTGGACCATCGATGCTGCCGTCGAACAGGCCGTGCCGGTGCCTGTCCTGTCCAGCGCACTGTTCGCCCGGTTCCGCTCGCGTCAGCAGCAGGGCACCTATGGCGACAAGCTGCTGTCGGCCATGCGCCTGGGCTTCGGCGGCCATGTCGAGAAGCCCGAATGAAGACAGACACGATCCCGACCGCACCTCCCTGCACCCTGTTCCTGTTCGGCGCCAGCGGCGATCTGGTCAAGCGCCTGCTGATGCCGGCGCTGTACAACCTGGCCCGTGACGGGTTGCTCGACCCGGACCTGCGCATCGTCGGGGTGGACCACAACACGTCCACCGCTGCCGAATTCGGCGAGCGCCTGCTGACGTTCATGCGCGAGCGTGCCACGGGGGGCGAGGGCGCCACCCAGCTCGACGAGACCCTGTGGGCCCGCCTGGCCGAACGCCTGGAGTACCAGACGGGGGATTTTCTGTCCGCCGAGACCTACACGGCCATCGCCGAGCGTATCGGACAGACCGAGCATGGCAACGCGGTCTTCTACCTGGCGACCGCACCGCGCTTCTTCCCCGAGGTCGCGCAACGCCTGGGTCAGGCCGGCCTGCTGGACGAAAGCCAGGGCGGCTTCCGGCGCCTGGTCATCGAGAAACCCTTCGGCACCGACCTGGCCAGCGCCGAGGCGCTCAATGCGGCCTTGCTGCAGGTCATGGGTGAGCGGCAGATCTACCGCATCGACCATTACCTGGGCAAGGAGACGGTGCAGAACATTCTGGTCAGCCGCTTCTCCAACGGCCTGTTCGAATCGTTCTGGAACAACCACTACATCGACCACGTGCAGATCACCGCAGCCGAGACCGTCGGCGTGGAAACCCGCGGCGCGTTCTACGACACCACCGGGGCGTTGCGCGACATGGTGCCCAACCACCTGTTCCAGTTGCTGGCGATGGTGGCCATGGAGCCACCGGCCGCCTTCGCCGCCGATGCGGTGCGCAGCGAAAAGGCCAAGGTCATCGGCGCGATCCGTCCCTGGTCGCCGAAGATGGCCTTGAAGAACTCGGTGCGCGGTCAGTACGTCGCCTCGACGGACGAAAAGGCGCTGCCGGGGTATCGCGACGAGGCCAACGTCGATCCCGAGAGCCAGACCGAAACCTACGTCGCGCTCAAGGTGATGATCGACAACTGGCGCTGGGTCGGGGTGCCGTTCTACCTGCGCACCGGCAAGCGCATGAGCGTACGCGACACCGAGATCGCCATCTGCTTCAAGCCGGCGCCCTATGCGCAATTCCGTGAATCGGAAGCCGAACGGCCCAAGCCCAACTACCTGAAGATCCAGATCCAGCCCAACGAGGGGATGTGGTTCGACCTGCAGGCCAAGCGCCCAGGGCCTGAACTGATCATGGAGAACGTCGAGCTGGGGTTCGCCTACAAGGACTTCTTCAAGATGACCCCGGCCACCGGCTACGAGACGCTGATCTACGACTGCCTGACCGGTGACCAGACCCTGTTCCAGCGTGCCGACAACATCGAGAACGGGTGGCGTGCGGTGCAGCCGTTCCTCGACGCCTGGGCCGACGGGGGCGAAGTGCACCCGTATGCAGCCGGCGAAGACGGCCCCGAGGCGGGCAAGGAGCTGCTGAGCCGTGACAAACGAGAGTGGCACCCGCTGGGTTGAGTGACCTTTTCTGGAGAAGACATGCCGGCTTTGATTGAAGATTATGCCTTGCTGGGCAACTGTCGCAGTGCGGCCCTGGTGAACCGTGACGGTTCGATGGACTGGCTGTGCATGCCCCGTTTCGATGCGCCGGCCGTGTTCGCGGCCCTGCTGGGCAACGAGGAAAACGGCCGCTGGCGCATCGCCCCCAGCGACACGGTGGAGCAGGTCGAGCGCAGCTACCTGGACGACACGCTGGTCCTGCAAACCACCTACACCACCGCCGCAGGCCGTGCCCGCGTCAGCGACTGCATGCCCATGGGCGAGCACAACACGGTTGTACGGATCATCGAGGGCCTGGTCGGGGAGACCGCATTCGAGATGGACCTGGTGCTGCGGTTCGACTACGGCCGCAGCGTGCCCTGGGTCGAAAAGCTCGACCCGCTGACCGTCAGCGCCGTGGCCGGACCGGACCGGTTGATCCTGCGCAGCACCGTCGAGACCCATGGCATGGATCACCACAGTGTCTGTCGTTTTCGCGTGGCGGCCGGCGAGCGGCATGTCTTCAGCCTGACCCATCAGCCCTCGCACCTGCCGCCCGAGGCGCCGGTGGACATCGACGACACCGTGCGGCACAGCATCGAACACTGGAGAGCCTTCGCCGCGCGTTGCCCCGACGTGGGCGAATGGACGCCGTTGGTGCGCCGCTCTCTGCTGACGCTCAAGGCCCTGACCTACGAGCCGACCGGAGGCATCGTTGCGGCGGCGACCACCTCGCTGCCCGAGCGTATCGGTGGCGAGCGCAACTGGGACTACCGCTTCTGCTGGCTGCGTGACGCCACCATGACCTTGCTGGCGTTCATGAACCTGGGCTACTTCGAGGAGGCCCAGGCCTGGCGCGAATGGTTGCTGCGCTCGGTGGCGGGGAACCCGGAGCAGATGCAGATCATGTATGGCCTGGCAGGCGAGCGTGACCTTCAGGAGTACACGTTGCCGTGGCTGGCCGGCTACGAGCACTCGCAGCCGGTGCGTGTCGGCAACGGCGCGGCCGGGCAGCACCAGCTGGACATCTACGGGGAGGTCGCCGACGCCATGACGCAAGCCGTCAAGGGCGGGCTGCCGACCCATCCGCGCAGTGCTTCCATCGCCCGTTCCATCATGCCCCACGTCGAGCGCATCTGGCGCGAGCCGGACGAGGGGATCTGGGAAGTCCGTGGCGGCAGTCAGCACTTCGTGCACTCCAAGGTCATGGCCTGGGTCGCCTTCGACCGGGTCGCCAGCCTGGCCCTGGACAACCCCGAGGAACACGCGCTGGGCGTGCACTATCGGCAGGTTGCCGACCAGATCCATCAGGAAGTGTGCGAACGTGGCCTGGACCCGACCGGCCAGCACTTCGTGCAGGCCTATGGTTCGAGCGAGACCGACGCCAGCCTGTTGCAGATCGCGCTGACCGGCTTCCTGCCGGCAGACGACCCCCGGTTCCTGCGCACGCTGGCGCAGATCGAGCAGCGGTTGCTGCACAACGGGCTACTGCTGCGCTATGACACCGAAAGCGCGTGCGATGGCCTGTCGACGGGCGAAGGCACGTTCCTGGTCTGCTCGTTCTGGCTGGCCGACGTCTACGTGCTGCTCGGCCGTCGAGACGACGCGCTGACGCTGTATGAGCGGCTGACCGGGCTGTGCAACGACGTCGGGTTGCTGGCCGAACAGTATGACCCCGTCGGCCAACGTATGCTGGGCAACTTCCCCCAGGCGTTCAGCCACATCGGCATCATCAACACGGCCCTCAACCTGCACCGGTCGCAATGCCCGGTAAACGATCGCGCCCACTGTGCCCAGGAACCAGTGGCGCGGTGGTCGCCGGTCGGCGAGGGCACGCACGTCGACTAGGCAGACGGATGGATCCAAAAGTGGCATAGTGGCAGCATTTTGGCGCCGATCCCCGCATGGGGTCGGCGTGTTTCATGAGGTCGCCCACCATGTTGTCCACTGCCAGCTCCGACACGATGTACCGCCTGCTCGTCCAGGGCGTCGTCGACTATGCCATCTACCTGCTGACCCCCGAAGGCGTGGTCGCCAACTGGAACCCGGGCGCACAGCGGGCCAAGGGGTATACGTCCGAGGAAATCATCGGGCAGCACTACTCGGTGTTCTATACCGACGTGGAGCGCAAGGCAGGCGTGGCCCAGCGTAATCTGGACCGTGCGCGCCAGGAGGGGCGTTTCGAGGACCAAGGCTGGCGGCAGCGCCAGGATGGCTCGGCGTTCTGGGCCCACGTGGTGATCGATGCCGTGTATGACGAGGCGGGCGAGCTGATCGGCTTCGCCAAGATCACCCGCGACATCAGCGAGCGACGCCAGCACGAACTGGAGCTGCTGGCAGCCAAGGAGCTGGCCGAGAGCTACAGCCAGGAAATGCAGACCTTGTCGCGGTTCCTCGACTCGGTGATCGCGCACATTCCCGCCAGCATCGTGGTCCAGGACGCCCATAGCCAGCGTATCCTGCTGGCCAACCAGCATGCCGAGCAGCTGTTCTGTGGCGCGCTCGGCGGCATGGTCGGACGCTTGCCAGAAGAGGCCCTGGCACCGGAGGCTGCGCACTACCTGCGTCAGCAGCTGGCCTGGGGCGCCGAACGCCGGCAGGCCCAGGTCATCGAAAACCGCGTGCCGACCCTGTTGGGCATGCGCACCCTGCGCAGCCGCGCCCTGCGTTGCGAAGACGCTACCTCCACCGACAGCTACGTGCTGTTCATCGCCGAGGATGTCACCGAGGAACGTGCCGCCCATGCCCAGATCCAGCACATGGCCCACCATGACGCGCTGACCGGCCTGCCCAATCGCACGCTGTTCAATGAACGGCTGCGCAAGGCCCTGGAGCGCGATGGCGCCAGCGGGCGGGTCACCGCGACCTTGTGCCTGGACCTGGACAACTTCAAGAACGTCAACGATGCCCTGGGGCATGCGTTCGGCGACAAGCTGCTGCGGGCGTTGAGCGGGCGTTTGCGCCGCGAGCTGCGCGACCAGGACACCCTGGCGCGCCTGGGGGGCGATGAGTTCGCGGTGGTGCTCGGCGACCTGGCATCGCCAGCACTGGCGCAGGCGACCGCACAGCGGCTGATCGACGCCGTCGCCCCCCCGTTCCACATCGAGGGGCACCGCTTTTCGCTGGGCCTGAGCATCGGCATCGCCTTTGCGCCCGTCGATCACCTGCAGGCCGAGCAATTGCTCGGTTATGCCGACATGGCCTTGTACGAGGCCAAGCGGCGCGGTCGCAACCGCCATGAAAGCTTCCACCTCGCCCTCGACGTCGCCGCGCGCAAGCGGCGCCTGGTCGAGACCGATCTGCGGGCGGCCTTGCACCTGGGGCAGCTGCAACTGCACTACCAGCCCATCGTCGACCGCACCGGCGAAGTGGTCACCGGGTACGAGGCGCTGGTGCGTTGGGATCACCCCAGCAAGGGCCTGATCATGCCGATGGACTTCATCCCCATCGCCGAGGAGTCCGGCCTGATCCACGAGGTCGGCAGCCGCGTGCTCAACCTGGCCTGCCGCGAGGCCGCAGGCTGGCAAAACGGGCAGACGGTCGCGGTCAACCTGTCGCCCAAGCAGTTCAAGAACAGCCACCTGGTGGAGGACGTGGCCCTGGCGCTGTCGGATTCAGGCCTGCCGGCGCAGCGCCTGGAGCTGGAAATCACCGAGTCGGTGCTGCTGGAGAACAGCGAGGAGAACATTCGCACTCTGCGCGCGCTCAAGCAGATGGGCGTCGGCATTTCCCTGGACGACTTCGGCACGGGCTACTCTTCGCTCGGCTACCTGCGCTCCTTCCCCTTCGACCGGATCAAGATCGACAAGTCGTTCGTGCACGAGATGGGCGAGAGCCGCGAGGCGCTGTCGATCATCCGGGCCATCACCGGCCTGAGCAGCAGCCTGCTGATCAAGACCACCGCCGAGGGCGTGGAGTCGCGCGAGCAGATGCTGCGCCTGGCGCAGGAGGGGTGCTCGCACCTGCAGGGCTATCTGTTCGGTCGGCCCAGCCCGATCATCGATCACCACCCTGGTTCGGGCTGCTCGCCGAGATAACGCCATGGCTGTCGTGGTCGCAGGCTGAGGTATAGTCCAGGCTCTGGCTCATTCTTCGCAGGAGTGTCGCGTGAATCCCTACACCGCCTTCAAGGTCGAACTGAACGACCACATCGCCCACATCCAGATCGACCGTGCCGACAAGGTCAACGCCATGCATGCGGCGTTCTGGGAAGAGATCGTCGAGGTCTTTCGCTGGGCCGACGAGACCGATGCCGTGCGCGTGGTGGTGCTCAGTGGCGCGGGCAAGCACTTTTCCGCCGGGATCGACCTGAGCCTGCTGGCCTCGGTGGCCGGTCAGCTGGGGCCTGACGTGGGCCGTAACGCTCGCACGCTGCGCCGCACCATCCTGCGCCTGCAGGCCTCGTTCGACGCGGTCGATCAATGCCGCAAGCCGGTGCTGGCAGCCATTCAGGGGTACTGCATCGGGGGCGCCATCGACCTGATCTCGGCCTGCGACATGCGCTACTGCAGCGCCGATGCGCATTTCTCGATCAAGGAAATCGACCTTGGCATGGCGGCCGATGTCGGAACCTTGCAGCGTCTGCCGCGGATCATCGGCGACGGCCTGCTGCGTGAGCTGGCGTACACCGGGCGTGCGGTCGAGGCCCAGGAGGCCCTGCACATCGGGCTGGTCAACCGCGTCTATGGCGACACGCCCGCCTTGCTGCAAGGTGTGTTCGACATCGCCGCGCAGATCGCCGCCAAGTCGCCACTGGCTGTCGCCGGGACGAAGCGGATGATCAGCTACATGCGCGACCACAGCGTGGCCGATGGGCTGGACTACGTCGCTACCTGGAACGCGGCCATGCTGCAATCGCAAGACGTGCGCCTGGCCATGCTGGCGCACACGAACCGACACACCCCAGACTTCGCCGATTGACGGTCAGTCGGCACGCCTCGAGGAACCGCTTGCATGTCGTCACGTTGGAGCACTGCAGTACTGGACCCGGACACCTCCGGTGGAGTGGCCGTCGCCCGCGGGCCGGAAGGCTTCCTGCTCGGTGAGCGGGGCCCGGTGTTCGATCGGGGCTGGCTCAAGCGCCAGGGGCTGGACGTCCTGTGCGAGCATGGCCTCGGTCATCTCGATGGGCAGCCGCTGTTCCTGCTCGAGCTGCGCAACACCGCCAGCGTGCCGGGTCACCGTTGGCAAGGGCTGCGGGCCTTCATGCTGGAAGGCGACTACACCGTCTACCAGGTGTTGGGCTATGCCGCGCAAATCGGCACCTGGGCGCGCGAACACCGCTTTTGCGGCAGTTGCGGGCAGCCGACCACGCAGGTGCGCTGGGAGCGGGCCATGCACTGTCCGGTCTGTGACCTGCGCAGCTATCCACGGATTTCACCCAGCATGATCGTGCTGGTGACCCGCGGCGACGAGGTGTTGCTGGCGCGCTCGCCGCGGTTCGTGACAGGGGTCTACAGCACCCTGGCCGGGTTTGCCGAGCCTGGCGAGTCGGCCGAGGACTGTCTGGTGCGCGAGGTGCGCGAGGAAGTGGCGGTGAGCGTGCGCAACATCCGCTATGTCGGCAGCCAGTGCTGGCCGTTCCCGCATTCCATGATGCTGGGCTTTCATGCCGAGTACGCCGGTGGCGAGATCGTCATGCAGCCGGAGGAGATCGAGGATGCCCGCTGGTTCGACATCCATGACCTGCCGCCGCTGCCTGCCACGCGCTCGATCGCGCGCCACCTGATCGATCTCTATGTGGCGCAGCGGTCAGGCCTGCCCGAACCAGTGCTGCCAGGCTAAGCGCACGGTCAGGGCCAGCACCACGGTGATGAACACCGGGCGGATGAACTTGCTGCCGCCGCTGATCGCCGTGCGGGCGCCGAAGAACGCGCCGCCCATCACCGAAAGGCCCATGGCCAGGCCGACGATCCAGTCCACCTGGCCGGAAAACACGAAGACCGACAGCGCTGCTGCGTTGCTGACGAAGTTCATGCTGCGTGCCACGCCACTGGCGCGCACCAGGTCGACCGGGTAGAGCAGCAGGGTGCTTACCGTCCAGAAGGCGCCCGTGCCGGGGCCGGCGACGCCATCGTAGAAGCCCAGCGACAGGCCTTGGGGCAGTTGCCAGGTCTTGCGGATGGGCGCGTCGGCGTCGGCAGGCGCTTTCGGCGTGCCGCCGAACAACAGGTACAGGCCGCAGGCGAAGACCATGACCGGCAGCATCTTGTTCAGCCATTCGGCAGGCAGGTAGTGGGCGACCACGGCGCCCAGCAGCGCGCCGACCAGCGTGCCGCCGATCGCCAGACGCCACTGTGCCGGGTGGAACAGCTTGCGTCGGTAGTAGGTGAGGGTCGCGGTGGCCGAGCCGAAGGTGGAACTGAGCTTGTTGGTGCCCAGCACCAGGTGAGGGGGCATGCCTGCGGTCAGCAAGGCGGGCACGGTCAGCAGCCCGCCGCCGCCTGCGATCGCATCGATGAAACCGGCGAGAAAGGCGACGCCGATGAGGATCAGCAGGGTGAGGGGTTCAACGGTGAGTTCGAAAGGCATGAGAAGGGCGCTTGAAGGGTGAAGGAGGTCAGGTTCTGCGGCGAGGCGAGGTTCATCGCTGACAAAGCCGACACCCCTGTCGATCACGCATCCCTGTTCTTGGTCTGCCATGGTAACCAGCAATGGACGAGCCTGTCAGCTTCGATACGGTTGCTTGTTCAGCGACGGGTGTCCTGTCGCGGGCGATGATCTTCTTGGGCCTACACCAGGCTCTACCCGAATGATCGATTTCACGGGGTCGAAGGGCCAGGCCTTTCCAACCTCTTGGAAAAAGCCTCAAGGCAGCGCCATTGTTGCATCCACGGGTTCACCGGCCTGGTACAGGCAAGCGCAGTCCTCCTGTGGGAGCAACTGTCTTTTCTACTCGGTACATGCCCGGCCGCATGCGGCGCCTGGCAGGGCCCTATCGCTGGCAAGCCAGCTCCCACCCAGACCTCTGCAGCCATCAATGTAGGCATGACTGCGCAAGCAGCTTGTGGGAGCGGGCTTGCCCGCGATAGCGTCCGGCTCATCACCGCCTGTATCGCGGGCAAGCCCGCTCCCACAGGGGGGTTGAACCGCTTTGCCAGATCAGTGATGTGGTCTACGTCGTATTAGGCCAACGCGGTACGGCATCAATCGTCGCTAATCGTCGCTGGAAAAGACGATTCATGCCATGAGCGCAGGCCTGCCGTGACCAAGGTAGCCACAAGGTACAGGGCCCTGTCAGCGAAGGATCACACCCCCAGACCCGGCACTCAATCCGCCTTGGGCGCTCTTCGCTGCCGTGGCGCGCCAGCCGTCGCCTTGCCAGCGGTGCTCTTGGTCTTGGCGCCATCGCCCGAACGCGCCCCACTGGCCTTGCGCTTCTTCTTCCACGGGGCGCCCGCCTTGCCCGCCGGGGCGGCCGGCCCGGTGATGGTCAGGCGCATGCCCGCGCAACGCTCCACCAGCTTGCCGACCCACGCCGACTGCCGCGTGACGAACTCTTCCAAGGTCATCTCGCCGCTTTGCACCATGTCCAGCGCCTGCTCCCAGATCGCCGTCGTCCCAGGGTCGGCGATGGCCTTGGGCACGGCGGCGATCAGGCTGCGGGCGGCCGGCGTGGCGACCAGGGCCTTGCCGTTCTTGACCAGGTAGCCCCGGTCGAGCAGCCCCTGGATGATGCTGGCGCGGGTCGCTTCGGTGCCGATGCCCGTGGTTTCCTTGAGCTTCTGCTTGAGCCGCGGGTCTTCGACCCACTTGGCCACGTTCTTCATGGCCTTGATCAGGTCGCCCTCGGTGAACGGTTTGGGCGGCTGCGTCCACAGGTCCTTGAGCAGCACCTCGAGCACGCGGCACGTCATGCCCTGGTTCAGCACAGGCAGCACTTGCGCAGGTGGGGCTTCACGGCCCTTGGCCGGCGCTAGCGCCTCCGGCAGGGCGCGGCGCCAGCCCGGTTCGACGATCTGCTTGCCGACGGCGCGCAGGGCATGGCCGGCACTGTCGAACTCGGCCTGGGTGCGATCGTACTCGTGGTGGGGCAGGAACTGCGCCAGATAGCGCGCCCGGATCAGCGTGTACACCGCCTTGGCCGTGCCGGGCAGGCGTTCCGGGTCACTGGCGACGGCCGTCGGGATGATGCCGTGGTGCGCGGTGACCTTGGCATCGTTCCAGGCGCGTGAGCGCCGCTGCGGCTGCAGGTACGGTTGCAGCGAGGCCAGGCGCGCATCGGCACGCTGCAGCGCCGACAGAATGCTTGCCGCCTCGCCATGCTGGCTCAGCGGCAGGTAGCCGCAGTCGCTGCGCGGGTAGGTGATCAGCTTGTGCGTCTCGTACAGCGACTGGGCGATGTCCAGCGTTTCCTGTGCCCCTAGCCCCAACTTCTTCGAGCACACTTCCTGCAAGGTGCCCAGGTCGAACGGCAAAGGCGCGACCTCGCGGACACGCTCGGTGGCCACTTCGAGCACCGTCGCCGTGGCGGCGGCGCGCATCGCCTGCGCCGCCTGCTCGGCGACTTCGCGTTTCAGGCAGCGTCCCTGATCGTCGCTCTGGTCTTCAGGCACGCGCCAGTGGGCGGTGAACGTGGTGCCCGCGTGGTCGAGCTGCGCCTCGATGGCCCAGTAGGGCATGGGCACGAAGGCCTCGATGCTGTGGTCGCGGTCCACGATCAGGCGCAAGGTAGGCGTCTGCACACGGCCGACCGGCAGCACGCCCTGATAGCCCGACTGACGCCCGAGCAAGGTGAACAGACGGCTCATGTTCATGCCGATCAGCCAGTCGGCGCGTGAACGACCCAAGGCCGAGTGGTAGAGCGTGAAGGTGTCCTGCCCAGGGCGCAATTGCCCGAGCGCCTTGCGGATCGACGCCTCGTCCAGCGCCGACAGCCACAGCCGCTGGATCGGCCCGCGGTAACGGCAGTGTTCCACCAGTTCGCGGGCGATCATCTCCCCCTCACGGTCGGCGTCGGTAGCGATCACCAGTTCGCGTGCTTCACCGAGCAGGCGCTTGACCACCTTGAACTGGCTGGCGGTCTTGGGTTTGACCAGCATCTTCCAGGCCGGCGGAATGATCGGCAGGTCGCTCAGCACCCAGCGCTTGTAACGCTCGTCGTAGCTGTCGGGCGGGGCGGTCTCGAGCAGGTGGCCGATGCACCAGGTGACGCAGACGTCGGGGCCCTGCCAGCAGCCGTCACCTCGCCGACGGGCGCCCAGAACACTGGCGATGTCCTTGGCTTGTGAGGGTTTTTCGCAGAGGAACAGCCGCATGGGGCGCAAACGCTTCGTGAAGGGTCGAGGCGTGTCAGGATGGGGAAAATCGGGGCGGTAGGCAAGCGTTATCTGTACGGATGTACAGGTTGGGCCGGGGCGAGCGGTGCGGAGTGCTCGTCGCAGGGCGCATACAAGCCTATCGCGGGCAAGCCCGCTCCCACACGCACATGGGCTGCGCCACGGATGTTGGACACTTTGTCCATCATCTGAAGTGCAGTTCAATAACCTCATCCTGATCTTGCAGTCGAGCGTCTACTGGATGGGAGTGGCTGCTCTTGTGGGAGCGGGCTTGCCCGCGATGACGGTGGCAGTCTCGCCACCGTCTCGCCAGCAAGACGGGTTATGCCTCGCGCACCATGTCCACGTGCGGAATGCCCGCTTCGAGGAACTCTTCGCTCACCACCCGGAACCCGAGCTGCTCGTAGAACGCGGTCGCATGCACCTGGGCGCTGAGCATCTGCTGAGCCAGGCCTTGCGCTTCGGCTTCCTGGATCACGGCGTGCAACAACATCTGCCCGACCTTCAGGCCGCGCCAGTCCTTGAGCACCGAGACCCGGCCGATGGTGCCGTCGCGCAGCAAGCGTGCCGTGCCGACCGGGTAATCGCCTTCGAGCGCCAGGAAGTGCAGCGCCGTGGCATCCTCGGCATCCCATTCCAGCTCGGGCGGCACGTGCTGCTCGGCCACGAACACGGCCTCGCGGATGCACCGGATGGCCGCGTTGTCCTTGTGCCAGTCGGCCAGGCGCACACGGACCTTATTCATCGGCGAAACCCAGGCTGCCTTGCTTGACCAGCTGGCAGACCAAGGTCAGGCCGTCTTCGTCTTCCAGCCAGGGCGCCAGGTTCTCGATGTGCAGGGCGTCGGCGGCGCAGACCAGCTTGAGCAGCTCGCGCAGGTGCCCCGGCAGCAGGCGGCTCTGACCGCTGGCGAACAGCAGCAGGTCGTCGTCGACTTCCGACCAGGCCATCCGCGCGCTCGGGTTGCGAATCAGGATGGCGCCTTGCTCCAGGCTGTCGAGCAAGTCCTCTTCGGTCAGCGCTTCGCCGCTCACCAGTTCCGGGTAGCGCGGTTCGGTCATGAACTGGCCGAACCAGGTCAGCAGCAGGCGCTCATCGCCCATGTGCTCGCTGAGCAACGCCTTGAGGCGGTCGAGCGAGTCGCGCTGGATCTGGTGCGGGTCGCGTGCCGGCTCGGCATCGGCGTCGCTGTAGCGCTCTTCGTCCGGCAGGAACTGGCTGAGGAAGTCGGTGAAGTGGGTCAGGACTTCGGCAGCGCTCGGTGCACGGAAGCCGACCGAGTAGGTCAGGCAGTCGTTTTCGGCGACGCCGTAGTGCGCCAGGCGAGGCGGCAGGTACAGCATGTCGCCGGGCTCGAGTGTCCACTCGTCGCTCTGCTCGAAGTCGGCGAGGATGCGCAGGTCGGCATGGGTGATCAGCGGGCTGTCGCTGTCGCACACCTGGCCGATCTTCCAGTTGCGCTTGCCCATGCCTTGCAGCAGGAACACGTCGTAGTTGTCGAAGTGCGGGCCGACGCTGCCGCCTGGGGCGGCGAAGCTGATCATCACGTCATCGATGCGCCAGCTGGGCAGGAAGCGGAAATGCTCCAGCAGCTCGGCCACTTCAGGAACGAACTGATCGACCGCCTGCACCAGCAGCGTCCAGTCGCGTTCGGGCAGCTCGGCGAACGTCTGCTCGGTGAACGGGCCGCGACGCAGCTCCCAGGGGCGCTCGCCCTGCTCGAGCACCAGGCGCGACTCGACTTCCTCTTCCAGCGCCAGGCCGGCCAGTTCGTCGGCATCGATCGGGCTTTCGAAGTCGGTGAAGGCCTTGCGTACCAGCAAAGGCTTCTTCTGCCAGTAGTCGCGCAGGAACTCGCGTGCCGTCAGGCCGCCCAGCAGCTGAAGTGGGGTATCAGGATTCATGTTCAACCTATTGATAAAACTGGGTTTTGGGTCACGAATAAAAACGCCCGGCCAGGCCGGGCGTTGCACACAAGGCGCCGATCAGATGCGTCTGGCCTGCTCGGCGGCATTGCCGATGTAACGGGCAGGGGTCAGTGCCTTCAGCTCGGCCTTGGCCTCGGCCGGCATGTCCAGGCCGTCGATGAAGGTCAACAGGGCGTCTGGGGTAATGCCCTTGCCACGGGTCAGCTCCTTGAGCTTCTCGTAGGGGTTCTCGATGTTGAAGCGGCGCATCACCGTCTGGATCGGCTCGGCGAGCACTTCCCAGCACGCGTCGAGGTCGGCGGCGATGCGCTGGAGGTTGATCTCCAGCTTGCCGATGCCCTTGAGGCTGGCCTCGTAGGCGATGACGCTGTGCGCGAAGCCCACGCCCAGGTTGCGCAGCACCGTGGAGTCGGTCAGGTCACGCTGCCAGCGAGAGATCGGCAGCTTGCTCGCCAGGTGCTGGAACAGCGCGTTGGCGATGCCGAGGTTGCCTTCGGAGTTCTCGAAGTCGATCGGGTTGACCTTGTGCGGCATGGTCGAGGAGCCGATTTCGCCGGCCACGGTCTTCTGCTTGAAGTAGCCCAGCGAGATGTAGCCCCAGACGTCACGGTCGAAGTCGATGAGGATGGTGTTGAAGCGCGCGATGGCGTCGAACAGCTCGGCGATGTAGTCGTGCGGTTCGATCTGGGTGGTGTAGGGGTTGAACACCAGGCCCAGCTCGTCTTCGATGAAGGCACGGGCATTGGCTTCCCAGTCGATCTGCGAGTAGGCCGACAGGTGCGCATTGTAGTTGCCCACGGCGCCGTTGATCTTGCCCAGCAGCGGCACGGCAGCGACCTGGGCGATCTGGCGCTCCAGGCGGTAGACCACGTTGGCCAGTTCCTTGCCCAGGGTCGTCGGCGAGGCCGGCTGGCCGTGGGTGCGCGACAGCATCGGCACGTCGGCGTGCAGGTGGGCGAGGGCGCGGATGGCCTCGGCGATCTGGCGCATCAGCGGCAGCAGCACGTCGTCCCGGCCAGCACGCAGCATCAGCGCGTGGGACAGGTTGTTGATGTCCTCGCTGGTGCAGGCGAAGTGGATGAATTCGCTGACCTTGTCCAGCTCCGGCAGTTGCGCCGCCTGCTCCTTGAGCAGGTACTCGATGGCCTTGACGTCATGGTTGGTGGTGCGTTCGATCTCCTTCACACGCTCGGCATGCTCGAGCTGGAAATCGGTGGCCAGGCGGTCGAGCACGGCGTTGGCCTGCTCGGAGAAGGCCGGCACTTCCTCGATCTGCGGGTGGGCTGCCAGGCGCTGCAGCCAGCGGACTTCGACCAGGGCCCGGAAACGGATCAGGCCGTATTCACTGAAGATCGGGCGCAAGGCCTGGGTTTTGCCGGCGTAGCGGCCGTCTACGGGGGAAACCGCGGTGAGCGAGGAAAGCTGCATGGCGTATTCTCGGACAGTCAGGCTTTTGGAGGGCGCATATCATACATGAAAAGCGCGACCTTGCGTCGCGCACTGCACACCATCGGTCTCGGACAACGCGCGTGTCGCCCGGTGCCGTCTCTGCTCGCCTATTTTGGCAGGCCCCTGGACACGGCATGAGCCTCAGGCCTGGTGCAGGCCATGCAGGGACGTCGTGTCAGGTGCGCATCATGTCGTACAGCTCGTTGAGCAGCTTGCGGCGGCGGAACAGCAGCTGCCAGCGATGCCCGCCCACCTGACGCCACAGGCGCGCTGCCCGGATGCCGGCCAAGAGGATGGCGCGGATCTTCGACGCGTTGCTCGCCTGCTGCAGAAAGCGCGTGTCGCCATGCACCTGGATGCGCTGGCGCAAGGTGCTCAGGGTGTCTTGGTACAGGGCCCCGCACGAGGCGATCACGTTGTCGTGCACCAGGCCGAAGTGATCGGCCTGTGACTGGATCTGCGGCAGGCGTTGGCCGATGGTGCCCAGCAGGTCATCACGCTTGCCCAGGTGGCGCTCCAGACCGAGCATGGACAGCGCATAACGCAAGGGTTCACGCTGCAGGCTGCTGGGGTCGCGCTCGAGGGCGCCGACCAGTGCACGGTACCCTTCGCGCAAGTGCACGTCGCTGCCGCCGAACACCTGCAAGGTGGTGTCGGGGTCACGGACCAGCAGGCTGCCGAGCATGCAGCCCAGCTCGGCCTCGCCGGCCTGGCCGGTACGTGCGATGCGGTCGACCAGCACGGCCGCCTGGAACACGGCGCCCAGTGCGACCAGTTGCTCCTGGGTCGTGTTCATGCGCGCAGGCTCCACGGCTCTGCCGTCTCGATCACGCCACCGCCCAGGCAGACCTCGCCGTCGTAGAACACCACCGATTGCCCGGGGGTGACGGCGCGCTGGGCGTCGTCGAACACGGCGCGGTAGCCGTGCTCGGTGCGCTCCAGCGTGCAACCCTGGTCACCCTGGCGATAACGAACCTTGGCCGTGAGCCGGCGTGGCGTGGACAGATCGACCGGGTTGACCCAGAAGATCTCCGAGGCCAGCAGCGCGCGGGCGAACAGCCACGGGTGATCGTTGCCCTGGCCGACCACCAGCACGTTGCGCACGAGGTCTTTCTCGAGCACGTACCACGGCTCGTCGCCGGCGTCCTTCATGCCGCCGATGCCCAACCCCTGGCGCTGGCCGATGGTGTGGTACATCAGGCCGTGATGACGGCCGATGACCTCGCCCGTGGTGGTCTCGATGTCGCCTGGCTGGGCCGGCAGGTACTGCTTGAGGAAATCGCTGAAGCGGCGCTCGCCGATGAAGCAGATACCGGTCGAGTCCTTCTTCTTGGCCGTGGCCAGCCCGTGCCGTTCGGCAATGGCGCGCACCTGTGGCTTTTCCAGCTCACCGACCGGGAACAGCGTTCGCGCGATTTCCTGACCTCCCACGGCGTGCAGGAAGTAGCTCTGGTCCTTGTTCGGGTCCAGGCCCTTGAGCAGCTGCGTTTCGGTCTCGATGTCACGACGACGCACGTAATGACCGGTGGCGATCAGGTCCGCCCCCAGCGACAGGGCGTAGTCCAGGAAGGCCTTGAACTTGATCTCGCGGTTGCAGAGGATGTCCGGGTTGGGAGTGCGGCCGGCCTTGTACTCTTCGAGGAAGTGCTCGAACACGTTGTCCCAGTATTCGGCGGCGAAGTTGGCCGTGTGCAGCGTGATGCCGATGCGATCGCACACGGCCTGGGCATCGGCCAGGTCTTCGCGGGCGGTGCAGTAGTCGGTTCCGTCGTCTTCTTCCCAGTTCTTCATGAACAGGCCTTCCACCTGGTAGCCCTGCTCGATCAGGAGCAGGGCGGAGACGGAAGAGTCCACGCCGCCGGACATGCCGACGATGACACGGGTCTTGGCGGGGTCTTTGAGTGCTGGGCTGGTCATGGGTACCGGTGTGTATCTGGGAAAAACGCCGATTCTAGCAGGCCGCTTCGCGAACGTCAGTCACGCAGCAGCGCCAGGCTGTGCAGTGGCCCGGCCAGGTAGTCGTCGATGCAGCGCGGGACCAGCTCGCTGCGCCAGCGATCCGGCTCGGCCAGCAACGCGTCCCGGCTCAACCACACCGCCCGGACGATGTCGGTGTCCAGTGCGCGTTGCGGATGGTGACGCACCGTCCGCGCGGCGAAGCAGATGCGTTGGTAGGTCACGCCGTTGCTGGGCGCGGTGTAGAGGTAGATGCCGACCACGCCGGTCAGCTCGACCTCCCAGGCGGTTTCCTCGAGCGTTTCGCGCAGGGCCGCCTGGCACAGCGTCTCGTTCGGTTCGAGATGCCCGGCGGGCTGGTTGAACACGTGCTTGCCGGCCTTGAATTCCTCGACCATCAGGAAGCGGCCTTGGTCTTCGATGACGGTGGCGACGGTGATATGGGGGTGCCAGGACATGGGGATCCTCCGGGGGCAGGGGGCAGGGGGCGGCAAGCTGCAAGCTGACGGCCATGCGTGTGGTCGGGCGTCGAGAGAATGTCCAGACGGTGCTGGCGCGCTGGCGTGCAGCCCAAAAAGCAGAAACCCCGGTGCGTGGCCGGGGTTTCTGCAGGTTGCCAGGTGGCTTACAGGGCCGCGAGGGCGCTGTTGAAGGTGTCGCTAGGGCGCATCACCTTGGCGGTCAGCGCTGGGTTCGGCGCGTAGTAGCCACCGATGTCGGCAGGCTTGCCCTGAACGGCGTTGAGCTCGGCGACGATGGTCGCTTCGTTCTCGGTCAGGGTCTTGGCCAACGGCGCGAAGCGTGCCTGCAGCTCGGTGTCATCGCTTTGCGCAGCCAGGGCCTGGGCCCAGTACAGGGTCAGGTAGAAGTGGCTGCCGCGGTTGTCGATGCCGCCGACCTTGCGCGCTGGCGACTTGTTGGTGTCGAGGAACTGGCCGGTGGCCTTGTCCAGCGTCGCTGCCAGCACCTTGGCTTTCGGGTTGTCGTAGACTTCACCCAGGTGTTCCAGCGAGGCGGCCAGGGCCAGGAACTCGCCCAGCGAATCCCAGCGCAGGAAGTTCTCTTCCACCAGCTGCTGCACGTGCTTGGGGGCCGAGCCGCCAGCGCCGGTTTCGAACAGGCCGCCACCGTTCATCAGCGGTACGATCGACAGCATCTTGGCGCTGGTACCCAGCTCCATGATCGGGAACAGGTCGGTCAGGTAGTCGCGCAGCACGTTGCCGGTCACCGAGATGGTGTCCTTGCCTTCGCGGATACGGGCCAGCGAGAATTTGATCGCCTCGACCGGCGCCATGACGCGGATGTCCAGGCCGTGGGTGTCGTGGTCCTTGAGGTAGGTCTGCACCTTCTCGATCATCACGGCATCGTGGGCACGGGCCGGGTCCAGCCAGAACACGGCTGGGGTATCGCTCAGGCGGGCACGGTTGACGGCCAGCTTGACCCAGTCCTGGATCGGCGCGTCCTTGGTCTGGCACATGCGGAAGATGTCGCCAGCCTCGACGGCCTGCTCCAGCACCACCTTGCCTTGGCTGTCGGTCACGCGGACCACGCCATCGGCCTTGATCTGGAAGGTCTTGTCGTGGGAGCCGTATTCTTCGGCCTTCTGCGCCATCAGGCCCACGTTCGGCACGCTGCCCATGGTGGTCGGGTCGAAGGCGCCGTTGGCCTTGCAGTCTTCGATCACGGCCTGGTAGATACCGGCGTAGCAACGGTCCGGAATGATCGCCTTGGCGTCCTGCAGTTCGCCGGCGGCGTTCCACATCTTGCCCGAGTCGCGGATCATCGCTGGCATCGAGGCGTCGACGATGACGTCGCTCGGCACGTGCAGGTTGGTGATGCCTTTGTCGGAGTTGACCATGGCCAGGGCCGGGCGCTCGGCGTACAGGGCCTGGATCTCGCCTTCGATGGCGGTCTGCTGGTCGGCCGGCAAGTCCTTGAGACGGGCGTACAGGTCACCGATGCCGTTGTTGGCATTGAAGCCGGCCTTGGCCAGGGCGTCGGCGTGACGAGCGAGCACGTCGCCATAGAAGGCTTCGACGATGATGCCGAACATGATCGGGTCGGAGACCTTCATCATGGTGGCTTTCAGGTGCACCGAGAACAGCACGCCCGACGCCTTGGCGTCTTCGATCTGCTGCGCGATGAAGGCCTTGAGCGCCTTGCGGCTCATGACGGCGCAGTCGACCACTTCACCGGCGTTGACCGCGGTCTTTTCCTTCAGCACGGTGCTGTTGCCGTCCTTGCCTACCAGCTCGATGCGCAGGCTGCCATCGGCGTCGATCAGCGCAGCCTTCTCGCTGCCATAGAAGTCGCCGCTGTCCATGTGCGCCACGTGCGAGCGCGAGTCGGCACTCCAGGCGCCCATCTTGTGTGGGTGCTTGCGCGCGTAGTTCTTCACCGACAGCGGGGCGCGGCGGTCCGAGTTGCCTTCGCGCAGCACGGGGTTGACGGCGCTGCCCTTGATGCGGTCGTAG
The DNA here is from genome assembly GCF_013523165.1 of Pseudomonas entomophila. Taxonomy (GTDB): domain Bacteria; phylum Pseudomonadota; class Gammaproteobacteria; order Pseudomonadales; family Pseudomonadaceae; genus Aquipseudomonas; species Aquipseudomonas entomophila_A. The sequence continues at coordinate 171,686 of NZ_JAAMQI010000009.1, forward strand.
CGGGCGCGGGACTCTTTCTCGGCGTCCGTGGCCGGCTCGTCGGCGTAGTCGGGAATGGCGTAGCCCTGGGCTTGCAGCTCCTTGATCGCGGCCTTGAGCTGCGGGACCGAGGCGCTGATGTTGGGCAGCTTGATGATGTTCGCTTCAGGGGTGGTCGCCAGTTGGCCCAGTTCCGCCAGGTGATCGCCTACCTGCTTCTCGGCGCCAAGCTGCTCGGGGAAGGCGGCCAGGATGCGGCCAGCCAGCGAGATGTCGCGCGTTTCGACGGCGATGTCGGCCGATGCGGTGAACGCTTCGATGACAGGCAGCAGTGAATAGGTGGCGAGGGCAGGGGCTTCGTCGGTGAAGGTGTAGATGATCTTGGAACGGGAGGGCATAGGCGGGTTAACTCTCTGTTTTGCCGAGCGTGCCCGGTCTCGAGAGGCGCTGTGTAGGCGCTACGTCCAGGCCTGGGCGTGGACGGCTCGAGCGGCAGCGAAGCGGTGATGGTGGATGCATCAGTCGAGCGTCATGGCCTGAAGTGCGGAACACGCCAGGCAGGTTGGCCGTCGAGGCCAGTGGGCGAGCCGTGTCTTTCCATGGGTTCGCCCGGTGACCCTGCGGTCAGGGCCGGAGTATAACAAACACGGCATCGGAATCGGCAAGGCGGGAATGATATCGGTTCGTTTATACGACCAAAGATGTAGGAGAGAAGAGGATGACGGATACGGCGACTCACCAATCGCTCGAGGGAGCGATTGGTGACAGGAAACGCCCCACAAGGCGTTAACGTGTACCTGCCAGCTCGGGCATTTCTGGCAGGGGCGCGTCGACACTGGTGGGCTCAGCCCTGATCTCTACCGCATGTAGCCCTTTTGGGCCCTGGACGATGTTGAACAAGACCCGTTGACCTGCCTTCAGGGTCCGGTATCCATCCATCTGGATGTGCGAATAGTGCGCGAACAGGTCCTCGGTCGAGCCGTCCGTGTTCACGAACCCATAGCCCTTGGCATTGTTGAACCACTTGACTTTACCGCTCGTCATCCTCATGTCCCTCTGCAAAGGCTCCATCACTGGAGTATCATCGACGTCATCCGCATACGAACCTGCAAAAAAATTGGGTTGACTGCGCGGATCTTTATTGACCACGGTGGACTCTATATTGGTTGTAACACCGATTCGCCGATAGTCAAGGTCACGTGGCGGCTGCAGCGTCGCAGGCCTGCGCGATCCGACCCACTACCTTAACCTGTCGATGTGATGAAATTCTTTCCATGCATGCAATCAGCCAGATTCGACTAACATTCAATCAGGATCGCCAGCAGTCGCATGACGACGATGGCGCCGGTCTGGCAACTCAGGAAGCCAAGCCGGCCCTGCAGGCTCCACCCATGTACAAGGTGGTACTGTTCAATGATGACTACACGCCGATGGATTTCGTCGTCGAAGTGCTCGAAACGTTCTTCAATCTGAACCGCGAGCTGGCGACCAAGATCATGCTGACCGTCCACACCGAAGGACGGGCAGTCTGCGGATTGTTCACCCGCGACATCGCCGAAACCAAGGCGACGCAGGTCAACCAATACGCGAGAGAAAGCCAGCATCCGCTACTCTGTGAAATCGAGAAGGACGGTTAAACGCCGACCACTTGGGTATGAGGTGAAGCCATGTTAAACCGCGAGCTCGAAGTCACCCTCAATCTGGCCTTCAAGGAGGCCCGCTCGAAGCGTCACGAGTTCATGACCGTCGAGCACTTGCTGCTGGCGCTTCTGGACAACGAGGCCGCTGCGACCGTTCTGCGCGCCTGTGGCGCCAACCTCGACAAGCTCAAGCATGACCTGCAAGAGTTCATCGACTCCACCACGCCTCTGATTCCGGTGCATGACGAAGACCGCGAAACCCAGCCGACCCTGGGCTTCCAGCGTGTCCTGCAGCGGGCCGTCTTCCACGTCCAAAGCTCGGGCAAGCGTGAAGTCACCGGCGCCAACGTGCTGGTCGCGATCTTCAGCGAACAGGAAAGCCAGGCGGTGTTTCTGCTCAAGCAGCAGAGCGTGGCCCGTATCGACGTGGTCAACTACATTGCCCACGGCATCTCCAAGGTGCCGGGTCATGGGCCGAGTACCGAAGGCGAGCAGGACATGCAGGACGAAGAGGGCGGCGAGTCCTCTTCCTCCAGCAACCCGCTCGATGCCTACGCCAGCAACCTGAACGAGCAGGCGCGGCAAGGGCGTATCGACCCACTGGTCGGCCGCGAGCAGGAAGTCGAGCGCGTAGCGCAGATCCTGGCGCGCCGTCGCAAGAACAACCCGCTGCTGGTCGGTGAGGCCGGCGTCGGCAAGACGGCCATCGCCGAAGGCCTGGCCAAGCGCATCGTCGACGGTCAGGTGCCTGACCTGCTGGCGCAGAGCGTGGTCTACTCGCTGGACCTGGGCGCGCTACTGGCCGGCACCAAGTACCGTGGCGACTTCGAGAAGCGTTTCAAGGCGCTGCTCGGCGAGCTGCGCAAGCGGCCCCACGCCATCCTGTTCATCGATGAAATCCACACCATCATCGGGGCGGGTGCGGCGTCCGGTGGCGTCATGGACGCCTCCAACCTGCTCAAGCCACTGCTGTCGTCCGGCGAGATCCGGTGCATCGGCTCGACGACCTTCCAGGAGTTTCGCGGCATCTTCGAGAAGGACCGGGCCCTGGCACGACGCTTCCAGAAGGTCGATGTCTCGGAACCGTCGGTCGAAGACACCGTGGGCATCCTGCGCGGCCTGAAAGGGCGCTTCGAGTCGCACCACGACATCGAGTACAGCGACGAAGCCCTGCGTGCCGCTGCCGAGCTGGCCGCGCGCTACATCAATGACCGTCACATGCCCGACAAGGCCATCGACGTAATCGACGAAGCGGGTGCCTATCAGCGCCTGCAACCGCCGACCAGCCGTCTCAAGCGCATCGACGTGCAGCAGGTCGAGGACATCGTGGCCAAGATCGCACGCATTCCCCCGAAACACGTCAGCAGTTCCGACAAGGAGCTGCTGCGCAACCTGGAGCGCGACCTCAAGCTCACGGTGTTCGGGCAGGATGCGGCCATCGACTCGCTGGCAACCGCCATCAAGCTGTCGCGCGCCGGGCTCAAGGCGCCGGACAAGCCGGTCGGTTCGTTCCTGTTCGCAGGTCCCACGGGTGTCGGCAAGACCGAGGCAGCCCGCCAGCTGTCCAAGGCCCTGGGCGTGGAGCTGGTGCGCTTCGACATGTCCGAGTACATGGAGCGCCACACCGTGTCCCGTCTGATCGGTGCACCGCCTGGCTACGTCGGTTTCGATCAGGGCGGTTTGCTGACCGAGGCGATCACCAAGCAGCCTCACTGCGTGTTGCTGCTCGATGAGATCGAGAAGGCCCACCCGGAAGTCTTCAACCTGCTGCTGCAGGTGATGGACCACGGCACCCTGACCGACAACAACGGGCGCAAGGCGGACTTCCGCAACGTGATCCTGATCATGACCACCAATGCCGGTGCAGAAACCGCGTCGCGGGCCTCGATCGGCTTCACGCACCAGGACCATGCATCCGACGCCATGGAAGTCATTCGCAAGAGCTTCACGCCGGAGTTCCGCAACCGGTTGGACACCATCATCCAGTTCGGTCGTCTGAGTCACGAGACGATCAAGAGCATCGTCGACAAGTTCCTCATCGAGCTTCAGGCGCAGCTGGAAGACAAGCGTGTGCAGCTGGAAGTCAGCGACGCTGCACGTGGCTGGCTCGCCGCCAGCGGCTACGACGTGCAGATGGGTGCGCGCCCCATGGCGCGGCTCATCCAGGACAAGATCAAGCGGCCTCTGGCCGAAGAGATCCTGTTCGGCGAACTGGCCGAGCATGGCGGTATCGTTCATGTCGACTTGCGCGATGGGGAGCTGGTCTTCGATTTCGAGACCACGGCGGAGGTGGCCTGACGGTGGCCGGGCGTGTTGCCGTCAAGCAGCACGCTGGCCTGGCCAGGCGTCCAGGCCGTACCAGGCTCAGCGTGTAGCGTGTAGCCCACAACCAAAAAAGCCCGGCATCGAGCCGGGCTTTTTCGTTGACGCGGGTGGAGCGATTAACGGGCGCGGTAGGTGATGCGGCCCTTGCTCAGGTCGTAGGGCGTCAGTTCGACGCGGACCTTGTCACCGGTCAGGATTCGGATGTAGTTCTTGCGCATCTTTCCGGAGATGTGCGCGGTTACGACGTGCCCGTTTTCCAACTCCACGCGGAACATGGTGTTAGGCAGGGTGTCGACGACAGTACCTTCCATTTCGAAGCTGTCTTCTTTCGACATGCAGTTGAGCCCTCGATAATTCAATGATCGCCCGATACAACCCTGCATCAGGCAAAAAAGTGGCGTGGATTATGCCCGAAAACCGGCTATCAAGCCAATGCTTTCAGTTGACGCTCACCCAGCGCTGGTTGATCAGCAGTTCGATAGGGCGGTATTGGGTCTTGTAGCTCATCTTCTGGCAGTTCTTGATCCAGTAGCCCAGGTACACCGCGTCCAGATCGCGACGCACTGTCTCGCCGATCTGCCACAGGATGGCGTAGCGGCCCAGGCTGCGGCGCTCTTCCTCGGGCTCGTAGAAGGTGTAGACCGCGGACAGGCCGTTGGGCAGCAGGTCGCACACTGCGATCGCCAGCAGCCGACCGTGCAGGCGGAACTCGTAGAACCAGCAGAAGGGCAGGTCGCGCACCAGAAACGTCGAGAACTGCTCACGGCTCGGTGGGTACATGTCGCCATCGGCATGGCGCTGCTCGATGTAACGACGGTACAGGTCGAAGTACTCTTCGGTGAACGTCGGCCGCACGGCCGTGACTTCCAGCTCCGCATTGCGCTTGAGGATGCGCCGCTGCTGGCGGTTGGGGATGAAGCGCGCGGCTGGAATGCGCGCGGGCACGCAGGCGCTGCACTGCTGGCAATGCGGCCGGTAGAGATGGTCGCCACTGCGACGGAACCCCATTTCCGACAGGTCGGCGTACACGTGCACGTCCATCGGCTGGCTGGGGTCTAGAAACAGGGTGGTTGCCTGTTCCTCCGGCAAGTAGCTGCAGTCATGGGGCTGAGTGGCGAAGAACTTCAGGCGTGCCAGTTCTGTCATGGTCGACCCCTTGCGAAACGTTGCCCTAAGTGTAAGCCAGCCAGGTCGGCGCGCCTAGCCGAGCCATGTCGAGGTCGGCGGTGTGTCCAGGTGGCGCGCCAGTGCCTCGGCGAATTCGGTTCGCGAAATCGCCCGTGCACCGAGGCTGTGCAGGTGGTCGGTGGGCATCTGGCAGTCGATCAGGGCGAAGCTCGCCTGTTCCAGTCGCTTGACCAAGGTCACGAAGCCGACCTTTGAGGCATTGTCCGCCCGGCTGAACATGGACTCGCCGAAGAACAGCTGGCCGATGGCCAGGCCGTAGAGCCCGCCGACCAGCACCCCGTTCTCGCGCACTTCGACCGAGTGTGCGACACCCTGTCGATGCAGTTCGCAGTAGGCGGCCTGCATGGGCTCGGTGATCCAAGTCCCGTCGGCATAGGTCCGAGGGGCCGCGCAGGCCGCGACCACGGCGGCGAAGTCCTGGTCGATACTCACCTGGTAGCGTTGCTGGCGCAACAGCTTGGCCAGCGAGCGCGACACGTGCAGTTCGGCAGGGAACAGCACGGTGCGCGGGTCCGGCGACCACCACAGGATCGGCTGGCCATCCTGGTACCAGGGGAAGCAGCCATGACGGTAGGCCTGGATCAGGCGCTCGGGTCGCAAGTCGCCTCCGGCCGCCAGCAGGCCGTTGGGTTCGTGCAAGGCGGTGTTCAAGGGCGGAAAGGTCAAGGAATCGCGGTTCAGCCAAGTCAGCATGGGCATTCTGTGCCGGCGGGGGAGGGGAGCGCCCAGCATGGCGACCTTGCGCCGACAGGTCAACGCAGGGCGCGGGCGCACAGGCGGGCGTTTGTCCAGGCAGCGTGCGCGGTGCCGGTGGCGAGAGGGCAACTAATACGGCGCCTTGCTGTCACACCTGTGCAAAAACACAGCATAAGCCTTTGTCACAGAACAAAATGCGTGCTCAAATTACGGGTGCAGGACCCAGCCTTGTTTCAGGCCTGCCGCCCTGGCGATGGGCAGGCGGCACTGTTGAAAGCAGTGATTCACAGACTGTTCACTTTGGGTCGATCACTCTTGGACGCGCACCATGCGCAGGAATAAACGCGTTTTGAAGAAATCCACCGCATCTCCGACTCCCTTGCCGGTACCCCTGTGGCGGCAACAGTTGCATTACCGACTCAAGGAGGGTGCGCTGATCGCCGTCGGCGCGCTGTGCCTGTACCTGTGGATGGCGCTGCTGACCTACGACACCGCCGACCCAGGGTTCACCCACACCAGCAACATCGACCAGGTGCAGAACGCCGCGGGCCGTGCAGGGGCCTACTGCGCCGACGTGCTGTTCATGGTGCTGGGCTATTTCGCCTATATCTTCCCGCTGTTGCTGGGGATCAAGACCTGGCAGATCTTCCGCGAGCGGCACCAGCCCTGGCAGTGGAGCGGCTGGCTGTTCTCCTGGCGGCTGATCGGCCTGGTGTTTCTGGTGCTCTCCGGCGCGGCCCTGGCGCACATCCATTTCCATCCCCCGGCCAGCCTGCCGTTTTCCGCCGGTGGCGCCCTGGGCGAAGGTCTGGGCGAACTGGCCCGCAGCCTGCTCAACGTCCAGGGCAGCACCCTGGCCTTCATCGCCCTGTTCCTGTTCGGGTTGACCGTCTTCACCGACCTGTCCTGGTTCAAGGTGATGGACATGACCGGCAAGCTCACGCTCGATGTGTTCGAGCTGGTGCGCGGCGCGGCCAGCCGTTGGTGGGAGGCGCGCAACGAGCGCAAGCGTCTGGTGGCGCAGCTGCGCGAAGTCGACGAGCCGGTGGTGCGCAGTGCCCCCGTCGTCAAGCCAGCCGCTTCGACGCCGGCTTCCTCAATGCCGACCACAGCCAGACCTGCCGCATCCAGTGCTGTACCGGCCAGCCCTGCACCGACCGCGCCTAGCGTGGCCGACAAGCGAGAACAACCCAAGCCCCGCGAGCGGGTCATCGAGCGCGACGCCGTGGCGGTCCAGCCTCCCGTGTCCGCGCCTGCACCCATGCCCCGTGAGGTGCCTGCCACCGCCCTGGCCGCCCCCGTCATCATGCCGACGCCGACCCCGCCCAGGGCCGTCGAACCCGCACGTGTCGCGCCCAAGCCCAAGCCTGTTTCGACCTTCGTCGACAGCGCCGTCGAAGGCACCCTGCCGCCGATCTCCATCCTCGACCCTGCCGAGGAAAAGAAGATCGAGTATTCGCCCGAGTCGTTGGCCGGCGTCGGTCAGTTGCTGGAAATCAAGCTCAAGGAGTTCGGCGTCGAAGTGACGGTGGACTCGATCCATCCTGGCCCGGTGATCACGCGCTACGAGATCCAGCCTGCCGCCGGGGTCAAGGTCAGCCGTATCTCCAACCTGGCCAAGGACCTGGCGCGTTCGCTGGCCGTGACCAGCGTGCGGGTGGTCGAAGTCATCCCTGGCAAGACCACGGTCGGCATCGAGATCCCCAACGAGAACCGCCAGATGGTGCGCTTCTCCGAGGTGCTGTCGTCGACGCCGTACGAGGACGCCACGTCCCCGGTCACGCTGGCGTTGGGGCACGACATCGGCGGCAAGCCGGTCATCACCGATCTCGCCAAGATGCCTCACCTGCTGGTCGCCGGTACCACCGGTTCCGGTAAATCGGTGGGGGTCAACGCGATGATCCTGTCGATCCTGTTCAAGTCCAGCCCGGAAGACGCGCGGTTGATCATGATCGACCCGAAGATGCTCGAGCTGTCGATCTACGAAGGCATTCCGCACCTGCTCTGCCCGGTGGTTACCGACATGAAGGACGCTGCCAACGCACTGCGCTGGAGCGTGGCCGAGATGGAGCGCCGCTACAAGCTGATGGCGGCCATGGGCGTGCGCAACCTGGCCGGCTTCAACCGCAAGGTCAAGGACGCCGAGGCCGCGGGCGAGACCATCCCCGACCCCTTGTTCCGCCGCGAGAACATGGACGATGAAGCGCCGGTGCTCAAGACCTTGCCGACCATCGTGGTGGTGGTCGACGAATTCGCCGACATGATGATGATCGTCGGCAAGAAGGTCGAAGAGCTCATCGCGCGGATCGCGCAGAAGGCGCGTGCAGCCGGCATCCACCTGATCCTGGCCACCCAGCGGCCGTCGGTGGACGTCATCACCGGCCTGATCAAGGCCAACATCCCCACGCGCATGGCGTTCCAGGTGTCGAGCAAGATCGACTCGCGGACCATCATCGACCAGGGGGGCGCCGAACAGCTGCTCGGCCATGGCGACATGCTCTACATGCCGCCGGGCACCAGCCTGCCGATCCGCGTGCACGGTGCATTCGTGTCCGACGACGAAGTGCACCGCGTCGTCGAAGCCTGGAAGCTGCGCGGAGCGCCGGACTACAACGACGACATCCTCAATGGCGTGGAAGAGGCCGGCAGTGGCTTCGACGGCGGCTCGGGCGGTGGCGACGGGGAAGACCCGGAAGCCGATGCGTTGTACGATGAAGCCGTGCAGTTCGTGCTCGAAAGCCGGCGCGCGTCGATCTCGGCGGTCCAGCGCAAGCTCAAGATCGGCTACAACCGCGCCGCGCGAATGATCGAGTCGATGGAGATGGCCGGCGTGGTCACGCCGATGAACAGCAACGGTTCGCGGGAAGTGATCGCCCCTGGCGGGCCCCGCGACTGATGAACACCCCGCCGGTCTGCCCCCTGGCCGACCGGCCCACTCACCGTTCGATGAGGATTCCCATGCGCGCAATTCGCATGCTGTTGGTTTCTGCCCTGGCCCTGGCGACCCTGCCGGCCCATGCCGATGACAAAGACGTGGCGCGGCTGACCCAGCTGCTGGAGAAGTCCCAGACCCTCGAGGCGGGCTTCTCGCAACTGACCCTGGATGCCAGCGGCACCAGCCTGCAGGAAACCACAGGGCAGATGGCCGTCAAGCGGCCTGGCCTGTTCTACTGGCACACCGACGCGCCGCAGGAGCAGGTGGTGGTCTCCGATGGCCAGAAAGTCACCCTCTGGGACCCGGACCTCGAGCAGGCCACGGTCAAGAAGCTCGACGTGCGCCTGAGCCAGACACCTGCGCTGCTGCTCTCGGGCGACGTGTCCAAGATCAGCCAGAGCTTCGACATCGCGTCCAAGGAACAGGGCGAGGTCATGGACTTCACCCTCACGCCCAAGACCAAGGACACCCTGTTCGACTCGCTGCGCGTGTCGTTCCGCCGTGGCCTGATCAACGACATGCAACTGATCGACAGCGTCGGTCAGCGCACCAACATCCTGTTCAACGGGGTGAAGGCCAACCAATCGGTCGCGGCAGGCAAGTTCCAGTTCAAGATCCCGGCTGGCGCTGACGTGATCCAGGAATAGAGGCTGTCGTTGCCCGTATGGACCTGTTTCGAAGCGAACCTGTCGCCCAGCCCCTGGCCGCGCGCCTGCGGCCTTCCAACCTGGACGAGTACGTCGGTCAGGAACACCTGCTGGCGCGTGGCAAGCCGCTGCGCGAGGCCTTGGAGCAGGGCGCCCTCCACTCGATGATCTTCTGGGGTCCGCCAGGTGTCGGCAAGACCACCCTGGCGCGGCTGCTGGCGAAGTTCTGCGATGCGCATTTCGAAACGGTGTCGGCGGTGCTGGCGGGCGTGAAGGAAATCCGCCAGGCGGTGGAGGTCGCGCGGCAGCAGGCGGGGCAATACGGGCGGCGCACGATCCTGTTCGTAGATGAGGTGCACCGGTTCAACAAGTCGCAGCAAGATGCCTTTCTGCCCTACGTGGAAGACGGCACCTTGCTGTTCATCGGCGCCACCACCGAGAACCCTTCCTTCGAGCTGAACAACGCGCTGCTTTCGCGGGCGCGGGTGTACGTGCTCAAGAGCCTGGACGAGCCAGCCCTGCGCAAGCTGGTCGACCGTGCACTCAGCGAGGCGCGTGGCCTGGGCAAGCGCGGCCTGACGGTTGGCGACGAAGCCTTCAAGATGCTGGTGGCGGCGGCCGATGGCGACGGTCGCCGGATGCTGAACTTCCTCGAAAACGCCTCCGACCTGGCCGAGGACGGGGGCGACATCGGTGTGGACTTGCTGCAGAGCCTGCTCGGTGACAGCCGCCGTCGCTTCGACAAGGGCGGCGAAGCCTTCTACGACCAGATTTCCGCGTTGCACAAGTCGGTGCGCGGCTCCAACCCGGACGCGGCGCTGTACTGGTACGCCCGCATGCTCGACGGTGGCTGCGACCCCCTGTACATCGCCCGGCGCGTGGTGCGCATGGCCAGCGAGGACATCGGCAACGCCGACCCGCGAGCGCTGAACCTGTGCCTGGCGGCCTGGGACGTGCAGGAGCGTCTGGGCAGCCCCGAGGGTGAACTGGCGGTGGCCCAGGCCATCACCTACCTGGCCTGCGCGCCGAAGAGCAACGCCGTGTACATGGGCTTCAAGCGTGCCATGCGCGAGGCCGCCGAGCACGGTTCGCTGGACGTGCCGCTGCACCTACGCAACGCACCGACCAAACTGATGAAGCAGCTGGGCTATGGCGACGACTACCGCTATGCCCACGACGAGCCCGAGGGCTATGCGGCGGGCGAGGACTACTTCCCCGAGGCGCTTGCGCCCCGCGCCTACTACCAGCCTGTGCCACGCGGCCTCGAGCTGAAGATCGGCGAGAAGCTGCGCCACCTGGCCGAACTCGATCAGCACAGCCCCGTACGCCGGAGGCCCACATGATCGGCACGATCGCCTCGGTGAGCCTGGCCGGCGTCATCGGCACGCTGCTGCGTTTCGCCATGGGCCACTGGGTCAGCGCCCATCACCCTCGGCACTATTACCTGGCCACCTTGGCCGTGAACCTCGTCGGCTGCCTGATCATCGGCGTCCTCTATGGCCTGTTTCTGACCCGGCCCAGCGTGCCGCCTGAAGTGCGCATTGGCCTGCTGGTCGGCTTCGTCGGTGGCCTGACCACGTTTTCGTCCTTTTCCCTGGACACGATCCGACTGCTCGAAAACGGGCAGGCGCCCCTGGCCTTCGGGTATGCTGCGGCCAGCGTCCTCGGCGGGCTGCTCGCCACATGGGCGGGCCTGTCCCTGACCCGAATCTGAACAACACACACCTATAACGAGAGAACGATATGCTCGATTCCAAACTGCTACGTGGCCAACTTCAGGAAGTGGCAGGTCGCCTGGCCTCCCGTGGCTTCACCCTGGATGTCGCGCGCATCGAGTCACTGGAAGAGCGCCGCAAGTCGGTACAGACGCGTACCGAACAGCTGCAGGCCGACCGCAACCGTATTTCCAAGTCCATCGGTCAGGCCAAGGCCAAGGGTGAAGACATCGAACCGCTGAAGGCCGACGTCGACCGCATGGCTGCCGAACTGGCCGCCGGCAAGGTCGAGCTGGAGCAGATCCAGGCCGAGCTCGATGCCATCTTGCTGACGATCCCCAACCTGCCGGACGCCAGCGTGCCGGTTGGTGCCGATGAAGACGAGAACGTCGAAGTGCGCCGCTGGGGCACCCCGCGCCAGTTCGACTTCCCGATCCAGGACCACGTGGCCCTGGGCGAGCTGAGCGGCAAGCTGGACTTCGAGGCCGCCGCCAAGCTGTCCGGTGCCCGCTTCGCCGTGCTGCGTGGCCCGATCGCGCGGCTGCACCGCGCCCTGGCGCAATTCATGATCAACCTGCACACCGCCGAGCACGGCTACGAGGAGGCCTACACGCCTTACCTGGTGCAGGCCCCGGCCTTGCAGGGCACCGGCCAGCTGCCGAAGTTCGAGGAAGACCTGTTCAAGATCAGCCGCGAAGGCGAAGCTGATTTCTACCTGATTCCGACCGCTGAAGTGTCGCTGACCAACCTGGTGGCCGACTCGATCCTCGAGGCCAAGCAGCTGCCGGTCAAGTTCGTCGCCCACACGCCGTGCTTCCGCAGCGAGGCCGGTGCGTCCGGGCGTGACACCCGTGGCATGATCCGCCAGCACCAGTTCGACAAGGTCGAGATGGTCCAGGTGGTGGAGCCGTCCGCGTCCATGGACGCGCTGGAAAGCCTGACCGCCAATGCCGAGCGCGTGCTGCAGGCCCTGGAGCTGCCGTACCGCGTGCTGGCGTTGTGCACGGGCGACATGGGCTTCAGCGCGGTCAAGACCTACGACCTCGAAGTCTGGGTGCCGAGCCAGGACAAGTACCGCGAGATCAGCTCCTGCTCCAACTGCGGCGACTTCCAGGCGCGTCGCATGCAGGCCCGCTGGCGCAACCCGGAAACCGGCAAGCCGGAACTGGTGCACACCCTCAACGGTTCGGGTCTGGCCGTCGGCCGTACCCTGGTCGCCGTGCTGGAGAACTACCAGCAGGCCGACGGCTCGATCCGGGTGCCCGAGGTGCTCAAGCCGTACATGGGCGGCGTCGAGGTCATCCGCTAAATGGATTACCTGCCTCTGTTCCACAAGCTGCACGGCGCCCAGGTGCTGGTGGTCGGTGGTGGCGAAATCGCGCTGCGCAAGGCCCGCCTGCTGGCCGATGCCGGCGCCGCGCTGCGCGTGGTGGCGCCGGAGGTCGACGGGCAACTGGCGGCCATGGCGCGCGAGGGCGGTGGCGAGGTCCAGGTGCGCGGTTATCAGGCCAGCGACCTGGACGGCTGTCGCCTGGTCATCGCCGCCACCGATGACCCGGGCCTCAACGCCCAGGTGTCGGCCGACGCCCAGCTGCGCAGCCTGCCAGTCAACGTGGTGGATGCGCCGGCCTTGTGCACGGTGATCTTCCCGGCCATCGTCGACCGCTCGCCCCTGGTGGTGGCCGTCTCCAGCGGCGGCGATGCGCCGGTGCTGGCGCGGCTGATCAGGGCCCGGCTCGAAGCCTGGATCCCGGCGGCGTATGGCGAGCTGGCCGGCCTGGCCGCGCGTTTCCGGCACAAGGTCAAGACGTTGTACCCGGACGTCAACCAGCGCCGCGGCTTCTGGGAGACCGTGTTCCAGGGGCCGATCGCCGAGCGCCAGCTGGCCGGGCAGGGCGCCGAGGCCGAGCGGTTGCTGCAGGCCATGGTCGATGGCGTGCCGGTGCAGCAGGGAGGCGAGGTCTATCTGGTCGGTGCCGGTCCGGGGGACCCCGACTTGTTGACCTTCCGCGCCTTGCGCCTGATGCAGCAGGCCGATGTGGTGCTCTACGATCGACTGGTGGCGCCCGCCATCATCGACATGTGCCGCCGCGATGCCGAGCGAATCTACGTGGGCAAGCGCCGCGCCGAGCATTCGGTGCCGCAGGAACAGATCAACCGGCTGCTGGTGGAACTGGCCCGTCAGGGCAAGCGTGTGTTGCGGCTCAAGGGGGGCGACCCGTTCATCTTCGGCCGTGGTGGCGAAGAGATCGAGGAACTGGCCGAGGAGGGCATTCCCTTCCAGGTGGTGCCGGGCATCACGGCAGCCAGCGGCTGCTCGTCCTATGCGGGCATCCCCCTGACGCACCGTGACCATGCTCAATCGGTGCGCTTCATCACCGGCCACCTGAAGGACGGCAGCAGCAACCTGCCCTGGTCCGACCTGGTCGCGCCTGCTCAGACCCTGGTGTTCTACATGGGGTTGGTAGGGTTACCGACCATCTGCGCGGAGCTGATCCGCCATGGCCGCGCCGCCAGTACGCCTGCGGCCCTGGTCCAGCAAGGGACGACGCGCAACCAGCGGGTGTTCGTCGGCACCCTGGCTGACCTGCCTGACCTGGTCGCGCGCCATGAAGTGCATGCGCCGACCTTGGTCATCGTGGGCGAAGTGGTGCAGTTGCGTGACAAGCTCGCCTGGTTCGAAGGCGCACAGCACGACTGACCCGTCCAGCATGTGAAAACGCCGCGACCCCTGCCAGGGGATCGCGGCGTTTTCACGTCAGGCCTGGGTACGCCGCCAGATGCCCTGGCCGGGCAGGCGTTCGCGGTCGTGAGGACGCTCGAAGTCCAAGTGCGGCCCCTTGGGCACGATGCCGGTCGGGTTGATGGTGGCATGGCTCTGGTAGTAGTGATGCTGGATGTGCCACAGGTCTACCGTGGCCGCTATGCCGGGCCATTGATACAGCTCGCGCAGCCAGTGGGACAGGTTCGGGTAGTCGACGATGCGGCGCAGGTTGCACTTGAAATGCCCGTGGTAGACGGCATCGAACCGCACCAGCGTGGTGAACAGGCGAACGTCGGCCTCGGTGAGGTAGGCGCCGGCCAGGTAGCGCTGTTGCCCCAGCAACTGCTCCAGCTGGTCGAGTTCGGCGAACAGCGCATCGAAGGCTTCTTCGTAGGCCTGCTGCGTCGTGGCGAAGCCCGCGCGGTAGACGCCGTTGTTGACAGCAGGGTAGATGCGCGCATTCAAGGCGTCGATGGTCGGCTGCAGCGGCGCAGGGTACAGGTCCAGGTCGTTGCCCGTCAGCCCATCGAACGCCTGGTTGAACAGCCGTACGATGTCGGCCGACTCGTTGTTGACGATGCGCTGCGCCTGTCGGTCCCAGAGCACCGGCACGGTGACGCGCCCGGTATAACGCGGGTCGTCCTGGGTGTACCGTTGGTAGAGGTACTGCAGATCGTCCAGCGCATCGCCGCTGGAGCCATGCTTGCGGTCGAACGTCCAGCCTCGCTCGCCCATCAGCCAACTGACCACCGACACACCGATGATCGGCTCCAGCCCTTTCAGGCTGCGCAGGATGAGCGCGCGGTGCGCCCATGGGCAGGCCAGCGACACGTACAGGTGGTAGCGTCCGGCTTCGGCGCTCAGCGCGGTGTCGCGGCGCTGGGCCTCCTCGCGCTGGAAGGCGCCGTCCTTACCGTTTTCGTACCAGTGGTCATGCCACTGACCTTCGATCAACAGGCCCATGTCCAGGCTCCTCCGTCAGGCTCGTCCAGCTTGGAGCCTGAGGTGGGGACGGTCGTTCGGTTTCATCCGATGGCCTGTGGTTCAGGCTGGCGTCGTGCGAGCGTCCCAATACTGGCGAGCCTGGGCGAACGCCGCCTCTTGCGGGTGGCCAAGGCCGCGCAGGGCCAGGGCCATGGTCGAGATCACGGCCAGTTCGCCGTAGCTGTCGTGTCGTTCACCCCGCCAGACCGCCAACAGCACGCTGGGGTCGAGGGTGGCCGGCTTGACGTGACGCTGTGCGCTCAAGGCAGGCCATTGATCATCCCACGCCTGGCCATCGGTCGTGCCATAGAGGTGGCTGACGACATCCGGGTTGATCTCGATCTCACCGCCGTCGCCCTTGACCACGATGGCAGGGTCGCCCAACAGGCAACTGGCTTCGCGGTGCACGGCCTGGTAGCCCGGGTGGAAGATGCTTTGCAGCGCGCATCGAGCCTTCAAGGGGTTGAGGACACGTGCCAGCGAATGAACCGGCGAGCGCAGGCCGAGCACGTTGCGCAGGTCGATCAGGTGCTGCAGGCGAGGCGCCCAGTCCTGAAGGGGATGGAACGCCAGCCCGTGCTGGTCGAGCGCGGCCTCTACCGCTGCCCAGTCCCGGCACAGCGGGATCTGCAGCAGGTCGAGCAATTGCTCGGTGTACAGCCGTCCTGCGGTGTGCGCGCCAGCGCCATGCATGAAGATACGCACGCCGTTGGCGGCCAGGCATTTGGCTGCCAGCAGGTACCACGGCAGGTGACGCCGTTTGCCAGCGTAGCTCGGCCAGTCCAGGTCCACGGCCAGGGCAGGCGCCGCGAGCGCACCGCGCACCGCCTCGGTGAAGCCGGCCAGCTCTTCGGGCGTTTCTTCCTTGTGCCGCAGCAGCATCAGGAAGGCGCCCAGTTGCGCCTCCTCGACGTCGCCACGCAGGATCATGTCCATGGCCTGGCGTGCTTCTTCGCGCGAGAGGCCACGGGCGCCACGCTTGCCCTTGCCCAGAATGCGCACGAAGGCCGCGAAGGGGTGTTCCTCAGGGGTCTCGAGGAGAAGCGGAGTGATCGAAGTCATATGCAGTTGGTCGGCTTGGGCAGGCCCGCCAGCTTGGCGGCCAGTTTGGCAGGGGTGCCGTTGAACAGGCGGTTGAGGTAGGCACTGTTGCCCTTGTCCGCGCCCAGGTTCAGGGCGACGTACTTGACCAGGGGGCGGGTGGCCGGGGACAGCGCGTACTGTTCGTGGAAGCGGCGCAGCAGCACGAGGATCTCCCAGTGCTCGGGCGTCAGCGACATGCCCTCGTTCACTGCCAGCGCTTCGGCCACCTCGCGCGACCAGTCTTGCAGGTCGACCAGAAAGCCGTCCTGGTCCAGGGGCACCTGGCGGTCGTTCAGCGTCAATACGTTCATAGCCAGGTGTTGACCTTGTCGTGGCGCAGGGTGAGGTCGACGAAGCCCGGATAATCGAGGCGCTGGGCCAGCTCGCTCACTACGTCGCGGGCATCCAGGTCTTCGGCCAAGGCGAACAGCCGGCCCTGCAGCCCGGCGTCACGCAGCAGGGTGCACGGCGCGGTGCCGCTGCGCAGGGCCTGGACGGCCTCGCCGCACAGCAACAGGGCATCTTCGGCGCCCAGCAGGCGCAGGCAGCTGGACAGGCGCTCGTCGCCGAACGGCGAGTGGGCGATCACATGCAACGTGGTGCTCATAGGGTCATCACCTGGTCGAAGCGGGCAAGCAAGGCACGCAGGCCTGGGGCATCGAGCGTCTCGACCGGCAAGGCCAAGTCATCCTGGGGCACGCCGCGCGCGTCGAGGCTGGCGGCGCATGCGTACAGGTGTTCGACGCCGAACAGAGGCAGCGCCTGGAGGTTGGCCGCCAGGCTTTTCTGCTCCAGCTGCGCAGGCTGCTGACGTTCGAGCAGCTGGAAGACGCCGTCGTCCAGAAAGAGCATGCCCAGCGGCAGATCGAAGGCGCCGCCTGCCAGGGCAATGTCCAGCGCCTCGCGTGCACCCAGGCCGGCCCCAGGGGCCTGGCGGCTGATGATCAACAGGGATTTGCTCATCTCAGTCGCCTCCGAAGCAGATCAGGCGGTCGGCCGACTGTGCCGCTTCGTGCAGCTGGCCCAGCCCCGACAGGACCCAGGGCGCAGGCAGGTTGGCGGCATCGCGTTGGTAGCGGCTGGCTTCCGAGGCATCGAGCACGCCGCGTCGCAGCGCCGCGGCGATGCACACCACGGCGTCAAGCCGGTGCTCGGTGATGAACTGGCGCCACTGGGCTGCACTGTCGAGTTCGTCCTGCGGGGCGACGATGTTGCCCGAGGCGCTATGGACACCGTCCTGGTAGAAGAACAGGCGCTCGATCTGGTGCCCGCCGGCCAGGGCGGCTTCGGCAAAACGCAGGGCGCGGCGCGAGGAGGGCGCATGGGCGGGGGAAAAAACCGCGATGGCGAATCTCATGGAAGGCTCTGTCTGGTAACTGCTGCCATGATAAAGCAAAACCTGGGCTGCCGTACCCCTACGCGTCCCCTGCACCCTGGCGACGCGGCGCCAGGTGCATCGGGCCAGCGACGAGCTGTCGCTGTGACGCGCGAATCATGCCTGGGCCGAGTATTCGACCATGCAGATCCAGCGGTTGTTGTGCCGGTAAGGGGCACGTGTGAAGTGGATGTCTGAGATCAGCGTCAAGCCGCGTTCCTGAAGTGCCTCGGTCAGTTGTACGAGTGTCTCTGCTTCGATGGTCATGGCTTTTTACCTCGTCAGATTGACTGCGTTCATGATTCTTGACTGAGGCGCCACGAGCAGGATTCAGTTTTTTTGGAGCAGTTCGTCGGGTACGAAATAATCGCTACCGCAGGTCATTCGCGCTGAACTTCGGACGTCGATCGGGCGGTTTCGATCACCCGATTCGAGGAGGTTCGACATCAGGCCGGCTGTGCGACCGGCGAGGCCGGCTGGCTCGCGAGGTTGGCGAAGAAGATGCACCCGATAAGGCGAGCGAACAGGTCGAGGGTCTCGGCCAGGTCCGGGTTGTCGAAGCGCGTAGGCTCGGAATCCAGCGCACAAAGCGCGCCATACAAACGGCCGTCCGGCAGGAAGATCGGCACACCGGCATAGCTTTCCAGGTCGAAGCGCTTGACCACGGGCCGGGTGGCGAAGCGTTCGTCCGCGCTGATCTTGGGCACCAGCAGTGCTCGCGGGTCGCGCTTGAACTCGCTGCACAACGTGACTTCCAGCGGCTCGCAGTCACCTTCCTCGATCCCCAGCTCGCCCACGTCATGCACCATGCAGGTGATCCACTCGGTGTCGGTGAACTTGGCGATTCCGGCGAAGCGCATGCCGGTCAATCGGGTGACCAGCCGCAGGATGCTGGTCGTCGCCTCGATCTCGGCAATCGCGGAACGCTCTTCGGGGGACAGGTAGTCATGAGGCTGAAGGGGGGAAGAAGGCATTGAAGAAGCTCCAGAATCCAGTCGGCTAACGTACCTGTTAGCGATCTATGCAGCGTGAGGCATTGGTGTATGGACAGCAAGCGGCGCGCGGCCCAGCGATCGGACAATGGTCGTCGATCAGGGTTCGCGCGCCAAGGGGCTGCGTGTTTCAGGCGGCCGTCGACAGGTGTTCGTAGAGGATGGTGGCCCCGACCAGCATCAGCACCACGCCACCCACGATCTCGGCCCGCTTGCCGACCACCGCACCCAGCACGCGACCCAGCATGACGCCTGCGGTGACCATTACCAGCGTGGCCACGCCGATGGCACCGGCCGCTACCAGAATGTCCACCTCCACGAAAGCCAGGCCCACGCCGACGGCCAAGGCATCGATGCTGGTGGCGAACGCCGTGAGCGCCAGCATGACGAACGAATGCTGGGTGGGCTTCTCGTCGTCTGCATCGTCCTCCTTGAGACCGTTGTAGATCATGTGCAAGCCAAGCGCCACCAGCAGCACGAAAGCGATCCAGTGGTCCCATTGCGCGACATGGCGTGCAGCAGCCTGGCCGATGAGCCAGCCGACGAGCGGGGTCACCGCTTCGATGGCCCCGAAGATCAGCCCCGTGCGCAACGCTTCGCGCCACGTAGGTTTGTGCAGGCTGGAGCCCTTGCCAATGGCTGCCGCGAAGGCGTCCGTCGACATGGCCAGGGCGATGAAGAGAAGGGAAATCAGGCTCACGGTGAGGCATCCGGTCGGGCTGTGAGTCAACGACGCCGCCACACGCCCGACCTTGGGCATGGAAGCATCGCTGGTCTCGCCAACCGTGTGGTGTTCGTGCCATGGCAGGTGGCCAAGAATGTTGACACGAACGCACCTTGACCGTGGTCAAGGGCAGGCTACTCCCCAACAAGGGGCGCTACTGTAACCGGATTTGGAGCGCAAGGCACGCGGGTAGCACGTACCTTGTCGTTCTTGGGCCTGCCGCCATTCAAGAGGCTGTCGAACACTCGCGATCGGGTTGCCACTCTCGGTACTCGAGCAAACCCTCACCGTCCAGCCAGTCCACTGCATGTGCGGTCCAGATATGGAACGCCGGCCGGGCAGGGGGCGCATCGTCCAATGTCGCCACCCGTACGATCATCGCAGCGGCGCCATCCCGCTCGGCTGCCAGGTGCGAGCCGCAGTGGCCGCAGAAGAATCGGCGTTTGCCTGGCGAGGATTCGAACGCTTTCAGGACCTCCGTGCCACGCGTCCATGTGAAGTGATGCCTGAATACGCCTGCCGTGGTGGCATACGCAGCGGCGTGGGTTTTACGACACGTGCGGCAGTGGCAGTGAGTGATTGGCATGTCGATGCTGTCGATCGCATACGCGACGGCGCCGCAGGCGCAGCTTCCTTTCATGGCTCAGGCCTGTCCAGGTGTGAGCAAAGGCGTCACGGCATGCGAAGCCGGCTGGGTCTCGCGATAATCCTGCGATGCTCGAAGCGCCGCAAGGTGCGCGCGGCCCGCCTCCGTGATGGCGTTCTCTCCCTCGTCCGCGATGCGGTAACGCCCGGACGGCAGTTTCGAGATCGAGAACCGCACCCATTCGCTTCTGGAAAGCGCCTCGCCGACCTCGAAACTCATCGCACGCTCCAGTGCGGAAAATTTCGTTTCCCCGATCTTGTACCGCGCGAACGCGATCAACGCCGAATCGAGTGCGTCTTGGCCTACCACCGGTTGCATGTTGCCTCCTGGTCGCAATGGCCCGGTCCATGGGCTGACGATGACGGACCGGGCCGTTCGTTGAGGGGGTGACGCTACTACAAGACGGAAGGCTTCGTTACTGGCTTTGCATCCAGGCTGGATGGGTGGGCAGGTGGTCTGTCGCAGCGTGAAAGCGCTGCGAGAAGGGTCTGCGGATCCGCTGACCGAAGTCTCTCAACGCCCTTGCGACTGGAACCACTGATTGGATTTCTTGGGGTTTTGTACAGAACGCCGACCCTATTTGCAGGCCAATGCGGCATGATCTGCACGGCATGACCGAACCACCAGGCTTCAACCGACTCTTGAAAAGGACTTCCATGCGTACGAAACCTCGCCTTATCACCGCGAACATCGGCCTTTCGCTTGTTTCATTCATTGCATGGCCGCTCGCACTCGCGTTCAGCGGTTTAGCAGTGGCCTCCGATTACACGTGCGATGGCTTCATCGGTAGTTTTGCCGTCAGGCCTGAAGATAAAAGCATCGTCGAGACCTTCCCGCCTCGAGATGAAGTAGTGCTGAAGGTCGTGAAAGATGACGCCGGCTTTGCACTGATGGCCAAAGATAGCGCCTCAGACCAATGGGTGCGCATACCGCTGAAGGTCGGACTGCCCGAGGAGAAAGAGAAAGAAATGCGCGCGGAGGGTGGGACACTGCCTGATCAGCTGACGTGCGCGTTATCGACCGAAGGTCTTTTTCTCTTGCAGTTCTCGGCAGGCAGTGGAGATAACCCGTCCGAAAGCGAGGATCGCGACCGTCGCAGGTATCCACAAAAAACCCCCTACGTGATGTTCGCCCAAGCCGGTTTCGTCGCTGGGGGAGGAGGGCTCTACCGAGTGACGGCGCCAGACTGAGGTGATGCTGCCGATGCAACGAGACGGTTGCTGTCGATGGGACGCCCGTCACAGTTTCTCAAAAGCTGACGAATCCAAGGTTTGATGCCTCTGGCGCCTGTGATACGTTCCGCAGCTTGTTTTACCAAGGAGCAGTATCGTCATGGACTTGACGAAGATCTTCGCACCACAGAACCGCCGGTTGATCAAGCTCACCACCCCCTTTCGAGACGACCAGACGCTGCTGCTGGAGCATTTCAGCGGTCATGAAGGGTTGTCCACGCTGTTCAGCTTCGAGCTGTCCCTGATCAGCCAGGACGCCAGGCTCGAACTCAAGTCGTTGATCGGCCAAGCGGCCCGTCTGGACATCGAGCTGGCCGACGGCGGCGTACGCCCTGTCCATGGGCACATCACCCAGTTCAACCTGCTGGGCAGCGACGGCGGCCTGGCGCGCTACAGTGCGACACTGAGCCCCTGGCTGTGGATGCTGACGCGACGCGTCGATTCGCGGATCTTTCAAGAGCAGACCATCGAAACGGTCATTCGCACCGTGTTCGAGCATTATGGCGCGCTGGCTACCTTCGAGTTTCGCCTGCTCAAGCCGCTCGCTTCCCACAGCTACATCACCCAGTATCGCGAAACCGATCTGGATTTCGTGTTGCGCCTGCTGGAACAAGAGGGCCTGTTCTTCTACTTCGATCACGGCACGGACGGGCACCGCCTGATCATCACCGATGAATCCCAGGCGCTGCAGGCGTTGCCCGAACAACCGCGCATCCGCTACCACAGCGCCGCCGTTACCGAGACCAGCGACGCCATTACCCAATGGCGCAGCCACCGGGTCGTGCAGTCGGGCAAGATGGCCATCCAGACGTTCGATTACAAGCAGCCGAGAAACCTGCTGCCCATCCACATGGACAGCCTCAACGAGCAGGGCGATGTCGCGCCTTACGAAGTGTACGATGTGCTCGGTGCCTACAGTCATCGCCTGCCCGAGCAGGGCGAGGCGCTGGTCCGTCGTCGCCTGGAGGCCATGGAAGTCCAGGCCAAGACCTTCAGCGGCACCAGCAATTGCCGGGCCATGCGGGCGGGCTACACCTTCGAACTGACCCAGCACTTCGACCATGATGAGGGTCCGGCAGACGCTCGCCAGTTCCTGCTCGTGTCGATCGAGCACCAGGGGCGCAACAACTATTTCTCCGATGAGCCTGCAGGTTACGACAACCAGTTCGTCTGTATTCGCCAACGCATCCCTTACCGCCACCCGATCACCGTGCCGCGCCCGACCATCAATGGGCCGCTCACTGCGATCGTGGTCGGCCCGGAGGGTGAAGAGGTCTACACGGACGCGCTGGCGCGGATCCAGGTCCGTTTCCACTGGCAGCGCAGCGGCAGCCTGCCGCAGGGGACCACCTGGGTACGGGTGGCGATGCCCAGCGCTGGCAGCGGTTTCGGCCATCAGTTCGTGCCGCGTATCGGCCAGGAAGTGCTGGTCACCTTCCTGGCAGGCGATATCGATCGCCCTGTGGTGACCTCGGTACTGTACAACGCCGAACAGACTCCGCCGCGCTTCAGCAAGGCCTCCGGCCTGCCCGGCAACCGCGCGCTTTCCGGCATCCAGACCCAGGAGCACAAGGGCCGCGGTTTCAACGAGCTGCTGTTCGACGACACGCCGGGTGCCTTGCGTGCCCGCGTCGGCACCACACACCAGGCCACGGCGCTCAATCTGGGCAAGCTCACCGAGCCACGCACCGACGGCCAGGCCAATGCCCGTGGTGACGGTGCCGAATTGCGCACCGACGCCGCGATTGCCCTGCGCGCCGCGCAAGGCATGCTGCTGACCACCTATGCCCGCCGAGACGCCACAGGCGCACAGTTGGACCGTGAGGAACTGCTCACGCTGCTGGCCGAGTGCGGCGAGCTGTTCAAGAGCCTCGGACAGACCGCCGCGGCGCGAGGTGGGGCAGCGGTGGACGGCGAGGGCATGGACGCCTTGAGCCAGGCGCTGAAGCAGTGGCCAGCGCCCGACAGCGACAGCTCGGGCGAGCCCGTCATGGCCGTTGCGGCCGAGGCCGGTATCGCCAGTGCCACCCCTCGCTCGCAAATTCACTATGCCGGTGCCAACCACGACACCACCGCCCAGGACCATCTGCAGTTGACCAGCGGCGCCGCCATGCGTCTGCAGGCCGGCAAAGGCATCAGTGCCTTCGCCCAGGATGAAGGCATCAGCGCCATCGCCAACCGCGGCAAGGTGCTGGTCCAGGCCCAGGAAGACGACATCACCGTCAACGCACAGAAGAACCTGCACCTGTCGGCTGCCGAAGGGGAGGTGGTCATCACTGCGCCAACCCTCCGCCTGGTGGCCGATGATGGCAGTTACATCAAGATCGGCGGCGGCGTCGAAATCGGCAGCCAAGGCAAGGTGACCGTCCATGCCAGCGAGCACGACTGGGTCGGCCCCCGTACCGACAGCGCCCCGTTGCCTGCCTTCACCCGCGACCCGGCGGCGCAGCGCCTGGCCTTCCACTACCCGGGACACGCCGAAGACAGTGTGCGCATGGCCGTCGACCACGCCTACCAGATCAAGCTCGATGACGGCAGCACCGTGCAGGGCCTGACCGACGCCAACGGGCTCACCGAGCACGTCGAGCGCGAAGCGATGCACCAGGCACACGTGGCTGCCCTGCGCAGCACCGGCAGAACAGGAGGCAACCAATGAGTGGCGAACAGCACACGGTGGCCGAACGCGTCACTCGACTGGTCCCCAACTTCAACAGCGAACGCAAGCTGGAGGTGCCTGCCGATCTGCCAGGCGTGGTGATCTTCCTGCATGGCGTGAACGATCCGGGGGCTTCGTACGAGTCGGTGGAGACGGGGTTGTGTCAGGGGGTGAACGAGCGGCTGGATCGGCCTGATCTGAAGGCGGGGCGGTATGGGGCTGATTACAGTGCTGCAAAAGATACGCCGGCTGAGGAGCGCGATCAGGCTCACGAAGCCACACTCGACGATCCCGATACGTTTCTTTATAAGCGAGACGCGGACGACCCCAAAACTCGCAGCCTCATGATCCCGTTCTATTGGGGCTATCGCGCCGAGCCCGGCGAGATAAGGCGCGACAAGAACGATGACCCGTTCAAGCTTCGCGACCAATACCAGGATGTTTTCGAGAATCGTTTGGACCGGCACTTTGCCAAGGGCGGCGGTTTTTTCACCAATGCCACCAACAACCTACTGGAAATGTACGGTCCAGGCTTTGACGATTACATCCGATATGGCTTACAACCTAGTCTCCCCAACACTCAGTGGATGGGAGAGGGACCACACCGGCGTTATTTCGTGTTCGCAGCTGCCCGTCTGGCCATGCTGGTCAGCGAGATCCGCCGTGTGTCGCCCGATGAAACCATCACCATCATGGGCCACAGCCAAGGCACCTTGATCACCCTGCTTGCCCAAGCCATGCTGATCGACAAGGGCCAGCGCTGTGCCGACACCATCATCATGGTGGACACGCCTTACAGTGTGCTGCCCAGGGCCACACCCAAAGGCCATGACACGCTCGCGACGTTGATCAACATCGTTACCGCGGTTACTCAGGCACCCCATGCCCAGCCGCCGCTTTCCGCGCTCAGGGACAGCAAGACCTATGGCGGTCGTACCGGTCCCAAGTGGTCACCCATGCAAGGCTCCCGCAAGGACAAGGTCGGCAACCTGACCGTCTTTCCCGAACGCGACAACCGCGGCAAGGTGTACCTGTACTTTTGCCCGCAGGACACCACCGTTGCGCTGGATAAAATGGAGGGCATCGGTACCTATGGTGTACCCAATGCCTTGCCTGATGGCAAGCCGGCAATGAAGGCGTTGCAGTCCTTGCGCTTCTATCAGCGCATGTGGACAAAGCGTCATCGCAATGGCGAGCCAGTACTGGTCGGTCAAGCCATTCAGCAAACGCTGCTACGCGCCGAGGGAGAACCTCGTTACCCCGGCGGCTGGACGATTCCCAGCGTGGCCTCGCAAGCGCCGATGATAAACGGTCATGAACGTTTGATTAACGCCGAGCCCTTGAGTCCGCCCCATGCGCCACAGCTGTTTGGCGGCGAGGCAGTAACCGGCACACCCACCCAGGCAGGGCTGGACAGCCCGGACGACGTGAGCATCTGCGCAGCGCTGGGCAATCCGAGTGCCAGGTTCAGATGGGTCCCAGAGCGTACCATCCGTAACCGAGTCAACCTGACAAAAGAACGTGTCCAGTGGAACGCTAGCAAAGAGCCCGGTGATCAGACTAGAGAGATGCAGATAAGACCTCTGCCGGGCCGTGCTATCGGCATGGGCGCGGATCGATATGTCATTTACCGCGAAGAGACGCCTAACGAAATCAAGGCTCGACTGTCCACAGATCCGAAGGAAATGGACGCTAACAGCTACCACTCGGCCGTTCTGCGTAGTCCGGAGAATCAACGCTGGGTGACGGCGATGGACATTGCGATTGGCCAGGCGCATAGCCTTGATGATCCAGACATGCGAGAAGTGTTGGTGGCGATTGCAAATTGGAGGATAGATAAACTGGACCTCAAGGAAATCAAAGAGCTGCCAGCTTGGTCGCTGCTGAGTGGGGAAGCTCAAGCATTGGTGATTGCCAGCAGTTATTATTATGAACGAGGCGTGTTCCCACCTTCAGGATTGGTCTCGCTGACGCCGCCCTCCATGTTGGCCAATTCACCTGTAAAAGGCGCTGGTCGATGAAGATCGGCTCCCCCTCCTCTAGATCACGGCCCAACCTGAAACCTTATCAGCGCATCGCTGGAATGCTAATTGCGCTCTGGGTCTGCTTCATCTGGATTGTCCAACTCAATGCACAGGAAACCGACATAGTGCTTCGCGACATGAAACCCGTCCTAATCTGGGGCGTTGCCGCGATCGCCGGCTCGCTCCTGCTAATCTTCGGCATTCATTGGTGGGGCAACGCCCTGGCAAATGAAAAAGTAGAGATTGCTACTTATCGAAGCCAAGTAGAGACCCAAAAGGCTGAGCAGCAGGCCATGCAAGCACGGACTTACGCCCTGGAAATTCGCGGGGCGGGGTTAGCAATATACCGAAACGGGCAGTCCAAAATCTGGCAGTTAATAAAGGACAAGAACGACAATTTCTCTTCAATCTACCCGCAGGATGCGAAAGACTATAATCCCTCATTGACATCTAGGCGAAATTCCAGAGACATCAATGTCCGTATAGCATTCAAGAACTCGGCAGGCGACTCAGTGGCGTATTGGCCCATCCCGGTTTTTGCGCTTGGGCCGCCCGATCCCTATGCAAAAGGGTACAGAGCTGAAGACCTGATCAATGCAGGGCGTAATGCCGCGACCTTGGGCGTTACCCAGTTTCTGTGGCAAGACGATGAAAGCACGACCCATGCCCAAGGCATGATCGAACGGCTGTTCACGTTTTTTGACGACAACCCAAAGGTGCCACAAGCCCTGATTGCAAGCTACGACGGTGACGTGACGCGAAACCCGTATCGTAAACCGGGCACGCGGGGTCTGCAAAATGGCCACGTGGTTCCGACCGTCTACGAAAGCATGACCGGTCTATTGGTCACGCGCTCGGATCGAGTGGATCGCTACATTCGCCCATTTGCTACCCATGACGCCGAAGACAATCAGAATAAAAACACGGATCTGGGTAAGTTATGGGCGTTTTACTGGGATCGGGATAGGGCATTTACAGATTGGTATAAAGCCGCTGAGAAGGCCAAGGGTGTTGAAGTCTCAGAAGACCCAAGCACCATGTCCACCGCCTACTGGCAATCCCAACTGCCCACCTTGTGGAAGACCATCAGCAACCGCGGCCCGGGCCATTTCAAACCGTCTCCCTGGCTACCCGTGCGTTGGGCCGAACACCAGCTCAAAGAATTCGATGCAGCACCAGTGCTGGGCTACCTGCACCGCCCGATCAAGGTCTCGATGCAGGACGAAAACGGCCAGCGCCTCAAACCCGCCTTACAGGCCAAGGCCTTGCAAGCAGGCTGGCTCAAGGCGCTGGACACTTTGCCCGATGGGCAAAAACCGGTACGCGTGTTCTACGACACCACCGACAACACCGAAGCGGAAATCGCCCTGACCAACGCCTTGCACAGCCTAAACACCGATGGCCATGGCCTGGACGTGGGCAATGTGGAGGAGGGCTACGACATCGGTCGACGCCTGGGCAATACCGGCGTCAGCAGCGCGCTGGTGGAAATCAATCTGGCCACCATCGCCAGTTACCTCGATGGCGGCGCCAGTGCCGTGGTGTACGCCGGTAGCGATGGCAGCCTCACCGTACAGATGATCAGCCCACCCACTGAGGCACGCAAGGCGAAGAACGAGCAGAATCGTGGCGCTGATCCGTTCATCTATGGGCTTCCCGGTAACGGACCACCCCCGGCATGAGGGCTCCTATCTGCCTGGGGGACCCTACCAACAGCGGCGGCAGCGTGACCTCATGCCAACTGGTTGGTACCCACACCGTCAACGGTAGAACGCCAGCGGTGTTGGGCGACAAGGCCAGTTGCCCGCTTCACGGCGGGGTGTTCGCCTTCGTCGAAGGGCATCTAAGCCGTCGCTTGAATGGTAAGCCTGTAGTGCTGCAGGGCCACAGACTGGCATGCGGATGTCAGGGTGTGGCCAGCCATGCGCTGAATGTGAGTGTGGCGTAGACATGGCACTTCGCAGCCTGAAACCCGCCCTGGCTTGGGGCATTGCAGCGTTTGCCGGCTGGTTGGTGATCTTTGGCATGTGCTGGCGAGACGGCACTCAGGCCTATGAGAGCGCTAAGAGTGCCGCCTATGAAAAAGAGATGGCGGCAAAAATTGCTGAACAGCAGGCCATTCAGGGGCGGAGCTACGCCTTGGAGATTCGGGGAGTGGGTCTCGGACTGCACCAAGACGGCCAGTCTAAAATCTGGCAGTTTATAGAGAAGAAGAACGACAACTTTGCTTCGATTTACTCGCAGGATGCGAAGGACTATGACTCATCATTGATGTCCAGAGAAAACTCCTCACGCATCAAAGTCCGTATCGCGTTCAAAAGCTCGGCTGGTGAGGCAGTAGCGTATTGGCCAGTCCCGGCATTTGCGCTTGGCCCCCCTGATCCCTATGCAAAAGGATATAGAGCAGCAGGTTTAATTAACGCAGGGCGAAATGCGGCGACCTTGGGCGTTACCCAGTTTCTGTGGCAAGACGATGAAAGCACGGACCATGCCCAAGGCATGATCGAACGGCTGTTCGCGTTTTTTGATGACAACCCAAAGGTGCCACAAGCCCTGATTGCAAGCTACGACGGTGACGTGTCGCGAAACCCGTATCGTGAACCGGGTACGCGGGGTCTGCAAAATGGCCACATGGTTCCCACTATCTACGAAAGCATGACCGGCCTACTGGTCACACGCTCGGACCGAGTGGACCGCTACATTCGCCCATTTGCTACCCATGACGCTGAAGACAATCAGAACAAAAACACGGATCTGGGTAAGTTATGGGCGTTTTACTGGAATCGGGATAGGGCATTTACAGACTGGTATAGGGCTGCTGAGAATGCCAAGGGCGTTGAAGTCTCAGAAGACCCGAGCACCATGTCCACCGCCTACTGGCAATCGCAATTGCCCACTTTGTGGAAAACCATCAACAACCGCGGCCCAGGCCATTTCGAACCATCCCCCTGGCTGCCCGTGCGCTGGGCCGAACACCAGCTCAAAGAATTCGATGCAGCACCAGTGCTGGGCTACCTGCACCGCC